>JAAFJN010000056.1 GCA_013298845.1 Chitinophagales bacterium
GCTGGTTGAATACGGAATACCCGTTCCATCGGGTAAGGCCAACGAATCGGAACGGGTGCCGGACACCTGAAAACTGCCGTTTCCGGGCGATACACCCAGGTTGTTGGCGCTATTGGCCGCGTATACCGCCGCCGATAATTGCAAGGTGTCGTTGGCGCAAATGGTGGAACTGTACGCATTGGCCAACTCAAAACTGGGTTTGGGTGCCACCCGCACGCGCTGGCTCACCAGATTAGTACTCACGCAACCGAGGGTATCCCGCAGTAACAATTGAACGTAATACCCGCCGGATTCCGTAAATTTATGCGAAACGGTAGGGCCATAAGCGATATCACCATCGCCAAAGTTCCATTCAAAAGAGGTGGTAAAATCTGACTGGTTGTACACCAAACCATTTTGCGGATAAATCCCCTGACCGTTAAATGTAATCCGTTGGCCGGGGCAAATATCAATCCAACCGGTATCCGCCGGGACGGTAGCCGGGGTGGTACTGAGGAGTTGTGCGTTGATGGTTTGGCAGGATTTAACGCACGAAATCGCCGCCGACCAACCGGGGGCGGTACCCGTACTATTGGAAGTGAAAACCACGGTGAGGCAACCGGAAGTATTGGCCGCAGTGGCTTGTACCACCACTATGGAACCAGGCTGGTACTGGTCGCTGCACGATAGCAGCGGAGCCGTGGCATCGGTGCCATCGTAAAAGCAAAGTACATCGCCATCCGCCAACTGAAGCCCGGAAAAATCGAGCCGGATGTGGGTGCCTCCACCGGCGCCACCCGCACAAATAGTGGTGGAAATATTTTGGTTATTGCCATAATCTGCCGACGGGCCGCCGGGATCAAAAAACGACCCGGCGCAATCGTTAATCGGGGTGCCGTTCATAGTATAATTTTGGGCGCGTAGGACGGTTGTTATTCCCGTCAAGAAGAATAGCAATAGCAGTGATCTCATTTTGAATGAGCGTTATTTTAAATTTGTGAGAATCATTTCGGACAGATCAAATACGGGAATATCCTCGTTGCGTTCTTTCGCTTTCAGACCATCTTGCAGCATGGTAATGCAAAACGGGCAATTGGCCGCTACGCCAGTGGGATTGGTGGTTAAAACCTCTTCCACGCGTTCAATATTGATTCGTTTGTCGCCCGGTTCGTCTTCTTTCCACATTTGAGCACCACCTGCGCCGCAGCACAGGCCATTCTTTTTGGAGCGTTTCATTTCCACCAGATCAATGTCTAATGCTTCGAGCAAAGCCCGTGGAGCCTCGTATTCGTTGTTGGCGCGGCCGAGGTAACAAGAATCGTGGTAGGTAATTCGTTGACCTTTAAAAGAACCACCTTCTTTTATTTTCAAACGTCCTTCCTGAATGAGGTCGTTGAGTAATTGGGTGTGGTGGATGACTTCGTAATGGCCACCGAGGGCCGGATATTCGTTTTTCAGGATATTAAAACAGTGCGGACAAGCGGCCACAATTTTTTGAACGCCGTACATGTTTAGCGTTTCGATATTCATGGCGGCGGTCATTTGGAATAAAAATTCATTCCCGGCGCGGCGGGCCGGGTCACCGGTGCAGCGTTCATCCTGGCCTAAAATGGCAAATTCAACGCCCACATGGTTCAATATTTCACAAATTGCCCGGGTTACTTTTTGCGCCCGCGCATCAAAACTACCGGCACACCCCACCCAAAACAATATTTCCGGTGAACGCCCTTCGGCCTGGTATTCTGCGTATGTTTTTGCTAGCATTTTCGATAAATCTATTTGTTTCAGGTCTAAAGGTATGACTACTTTGATATTTCAACGGAGCCATTTGTGATTATTTGAAAAAAATGGTCAAATTGCCCGCCGCGAAACCCGCCGCTTTATTTTTTCATTCTCCACCAATCAACTACTTTTGCCCCGTCATAATACTTCGACGCGGCAGGTTTTGTGTATAAAATGCAGGACGCGGCACTAATGGTGCACAAAACCCGGCGACGCTCAGTATAAAAGCAGTTTTAACGCTCATTTATCAAAAATTATATGAAAATTGGCCTGGTACAACAAACGTGTTCCAACGATAAAAAAGCAAATATTGAAAAATCCGTCAAAGGTATAGCCGAATGTGCTGCCCAAGGTGCCGAATTAGTGGTGTTGCAGGAGTTACACTGCGGCATTTATTTTTGTCAGGCCGAAGACACCGCGATGTTCGATTTGGCCGAACCCATTCCCGGTCCCGATACCGAAACTTTTTCGGCCATTGCCAAACAATACGGCGTGGTGTTGGTCACGTCGTTGTTCGAAAAACGCGCACCCGGTTTGTACCATAATACGGCCGTTGTATTTGAAAAAGATGGTTCTATCGCCGGTAAATACCGTAAAATGCACATTCCCGATGATCCGGCTTATTACGAAAAATTTTATTTTACCCCCGGCGATCTCGGTTTTGAACCCATTCAAACTTCGGTGGGTAAATTGGGCGTACTCGTTTGCTGGGACCAATGGTACCCCGAAGCAGCCCGATTAATGGCTTTGGCCGGGGCCGAAATGCTGATTTACCCCACCGCCATCGGGTGGGAAAGCACTGACCCCCAAGTGGAAAAAGAACGCCAGCACGGGGCTTGGTTTATTTCTCAACGGGGGCACGCCGTGGCCAATGGTTTGCCCGTTATTACCGTTAATCGAACGGGCCACGAGGGCGATTGGAGCGGCGTCACCAACGGAATTCAGTTTTGGGGACAAAGTTTTGTTGCCGGGCCACAGGGTGAAATTTTGTACCTGGCCTCACCCGATCAGGAGGAAAATGTGGTGGTTGAAATTGATAAAAAACGCACCGAAGATGTGCGCCGAATTTGGCCGTTTTTCCGCGACCGCCGCATTGACTATTACGGGGATTTAACAAAACGATACCGGGATTAGGGGTTGAATTTAACCCTTTAACACCGTTATTTCCACCAATGCGCCTTCTTCCACCCGGGTGGTATCTTCCGGAATTGTGACCAAACAATTCGCTTGGGCAAATGAACTCATACGGAACGATTCTTGGGCACCCAATAACCGAACGGATTGACCATTGTAGTCGGCCTTCAAAAAATGGGTTAATCCAATGGGTTTCTGATAGGCTGTTTCGAGCGGTGCGGTGCGTACCGGTGGGGCATTAGTTCCCGATAAATAATGCAGCGCGGGCACCACGTATTGGTAAAAACAAGTCATCACGGAAGCCGGATTACCCGGTAGCCCAAACACAACGCTTTGGTTTTTAGTGCCAAAAAACAAGGGTTTACCCGGTTTTTGTTTGATTTTGTGAAAATGTTGCCGTACCCCACAGGCTTGCGTGGCGGGCAGCACAAAATCATAATCACCCGCGCTGATCCCGCCCGTGAGCAACACCAACGGATGGGTTTCCAACGCGGTTTCCAGCGCTTTTGTTACCCCCGCCAAGGTATCCTGCACAAAAGTGACGTGCACGTCTTCCACCCCAGCCGCACGCAGTGCCGCCGACAAAGCGAAGGAGTTGGACTCATACACTTGTCCCGCCGACAACGGTACACCGGGTTGTTGGAGTTCGTTACCGGTCACAATAACCGCACAGTAGGGCCGGGGAATGGCCAATACCTGCGGAATGCCCAAACTGGCAATAAACCCAATCCCACCCGGAACGAGCAGCGTCCCGGCGGGCATAGCCAAGGTGCCCCGCTCCATTTCGCTGCCCACGCGGCGGACGTTGGTGCCCGGGGCGAGGTCTGGTTTGTCAATCCACAACGTATCCTGTTCCACCCGAATGAGTTCTTTCTGAATCACCGTATCGGCACCCGGTGGCACCGGCGCTCCGGTGAAAATTCGGACGCATTCGTGCGGTGCAATGGGCGGTAAATACGCGTCACCCGCCGCAATTTCTCCAATAATGCGCAACGAACGGTGTTGTTGCCAACCTTCCCAATGAAGGGCGTAACCATCCATTGCCGATTGCGCAAACCCGGGAATATGAATGGGCGAAATAATATCTTCGGCGGTGCACAGGCCATTGGCGTGTTGTAAAGGCACCTGAACCGGCGATAAAGGGCGAATTTCGGCGGCTACGATGGAGCGCGCCTCGGGTACACTAATCATCCTCCAATGGTTATCATGCTGCGGTTTTCGATGGCCGAACCCACCATTTTTTCAAAATCTTCGGGGGTGAATTGCCCACCCAACCGTTCGGCTTTTTCCGCAATGTTTTGGTGAATAAGTGGAATAATGTCCATTCCGTTGCGCAACGGCGTGAGTAAATCCATTTCGCCTTTAGAAAAAAGGCAGTTTTTTAACTTGCCATCGGCAGTGAGCCGGATGCGGTTACAACCTTCGCAAAAAGGCGCGGTCATCGTGCTGATAATGGCAAAACTACCCTGGTGCCCCGGAATGTGAAATGCTTTTGCAGTATCGTTTTTGAGGCCCGGTAAGGCTTCAAAGGCGTATTTTTGACCAATAATCTCCAAAATATCGCGATAACCCACCACCTGATTGCTCGACCAGCGATTGCCCGAAAAAGGCATAAATTCAATAAACCGCACGTGCACGGGCGTGTCTTTGGTCCAGGCAATAAAATCATTAATTTCGTTGTCGTTCAGGTCGTGGATCACTACCACGTTAACTTTTACGTGAAAATGATGATCCAGCAACAATTGAATTCCCTCCATTACCCCGTGAAACTGGTCGCGGTGGGTCATAAAAAAGAATTTTTCGGCCTGTAAAGTATCCAAACTGACGTTCAGCGACCGAATGGAAGAATCTTTCAAAACGGGCAATAACGCCTTGATGCGCGTTCCGTTGGTGGTCATGGTGAGTTGTACCGGCAGTTCCGACAATTGCGCAATAATCGCCGCTGCGTCTTTCCTGACTAAGGGTTCGCCGCCGGTTAAGCGTATTTTGGTAACGCCCAGATCCACAAAGGTGCGCGCCAAAGCCACAATTTCGTTGGTTTGCATGAGCCTGGAGGTCGGGGTGAAATCGTAATCTTCTTCCGGCATACAGTAGAAGCACCGGAGATTACAATTGTCCGTCAGTGAAATGCGTAAATAATTGTGTAGTCGGCCAAATTGATCTTGAATCATGGGTGGGTAAGTTGTGCGTAATCGTCGAGGGTATCAACGTCTAAATGCCCCAAAGGGAAGTCAAAAGTAGCCATTTTATCGGGATGTTGCGCCGCAATTTTTTTGGCCCCCACGTCGCCGCTAAGCGTTAATAGTTCGGAAAAAAAAGAACGGTGCAGCAGCATGGGGACTCCCGTAGCCCCGTTTTTATACATGGCCCCCACAATGGGTTGTTGTGTAAGTTGTTGTTGTTGAATGAGTTGTTGTAAAATAGCCGTGTTGAGAAAGGGTTGGTCGCAAACACAAAACAGCAGGTATTCGGTCTCCGCTGAAACCTGTTCTACGGCCATCCGCACGGAAGAAGCCATGCCTTCCGGCCAGTTTTCGTTGAACAAAACCCGGGTTTGGGGGCCAACCACAATTGCATCTTCTATTTCTTTGTAAAAAGCACCGAGGATCAGCAACACGGGTACACCCAGGTTTTCAGCCTCGTCGAGGGTATGTTGCAGCAGGATTTTTTCCTTCCAGGGTAGCAATTGTTTAGGTTGCCCCAAGCGCTTCGAGGTACCGGCGGCTAAAATGGCAATGGTGTACATGTTGTGCGGGGATTTTATTCAAAAAGGCATCACGCCGTTTTCCAGGAGGCCAATACCTGGTCCATCCAACGTTTGGTTTCATTCGTCAAAATGGCAGGATCATTGCTGCTAATGGGGCTGCCGTAGCGCAAACGCGCTGTGATGCGTTTTTCGGAAAAACGTTTTAAAAAATGCGGTACAAACGCCGAATCGCCCACCCAATAATCATCTTTTGAGCCGTATTCAAGCACCGCCGGTACAATATCAATGCCCTCGGTGGCGGCCAACTGAAAACCACCGCGTTTGAAATCGCCGGTCAAATCGGTGTCGAAGGTGGTGCCTTCGGGGTACAAAATCACCGGAATACGCTCCTGTTGAATCGTACTGGCAATGGCTCCCAGGGTTTTGCGTCGGCTCGAAACACTTTCTCTTTTTAAATACAAAATACCGGTCACTTTAGCGCCGTAGCCCAACACCGGCCAGTTGGCCACTTCCGCTTTACTCACCGGATAGGCCAGTACATCGTGGAGAATGAGCATGGGATCAATGTACGAGCGGTGGTTACACATAATCAGGCATGGTTTTTCGGGCGGCGTTCCTTCAATGGTCAGGTCAATCCCGATGGCCGGTAACAGGTGGCGCGCCCATTTTCGGCGGCGTTTCATGGAGTATTGCGGGTTATAACCTTTAATGGCGCTGACTACCATAATCCCCGCCACTATCCAAATCGTGTAAAAAGCCAGATAAGCCAGTCGCCAAACGGCGCGTAATTGTGTCATATTTTCTACATTTGCCGCTATGAATGTACCAAAGCGGTTGTTTTTTACCGTTACCAACGACCTGAGTTACGACCAGCGGATGCACCGCATTTGCACAACCTTGTGCGAAGCCGGTTACGATGTGACCCTCATTGGGCGGGTTTTGCCCACTTCTTTACCCGGCAAAGAACGCAATTTTCGCCAAATCAGGCTGCGTTGTTGGTGGCACAAAGGTTTTGCCTTTTACGCAGAGTTCAATGTGCGCCTTTTGTTTTTTTTGTGGAAAAATAATTTTGACGCGGTTTGTTCCATTGATTTGGACACGTTACCCGCCGGTTGTATCGCTACTTTAACCAAAGGCAAACCCCGCGTTTTTGACGCGCACGAGTATTTTACCGAAGTGCCGGAGGTAACGCACCGGCCCTTGGTCAAACTGTTTTGGGGCGGTGTAGAACGGCTTTTTTTGCCCTTTTACCGCCATGCCTACACCGTTGGCCCGGCGTTGGCGCAAATTTTTTCCCAACAACACGGCATCGCGTTTCAGGTGGTGCGCAACGTGCCTTTTCCCCAAGCAACGGCCATCGCCGCGACTACATCGGAGAAAAAAATACTGTTGTACCAGGGAGCGCTGAACGAAGGCCGGGGCATTGAAGCCTTGATTGATGCCGTTCCGTTGTTGCCGCCGCACATCGAACTGTGGCTGGCGGGCGAAGGAGATTTGTCCCAAACCTTGCGCAAACGGGCGCAAAACGCGGGCGAACGGGTGCGTTTTTTGGGTTTTGTAGATCCCGATACATTAAAGGAAATCACCCGCAAGGCGTGGGTGGGGTTAAATTTATTGGAAAACAAGGGCTTGAGTTATTATTATTCGTTGGCCAATAAGTTTTTCGATTACGTGCAAACCAACGTGCCCACCATCACCATGAATTTCCCCGAATATGCCGCGCTCAACCAACAATATGAAGTTGCAATCTTGCTGGATAACCTCGACGTAGCCACCCTGATAAAAACCATTGTTGATTTGGATAATAACCCGGATAAATACCTTTTTTTGCAAAAAAACTGCCAAAAAGCGGCTTTAGAATGGCATTGGGAAAAAGAAAAACAAACCTTGCTGGAGGTGTATAAGCAAGTGATGAGATATAAGATATGAGATGGGAGGAGAAAAACTTCTGATATCTGCTATCATACATCATCAATCATATATCAAAAAAAACATGCTGACAAAACGCACAAAACACGCAAAAAAGCCGCTACCCGCTGGTTCAATTAGTGCGGCTACGCTTGCGGCACAGCCGCACTAATCGTTTCACACGAAATGCAATTTCGCGCGAGCAGTGAAAAGTGAATAGTGAAAAATGAATAGTATGATGTGAGAGAGTCTTCTGTCTAAAGTCTTTTGTCTAAGGTCTAAAATCTAATTAACTGTTGCTTTTTCCCCACCAGGAACCCACTTTGCGCGGTAATGCCCACAGTTTTTTCATGGTTTTGCGGGCCACACCTTCCGATTCTTCCAGGTCGCTCAGCAATACATTCAGGGCATTGGCCGATTTGAAGGTTTCAATGACAGCAATACTCAACGAGATCATCAGGAGGGCGACGGCGATAAAAAACAAAATGTGGGCGGTCATTTGGTGGCCCAAATAAATGAACAACATCGTTAATACGCAAAACAGGTTGCTGGCCAATCCGGCGGCTTGCATCCAGCGGATAAGGCCAAGGCGGGTGCGCAACGATTGAATTTGCGCCAAAATATGCGGCTGCGGCTTTTCTTTGTGCGTCGAATACAGGTTGCGGATGAGTTTGGCAATGGCCAAAAACTTATTGGTGTACGCCAAAATCAGCAAGGACAAGGCAGGAAACAGCAGCGCGGGGGTTTGGAGGGATAATTCTACAGACATACTGAATATTTAACAAAATAGGGTGAAACAATGTTCAAACGGTACTTTAACAGCGTTTCAAACAAAGCACATTTTTAATACCATGACCACTCCTTCTTTTCTTTTTCTCGACCGCGACGGCGTGATTAATACCAGAATTCCGGGCGAATATGTGCGCACGGTGGAGCAGTTTACCTTCGAGCCGGGGGCGCTGCGGGCGTTGGCATCGTTGCGGCCCCTTTTCGAACGAATTGTGGTGGTCACCAACCAGGCGGGTATTGGCAAGGGATTAATGACCACGGCGGATTTGGCAAAAGTACACGAATATCTGCAAATGGAAGCCGCTGCCGTCGGGTGCCCATTAGACGCCATTTATTTTTGTCCCAATGTCTCCTCCGATCAGGCACCTTGCCGTAAACCGGGCGTTGGGATGGGGCAGTGGGCGCAGCGCGATTTCCCCGAAATTCGTTTTGAATCCGCGTGGATGGTGGGTGATTCGGCTTCGGACATCGAATTTGGGCGGCGATTGGGTATGAAAACCGCCTTAGTCACCGGAAAAATAGGGGAGGAGCACGAGCCGGTTTACGCCGATACCAGCGTTGGGAGTTTGTTGGCTTTTGCGGAATGGGTAAAAATCCAATAAATCGCTCTTTTTGAACCAAAACCACTAGTTAAGTTTAGGCATTTCATCTACCTTTGTCCCACATGTTACGAACGCTTTCCGCCAAAACGGCAACGGCTCTTTCCGACGAGGAATTACTGGCACAATACGTGTCGGGTGATACCACACGGCCTTTGGGGCTGTTGTACGAGCGTTATATGAACATGGTGTACGGGGTTTGTATTAAAATTTTAAAAGACTCCGGTAAAGCCGAAGATGCCGTTATGGCCATCTACGAAGAACTGACGGTAAAGGCCAAAGAACATAAAGTGGAACATTTTCGCGGCTGGCTTTATGTAATTGCGCGAAATTATTGTCTAATGGAGTGGCGGAAACAACACAACAAGCCAACCTACTACCACGAACCCGAAAAAATGGAGTTTTTCGACGCGGTGGAACAGGCGTTTGAGTATGAATTGGAGATGCCACAAAAAACCTTGCCGTTGCAAGAGTGCCTCGAACAACTCAACGAATTACAACGCAAATGCGTGTTGTGGTTTTATTACGAGGATAAATCTTACAAAGAAATTGCCGACACATTAGCCGAAGAATTGGGCAAAGTCCGTTCGTACATCCAGAATGGAAAACGCAATCTTCGGATTTGTTTGGAGAAATAAAAAAATGGAAAATACCGATCAACAATGGCAGGAATTATTGGAAAAATGGAATTCCGGTAATTTTACCCGCGCCGACGAACAAGCGCTCCAACGGCTCATGGCCGAAAGCGACGCGTTTGCCCGCGAGGCAATGGATGGGTATTTCTCCACCCCGGAAACCGACCACCAACTGCATTTGGACAGTTTGCGCAAAAAACTGCGCGAAAAACAACCCCAACGGCGGCCTTTTTTGCCCTTCTACCTGATGTCCGTTGCTGCTGCATTGTTGCTGCTGCTCGTGGCCGTATGGGCATTTTGGCCAACGCCAACGCCCAACGAATTGGCGACCAATGTTCCCACGCAGGAAACCAACGATCCTAACGCAAAACCTGCCCCTTCGGCAGCCGGTCCCCGCGATAACCGTTCGGTGAAGCAACGCCCTGGGGCAACCCCGCCGCCCGTAGTCCTTTCCGATGATGTAGCCGTGTTGGAAGAAAAAGAGGCTGTGGCACCGCCGGAAAACAACGTATCCGAACCGATGCTCAATAATGCTCCTCCCGCGCCACCTGCCGTTGAGGATGCCAAAACCGAAGAAGTATCTCAAAATGAATCGGCACCCATTCGTTCCGTCCCTCAAACGGCCAACAACGCGGGTTTCCCCGTTGGTGCAACGCCCAAAAAACGCTCGAATGTCCCGGCTCCGCCCACTCCGTCGGTGGGTTGGGAACAATTTAGAAATGACGTTGAAAGCAAAGTGAAACTGACGCAGGCCTCCAAGGACAATGGCATAAAATCAGGTTTGGTTTCCATGATTCTCGATATTCGGCCTGCGGATGGAAAAGTACGGTCGGTGTTGTTTATCAACCGCTTGGGTTACGGCTGCGACGAAGTAGCCGAACAGTTTGTGCAACAGTATATCTGGACTGTTACACCGGGCGGACCCACCCAAATTGAGGTGGAAATTGAGTTTCGTTAGTGGTTACATGTTCAGGTAATTCATCAAAGAATCGTATCGTTCGCGAACACTTTCGGAATACACATCTTCGGCAAATGACCGTTTTATGGTGTACCCATAGCGTTCCAAACCGGCCACAATCCTGGTTACATCTTCGCGGTTTACCTTCAATGTCACCTCCAGCATTTCGGCGTCGGGAGTAGAAGAAATAACCGCCGTGAGTATACGCGCCGATTCCTCCTCCACGCACCGCGCGATAGTAATCATGGAATAGTCTTTACGGCTGATTTCCAAAATTAAAGTGCCGCCGGGCATGGCAAACGCCGTGGTTTCGGAAAAGGTACGCAACATGGTGTTTTGCGATACCATTCCCAAATAATTGCCTTCTTCGTCCACTACCGGAATAACCGTCAGGCGATTTTCGCCCATTACCCGCATAATATCAAAAAGATGTTCGTCGGCGCGAACAAAAAAGGTTCGAAGCATCGAAAAATCGTACGTACTCACCGGCTCGTAGATGCGGTGATTAAATATATCTTCTTCGGAAATAATTCCCACCAAGCGCCGACCATCTACCACCGGCAGATGTTTTACGTGGTGGTCGCTCAGCAAATGGTATGCGTCGCGGCCTGTTTGCTCAATTCTGAGCGCAGGAATGTCATGGGCGATTAAATCAAGAGCCGTCATAGTATCGTATAACGTTGAAATGAGGATTTCTGTTCTCCTTAGTTATTATTTCACCGTTTCTTTGTGGTGAAATACAGTCGGGCAAACTTACAATTAAATCCCGTACTGCAAAAATAATGTCTTCACAAAGAGCACTTTTTTTACAACACGTCGCCCAAACCTCTCCGGCACCGCTGGGATTGGAGATAAAATCGGCCCGGGGCGTGTTTTTATACGATCAAAACGACAAACCGTACCTGGATCTCATTGCGGGGATTGGCGTCAGTTGCCTTGGGCACCGGCACCCGCGTGTGCAGGCGGCCGTGGAAGCGCAGTTGCAACAATATTGGCACACGCTCGTGTACGGGGAGTACATATTAAGCCCGCAGGTAGCGTTGGCGACCTTGCTGGCGGCGCATTTACCCGGCCTGGATGCGGTGTATTTTACCAATTCCGGCACCGAAGCCACCGAAGGCGCTTTAAAATTGGCCAAACGTTTTACCGGTCGTCCCAATATCGTAGCCGCCAAACACGCCTACCACGGCAGTACCCACGGCGCGGCCAGCCTCATGAATCCCACCTATTTCACGGATGCTTATTATCCCATGTTGCCGGGTATCCGCCACATTGAGTTTAACAACGATGCGGCTTTGGAACAAATTGACCACACCACGGCGGCGGTGATTATCGAAACGGTACAGGCCGAATGGGGCATTCGTGCACCGCGCCCGGCGTGGATACAGGCCATTCGCCAACGCTGCACCGAAACGGGCACTTTGCTTATTTTGGACGAAATTCAGGCGGGATACGGGCGCACAGGCACTTTGTTTGCCTTTGAGCAATTTGGCATTCAGCCCGATGTGTTGTTATTGGCCAAAGGTTTTGGCGGCGGAATGCCCATTGGTGCGTTTGTGGCCCCGCAGGCCATTATGCAGGTGTTGAGCCACGACCCGGTATTGGGGCATATTTCTACCTTTGGTGGCCACCCGGTGTGCGCGGCCGCCGCTTTGGAAACTTTAAAAATATTGCTGGAAACCGACCTGATTCAACAGGTGCCCGCCAAACGGGATTTGTTTTTGGAATTGCTGCAACACCCGGCGGTTCACGAGATCCGGCACGCGGGTCTTTGGATGGCGGTGGATTTGGGCAGTGGCGAAAAAGTCCGCGAAGTTATTGCCGTTTGTTTGGAAAAGGGTTTAATCACCGATTGGTTTTTGTTCAACGACTGGTCCCTGCGCATCGCGCCGCCGTTAACCATTACGGAGGAGGAAATTCGGTGGGCTTGCGGGGTCTTGCAAGAAGCGTTTTCTTTAGTGAAAAGTGAAGAGTGAAAAGTGAAGAGTGAAGAGTGAAAAGTGAAGAGTGAAAAGTGAAGAGTGAAAAGTGAAGAGTGAAAAGTGAAGAGTGAAAAGTGAAGAGTGAAAAGTTTGCCCGTCGTAGTGTGTTCTTTGCTACTGATTTAGTAACTATGTACTAAGATTCATTAAGCGTAGTGTGTTTATTTTGAATATTTTGAAGAGTATTTTTCACTCTTCACTATACACTTTTCACTACTCTACGCTTAGTGAATCTTAGTGTATTCTTAGTTTTACTTAGTGGTAAAATACTCTACGACGTGCAAACTTTTCACTCTTCACTCTTCGTTTTTCACTTTTCACTTTTCACTTTTCATTCTTCACTCTTCACTAAAAATCACGCGTCTATCCGCGCATATTTGGCGTTATTTTCGATAAATGCGCGGCGCGGTGGCACTTCGTCGCCCATGAGCATGGCGAACATTCGATCGGCTTCGGCGGCATCATCAATGTTGACTTGTTTCAGGATACGTGTATTGGGGTCCATCGTGGTTTCCCAGAGTTGTTCGGCGTTCATTTCACCGAGACCCTTATAGCGTTGTACTTTTACGGAATCGTCGTCTTCGCGACCACCGGAAAAGTCCAGGGTGGCTTCTTTGCGTTGTTTGTCGTTCCAGCAGTAGCGCTGATTTTTACCTTTTTTCACCAAATACAACGGCGGTTGCGCGATGTAAATGTGTCCTTTTTCAATCAGCGGGCGCATGTAGCGGAAGAAAAACGTCAGGATCAGCGTAGAGATGTGGCTACCGTCGATGTCGGCGTCACACATGATCACGATTTTGTGGTAGCGCAGTTTTTCGATGTTCAAAATGCGCAATCCTTCGTCGTTTTCGGAAATACTTACGCCCAAGGCTGTAAAGATATTTTTGATCTCTTCGTTTTCGTAAATTTTGTGTTCCAGCGCTTTTTCCACGTTCAGGATTTTACCACGCAGCGGCAAAATGGCCTGAATATGGCGGTTGCGACCTTGTTTGGCCGTACCACCCGCCGAGTCACCTTCGACGAGGAATACCTCACTTTCTTCGGGGCTGCGGCTGGAGCAATCGGCCAGTTTCCCGGGAAGTCCACTACCGGTAAGCGCACCTTTACGCTGCACCATTTCGCGGGCTTTGCGGGCGGCGTTGCGGGCGGTAGCAGCCAGCACTACTTTATCAATAATGCGGCGCGCCTGGTTGGGGTTTTCTTCCAAAAACACCTTTAACGCATCACCCACGCAACGGGAAACGATACCCGTTACTTCGCTATTGCCCAATTCGCCTTTGGTTTGGCCTTTAAACTGCGGTTCGGGTACTTTTACTGAAACAATGGCGGTAAGACCCTCCACGAAGTCTTCACCCGAAATGGGGAAGTTGATTTTTTTGAAAAAGCCACCGTCTTCCCCGTATTTTTTGAATTCACGGGTCAAGGCGCGGCGGAAACCACTCACGTGGGTACCACCTTCGCGGGTGTTGATATTGTTCACGAACGACATAATATTCTCGGAGTAAGAGGTATTATACGTCAGGGCCACTTCTACTTCTACGCCTTCTTCGGCGGCCGTGATGTACACGGGCACTTCCATGAGGCGTTGTTTGGCTTCGTCAATCCAGAGTACAAACTCCTGCAAACCACCCTGAGAGTGGAACACTTCGGATTTGTAACCGTCTTCGTCTTTTTCGCGTTCGTCGGTCAGGGTAAGGGTAAGACCTTTGTTCAAAAAAGAAAGTTCGCGCAGGCGGTGGGCCAAAACATCGTATTTGTATTCGGATGCTTCAAAAATGGTATCATCGGGCAAAAAGTTAACGATGGTACCGCGTTCGGTGGTTTCGCCAATTTCCCGAACATCGTAAAGGGGTTTGCCCTGTCGGTACTCCTGTTCAAACTTTTTGCCTTCGCGGTGTACTTCGGCGCGGAGGTGGATAGAGAGGGCGTTTACGCAGGAAACACCCACCCCGTGCAAGCCACCCGATACTTTATAGGTGTCTTTGTCAAATTTACCACCGGCGTGTAGTACGGTCATTACCACCTCCAAGGCTGATTTTTGGAGTTTGGGGTGGAGTCCGGTTGGAATACCGCGACCATTATCTTTTACGGTGATGCTATTATCGGGGTGAATGGTGACATTAATGGTATCACAATGGCCGGCCAGGTGCTCGTCAATAGAGTTATCCACAACCTCCCAAACGAGGTGGTGAAGACCCTTGGTGTCGGTACTGCCAATGTACATACCGGGGCGTTTGCGTACTGCCTCCAAACCTTCGAGGGCCGTGATACTACTGGCCCCGTAATCTGAAGCCGGCTTGGGTTGTTCCGGCTGTTCTTGTGGTTGAATCTGCTCTTCTGTCATAGGGGCGCAAAAGTACGACAATTTTTATTGTTTTCCCAAATTAAGCCTATCTTTGCGCCCGTTTTTTTTACGGTTTGCCGATATTTTTTAAGAAATAAACAAGACGGCGACGGTATTTTTAAAAAAGCAAATAACTCAATAAATAAATACAGACTATGGCACTTCAGTGCGGGATCGTTGGCTTGCCCAACGTGGGTAAATCCACTCTTTTTAACGCTTTAACCAATGCAAAGGCACTGGCAGCAAATTATCCTTTCGCCACCAAAGACCCTAACCTGGGCATCATCATCGTTCCCGATGGCCGCTTGGATCAATTGGCCGAACTGATTAACCCTCAGCGCATTGTACCCACTTCGGTTGAAATTGTGGACATTGCCGGTTTGATCAAAGGCGCTTCCAAAGGGGAAGGATTGGGCAACCAGTTTTTGGCCAATATCCGCGAAGTGGATGCCATTGTTCACGTGGTCCGTTGCTTTGATGATGATAATGTCGTGCACGTGGATGGTTCCGTAAATCCCGTGCGGGATAAAGAAATTATTGACCTCGAATTGGGCCTAAAAGACCTCGAAACGGTCGAAAAACGCCTCGAAAAAACCGTCCGCGCCGCTAAAGCCGGTAGCAAAGACGATATTAAAGCCCTCGAAGTACTCAACCTGACCAAAGCCCACCTCGAAGCGGGCAAGGCGGCGCGTACTTTATTGCCCGAACTGGACGAAGATGGCGTACGCATTATTCAAAAAGAACTCGCGCTGCTCACCTCCAAACCCGTTTTATACGTGTGCAACGTGGACGAAACTACCATCGAAAAGGGTAATAACCACACCGAAGCCTTTAAAGCATCGGTAAAAGGTGAAAATGCTGAAGTGATTTTGGTGTGCGCCGGTATCGAAGCCCAAATCGCCGAAATGGAATCCATCGAAGAACAAAATGAATTTTTGGAAATGATGGGTCTCACCGAACCGGGCAAAAATCGCCTGATTCGCTCTTGTTACACCTTGCTCGACCTCATTACTTATTTCACCGCCGGTGAAAAAGAAGTGCGCGCCTGGACGGTGCGCCGTGGTGCTAAAGCCCCCGAAGCCGCCGGGGTTATTCACTCCGATTTTGAAAAAGGGTTTATCCGCGCCGAGGTGATCAAACTCAACGATTTTGTGCAGTATGGCTCCGAAGCCAAAGTAAAAGAGTTGGGTAAAATGGCCGTTGAAGGCAAAGAATACGTGGTGGCCGACGGCGACATTATGCACTTCCGCTTTAACGTGTAATTCTTGTTTTCCGGCCTTATGATGGATTTTTTGCGAAAAAAATGGTATAAATGGACCGAACGCGCCGTGCGTTTGCCCATTGGTACCTCGTTACCCCTCGAACGCCCGGGTTCGGGATACGGCGGCTGGATTATTCCCGCCGGGTTCCTGCGCCGCGATTCGGTGGTCTACCTGGTGGGGGCCGGAGAAGATGTTTCTTTTGACGTAGATATTGCGCACCGGTACGGCTGTCCGGTGCATATCGTTGACCCCACGCCGCGCGCCCAAACGCACGTGGAAATGTTGGTGCAACGTTTAAAAAAAGGGGAAAACACACCGCTGGCTAATCATCCCGGCGGTGTGTATCCCACTTATCCGCCCGAAGTGGCCGGTTTGCTGGTGTTTCATCCGGTGGGTTTGTGGAAAGAGCACACTACGTTACGGTTTTACGCCCCGGCCAACGCCAGCGATGTATCGCACTCCATCGTCAATTTGCAACAAACCAACCATTACATCGAGGTGCCGGTGCAACGCCTTTCCGAATTGATGCGGGAAAATGGCCATACCGCCGTTGATTTGCTCAAAATTGACATCGAAGGGGCCGAATACACGGTGTTGGATACGGTATTGGAAGACAATATTCCGGCAAAAGTGATTTGTATCGAATATGACGAATCGCACCGAAACCATTTTGATCCTCGGTACATGGAGCGCATCGAAGGTTCGTTAAAAAAACTCGTGGACGCGGGTTATTCCATTGCGGCCAAAGAACCGACCTGCCACAACTACACCTTAATTCATCAAAGTTTGGTATGAAAGTCGCCTTAATCAACACCTACGCGCACGGTGGGGCCGGTATTGCCTGCCGCCGCCTGGAAGCGGCTTTAAAAACCCAGGGTGTTGAAACGGCAATGATTTTCCGCGATGGCAACGCCGCCGCCTGGCCTTTTTACGCCGAAAGGTTGTCTTTTTTACCCTATGAAAAAGATAAATCGGTGCGTTTTTCCTATTCTTTGGCCAATTTTGGTACCGATATCAGCCGCCACCCCGATGTGCAATCGGCGGATGTGATTCATTTGCACTGGGTGAATCAAGGATTTTTATCGTTAAAAAATGTGGCGCAATTGGCGCAATTGGGCAAACCCATTTTTTGGACCCTGCACGATATGTGGGCTTTTACCGGAGGCTGCCATTATTCGCGGGGGTGTGTGCATTTTAAAACGGCTTGTGGGCAATGTCCTTATTTGTCCAAACCTTCGGAAAATGACCTTTCGCACCGCATTTGGTTAAAAAAACAACGTTATTTTTCCAAAAATATTCAATTCATCACCTGTAGCAGTTGGTTGGCCCGCGAGGCTAAATCTTCTGGTTTGTTGCGTGGTTTTTCGGTGACCAGCCTGCCCAATCCCATTGATACTACCGTATTTAAACCCGAATCATCTGGTGAAATTGAAGCCTACCGCGCTCAGTTAGGTATCGCCCCCGACGCGCAGGTGCTACTTTTTGTGGCGATGAAAGTGAGTGAAGAGCGCAAGGGTTTTCGCTTTTTGCTGGAGGCATTGCAGACCCTCCAACAACAGTTTCCCGAGCGAAAATACGAGGTACTGGTGCTGGGCAAAGCCGAACCGGCGGCCCTGGCGCAATTGCCTTATCTCGTTCACGCCCTGGGAATGGTCACCGATGCGCAAGTGCTGGCACGCACGTACAGCACCGCCGATGTGTTTATTATTCCGTCGTTGGAAGATAATTTGCCCAATACCGTAATGGAATCGTTGGCTTGCGGCACCCCGGTTGCGGGTTTTGACACCGGTGGTATCCCCGAAATGGCCGAAAATGGCCGTCAGGGGCGCATTGTTGCGCAGGGAGACAGCACGGGTTTGGCGAACGCCATTGCGGAAATTACCGGTGACCGCGCTGCTTTGGCCGATATGCGCCGGGCCGCCCGCGAAAAAGTGTTATCCCACTATTCGTTGGAGGTGATTGGGGCTAAACACGTGGAGTTGTACAAATCGTTGTGAAGTCAAAAACATTCACATCAAACAACCCTTTGTCGGTCATTTTTAGTGCCGGGATAACGGGCAACGCCATAAACGACAAGGTCATAAACGGCGCGGTGAGTGCACTGCCCAACTTCTGACGCACAAACGTATCAATGTCTGAATAAGCCGCCGCTACTGCGTGCCCGTCGGCGTTGCTCATGATCCCGGCCACGGGTAGGGGTAAAAGCCGTTGTTGGTTGCCTTCCACCGCACTAATGCCACCTTTGTTGGAAATAATCAAATTTACCGCCGTACAAATGGCCTCGTCGGAGCAACCCACGGCGACAATATTGTGTGAATCGTGCGCCACGCAGGAGGCCAATGCCCCACTTTTTAGGCCAAAACCCTGAATAAAACCACAGGCCACGGGGGCCGAAGAATAGCGGTTCACCACGGCAATTTTTAAAATATCGTGTTCGGGTTGGGCTACAATACACCCCAGTTCAATGCGGGCCGGAGCGGTGGTGGCACCCGTTACGATGGCTCCTTCTTCGGCAATAATGACGTTGATATGGGCTTCGGTACGTTGGGTGGGTACGGCGAAATCAGCGGGTGATAGTTCTTTGGCGTGGAAATTGTTGGGTGCTCCGGCCGCGATGGGTTGAATCAATGATTCGCCGTTTTCGGCCACTAATAGACCATTAATCCAGGTTTTTTGGACGTTAAAATCGGTGAGGTTATCTGCCAAAATGGCATCAGCCGGGTCGCCGGGACGCAGTGTGCCCACGGGCAGGCGGTAGTGTTCTACCGGGTGAATACACGCCGCACGCAGGACTTGAAAGAGGTCTAATCCACGTTTCAACGCCCTTTTTACCACTTGATTGATATGGCCTTTGATTAAATCATCGGGGTGTTTATCGTCGGAACAAAACATGATTTGTTCGGGAAATTGGGGCAATAAATCAATCAATGCCTCGAAGTTTTTGGCGGCACTGCCTTCGCGAATCAGGATTTTCAGCCCCTTTTGCAGTTTTTCCAAACCTTCTTCGTACGTAAATGCTTCGTGATCGGTGGTGATGCCGGCGCTCATATACTGGTCAAGCGCTTCGCCCGTGAGCGCGGGCGCGTGGCCATCCACGGGTTTGCCAATGCGGTGGGCGGCTTCTATTTTGGCCATCACCATTGGGTCGCGGTGGATAACGCCGGGGAAATTCATCATTTCGGACAAATACCAAATATCGGGGCGAAGTAGCAGTTG
The DNA here is from genome assembly GCA_013298845.1 of Chitinophagales bacterium. GTDB lineage: Bacteria > Bacteroidota > Bacteroidia > Chitinophagales > Saprospiraceae > M3007. The sequence goes on from JAAFJN010000056.1 coordinate 19,296, forward strand.
TTCCACTTCCTCCGGGCCAATGACCGCGCCTGCCGTTTCAAAACGGGTAGCGGGAACGCAGGAGGGCGCACCAAAATGAAATTTAAACGGCACCTGAGCGGCGTTTTCGAGCATAAATTCCACGCCCGGTACGCCCAGTACATTGGTAATTTCGTGCGGATCACTCACCGTCGCCACACTGCCGTGCACCACCGCCATCCGTGCAAATTCGGAGGGGACGAGCATCGAACTTTCGATGTGCACGTGCGCATCCACGAAACCGGGCAACAAATAACCGGAAACCGGTGCTTCGGTAGGTTCGATGGTGGCAATTTTTCCCGCATCCAGCACTACTTTGGCGGGGAAAACGCGTTTTTCGTGCAGATCAACGAGGTGGGTGTATAGTATTGTCATGTTTAAAAATCAATTGTCCCATGAACGCTTCATGATGGGGCAAAACTAAAGCAAAGACGGCAGAAAAGACCAGATTAGAATACAATAGAATTATTTTACCTTTGCCTTTGGTGGCGTTGTATCCAGCACCATCAAAACCATACACGACATTACCTATGCTCAAATATTCTTTTTGGTGGCTTTTGTTATTGGTATCCGGGGTTTTGCCGGCCCAACAAACGCCCCGTTTATCTCAATACACCTTTGCACCGGGTTTGTACAATCCGGCGGCGGCGGGCACTTCCGAACGCCTGACCATCGGCGGTGCTTTCCGGGGACAATGGATGGGCATTGACGGGGCACCCTCCACGCAGTTATTGTTTTTGGACAAATCCCGTGATCGGGTAGGGTTGGGGCTGTTTTTGCGCAACGACCGGGCGGGAACGCTGGGTATTTCGGACCTAAACGCGGCGTATTCTTACAAAATTCCCCTGAACGCGGCGACGGTTTTGCGCGGCGGTTTGTCGGTAAGTATGGCCAATTGGCGCAATGATTTTTCCAAACTTCGCCTCGATGACCTCGATGATCCACAATTTTTGGTCAATATTAACCGCTGGTTACCCAATTTTGGGGCCGGTTTGCAAATCGAACATACCCGGGGACAATTGGGTTTTGGGGTGCCTCAACTTTTTGAATACAACCTCAACGACGGCGTTGATGCCGTGGCGGCCCGCACTTTTCGCCCATATTTTGTGCAGGCCAGTGGTAATTTTTACCTGAATCAACGACAATTACGCCTCCAACCGCGGGTGGTTTTGGCCAGTGCCACTTTGTTTAACGGGGCCAGGAAAGCGCCGCGCAACAATATTGGGGCACCCAACGCTTTGGATTTGGGCGTAACGGCCACCATCGAAGAACAATGGAAAGGGGGAATACAATGGCGCACGGCGCTTGAACGCAGCCTTTCTTCCGATCACGCTCTGGGTATTATGGCAGGTTGGATGGGGCCGCAAGGATTCGGGATCAGCGGCGTGTACGAAATTCCGCTCAACGCCATCCGCAGGGTCACCGATGCTTCATTTGAAATGATGCTGACGTACGCGATTGTTCCGCGCCCGCAAAAATCGCTCCCGCCCTCAGTGGCAACTCCTCCGCCGCCGGTAGTTTTTTCGCCAACGCCAACTCCGGTAAAGCCCCGGCCCAAAGCCCCGGTAGAACCCGCCCCGGAAGAGATCATTTTGACGGTAAAAGGGATTATCATTGACATGAAAACGGGTTTGCCCGCCGAAGGTGCCCGAATTACCTTAAACAATACCTGTAACGGGGCCGAAACGCCCGCATTTATCACCACAGCCAACGGCGTGTATACGTTTAGTTTGTCCAATAATTGCTGCTACACCGTTACGGCCCAAAAAGATGGGCGCAAAACGGCCATCTCTGAAAAAATTTGCACGGATAATACCACCAAACCGCGTACATTTCGCGCCGATTTAGATTTATTACAACTATGAAAAAATACGTTCTCGCCATTGACCAGGGCACGACCAGCAGTCGCGCCATTTTATTTGACAAAAACGGCAACATTACGAAGGTTGCCCAACAGGAATTTACCCAAATATTTCCCCAACCGGGTTGGGTAGAGCACGATGCTTTGGAAATTTGGGAATCCGTGCAAAATGTTGTTCGCGAAGTGATCGCTTCGGTGGAGGTCGCTGACATTGCCTCCATTGGGATTACCAACCAGCGCGAAACAACGGTGGTGTGGGACAAAAGAACCGGCAAACCCGTTTACAATGCCATTGTGTGGCAAAGCCGCCAAACGATGGACATTTGTGAAGATTTAAAACGGCGCGGTTTGGAACCCGAAATCCAGTACAAAACGGGTTTGGTCGCCGATGCTTATTTTTCCGGGTCCAAAGTAAAATGGATTTTGGACAACGTGCAAGGTGCCCGCAAAGACGCCGAAGCGGGGCATTTGTTGTTTGGTACCATTGATACGTGGTTGTTGTGGAACCTCACCGAGGGCCAGGTTCACGCCACCGACGTGACCAATGCTTCGCGCACTATGTTGTTCAATATCCGCGATTTGAAATGGGACGAATCGTTGCTCAAAGCGCTCACCGTTCCGGCTTCCATGTTGCCCACGGTGATGGACAGCAGCGTGGTGTACGGCCACGCCCGCAAAGACCTGATGGGTACGGGCGATATTCCGGTTGCCGGTATGGCGGGCGACCAGCAGGCGGCCTTGTTTGGGCAGGCGTGTTTTTCGCCCGGTGATGCCAAAAATACCTACGGAACCGGCTGTTTTATGCTCATGAATACGGGAACAGAAGCGTGTGCCTCTCAAAATGGCCTTTTGACCACCATCGCCTGGAGTATCAACGGAAAAGTGGAATACGCGCTGGAAGGCTCCATTTTTGTGGCGGGTTCGGCGGTGAAATGGCTCCGCGACGCCGTGGAATTGTTCAATGATGCCGCCGATACGGAAGGTTACGCCAAAGGTCTGGACAGTTCGGACGGGGTGTACGTGGTACCCGCTTTTGTGGGTTTGGGTACGCCTTATTGGGACTCGGAGGTGCGCGGGGCGATTTTTGGTCTGACGCGGGGTTCGGGTAAAGCACAAATTATTCGCGCCACCCTCGAAAGTATCGCTTACCAAACCAAAGATGTATTGTCGGTGATGGAAAAAGACTCAGGTATTCGCCTTCGTTCGCTTCGGGTAGATGGCGGAGCGGTGGTCAATAACTTCCTGATGCAGTTTCAGGCGGATATGTTGGGCGTGCCGGTGGACCGACCCAAAGTGCAGGAAACAACGGCTTTGGGGGCGGCGTATTTGGCCGGTATGGCGGTTGGTTTTTGGGATGGCCGCGAAGCCATTGCCAATTATTGGCAGTTGGACCAAACATTTCGACCCAAAATGCCGCGTAAAACGGCCAGTTTTCTGTACAAGGGTTGGAAATTGGCGGTAAAAGCGGCCCGGGTTTTTAAAATGAAATAAAATGCGTCTTGTAAAAACCGTATTGCTCGTTTTGGCGCATCTGTTGTGGGTGGTACTGCTGACTGTTTTAACACAGGTAGGTGGTGTGATTCATCTGTTGTGTATTCCGGCTTACGGTTTTTTACGCCTTCGATATCAGCAGCGTTTGTTCCGTTATTTGGGGCAAACGTTGTGTTTTTTATTCGCCTACATGGTGGTTGTGGTGTTTGTACTGCCGCCGTTGGCGGGTCGTTACGGGCGGGTTCAATTGCCCATTAACGGTACACTGTTACGTCCGCAGAACCTAATGACGGCGATCCTGTGTCGGCATTACGTTCGGCGCGAACTGCGAAACGCCGCATTAGAAGTCGCGGTGTTTCTACAGAGGGAGCATCAAGGTGCAACGTTATTGTACTTAGACGCGCAGCATCCTTTTGGAAATAAATGGCCGCTGTTGCCGCATTTAAGCCATTCGGATGGTCGGAAACTGGATTTGGCGTTATTGTGGAAACGCAAGGCGGACCATACACCAGTGACTGAAACGCCGTCGGTGATTGGTTACGGGGTATTTGTGGATCCGCGCCCGCAGGATGTTGATGTGGCGCGTTCCTGCGCACAGCAAGGTTATTGGCAATATGGTTTTATGGAGCGCATTATTCCACAAGCGCACAAATCGGAATACGTGCTGGACGAAGAACGCACGGCGGCGATGGTGCGGTTATTTTGTCAACACAAAGGTGTACGGCGGGTATTAATCGAGCCACATTTAAAATCGCGCCTGGGCTTAAGCGCGTTTGATAACTTGCGCCACGCCGGGTGTCATGCGGTCCGGCACGATGACCATATTCACGTGGAGGGGAGGGATTAGTCTTCAAGGTAGAGGTATTCAAGTAGTTTCCAGTCGATATATTCTTTGTGTTGTTTAGAAAAGGTATCTATTCCGCCAAAATATTTTATTATTTCTTCTCGCTCAAGGTTGTAAGGTGTGCAATTGTTTAAAATTGGTAAATAAGATGAATAAGGCCATTCCGCAAAATCCTCAATGAGTTTATGTAGTTGAGGGTTTGTATGTATGTAACGGACTAAATTATTGAAATGCCGCGCCGATGTTACTTCCAGGCGTTTAAAGTTTTTTTGAAATAAACTTCCATCGCGTTGTCTTTGCTTATTAATTGATTTTGAGTAAGATAGCAAGAACCGCCTGAATACTTCGCCGACTATCGTTTCAATATCTGTTTGCTCTAATATGCTGAGGGTTGGGTAGGGCAACTTACCGCCAGCAATTTGCTTGTTATCGGCCGCAAGAATACTTTCTCTAATGGCGGCCTTTGATTTTATTTTGACAGCGATGTGAAAGTGATTGGGTAATAAACAATACGCATAGGTATATGCTACGGGAGCAATGTACATAAAGTATTTTCTGAGAAAATAAGCGTAATTTTCAGCATTAAAAAAAATATTCTCGTGGTTGTTGCCACGATTGTAAATGTGATAAACCTTTCCTGGTTGAAGAGGTGAAAAATAATTTTTCATAAAACGGTAGATGATACAAAACGGTAGATACCATTTACGGTAATTGGGGACAAAGATATAGGTTGTTTTTAAAGAGGTGGTCATTTTTTTATCTATTTTTTATTCGTTAGTGGTGTATGGCACGGCGCTAGTAGATTTCCGTGAGTGCTTGGGTAGGTTGCCGCCATCCATCAGCGAAGATGTAACGCGCAGTTGTTTCTGGTACGGATGGTAGGTAGGTAGGGCTCGATGGTGGAAAAATCTACCAAATCTCTCAGATTTGGTAGATTTCCGTGAGTGCTCGGATAAATCGCCGCCATCCATCAGCGAAGATGTAACGCGCAGTTGTTTCTGGTACGGATAGCATGTAGGTAGGGCACGATGGTGGAAAAAATCTACCAAATCTGGGAGATTTGGCAGATTAGCCCGGACTTGGGAGCGTGACGATGCACCCCAAGTGTGGAGTCTTACTCTATCTTTCGATACAAATGTACTCATCTAAAAGTTGTGATAAGCGATACCTGTAAGTGTCATCAATCTGCCAAATCTGCCAGATTTGGTAGATTTCCGTGAGTGCTCGGATAAATCGCCGCCATCCATCAGCGAAGATGTAACGCGCAGTTGTTTCTGGTACGGATGGTAGGTAGGTAGGGCTCGATGGTGGAAAAATCTACCAAATCTGTCAGATTTGGTAGATTTCCGTGAG
>JAAFJN010000057.1 GCA_013298845.1 Chitinophagales bacterium
CGGGTGTTGCGGGGTCCAAATCCAGGGTTGCCGGGTTAATTGCGCCGTCAACGTCCGTATCGTTGCCCGTGGCCGAGAACGTTACCGGTGTATCTTCCGTGGTGGTTGGTGTGTCGTTATTCGCGATTGGTGCGTCGTTTACGGCATTTACCGTTACCGTGATGGTCGCATCGTCGCATTGCGCGGGCAATGGTGTACCATTATCGCATACGTTGTACGTGATCGGGGTAGTTGTACCGTTAAAGTTCGCTACCGGAGTAAACGTCACGTCACCCGTGGTTGGGTTCGCTACAAATGTACCTTGACCGGGCACCGTGAAACTGGTTTGAACGCCGGGTGTTGTGGGGTCCAAATCCAGGGTTGCCGGGTTAATCGCGCCGTCAACGTCCGTATCGTTGCCCGTGGCCGAGAACGTTACCGGTGTATCTTCCGTGGTAGTTTGTGTATCATTGTTTGCGATTGGTGCGTCGTTTACGGCATTTACCGTTACCGTGATGGTCGCATCGTCGCATTGAGCGGGCAATGGTGTACCATTATCGCATACATTGTACGTGATCGGGGTAGTTGTACCCGTAAAGTTCGCTACCGGAGTAAACGTCACGTCACCCGTGGTTGGGTTGGCGACAAATGTACCTTGGCCAGCAAGCGTGAAACTGGTTTGAACGCCGGGTGTTGCGGGGTCCAAGTCGAGGGTTGCGGGGTTAATTGCGCCGTCAACGTCTGTATCGTTGCCCGTAGCCGAGAACGTTACCGGTGTATCTTCCGTGGTGGTTTGTGTATCGTTGTTCGCGATTGGTGCGTCGTTTACGGCATTTACCGTTACCGTGATGGTCGCATCGTCGCAAAGTTGAGGTGTACCATTATCGCATACATTGTAGGTAATTGGTGTTGTTGTACCGTTAAAGTTCAATACGGGTGTAAAAGTCACTTCACCCGTGGTCGGGTTGGCGACAAATGTACCTTGACCGGGCACCGTAAAACTGGTTTGAATACCAGGTGTCGTGGGATCCAAATCCAACGTTGCCGGTAACAAAGCACCATCGTCGGTATCGTTACTCAACGGGTTAAACGTCAATGGTGTATCTTCGGGCGTACTTGGTGTATCATTGTTAGCAATGGGCGCACTGTTACAACTTGTTCCTCCGTTATTATAGTTACCGGCGTAAGCCTCGTAACCGGTAGGGACACCGGGAACGATTGAAAATATCGTGTTAGCAAAGTCGCCGCCCGCCATACCGGGATCAGACGATGTGGGGTCAACGCCGTTAATGTACAAACGTAACCCGGGCACACAAATGCCACCGGGAAGTGTAAAGTAAAAAACAAGTCGCTCTACCCCGGCCGTAAAACTGGTTGGTGCCCCGAGGGACCCAATACCGTGAAAGTCGCTGCCCGGAGCAATAGTGGGAGCGTACACATCCGAGTTGTCTTGCCAGGCTCCGCCAATAACACTGGTTACGTTAAACGGAGCATCGGGTACAGCCGCCGGTGTTACTACCGAAATCTGGGATGGTCCCCAACTAAACGATGACTGTGTAGCCGAAGGTCTGGCATATACTTCATACCTCGCTAAAGTCGTATTGTAGCGCAAATTCAACTCCAAATCCGGAGCCTGCGCGTAAAGACTCCCGCCTGTTATGATCCAGGCTAAAGTCATTAAAAATGTAAATAATCTCATCTTTTCGAAAAGTATTGATAATTAAATTATTTATTATTAAATAAAATACAAGAACTTTAAACATTGGCCAGGGAGGCGCAATTGGCTGCAAGCGGACAAATTTTTTTTGAAAAAGGCAATGGATTTTACCAGCGTAGCCAACGGCCACGTTGCATAAAATGAATCAGTGCTGTTCAACTAAAATTTGCCGCTCAGAGCCCCTTTGATAAAATTTGAGATAAAAATGAACTCCCCTTAAACCTATTTATGCGATAAAATCAATGTTCTTTCAATTAAAAACCATTACGGTAATTGCTCTAAAAACAAGTCATAGTTATACAGCCCCAAAGTGTTTAACGTGTTATATAATCCAATCGCATTGGTAAACACGTGCGCCGAATCGTTGGCCGCACCCTGGTACTTCACCTTTCCATCCATATTGACATCGCCGTTGAAATAACCCAATGCCAGGTTATAGTTGTAAAAACCCGAGGTATTGGCGGGAAAAGTAAGTACCTGCGTCAGGATAGTAGCGTTATCGTTTCCTACCCCCTGATATTTGACTTTATTATTGGCATTGGTATTAGCCGCCCAAAGCGCATTTTTGCCCTGAACGACCACCATTTCTGCGCCTTCGTAATTAATTGTGCCCGGACGATTGTACACCGATGTTGATTCCAAGGTGGTAAAATCTACCTTTGTTGAGTCATTGTTTAAAAATGATGGACGGGCGACCATGACCCCTAAATGGTTACGGTGTTTTACCGAAACAAAAAACAACTGGCCTACCTTGCCCGCAAAAGTTAACATAGACTGACCATCATTCGGGCTTACTACGTCGCCATCGCGTTGAAGTAAAGCCGAACGCGTTTCGACTACCTGCGTGGAATCGGCAGCGTTGCGCAATTCCACAAATACCCAGTCCACAATCGCGTTGGCAGTACCCGCATTGGCATTTAATACCGCAGTGGTTGTGGTCTCGCCTCCCCCGGCACCCTTGTGCGAAAAGCGCGGATTGGAGGCACTCAGGGCAGTATAAGGTTCATTTAATGGCAGATAACCACCACTCCGCAAATCGTCGCGCATCAAATTACCGGCGGTACCCAATAATGCGCCCTGAAGCAGCACTTTAACCTTGAGTTTGGCTACCGTATCGGCCTGTACGGCTACTGCAATACTGGCACTGCTGCATTGTATAGGAATTCCGTTGTCGCATACACTGTACGAAATGGGCGTTGTATTACCACTGTAATTAGCGACTGGCGTAAAAGTGACGGCTCCGGTGAGTGGATTCGCCACGAAAGTACCCTGACCGCTCACCGTAAAACTGGTTTGTACGCCCATTGTGGCGGGATCCAAATCTAAGGTTGCGGGATTAATAGTGCCGTCCGGGTCTGTATCATTGGCCGTTACCGGGAACGTGACCGGGGTATCTTCCAAGGTATTCGCAGCATCGTTATTGGCTACGGGCGGTTGATTACAACTATTTATGGTTACCTGTACCCCCGCGCAACTGGTGGGGCTGTAACACATATTTACGGCGTCGTAATAAGCGGCGTAATACACGCCCGCTCCCACTGCCGCAGGATTGGGTACCTGGTTGGCCGATGTTGCCGTTGTACCAGTATGCCACGTTACAACAGTGCCTGCCGGTGGGGTACCGGAAGTATGGGTAGTTAAATTTACCGTAGCAGAAGGGCAGGTGTTCGTCACCTGAACATTGGGGCACGAACAAGTTACAATACTCACCACCACCGGCGTACTTACCGGACTGTAACACAGGTTGGCAGCGTCGTAATACGCCGCAAAATAGGTACCTGCTCCTACTGCCAAAGGATTGGATACCTGGTTGGCCGATGTTGCCGGTGCCCCCGTATGCCAGGTAACCACTGAGCCTGAGGGAGGCGTACTGGTTACTCTCGTCGTCAGATTTACCGTAAGGGAAGGGCATGTATTGGTCAAGCACATGTTCACCGCATCATAAAAAGCGGCATAATACGTACCCGGAGGGGCTGCCTGCGGATTGGCGACTTGGTTGGCAGTAGATGCAATAACCCCCGTATGCCAGGTAACAACGGCCCCCGGAGGTACTGGCGAACTGACGTGGGTCGTCAGATCCCCCGTACCAGACGGGCAACTATTGGCTATAATTTGCCCCTGAAGAGATACTTTGGCGCATAACACCATTGTAAGCACTGCCAGACCCAAAAAATATTTTTTCATAAAATATCTCATTCTTTATTCATTCATTTTAATATCAATACAGCCTAAATGGGTTTACAACTCAAGGCAGGGCAACGGTTGGGCAAGTGTATTTTGCAAACACAGCCCTCCCGTACGCCCTTGTGCCCAAAGAGTCGTCGTAACCGCCAAATGAAAAATATGACCAATACTATTCAAATGACACCCTACCGTATGTTGCCCCAAGGAATTGCTCCCTTTGTGACAACATTTCAGTAGCGCATTTAACTATATTAAGATGAAGTTAGAGGAATTGCAGTTTAGTTTACAGATGGCGCAACCGTTCCTGCGGCGCAAGTAACCGTCACCAAATGGATAGAAACTGCGCAGTTAGTTCCGGTTGAGTCGCATACCTGAATACAGTAGTAGTAGGTGCCTACCGCTGCGGGTAACGTAACGGTATGCGCTCCGGTAGTGCTATTCAAATTATTAACGGTTCCTCCCGCCGCAGTGAGCGAAGTAGCACCCGATGGGGCGATACAACCGGGATTAGAGGAACCATCGCTGTACGTATAAGGACCGGTTCCGCCATTGGCTACCGGCGGGTTACCCGTAACGGTGCTCCCCGATGGACCCGAAATGGTAGCCGGAGGTGTAACCGTCACCGATGTACAAGTATTAATCGTCACCGTTACCGCCGTAGTAGCCGCACCGGAACCAGAATAACAACCCGCTACACTGTCGAAAAACGCCGCGTAATAAACCCCCGATGCCGACACCGCAGTGCCCGCAATTTTATTGGCAGTAGTGGCTGGTGTACCCGTGTGCCACGTGAGAGTGGTGCCCGCTGGCAGGTTGCTGGCCGTAATGGTGGTTAAATTTACCGTAGTAGCCGGGCAAGCATTGCTGGCTGTAGTGGCGCTCAACGCCGGGGCAGTGCTACCCGCCGCGCAGGTAACCGTTACCAAATGAATGGACACCGCACAGTTGGTGCCCGAAGCATCGCACACCTGAATGCAATAGTAATAGGTACCGGCTGCCGTTGGTAATGTTACGGTATGTGCACCCGTGGTGGGGTTAAGTCCATTGATGGTACCACCCGCCGCAGTTAATGAAGTAGCACCGGACGGAGCCACACAGCCGGGGTTCGACGAACCATCAGTGTAAGTGTAGGGTCCCGTTCCACCAATAGCAACCGGCGGATTACCCGGAATAGTCGTACCTGAAGTACCCGAAATAGTGCCCGGAGGGGTAACTGTTACAGGGGTACAGTCGAAAACGGTGACCGTTACCGCCGTAGTAGCCGCACCGGAACCAGAATAACAACCCGCCGCGCTATCGAAAAACGCCGCGTAATAAACCCCCGATGCCGACACCGCAGTGCCCGCAATTTTATTGGCAGTAGTGGCTGGTGTACCCGTGTGCCACGTGAGGGTGGTACCCGCTGGCAGGTTGCTGGCCGTTATGGTGGTTAAATTTACCGTAGTAGCCGGGCAAGTGTTGCTGGCCGTAGTGGCGCTTAATGCAGGAGCCGTACTACCCGCCCCGCAAGAAGGGGGCAATGAAATGGGGCAACTGATACCAGGAGCCGCAGCCACACCCGGATTTGTGGTGTTATTAAAGGTATTACCCGTGCTAACGTTGTAAAATGAAGTATAGGTCGCCTGGCTCAATTGCAGTGCCGAACCACTTACGGTGAATGTACCGCCCCCAAACACCGATACATCCGAAGTAAGCACAGTTGCACTTCCATTGTAAGTGTTATTGTAAAACACAGAGTTGGTCGCCGTTGGGCTGTTTCCGCCCTGCACATGGATGGCACCACCGCCGTAACCATTACCCGATGTATTATCTACTAATGAGTTACTGTCAAATACATTATTGGAAAAATTAAGTACAGCAGTAGATCCGGCTGTGGCATATAAAGCACCACCACCAAAAGCGTTGATACCGTTGGTGACCTGATTACCTTTAAATATACAATTGGTAAGCGTTAAATTACCACCACCGCTAAATTGTACCCCGCCACCTCGGTTTCTTACAATGTTGTTGTAAAACTTGCAACCATCTACCAAGTGTGGGCTTCCGCTTTCGATGGCCAAACCTCCACCGGCGTTGTTGCTCAATGCACCAGTGGCCGCAAAATTGCCCACAAAATTACAGTTCAATACCTGCGACTCGGGCGACGACAAAATCCATACCGCCGGAGACCATTGGCCCTGGTTGCTGTTGCCCGAAAAAGAGCACCCGCTCATAACAAACTTGGTCACACTGCTGACCAACAAAGCACCTGCGTCGTTGTTGGCGAAGTTGTTACAAAATGAATTGTTCAACAGATTGATACCGGTGCAAGACAAAATCATCATGGCACCACCCGAACCACCAGCCGTTACGCGGTTGTTGGAAAAACTACAGTTTTCTACCACATAATCGGTACCGTTGTTGGTACCACCGGCCGGACCGCCGGAATTATTGGCAATCGCCTGAAGCGTCAAAGCGCCACTGTATGAACCGGCAATGGCCTGGTTATTGTCAAAAATACAATTTTTTACTTTAATTTTTGAACCGGCGGTGTAAGAACCGTGCAGCCAAACTGCGCCGCCACCACCACCGCTACCGGTTGTGTTTTTAATGACGCAATCCTCAAGTGTCCAATTGTAGATCAAACCACCCGAATTGGCCCTAATTACAGATCCTCCGGCACCAGCACCTTCGGCATTGTCAAAAACAATACCTTTAATCACATACGTACCCGTACCCACCGTAAAAATCATTTTATCCTGCCCGTCAATGACCGTAATATTAGTACCGGGGTTGTATCCGCTGGTGGAAGTGCCCGTGGCATTGGCCGGGAATCCGCCCTGAACAGTAGTACCCGCCGGTAATATCGCCGCATCAGAAACAAACGCGGCCCCCACGTTATAGGTACCCGCGGCTATGTAAATAACCCCGCCGGAGGTTAAAGCCGAGCGCAACGAAGTTGCCCCAAACGCATTGTCCCAACTGGTACCGTTACCAGATCCGGTTGCTGTTTGTTTAATAAATTTTTGGGCAAAAGAGGTAGAGCCAATCAGCAGCAGCAATGTTGTGATAACCAAATACCGCAACGTACCCACGGTTCCTGATTCTTGTTGGTGTGGAAAAAATTTGTAAAAATGGCACTTTTTCATGAGTTGTACTTTAATTAACGGCCATAGAATAGACAAGTACATAAAAGAACATACATCGAGTTACCTCGAAATATTTACATTTCGCATTCCAATAATTACGATTGCAAAAGACAATGTACGCCTTGGCACAATGAGTTCTAAATTCCAGTACTTAAATAGACTAATAAGCCGTTCCTGAGAAAAAAATGATTACTTATTCCGAAAATACTTAAATTTCGGTGACACGAAGATAAACGTATTACCCTCGAATACCTTTGACTTTTACCGACAAACGCATCTATGTCGGCGTGAACGTGGTAATATTATTCAACCCCAAAACCCAAATGAACATAAAAAGCCCTCCACTTCAAATCCACCACGTTCATTCGCTTTTTGTGGCATTTTGGTGCATTTTACACCCTAATTGCCCTGCTTTTGTTACAACCTTACGTATATTTGCTGCGCACCGCCTTTGGGTAGAAAGTGGAAAATTGGCTTGCGTAATTCTGAACTATTTTATACTATGATAAGAGGACTTGGATATTGTTTTTTTGGATACACTTTATTCGTATTTTGTTTATCTTTTTCTTTTTTAGCGTGTAATCGCCCACATCACCCAGCGGCAGATTCCGCCGCTGTGCTATGGGAAAACGTACATAACACGACACTTTCCGATTCACTAAGAGCCGATGCTTATTCGGCGTTGGTGCGTATGTACACCAACCTCGACTCCGCACTGATACTTCGTGAGACATTGCGCCAACATGTAACGACCACCCCCGATAGTATCTTGTTGATTTTTAAAAACATGCAGGAAATCCGATGCGCGTTACTACAGGCCCAGGACCTGGACAAACAGGTGGTTGCCCCTGCTTTTATGCAACAACTAAAAGACATGGTCGAACAATACCCCGTGTATAAAAACGGCGAAATCCTGGGGTATTGTTATTTGTGGTTAACGTATGCCTATTCGATTAATGGCCAGTTAAAAGAAGGTGCCAAATGGGTGGAAGCCAACAAAGTCAGATTACCATTACTCACCCCCAAAGATCGCTCTTCGGTGATGCTGTACTCCGCCCAAATTTACGTTTCCAGCGGCCAGTACCTAAAAGCCATTGAGTATTTGAACCATATTATTCAGTTAGCCAAACAACATAACCTGTACTTCGAGCAGGGGCAAGCCTACGGTTTTTTGGGCGATATATTTTTTATTTTGGACTTACCCGAAAAAGAAAAAGATGCGTACCGCAGTAGTATTCCGGCGCTGGAGATTTGTTATCAACAAGATAAATACGATATTACCAAATCCCAAATCCACACCTTCAAAATTATTCTGGCGCAAAACGACGCCGAAGCCCTGGCGCATTACGATTCTGCCGCCGCCTTCATTCGGGAACGCAATTTCCTGTCGTTAGAATCTACCAATAAACTATACCTCGCCAACTACTACTGGAAAACCCGACAACTCAACAAAGCCATTCAGCAATACCGGGAGGTAATTCAGAACAACCGGGATTTTGGAACCTGGTCGTATGCTTTTAATAACCAGGCGCATTTGTGCAAACTGCTGCTCCAAAACGGCCAGATAAACGACGCCATCAACTTGGGTATTCCCACCGCAAAATCCCTCGATTCGGTGGGCTTTAGCGGCCCGCTGCTCAATGTATATCAAACATTATCGTACGCCTACGCCCAAAAACAACAATTGGACAGCGCCTTTTTTTACCAAAAGAAAAAAGACCTGCTCTCCGTTGAAATGGACGGCAGTACGCAGGCCACTACCGCACAGGCCATTACATTTTTGGAAAAAGAACTGGCCGCCAACAAAATTATTTCGGCGCAAATGGAAACCCTGGCCGCCGAGGCTCAATTAGAACAACAGAAAAAAATCCTCATTGGACTCGCCGTTGGCCTCCTTATTTTTTCGGCCCTTGCCATTGGTTATTACCTGAACAATAAAATAAAACAAAAAGCCGCCCGAGACATGGAGGCCGCCAACCGCGCCCTGGTTCATGAACAAGAAAAACTCAAACGAAGCAACGAACAACTCCACCGCTTTACCCGCGTGGTTTCGCACGATGTAATTACCAACCTCGACCTTATTCTGTCGGCGGGAAATATCTACCAGGTGCCACCCAATGACCAAAACCCACAAACCCAATACTATTCCATTACCCAAAATGTAAGCCGACAACTCAAAGACTACTGCGTAGAATTGCTCGAAGAGTCGCGGGCGGAAAAAGATTCGGGCGTTTCGCTCACCGATCCCATGCCCATTATTCAACAGGTACTCGACCGGTTTCAGGCGGTCACTCAATCGGTGAACTTACAAGTTGACCTATCGCCTATTGCGCCCATGCCGCTACCGACGGTTATTATTGAACAGTTGTTTCAAAATCTGATTTCAAATACCCTCCGTTACGGTGCCAACGCGCCGCAACCTACCCTCAGAATTGCCGAAGAAAAAGACGCTTTAGGACGCTTTTGTTGCATCGTGGAAGACAACGGACCGGGTATTCCGGCGGATAAACACGAACACATTTTTGACGCAGATCATAAACCCGATTCAAAAGGACAGGGAATCGGCTTATCTTTGCTGCGTACTTCTCTCCGTCAACATAATGCCGATATTTGGGTAGAAGACCGGCCGGGTGGTGGTACCCGATGGGTTATTTTATACGGACAGTAGGCATTATAACGCAAACAAGACATGGAACAATATCAAAATGTAAAACTGTTAATCGTTGATGATAATCCCGCTTTCACGCAACTCTTAGACATTATTTTAAAAGAAATCGGAATTCAGCAGACACTTGTCGCTCCCGATTACGAAGAAGGGTGTAAAGCATTCGACGAATTTCAGCCCGAATTGTGTTTGTTGGACATTGATTTGGGTAAAGGCCGTAGGTCGGGTATTCACTTGGCCGAATATATTCGTAAAAAAAACGACAATATTCCAATCATCTATCTGACCTCGAATTATTCAGAGGAGTATTACCACATGACCCGGCACACAAGGCCCAGCAGTTTTTTGAACAAAGAACTGTCCAAATTTAAAATTGAACAGGCCATTGATATTGCGCTTATGCTTCGATACGAATCCACGGGGAATATTTTGTTAAAAGAAAAAACGCCGTATATCTCCCAGCAGCAATTTTTTTTCAAAATTGGCTATTCTTATAAGGCCATTTCGATAAAAGACATTTTATACTTTCACGCTGATAATAAACTCACGTACGCTAAAGTGGGCGACCGCGAATACCCGACCAATATCCAACTCAAAACGCTGGAAGATGAATTTATCGCAACTTTTGTCCGAATTCACAAAACATACCTGGTTAATATTGAGCAAATTAGCCTGGTTTCGCCCCGGGAAAGTACGGTTACCATTGGCACTGAAACATTGCCCATTGGTTACGCGTACCGAAACGTTTTATTTTCGAGACTAAATTTAATCCGGTAGTGGCCATTCGCAATAGTTTATATATGCTTCAAAAAACCTTTTATTGTATTTTTATCGGCTTTTGGGTGACCTCCACTCCCCTTTCCGCCCAAAACGACAGCCTCACGCACCCGGCCCTTTTGCGGTTGCTCAAAGCCTATCCCGACCATTTCAAAAAAGCGGAGGGCAATTTTATTTATTGGAAAGACGGTACGGCCATGCCCTTCGACGATGGCATTTTTAAAACGGAAAAAATGATGTCGGATTCCGCCGATTTGGAGGACCAACTCTGCGGACTCACCTATTTTCCCGGTTGTATCCCCGATACTCCCGGCTACGGTTGCAGCCCCGGCACCTACCGTTATTATCCTTTTTTTAAAAAAATGTACGGTGCTTCGGAGGCCGAGGTGCGCCGACACCTTACCTCTATTTGGTGGCCAACGCCGCAGGGTGGTCAAAAACTGGTGGTCACAAAAGTCAATAATATTCACCTCAAACTTCAGGCGATTGGGGCCGAACTGATGTCGCGGCCGCACCTGAAAGAATACATCGTTCGGATTGGCGGCGGCTTTAACTGGCGAAAAATCAGCGGTTCGGAGCAATACAGCCCGCACTCCTTCGGTATCGCCATTGATATTAATACCAAAAACGCCCATTATTGGCGCTGGGATTACAAAAATGCCAACGAAGAGGCCGTCGAAATGAACCTCGACTGGCGCAATGATATTCCGTGGGAAATTGTTGAAATTTTTGAACAACACGGATTTATCTGGGGCGGAAAATGGTACCATTATGATACCATGCACTTCGAATATCGTCCGGAAATGTTATTGGGGAATTAAAACGAATATCGGCCGTAGAGACGTACGGCCGTACGTCTCTAGCCTTTTTTTACAAATTCGGCGAAACGTTCCTGAAAATCGGTTAATTTGGCCACCGATACATCGAGGACAATATTGTGGGGTAAATACACCTCCGCCATGCGGTTTTCAATTTCGTACCGCGTGATGTACGACATGTTCACCAAGGTATTGTTGTGGATACGACAAAAAGACTCGGGTAAAGCCTGTTCCAGTTCTTTGAGGGTTTTATACACCGCAATTTTTTGCAATTTCCCTTCGGCCAAATAATGCAACATCGCCAGCGCATTTTCGGATTTACAATACAGCAATTCGTGCGATTTGATCACGACATTGCCCCGTTTCGAGTCACTAACAATAATCCCGGCATCTTTTGGATTGGACACCGAAGGTTCATTTTTTTCTTTTTCCTGTATTTTGGCGCAGGCACTTTGAACAATCAAAATCAAATCGGACACCGAAACCGGCTTGATTAAATAACCCCAAGGTTGCAATTTATTCACTGCTTTAATGGCGTATTGCTCGTAAGCCGTGGTGATAACGACCCCAAAATTGCGATTAGGAATGCGGCTAATCAGGTCAATACCGTCGGTAATGGGCGAAATATCCACGTCCAGAAAAACCACATCCGGCCGGTGTTGGCTGACCCCGATAATGGCATCACTTTCGTTGGTTGCCACCCCTACTACCTCCAGTTCTTCGGCGCAAAACTCCGTTAACATCCCTTTTAGCACGTTGATTGCGCTAATTTCATCGTCAATAATAAATGCTCTGATTTTTCTCATAACATCATTTTTTTAAAAACAATAGTAGCCACCGTGCCCGTTTGCCCCTCTTCCAATTCCGAACGATCAACGAGCGAAAACCGCATATCCAGGTGGTGTAAAGTATTGAGAATGGCGGCCTTGTTGCGGATAATATCCAGTCCCACCGATTTTTTATTACGTCCGTTTTGGCGGCGGCGTTCAAGCGCGACATTTAACCCGACACCATTGTCGTACACTGTGCAATGAATATGTCCCTGCGCTTCCCGAAAAGCCACCCGAATGTGCGTGGTTCCGGTGGGATTAATGCCGTGAATGGTGGCGTTTTCCAAAATGGGCTGCAAAATTAACACCGGAAATGGCATTGTCCGATCTAATTTTTCGTCTACTTCGATGGAAAAAGTCAGTTTGTCGCCCAACCTGATTTTCATCATCGTCAGGTAGTTGTTGATGTATTTTAACTCTTCTTCAAACGGCGTAAAAGTGCTGTCCGACAACTCAAATGTGCGCCGTAAAATGCTGTTAAACAATTGAATATACACACTGGCTTTGGCCGGATCGGGCGGATAAAAGAACTGGTTAAAGGCATTGACCGTGTTGCCCACAAAGTGCGGGTTAATTTGGGATTGCAAGGTTTGAAAACTCAGCAACAGCATTTTGTTCCGTGTTTTTTGCAACGAAAGCCGACTCTGGTAAAATGCGTACAACCCGAAGGCCAAGAGCAACAAAAACAACAATTGAACCCACAATATTTCGTAAAGATTGGGCCTTACCACAAACCGAACCGTATCCGAGTTTTGGCTGCGGGGAGCACCCGGATACAACGTAAACGCGGTAATTTCGTAATAACCCGGCTCCGGGTCAACGCCCAGCGAAAAACTGTTGCGGTCAATAACAAGGGTTTCTTTTTGCTGAAATAAATGGAGCATGAGCCAATTCCACAAATTTGACCAGGTGATCAACGCGATATTGGAAACACTTTTTACGATTTGACACTCGTAGCGCACGTCTTCGCCAAAATTATTGGACAAATTGGCGAAACCAATTTCCACCAATGACACGGTGGCCGGCAACCAAATAACGTCGGATTTATCCCGAAACAACAAGTCTATTTTTTCCTGTACATCGGCGTTGCGGTACGAAATATCGGAAACAAAAACGGGATATTCGGTATCCGGTTGCTGATTATCGTTGAGTTTTTTGAGCAAAATTCCCCGCGTGGTGCCTACCCATACTTCACCCGGACCGGCACTGCCAATGGAGGTGATTTCGCTGTTGGTTAATTCGGTTTTCATGTTTATTTTAACAATCAAACCATTGTTTAGCACCTGGCAAATTCCTTTTGAGGTGGCAAAAACGATGCGGTCTTTTTCAAAAATAAGGCCGGGAAGTACCTCTCGAAACGGGCGGCCGTCGGTATCGAGCAAAGGGGTGGCGTTGGTAATTTGATCCCCTTTTTTTTCCACCCGAACGATGCCGTAACCGGCATTTACGACCCATAACAACGCCGCTTGCTGCTGAATAGATTTGGTGCGGGAAGTCAGTACTTCAAAATTAGTCCCCCAAAACCGGTAAACACTGTCTTTTACCCCAAAAAGCCCCCCTAAGGCACCGGTCCAAATGAAGTTGTCGGTATCCACCAATACCGAGGTGAGGCGCTGATTGATGGCTTTAATCGCTGCCCGGCGATTTGGATCAATTTCGTACAAAGCCCCCGCCGCCGCACAGTATATCTTGCCCATACTGCTGCTTACCATTTTGGGAGAACGAATGTTTTGAATCCGTTCCAATGTCGTACCGTTATGACTAACGTACACCGCATCATCGGTGACTACCCAGGTGCGCCGTTGAACATCGTGGTGCACCTGCCGAATGTTTTTGGTGGCTCCGGGGAAGGTGACCGACAATTTTTTAACGGGTGTCTGGCCTTCAATTTGGAAAACATCCCCTTTGGAGTTGCCAATCCAATTGCCGTCGCGGGTAGAATGTACAAGGCAGGAATTGTTGTCGTTGGTATTATAAAACCGGTTATCGTACACGGCAAAATCTTCGCGAAAGGCCATGATACCGTTTCCTTTGGTACACAGCCAAAAGGTACCTTCCCGATCCTGAAACATGGTATTAATGCGCTGATCGGTAAAAATGCTTTTTCCCAACACAAACTCTTCGCGTTCGTTGAGCGAATAACAATACGCCCCGGCTCGGTTGGAGCATATCCAAAAACGATTTTGATGATCAATATAAACCGTACCCGTTTGGGGAATAATATTTTTCACTACTCGAAACTTGTTTCCTTCCCGCTTGATCAACAGGGTCGTATCGCCGTAATAACTACAAAAAATATTGCCATTCGCCGATGTAAAATTGTATTTTTCGGCACCATCGCCGATGACATTCGAAAAATCGAACACTTTTTCGGCGCGCACACCTTTAGGCGAAACCCGCACTACCCCCTGCTTTTCGTACCCATAAATAAAGGTATCTACCGCCTCCATGTAATACACCGACAATTTGTATTTGTCGGTGAGATCGGTGAGGGTACGGTGATTGTAATAAAAAAATTTGTGCGAACTGTTCAGGAACCAGGCCTCTTTTCCATTGTCCAATATTTGCAACAACCCGATACTGCCGCCCTTTGAATTGGTAAGAAACGCGAAAATTGTATCTTTTTCGATGGATTCAAAGTGATCACCTTTGAGCACGGCGCAGAATTTATTAAAACAAGTCACCCACAATTGCCCACTGTGGTCTTCAATCATACTCAACACTTCGTTATCGGTGAGGCCGTCTTCCTGCGTGTAAATACGCATGTTTTTGCCATCGTACCGCACTAAACCGCGCTCAGTGGCAAACCACATCATTCCTTTGCTGTCCTGAAACACCGAATACACATTATCACTGGGCATTCCGTCTTTTGAGGTAAACGACAACACAACAGGTTGGTACGATTGCGCAAAAAGGTTACCCGTCCACGTTAGGACCGTGATAAACAATGCCAATATAACCAATTTTCTCATCAATATTTTGCCGTTCTACTCGTGGGCTTGTGAGTAATTTTTGAGGGGTTTGTAAGCCTGCTAACCCATTTTTTTAAAAGACACCACCGCCCTCGTTCCCGTTTTGTGCGCTTGCGCATCCCCAATGTCCTTCAGTTCAAATTGCATATTGAGGTTGTGCAAGGTATTTAAAATTTGTGCTTTGCTGCGAATTATGTTCAATCCCACCGATTTTTTGTTGCGGCCGCTTTCTTTGCGGCGCTCCAAAGCAGCATTTAGCCCGATACCGTTGTCTTCCACCACGCAATGAATATAACCGTCCACTTCCGCAAAAATCACCTGAATATGCGTTACACCACCCGGGTTAATCCCGTGAATGGTGGCGTTTTCGAGAATCGGTTGCAAAATCAAGACCGGAAATGGCATCGTAGGGGCTATACTTTCATCCACCGAAATGGAAAACGTCAGTTTGTCGCCCAACCTGATTTTCATCATCGTCAGGTAGTTGTTGATGTATTTAAACTCTTCTTCAAACGGTGTAAAAGTGCTGTCCGACAATTCAAATGTACGCCGCAAAATGCTGTTAAACAACTGAATATAATTACTCGCTTTGGCCGGATCGGGTGGATAAAAAAACTGATTAAACACGTTCACTGAGTTACCCACAAAATGCGGATTAATCTGCGATTGTAAGGTTTGAAAACTCAACAGCAGCATTTTGTTCCGTGTTTCCTGCATGGATAAACGGCTTTGGTAAAAAAGATACGCGCCAAACAAAGCCAAAAACAAAAACAACAATTGTATCCACAAAATTTCGTACAACTTCGGCCGGATAACCAGTTCCACCGTGTCGGAGTTTTGGCTGCGCGGATAACCGGGATACAACGCATACGTCGTTATGTTGTACCTCCCCGCTTCGGGATTTACCCCCAACGAAAAACTACTTTGTTCCAAAATAATCGTTTCTTTCTTTCCCCAAAAATAGTGCGCCAACCCGTTCCACAGGTTCGACCAGGTGAGTAGCCAAATACTGGAAATACCTTTTACAATTTGGCACTCATACCGAACATCTTCCCCGAAGTTATTGGATAAATTGGCAAAACGAACCTCCACCAACGATGCAGTGGCGGGCAGCCATACCGCCGCGAAACTGTCTTTTTCCAATAAATCAACCTTTTCCGGCACGTCGGCCAGGTGGTATTGAATATCGGAAATAAAAACCGGGTATTCAAGGTCGCCCGACAGGTTAAGGCCAATGTCCTTGAGCAAAATGCCCCGCGTGGTTGCCACCCAGATTTTATCTTTATCACACCGGGCAATGGACGTAATTTCACTCGTGGTCAGTTCGGTTCTCATGTTTGTTTTTACCACCCGCCCGTCTTGAAACACCCGATAAATCGCTTTCGATGTGGCAAAAACAATGCAGTCTTCGGCAAAAACAACGTTGGGCAACACTTTTTGAAAAGGTTTTCCATCGCTGTTCAGTAACGGCACTGCACTACGCACCACGCCCTTATCTTTTTCAACCCTTACGACACCGTGGCCAGCATTCACTACCCATAGTACCCCGTTGTGTTCCTGTAAGGAAACTGTTCGGCTATTTAGTACGTCAAATTGATCCCGCCACTGACATGTACTAGAATCATTATAGGTCAAAAGACCATTTAATTCCCCCGCCCAAAGTATGTTCTGCTGATCTACCAGAATTGATACTAACCGGTGAGGAATATGCCGTTGAACATCCAACGTCAATTTATTTACTTTAAACGATGATCCACCGGAGGCGATGTACAAAAAAGTATCATCTTCCGTCATCATTTTCGGCGATGTTACCCCTTCTATCCGTCGGATCTGCCCCCCCGTTGTTAAATATAACGCATCATCAGTAATAATCCACTGTTTGGTATTTTTATCCCGATACACCTGTCGGACATTTCTGGATGATCCGCTTTCCGGTAACGTGCATTGCAACCGAATGTTTCCGTGGTCTATGAGGTATACTTTACCATTCGAGTTTCCCACCCATACTTCCCCGGAAGAAACGTTTACACGGTACGAATTATCATCATGCAGGCTATAATATTCTTTCTGAAATTGGGAAAAATCTTCCCGAAAGGCAAATATTCCCTGTCCCTTTGTTCCCACCCAAAAAGTTCCCTCTTTGTCCTGCATCATTTTATTAATTCTGATATCGGGAAAAACCACCTTTTCCAGCACAAACTCTTCCCGTTCATTGAGCGAATAGCAATAAGCCCCTTTACTGCGCGAGCAAACCCAGTAACGATTACTTTTGTCAATGTACAATGTTCCCGTTTGAGGAAGTATATTCGGTAGTATCCTGAATCGGTTGTCAACCTGTTTTATTAAAATAGTAGTATCTTTTTTCAGACTAATCCAGGTTAATCCATTTTTACTGTCTACATCAAGTACCCGTTCTTGTGGTGCATAACGACTCGAAAAATCGGCCTCCACATGGCAGGAGAAATCACTTTTTCGAATGGTAAAAACACCTTGAATTGAATAACAACGTATATAATCATCCAAATTCTCTATTTTATACACGTTGTGAAAGGGAATTATTAAAGAGCGCAACGCTTTACCGTCGTAACAGTATAAATCATGGGATATGGCAACCCAAAAAATCGAATCGGTAACCAGCACTACGTCCACCCCAACCGTAGATGGACGCCAAAACAACGAATCCAACACCGGATGATCCCTGAGACACAAGAAGCGTTCACCCTGCTTCACTGAAGCATAACGGTTAAATGTGTTTACCCAAATTTCACCGGACCTTACCTCAAACACCTCTAATACCTCATCGTCGGGTAACCCATCATTTTGGGTGTAGGTTTTCATATTCCGACCATCGTAACGCACCAAACCACGTTCGGTACAAAACCACATGATGCCTCGACTATCCTGAAATATCGAATATACATTGTCGCTCGGTAAACCATCTTTTGACGTCATGGATAATACTACCGGCTGGTAGGCTTGTGAAAACAACGGTGTAGTAATTAATAAAAAAACGAAGATTATTAGCACTTTTTTCATAACGACTGCTGAAGATAAGTTCTTAAGGATGACCACTAAACAACACTGTACTCCACACCCGGAATTGCGTCCATTGACTGAGCCATTCATCTTTAGAAGAAGGCCAAAACGGTAGCAGTAGAAAGATTCCGGCGAGCATGGTAATTTTTAAAGCAAGGCTGGCCCGGGAAAAATCGCGCTTGTCTTTAGCCGAAAACACTAAAAACATACTAATAATCGCGGGAAATAACAATAAAACAACCCCGGCACCAATGCGCCATTCCTGGTTCATATTGTCTTGCCAAAACACCAACAACAACACCATCATGAGGCAAACAATAAAACCCGTGATGCCCGTTGTTTTTTTGGCAAAACGCACGCCCCGCAACACCGGCGTGGTGTTACAACGGCAGGCAGCGTCCCCTTGCACATCTTCGAGGTCTTTAATTTGCTCGCGAAATAAGTTGGTAATCATTGCAAAAAGACCGTACATCCACACAATACCCATCGCTACCCGAATCTCGTGCGGATACGGAAAAGAAGCCAACCAAAGGGGACGACTTTCGGGCACCAGCATAATTAACGGAGTAACACCGCACAACAGCGCAACCAGCAAATTACCCACAAATGGAGTGCATTTTAACTGCCAGGCGTATAAAAAAAGCAATAAAGAAACCGTGGGAAACAACCACAACGACCAATAGCCGTGCGGTTTGGGCATATCGAGGAATAATTGGTAAGACAGGAGTGTAACGAGGGCCTGAAGCCCCCAATAAAAAACAATGGTAGCGGCGGGACTTATCCAACGGCCCACCACCACTTCGGAGGGGCGATTAATGGCGTCAATATCGCGGTCGAAATAATCGTTGATGATGTATCCGGCCAAAGTAGTCAGGACTGTGGCTAATGCCAATAAACCAAATGTACGCTCATTTAAAACGGGTATGCCCCCGGACCTGATAATAGCCGGACGCAATACGCACCAATATGGAATTGCCTGGGTCAAAAATACCAGCAACAAATTGGGTAAGCGTAAAAAGGAGGGTATCAGCCACAGTCGTGACAACATATATGATTAGTTCAATACTTTGGCTACCAAATCGGCGGCTTCCTGGAACTCGATGGCACCGTACACTTTAAGGCCGGATTCATCAATGATTTTTTTACCCAAGTCAGCGTTGGTACCCTGCAAGCGCACGATAACCGGCACCGGAATTGTTCCAATTTTGTTGTAGGCATCCACTACCCCTTGGGCAACGCGATCACAACGCACAATACCACCAAAAATATTAATCAGGATGGCTTTTACGTTCGAATCTTTGAGCATCAGGCGCATGGCATTTTCTACGCGTTGCGCATCGGCGGTACCACCTACGTCGAGGAAGTTCGCCGGGTCACCGCCGGATAACTTGATCAAATCCATCGTGGCCATGGCCAAACCCGCTCCGTTCACCATACAACCCACGTTACCGTCGAGTTTCACGTAGTTCAGGTCGTACGATTGTGCCTCCACGTCGGTGGGATCTTCTTCGTCGGTATCGCGCATGGCGGCCAAAGCCGATTGGCGGTACAGGGCGTTTTCGTCCAATGCCACTTTGGCGTCAACGGCGATAATTTTATCGTCGCTGGTTTTGAGGCAAGGATTGATTTCGAACATACTTGCATCCGAACCGATAAAGGCAGCGTACAATTTTTGGATGAAATCAACCATATCTTTCAAAGCCGCACCGCTCAAACCGAGGTTAAATGCCACTTTTTGCGCTTGGAACGGGCGAAGTCCCAACAGCGGATCAACAAACTCGGCGAATACAAGTTCGGGCGTTTCTTCGGCCACTTTTTCGATATCCATACCACCCTCGGGCGAATAAATAATCACGTTACAACCTTTGCCGCGATCCATGAGAACACTAATGTAAAATTCTTTGGGTTCGCTGGCACCGGGATAAAATACATCCTGGGTAACCAATACTTTACGTACCAACTTACCATCGGGTGGGGTTTGGGGCGTTTTGAGCATCATACCGATGATTTGACCCGCAAGTTCACCCGCCTGTTCGGGGCTTTTTGCCAGTTTAACACCGCCGCCTTTACCGCGACCACCCGCGTGGATTTGCGCTTTTACCACGCACCAATCGGAATTATACAGTTCTTTTAATTTTTTGGCTGCGGCCACAGCTTCTTCGGCATTATTTGCAACAATGCCTTCCTGTATTTTTACACCGTAAGATTTGAGCAATTCTTTGCCCTGATATTCGTGTAAATTCATGTCAAAAATATGTTGTCTGGTTGATATTTGTTATAAGACGCTCAAAAGTACGACGAGACTTTCGGATTAACATTAAGAGCCGGTTTGATTTTTTTCCGGGCGGGATAAAATAGCCTCCGTTCCAAATTAGTTTCGTACGCCGGTATAAGGTCTAATGAAAATTTTGCCCTACCTTTGCAAAAATTTTTGAACAACACTATGGCAATAATGATTACTGACGAGTGCATTAATTGTGGCGCATGCGAACCCGAGTGCCCCAATAATGCCATCTACGAGGGCGGTGTGGAATGGGCCGTTTCGGACGGAAATACAGTGCGCGGTGCCTACACCCTCAAAAGCGGCGACGCCGTGAATGCCGAGGCTAAACAAACTCCCGTTTCGGACGAATATTATTACATTGTTACCGATAAATGCACCGAATGCGTGGGGTTCCACGAAGAGCCTCAATGCGCGGCAGTTTGTCCGGTAGATTGTTGCGTCCCCGACCCCGAGCACGTTGAATCGCAAGAGGAATTACTGGATCGCAAAGCGCGTTTACACTTGTAAATGATTCATATACTTCGGCACGTCAGGTTTTGTGCATAAAAATGCAGGATGATTCCTCAAAGTGGTGCGCAAAATCTGGCGATGCTCCGAATAAAATACTAACCTCCGTGTCCCTAAATTTGCTATTGGGTTAGTTTGGCTCGACTTTTGTAGATATATGTTTGACTGGGAAAAAAGGTAGCTTATTTTGGCGCCCCTTATCCCAAACCTCCGTCATTTCTTAAATTTTACCACCCACAATGCAAATTCTGAACTGCATTATTGTTGAAGACGAGCCACTCGCCGCCGAGATTATCGCCGAGTACGTCGAACAAACCCCCTTTTTGAATCTGGTTAAGATTTGCGACAACGCCCTGGATGCACGTGAAGTGCTGCGTACAACTACCATTGACGCGATGTTTTTGGACATTAATATGCCCAAACTCACCGGTTTGGAGTTTTTGCGCACCCTCAACCGCCCGCCTAAAGTGATTATCACGTCGGCTTACCACGAATACGGCATTGATGGTTTTGATCTTCAGGTGGTGGATTATTTGTTAAAACCCATTGAATTGGAGCGTTTTAACCTGGCGGTACAAAAACTGTTGTTGCCGGTGCACCTCGCGCCCAGCGTACCGGCTACGGGTATCAAAACCGAAGGCCACAACGTACGTCCGTACTATTTTTTTACGGTCAACAAACGGTCGGTGAAAATTTACCTCGACGAAATCTTGTATTTTGAAAGCCTGAAAGACAGCGTTACCATTTATACCACTAACGACCGTCGGTACAATACACACTATCAACTGGGAGAACTGGAGTCTATTTTGCACGACAAAAGTTTTTTGCGCATTCATCGCTCTTTTCTCGTGTCAATGGACAAAATTGATTCGTTTTCGGCTGCCGAAGTGGAAATTGAAGGCCGCTCTTTGCCCATCGGGCGCAGTCACAAAGAATTGGTTTCGGAAGTATTGGCCCTTCGGACCACTTGATGCTTCGGCTGCGCTCAGCATATACTTCGACTGCCGCTTAGTATATATTTTGGCTACGCTCAGTATATACTTCGGCTGCCGCTCAGTATAAAAAAAAAAATACCGCCGCAAATTTCTGCGGCGGTATTCATGTACAGTAAAATCTGAACTATTGTGTGTAATTAGTGACATTTGATATAATTTTACATCCGACCAAATGCTATATGTAATTCTTAATCTCTATTGTATATTAAGCCAAAAGTTTTGATTGAACATCTGATGAAGATGTATTTTCTTGACTTTGTGATACAAAGGTAATTTCAATTTTTACCCTTATCCATTCAATAGGGATGAACGCCCCTTAATAAAGGTTAAAGCGAGCAGATTAAAGGACAAAACCAAGTTCCCAATACTCGGCTTTAATACCAGCGCACCGCCGGTACTACCTTTTTAACTGTAGTTCCGTTGGATTTATGACAGGTAATCGTAAATGAAAAGCCTTCTGTGGGCAAGTTATCCGGTTGTTTGACCAAATAAAGAAACAAGGGGTAGTCGTAGGTAAAATCATAAGACTGAAGTTTTGGCAAAGCATTCAGGTTAAATTCAAAGGTATCCAGTTGTGGAGCCTCGTTTCTCCACCGTTCATACCTGAAATTAGTAGTGGTTAACTTAAAATACGAATCCAACGACGTACCGGCGGGAAAAGCATCCGAAAAATCGTGATCCGCCTGAATGGTAATACTATCCAAGGGATACTTTAAACCTAATTTTCCGGCGACGTTGCAATCGCCACAGCCGTAAGCCGACGTACAGAACTCAAAAGAGGGCACCGGTTCGGCATCGGCCACGTACTGAACATTCTTGGGATCCGGATACAATGTGATCAGGAGACTGTTACTGCCATACGTGATATTGGTTTCCGTAGAAAGGTAAAAAAATTCAATGTATGGGGTATCGCGCCCGCAATCGCAGCAGGCCTGAATAAACCATAGGCCAATGGTAAAAACGAGAATAAGGAGTGTTTTTTTCATGGTTTAAAAGACGCAGCGTTTTGTCAAAGGGTTGGAATGAAGCGGACTTCACTAAAAAAAGTAGTAGCCGCCCAATTCGTACCGCCTTGTTCGGGCCTTGAGATATTGCCGATGCGTATCTAAAAAACCGTAGGAAACGATAAATTTTAATCGCCAGGGGTTGTTTTTTTGTGAACAAGAAATTATTTTACTGTGTTCGGAATCTTATTGGAATAATATAGCAAACCCTTTTGTATTCTGTCGTATTGGTATTCATTTGAGTAACTTTTAAGGAGTCCAATACTCGTTTCGTTTCGTTTTTAAGATCAAGAGTGACACCATTAATTACCTTTGCATTTGATATTTCCCCTTTAGTGTCAACCGTAAAACGAATAATAGCTGTTCCTTGAATATTATTCTCCAGCGCACTTATTGGGTACTTCACCATGTTCAAAATTTGTCGCATGAGATCCGCCCCGCAAGCATTCTTATGATCAAAACGCATATCGCATAACTGATCCTCTGGTATCGTGTCCGTATTAACGCCCGCCATTTTTGGGGCCGTACTTCCATCAGGGTTGAAATAAACGATTCTTACTACTTCACCCTGCCGGTACAGTGATTCTTTTATTTTTACGCTATCTTTTGAGTACTCTGTCCATGTTCCATTTTTTATATCCTGGGCATATACGCCAGTAGTATATCCCAAACCGGGATAAGATAATGTCCATACACCAGACCTCTGTCCTTCGGAGAAATTGCCATTTTCCCATAAATTACCTTGATCATCTTTTTGAAACATAGGGCCGTGTGGGATGGTCATTGATTGGTCTTTATAAGTTGTATACTGAACAATTTTTCGGGTATCGAGGCAGAATTCTTGCCGGACATAATCCCCCTTTTCATTTTTAAGGACTAAATAATAGTATCCCGTTTTTATCACCTTTAGGCTTGGATCCAGCACGCGGTAAGCATCTCTTTTAGAGATCGATTTTTGGGCGAACAAACAACCCGATAGCAGTATAAATAGTGGCAAAAAAAAGAAATATTTATTCAAAGTGCGCATTTTAGTGAAGTTTTTATAAATCCGAAAAACGAAAAATGACAAAATTTGAATCCCAAAAATTAGCGGATCTCTTTTTAACTGTTCTTCTGAGCATAGAGTGTTAGCCTGGAAAAAGTAGTATGATACCCGTGTATTTCTTGGTGAAACATGTAATTTGCTTCAATGGAGTAATTGTTTATCATTGATAAAAAATAGCAAGTTTTATGCCAAATGATTTTCTGTGCCATAGAATGCTATAAAGAACAACCGCAGCGGGCAATTGAAGGGATGGAGGGAGTCTTAGTTCTTCCTGTTGTGGAAAAAAATCTACCAAATCTGGGAGATTTGGCAGATTTGCACGGCTGTATCTGGTGCGAAGAGCATACTTGGGCCAGTTCTTTAGCGGTAAAAACGTGTACGTTACGCTCTGAGGTCTGTGTCTTATCTCTTCTTCTTGTGGAAAAAATCTACCCAATCTGGGAGATTTGGCAGATTTGCACGGCTGTATCTGGTACGGAGAGCATACTTGGGCCAGTTCTTTAGCGGTAAAAACGTGTACGTTACGCTCTGAGGTCTGTGTCTTAGTTCTTCCTCTTGTGGAAAAAATCTGCCAAATCTGGGAGATTTGGCAGATTTGCACGGCTGGATCTGGTGCGGAGGCACGCCGGAGACACACTTTTAGTCGTAAAAACGGACTTGCGTCTGATGTCTAAAATCTTGTGTCTTAGGACTTGCGTCTG
>JAAFJN010000058.1 GCA_013298845.1 Chitinophagales bacterium
CTCAACTTGTCAGTTTGTACCGAATCCAAATCCGAACAACACCACGAACCACCCGACGAACTTGCCTGGTGTAACTGTATCTCCATTGGGTACTACCGTTCCGGGTTGGGCTCCAACGGTGGTGCGGATTAACCCAACGGATCCACAGCCAACGAACTACTCTACGTTCTGGAACAAAGAGACGAATTGCTACACGTACAAGCAGATCATCAAAGTGTTTGATACCCAAGATCCAACGGTATCTCCTGCTCCAACGGAGTTCTGCGACCTGAGTACCAACGACAGCCAGTTCTACAATGCCATGCAGTACTGGGATGCCGGTATCGCCAGCCACGACTTGTGCGAAGGTGATGCTAACATCGAAATCACTGCAACGGACGCTTGCTCTGGTGCATCTTTGAACTTCCGTTACTTGTTGTTCCTCGACCTCGATGGCAACGGTTCAATGGAAACTGTAGTAAACAGCGTAGCGCCATTGGCGTACAACACATTGTTCTACGACAACGCAACAGCGGTTAACTTTGTAGGTGGTACACCATGGAACTTCGACTTCCGCCCGGTACCAAACGATCGCAAATGGGCATTTGGCTTGCAAGTGGACAATGCCAACGGCAACAGCCGCACTGCACGTGTACGTTGGGTAAACCAGGTTGGTCAGAACGCAGTACCACAATTGCCCTACGGCAACCACAAAATCAAGTGGTTTGTAGAAGACGGTTGCGGTAACGAAACGGTGTACGAGCACGCTATCGTAGTGAAAGATTGCAAGAAGCCAACGGTTGTTTGCTTGAATGGTCTTTCTGTAAACTTGATGAACGTGCCCTCGACTTCGCTCGGTGCACCGGGAATGATTGCTCTTTGGGCAAGCGATTTCCTCCAGTACACAGAAGATAACTGCACACCAGCAAACTTGATCAAAATCGGTATCCGCCGCGTAGGTCAGGCCGACGGTCAAGGTAACACCACCGGATTCCCGAAAAACGCAAACGGCACACCACAAACTGGTGTAACGTTCACATGCGCTGATTTGGGTACACAGTTGGTAGAATTGTGGGGTCTTGACGTGGCAGGTAACGCCGACTACTGCGAAACTTACGTGTTGATTCAAGATAACGCTGGTGTATGCGGTACAAACGCCAACATCGCTGGTGCATTGAAAACGGAAGAAATCGAAGGTGTTGAAGATGCCAACGTAGAACTGGACGGTTCGGCGAACGGCGTACCGGTGTTCGACGAAGTATTCTCGCAGGTAACGGGCGATTACGCGTTCTCGAACGCATTGCCATTTGCGGGTAACGCAACGGTAACCCCAACAATGGAAATTGATCCATTGAACGGTGTAAACACGTGGGACTTGATCCTGATCAGCCGTCACATCTTGGGCTTGGAGCCATTGAACACACCGTACAAATTGATTGCTGCTGACGCGAACAAATCTGGTACAGTCACCACATTTGACATCGTTGAATTGCGTAAATTGATCCTCGGTGCCTACCAGCAGTTGCCCAACAACAGCAGTTGGCGCTTCGTGGACAAAACACAGGTATTCACCAACCCGGATAACCCATTTGCGGATGTCATTCGTGAAAATATCCAGATTGCGAATATTCAAAGCCACGTGTCCAACGGTGATTTTGTAGGTGCCAAGATTGGTGACGTTGACAACAGTGCCACGCCAAATAACCTGGTATCAACGGACGACCGTACAGCGGGCACCTTGTTGTTCGACATCCAGGACCGTGCGGTTAAAGCGGGCGAAACATTCACAGTAAACTTCAAAGCGGCTGACAAAGCAGCAGGTTACCAGTTCACCATGAACACGACTAACCTCGAAGTTGTAGACATCCTCCCAGGTGAGAAGATGACAACTGAGAACTTCGCAGTATTTACCTCGACTTCGCTCGGTGAGACGGATGCGATCACAACATCTGCTGATGATACTAACGGTGAGTTCGCGGTAACATTCCGCGCTACTGCTGAAGGTCAGTTGAGTGAAATGTTGGCAGTATCTAGCCGTATCACGCGCGCCCTTGCTTTCGATGGCGCGAGCAAATTGAACGTTGCATTCCGCTTCAACAACGGTGGCAACAGTACCATTGCCGGTCAGGCGTTTGAGTTGTACCAAAACGCACCAAACCCATGGGTGAACAAAACGCAAATTGGTTTCTATTTACCGGAAGCCAGCGAAGCAGTATTAACCGTATTTGACGCTTCGGGACGCATTTTGGCTACGCAAAAAGGTGATTTTGCTAAAGGGTACAACGCATTTACGTTAGATCGCAAAATGGTTGGTGTATCCAGCCAGTTGTATTACAAGGTAGAAACGGCGACGGCCAGTGCTGTAAAAACAATGCAGCAAGTGGCGAAATAGTTAAAATAGATAAATTTTTGTGATAAAATTTTAAAACTAGTATAACAATATTGTTCTTTAGGTTTGCCGCAGTAATGTGGCAAACCTTACTCAGACAGTAATGTAATATATTGTATTACATTTCATAAGATGTTCAGATGTCCTAAGGTTGTACACGAATCCTTAGTTTAGCCACCTAAAAAGTTAGGTGGCTATTTTTTTTGGGGGGATACTTTCGGGTGTGTCAGGATTGGGAGGAATCTGTAACTACTGTGATCCAAAACCTCATTTTACCAAATTTAACTGCTCTAAAAATGGTTTGCGGTACATATAACCAATCGGCAGTGTGTCGCCGTTAACAACGATGGTCCCTTCCCCGGGATTGATACTTTCGATCATCTTTACGTTTACTAAATAAGATTTGTGAATGCGCAAAAACGAAGGAAAAAACTCTTTTTCCAGGGTTTTTAAATGAATGGCCGTGGGGAAATTGCGTTGTTCCACCTTCGCAAACGTTGATTTTTGATCAGTATGAAAATAGGTTATATGCTCTACGTTGATGGATTTGTATATGTTGCCTACTTTAAAAAAGAAAATCGAGTTATTAATGAGTGGCGGCGGGCTGGGTGGTGTGGTTACGGCTACGGCTGTATTATGCCCTTTGGGGCTGTTCATGGCCAAATCAATGGCCTGAAACAGTTTAAAATTCGAAATTTCTTTGCTGATAAAGCAACTTGGTTTGGTATGCCGACAACTTTGATAAAAGTCTTCGCTGTAATTAGAGGTCAGATAAATAATGGGTAAGTTATAGTTTTTACCCCTAATGAATTCGGCAAAGTCAATCCCGCTTTTTGCATCAGTACCCAAATGGATGTCTAATAACAAAACATCGGGGTTACATTCAAAAAAAAGGGTGATGGCTTCGTCGTAATGGGTAGCGAAGTGAACGCTGTTAATACCAATCTCCTCCAACATTATTTTCAAGAGTGATGAAAATCGGGAGGAATCCTCCAATACAAGTAATCTAATGTCTTTTTCTACTAACATTTTGGGTAATAAAATACAATTTTTTGCCGCCTGACCGGTCTAAAGGTAATGTAACTATCCAGCCGCTTTGTGCGGTGAAAACGTACGAAATTTGGGCTTTCCCGCTATCTATGACCTCGGCAGAGGTCAAATATTGGTAGAATCCGCAGTTGTGCCGTTTTTTTTTGACCTCGGAGAGGTCGCATATTGGTGTCATTTGTCCGATAAGAGCCACCAATGTGCGACCTCTCCGAGGTCAAAAAACATTGATTGTCAATTCATCGCTACCAATGTGCGACCTCTCCGAGGTCAGTGGGAAGCGGCTGTATAGTTACAAGATAATCATGTATTATCAGGCGATTGTTCATAAATAATGCGGTTAACTATTGCAAAGACACGAGTGCGCTGCAAAACCACTACCTTTTTACCATAAAGAAACGTACTTTTTTTGTTACAACGTATTTTTAGGGGGTATCGGTAACTGGATTACCCACCGGGTCCCGCCGCCATCCCGGTCTTCCACCCAAATATCCGCCCCGTTCGTTCTTAAATTTGCCCTGAGCAAGCCCAACCCGACGTGTTGCCCTACGCCGTCGTTGGTATTTTGTTTGGGTTCAAAAATAGTGTGTTTTTGTTCGGCGCTGATGCCCGGACCATTATCTTCAACAATCCAGCGGTATTGCCCCGGTGCGCTGCCTTCTTCGGTAATGCGTAATTGGGGAGCCGGAGCCGTGCCGGCGTAACGCACGGCGTTGGAGATTAAGTTTTGAAACAAGTGCTCCACCAGCATGGGGGAGAGTAACGAAGGTGACAAATAATCTACGTTCACCGTAAAACCTGCCGCCTTCAGGGCCGCGTCAAACCGGGCGATGGTATTCTGGATCGCCGCCATCGGGTTAGTGACATCGGGTGCCAGTGTTTGGGGCTGTTGTTGTACTTCATGGAGCAACCCGACGCAATAGTTTTTTAACTGCTTACAGGTATCGCGGCTCGTGCTGAAATATTCTTTTAAGGCTTCTTTGGGCGGGTCATACGTATTTAAGCGGTTGCCGGATGCCAATACATAGTCGAGGTTACTCAATATATCGTGGGTAATAACCCCGCTGAAGCGGCGCAGTTGAGCATTGGCCCGTTCTAGTTGTCGTTGTTCGGCTTCCAATCGGGCATTGGCGGCGGCCAGCGCGTCAGCGGCGCGTTGTTTGAGCCGGAAGTTGCGGTAGAACGCAAAGGCCAGGCTCCCCAGTAGCAGCAGTACCAGGCCACCTACCCACAGCAGTAACTGCTGCCGGGCAATTTGCGCTTCACTTGCCTGCCGTTCCTGCGCCTGCTGAAGGGCCAGAATTTCTTTTTCCTTCTCAAATAAATGACTCATGTGAATACGCATGAAGTCTTTCTCGTTGCTGGTTTTTTTAATGGAATCTTGTAATGTCACCATCTCCTGTAGGTAGTAGTAGGCACTGTCTTTTTGTCCGGTATGTGCCAGTGCCTGGCTGTATTGGTTCAGCAAATTAACTTGCATTTGACCGTCTTGTGTTGATTTGGCCAAAGCAAGTGTGTAAGGCACCTGTTCCAGCACTGCTTTGTATTGCCCTTTTTTTAATAAATAAGACGAAACACTGATACGCGACCACAAATGCGCAAAGTTTAGTGCTTTTTCGTCTTTTACAGCCGCCACAATTTTTTGATAGTAGGTGTAGGCTGAGTCAGGTTGTTCCAAGTCATCCATTTTACTCGCGTAAAAGTGCCAAAAATTAGCTTGTTTTTCTATAGGGAATCTCTTTTCATTGGCTAATTGATGATAAGCCTCCAATTGTTGTTGGGCCTCTTCCGGAGTTGAGGATAGTTCCATTTGGAACCTGATAATGGACAATTCATTCTTTTCAGAAGAATGGGTCAGTAGTTCCAGTGCTTGTCGCCAGTTTGCTCTGGCCATATCCTGCTCTCCAAATTGTACTTGAATTTTGGCAATCTCCTCCAAAAAGAAGACAGAATAACTGGTATCCCTCATCAGTTGCGCCAGGTTTAACCCTTGTTGGGCATATTGCAGTGCCTGAGAATACTGATCTGTCTGGATTTCGACAGCCATCTGACTACTCAACATCTGTACCAGCCGACTGCTATCTGCCTTTGCAGCAGCATGAGTAGTAAATAAACGGATGGCCTCCCTTCGTGCATTTCTACTTTCGTTTACTAAGTTTAACTTTTGGTATGCTGTTGCAAGATTATTCAGACTCCTCCCCTGAAGCAGCCATCTCCTTGCGCTTTCAAAATGTCCTGCCGCTGACACAAACGCAGTGCTGGCAGCCCGGATGTCCCCCTGTAACGAAGCCGCCATACCCTGCCCGATTAGACAGCAACCCTTCCAGTCCTCCTCCGTCCGCTGGGGAGTGCAGGCCACGCGTACCCACGTATCTAACCCAATGCTGTCGTGCTGATTACGATAATAAACCAAACTATCATACACTGCTTCTACTAAAGTATCTTGGCCGCCATTTTCCCAAGAGAAACTTGGTTGGTTTTGATGGCCATGTTTTGGCTCTTCGCACCCTGTAAGTAAACCAAATGCCAGCAGCAGACAGCACATAACAACCAACATGCCTTGCAGCCTGACGCATAGGCTCAACTCCACATGTTGTGCCTTAGTGAAAATAAATGTTTTTTTAGTATTCATTTTAATGTGTTAGGTATTTGTTTACAATAGAAATTTTATTTGCAGCACCTGAAACAGGTGAAAAATTTGTAACTATACAGCCGCTTCCCACTGACCTCGGAGAGGTCGCACATTGGTAGCGATGAATTGACAATCAATGTTTTTTGACCTCGGAGAGGTCGCACATTGGTGGCTCTTATCGGACAAATGACACCAATATGCGACCTCTCCGAGGTCAAAAAAAACGGCACAACTGCGGATTCTACCAATATTTGACCTCTGCCGAGGTCATAGATAGCGGGAAAGCCCAAATTTCGTACGTTTTCACCGCACAAAGCGGCTGGATAGTTACAAAAATTTTGATCGGGCTATAAATTTCGTTTGTACGGTATTCCATGCGTTTATCCATGATCTCTGCAAAAAAACCTCACCACCCCTTCATCAAGTTAAGTATTAGATCGCTGTAATTAAAAATTCAATTTGCGCGCACGGAGGCACAGCCACGCCGACCACGGTAAAACACGATAATTAAATAATGGATAGTATTTATTTCCCTTGTTGTCAGGTTTAAGCACTGGGATAAACCTGTTTGTATCTTCACTTTATTCGTTGCCCAAAGAAACAAACATTTTTTTACAACGCATCCATCCCGCGCTTTTTTTAAGTTAAAAAAGGCAAATTGGCCACTAAACAAAAAAAAACGCTCAAAAATGCCCTGCGCGCTGCCCAAAACGAAAAAATGGGTTTCAGCCAACTCCACCCTTTGTTTGGGCCTGATTTTATGCGTTCAGCATTTTTTTTAAAAACAGCCCCCCCGTACGGCTTCTCTTTGCAGAAGAAAAAGTACTACATCGAACGGCAATATTTATAACAAACGGCACCAGGTTTTGTGCACCAATTGGGGGTATTAACTTGCATTTTTATTCGTAAACCTGCCCTGTCGAAGGATACACCAGACTTCCCTTGTATTGTTAACTCGTTTACTTTAATTGAAATATTTTTAATCTGAATATCAACTCATGAAAAAACGACCACACCTTCTGCTGGTTATGGCACTCTGCGGCTGTTTGGCCGCCGGAGCCAATACCGCGCCGGGCAACCACCCGGAGCAGGTGGGTATGGCCGTTTGGGGCAATGCCCTCGGCATCCACTCCGCCGATACCCTGCTGGCGCGTGGTGACCTTTTCCTCTTTAGCGCCCACACACAGGGCAATGGCACCTTGCTACCGGCCGATACCGCTCCCCGCCGTATCGTAGCCCAGTGCAGCAGCCTTCCCCACCTCATTATAGACAATACCGATACCGTGGCACTCCACGGCAGCTTCCACCTCCGCTGCGGCCTCACCGTAGTTCAGGGCGTATTGGATACCCGCGCCGCCGATTTTTCATTGGCCGATTCGGCTTTTGTGCACCTCTTCCCGGAGGGCACTTGGTTGCACAAGGAGCGTCCCTCCTTGCATTGGCTGCCCATCTTACCTTTTGCTCCCCCCACGGTGCAGTCGGCATGGTACCCTGCACTATTTCCCCCTTCATTATACAGTGCCCCTCGCCCTCCTGTAGGACGGCGGGCGGCTTTGCCCGTTTACACCGCATCCCTGCCTTCGGCGGTTTGTATGCGCATCCTTTATCCCCCCCCTCAACGACAAGTACCAGTTTGCTACGCAGTAACCTGATGCCCGACTGTACGGTGCATGTTTGCCCAGCAGGCAGAAACGAAATAAAGGCAGTAAAAGACAAGGGCATCCGTGTCATCAGCCTTTCAGCAAGCGGCTATGTCGGCTGATACTTGATTTTTCAACACATTTTTTCATAAAATTTTTCTTGGAATGAACAGATTAAAATTTTTACAAACCGCAGGCTTTATGATAGCCTTATTTTTAGTGGCAGGAATGCAGAGAGTTAAGGCACAGAACAATACTAACACTTTGGTTAATTCAAATATTGGTACTACTACAAGTGAAATACCGACTGGTTTAATTGCATCAAATAGTTTTACGGTTACTAAAACCAGCAATCCAAATTTAATTTTTGACGCTTCAACTCCTTATTTTAAGATGTTGACCATTGTTGATACCAAAAATAATGCTTTACAAGGTGTCATAACAAAGTATAATACTTCATCAGAGGCGAATGCATATCAAAAAATATTTGATTTTACTAATGTGCCTACTGGGATATACTATGCAAAAGGATTTGTTACAGGGGCATCTGTTTATTATAAAATAGTTGTCAATTAAAACTTTATTATTAAAAATTTAATAAAATAAACAAAATGATACATATATACAAAAAATTTCAAACTAATACCATCGTTTTATGTTTTAGCATACTCCTTTTGACCTTATATTCTACAACAGGTTATGCTCAAATTAATACGGTGTTGAATACGCAAATCAGGGGTGAAATTACAGCTGCTGCTAAAGGCGATCCCTTAGGAACTTACAATATTGTCGTTAATAAACCTGCGGGTGCAACTACCATTAACACTATATTTGTATATAACACAGCTTTCAATGTCGATTATGGTGCAAATAGCATAACGCTTAATGGCGTTACTACACCGCTAAATACGCTAACATCTGCTTTTATTACTCTGGATTATTACTGCCGTTATAGCGATGTAACCAACAGTTCAACCGCTTTAGTCAATACGTTAAATGCCGCAGCAGCTGGTTCTAACACGACTATTGCTGTAACCGAATCAAATTATGGTGGCATAGATGGCGTTGGTA
The DNA here is from genome assembly GCA_013298845.1 of Chitinophagales bacterium. Lineage (GTDB taxonomy): Bacteria > Bacteroidota > Bacteroidia > Chitinophagales > Saprospiraceae > M3007. Next base: position 8,759 of record JAAFJN010000058.1, read on the forward strand.
TATTGGTACTATGGAATATACCAACGAATCCTATGGGTACATTTGTTATTCAGCTTGGCTGTTTGGCGACTGGCCCAATAGCAGCAAGTAGTTCTTTTGCTATTAGTCCAATAGATAAGACAATACCCGGATTTAAGGCAACAATAGGTTGTGGTATTGGCTTTTCAATAGGAATATTAGGGCAAAGCTCTGTTTTAAGAATTGGGGCTGCATCGCCAACAACTATTGTTAGTTCTAATGTTGGAGGCTTCGATGACGGTAGTAACTCGGCTAATGGTGGTCTAATAACGCTCGGCGGAACAGGGGATAGCCCAACAGTAAATGATACCGATGAATTGTTTGATGTCGCTCCCTTTTTGTCAAATGGGCAAACCCAAATATCTTATAGCTTATTAGATGTAAATAGTAGCTACGACGATGCAATTAATGTCCTTTACTTTTCAGGCAGTGGGGTTTTGCCTGTATGCAACGCAGGCACTACAGCCCCTACATTAAGTTCAACTACCGCATCAAACGTTTGCCCAACATCTACAGTAAACTTAACCACTATCACAGCAAGTAATACACCTGCATCTACCACTTTAACTTGGCACACTGGCACTCCTGCTACTTCAGCTAATAAAGTAGCTACCCCAACGGCAGTAGCCGCAGGTACATACTACGCTGCGTTTTTTGATGCTACTGGTGATTGTTACTCAAGTACTACTACGACTGTAACGGCTACGGTGAGTGCTTGTTGTAATGCGGGCTCAGCATCACCATCGCTAAGTGCAACGACTATTAGTAATGTATGTCCGGCTACAACTGTTAACTTAACTTCTATCACGGCAAGTAATTTGCCCGCAGGTACCACCCTTACTTGGCATACGGGTACGCCAGCTACCACAGCTAATAAAATCACTGGTACGGCAGTAGCCGCAGGTACATACTATGCAGCGTTTTTTGATGCTACTAATAATTGTTACTCAGGTACGTCAGGCTCAGCCACTACGGCTGTAACGGCTACGGTGAGTGCGTGTTGTAATGCGGGCACAGCAGTACCATCGCTAAGTGCAACGACTATTAGTAATGTATGTCCGGCTACAACTGTTAACTTAACTTCTATCACGGCAAGTAATTTGCCCGCAGGTACCACCCTTACTTGGCATACGGGTACACCAGCTACCACAGCTAATAAAATCACTGGTACGGCAGTAGCCGCAGGTACTTATTATGCAGCATTTTTTGATGCTACTAATAATTGTTACTCAGGTACAGCGGGTTCTGCCACTACGGCTGTGACGGCTACAGTGAGTGCGTGTTGTAATGCGGGCACAGCAGTACCATCGCTAAGTGCAACGACTATTAGTAATGTATGTCCGGCTACAACTGTTAACTTAACTTCTATCACGGCAAGTAATTTGCCAGCAGGTACCACCCTTACCTGGCATACGGGTACGCCAGCTACCACAGCCAATAAAATCACTGGCACTGCGGTAGCCGCAGGTACTTATTATGCAGCGTTTTTTGATGCTACCAATAATTGTTACTCGGGTACAGCGGGTGCGGGAACTACGGCTGTAACGGCTACGGTGAATACTTGTGTTACTTGTAACGCAGGAACGGTAGCACCTGTCCTTATCAAAAATTAAATGACATTTCATTTTTTATATAAGTAAAAACATTAATTAATTAATATTAATAAAAAATAAAACATGAATGTCGTATACCAAAATATAAAACAAAAAGGGTGGTTATCCCTGTTGTTCTGTCTGTTGATGGTATTGTCTATGAGCATGGTTTCCCATGCCCAAGTCAGGCTATCGGCAGGTTGCACCACAGGCACCGCCGACCTTTCGGGTATTACAGCGGCCAATCAGCCCGCCAATACCACCCTTACCTGGCACAGTGGCACACCAGCCACTACCGCCAATAAGCTTAGTAGTGTCACGGCACTGTCGCCAGGTACGTACTACGCAGCATTTTTTGATGCTGTAAATGACTGCTATTCGAGCAGTACGCTTGATGTAACCGTAACCGCCGCATTGTGTCTTAACAATGTGTGTCCTGCCATTACGGTCAATCTTAATACGGCGGTTTCGGTAAGTAATCTACCCGCCAATACGGTGCTTACGTGGCATACTTCATTGCCAGCCACGACTGCCAACAAAATTGCCGACCCAACTACCGTCGGCTTAGCAGGCACCTATTTTGCTGCATTTTATGATGCCACTAATGACTGTTATAGTGGCGGTGGCAATGCTGCGACTGAGGTAATTGTAACGATCACGTCGTGTGCGCCTACTTGTGCTGACGCAGGTACAGCACCTTTTGCGGCTTATGTAGCCGCTAATCCTACCTCAGTCATTGCATTAGCAGATTGCGACAATGACGGATTATCCAATGTACAAGAGATAGATCCAGACGGCAATGGTACTCCAGGTCCAAATGGCACCGATCCAAGCAACCCGGACACGGACGGTGACGGCCTCAACGACGGCGACGAAGCAACGGAAGGCACCAACCCGAACGACGCGGACTCCGACGACGACGGTATCAACGACGGTAACGAGGTGAACGGTACCGGCCCATTGGCTGGTGTCGGCCCAACCAACCCCTTGGATGCGGATACGGATAACGACGGTATCCAAGACGGTACGGAAGCAGGTGTAACCACTCCGGTGGCCGACCCCGATGGCGCAGGTCCGCTGCTGGGTACCAACCCGGCGGTATTTGTACCGGATGCCGACCCAACAACTACCACCAACCCGAACGATTTGGACTCTGACGACGACGGCCTTGCCGACGGCGCAGAAGATACAAACGCCAACGGTGCCGTCAACGGAAGTGAGACGGATGCCGATGACGCGGATACGGACAATGACGGCGTACAAGACGGTACGGAATTGGGTATAACTACCGGTGTGGCTGACCCCGACGGAGCAGGTCCATTGGCAGGTACCAATCCGGCGACCTTTGTACCGGATGCTGACCCAACCACGACGACCAACCCGCTGAACCCGGACACGGACGGCGACGGCCTGACTGATGGTGCGGAAGATGCTAACGGCAACGGTTTGATAGACGGCGCGGAAAGCGACCCGAACGATCCCTGCGATCCGTTTGGTGTTTATACCGTAGATACGGACGGTGACGGCCTGACGGACTGCGAAGAGCAGACGGGCATGGACGATCCAAGCACACCCGCCGACCCGAACGGCATCCCAACCGACCCGAATAACCCGGACACGGATGGTGACGGCCTCAACGATGGCGACGAAGCGACGGAAGGCACCAACCCGAACGACGCGGACTCCGACGATGACGGTATCAACGACGGTAACGAAGTGAACGGTACCGGCCCATTGGCTGGTGTCGGCCCAACCAACCCGTTGGATGCGGATACGGATAACGACGGTATTCAGGACGGCACGGAAGCAGGCGTAACCACTCCGGTGGCCGACCCCGATGGTGCAGGTCCGCTGCTGGGTACCAACCCGGCGGTATTTGTACCGGATGCCGACCCAACAACTACCACCAACCCGAACGATTTGGACTCTGACGACGACGGCCTTGCCGACGGCGCGGAAGATACAAACGCCAACGGTGCCGTCAACGGAAGCGAGACGGATGCCGATGACGCGGATACAGACAATGACGGCGTACAGGACGGCACGGAATTGGGTATAACTACCGGTGTGGCTGACCCCGACGGCGCAGGCCCATTGGCAGGCACCAATCCGGCGACTTTTGTACCGGATGCTGACCCAACCACGACGACCAACCCGCTGAACCCGGACACGGACGGCGACGGTCTGACTGATGGTGCGGAAGATGCTAACGGCAACGGTTTGATAAATAGTGGCGAAACGGATCCGAACAATCCGGATACGGACGGAGATGGCGTTCAGGATGGTTCAGACATTGCACCACTTGACCCTTGTACCCCCACTCAATTGGCTGGTTATACCGGTTATGTTGCATCCAGTACCATTTGGAGTGCAGAGGATTGTGACAGTGATGGCGCACTCAATGGGCAGGAAGTGGTCAATAATACCGATCCTTATTCGCCCAATGCTATCTTAAGCGTGAAAGTATTGTTGCAGGGTGCTTTATTTGGGACAAATGACAGCCTCATGCGTGATGATTTGCGCGTAGGTAATCGTATACCATTTACAGAGCCATATACGGTAATTGGAGCCTCAAATCCTCGTTTTGTGCACTTCGGTGCAGGGGGAGGGGAGACGACTACCCCGGCAGTACTTTCCGCAAATGCCGGAACCAAAGATGCCATCGTTGACTGGGTATTTGTAGAACTCAGATCTGCGGCAAACTCCTCCGTTGTCGTAGAAACGCGGGCGGCATTAGTACAAAGAGATGGAGATGTCGTGAATCCGGCAGATGGTGTTTCGGCCTTACGTTTTGATGGTTTGATTGGACAACAGTATTTCGTTGCGGTAAAACATAGAAATCACCTGGGAGCCATGATTGGCACTCCGATAACCATGTCTTATTTCAATGCGGTTGCAGATTTCTTAAATGCTACTGCTGGTCAAGTGTACAACCGTCCGGGTGCTATTGATTACGATGGTTTAGAAATGTACACCACAAGTCGTAACACAAAGGCACTTTGGTCCGGCAATACAAATGCCAATACCAAGGTCAAATACCAGGGTACTTCTTCGGATAATAATTTGATTTTGGCGCAGGTACTCAGCCATCCAGCCAATACTTTGGGCACCTACAATTTCAATAATGCCTTTGGTTATTATGCTGGTGATGTCAATATGGACGGTAAGGTCAAGTATCAAGGGACGCAAGCAGACCCATCATTTATCTTTATCAACATGATAGGACTTTATGGTTTGAATATCATGGATTTGTACAATTACGATTTGTTTTTGGAACAATTACCTGATTAATAATTACTATAGAAAATTATGGACAGTTACTTAACCCGTGTTGTTTTTGTTTTATGCAGAAGCAATCGGGTTGAGTACTGCATACCTATTTCAATCAGCCTACACAACACGGCAAACTTATATTTTAGAACATACGGTAAATTTTTTTATGCAACGACTATTTTTACAAATTGTCGCGTCTTTTGTTTTGCTTTTTATAGCAATTCAGACTCTTGGAGCACAGTCTCCAAACTTGCAACTTACACTTCGGTACAATCCTTTTTTGACCCGTTACGAAGTGTATGCGCTGCCAGACGCGAATCAACCCACTTTCAACTGGGGGCCTGCTCAAATTTCGGTAGTTGCCCCTGCCAGTATCCCCGATGCACCCTTTAACGTGACCAGTGTCGCTGGTGGTGCGTGGTTGGACAATTCACTTATTTTTGCACCTGCGGCTGCTCCGGGAAGTGATTTTCACGGTATCGGTTCATTAGGTGCCCCCACTACTTTTACGGCGAACGTAGAGAAATTAATTTTTCACTTCACATTGCCGGGTGGTGGCTGTACGGAAGGACTTCGCCTGTTTATTAACGGCGTTGACCCCAACTCAATGGCAGCCGGTATGGGTGGTGGTGACTTTACCAACACCATTTTTGCTATTGTACCCGGGTTTCCATTAGGATACGAAGCCTATACCGGGAACTACAACAACGCTGGTTCATCTTGTAATGCGCCGCCAGTTGCGGTAAGTGACCCGGTAACAACTACCGAAGATGGTGCCATTACATTTAATCCACTGACAAACGATACGGACCCTAATAACAATATAAATCCGGCTTCGGTGATGGTTGTTGCGGCTTCTCCGAATGGAGTGGCGGGTATCAATCCTGTTACGGGTGAAATTACGTTTACCCCTAATGCAAACTTTAACGGAACTACTACATTTACCTATTCGGTTTGTGATTTAGGGACACCAGTTTATTGTGATACTGCAACGGTAACCGTAACGGTAACAGCGGTGAACGATGCTCCGGTGGCGAACAACGATACTCAGACAACTCCGGAAGATGCCCCGGTTACGATCAATGTTTTGGCCAACGATACAGACGTTGACGGAACGCTGGTACCCGGCACGATTGATTTAGATCCGGCTACCCCCGGCGTACAAACGACCTTCACGGTTGCGGGCCAGGGAACCTTTACGGTAGACCCGGTAACCGGCGTGGTGACCTTTACACCAGTGGCCAATTTCACTGGTACAACAACCCCGGTAACGTATCAGGTTTGCGACAATGGTACGCCATTGCCCGCACAATGCGACGATGCGACCATTACGGTAACGGTAACAGCGGTGAACGATGCTCCGGTGGCGAACAACGATACCCAGACAACTCCGGAAGATGCCCCGGTTACGATCAATGTTTTGGCCAACGACACCGACGTTGACGGAACGCTGGTACCCGGCACGATTGATTTAGATCCGGCTACCCCCGGCGTACAAACGACCTTTACGGTTGCAGGCCAGGGAACCTTTACGGTAGACCCAGTAACCGGCGTGGTGACCTTTACACCAGTGGCCAATTTCACCGGTACAACAACCCCGGTAACGTATCAGGTTTGCGACAATGGTACGCCATTGCCCGCACAATGCGACGATGCGACCATTACGGTAACGGTAACAGCGGTGAACGATGCTCCGGTGGCGAACAACGATACCCAGACAACTCCGGAAGATGCTCCGGTTACGATCAATATTTTGGCCAATGATACAGACGTTGACGGAACGCTGGTACCCGGCACGATTGATTTAGATCCGGCTACCCCCGGCGTACAAACGACCTTCACGGTTGCTGGTCAAGGTACATTTACAGTAGATCCGGTAACCGGCGTGGTGACCTTTACACCAGTGGCCAATTTCAACGGTACAACAACCCCGGTAACGTATCAGGTTTGCGACAATGGTACGCCATTGCCCGCACAATGTGACGATGCGACCATCACGGTAACGGTAACACCGGCCAACGACGTTCCGACCATCACCCAAGGTCCGGTAACGACCAACGAAGATGCTCCGGTGGTAATTTGCCCAACGGTAGGTGATTCAGATATGGGCGATGTATTGACGGTAAGCCCTTGCGCCGTACCAGCAAATGGTACGCTCGTGAGTGGTCCCGGCAACTGCGTGACCTTTACGCCGAACCCGAATTTCAACGGCACTCAGACGGTTTGTATTCAAGTATGTGACCAAACTGGCGCATGTGCTACGGTGAATGTACCGGTAACGGTAAATGCCGTAAACGATGCTCCGGTGGTGAACAACGCCGAACCCGAATTTCAACGGCACTCAGACGGTTTGTATTCAAGTATGTGACCAAACTGGCGCATGTGCTACGGTGAATGTACCGGTAACGGTAAATGCCGTAAACGATGCTCCGGTGGTGAACAACGATACCCCGTCAACCCCGGAAGATACCCCGGCTACAATCAATGTTTTGGCCAACGATACAGACGTTGACGGAACGCTGGTACCCGGCACAATTGATTTAGATCCGGCTACCCCCGGCGTACAAACGACCTTCACAGTTGCGGGTCAGGGAACCTTTACGGTAAATCCGGTAACCGGCGTGGTGACCTTTACACCAGTGGCCAATTTCAACGGTACAACAACCCCGGTAACGTATCAGGTTTGTGATAATGGAGGTCTTTGCGACGACGCGACCATCACAGTAACGGTAAATGCCGTGAACGATGCTCCGGTGGCGAACAACGATACCCCATCAACTCCGGAAGATGCCCCGGTTACGATCAATGTTTTGGCCAACGATACAGATGTTGACGGAACGCTGGTACCAGGCTCAATTGATTTAGATCCGGCTACCCCCGGCGTACAAACGACCTTTACGGTTGCGGGCCAGGGAACCTTTACGGTAAATCCGGTAACCGGCGTGGTAACCTTTACGCCAGTGGCCAATTTCAACGGTACAACAACCCCGGTAACGTATCAGGTTTGTGACAATGGTACGCCATTGCCCGCACAATGTGACGATGCGACCATCACGGTAACGGTAACACCAGCCAACGATGTTCCGACCATCACACAAGGTCCGGTAACAACCAATGAAGATGCTCCGGTGGTGATTTGCCCAACGGTAGGTGATTCAGATATGGGCGATGTATTGACGGTAAGCCCTTGCGCCGTACCTGCTAATGGTACGCTCGTGAGCGGTCCCGGCAACTGCGTGACCTTTACACCGAACCCGAATTTCAACGGCACTCAGACGGTTTGTATTCAAGTATGTGACCAAACTGGCGCATGTGCTACGGTGAATGTACCGGTAACGGTAAATGCCGTAAACGATGCTCCGGTGGTGAACAACGATACCCCGTCAACCCCGGAAGATACCCCGGCTACAATCAATGTTTTGGCCAACGATACAGACGTTGACGGAACGCTGGTACCCGGCACAATTGATTTAGATCCGGCTACCCCCGGCGTACAAACGACCTTCACAGTTGCGGGTCAGGGAACCTTTACGGTAAATCCGGTAACCGGCGTGGTGACCTTTACACCAGTGGCCAATTTCAACGGTACAACAACCCCGGTAACGTATCAGGTTTGTGATAATGGAGGTCTTTGCGACGACGCGACCATCACAGTAACGGTAAATGCCGTGAACGATGCTCCGGTGGCGAACAACGATACCCCATCAACTCCGGAAGATGCCCCGGTTACGATCAATGTTTTGGCCAACGATACAGATGTTGACGGAACGCTGGTACCAGGCTCAATTGATTTAGATCCGGCTACCCCCGGCGTACAAACGACCTTTACGGTTGCGGGCCAGGGAACCTTTACGGTAAATCCGGTAACCGGCGTGGTAACCTTTACGCCAGTGGCCAATTTCAACGGTACAACAACCCCGGTAACGTATCAGGTTTGTGACAATGGTACGCCATTGCCCGCGCAATGTGACGATGCGACCATCACGGTAACGGTAACACCAGCCAACGATGTTCCGACCATCACCCAAGGCCCGGTAACGACCAACGAAGATGCTCCGGTGGTGATTTGCCCAACGGTAGGTGACTCAGATATGGGCGATGTATTGACGGTAAGCCCTTGCGCACTACCGGCAAATGGTACGCTCGTGAGTGGTCCCGGCAACTGCGTGACCTTTACACCGAACCCGAATTTCAACGGCACTCAGACGGTTTGTATTCAAGTATGTGACCAAAATGGCGCATGTGCTACGGTGAATGTACCGGTAACGGTAACAGCGGTGAACGATGCTCCGGTGGCGAACAACGATACCCCGTCAACCCCGGAAGATACCCCGGCTACGATCAATGTTTTGGCCAACGATACCGACGTTGACGGAACGCTGGTACCCGGCACGATTGATTTAGATCCGGCTACCCCCGGCGTACAAACGACCTTTACGGTTGCTGGTCAAGGTACATTTACAGTAGATCCGGTAACCGGCGTGGTGACCTTTACACCAGTGGCCAATTTCACTGGTACAACAACCCCGGTAACGTATCAGGTTTGCGACAATGGTACGCCATTGCCCGCACAATGTGACGATGCGACCATTACGGTAACGGTAACACCGGTGAACGACGTTCCGACCATCACCCAAGGTCCGGTAACGACCAATGAAGATGCTCCGGTGGTGATTTGCCCAACGGTAGGTGATTCAGATATGGGTGCTGTATTGACGGTAAGCCCTTGCGCCGTACCTGCTAATGGTACGCTCGTGAGTGGTCCCGGCAACTGCGTAACCTTTACGCCGAACCCGAATTTCAACGGTACTCAGACGGTTTGTATTCAGGTATGTGACCAAAATGGCGCATGTGCTACGGTGAATGTACCGGTAACGGTAACACCGGTGAACGACGCTCCGACCATCACCCAAGGTCCGGTAACGACCAACGAAGATGCTCCGGTGGTGATTTGCCCAACGGTAGGTGACCCTGATATGGGCGATGTATTAACGGTAAGCCCTTGCGCAGTACCTGCGAATGGTACGCTCGTGAGTGGCCCCGGCAACTGCGTAACCTTTACACCGAACCCGAATTTCAACGGTACTCAGACGGTTTGTATTCAGGTATGTGATCAAAATGGTGTATGCGCTACGGTGAATGTACCGGTAACGGTAACAGCGGTGAACGATGCTCCGGTGGCGAACAACGATACTCCATCAACTCCGGAAGATACCCCGGTTACGATCAATATTTTGGCCAACGATACCGACGTTGACGGAACGCTGGTACCCGGCACGATTGATTTAGATCCGGCTACCCCTGGCGTACAGACGACCTTCACGGTTGCTGGTCAAGGTACCTTTACGGTAAATCCGGTAACTGGCGTGGTAACTTTTGTCCCTGCGTCCAATTTTGTTGGTACAGTGAACATGTCTTACAGCGTGTGCGATAACGGCACACCATTGCCCGCTCAGTGTGGTGTTGCAACTGTAACAGTAACGGTTGTTTTCGACCCGATTGCAAAGTTGCAAGTAAAAGCAATGTTGCAAGGAGCAATGATTGGAACAAGTGATGGATTAATGCGCGATGATTTGCGCAGCGGCGGCTACCTCCCATTAACCGAACCTTACACCGCATTAAGTGCCAGCAATCCACGTTTCACCCACGTAGGTGGCGGTGGTGAAACAACGACTTCGGCTGTTTTGGCCGCCAATGCAGGAACGGGCAATGCCATTGTAGATTGGGTATTTGTAGAATTGCGCAATGCAGTTAACCCAACTGTTGTGGTACAAACTCGTTCAGGATTGGTTCAGCGTGATGGTGATATAGTTAGCCCTACCGATGGAGTATCTCCTTTGACCTTTACGGGTTTTGTTGGCCAACAGTATTATGTTGCAGTTAAACACCGCAATCACTTGGGTGCCATGACGGCTACTGCGGTTACAATGAGCAACGATTTAACGATTGTTGATTTTATAAATGCCACAAATGCTCAGATTTACAATCGCCCGGGTACTACAAACTACGATGGAATGGAGACCGTATTGGTGTCTGGCAAACGTGCTTTGTGGGCCGGTAACACCAACGCAGACGGAAAAGTGAAGTATCAGGGAACTGCTTCAGACAATATTCCGATACTTACGCAGGTACTTGGACACCCAAGTAATACTTCCAGTACCTACAATTTCAACGCCGCATTTGGTTATTATTCCGGTGATGTAAATATGGACGGCAAGGTTAAATACCAAGGCCCACAGAATGATGTGACTTTCATATTTGTCAATAAAGTAGGTTTATACCTCCCATTAAATACATTGGGTTTGTATAACTATGACTTGTTTATTGAGCAATTGCCATAGTAGATTGAATTTTTGATTGGGGAGGTGACCCAACTCTTGGGTCACCTCCCTCTTAAACCTTTACAAAAATTATCTGCATGAAATTAAGTAAATTATTTCTTATCTGTTTTTTTCATTTCTACACGGTCTCGCTGGTAGGGCAAATGCCCGATTTGCAACTCAACCTTAGATTTAATTTTGTATTGCAACGTTATGAAGTATTCGCACTGCCCGATGCGACACAAACTTCTTTTTTCTGGGGGCCATCTCAAATATCGATTCTAACGCCCAGTTCTGTTCCGGATGACGCCTTTAACATCACTTTTCTGGCGGGAGGAGCCTGGACAGACAATTCCCGTGTGTATGCACCCCAGGTTGATCCTACCCATGATTATCATGGCATTGGGTCGTTGGGTGCCCCTACCATTCTGGTTGCAAATGTTGAAAAATTACTGTTCTTCTTTACTTTACCCGGAGGGGGATGCGTTTCTGGTTTAAGACTTTTTGTTAATGGTTTTGACCCCAATTCATCTGCTCCGGGTATGGGAGGAGGAGATTTTAGTAATACGATCTTTGCCATTGTGCCAGGAGTTCCGGAGGGATATGAAACTTACGTAGGAAACTACAACAATGGAGGAACATCTTGTTCTGCATTGCCATTAGAACTATTAAGTCTGTTCGCAATCACCCAAGATAATATAGTGCTATTAAAGTGGTATACTACTTTAGAATCAAATATTAGTCATTTTGAAATTCAAAGGTCCGAAACAGGATTTGATTTTTCAAGTATATCTAATGTGCCTTCATTGAATAAAGAAGACAATAAATATTTGGTATCTGATAGTACTGTGGTAGCCAACGGTTATTATTATTATCGCCTTAAAATAGTAGAAAGAGATTCTTCTGTCTCTTATTCCCCCGTTGTGGTAGCCTCGGTTGGAGATATTCCTAATGTACGCGTGTTTCCTAATCCGGTAGTAAATTCAATGCAGGTTGAATTTTACAGTCTAAGTGAACGAGATATCCCCTTTCAGGTGACAGATATTTCTGGTAAATTAATTAAAACGGGTTCCCTTAATTGCATTCAAGGTAATAATAAATTTAATGTTGATTTTGCAGATAGCCCAAATGGCGTTTATTTTTTGAAGGTTTTTATTGATGCTCGTCTTCAAATGGTCAAAAAAATTATAAAGCATAGTTAGGTATATTTTTATAGTTTTTTATTATAATTTTCATGAAAAGTTTTACACAATGAAATTCAACAAACTTATTTGGCTTTTGGCTTTTATAGTCTTTTTAGGGCCGGAACTTTTTGCGCAGGCTCCTAATTTGGAGTTTACCTTGCGTTACAACTCCTTATTAAGTCGTTATGAGGTGTTTACCCGCCCTTCGGCAACCCAACCTAACTTTAGTTGGGGGCCTTCGCAACTTTCAGTTGTAGTACCCGCCAGTGTGACCAATGCTCCGCTGACGGTAACCAGTGTTGCCGGTGGTGCATGGGTGGATAATTCACAAATCTACGCACCATCGTCCGCACCAGGGTCAGACTTCCACGGTGTAGGCTCACTTGGTGCAGTTACCGCTCTGACTGCAAATACAGAGCAGTTGGTTTTCCATTTTACTATTCCGAATGGCGGCTGTGTAGATGGACTTCGGCTTTACAATAATGGAATAGATCCGGGGCCTAGTGCAGCCGGTATGGCAAATTCGGACTTCAACAATACCATATTTGCTATTGTTCCCGGAGTGCCAACGGGTTATGAATCGTATATTGGTAATTACAACAATGCGGGAACAAACTGTTGCCCGGCATTACCCAACGCACCACCTAACGTTGCAATTACAAACAGCACTTGTAGTCCGCTGTGTGTAAGCACCGGAGGTAGCATTACTGCTCCTACGGGTACTCCGTGCCCTGCCGGTTCTACGTTACAATATTCTGTTAATAATGGTGCTTCGTGGTCAGCAGTTGTTCCGGTGTATGCTCAATCAGGACCGGCACAAACAATCATTACGCGTTGTGCCTGTGATATTGATGCGGCCCTTGTTAGTCCTTCTTCGGCTCCCGTAACTACTGCACCAGCACCTTGTGTTGCACCTAATACTTCTTTTGTTGTAAGTGGTGGTGGAACCCGGTGTAATACGGACAATGGCTTGTCTATTAATTTAAGTGGTTCTCAAACCGGGCTTAATTATCAGTTATTGTTGAATAATGCGCCCGTTGGCAGCCCGCTTGCCGGGACGGGTTCCGGGTTGGTATTTACCAATCAGACTGGCGCAGGTACTTACACTGTAGTGGCTTCCTCTGCAACGAACGCTTGTTCTTCTACCATGTCAGGAAATGCAACTATTACAGTGACGAACTGTGCTGTGGCAATTACTGATCCATGCAGTTGCTTAAACAATGCTACAACGTTGACCAACGGCCAGTTTGGTGAAGTCATCGAAGTGAGTGCTCCCGCTGGCCAAACCTGGACGGTAACGGCCATTAATGGCTTATTCACCACCACGAGTGCGGCTCCTCCGGCAGCGCCAACGGCAATTGCCGTTGGCACTACGCTGACGTATAACGGTACAAGATATGTATTAAGTGGCCGTCACGTTGACGCCATCGGTTACACGATTACCTTATCTAATGGTCTTGGTACTTCGTTGAATGTTGGCAATACCTGCGCGTACCCCAATCCGGCCTTTACTTCCAATTTGACTGGTCCGTTTTGCTTATATTCCGATCCGGTGACGTTGACGGGTAACCCCGGCGATGCAAACATTGTATCACAGGGCTTTACGGTAAATGGCGTACCCGCTACGTCGTTTAACCCCGGCGCTGGCCTTGGTCAATACACCATTGTATACACCGTAAACGGGGGTGTACCAAAAGCCAATGGTGCCAATGACCCTGGTTGCATCCAAAGCATATCTACCATTGTTTCCGTAGTGGCCACGCCAACGGCGGTATCGTGCAACGATTTGGTGCAAATTTCCCTCGACGCCGATTGCTCGGTGGAAGTAACACCGGACATGATTTTGGAAGGTTCTTACGCCTGTTTTGATGATTACGAAGTATCCATTGACCGCACACTTCCTTTGGGCAACGGCCCTTGGGCAACGCCGGTGGTATTGGGTGTAAATGATATTGGCAAAACGTGGGCGGTAAAAGTGACCCATTTGGTGGGCGGTAACTCTTGCTGGGGCCTGATTAAAGTAGAAGACAAACTGGCTCCGGTAGTGACTTGCAACACGATTGCGATTTCGTGCGCAGAAACCAACACCGATCCGGTTTATTTGGCGAACGTATTAGGCATTACCAATGCCTTCCCAACGGTGGTAGAAAATTGTGGCACTTACACAACATCGCACAACGATGTTTGGACGGATTTGGAATGCCCCACTTCACCAACGGCGAGCAGCATCACGGGCTTTATCACCCGGACTTGGATTGTAACGGATAATAGCGGCAACACTGCTTCTTGCACACAAACGATCAACATCGTGGGTGCCCGCGTGTACGATGTAAACTTCCCAGCCGACGCGATTATCAGTTGCGCTGCGAATGTGAACACCAGCCCATCGGCCACGGGAACACCGTTTATCACGTTTAACTACCCATCGGGTCCAAAAAATTACCCGATTTGGCCCGGTTCAAACTATTGCGAATTACAAACGACGTACAGCGACCAGTTGATTCCGGTATGCGACGGCACATACAAAATCCTGCGCACGTGGACGGCTTACGATTGGTGTTTACCAACGTCACCGTTCCCACCAACCTCTAACCCACAGTACTACGTGCAGTTGGTGAAAGTAGTGGATGAAACAGGTCCAAGCATTGCAGCGATTGACGATGTAGTGGCGAGCACCAACGCCAACACTTGCTGCGCAACGGTTGATTTACCAAATGTAGTGGTATCTGACGCTTGCTCACGCATCGCGAGCGCGGTAGCGACCATTTACGGTTACGACCAATACACGGGCGATTTGATCGGTACCTTTACAGTAAACGGTACATTGACAACGTTCCCTGGTAACAACCTGTGGACACCGGATACTTTGGCGACGTTTGGCTTTACGCCTTGTTTGCCCATCGGTAACCACGAAGTAATTTACACCATCACGGACGATTGCGGTAACGCTTCAACGTACGAATTTGACTTGACGGTAGAAGACCAAACGCCACCACAAGTTGCGGCGGACGAATGGACCCAAATCTCCATCGGAGTTGACGGAATGGCGTTTATCAACGCTGAAACCTTCGACGATGGTTCTTACGATAATTGCGGACCAGTGTACTTCAAAGTACGCCGCATGGACAACAACCCATGTCAATTGACGGACCGTTTCCACCCACAGGTGAAATTCTGCTGCGAAGACATTGGTGATACCATTATGGTGATTTTCCGGGTGTACGACGTAGATCCGGGTGCCGGAACTACCGGTTTGGAAGAGTTTGAAGGTCATTACAGCGATGTAATGGTACAAGT
>JAAFJN010000059.1 GCA_013298845.1 Chitinophagales bacterium
TTGTTCACAGTCCAGATCGGAGGGATTGAAAATGTCTTCGGTTTCGGTGCCTTCGCCCCATTCCCGCCCGGTAAATGTATTGGGGCCAAAATGCAGAAAAAAGTAAAATTCGGTGTTATGCCATTCTAACTGAGCCGCCGTGGGCTTTTGGGCAAATAGAACTAAGGGGAACGCAATAATTGATAAAAAAATAAAAAAAACTCTAAACATAGGGATAAAGGTGTTGAGAACTGACGATTATTATTCCATGACGCGTTGAATGACCTGCCCCGTGGATGCGCTGGGTTCCATAATTTGCAACATTGCCGCCAAAGTGGGTGCAATATCGCTCACGGAAACATTACCAAAGTAGCGTCCGGGTTTAATGTTTTTCCCCATCCATAACAAAGGCACGTGGGTGTCGTACGCGTACGAGGAGCCGTGCGTGGCGCCGCCTTGGCCAAAATAAGTATCATCCGGGTGCCAGTTGGGATCTAACTGAAAAAACAGGTCGCCGGAACGACGCGGATGGTACCCCCGGCGCAGCGCGGGTGCGTACCAATAATCGGAAGGCAGCGACATAATTTCGGCGCGATCGTGCACGGCGTAGATGCCCTTCATTTTTCGCAGCCACTCTTTGCTGGCTTTGGCCAATTGGTCCACACTGGTGCGCGCATTGGGTTTAAACCAAATTTGCTGGTTCGATATTTCGTGAATTACATCGGCGGTATCGTTAAATATTTTTGCCAAATGCGCGCTCAACGACGAGTCAATTTTGCTTTCGCGCAACACGTCGGCCGGAATTCCAATTTCCTTTAAATGCAGCGGTGTTTCAGAACCACCGTGATCGGCCGTGAGGAATACCAAATAATTATCTTTCCCAAATTTCGTATCCAGGGTATTGAACAGGCGCGCCAATTCGCGGTCGAGACCAATGTACACATCTTCCGTTTCTTCGGCGTGAATGCCAAATTGGTGACCGGCATAATCGGTAGAAGAAAAACTAAGGCAAAGAAAATCGGGGTATTCGTCTTGTCCCAGTTGCATACTGTCCAGCGCCGTAAGGGCAAAATCGAGGGTGATGGTATTGCCCCAGGGCGTGAACCGCAATACCCCCAAGCCCATTGTTTTGCGCAACGCCGCCAGGTTGTGCGGGAAACCACCCGAAAGACTGGCCGCGTATTTAGCCCGGTCATACTTATTGGCCCAACCGGCAAAACTTTCTTCATACGTTATGCCTTCCTGTTTTTTCCAAACGCGGTTGCAATATTTTTCGGCCAATTGTTGGTTATTGAATTGTTGAACCCAAGAAGGCAAGCCCAACGAATCGGGGTAAAAATCGGACGTGATCCAGGTGCCGGTTTTATCGTTAAACCAGTAGGCCGCGTTGGGAATATGCCCGGCGGGCAGGATACTGCCACGGTCTTTGAGGCAAACGCCCACTACTTTTGATTTAAAATTATTGGAGAGGCGCAACTCGTCGGTAATGGTGGTGCTCAACATCACGGCTGGCGAATGCTGACCGGCTTTTTCGTCGGTACCCACCGGTTTGGTGGTTGGGTCACTGGTTACGTAGCGGTGCTTTTTCCATTCGGGGTCCCACCATTCGTTGGCCACTACCCCATTACCCGCCGGGCCGGTGCCCGTGTAGATACAAGCATGGCCGGGGCCGGTGTACGTTGGAATATAATCGTAATAAGTTCTTTCGCAAGATAACCCCTCGCGAAGCAGACGTTTTATGCCGTCGTTGCCGTAATGTTTGGAATAACGATACAAGTAATCGTACCTCATTTGGTCCACCACAATACCAACAATAATTTTGGGTTGGTCGTTGCTCTTTTGAGCAGCCAGACATTGAGCCAAAAGAACGAATAAAAAAAGAGGGAATAATCTCATAGATAAATAAAATAGAAAATGAGCGGCTTTTGAAGTGTATTCTGCCAATAAAAAAGGTGCAGAACCCACATAGAACGAAAATGTTCCGGCGTGGGTTGTGCACCTCTTATCAATTAAAAGTTAAAAACTTCCTGTTGAGAACTATCGTTTGCGCCGGTAATTACCACCGCCTTTATTGCCGGAACTACTATTTCCGGTGCCTCCCGTTCGTTTGTTTTTAGCACCACTGTTGTTACCCGACTGGCGTTTGTTGCCCATTTTGTTGCGGGAGGTTGTGGTTGATTTATTTTCTTTGCCTTGTTTATGGGCGTACATGGACAAAGTATCCAAAGAGTTGTGTCCTTCGTGAAGTTCCAACTGGCCTTCACTGAGGAGAACCAAATCTTCTTTTACGATATCATCGCTCACGTAGTGTTCCTTGTTCCAGGTTTTGTACGCCAGTTTCATGTAAGAAGCAATCACTTCCACCAGGCCTTCTTTTTTGGGTCCATCGGGCATTGAAATGGCTTTTTCAATCAACTTTTGAATACTGGAGCCGTAATGACGGAACCGCGTATTTGGAATGGGATAAGGAACCGGCTCGGGACCGGGGCGCTCTTGTTCCAGGCGGATAATAATTCCTTTCGGCGGGGTAACGTTGAGTTTATTGTTGGTAATGGCAAAAGCATGGTTCCACAAACGTTCTTTGTAGTCTTCTACGCCGCGCGTGTTAGGATTCAGCAACTGCATCATGCCCACAATGGCCTCCGCCGTTTTTTGTCGGTGATAATCGTTTTCGATGGTGCAAGCGTGCAACAGCAACCCCTGAATGGAGCGGCCGTATTCGGGATAAGAGATGGGTTCTCTGGCCGAGTTGTATTCAATATCTATGGGTTGACTCATTATTGTAGTGTAAAGTTAAAGGCAATAGTACCGCAGTCTTTGGCGGAACTGGAGGGCGCAAACTTGTACTTTTTAGCGGCATTTTCGGCCACTTTCCGCAAGGCAGTACTTTGAGAAGTAGAACCTTTCAGGGTGTAAGTAGCCGAAGTGACATTTCCTTCACCGTCTACGCACACTTCCATTACAATTTTACCTACATCCTGTGAATTGTCCGAAATGGATGGGCGGAAACGCACGGCACGACCACCCAGGCCGCCACCGATAGACACACCGGTACCGCCGCCGGAGCCACCGCCAGAACCACCGCCAGAGCCATTACTTTTGCCAAAGGGGTTATCGCCGGTGCCGCCGGGAATACCGCCGTTACCGGGTTTACCACCGCCACCGGCACCTTGTCCGGTACCGCCGGGTTTACCAAAAGCACTACCGGCGTTATTCTTCACTTTGGATTTGCGCGCTTCTTCGTCCTGACGGGCTTTTTCGGCCGCAGCCTGTCGTGCTGCTTCGTCCGCAGCGCGCTGTTTAGCGGCTTCCTGATCGCGTTTCCGCTGGTCCTCCTGTTGCTTGCGAAGTGCGGCAACGCTGGGGTCCTCGGTAGTGGGCGTAGAAGGGGTTGTGGCCTTAGTGGGCGTTGGGTCAGTGACTGGCGCAGTTGTAGGCGGAGGTGTGGTTGCCGAAGGCGTAACGGGCGTTGGTTCGCTCTCCCCGGGAGGCGTATAATCGCTGTTCATGCCCTTGTCGGGTTCACCGGCCGCCGCATTATCGCCACCACCACCCCATTCGAGTTCGATGGCAATAGCCGGAGGTTCTTCCGCAATTTGACCATCGCCAAACTTATAAAAATAAAGCAACAGGGCAAGTAAAGCGTGTAAGACTACACTCATTACAGTTGCTTTGATGCGATCTTCGCTTTCCTGTCGTTCGGCCAAATATACTTTTGCGCTTGACATAATTATTTTTTCACTGGAGCAGCAGAGTCAGGATCTGTTGCAAGAATGGTTTTTACTTTTAACTTGTTGGCAATATCCAAAATAAACACCACGTCGTTTACCGGAACGGTTTTTTCGGCCACAACGGTGATCGTGGTACTTTGTGGATCTTTACCCATTGCCTTCATTCTGGTCTCCAAAGACGACTGCAGGCGTTCGCGGGCAATTTTGGTGGTTTTTCCATCTACTTCAAAGTAAAAATTACTTTCGGCATCAATGGAAATAGCCAACGACGGCGATGCCATCGTGGTGGAACTGCTGGACGGCAGTGAGAGGTTCAAAGCGTTGGGGGTAACGAACTTAGAAGTCAGCATGAAAAACATGAGCAACAAGAAGATCACGTCAATCATAGCAGCCAAACTAAACTCTGGTTCTACCCGCTGGCGGCGTTTAAGGCCCATATTCTTTACGTTGTTGTTTGTTATCTATGAAGAAAATGCGCATCAGACCAATTATACTTCGACTCGGCAGGTTTTGTGCATAATAAACCGTGGGACTATCCCTAATTATGATGCACCCAACCAAGCGATGCTCAGTATGTAGGACCAATGACTAACGGGATGGCTCCTGCAGCAAGTCCATAAATTGAACAGCCGTATTTTCCATTTTGAAAATAACTTTGTCCAATGTAGACACCAACAGGTTATAACCCGCCATGGCAATGATAGAAACAAACAAACCAAAGGCCGTAGCCGTTAAGGCGTGGTAAATACCCGTTGACAAGACTTGTGGGGTAATATTGGTTGCAGAAGCCATGTCCTGGAAGGAAATGATCAGACCAATTACCGTACCCAACAGACCAATCATCGGGGCAATACCGGAAATCGTTGCCAAGGTTGAGAGATTTTTCTCTAGTTTGAGCAGTTCGAGGTTACCCGTGTTTTCAATCGCCTTGTTGATATCGTCCAGTGGTTTACCGATACGATCCAAACCTTTTTCCACCATACGGGCCATGGGTGCATCTACGCTTTGGCAAAGCGCTTTGGCTGCCTGAAGGTTTCCGCTTTCCACACTGGTGCGGATAGAGTTCATAAAGTTTTGGTCCACCTGACCAGCGCGCGTGAGCGTCATGTAACGCTCGATGATGATAACGACAGCAGCCACCGATAACGCCGTCAGAACGGCGATTACAATCAAACCCGACATACTACTGCCGAGGATAATGTCGATGAGGCTTTGTTTGCCGTGGTCAGTGGTTGCGGGGGTTGTGGTTGTCGCTGTTGTGCTTTGAAAAAAGAGCAGGATTGAGGCTAAAAATGAGTGAAGCACCATAAAAGACCGTTGCTGTGTGAGCTATTTTTAAGTGTCAATTAATTAATAATAATCGCTAAGGAACGTCAAAAGTATGGACTTTTGTATTCAATGACCGACTTTTTAAAACAAATTTTGCGTTTTAGCCCACGGGGCTTAACGTAACCTTAGCATTTGCCTAAAAAAAGCCACTAATTAAATACTGATAATCAAATACTTACGAACAATTGTAGTCAAAAGGGCAAATAAAATTGAGGATGGGCATCCGGGCTGGATAACTTTACCCGGATGCCCATAAACTCATTATCAATCAGATAGTTAGCAATACTTGTGCCAAACTATTTTTTAGATTTTGGCTCCGCTTTTTTAACGTCGGAGGTGTCTGTATCCACCAGGCTTTCGCTTTCTACTGTTTCGCCCGATTTGTACCAGAAAAACATACCGGCGCCAAACAAAACAAGGGTAATTAAACTAGTGACTAGCCCGATGGTATTCCCGATTCTCCACGATGCCGGTTCAAAACGCATTTCGAGTTTCATGTTTTGTCCGGCGGGCACTTTAAGGCCGCGCAACAAATAATCCACTTTAACAAAATCGTCGTACGGCTGACCATTGAGGTAACATTTCCAGCCTTTTGCCGGTGGGTAATACTGTTCGGGGAATACCGCGAACTGCTCGGTAGCCGCCGAATATTCGTACATCATTTTTTCGGGATGGTACGAAGACAATTTGATCGTTGCCGTTGAGTCGGGGGTGTATTCCAATCCTTTTATAGCCGTGGCAAAGGAAGCCTGCACCACGGCGGTATCGCGGGGATTTAATGCGCCGAGCGCGTTCAACTCTTCGTCCGCGTCTTTTACCACCTGAATATTTTTAATAAACCAGGCGTGCCCGTAGGCTTTTGGGTTGGGAATCACTTCACCTTTGGGCGCAATGATGTATTTGGTATTCATCATACCCAAAATATGGAGCGATTCGTTAATTTTTTCACCGTCCAGGTATTTCTCCACCACTTCCTGGAAGCGTTGCAATTTAGCAGCGTGGTACCCATTGATACTTTTATGGAAATAAGAGTTGGTTCCGTTGGAGGTAATACTTCCCCGAGCCAAATCTAATACGCGATAATGGATGTCTTTGTCTTTTTGAATCTCCAAATCAAAGGCTTCCGGTTTGGGAGGTGCCGTGGTATTACGGGCATTAGTGTATTTTTCCGGTGAAATATTGCGGGAACTCACCATCCATTGGTCGGCCAGGGCCAATACCAAAATACTCATTGCTACCACGGTTGATTTTATACCGCCGCGCAAATAGAAAAACAACAACGCCGCCGCTACCGCAATAAAGCCCATTGAACGCATGGCATCAGAACTGATGAGGGCTGCGCGATCTTCTTGTAATAATTTTAATAACTGCGTTTGGTTACCAAATATTTTGGCATCGTTCGGTCCCGTGGTATCCAGCATAAACATGGCCAGCAAACACAAACCAATGGTGGAACCGGCTGCGATGTACAAGCCTTTTTTCTTCGCATCGGCGGAATATCCACCCGATAAAAAGGCCTGTAAACCCATAGCCGCCAAGGCCGCAAAACACATTTGGGAAACCCCAAGGGCCATACTTACCGCCCGAAACTTGTTAAACATCGGGAGTACATCAAAAAAGATGTGGTTGAGGAAAAAGTGTCTTCCCCAGGCCAACGACAACGCAAACAAGCCACCAATTAACATCCACCATTTGATCGCCCCGGAAACCAAAATGGCACCCAAAAGGGCCAAAAAACAAATGATGGCGCCAAAATAAATGGCCGTACCCACATAAGGTTGTTCTCCCATGTAAAATACACTACCAATTCCCCGACGGTTTTCGGCGGGTAATGCCCGCACCAATTTTGAATCTTTATATTGTTCGTTGGCACCGCCACCATACGCGTGCGGTACCAAAAGGGTAAAACTTTCGCCAATGCCATAACTCCAGCCAAAGAGATAATCTTTGTCCAAACCATCCCCTTTGCTGGCTTTTGTGGGTAATTCAGAAGCCCCGCGAATGGTTTCTTTGCTATATTCCCAGGTGGTGAGCATCCGCGCTGCACCCGTGCCCATGCCCAATACCAACGCTAAACCGGCAACGCCTGCGCTAATGGCCCAGTTTTTGAGGTTTTGCTGCCGGATAGCGGCCACCAATTCTACCAAAAAGTATATACCGATGAGCAGCAGGGTGTAATAGGTTATTTGAACGTGGTTGACGTACAATTGCATGGCCGTAAATAAGGCCAGCATTCCACCACCCAAGAGCCATCTGTTGCGTAAAATCAACACTACGGCGGCAAACATACCCGGCATCATGATCAAAGCCATGACTTTGGTGGTGTGGCCCGCCTCCAAAATATCCACATTGTACGTGGTAATACCGTACCCCAAAGCGCCCAGTAGGGCTACCCGCCAATCGAGCCGAAGCACCGACAAAAACAGGTACATCATCAGCATGAGGCCAAAGGTTTGCGCCCATACGGATGAAATATCCTGAAACAGGTACGTTGCCCGCGAAAAAGGACGAATCATGTCCGATTCGGCGCGGGTGTACACCTGATACGACGGCATACCACCAAACTGACTATTTGTCCACAGTGGCGTTTCGCCTTCGGTTTTAAAATACTGTTGAATTTCCGTTTGAATGCCGCGTGCTTTATCGTTATCCGATTGGTACAATACCTTTCCTTCAAAGGCATTGGGCGCGAAAAAAATCATAGACACGGCCAACAAAATCACCGCTGCTATAACGTGAGGGAGAAATTTTTTAAAGTCCACAGTTTTGCTAATTGGTTTGAATAAAATTATACCAATAGCCGCAAAGGTAATTTTTTTTTGAAAATCAATACCTTTGTGCATGATTTTTCCACCAGGTACAAAAGTTCGACTACGTTTTACGGGCGAAACGGCCACTGTTGTTAACCCTATGGGCAACGGAATGGTACAGTTGCGTTTCGACGACGACCCCTCTTCTCTCATTCCGGCCTTTGAAGAAGACCTGGAAGCCGTTACCGCTATGAATAAGTTTGCGGTAGCCCCCAAATCGGCCCCGGCCCCTCCTCCCCTGCGCGTCATTGCCAGTAAAACGCCCATCGAACAACCCAAAGGTATTCAGTTGGTGTTTGAACCCATGCCCGGCAAAGACGATATTGTTACCCGTTATAAAACCTGGCTGCTCAACGATACCGAACACGCTTTTTTGTACGAACTCAATATCTTTATTGGGGAAGAAAACATCCTGGGTCTCGACGGAAAAATGGAGCCTTACACCATTTACGAGGTAGGTGATATGCTCTCCGACGACCTGAACGACAGCCCGGAGGCGGAATTAGCCATTCGGCGAATTACCACGGCGGGTACCGACGACGAATTGTTTAAAGTGCTCAAAATCCGGCCCAAGCAGTTTTTCAAAAACTTTGATTTTACGCCCATTATTACGGTTCCGGCGCATCAATTCGTCATTTTTGATCGTTTTGAAAAAATCATTGCGCAACAAAAAGAAGCCGAAAACCTAAAGGACTATACGCAACAAAAAAAGAGCCAAGCCAAAAGCAGCAGCGGCAGCAACGGCAATTCCCGCAAATTTGAACTGTACAACGTGGAAGCATTTGCGCATTTTGAACCCGAAATTGACCTGCACATTCAGGCATTAATGCCCGGTTATGCGCGCTTAGACAAAGGAGAAATTTTGCGGATCCAGATGAAGCATTTTGAATCATTTATGGAACGCGCGCTGCGGGTAGGTGCTTCAAGGGTGTTTGTTATTCACGGAATTGGCGAAGGCAAACTGAAGGAAACGGTGGCTGACCGATTGCGCACGATGCCATTTGTGCGGAAATTTAAAAACGAATACCACCACAAATATGGTTACGGGGCGACCGAAGTGTGGATTGAATAGTGGTAAAGGGCAAAAAAAACAAACATGCGTCATCCCGGTTTTTTTTCAAATGAAGGTCAGTAGGTTATTTTTACGCTAAAATTTGGGATGACGCATGTTTTTTGCAAAAAAATTTAGAAACAATTTGGCGGTTTAAAACCCGTGCCCTTATCTTTGCGTCCGATTTAGCGAATACCCGGATAGATGGGTGAGTGGCTGAAACCACCGGTTTGCTAAACCGACGTACGGGTAACCTCGTACCGCGGGTTCGAATCCCGCTCTGTCCGCAATCGCTGAGAGCCAGTCCATTAGGATTGGCTCTCTTTTTTTGCCTTTTTCTTAGGCTCAAACGTGCGTGGCCCCAGTTGAAAACCAATGGTTACCCCAATGCGCATCATAAAAGACATGCGCCCCGCCTTGCGGCCGTTGAGCAACGCGTTATCCTCGTAATTGTAGTTTTTATTGTCAAAATTCGCATTTCCACGGTCAAACGAATTCCACGACAAACCGTAACCCATGTAAAAATCGGAGGCAAAATAACGACCGTAACTGTGCAAACCACCGTTGAGCATAAAAATATATCGCTGCTCTTTGGCTTTAAATACTTCGGGTTTTGTGTTCAACGTTTCGCCCAATTCATTGGTAATGGTATTCACCACCATCGGTTGAAATTCGCGCAAATTGTACCCCAACAGGATACCGCTGTATCTACGGGCACCTTTTTTGCCTTTAACCCGGCTGGCGGCAAAGTGGGTATAATAGCCGTCCCAACGGGCTTTTTGGTCGGCGGCACCGTCCACACCCCGAATGCGCAAATCGTACAAACGATCGCGGCGGTCGCTCAAAGACTGGTACGAGAACTCGAATAAATGCTTGCGGGTTTGAATGGCGGCCACCGCGCCCCAATCGGTTCTGATCCAGGGGAACACGTAGGTTCCCACGTACAACCCGCCGTCGCGGCCCGATACTTTAATTTCTCTGGCTTTGGCTTTGGCGCATTTTTCGGCTTTATCGCGGAATTTTTGCGCCAAAATATCTTCTTTTAACGTCGTATAGTTGTCTGCCACTACCGTCAGGTTATCACATTCGGTGGATTCAACGTCGGCGGCATATTGGTCAATGACCTTACGGGCGAGGTCTTTGCGGTTTTCGGTGATGGACAAAGGAAACACCGACAACAAAAATTCGTGGTCTTTATACCCTGCATTGAGTGCATTTTGGGCAAAATCGAGCGCTGGGCCGTTCATTTGCTCATTGACCAACATCCTGTACGTGCGCGCCCATACTTCGCCGTTGTCGGAAAGGTCAGCGTTCTCCTTCAGGATTTTTTCAATAATTTTTTGGCAACGCTGCGGCACTTCGCTCAACTGCGGCGCATTGGCGCGGGCGGTTTGATCCATATCGCCGTAATTGGTCATCAGGAGCAGCACCGATTCCAGCATTTCTTCGTCGTACTCATTTTTACTTTCCTTGATGCGCACGAGTCGGTCAATATTTAAGGTCATCTGGCGGGTATCCCAGTCGTTGAGGTCGCGGGCTTTGCGAATAAATACCAACGCGGTATCATACTGGCTGCTGGCGAAATACTGCTCCCCTACCTGCACGTTGTATTTAAACAATTGCGGAACAAAATCGGACCATTGGATGGTCATGGCTTTGGTATTTCCTTCAAAAATTAAAGGGTAAGTGAGTTCGGCCAATTTGTTCATGCCGTTGTTCATACCAAGCAACAAAGGAGCGGCTTTGGAGGTGTTGCCACTTTGAAACAAGGTTTGTACATAATCGTACAAAATGGTATTTTTCAGATATTGGGCAATATTGTGCAACGAATCGGCGGGCGAACGCAATACCGCGTCAAAATGGGTGGTACCGTTTTGGAGCATTTCTTCCATAGCGCTCAGTTCGGCGGCTGAAACGGTTCCTTCGGCGGCCGATTCGGACAAGGCATGTAGTTTATTGTACTCCACGATGCCTTTTTCTAAGGTTTCGAGGTTGCCGGTTTGAGCAGAAAGTTGGTTCAGTCCATTGATACAAAAGACAAGAACAAATATTCGATAAAAAGAATTCATGGTGTTATATTTCGACATTTCAGTTATTTAATTTCTACAATTTCCACGCGGCGTTCCCGCGCGGCATCCGGGTGATACACCGAGTTGCGCTCGTCTTTGAGGTCATCGCTGAGGCCCAGGCGGGCGGTGGTTTCGCCAAAACTGGTTTCGCTGATGCGCAACATTCCGTTGTTAATATAAGCCAACAATGCCCCATCGGACCAGGCGGCCATGTGGTTGCGTACGCTACTAATCCGCCGACGGCCCAAACTCAGGTTGTAATCGCTTTGGGCGCGGGGGCTGGTAAAGCCTTTGATCACAATTTCGACGGGTTTGCCGGATTGTAAACGAACGAGTAATAATTCGCACAATTGGCCCAAACGTTCGTAACCCGACCGCACTTCGTTGTCAAAAAAGGCATCCACGTCATTTTCGGCTACTTCGGCGGCTTTGCCTTGTAATCCTTCGGAGCGGCGCAGGCGGTACTCTTCCTGGCGTTCGAGGTACGTTAAAGCCGTTTCTTCGTAGGTTTTCCGGGTAGTGGTTTTGCGCGTGCGCCGATCGGGTTCATCGTTATCAAAATACAAGGGTAAACCCACAAAATCTTCCACTTTGGGCGGCACAACCACGGGGGGCAACACCGGAATGGATTCTTTTTCGGGCACGGCTTTTACGGTAACTGCCGGTTCAAATTCGGGCACCAAAGGCGTAGTTGGTACGGGTTGGCGCGCTTGTGGTAAAGACACGGCGTAAATATCGTTGCAACAGGCTTTGTTGCGTTCGTCGAGGTAAAACGAGCCGGGGCGGTTACTGCTTAAATAGCCCGTTTTTCCGTCATTTTTTAACGAAAAATAGAGGTCGTTGTAACTTGTATTGATCCCGGCACCCGCGTTAACGGGCAACGAATCAAGCCCTGGGGTGATTTTGTACACGTCGTAACCCCCAAATCCGTTCCGGCCATCGGAACTAAAATAAAAGGTATTGGAAGGCGCGTGAAAAAAAGGCGACAACTCGTTATCGGGTGTATTTACGCCCTCTACCACCTTGGGCGTATCGAACCGGGGAAGTCGCTGGGGTTTTCGAGCGTCGAGGGGTTTGTTACAGGGGCAAAACCAAATGGTATCGAGCGGAACCGACCAAATATCGAGGCTACCCTTTCCGCCCGGCCGGTCACTGGCAAACCAAAGCGTAAGCCCACCCGTTTTGTCGTCCACACTAATGGAAGGCTGGGTACTGGTAAAACCTTTTTGATTAATGGGTTCGGGGAGGCGCACCGGTTTGGTCCAACGGCCTTTAATATCTTTTACCACCATCCACAATTCGCAGCGGATATCGTTGGGGTTAATGTTTTTGCAATAATTAAAAACGAGAAAATCGCCCGTGGGTGAAAAAGCGGCGTGGGCAACGTGGGCCGAATCACCGGCGGGAATTCCGCCCATTGGTTCGCGGGCATTGCGGCCATTGATGGAGATCATCAGGCGTGAAATGCGTTTTTTATTTTCTTTTTCGCGTTTTTCAAAACGATACGACGAAAAGAAAAGCGTATCACCCCGCCCGAAGGCGGCGAAATCGCTGTAAGGGCTGTTTATTTTTTTGTCCAAATGGGTAATTTTTACTTCGGAATTTTTTCCCAATTGCTCCAATGCCCAGGCGCAACTGGCTTCTTCGCGCAGGGCTTTTTTCCAAAAAAAATCGTCTTGATTGGATTGTACTTCGCGGTATTTGGCATAATGGCGCATGGCTTCGGTGTAATTGCCCTGCAACTGGCTCAATTCGCCGAGCCGGAAATGGACCAAAGGATATTGGGCGGCATCGGCATCGTTTTTGGCAATTTGGCGATAGGCTTTTTCGGCGGTGCTAAATGCATAAAAGACCTTGGCGCTTTCGGCGTATTTCCACAAAATATCGGTATCGTCGGGGGCTTTATTGAGTGCATTTCCGTAATAATTAAACGCGGAAGAAAAATCTTTTCCCCTAAATGCCCGATCTCCCGCCTTTTCGTATGCGCGTTTGGACTGGGCGTTGAGCACCGGGGAAGTACTCACAATAAGAACAAAAATCAACAAATAATGGCTAGAAAAAGGTAACGACATTGGGAATGGTTGTAGATTTTGCAAACAGTTAAAATATGGGACAACCTTTGAGGTCTTTGATTGGCTTAACGGACAATGGGGTATATAAAAGAACAACTTCGAATCCTCCTCTTCGGCCGGTGGCCACTTTAAATCCGGATAAATTGACGTCATAACTCACGCCTACTGTCCATTGATTTTGTTGTACCTGAATCGCCGGAATCAGAGCGTCGCCGATGCGGCCGGAAAGTGTTGTTTTAATGGAAGTTTGGTCGCTTAACCAATACCTTACACCGCCACCAAGCACAATTTCCGTGGCCGTTTTGAGGCGTTGGGCGTAGGCAGAAACGATATAATCTATCTTTTCAGTATTTTGAAGGGTAGAAAATGTGTAGAGGCTCCACCTCGGGGCCAAGTTGGAGGGGGTAAAATTTTGAAAATGAACGGCCGGGCGATTCAGGTGTGCCATCGCTATACCCGCGTCTATTGTGGTCCGGCTGGATGAACCGGCTTCGTAGTGCCAATTGGTACCAACAGCCACCGAAGGGCGTACTTTACTGGCGTTATTGGTATCTTCTTTATTGGGCAAATTGGGGTCGTAATTATCGCCATTCCATTGGTTGAAAAATTTCAACCCCGAAACATCAAACTTTCGCTGAACGGCATCCACCGAAAAACCCACCGAAAGGGCGTGTTTTGGGTTGAGCATATGAGCCGCACTTACCCGCACCCCCACCTGGGTCCAACTCAGGCCCGCATCACCGGCTTTGTCCTGAGCCAACAACAAACCGGCGGAGAGCATATTGTTATTTTGCTGAATCAACTTGGTGTCGTAATTGGCCATGATGGTGCGGTATTGCACCGGAACCGTTTGCCATTGGCTGCGGTACTGAACGGCGGCGCGCCAATCGGGGCGATACATTCCACTCAAAGCCGGGTTTAACAACAGCGGATTGGCGTCGGCCATTGAAAAATGGATATCTTGCGCTTTTAATCGGCCCAAAATGCACGACAAAAGCAGGGTAAAAAAAAGCAGCGTAGTTTTGGAATGCATATTGACAGGATTGTTTGACTTTTGCAGTTATAATTATCATACCGGGCGAGGTGCGATTTTGCGCAAAATTTTATCGGGACTTACCCCGGTTTTCACCAGCAAAAACATCAACGCTAAAGTATACACATCGAAGGTCTGAATTTTTTTGGTAATTCTGCCACATCAGCGATAGGAAAATTAATTTATGGTAACAATTGAAGTATGTGCGGCCAATTTACAATCTGTATTGGCGGCCCGCGACGGTGGTGCACACCGCATTGAATTGTGTTCGGCTCTGGATACCGGAGGTCTCACGCCTTCGCCCGGGCTGATTCGCGCGGCCGTTCAAGTCGCCGAAATGCCCGTTTGCGCGCTCATTCGCCCGCGCGAAGGAAATTTCGTTTTTTCGTCCGCCGAAGTGCGTATCATGGCCGATGACATCGCTTTTTGCCGGGAAAATGGTATTCACGGCGTCGTTATTGGCGCATTAACCGAAGCGCGGCACCTGGATATTGGCGCTTTAAAAACGATGGCCGCAGCGGCGGGTGACCTGGAATTGGTTTTTCACCGGGCTTTTGATTTTGTTCAAAACCCCGACGAGGCGTTAGAAACCTTAATTGATCTGGGTTTTTCGCGCATTTTAAGTTCTGGTCAGGAAAAATCGGCGTGGGAAGGGCGTGAACAATTGGCACATTGGGTTACCCGAGCCACCAATCGCATGACCATCATGCCGGGAAGCGGAATCCACGCGCATAATATCGTCGATCTTTGGCGGTTTACCGGGGCTTCGGCGTTTCATTTGTCGGCCCGGCACAAAATAGAACAGCCCACGGAACACGAAGTTCCGGGGCTGGAAACGGGTTATTTTGCCAGTAACGCGGATACCATTAAAGCAGTGGTACACGCGATGCAATCTATTTAAACGCCTTCTTCGTAGGTGCCGTCGGCGTGGCGGGCGAACCGGCCTAAACCGCGGTCGTGCACCTGGTCGTAGCGTTTCCAGGGCCAACCACCAAATTGGGTGGCGTGGTAATCCTGAAATGACTGCTGAATTTCTTCTTTTGAATTCATCACAAAGGGACCGTATTGGATAACGGTTTCCCCGATGGGTTTGCCTTGCAGCACCAAAATGCGGGCTTCGGCGTCGCCGTTGATTATTTCGAGATCAACCGCCGCGTTGACCACAATAGAATGGTATTTGTCAATGGTTTTTCCGTCAATGGAAATTTGGTTACCAATGTAAAAATACAACACCCGATTAATGCCCGACTGAGCGGTTTTGGGCAGGGTAAAAATGGCATTGGCATCCAGTTTCATGTTCAGCACCGCTACTTCATTGGCCGGATCGGCGGCCCAGGAATTGGGCGGCGGTGCCGGGGCTTCGTGGTCGTACAGTTTACCCGCAATGACTTCTACTTCGGTGTTGCGTTCCCGAGAGTCGGCGTGCCGGTATTTAGGAATTTTACTGCCCCACAACATTTTGAAATGCGGCTCGACCATTTTGCTTTTTTTGGGCAAATTGAGCCAGATTTGAAACAATTCGAGGGGATTTTCTTCATCTTTTTTTAACAAAGGAAACATTTCGGAATGTTGCACTCCTTTTCCGGCGGTCATCCATTGCACGTCACCTTCGCCGTAACGACCCGATGCGCCCAGAGAATCGGCGTGGTCCACAATACCGTCGCGAACGATGGTGATGGTTTCAAAGCCCCGGTGCGGGTGCCCTGGAAATCCTGGTACGACTTTACCGTGGTACATGCGATAACCGTTTCTAATAATAAAGTCATCGCCGAGGCTGCGGCCTTTCATGGTATCGTCAGGTCCTAAATTATCGTTGCCCTTGGGAAACTGATCCTCGTGGTGCACACAAAACAAAAACGGATCGAGGGTATCCCAGGCAAATCCCATGGGTTTTACGTCGAGGACAGGGTGAGCGGGTTTTTCGGCTGACTTATCATCGTCGTCCGAAATTTTATGGTTAGAAAGTCCAAACATAGATAATAGTCCTAATGAAAATTTGGTTAAAAAACCTCTGCGGTTATCGTATAAAAAAGGCATAGGCAATATTTTTGACTATTAACAGCGTTGGGGTGGTATTTGTTTGAAGTTCATTTTTTAAAGCCCGCTGCATTTTCTACGCCCATCCGCACCTCCACCCTTGTCCCCCCGCTTGAGGACTTAATGCTGGCCTCGGCCCCTAACAATTTGCTGCGCTGAAGGATGCTGTTTAGGCCAAACGATTGGCCGTTTTTCAGAGTGGCATCCACGTTGAAGCCTTTCCCGTTGTCTTCGATGGTGATGTTTAAGCCCGAATCATCGCTTTTTACGCTCAATTTGGCGGCATTGGCCCCGGCGTATTTGATGGTGTTGGTGAGGGCTTCCTGTACGATCCTGAAAATATGGAGTTCGGCACTGGGTGATAAGCGCGTATGGTATTCGATGTCGTGCACGATAAACAATCGGTGCAGTTCCATATACTGCTCGCACAAACTTTCAAGGCTGAGTTGAAGCCCTATGTTTTCGAGCATAACGGGTTGCAGGTTGCGGCTAATCTGCCGGATATCGTTCAGAATAAGGTCAATTTTTTGGTCGGCACTGGTACTACCCTGCCCTAAACTCCTTTTAAGCACCAACAACTCATGGCTAACGCCGTCGTGCAGGTCGCGTGCGATGCGCCCGCGCTCCGCCTCGGTGTTTTCGAGCAATTGCCGGGTAAATTGTTGTTGGATGGCTATTTCTTTGTGGGCCTGCCGTTGCCTCAGCCACAAATAATACGCCAAAGCCGCCAACACCAATGCGGCGAGTGTGGCCAACAGAAACCCAATCAAAGCGTTCTGTTTGGCCAAATTTTCGGCTTGCAGCAGTTTTTCTTTGGCCAAAGTGACCAAATCTGCCGCTTGCAGTTGTCGCTGGCTTTCTGCCAATGAAAGTTGTTGCTCTTTTTCCTGCTTTTCGGCTTTTTCCTTGAGGTAGGCCAAATGCTGGAGTTCCTTTTCCTTATTGCTGATCTGGAGTGCCTGGCCATTAATCCGCAACTGCTGCTGCTGTTGCAACGCAATTAACCTTTGTTGTTCCAGCAGGTCGGCAGTGTGTTGGTTCTGAAATTTTAGTTCGGCTTCCTTTTTATCGAACTCAAATTGGATTTGTTTTCGGGTGATGGCTTTGTTCACTTCATCACCCGCAATGCTGTCTTTTATGGTAAAGTATTGTTTATACAACCGGTAAGCATTGACATAATCGCCCTTTTTTTCGTAAAAATTACTAAATTTGGCGGATATATCCGCCACCAAATTGGGCAACTTAATGACTTCGGCTATTGTTAAGGCTTTCTGGATGCTTTCTTCCACCATCGTTAATCTGCTGTTGACGGGGATGTTGCGGCTTTGCAACACACTGTCTGGAGCAACATACAAGACCTCCCCAATATTCCCCCATGTCCGGGCCTCATCCTCGCGGCTTTCCATCTCTTGAAAAGTCGCCAATGCCCGTTGATGGTAATCCAAAGCACGGCCATACTGTTCCCGGCCTTGGTATATGGAACCGATATTGCCTTCTACCATAGCCCGCTGGTACTTCAAGTCGGGGTTGCCATCGGTTAAAGACAAAGACAATAAATTGTATTCCAATGCTTTATCATTCTCCTTATTTCCCAAATACCCCGTTGCCAAGTTTCCATACACCATCAACAAGGCAACCGGGTCCTGGATATTGTTTTTTTTGATTTCCTCCAAGGCCAACAGGGTGTATTCAATGGCTTTGGGGAAATCCTCCAATTCGCAGTATAAGCCCCCAAAATTTTGTAATATTTTAACCTGATCGGCCACATTGCCTACCTGTTCATTGATTTTTAGTGCTTTTTGAAAGCACTCCAATGTAGGCAAGTAGGCCGCCTGTTCCCAGTGAAGTATTCCCAAGTTAATATACACCTTGAGTTCGGAGGCCCGGTCTTTCATGTTGACGTAGGTTTGGAGAGCCTGTTCAAAGAAGCCGATGGCTTTTTCGGCTTCGCCCAAATCGCTATAACCCATTGCCACAAGTTGGAGGCTGTGCGCAGCCTGTAATTTATCGCCGATGGCCCCATAGAGCCTTGCGGTCTGTTCGGCAATGTCAATGGATTTTTTAAAATCTCCCAATGTATTGTGAAAGATGCTGAGCCAGTTCAGGGCAGCACCCGTTCTGCGTTTTTCGCCCGTGCGCTGGAAATAGACCAGCGCCTCCTGCATCAAAGCCATCGCTTCGGAGATTTGGCCTTGGTTGAATTTCGCCAAAGCGCACTTGAACAAGGCTTGGCCGGCACCACTTGGATAATCCAACTTTTTAGCCAACTCAATGGCCTGACTGGCGACCAATACGGCATTGGCGGCATCCCTTGCTTTGTTATAGCCCTCCGCCAACTGTACCAAAAGCCCGACTTTGACGGTATCTGCACTGGTGTACCGCGCATTTACGGCAGCAAGGCTATCTACGTTGAAATTGATTTGTGCGTTTAAATTTAGAATGGCAATTTTTAGGACAACTACAAAAACTAGTATCTTTTTTTTCATATACAGGCAGTAACAATCGGGGAGCAAGGTACTATTATTTTTGTGCAAATAGAATATAGGTATTACCCCCTATGCCATATTAAGGGCTTTTGACCGCATCTTTGCCCTACAATATTTGCACTAAGCATGGCTAAAATACTCATCAGCGACGACCACCCCTTCATTTTGATGGGCACAAAAGTTTACTTGGAGCAACGCGGGCACCATGTTTGCGAAGTGTGTAGTAACGGGATTAATGCTTACAATTTAATTCTGCACCACAACCCCGACATTGCCCTGCTGGACATGAGTATGCCCGGCATGAACGGGCTGGAAGTCTTGGAAAAACTCCAAACAGCCACCGTACGCACCAAAGTCATCGTGCTCACCATGCACAAAGAGTTGACCATTTTTAACAAAGCCAAAGCATTGAACGTGAAGGGCTACGTGTTAAAAGAGTTCTCTACCGATGTGCTGGAAGACTGCGTCAACGCGGTGCTGAGTGGGAGTACCTGGTTTAGTAAGGAACTGACCGAAAGCCTCGAGCACGACCTGCCCAATAACGAATCGGACGTATTGCACAAACTCAGTTTTGCGGAAAAAAGAATTCTTGAACTCGTCGCCCAACAGCATTCTACCAAAGAAATCGCCAACATGTTGTTCATCTCCGAAAAAACAGTGGAAAACCACCGCTCCAATATCATAAAAAAACTGGGCCTCCCGCCCGAAAAAAATGCCCTGCTGAAATGGGCCATCCGGTACTTAGGGCAAGCCTGAGCCTGTTTAGTGTAGTGTAGTGTAACCTAAATATCATTTGTTTGATTCCACCTCGTCCAGCCCGATGACCTGGCTCGGATTGGTATATCTCGTCGTGCTGCGGTTGCAGTCGCGCCGGGCTTGCAATGTCTGGATGTGGTGTTCATTTTCTAACCTTTTATTCCCGATAAACAGGCGGTCACCGAAAAGCCTTGAAGAGAGTAGGTGATTTCAATTATTTTCATTAATTCATTATGAGTTCTTTACGTACATTTTTCAAAGGACTAGAAAGCATTGAAAAATCAATATTTGCTTTCCTTTGTGTTTTAGCGCACGTTTTTCCCACACAAAAATTGGCTGCGCAAAATACGGGCGACTACCGCGTGGACAAAACCGAACCCTACGAGTTGGTTGCGCCCACGTTAACTACGCTGCACACTAATTTGGTGTTCTCAAAAGAAGACCAGTTGCAGAAGACAGGTTACACCTTTAACAAAAGTGATAGTAGCGTTGTCATTGTCGGTGAGTTGATTACAACTGACACCTTGCTTAAATACATCAAAAACGACATACTGACGCAGTTAAATGTCACTAAATTAGATACTTCAAAACAATATCTGGACAATAACCCAACGTTGACGAAAAACCTGAGTATCCATTGTGATAGTTTTGTTCTTGACTCATCACTGTGGTTTCCCGGCGTGAATGTATTGATTCACGCCAGGGTGATAAACTGGGGGAAAGATAAAATTTTAAAAACTACTCCACGGCCTAGGAGAGAAAGCCAAAAAGCCACCCAAGCAAAAAAGGGTGCTAATGCGGGCAATATACATATCATTTGTTCTATAATTCGAGGTGGTCGCGAGCAATCTTCGCGAAGTACCCTTCCACCAATCACTTTAGAAGCAGAGGGCGGCGACGGCCAAGTCGTACAGTTTGGGGAGATAATCTACAACCCTTTCACCCCGATAAAAGACATTTGGGTATATAAAGATGATAAAATATCCAATAAGCAAGAGTCCAATTGTTACTGGAACCAAAATATTGCCCAAATGGGGACTAATATCATTGCCATAGACCATAGTCCGGGTACTTTTACTTCATTGGGAAGTTGGCTTACCCCCAGTAAAACCGAGCAAAGAACAGGTGGTACGACGGGTACTTACAATCCAAATTTAGGTACATCAGTTGTAAAAGCCCAATATAATGGTTACTCTGGTTTATTTTACTACGGAGGTAAATATTGGGATGGCAGCGCAGATACGCGATTAAATTGGGAAAACTGCAAAGTTAGAAAGCCTGGTGAGGGAGGTAACGGTGGGAGAATCACTGTAAATATTCCGAGAGACAGAGTGCCTTACGAATTTATTGCCAAAAATGCGCGCGGAAGACGTGGTCCGTATTATGTTCCCGCCCAAAAAATGTCAGATGTTTCGCTTGATTATGAAGCGACAGGTGGTATCATCACAAAAATAAAAGGGATCAAAGCACCAAAATATGAAATACTTTCTGCAAAGATTGATATTGAAGAACGGGGTGGTTTGGTATGTAACAAAGCTATTTTGACAAAAGTCTCTGCTGCTACGTTCACTATACTCGACCTGACTACAGTAGAAGGACAAAATGCAGCATGGTCATTTGTAAAAGCGTATGAAAACTATGCAATAGAACCCAAGCCAGTGTATTCAACGAATTATTTATCTACGGATGCTTTTGTTAAGCCTTCCGAAATCTATCTGCGACACAAACTGACCTTAGAAAAAAACAAGATAAAGGATTTTCAATCATTGCCGCCCTCCGATACGGCTGCAGTGTTGAAAAACCTGCGCGCTATTGCACAAGGTATTGATGAATTAATAAAAGTCACCAAACAGGAAGTGGAAACCAGTTCAGACCAAACGGCCCGCAACTACTATTCATTCAAATTGATAGAGGCAAGAAAATTGCAGGCAGAATTGGATATGGTAGCGCAAAACGTAGTAGATCAACGCTATCTCGACGAGTTCAACAACCCATTGGGCTACCGACCGGTGTTGTCTTTTACGAGCATCAACGATTTTATAAAAAATAATTTGGATTCGGACTTGGAACTTTACATTCAAGCAAACGAGGCGATGAAAAACATCAACGACCGTAAGAAATTTCTTGAATCCATTCCGGCGTTGATTACAAAATTGGACAAAGCCATCAACACGGGTTATGCCGACTTGCAGAAAAATGAATCTACCATAGATAGTCTGGGGTTAGTCGGACTTAATTTAGAAAAAATTGCACAAGCATTAGACGATAGCTTAAAAAGTTTAGAAAAAAAATTGCTCGAAAAAGCAAAAAAAGAATCTGAAGAAGAAAAACTCGTGCGTGCGTTAGCCAAGACAGCGGCTGTGGGCGCAGCTTGTTTTGCTACGGCTGCAGGCGGACCTACGGCGGGTGCTTTTGCCTATGCTCTGGTGGACAAATTGGGCAACGCAGGAGTCAACGCACAATATGACAATAAAGATTATACACCTGTAGAAATGGCTAGACGAGATGTCAATGTCATGCCATTCTTTGGGGGGCTAGAAAGGCATAACTTAGAACCTGTACAAAAAGAACTCAAAACACTTGAATATCGAGTAAACAATAAATTGTTTGAAAAATTTGATAGTTGGGAGGTAAAAAAAGACACCAGCAATTTTTTGACCGTCAAATTTCCTAAATCGTTGCAAGAATACAGAGACAGAAAAGAAGAATTGGAGAAGGATGCGGAAGAAATAAGAACAAATCGAGAAAGAACAAACGCCATGGCATCCTTTGCAGTGAAAGGTGGAGAGGAAATCTACAGCACTTTCACGAGAACGGATATTTTGGATAATGCCATTAACAGGGTTATTAACCAATCGGTTGAATACAGAGAAATAGGCGAAAGGATTAAGTACAATGCAGGAAAATACGGCGAGTTTGGCATGGCGCTGCGAGCGGCTATCATGGAAAAAGGGGCCATTACCAGTCGAATTGTAGAACTTTCGGAGCAAAGACAACAGTTGCGCATCATTCAACAAGACCCCGAAGCCTTTTACGACCCCTTGCTCGCCAATAATATGGCAAGTATCGAAACAGAAGCGTTGAGACGGTTGAAATGGATGGAATATCAATTGATAAACGTGTATAACTACACTACCCTAACTCCCTATCCGAGCGACTCGATCACCAATTTCCGCTTGTTGGCTTCCAAAGAGTTGGACAAGAACACAGATGCAAAATTCAAGCGTATGAGGACGGCGTATAAGGGTCATTTGCAATACATGAAGTTTTTGATGGTCTCGGCAGCAAGCACAACTCATAAGAGAGACGATCTAAACGGCAAGACGGTAATTTTTAATGAAAACGGTAGTCCAGAAATATTAGCGGCGTTGAACAACGAGAAAATATACACGCTCGATTTGTACAACGATTTAACTAATATCGTACAGGCAGACAAAGAAAATATTCGGATTATTACGTTGGATTTAGAAGAGTTTGAGTTGTCAAGAAAATTAAATGACAATGAAGAATTAGAATTGACAATTGAGCTAGATGATGAAGGCATTTTGCGAAAAGGCGATAAACTCTATCGGTTTAAAGATGATGCAATTGCAATCGAAACTTGGCAATGGACGTTGAGTGTTCCTAAAGCAGGAAATTCTGGACAAGCCCAAAAAGAAGCGATTATCCCGTCGGATATTTATAAATCTATGTTAGACGGTTTGATTAACGAGGGTGGAACAAAAGAACGCGGACCCAGTAATCTCTTTACGCTCAAACCAGCTTGGTCGAAAATGACCATTAAACTGGCTAAAAAGCTTACAAAGAACAGCCCGCCCATTGAAATTAAACGATTGAAATTTAAAGTAATTAGAGATTTTGAGACCATTCCCAGTAACTCGAAATTTAAAGTTTGCGACTTGCGCGTAAAAGCGGAAGAAACGGACGTGCGATTGGTGGTTAAAAAAGGTACGAACCCTGCCGATACATTGAGCAACAGCCAGTACAATATCGTTGCGACCAACACCTCGTTTCAGTTGGAGGCCTACTCCATTGATACCAATCGCGTGTTTGATCGCTGGGAAACTACGCCCTCAATGACAGCGAATGGCAATAAATTGCAATTTAATGTAAAAGACTTGAATGTGTTTGTAAGACCTGTTTTTAAAAACAAAGGGCAATCTCCAATCCTCAAATCTGGCCCACTATTGGCGAATGGTAAGGCAAAGAGCGTAAAACTCCACGGATCGCCAAAAGCAGGTGAGCAACCAGTGTTTAGTGTTCCGTTGGATTTTTTCAACCAAAACTTGAAACCTACCGCCACCGAAACCAACGGGTTTTACAGAGTCGTGTATGAGCACGAAGAGTATTTTGTGAATAAAAAAGACCTTAAGTAATTGATTAACTACTCAAAGGCCGCAGTGGGTTTCCCCACTGCGGCCTTCCGTTTTTATTCGAGCAGGTCGGTTTCAAACCCGGCCCGCATTTCCGTTATTTCGACGTCTGAATCATCTTCTTCGTCGCGCTGTCGGTAGAAGTCTCTAATTTGTAGTAGAGTACGCCGTTAGCGTTCAGACCTGCGCCGAGCGAAGTCGAGGCGCGGTCGAGTGCGATAGCGTTGTAACCTTTACCGAAGTCACCAGTAGTTGTGTACAATACGCGACCAGTCTCATCATAAACAGACAATGTAGCAGATGTAGCCTCTGGGAGGTGGAAACCTACGAATGTTTTGTTTACG
>JAAFJN010000006.1 GCA_013298845.1 Chitinophagales bacterium
GAACAACAGCAGTTGGCGCTTTATTGACAAGGCGCAGGTATTCACGAACCCGGACAATCCATTCGCGGATGTGATTAAGGAAGATATTCAGATTGTAGATATTCAGCAAAGCCTGACGGCGGGTGATTTTGTGGGTGCCAAGGTGGGTGACGTTGACAACAGCGCCACGCCAAACAACCTGGTAAGCACGGATGACCGTACCAACGGCACGTTGTTGTTCGATGTACAGGACCGCAAGGTAACGGCCGGTGAAACCCTCGTGGTTACCCTGACTGCCGACCAGGTAGTGAAAGGTTACCAGTACACGTTGAACCTGAACGGCCTGAAAGTAGACGCTATTGAAGGTAGTACAATGACAACTGAAAACTTTGCAGTTTTCGGTGACGCAGTTACAACCTCATGGGATGCACCAACGGTATTCAACGGCAAGGCATCGTACACGGTAACGTTTACGGCGACGAAGAGTGGTAAATTGAGCGAAATGTTGTCGGTGAGCAGCCGTATTACGAAGGCAGTAGCATTCCTCTCGACTTCGCTCGATGAAAGCAAGAAGTTAGATGTAGCCTTACGCTTCAACAACGGCAACAGCAGCAGCATCGCCGGTCAGGCATTCGAGTTGTACCAAAATACGCCAAACCCTTGGGTGAACAAAACGCAGATCGGATTCTATCTGCCGGAGGCCACTCAGGCGACGTTGAAAGTGTTCGACGCAACGGGTCGCGTGCTTTACACGGCTCAAGGTGACTTTGGCAAAGGTTACAACGCGTTTGTATTGGATCGTCGGATGTTAAGCGGCGTAGAAACGGGTAGCCTGTTCTACAAAGTGGAAACGGCCACCGATAGCGGTGTGAAACAGATGATTCAGACGAAGTAAACACTGGAGGAAAAGTGACATAACAGCAAAGGCCGCTTCGGGGAAACCCGGGGCGGCCTTTCTGCTTTTATGTAGTCTTCTGATGCCAGAAGATGCTTAGATACATTGACGTTAGCCGCTCCATCACGTTGGGGCGGCTAACGTCGTTAAATGCTAAATATTTTTATCCAAAGTCATTTACCGGACGTTGCACTACACCCTCCATTTTTCAATCTCCGCCAGCGCCGCGTGTTCATCCGCCCAGCCGTGCAGGGTCATCACGCCGGGGCCGTCGTAGTGGAGAAAAAATTGCTCAATAATGAGTCGGATAGCGCTGTAATTCATCTGAAACTCCTGCCAATTACCGGCTTTGATGATGCGCTTTTCCGGATCGGCGGGAATGGCCAGCACCTTATTGTCCCATTCGCCCAAGTCTTTTAATAACAACAAACCAATCGGAATGGCTTCCACCACCGTGCTGTTAGGCACCGATTCGGCGATGTACAAAATATCCAGCGGATCACCGTCGCCGCCGCGTTCTTTGTCCATAATGGTCGAAGGAACAAACCCGTAATTCATCGGATAGGGCAAAAAATCCACCATGCGCGGTTTCCCGTCGCGAATATCGGGATACATCACGCCGGTTTGTTTGTCAATTTCGTATTTCCGGTTGGTTCCCGCCGGAATTTCGATGACGCCTTGCACGTGCCCGGACGCCGTAAATGAGGGTATTTTTAATAAGTTCATGCGGCAAATATCATTGGTTTTTTACAAAAAGTAAACGCGATTGGCCAGTTTTTAACAAATACATACCAGAGGGCAACGCCGATAGGGCTACCATTTGAGATGCACTGTTGGTGGGTTGTTGCAGCATTAATTTGCCGTCCAGGCTGAATATTTCCACGACTCCGGCATCGGGTGGCACATTTTTAAGGTACAAATAAGTGGAAACCGGATTGGGCCATACCAACATGGAGCCAGTATCGGGGGCCAAAGTGCTGCTCACCACCTCGACCCAATAAGTATCGGAAACGGTGCAGCCCCGGTGGTCGGTCACCGTTACCGTGTGCGGACCGGGCAGCAAATTCGTGTTCAGGGCCGCGGTCGTTCCATTGCTCCATTGATAAGTATAAGGCGCATCGCCCCCCGCTGGAGTAACGGCTACACTGCCATTGGCGGCTTGTTGGGTGCTGGCCGGAACCATAATGATCGTGTCCATCATCAAGGAATCGGGATTGTCCAACGAGACTTGCCAGTTGATACCGCAATTAAAAGCATCGGTCAGGGTGCCGGAATAGATGCCCGGTGGCAGGTGGAGCCGGGCGGCGGTGGTGTCGCCATTGTCCCAAAGCCAACGCAGCGGCGGAACGGGGTTATTGGGCAAAATAACAATGGCTCCGTTACTGTCGTTGCGGCATTGCACCAAACCGAGGTCAAAACCAATGGAAAGATTACCCGACCGGCTGATATTAACGGTATTGACCGAAGTGCAGCCAAAAGCATCGGTGATGGTCACCGGGTACGCGCCGTAACTCAATCCGGTAACAATACTGTCGGTGATACCATTGCCCCAGTTAAACAAAAACGGCGCCGTGCCGCTTTGCAGTACTATTTTTGCGGTTCCGCCCATGCCGGTACCGCAAAAAACGGGCGTTGTTTGCACCGTTGCCGCCACTGCCGGAGCCTCCGGGATGGTGGCTTGCAGCACCAAACTTGCGCCGGAATTGTGGGTCACCGTAATGGTGTAATCGCCTGGTGCTAAGCCCTCCATCTGCGTCCCCGAACTCCCGTTGGGACCCGTCCAGGCGTACGAAACCGGCGTTATTTGCTCACAAGCCGACACGGGCACCTGAATACTTCCCGTCGCCAGCGCGGTACACGAAGGCACCACCACGGGCAGACCATTCATTTCAATCAGCGGCGTTTCGTAGGGGCCAATGTCCACGTGGGTACCCAGGTGGCGCGGTAAACCCTGCAAGTCGGTGGCAGCAGTGTCCACCCCGACGTTGGTACCGGTGTTAACGAGCGGAGAGCACAGATCCAGGCGGTAATCGGCGTTGGAACTGTCGCGGAACACGGGCGTTACCGGCCCGATAATGTTGTTGGTATCCAAAACAACGGTGCTTGAGGTGTTTAACGCAGGGTTATACCGGGGGAAATAGTTGTTTTCGAGGATGAGGGTGTCGGCATTTACAATATGTTTATTGCTGAATAACGGCTTGTTTGTGAAAATAGAATTTCTTATCGCGCAGTATTTTACGCTCCCAGCAATATTTAATTTTTCTTCGGGTAGGTTAAAAAGACAATTGTTTATCAAAAGATCATTTTCTATTTGAGTATTTAAATAACTTCTTTTCTGTTCGCCATTAGATACATTTGGGCCTGGATCATATTCTTCT
Source organism: Chitinophagales bacterium (assembly GCA_013298845.1). Taxonomy (GTDB): domain Bacteria; phylum Bacteroidota; class Bacteroidia; order Chitinophagales; family Saprospiraceae; genus M3007. The sequence goes on from JAAFJN010000006.1 coordinate 3,253, forward strand.
CGACTTACAAATACACTATTTTCTATTTTTGAGCCTTTGGTCCTCAATAATATACCGTCGTCGTGGCTTGCATATTTAATGGTTGAGTTTATTAGAGAAAAGTAATTTCCCTCAAACCAGTAAATATTTGTAAGTTCTGTTTCAGGCACGTAATTATCAAACATGGTATTTGATATTAGTATAGAGTCTAAAAAACTTCCTATCCGAATGTATCCATGCTCACTGGTATTGTTGGTAAATTTAGTTTGATCAACGATAACGTTACCACCGTAGTTATCTGAAGCAAAATCAACGTTGAATAACGATAACCAAACTTGGTTACTATCAACATTGCATCGTTTAACAATAACATCGGCTAAGTATGCAGGGGTATATTCCAGGCATACAACAGCGATTAATAGAGAAGCACTGTTTTTAATGAAATTACAATCAGTAATACTGATATCAATCTCATTTTCCGGTAAGTAATCAATATAAAGGGGACCAGACCCCGTTGATTCATTCTCCCAAAAAGTTGTTTTTTCAACTCTTATTGGAACTAATCCAAAATCGCTGTCTAAGTAGTAGCCAGAGCATTCTTTAGCCTTATTATTTTTAAAAACACAATTGTAAAAATTATTTTTCCACTCCATTGGCCCAACGCCCTTTTGTGCAATACCGCCGCCGCGCCCATTGGGGCAGGAGTTTTCCAAAAAAATGCACGATTCAAAACGAACGGATACAAAATTTTCAAAAACAGAACTCAACGCAGCAACGGCCCCGCCGAAACTTTTGGCGGTGTTTTGGGTAAACAAACAATTAAAAAACTGCGGTGTATTCTCCGCCGTTCCATCTACGTACACGCCGCCGCCGCACACTGTCCGTACCTGAGAGCCGATACCAAAGGCATCAGATACGGCGTATCCGTCCCGAATGGTCAGGCCATCGAGCCGGGTGGTGCTGTCGCTTGGGAAAATACGCACCACGTTGAACGAATTGTCGGTTACCAGCGCGGTATCGCCAATATTACCCGATAAAATGGTTTCGTACGCCCCCAAAACACGTTGTTGTAAGATGGTTTCGGTCCCGTTAAAACCTCCGTACAGCCGCACGCCGTTGAAGATGAGAAAAGAATGGTTGCGGTCCGTACTACTCGTTGGGTAATACACCCCTTCGGCTACCCATACTTCGTCGCCGTAATCGGCATCTATAAGTACATCTTGAAGATCATTGGAGGCCGTTGCCCATGATTGACCGTTGCCACCCGCCGGAGCGTCTTTTTTTACATAAAATCGCTGTTGAGACCATAACAACTGTTGGGATAAAAGGAAAATAAACGTGGTAAAACCCGCTACAATAAAATAACGCGGCCCTTTAAAGGCCATTTTTGGATTGTTTCGTTGCATAATTGTTCAGTTTGATTTATGATTCAACAAATGTACAAATGTTTTTTACCTCCCAAAGCAATTTTGTACAAGGAAACATCTAAGGTCTAATATTGAGGTCAAAGTCTAATGCCTTGAGCATGTCTAAAATTGGGGCATCGTGAATATTAGCCCATGACTTTAGTCGTGGGCTACAGAACAGTCATTCTATGTGGCCAAACCGATTTATCGGTTTTTATTACAAAATCGCACTTGGAAACGGTTAAAACCGTTTGATAAACTATATGATGATACGCTTGTCCCACGACTGAAGTCGCGGGTTAATATATTCACGACCCACTCATCCCTCCTAACTCATCACTCATCACTCAAAAACAACTACCTTTGTGCACGCTATTACCGACACATTATGTACACTAAACATCTCTGCATTACGGCATTTATCCTTATTATGCAAAGCACCATCGTTGAATCTCAGGCTCCTAATCCCATCGTTCGGCAGGAAATTACCCAGTTTTGGGAGTTTCGCCAGGCCCACAAAGGCGATTGGAAAGCCATCGAAATACCCTCCAGCGTGCACACGGCTCTGCTGGCCCACAAAATGATTGAAGACCCGTACTACCGCGATAACGAGGAAAAAGTGCAGTGGATTGAACAGGAAGACTGGGAATACCAAACCACTTTTAACGTAGATGCCGCCACTTTGGCCAAAAAACACGTGGAAATGCAGTTCAACGGCCTCGATACCTACGCGCACATTTACCTCAACGACAGCCTCGTGCTGGAAACCGATAATATGTTCCGGGAGTGGAAAGTGGACGTAAAACAACACCTGAAACCCACCGGAAATCGCCTCCACATCTATTTTGAAAGTCCGCTCAAAAAAACCAAAACGGAGTGGGAGGCCTTGGGCTACGAACTGCCGGGAGGCCAACGCACCATGACCCGAAAAGCGCAATTCCACTACGGCTGGGACTGGGGACCGCGTTTGGTGGGCGCGGGTATCCTCAAAAAGCCCGTCATTGTGGCCTGGGATGATTTTATTTTTGAAAATATTCAGGTGGCTACCCTCGATTTCACCCCCGAAAAAGTAAAAATGGTGGCGCGTTTTAGGTACCACGCCCACGAAAACATGGAGGTGGACGTTGTTTTTCGCGATGGTAAAATGAAATCCATCGAAAAACGAAACCTGATGGCCGGTATCCACACCGATACTTTTTGGTTTACGGTTGATGATCCCAAACTCTGGTGGTGCCGCGATATGGGCGAACCCCACCTCTACGATTTTTCTTTTGAAGTTAAAAAAGGCGTAAAATCATTGGATAAAAAAGAGGTGCGCACGGGTATTCGCAAAATCGAATTGGTGACCGAAAAAGACGAGGCCGGTGAATCTTTTTATTTCCGGCTCAATGGCAAACGGGTATTTGCCCGCGGTGCCAACTATATCCCGCAAGACATGTTACAGGACCGGGTAACCGGCCAAAAATACCGCAAACTGATTGATGACGTGGTGGCGTCCAACATGAATATGCTGCGCATTTGGGGCGGTGGCATTTACGAAGACGACATTTTTTACCAACTCTGCGACGCAAAGGGCATCTTGGTCTGGCAGGATTTTATGTACGCCTGCGCCATGTATCCCGGCGGAAACACCCTGCGCAACAAAGCGCGCGAAGCCATGTACCAAATTGAACGCCTGCGCAATCACCCGAGTATTGCCCTGTGGTGCGGTAACAACGAAAACGACGAAGCCTGGCACAACTGGGGCTGGCAAATGAAATTCAGCGAGGCCCAACGCGAACAACTTTGGCGCGATTACAAAACCCTTTTCCGCGATGTGTTGGGTACTTACGTGGTCAACGAAGCCGGGGGCGTGCCTTATTGGGAAAGTTCACCGAGGTATAGCCGCTACAACCCCAAGTCCCTCACCGAAGGCGATAACCACTATTGGGGCGTTTGGCACGACGAGGAGCCATTTTCGGCCTATGACAAAAAAATCCCGCGTTTTATGAGCGAATATGGTTTCCAGTCGTTCCCCGAATGGCGCACCATTCAGTCGTTTACCCTGCCCGAAGACCGCGAATTGGAGTCAAAAGTGATGTTGGCCCACCAAAAACACCCGCGTGGCAACGCCCTGATTGCGGAATACACCAAACGTGATTTTAACAAACCCACCAATTTTGAAGATTTTGTGTACGTCTCTCAATTGGTGCAAGCCGAAGGTATGCGCCGAGGCATTGAGGCGCACCGCCGCAACAAACCCTATTGCATGGGCACCCTGTACTGGCAACTCAACGATGTGTGGCCCGTGGCCTCGTGGTCGAGTATTGACTGTTTTGGCCGTTGGAAAGCCATGCAATACTACGTCCGGGATGCGTTTGCGCCCATTGCCGCCCTGCCTATGTTGGAAGATAATATCCTGAAAGTGTACGCGGTGAACGAATACGGTAAACCCCAAAAAGTGACCATTCGGGTGCACGCCCGCGATTTTGACGGCAAAACCCTGAGCGACGTGACGCAAGCCGCCAACGACATACCTGCCGACTTGAGTAAAATGATTTGGCAGGCGGATATGCGCACGGTATTGAACAAAAATAAACCCGAATCGTCGGTAGTGGAAATTACGTTGTTGTCGGAAGAAGGTAAGGTGGTGCACCGCCGGTTGTTTTACCCGGTTTCGCCCAAAGCCATGCGGTTGGGGCGCGCCAATATCAAATCTAAGGTAGAAGCCGTGAACGAAGGTTATAAAATTACGTTGGAAACCAATACGTTGGCCAAAAACGTATTTATCAAAACCGAGGCCGACGGCTTTTTCTCCGACAACTATTTTGACCTTTTGCCGGGCGAAAAAAAGGAAGTTTGGTTCAAAACCGAACAAATTTTGGACGCGCCGGACAAGGCTTTCCGGTTTAAAAGTTTGTAATTTTTTACCTTTTAACCATACAACTCGTACATTAACTGCTCGCGGGCAAAACCCATATCCACGAGCAGGTGGGCCACGGCTTGGTCTATCATTTGGCTCCAGCCGCAAAGCATAAATTTGACATCGGGGCGGGGTGTGCTGTACTGTTGTTGGTAAATTTGGTGCACGTATCCCTGGTATCCCGGCCCGTCGCTTTGGCGGGAAAGGGCAATATCGTACCGGAAATCGGGCATTTCCTGCGCTAATGCTTCCATTTCGGCCCGGTATAAAATGTCCGGTTCGGTTCGGCAACCAAAAATCAGGTGGATACTTTTAAACGGCAAAGCGCGGTTTTTTACTTCCCGAATCATGCTCCGAAACGGCGCAATTCCGGTTCCGGTGCAAATCAGCACCAGGTCTTTTTTTTCCAAATCGGTTGGTAGCGTAAATGCGCCATCGGGGCCTTTCCAACGAAGCACCGTGCCTTCGGTGGCGGTTTCAAACAAGTAACGCGTGCCGTCGCCCGCCGCGCTGCGCACAATGCACAGTTCCAGGTCGCCGCCGTCGGAGGGGCTGTTGGCAATGGAATAACTCCGCCAACGTTGCAACCGTTTATCCCCAATGGGCAAATCGAGGGTAATAAACTGCCCCGGCGCAAAGGTTATACCGGGGTTTTCGAGCCAGAAGCGGCGCACACCAGGCGCTATTTCTTCCGTCTTTTTGATCGGATTTTCGTACCAGACAGGCATTTTTTAGTGATGAGAGATAAGAGATGAGTTTTTGACGATTTGTTAAGAACTTACGTTGCAGTTTTATTCATCCTCCAATTCGTTGATGAGGTTCGATATTTCCTTATTTATTTCTTCGATGCTGTTATCTCATTACTCATCTCTCCTCATTCAAAAAGCGTTAACCGCCAAAAACGTTAACCACGCAAACAAATACGCAATGGCACCCATAAACACAAACTGAATAATGGCCCAGCGCCATTTGCCGGTTTCCTGTTTCACCACTACGAGGGTACTCATGCACTGCATCGCCAGGGCGTAAAACACCAGTAGCGACAACCCGGTGGCGGGGGTGTATATTTTTTGGTGGGTATCGCGGAAGGTATCGTTCAGCATCCGGTCTTTTAACGACGAATAACGCTCAAAGGGCTTTTGATCGCCCGCTGCACCCTCTTCAATTTTGCCCACGCTTTCGAGGCTGTAAATAATGTACATGGTGCTGTTAAACACTTCCCGCGCTAAAAATGACGACAGTATCCCGATGCCAATTTTCCAGTCGTATCCCAGGGGCCGGATGGCCGGTTCAATAAATTTGCCAATTTTTCCCGCCCACGAATATTCTAATTTGTACGATGCTTCCAAATCACCGCGCAGCGAATCGGGAACGTGCCCCAGCGCAATTTCTTCTTCCGCGCTTGCACGGGCCTTGCTGGCAATATCGCCCGGGCCAAAACTCGACAATAACCACAACACCGAAGTGATGATGATAATGGGTTTCCAAACGCCCGAAACAAAACTTTTTACCTTATCTACTACCGTCAACCACACATTTTTCCAGTGCGGAACCCGATATACGGGCATGTGCAACGTGAGAAACGATTGCTCCGTGGAGCGCAATATCTTTTTTAATACCCAACCCGACAACAACGCGACCACGACCCCCAAAACGTACATGCCGCCAAATACCTGCGCCCAAATCCACCAACCCGCGTTGGGCAGTGCAATGGGAATCAGGACCATATACACCGGGATACGGGCGCTGCAACTAATAAAAGGCGTTACCATGATGGTAATAATGCGCTCTTTCCAGTTGGTAATGGTCCGCGTGCCTTTAATGGCGGGCACCGCGCAGGCACCGCCGCCGATTAAGGCAACAATACTGCGGCCATTCATGCCAAAGCGTTGCATCATGCGGTCGAACATAAACACCACCCGCGTGAGGTAACCCGATTCTTCGAGTAAGGCAATTAACAGCGACAACAGCGCAATTTGGGGAATAAAAACCAATACCCCTTTTAGCCCTTCCAAAATACCTTTGGTGATAAAATCGGTGAGCCACGCCATATTCAGCGGCGTTGTGAGGGCTTCGGCTTGTTCAATGAGCCAGCCCATTGCACCTTCTACCCAGCCGCCGGTGATTTCGTAGCCGTAAAAAATGCACATAAACACCAGCGCCATAATGCCAAAAAAGATCAATGGCCCGAAAAAACGGTGCGTTAATACCCCATCGAGGCGGTCGGTGAACGTCAGCGGAAACGCCGAGGGTTGTTGCACCGCCGATTTAACAATGGGCACAAACCGGTCGAAACGCGTCATGGTTTCTTCCACTTGGGCGCGCAGCGACTGAAACTGTTTGGTATCCTGAATGGTCGTCAGCATGGCCCGTTCGGGAACCGACAAAAAAGGCAACCAGTCTTTGTGGTGAGCAATAAGCAGGGCGCGGTAGCCATTTTCGGTCCCAAAATTCATTTTTACGGCTTCGGCGACGCTGCATTCGTTCTCCGTGAGGGTGTAAAAAGGTTTAGTGGCCAGGGGAGTGGTACCCGCCAATTGTTCCATTTGGGCTTTGAGTTGGGCAATGTTTTCGCCGGTACGACCACTAACGGCCACTACGGCAACGCCCAATTTAGCGGCGAGCGTTTGGGTTTGCACCCGAATACCTTCTTCCGCCGCCACGTCCATCATATTGAGTACCAAAATGGCCGGAATTTGCAAGTCCAGAATTTGGGAAAACAGCAATAAATGTTTTTCCAAATTGGTCACATCGGCGATATACACGAGCATATCCGGGAAATTAGCGTCGCCGGGATTACTGAGTACCTCGGCCAGCACTTTTTCGTCGGAGGAAGTGGGGTACAGGCTGTAAGCGCCGGGAAAATCAATGAGGCTGACTTTTTGGCCTTTGGGCAGGGTAAAACTCCCCACTTTAATTTCTACGGTAACACCGGGGAAATTGCCCGTTTTTTGGCGAAGTCCGGTGAGTTGGTTGAATACGGTTGATTTTCCGCTGTTGGGGTTACCAATTAAACCTACTTTTAGTGGCCGCAATTGCTGCGCGTCATTGCTCATATCGTTATTTATACCGTCAAAAGAATCTGTTTAGCCTCATCGGTACGCAAGGCGAGGCGTACACCATCCACTTTTACGTAAAAAGCATCGCCAAACGGTGCTTTGCGAATCATTTCGATAGTTGCACCGGGCAAAACCCCCATGGCCGTGAGTTTACAAGCCAAAGCATGGTCGGTAAAAGAGATGGTTTGGGCGCTCTCGTGGGCCTTTAATTCGGGCAAAGTGCGGTGTCGGCGTTGCATACAATGTTATTTAGACTAAATCAACGGAGCAAAGGTAATTCTTGTTCATATTTATCCGTATTTTTGCGCCGATTTTGACAAAATAAATACAATGAAGCAACACAATTTCTCGGCGGGCCCGGCCATACTTCCGGCATCCGTACTTAAAGAAGCCGCCAAAGCGGTCACGAACTATAATGGCATCGGATTGAGCCTGCTTGAATTGAGCCACCGCGGTCCCGAGTTTACCGCCATCATCGAAGAAGCAAATGCGCTGATGCGTGAAATTTTGGAATTACCCGATGGTTACCAGGTACTGTGGTTAACCGGCGGTGCCAGCACCCAATTCTGCATGGCCCCGATGAATCTTTTGAATGAAGGTGAAACGGCCGCTTACATTGATTCGGGCGTTTGGGCTAACAAAGCCATCAAAGAAGCCAAATTATTCGGGAATATTGACGTCATTGCTTCTTCCAAAGAGCAAAACTACACGTTTATCCCCAAAAATGGCAAAGTGCCGAAAGACGCCAAATACCTGCACATTACCAGCAACAACACCATTTACGGTACACAGTGGGCCAAATTTCCCAAGTCCTCCGCCCCATTGGTGTGTGATATGTCCTCCGATTTTCTCAGCCGCCCGTTCGACGTGAAGCCATTTGGTCTGATCTACGCCGGTGCGCAAAAAAACCTCGGTCCGGCCGGTACAACAGTGGTTATTGTGCGCGAAGATCTGTTGGGTACCGTGGAGCGCAAATTGCCCTCGATGCTCGACTACCGCACGTTTATCAAAGAAAATTCATTGTACAATACCCCGCCGGTTTATCCGATTTACGTGTCCATGCTGACATTGCGTTGGATCAAAAAGAATGGTGGTTTAAAAGGTATTCAGCGTAAAAACAAAACAAAGGCGGCCATTTTGTACAACGAAATTGACCAAAACCCGCTGTTCCAGGGTACCGTTACCGACAAAGCCGACCGTTCTTTGATGAACGTTTGTTTTGTGATGACCGAAAAATACGCGGCATTGGAAAAAGAATTTATGCATGAATGCAAAGCCAACGGCATGTCGGGTCTCGCCGGACACCGCTCGGTGGGCGGATTCCGCGCATCTATCTACAACGCCATGCCAAAATCCAGCGTTCAGGCCCTCGTGGACCTGATGAGCGATTTTGCCAAGCGGAAGGGGTAGTTTTTTTAGACGGAAGACCTTAGACACAAGACTTTAGACTGCACGTCGTAGAGCGTTCATTTTTACCACTAAGGGGCATAAGAAATGTAAAAGACACTAAGCGTAGTGTACACATTTTTTTTCTTTAAAATCTTAAAAATGAACACTCTACGCTTCCGCTCGCGCGAAATTGCATTTCGTGTGAAACGATCCCCGCGGCTGTGCCGCAAGCATAGCCAACGAAATCCGCGCCGCAAGCGTAGCCGACGAAATCCGTGCCGCAAGCGTAGCCGACGAAATCTAAATCAAATCGCATAAAAAACGCCCCGTTGCAGCGTGCTTTTTCACCAAAAATCCGTTGTGACGGGGAAAATAAAGGCAACCTCCATGACAAATACTAAAACCAACTTCATTCTTTCCTGGAGCATTGTGGCCATTGTGGCAACGGGCCTGCTTTTTTTCCTCATCAAAGGCCACACGCCGTTTCAGGGTTGGGGTGGCGATTATGCCGGATATATCAATCAGGCGCGTTTTGTGGTGGAAGGTAAAGACCTCGTAAAAGACGCTACTTATATCTACAACCCGGACATACCGCACCTTGCTCCGCCCGCCTACCCGATGGGCTACCCGCTGTTTTTGGCTCCAGTGTACGCCATTTGGGGACTGGATACCGACGTTTTTTCCATTGTCAATTGTATTACCCTGTGGTTATTCGGGGTGGGCACTTTTGTTTTTCTCCGTCCCCGGTTTGGGATGTGGGTGGCGTTGGGAGCGGCGCTTTTTATTTGCCTGAATCCGTACCTGTACCAACCCAAAGGTTTTGTTTTACCCGATTATCTTTTTGCTTTTTTGGAGTTAATGGTGTTGTACGTTTATTGTTTTCGTGCCAAAAATCAATGGCAAAATGCCCTGTTTTGCGGCCTAATGGCGGGTTTGGCCTGGCTGACCCGCGCCAACGGCGTGCTGATAGTGGGCGTTATTGTACTGGATATGCTGCTCCAGCAAGGGTACGAGATCCTAAAAGCGCGCCGCTTGACGATGCCGGACAAAAAGACGCTGCAATACGGGGCTGTTTTTACGTTGGTAGCGATGGCGGTACCGGTATTGGTGCATCAGGTGATTTGGAGCATGCCCAAAGGCGGCAGTTATTTTGACCAATTGCATTTTGACGCTGATTTTTGGAAAAATACCGGCGAAAATGCCGCGCAATTGTTCAAAACAATACAGAAATATTTTCGGTTAGAACACCAAATGCCGTTTATGCAACAAACATTGCTGAATGAACCCTACACCTATATTATGCAAGCCGGCCCCGTGTTGTTGGCGGTTGGTGGGGCATTGGGCATCGTAATGATCCGCGACCGGGCCGAACGATTTTTGCTGTTGTACCTGCTGGCTTTTGGCAGTATATTGTGTATTTGGCCGATGGTACAAGGTATTCGGTACACCGCTCCGGTACTTCCCGTGGTGTTGTATTTTGTATTAAAAGGGCTAAAAACGCTGGATACCCGTTTTGCGTGGTTGAATGGGTTAAAATGGGCGGCGGCATTTGCGCTGTTTATTCCGGCGTTTTACCACATTAATAAACAAGTGTACGAAGTGCTCGACCAGGAAGAAATAGGCGCCCCCCAATACCGACTTAACACCGAGGCGTTCGAGTGGGTAAAACAAAATACCCCAAAAGAGGCCATTTTTGCCGCGCACCACCCGCTCATTTTTGGTTTGTACACCGATCGGAAATCCTTTAAATGGCGTCGCCGCAGCCCCGATGAAATCATGGAAGAATGGCGGCACTTTAAAGCCGAATACGTTGTGATTAACCTTTGGGAACTGGATACCGACCATTCGCTTCAGGAATTTATGAAAAAATACGAAGCCGGTATGACCAGATTGTGGGAAAATGAGCGCAATGTAATTTATAAAATCAACGCGTCCGCCCAATAAAAACGGCGCTTTACTGGGCCGATTTAATCACAATTTCGCGGCGGTTAAAAGCGATTTTATTCTCTTTACGGAGTTCATTCAGCACCAACGCTACCGTTTGACGCGTAGCCCCGATCATGTTCGCAATTTCCTGTTGGGTAAGTCCTTCGTGCATCATCGTATCCATTTCGGCGGCTTGTCCGTTGGTGGTGGAGGTATTTTCCCGGAGGAAATACGTGATGCGCGTTCGAACATCGGCGGTGAGCAGAATATCCAGAAACAACTCCGAACGTTTGACGGCTTTGGCGACCAATTCCAAAATGGCGAGTGAAAACTGTTCGTTGCGCACCATCATGCGTTCTACCACCGAAACAGGAACCGTCAGAATCGTAACGGGGCCGTTGAGCGATTTGACGTAATGCGGCCGCACGGGATGACCCGTCAGGCGATCGAACCCAAAAAATTCGTTGGGATGAATTAAATACTGCACCAATTCCTTACCGTCGGGTAAAAATTTCCCTTTTTTCAAATGCCCTTTCAGCAAAAAACAGAAGGCATCGTTGCTGTCGGAAGGCCGGTAAATAAAGGTGTTACGCGGGTATTGCACCACTTTAACTAAAGGTGCTACTTCTTCAAGTTCTCTTTTTTGAAGGGTCCCAAAAACGGGTAAGTCTGATAATTCTGAAGCAGAATTCAGGTAAAAAGGATTTATCATAGTTTTTTTGACACGGTTGAATGGTAAAAGTAACTCAATTCACCAAAATCGTACCGAAAAATTCTATTCCGTTTGGTCTCCTTAAATAAAACACGTTCTTTTGCATCAGAAGTAATTTTTTTTACTCAACAGAAGACAAATACGAGATGGTACAGGCTCATACTTTATTGACCGACTTTGACATTGCGCTTTATCAGGCTGGCAAACACTTCAGAATTTACGAAAAAATGGGCAGCCATTGTCTCGAAGTGAATGGTCGCAAAGGCGTTTATTTTGCCGTGTGGGCGCCCAATGCCCAACGCGTGAGTGTGACCGGCAGTTTTAATGGCTGGAACCCCGACGCCCACGTATTGCTTCCCCGCTGGGATAAAAGTGGTATTTGGGAAGGATTTATTCCCGGTATCGGGCACGGAACGGTGTATAAATACCACATTACCATGCACAACGGCGCTTCTTTGGATAAAGGCGACCCGTTTTGCCGCAAATGGGAAACCCCGCCCCGTACCGCCAGCATCGTTTGGGATAAAACCTACGATTGGCAAGACCACGACTGGCTCAAACGCCGCACCGAACTGGCCGGAAAACCGCAACCCTGGTCGGTGTATGAAGTCCACCTCGGTTCCTGGAAAAAAATTGCCACCGACGCCAACCGCTCCCTCAACTACACCGAACTGGCCGATGAACTGGTCCGTTACGTGGCCGAAATGGGTTTTACCCACGTCGAGTTCCTGCCCGTGATGGAGCACCCGTATTTCCCCTCCTGGGGTTATCAGGTCACGGGCTTTTTTGCGCCAACCTCGCGCTTTGGTGATCCCGAAGAATTTAAATTACTCATTGATAAATTCCACCAGGCCGGTATCGGGGTGATTATTGACTGGGTGCCTTCGCATTTTCCGGGCGATATCCACGGCCCTTACCTGTTCGATGGCTCTCACCTTTACGAATACGCCGATCCGCGCAAGGGTTATCACCCCGACTGGAACAGTTACGTTTTTGACTACGGCCGCAACGAAGTGCGCTCTTTCCTGATCTCTAACGCGCTGTTTTGGCTCGATCAATACCACGCCGACGGTCTGCGCGTGGATGCCGTTGCGTCCATGTTGTACCTCGATTATTCCCGCAAAGAAGGTGAATGGATTCCCAACGTATACGGCGGCAAAGAAAACCTGGAGGCCATTTCGCTGCTCCGCGAATTTAACGAAACTGTTTATAAAGAATATCCCGGTGTTGAAACCATCGCCGAAGAAAGTACGGCTTTCCCCGGTGTGAGTAAACCCATTTGGGACGGTGGCCTCGGTTTTGGCCAAAAATGGATGATGGGCTGGATGCACGATGCCCTCAATTATTTCAAACGCCCACCCATATTCCGCCGTTGGCACCAAAACGAAATTACTTTTTCGATGGTCTATGCCTTTTCGGAGCGGTTTATGTTGCCCCTTAGCCACGACGAAGTGGTGCACCTGAAAGCCTCGCTGTTGTACAAAATGCCCGGCGACGAATGGCAAAAACACGCCAACCTCCGCGCTTTGTATGGCCAACAATGGACGCACCCGGGCACGCAACTGCTGTTTATGGGCGGCGAAATTGCGCAAACCACCGAGTGGAGCCACGACCGCGGCGTAACCTGGGAATTGCTGCAATTCGACTACCACAAAGGTTGTCAGGAATGGGTAAAAGCCCTTAATGCGGTGTACGTCAAATACCCCGCCCTGTGGCGCAATACCTTTAGCCCCGAAGGATACGAATGGATCAGTGGCGACGATACCGAAAACTCGGTATTGGCCTACCTCCGCAAAGGCGACGATACCGATAAAATTTTGTTGGTGGTGTGCCATTTCCAACCCAATGCCATCGAAGGCTACTCCGTGGGCGTTCCGTCCGAAGGTACCTGGACCGAAATTTTGACCAGCGATGATAAACTTTTTGGTGGTTCAGGCATTATAAATGGCGCAGTGAAAACCCAAAACACGCCTTCTCACGGCCAGGAGCAGTCCATTACGTTCACTTTGCCGCCGTTGGGTGTGTGCATTTTTGAAGGGGAATGGCCCAAGAAAAAAGCGGCTAAAACCACTAAAAAAGTCGCGGCGGAAACCACCGAAAAGCCCGCTAAAGCAACAAAAGCAAAAAAAGGTTGACTTTGAGGGGGATTAACGATTTAAAAATAAAGCATCATAATGATTAAAAAACGCTGCTACGCTTTTGGTGTCTGTCTCCTGACTGCCCTGTTTTTTTCTTTCAGTGCATTCACGCCACAGCCCACCATCAAACTGGCCTTGTTAAAATATTCGGGCGGTGGAGATTGGTATAACGACGTTAATTCGTTAAAAAACCTGGCGAAATTTTGTAACGACAATATTAGAACCAATTTCGACACCGAATACGCCACCGTAGAACCCGGCAGTGCCGAAATATTCAATCACCCGGTGGTATACGCCACGGGCCACGGCAATATGTTGTTTAACGAAATTGAAGCCAAAAACCTGCGTACTTACCTCGAAGCGGGTGGTTTTTTGATGTTAAACGACGATTTTGGTTTGGATCCTTTCGTGCGTCCGGCGATGAAAAAAGTATTTCCCGAACTGGATTTTGTTGAATTGCCTTTTTCGCATCCGATTTACCACCAAAAATACGAATTCAAAAACGGCGTACCCAAAATTCACGAACACGATGGCAAACCGGCCCAGGGTTTCGGCCTCATTTGGCAGGGCCGTCTGGTGTGTTTTTACAATTTTGAAACCGACCTCGGCGATGGTTGGGACGATGTACACAAAGATCCCATTGAGTTGCGCACCAAAGCCCTGCAAATGGGTGCCAATATCATCCAGTTTGCTTTTGGTCAATAAATGCTGTACGTAGTTCCCACGCCCATCGGTAATCTTGAAGATATTACCCTGCGCGCCTTGCGCATCCTTAAAGAAGTATCGGTGGTGTACGCCGAAGATACGCGCACTACGCGCCGCCTTTTTGACCATTACGAGATCAAAACGCCGCTGCGCTCGTTCCACGCCCACAACGAACACGCGGTAGTGGAGCGTGTCGCCGACGATATTGCCGCCGGTACGCCCGTGGCCCTGGTGAGCGACGCCGGTACACCCGGCATTAGTGATCCGGGTTTCCTGCTCGTGCGCGCCTGCGTGCGCAAGGGCGTGCGAGTGGAGTGTTTGCCCGGTGCCACGGCCTTTGTTCCGGCCTTGGTATCGTCGGGTTTGCCCTGCGATACGTTTCACTTTGAAGGTTTTTTGCCCCACAAAAAAGGCCGACAAACCCGCCTGAAATATTTGGCCACCCTGCCGCACACTTTTGTGTTGTACGAATCGCCCTTTCGCCTCCTCAAATGCCTCGAAGAATTAGAAACCTTTTGCGGTGCCGACCGCATCGCCTGCGTAGCGCGGGAATTGTCCAAAAAATTTGAAGAAGTAAAAACCGCGCCGCTGCCCGAACTAAAAGCGCATTTTTCGGCCAAAGAAGTAAAAGGCGAAATTGTAGTAGTGGTGGCGGGGAAGAGTGAATAGTGATGAGTGATGAGAGAAAAGTGATGAGTGATGAGTGCTTTAAAAACTTCAAAAATCAAAAATCGTAGATCGGGGTTCTTCAATCAAAAACCCATGTTGCTGAGCGATAGTCGAAGTCCACGGTGCTGAGCGATAGTCGAAACCCACGGTGCTGAGCGATAGTCGAAGCCACGGTGCCCACCATCAAACTTGCGCAAAAAAACGCTGTGTGGCTTTGTCATTCAGAAGGAATCTATTTGGTCGGGATGGTGCGTAAAAAGCCGCTGAGCGGGCCGGGCCACCGTGTTTGGTGTACTTTAGGGCTGTAACACTTTTTAGACAATGTCTTTCGCCCCCAATCCAATCCGCTCTGAGATGTCATCCACTCCGTACCTCCGGGATGCACATCTCGCCGCTGTACGCGCTACGACGGGTAAAAACTTCAAAAATCAAAAATCGTACATCGGGGTTCTTCAATCAAAAAATATACTTGCCATACCCCACAAATTTTCCACCACCAATGAACCACCCATCTCCCCCCGTTGTTCTGTGCCCCGACATCCAATAAAAACCTCACCACAGGCCAACGCTACTTTTCACTATTCACTCTACACTTTTCACTAAAAAAAATGCCGCACTTTGAACACCTGCTTGGCCTTTTACAAAAGGAAAAAGAAGAAGATTTGCGCCAGTTTATGGAGCAAATTCAAAAACGCCCTTTGGCCGAACGGGTAAAACAGGGTTATTCCTGGTATCCGCTCAAAGTGGTACAAACGGGTTTTTCCATCGGAGAAAAAGCCTTTGTGGTGGTAGAGCGCACGACCCACATCAACGAACCGCACCAGTTGAGAGCGGGTACATCAGCGCGGTTTTTTACCCAAACGCCCCACGTGGATGAACCCGAACGAACGGGGGTGATTAATTTTGTGGAGCGCAACCGCATCAAAATTGTCCTCAATGCCCGCGATGTGCCCGATTGGATCGAAATGGGCCAATTGGGCATTGATATGTTGTTCGATGACCGCACGTACAGCGAAATGGAGCGGGCCATTCACAAGGTGATGAAAGCCAAGGGCGACCGCCTCGCCGAATTGCGCCAAATCCTGCTTCAACCCTCAAAAGGACCGGTATTTCACCTTCCTCCACCCGATGCCTCGGCTCCCGATGCGACCCTCAATGCATCGCAGGAACAAGCGGTGGTGGCCATATTGGCCAACCAGGACGTGACCATTATTCACGGCCCGCCCGGTACCGGCAAAACCACCACCCTCGTTGCCGCCATTGTGCGCCTGTGCGAGCGCGAAAGCACCGTATTGGTCACAGCACCCAGCAACACCGCCGCCGATCTGCTCACCGAACGCCTCGATGCCAAGGGCCTCAACGTGGTGCGTGTGGGGAATATTAGTAGGGTGGATGAAAGTGTGTTGTCGCACACCCTCGAATCCATTTTGGCCAACCACCCCGAAAGTAAAAATATCCGCAAAGTAAAACTCCAGGCGGCCGAATACCGGCGACAATCGCGGAAATTTAAGCGCAGTTTTGACGCCGAAGACCGCCGCGAACGCCAACACCTGAAAACCCAGGCCAGCGAACTCGAAGCCTGGGCGCGTACCCTCGAAGACCGCTTGGTGGACGAAATATTAACCGGGGCACAGGCCATTGTGTGCACCCTCGTGGGGGCCGCTAATCCGGTGCTCGAACGCTACAAATTCCGCACCTGCATCATTGACGAAGCCGCCCAAGCCCTCGAACCGGCCTGCTGGATTCCGATTTGTAAAAGTAGTCGGGTCGTGTTGGCGGGTGATCCGTTCCAGTTGCCGCCCACCGTAAAAAGTATGGAGGCGGCCAAAAACGGGTTATCGCACACCTTGATCGAACGCGCCATTGAACTGCTACCCGACCGCGTGCATTTGCTCGATGTGCAGTACCGGATGCACCGCGCCATCATGGATTTTTCCAACGATTATTTCTACGGCGGTGCCTTAAAAGCCGCGCACGGCGTGGGTGATCGGCGGTTATTGGTCCTCAACAAAGACGGCGCTACGGTGACCGTATTCGAGCCGGTAACCTTTGTGGACACCGCCGGATGTGGTTTTGAGGAGAAAAAAGGCGAAAAATCGTCGGAATCGAGGGCCGCCAGCCGCTACAATCCCGAAGAAGCGCTATTGGTGCGCGAACATTTGTTGCAATTGATGAGTGAATTTCGGGACACGCCCTTTTTTCCGAGCATTGGGGTGTTGTCGCCGTACCGCGAACAGGTGACCCACCTCGACGAAATGCTCCGCGAAGACCCGACCATTGCGCCTTTAATGGCTCAAAAACAAAACGCCGAAACCGACCATTTGCAAAAAAATCGCCACACCGCCCTCACCATCAACACCATTGACGGCTTTCAGGGGCAGGAGCGTGACATTATTTACATTAGTTTGGTGCGATCTAACGCCAAAAACGAAATTGGCTTTTTGTCCGATTACCGCCGCATGAACGTGGCCATGACCCGCGCCCGAATGTTGTTGGTCATTATTGGCGACTCGGCGACCATTGGCAATAACAAGTTTTACAGCGCATTGCTCGATTTTGTCTCCAACAACGGCCAATACCAAACCGCCTGGGAATACATGAAATAACGTATTCAGGGTTTTTCGGCTTTTTGCCAAGCCCCAACTAAATCGCGGTTTCCAATGGCCGACGGGTATTTCCCACTTTTTGCGGTGCTGTGTTTTTGGAACAATGCCACCTGGCGAGGAGATAAAACGGATGCCGGTGATTGACCTTGTCCGACCAAACTATTGGCCCGGCAAGATTGTAAGGTCGTCATGGGAACCGTTTTCCAACGCGAATTCGACAGGTAATATTTAGGTTCTTTGTCCAGTCGAAAGCCTTTGTTGGAACTACAGGTTTCCATTCCTTTTCCCGTCGCCAGTTCCGACAATTGCGCCTCGGTGGTTTGTGTTGGATTAAAAACGACCTTGACCACTTCTTTGCCGTTCTGAAATCCCGGTTCGGTTTCAATGACCCCGGGCACATGGCCGAAGGTGCCTTCGCCACTCCAAAAGCAGTACATGCTAAAAGTAGCGGTATCGAGGCCCCGTTCCCGCGCCCCAAGTTCTTCCTGCAACAGCGACAAATAAGCCGGCGGCGTTTTGCCCAATGCTTTCAGGGCCGTACACATACCGTTGATAATGTCAGATGGTGACCTGAAATCGGGCATACGCGCCGTTAAATCAGCCCCTTGTTGGTCCACGATACGCACCACGGGATTATTCCACGATGGTTCACCGTATTTTTTCAAAACCTTGGCATCTTCTCCTTTGTTGTTGTTGTAAATGCACAGCGGGACGAATAAATCCTCCATGGCTTCCACAATCAGCGGATGGGTGAGGGTTGAGTTGCCAAATCGCGTGCAGTTGCTGCATCCCGGTACTTCCTGAAAAAGAATCAGTACGGGTTTTTGGGTTGCGGCAGCCGTTACCAACGCCGAATCGAGCGAACGGAGCCAACAGACTGCCCCCAGTTCTTCGGGGTTATCGGGGCATTTTTGGGACTTAACGGTGGTATTTGCCGGGTTAATTGTTGGCAGTGGTACGCTGTTTTTGGTAAAAAACATACCAAGTCCGGCGGCGGCGACAATAAGAATCAGGAAAAACTTTTGCATAATTACACAAAAATACTGCATTTACGGGATTGTACATCAGGCCTTACTTATTTTGAATTACCTTTGTTTGCGCAAAGACATTTTCATCCAATGCTAAGAAATACACTTTACACCATTACACTGTTAACGCTGGTATCCTGCGGCCAAAAAAAGGACGACGCCGCCGATTTTAAACGTGCGCCCATGCCGCTGGCAAATGTTGAAGGACTTGTGGTAGGAACGGTTCCGCTGGACAATAATATTACGGCGGGTGGTACATTACTCCCGTTGGAACAAACTGAATTGCACCCCGAAATAGCGGGGCGCGTGATCTCCATTAATTTACCCGAAGGCAAAAGGGTATCGGCGGGCACCCTGCTGGTAAAACTCTTCGACGAAGACCTACAAACCCAACTCAAAAAATTAGAAACCCAATTGGCCATTGCCCGCACTACCGAACAACGCCTCAAAAGTTTGGTGGATATTCAGGGCGTTAGCCAACAGGAATACGATTTGGCAACCTTACAAACCCGCAATATTGAAGCCGAAATGGACCTTTTGCGCGTTAGAATTCGCCAAACAGAAATCAGGGCACCGTTTAGCGGGGTTATTGGTTTGCGCCAAATCAGCCCCGGTGCCTACATCACACCCACCACGTCGGTGGCGACTATCCGCGACGATCATACATTAAGACTCGACTTTTCGGTGCCGGAAAAATACGGTGCGCTCATGCGCATTGGACAGGTGGTAAAGTTTACCGTGGATGGTGGACAACGCCCCTACTCGGCTACGGTAACGGCCAGTGAACAAAATGTATCGGCCGATACCCGCGATTTGCGCATGCGCGCCGTAGTCAATGACAAAAGCAACGATTTGGTATCGGGGCGTTTTGCCGAAGTTGCCCTGACGCTCACCAGTCGCCCGCAGGCCATTATGATTCCTACGGAGTGTATTATTCCGCAGGCTAAGGACAAAAAAGTGGTGGTATCGCGCAATGGTAAAGCAAAATTCACGACGATTACCACCGGTGTACGCCAATCGGATAAAATTGAAGTACTCAGTGGGTTGGTGGCCGGTGATACCATCGTTACTTCGGGTATGTTGTTTTTAAAGCCCGAAGCAGACTTTAAGTTTACAGTGGTCAAATAGGGCCGTAAAAGTAAATTTATACAACAAAATACCCCTGTTGCACACTTGATGTAACAGGGGTATTTGTTTTATTGCGCTAGTTTTTGGTCAATTTGTGGCCCCAGTGCGGGCGATAATTGCCGCGCTTTTTCAAACCAGGGTTTCGCCGATTCTTTATCGCCCATATCGCAATGCGCCGAACCAATGTAGAAATGCAGCGTTGGGTTTTCGGGGGCGTATTTCAAACCCTCTTTCCATTGTTCAATGGCGGCAGGGAAACTGCGTTTCATGGCCAGTACCGCGCCCAAATTCCGGCGTGCATCCACAAAACGCGGGTCAAACTGAATCGAACGACGGTACACGTTTTCCGCCGAATCCAGTTCCGAGGCTGCCAGTTGGTTGCCCGGACGCTGCGCCCGCAGGAAATAAATATACCCCATATTGGACAATACTTTGGCGTCGTTCGGGCGGTATTTCAGCGCTACCCGGTAGTCTTTGTACGCATTGTCGTACTGCTGCAACCGGAAATACGCCAAGCCCCGGCTGCCGTACGCATCGTGGTATTCAGGGTACAACTCGATGGTGCGGGAATACGCTTTAATAGCATCCTCGATCATTTGAGGATTGGTAACGGCATCCGTTTTTTTATCAAGACCATTGTTGTTAATTTCCAACGAACGGTGGTAACTCAGTTTAGCGCAATTGGGCGACGTTGGATAATCCGCTTCGTACAAGGTGTAGGAGTTGTTCCAGGCCTGGTTGCGCACCATTGTTTTAAAGGCAAAAGCCACCAGCAAAATACCGGCGACCGTCCACAGTGTGGTATTGTTAAACGTGGTTTCCTTCGATTTGTCCAAATTACCCCAAAAACGGTGCAACACCCACGCCAAAGCAATGGAATACCCCAACGACGGTGCGTACAACAGACGTTCGCCGTAAGAAGTACCAATCATGATAATGACGTTACTAAACAACGAAAACGTGATCAAATACAACAAAATCGCGTACGACAACAAGTGTTTTTTGCCCAAATTCATCAACGCCCAAATGCCCATCCCGAAGTAGGTAACGGTCCCGGCAATGGCTCGCCAATCGGAAAAAGTCACCGCCGACAATTGCGGATACCCCCGGTCACTGACCAAAGGATGTGGAAAAATAAGTACCCGCAGGTATTCCCAACACATCATCAGGGCCGAGGCCAAACGAGACGCGCTGTCTTTGGCACCCACCAAAAAGTTATCCAAAATGGAATATACCTCCGTGTAGTTTTGGGCGCTCAAAACGTTGTGGCGCACCAACAGAAAAAACAGGGCCGGGATCAAAAACAGGGCCGATATGCGGGCGATTTCGGAAAAAGGTTTTTTGGTGAAAAACCACATGGTCAACGGGTAAACGGCCAAAAATGTAATGCCACTTTCTTTGGCAAACATGCCCAATCCGTAGATGCCAACGGCGGAATACAGCCACTTTTTTTCGTTGGTTTCAAAGTTGCGCCACAGGAAATTAATCGCCGTGATACTGCACAACAACGAAATAATTTCGTCGCGGCTTTTGATATTGGCCACGACTTCAGTGTGAATAGGGTGGGCAATAAAAATCAACGTGATGAGGGCGGGCAGGGTCCAGGAATAGTCGGCCATTACCCGGCGCAGCGTTGTCCACAGCACGTACCCGGTAACGCCGTACCACACCATATTCATGATATGGCCCATCATCGGGCCTTCTTTTACCTGCCATTCCAGCGAAAACATGGCCAGCGTGAGCGGGCGGTAAAGTGATCCGGGGCTGGCCCACGAACCAAAGCGGTATTCGCTGCTCCACAGTAGTCCCCAGTGTTTGAGTCCTCCTTTTACAATCCAGTTTTCTTTAATGGCGCCGAAATCGTCGAGCGTAAAATCGTGAAAAACGGTATTGGAATACAAAATCACCCCTAATGCAGCGACCATCAACGCAAACCACTTGGGCGCATTGTCGGATAGTACAGCAATGGCCGGAGCGTTGCTTTTAGCGGCCGGCGTGGAGGTTGGTTTGGAAACGTTTTTTTTGTATTGTTGCTTTGCCATAAATGTTTTTTTAAAAACGGCCTGGTGTTATTGCGGCGGGCAAAATTAGTATATTTGCTAAAACTACGGAAAATTTGTCAAGAAGATACATGCTCAGGCACAAAAAAGGCGGTCTCATCAGGCCACATCAACCAAAATTGATGATATACGCTTGATAAGACCGCCCGTACAATTGGGTAATTACGCTACCCGGATGCAGTACTAATTACTGAAGCCCCAGTTTTTTACGAACCAAAGCCGTAACATCCTCCGATTCGAGGGCGTACAAAGTGGCCCCGGTGCTGGTGTCAAAAATCATGGCATAACCATTTTCTTTGGCGACCATTTTGATGGCATCATATACTTTGGTGAGAATCGGTTTGAGCAGTTCTTCGCGTTTGGCAACTACCTGCGCTTCCAGTTTTTGCTCGTAAGCGGTTACTTCGGCTTGTTGTTTTTCCAAAACGGCGTATTGTTGTTGGGCAACAACCGGCGTCAGTTTTCCGGCTTGATAGTCGGCCTGAAAAGCGGCAGCGGCAGTTTCAAATGCTTTTGCCAAAGAATCTCCTTTTACGCCCAATTCATTGACTAATACTTCGAGTTGTTTGTTGGCTTCGGTGGTTTCCGGAAGGCTTTCCAACAAATTACCCAGGTTCATGTGGCCGCATTTGGGGGCAGTTTGCGCCTGTGCAGACACAACGGTAAGGAAGAATGCGGCTGCTAAAAACAGACGAATGGTTTGCAACATTGTTATTGTACTAATTTTGTTTAACGATAAATGTGATCAATGCTTTGGTCGTATTGTAACGGACCATTAGTGTGCCTTTTGTGACGCAAAGCGGGGCAAAAGTAAAGTGATTTACCGTTAAAGTTTGGTGAATGCCCGAAAGAATTAAATTTTATCTCCCTTTTAGTCGCAAAATCACGCAATATCGCGTTATCATTGCCCCACAATTCAGCATCTATGCCGCATCTGACCAATCGTTTTTTTATTCTTTTTGGAAGTATCGCCGCGCTTTTTGCGCTTTCATTTCCCTTTGCCCTGCTTTTGCCTTTGGCCAAAGCCTTGTTTGCCCTGGCGATATTACTGGTCGTGGTAGAATTGCTGTTGCTGTACGCCCAGCGGCCCAAGGTTTTTTGCAAAAGAACCATCAATCCCGTTTTTTCGCTCGGCGACCCCAATAAAGTAACCCTTTCCTTCGAAAACGCCGCCCGGCTCCACCTGACTTTCGAGGTTTACGACGAAATTCCGTTTCAACTGCAAAAACGCGACCTGTGCTTTTCTTTTGGGTTACCCGCCGGGGCCAACACTACCCTCGAATATGACCTGATGCCACATAACCGGGGCGTGTATGCTTTTGGCATTACCAACGCTTTGGTGAATACCCGACTTGGTTTGGTGCAACGCCGCCTCCGATTGGGGCAGCCCGATACCGCCGACGTTTATCCGTCCATTATTCAAATGAAACGGTACGAATTGCGGGCGCTGCGCAATATCGCCCACGAGGTAGGGATCAAAAAAATGCGCCGCATCGGGCATAGTTACGAATTTGAACAAATCAAAAACTACGTGGAAGGCGACGATTACCGCAGCGTCAACTGGAAAGCATCCAGCCGGCACAATACCCTCATGGTGAACCAATACGAGGATGAAAAAAGCCAACAGGTGTATTGTATTGTGGACAAAAGCCGCGCCATGAAAATGCCTTTTAACGGCCTTTCCCTGATGGATTATGCCATTAATACCTCGTTGGCTATTTCCAATATTATCCTCAAAAAACAAGATAAAGCGGGCTTGTTTTCCTTCTCCGACGTAATGGGCAGCACCATTAAGGCCGACCGCAGCGCCAGCCAGTTACAACGCATCATGGAAGCGCTGTACCGCGAAAAAGAACGGCCCGGCGAGTCGAATTACGAATTGTTGTACCAGGCCATCCGGCGGTTTATCAGTGCCCGCTCGTTGTTGATTTTGTTTACCAATTTTGAAAGTAGTTACGCCCTGGAACGGGTGTTACCTACTTTGCGCCGCTTAAATACCGCGCATTTGCTGGTGGTGGTGTTTTTTGAAAACACCGAAATTCAGACCTTTTCCCGTCAGCCCCTGCGCCGAAGTTCCGATATTTTCCGGCAAACGGTTTCCCGGCAGTTTTTGCACGAAAAAAAGGAAATGGTCACCCGTTTGCGCCAATATGGCATTCAGTCTATTCTCACCCGCCCCGAAGATTTGACCTTAAATACAATCAATAAGTACCTGGAGTTAAAATCACGGGGACTTATTTAATGGATAAACGCCGTATGTTTTCTATCAACGAAGATCCTCGTTCGGCAACTACTTTACCCGGTACCTTTTACCACCATCCCGATGTTTTTGAACAAGCGCGGGAACGTATTTTTGCGCGCTCGTGGCAAATGGTCATTGGGGCCGAAGATGCCGTTAAACTACCCAAAGACGCCCTGCCATACCGGTTTATGGACCATTTTTTGGACGAACCGCTGTTGTTGCTCAACGACGAAAATGGCCATTTGCAGTGCTTTTCCAACGTGTGTACCCACCGGGGTAAAATTTTGGTGGAACACCCGGTACGGCTCGAACGCGGCAGCATCGTGTGCGGTTATCACGGGCGGCGCTTTGGCCTGGACGGGCAATTTGTGTCTATGCCCGAAATGCAACAAGCCCTGAATTTTCCCTGTGCCGACGATCATTTGCCCAAAATTCCGCTGCGGCGGTGGCGGCAATTTGTGTTTAATGCGCTCGAACCGGCGTTTGATTTTGACGCGTGGGTGGGCGATATGGAGCGAAAAGTGGGCTTTTTGCCCGTTGAACAATTCCGTTTTGCCCCCGAACGTTCGCGCGATTATTTGGTAAAAGCCCATTGGGCCTTGTATTGCGACAATTACCTCGAAGGTTTTCACATTCCTTTTGTCCACAAAGACCTCGCGGCAACGCTCGATTGGTCGGCGTACCGCACCGAAACCTACGCGTACAGCAATTGCCAGGTGGGCATTAGTAAGGGCGGCGAACACGTGTTTGACCTCCCGGCGGACCACGAAGACGCGGGACAGGCCGTTGCGGCGTATTATTTTTGGTTGTACCCCAATATGATGTTTAATTTTTACCCGTGGGGGCTTTCGCTCAATATTGTGCGGCCACTTACCGTCAATTTGACCAAAGTCAGTTTTCGCGCCTACGTTTGGGATCCCTCCAAATTGAACGCCGGAGCCGGGGCCGACATTGATTTGGTAGAACGAGAAGACGAAGCAGTGGTGGAACAAGTCCACCTCGGGACACAATCACGGTTTTACCGGCACGGGCGTTTTTCGCCGGAACGGGAAACGGGCGTGCACCATTTTCACCGGTTAGTGGGTACTTTGTGGGGTAACTCATAACCGATTTTTTACTTTTGATGCAATATGAACTTTAGCGACATACAACAAGCACACGAGCGAATAGCGCCGTATATCCACCGCACGCCGGTACTCACGTCATCGAGTATCAACGCGATGGCGGGCTGTGAACTTCATTTTAAATGCGAAAATTTTCAAAAAATTGGCGCGTTCAAAATTCGCGGCGGCATGAATGCGGCCCTTTCCCTCACGGCGGCGGAACTGGAACGCGGTTTGGCCACGCATTCATCGGGTAACCACGCCCAGGCCATTGCTTATGCCGCCCGGATTTTGGGGGTAAAAGCGTACATTGTGATGCCCGAAAATTCGCCATCGGTGAAAATCAACGCCGTAAAAGGATACGGCGCGGAGGTCACTTTTTGCGCGCCCAATCAAGTCGCCCGCGAAAGCGCCCTGCGCGAAATTCTCGACCGCACGGGCGCGGCTTTTGTGCACCCGTACGACGATGAACGCGTGATTACGGGCCAGGCCACCTGCGCCAAAGAACTCATCGAAGACGCCGGTCCTTTCGACGCGGTGATTGCCCCGGTGGGCGGCGGCGGCCTCATGTCGGGTACCTGTCTCGCTACCCGCGCCCTCCTGCCCGAGGCGCGCATCTACGCGGGTGAACCCGAAGGCGCATCGGATGCCTGGCACAGTTTACGGGCCGGAAAAGTGGAAAAAGCCCCTTACGTGGATACGATTGCCGACGGGTTATTAACGACCCTGAGCGAGCGGACATTTGGGATTATCAGCAGCCACGTTGCCGATGTATTGTTGGTGAGCGAAGATGAAATTAAAGCCGCGTTGCGCCTGGTGTACGAACGGATGAAAATTGTGGTAGAACCCAGTTGTGTGGTGCCTTTGGCGGCCATTTTGCGCAATAAACCCTTGTTCGAAGGCCAAAAAGTGGGTTTGATTTTGACGGGTGGTAACGTGGATTTGGGGCGTTTGGCTCAATATTATTAAAAAAACACAAAACAGTCTTTTTTACAGTCCTCGGTTTGATTATTTAACTACTTACTTATACATCATTATAAAATGAACGACGCTTTTATTGGAGAACTTATCGGTACGGCCCTGTTGATCCTGCTGGGCAACGGCGTGGTGGCTGGTGTCGTGTTGCGCGGCACAAAAAACGAAAATTCGGGCTGGATTGTCATTACCCTGGGGTGGGCAATGGCCGTTACGATGGGCATTTATCTGGCGGGAAAGGCCAGTGGTGCGCACCTGAATCCGGCTGTTACCGTGGCGTTGGCCGCAGCGGGGAAATTTGAATGGGCCAAAGTGGGTATGTACATCACGGCGCAAATGCTCGGTGCCATGTTGGGCGCGGGTTTGGTATGGCTGCAATATTTGCCGCACTGGGAACGCACCGACGACGCGGGGGCCAAACAGGCCGTGTTTTGCACGGCACCGGCCATTCGCAACACCACGGCCAATTTTATCAGCGAGTTTATCGGCACTTTTGTGCTGATGCTGGGCATTTCGGCGTTGGGTGCCAACCAATTTGCCGATGGCCTTAACCCGCTGGCGGTGGGCTTTTTGGTGTTGTCCATTGGTTTATCGCTGGGCGGCACTACGGGTTATGCCATTAATCCGGCCCGCGACCTGGGACCCCGCCTGATGCACGCCCTGTTGCCCATTCCCGGCAAAGGTGGCAACGACTGGTCTTACGCCTGGATTCCGGTGGTTGGCCCAATTTTGGGCGGTATTGCGGGGGCGTTGACCCACGCTTTCTTTTTTGCCCAATAAAAAAATGCCCGTCGCGGTGCGATTGTAGTCGCTGCGACGGGCATTTTTTTAAAGTGAAGGTGTATTAATCGTTAAACAACGAATCGTACTGATTGCCACCGCGTTCCTGCTTGGTGGGCAGTTTGGGCGTAGCAGCGTTCAGGTCGAGTACTTCGTTGGACTTTGCTTTGTTGATGATTTGTTGTTTTTCGCCGCCCAACAGGAAAGAAACACCTTCTTTTTCCCATTTTTCGAGCATTGCCAAACCTTCTTCTTCAAATACACCGTTCTGGAGGTCGATGGATTCCATGATATTTTTACTCATGTCCATGAATCGTTCCATTTCACCCACTTTTTGACCAACGTCGTTGGCCATTGCTTCGAGGGCCATATCGTACATGTATTTTTTATCGGAATTACCGGTCAAAATCGCCTGCGCCGATTTCATGGCGGAGTGGCTGGCTTTGATGGCTTTGTACTCCTGCTCTTTTACCACCACCTGATCGCTGAGGTCTTCGAGCATAATTTCGGAGTTTTCGTACATTTTGGTGAGTACGCGGTACAACACTTCCATGCGTTTGTACACGTCTTCCAGTTTCATGTTGGATTCCTGCAAACGGCCCGCTTTACGCGCCTTGAGGACCATGATATTTTCGCGGCCGGTATCTTTAGCGCGCCCCGCCAAACTGAGGTTATTTTGGATTTCGCGCTGGTTTTGTTTGATCATTTCGGACATTTTGTACATCTGTCCTTTCAGATTACTGATTTGCTGGTTCATTTTTCCCAGGCTGTCGCGCAAATCTTCGATGTAACTTTTAAGGATACCGATGGGATCAATTTCCACAAATACGCCGGTGATCCAACGCATGACCGATTTATACATGTACCACACCAAATTGCGCATTTTCGGGTCCAATACGACGTACACCAAACCAAATAACACGCCCAATCCGACGGCGAGGTTAACGGTATTCCACACGATCGTGCTCAAAATTGGGACCAGGAAATACGCCGCCGCCCCAATAATTGCGGCCATAAATAAACCGCCGGTGACACCCTCGGGGCGTTGCCAAAATGATTTGGGCTGGTTAGGCTGAAACTCAGTACTCATTTTCTAATTAAGTTGATTTTTATAGTTAAGACTTGAAAATGTTTGCAAAGAAATGTTGCACAATCTCTCTGAAACGTGGGTTGACAATGAATAAAATAACAAAGGCCAGGATAAAGATCCATCCAAGGCTGATAAACACTTTGAGGATTTTAAACACAAGCCAAATCGCCAAAAGGCCGGCGATAAACAATAGAAATGGATTTTTTAATGCGTCGTTCATAATTTTCTTGCTTAATTTTGATCACAATTATCCGCTCTTTACGACCAATAGCATCGGCAAATGTCGGCGATTATCCGGTAATTTCCGACTAATGCTTGAATTTTCTGTGCATTCTTTTTAAAAAACTACCCGTTCTCACAACGTATTTCCGTTTTCAAACGTCATTGGGGTCGATGATTTCATTTATATCTTGCTAATTACCTCTATTCATGCAATTAACACAACGACTACTTTTTCATTTCTTTATCGGCTTGCTGCTGTTTGCTGTGGTTCCTGCCACGGCGTGGTCACAGGCGAAATTCACCATTAGTGGTACCATTTCGGACCGGGCCAGCGGTGAAGCACTCATCGGCGCTACCGTACAGGAACTAACGTCCAAAAAAGGCGCAACCACCAATACCTTTGGTTTTTACAGCCTTACCCTGCCCGCCCAGGATTCGGTCATTATTTCGGTGAGTTACGTGGGCTACAAACCACTGCTGTACAAAACCCGCCTGCGCGAAAATACTTCGCTCAACCTTTCCCTCGACGAAGCCTCGGTGCTGGGTGAAGTGGAAATTGTGGCGGAACGCTACGAACGCATCGAAGAGCGCGCTCAAATGAGCCGCATCGACATTCCCATTGAACAAATAAAAAACATCCCCGCTTTATTGGGTGAAAAAGACGTGCTCCGCGCCCTGCAATTGTTACCCGGTGTATCGGGCGGCGGCGAGGGTCAAAGTGGTTTGTACGTGCGCGGCGGCGGCCCCGACCAAAATTTGATTTTGCTGGACGGTGTTCCGGTCTACAACGCTTCGCACTTATTTGGTTTCTTTTCGGTGTTCAACGCCGACGCGATTAAAGATGTGTCGTTGGTAAAAGGTGGTTTCCCGGCCCGATACGGCGGCCGTTTGTCGTCGGTGATTGAAATTAACATGAAAGAAGGTAACGAAAACGAGTTTCACGGCGAAGGCAGCATCGGGATTGTGGCCTCCAAAATGACCCTTGAAGGGCCGCTCAAAAAGGGCCGTTCTTCGTTTATCGTTTCGGGGCGCCGCACTTACATTGATTTGTTGGCGCGTCCCCTCATTAAAGCGGGTTTCCGCAGCGCCGGTGATGGCAGCGATGGCGTGGCCGGGTATTTTTTCGACGACGTAAACGCCAAAGTAAACTACCGCCTGTCGGACAAAGACCGCCTCTACCTGAGTTATTACGGCGGCAGCGACGAATTTTATCTGCGCCTCAGCGAAGAGGATAAAAGCAACAGTGTGGTGCGGTACAAAGACAAATTTAACAGCGAACTGGGTTGGGGCAACCGCACGGCCGCCCTGCGTTGGAACCATATTTTCACCCCCAAATTATTCGCCAACACCACCGTTACGTACAGCCGATACCGATTTAACACCGGTTTCGGGGCCGAAAGTCAGTCATTTGACGTCCAGGGGAAATTGGAAGAAAGCAGCCTTTTTGACCTGAAATATTTCTCCGGTATTAACGATTGGGCGGCAAAAGTGGATTTTGATTTTATTCCCAATCCCACGCATTACGTGCGTTTTGGGGCCAGTGCCATTCTGCACACGTTCCAGCCGGGTAAATTCACCTCTCTGATTAGTACGGTGGCCCCCAACGACACCTTTAACCTGAAAACCGACTTTATTGAGCCGGATATTAAGGCCACTGAATTTGCCCTTTACGCCGAAGACGACTGGAAAATCACCGACCGCCTGCGCGTGAACACGGGATTGCATTTTTCGGGTTTTGCGCCCTCCGGCAAGGCGTATTTTTCGTTGCAACCGCGTTTTAACGCCCGTTATTTGTTCGATCGCGGGTATTCGGTAAAAGCCGGATTCAGCACCATGCAGCAGTATATTCACCTGCTGACCAACGAAAGTATCGGGTTGCCCACCGACCTTTGGTTGCCTTCGACCAACAAAATAAAACCGCAACGCTCGTGGCAGGCGGCTTTGGGGTTGGCCAAAACCCTGCGCCAATCGTACGAATTGAGCGTGGAGGTATTTTACAAAGAAATGGACAACGTCATTGCTTTTAACGAAGGCGCAAGTGCGTTTCAGTTTCAGGGGTGGGAAAACCGCGTTTCGCAGGGCAAAGGCACGGCTTACGGTGCAGAGTTTTTTATCCAAAAGAAAAAAGGAAAATTCAGCGGTTGGGTAGGTTATACCCTGTCGTGGGCCTGGCGGCAATTTGACAATATCAATTACGGCGAGCGGTACCCGTACAAATTTGATCGCCGCCACGATTTTGAAATCACGGGAGCGTATAAACTCAACAAAAGAGTATCCTTTGCGGCCACCTGGGTGTACGCCACCGGGAACGCCGTTACTTTTCCCAGTTCGATTTACCTGACACCTTCGCCCAATAACGACTTTTTTGGCCAGGAGTTCTTTTCCCAAACGGAACACACGCCGCAGCGCAATAATTTTCGGATGCCGTCGTACCACCGTTTGGACTTTGGGGTAGATTTTACCAAAAAGAAAAAACGGTACGAGCGCACCTGGTCGCTAGGCGCGTACAACGGGTACAGCCGCGCCAATCCGTTCTTTTTGTTCCGCGATACCGAAACCGTTATCAATCCAGACGGCTCCACTACGTCGCGGGCGGTGTTAAAAAAAGCCGCGTTATTTCCCATTATTCCCTATATCAACTGGAGTTTTAAATTTTAAGCGCAACATTTTATCATGAAAAATATCCTTATTTTATTTGTATTCGCGGCTTTGTTGTCGTCGTGCAGCGGATTTTTTAGCCAAAAAATTGAGGCTGATCCGCCGGAGTTTGACAAATCACTGGTATTTCACCAAATTATGGCCAATACCGACACGTCCATCCGATTGATTCTGAGCCGTAATTTTGGCGTTTTTGAAACGGTGGATGATTATTCCAAATGGTACATCAAAGGGGCCACCGTGGAATGGTGGGAAGACGGCCAAAAAACGCTGTTATTGTCGCCCCTCAGTGCCGATTCGGCTTTTGTGTACGTGGGGGTATTCCCCGCGCCGTTGCAGGTGGGCAAAAAATACGAAATTCGGGTGTCGCACCCCGATTTTGAAACCGTCACTACCTCGCAGGAATTGCCCCGGCAGGTGGCCTTGCCAGAACAAATTGCCTTAAAAAGAAATATTCCCGCCGGTGACCCCTATACCATCCGGCATGAATTGTCTTTTGTGATAAAAGACGCGCCCGGTGAAGAGAACTATTACGAACTTTCCATGGAACGCCTGTATTCCTATGTGGATTACCTTGGCCAGGACCCAAACGGGGAACCGATTTTTGATACGAATTACGTCAATCTTAGATCTTTTTTTGAAACCGAAAATGACCCGAATTTGGTCAATAGTTATGCCGGTTCGGCTTTAATCAGTGATAAACTATTCGATGGTCAGGATTATAAATTTATCGGTCGGTTTGGGCCAGTGTTTTATAATTCCGCAGAGAATGATACGTTGCCTTACACCTTAGTTATTCGTAGTGTTACCGCCGATTATTACAAGTGGTCCAGTTCGGCCAAACGCCAAAACGACAATAGCGGTAACCCATTTGCCGAACCCACGGCGGTGTACAGCAATTTGCTGAACGGTTTGGGCATTTTTGGGATGTACACCGAGCGCAAAACCGAGGTAAAATGACGCTTCACGTAAAACGCGACGACCTGATTCACCCCACGGTGCAGGGCAACAAATGGCGCAAACTGCACCGAACCCTCGCCCGTTTGCAGCGCGAAGGGGTACCGGGCGTGGTGTCATTTGGCGGCGCGTTTTCCAATTCCCTGCACGCGTTGGCGCACGCGGGACCCTTGTTTCAACTGCAAACGGCGGCTATCCTGCGCGGGGTAGCCGCCGATTTTCGTAACCCCACCCTCGCCGAGGCACTCCGGCAGGGGATGCGGTTGTTTCCCGTTCCCAAAACCGAATACGACCAAAAACTAGAGTCGCCCGTGGTGCAGGCCATTGTGGCGCAGTTTCCGGGGTTTGCCATTGTGCCCGAAGGCGGGGCCACCGCGGAGGGTTTGGAAGGTTGCGCGGATATTGCCCAGGAAATTCGCGCCGAATTCCCGGATATTCCTTCGGAGCGGTTGTTTGTGGCCGTTCCGGCCGGTACTGGTTGCACTGCCGCGGGAGTTTTGGCCGGTTTGGCGGGTTTCGGGACGGTTTTGGTGTTTCCGGCGGCGGCTTACGGGGTTAGTCCGGGCAGTATTGCCCAAATGCTCGCCGAAGCCGGGTACCCGCCGAGGCAGAATCTTCACTTTTTTACGGAATTTATCCGTGGTAAATTTGCCCAACCTCCCGCCGATATTTTGGCGTTTGCGCGCCAGTTTGAACAAGAAAAAGGGATTCGGCTCGACCCGTTTTACACTTCACGGATGATGTACGGCCTTGACCAATTGGAGCAAAGCGGCTTTTTTCCGCCCGATGCCGTGGTGGTGGCCGTGCACACGGGCGGATTACAGGGCTGGAAGGGGTTGGGAGAAGACGAATAAAAAAGCGGCCTTTTATTTTACCTTCCTGCGATTCCCTTTTTTATAAGTAATTTTGCGCCAGTTAGATTTTTATTCATTCATTTGTCCTTTATCGCACACAATGCTCACCGCAATTTCGCCCATTGATGGCCGTTACGCCGACAAAACCGCGGGCCTCAGTGCCTATTTTTCAGAACATGCCCTGATTCGTTATCGTGTTTTTGTGGAAATTCAATATTTTATTGCGTTGTGCCAGATGGGACTACCCGAACTGAGTGCTTTTGATGACAATAAAATTGACGAACTCAACGGCATTTTTGAGCATTTTAGCATTGCCGATTCCGAGTACGTCAAAAACACCGAACGCACGACCAACCACGATGTAAAAGCGGTGGAATATTTTCTTAAAGAGCGTTTTGATGGTTTGGAAATGGGTGATTTGCGCGAATTTGTGCACTTTGGTCTTACTTCCCAGGATATTAATAATACGGCCATTCCTTTGTTGTTTAAACACGCATTGGAACGGGAATACTATCCGGCGCTCCAAAAACTCACCGACGCGTTGGATGCGCTTTCGCTCGATTGGGCGCGGATTCCCATGCTCGCCCGAACGCACGGTCAACCGGCTTCGCCCACGTTATTGGGCAAAGAAATTGCCGTATTCAGCGAACGCCTCAAAATCCAACGCCGTTTGTTGGAAGCCATTCCGCACAAAGCCAAATTTGGGGGTGCTACGGGGAATTTTAACGCGCACTACGTCACTTACCCCGATTATGACTGGCAGGATTTTGCGCACAATTTTGTCAAAGAGTTTTTGGGTTTAGAGCGTTCGGCCCCCACTACCCAAATTGAACATTACGATTGTTTGGCCGCCCAATGCCACGCATTAAGCCGGATTAATACCATTTTGATTGATTTTTGTCGTGATATTTGGACCTATGTTTCGATGGAATATTTCCGCCAAAAAACCGTAGCGGGCGAAATTGGCTCCTCCGCAATGCCCCATAAAGTTAACCCGATTGATTTTGAAAATGCCGAAGGTAACCTCGGTATTGCCAACGCCGTTTTTGGGCATTTGGCCGAAAAATTGCCCATTTCCCGCCTTCAACGCGACCTGACCGACTCAACGGTATTGCGCAACCTTGGGGTGCCCATGGCGCACACCATCATCTCTTTCCAATCCATCCAAAAAGGCATCGGGAAATTATTGCTGAACGAAGGCAAATTGTACGAAGACCTCGAAGATAATTGGATGGTCGTGGCCGAAGGTATTCAGGTCATTCTTCGCCGCGAAGGGTACCCCAAACCCTACGAGGCGCTCAAAGAACTCACGCGGGGCCGCACGGGCATTACCCAGGAAATTTTGCACCATTTTATTGATGGCCTTTACGTGAGTGAAAAGGTAAAGGAAGAATTGAAACGCATTACGCCGCACAACTACACCGGTAGTTTGTAAACGGCCTATTCTTCAAAAACAAAAATGCTGCCCTCCGTTCCGCATACCCAGCCCCGGCCGTTGCGGACAAATACCTCCGCGAAATCCACGTTGGTGGGTGCCTCTTTTATTTCCGACCAATGCGCGCCGCCGTCGGTGGTGCGCCACAACAAACCATTGGCTCCGGCCACCCATCCCTTTTCCGGCGTTTCGAACCAAATGGCGTTGAACCGCCGCAAACGGGGCCGAATACTCCCCCCTTTCCGAATAACCCGCCATTCTTTGCCGCCATCGGTGGTTTTTAAAATGGTACCGCTGTGCCCGCAGATATAACCCGTTTGCGCATCGGGGAAATGGACGTCGCTGAAAAAATCGTCGGAAACCCGCGCGCGCTCCCAAGAGTAACCGCCATCATCGGAGCGGATCACCCAACCCAAGCCGCAGGCGTGCCAGTGCTGCGCATCGGTGGCCCACACCGACTGTAACTGGTTGGGAAATTCGAGAATGGTATCCTGCTGCCAGAAAAATTCGGGGCCAAGTACCCGCACCTGTCCTTCCCCAAAACTTTCGCCGCTCACAATCAGCCCCTTATCCGCGCCCGTCATAAAGCAGGAATGGTGCCAGCGGTAATCTTCGCGGTATTTAATCCAGCCTACGCCCGGCGGCCGCTCCCAACAAATGCCGCTTTGGCCCACGGCGTACACGTGTCCGGCGGAATCGGCCATGACGCATTCCATTTTATGGCGCACCACCGTGTCTTGTTGCCATTGAAAACCGCCGTCGCGGGTGGAATACAAGTACCCCACTTCCCACGAAAGCCCGCCGGTGGCGTATCCCGTGGAATCGTCGAGCATCCAAAGGCTGGTGATTTCGGCGGCGTTGGGTACTTGGGCTTTTTGCCAAAGGTTAAGTTCGACCTGGGGTTTGGTACAAGCCCACCCGGCGCAAACCACCATCAAAAGCCCCCAACGGTTAACGTTTTTCATAAGCGAGTACGTCAATTTTGCTCCACCGGGCTGTGCGCAGCGACGATGGCAGGTTTTTTACGTAAATATTGGCCCCAAACTGCCGTTTTTCGTTGGGTTTCATGGGGCCGTAAGCGTTGGCGCGTACGGTATTGGTATCCGTTTGCAGCGACATGGCCTGCACCCAGCGGAGGCGTTGGTCGGGGCCGTACAACAAAATGCTGAGTTCGGGCAGGGCCGGTAGCGGCAACGGGTTCACAATGGTACCATACACCGACGTGTACGGCCCGGAATCGCCGGTGTGCAAACTATCGCCGCCGTGGGTGTAGTGACTCATCAGAATGGCCCCCGGTGCTACTTCCACGCAATGTGCACTGTGCAGCAGCACCGAATCGGGTGCTGCACCCAATTCCGATATTTTCCACCAGGTCATAAAAGCCGTTTGTCCGTGCGGCGGCAGCGCTCCGGCGTGGGTTTTTACCACAATACACGAATCGCCCCCGGTTTCGATGAGGCGGTTTTTGCCGTCGAGCAGGGCCAGTTTTAGCCAAAAAGTCCCCCACAACGGCTCGTGGCTGTGCAGGAGACCGACGGTGTAAAATGTATCGCCTTCGGTCCAGCAGTTGACCTCCGACAAGTGCACGCGGGCGGCGAGGGCACTATCGGGCAAAGGCACCGTTGGCGGAGCGGCGGCAGTACCCTTGGCGGAGCGTTGACAGGCAGACCAGCCGCCAAAGAGGGCAAAAAGGCAAAAAAGGGCAAAAATGAACGAGAATTTTTTCATGTTGGGAGCGCGGAGCGTAGTTTGGAGATTTTTTTAACGGGCAAAAAAATCCCCAATCGGCTCGTAAAAGTGGGCAAATGTCGCAATACCTTTGATAAATGCGGGATGATATTCCGGCTAATTTGTACAGGATAAGAAAAAAGCGTTCTATCTTGGCCGCTGATTTTACTTCATCATAACAAAAACGTATTGATTCACCACTACATTCTTTAATTATCATGTCTAATATTTGGGTAAAAAAACCGCTGTCACAACTGCTCGAAAGTGCATCCGACTCGGGTAAGGGCCTTAAAAGAACACTGGGTGCCATGAATTTGGTGGCACTGGGAATCGGCGCAATTATTGGTGCCGGCCTGTTTGTGCGTACCGCATCGGCTGCGGCGGATGCTGCCGGGCCAGCGGTTACGTTGTCGTTTATTTTTGCGGCCATTGGCTGCGCTTTTGCCGGTCTGTGTTATGCGGAGTTTGCGGCTATGATTCCAATTGCTGGTAGCGCATACACGTACGCCTACGCTACAATGGGTGAAGTCTTGGCCTGGATTATTGGTTGGGCATTAATCATGGAATACGCTTTGGGTGCCGCTACGGTGTCTATTGCCTGGAGCGAATATTTGAATAATTTGTTGGGGGGGGCTATCCCGTATGAATATTGTCACTCTCCTTTAGAACACGTTAACCGCGTTTTGGGTAGTGCCGTGAGCCAATTCCCAGCCGACCTGTTGAAAAACGCCAAAGACGGTGTTTTGCTTCTGAGCGACGCGCAATTGGCCGAATTGCCGGCTAACCTGCAAGCCTTGGTGCAAACTACATCCGGCATGATCAATGCTCCGGCCTTGATTATCCTGTTAGCACTTACCCTGCTTTTGATTAAGGGAACGCAGGAATCAGCCATTGTTAACGCGGTTATTGTATTTATTAAAGTTGCGATTGTACTCATCTTTATTGCGGTGGGTTGGGGTTATATCAATCCGGCCAACCACGAACCCTACCTGATTCCGGCTGGAACTCCCGGCCACGAAGGTTTCTTTAAACACGGTTGGGGTGGCGTTATTGGCGGTGCCGGTATCGTATTTTTTGCCTTTATCGGTTTTGATGCCGTATCAACGGCCGCACAGGAAGCCAAAAATCCGCGCCGCGACATGCCCATCGGTATCCTTGGTTCGTTGGTGGTGTGTACCATTTTGTACATTCTTTTCTCCCACGTTTTAACGGGCGTAGCCAACTGGCAGGAGTTTAAATTGGCCGGTAAAGAAGCATCCGTTGCTTACGCCATTGAAAAATACATGTTGGGTTACGAATGGTTGGCTACGGCAGTAACAGTAGCCATTCTCGCCGGTTTCTCTTCCGTTATTTTGGTGATGTTAATGGGCCAGTCGCGCGTGTTTTACTCCATGTCGAACGATGGTTTGTTGCCTAAAGCCT
Organism: Chitinophagales bacterium; assembly: GCA_013298845.1. Taxonomy (GTDB): domain Bacteria; phylum Bacteroidota; class Bacteroidia; order Chitinophagales; family Saprospiraceae; genus M3007. Next base: position 40,426 of record JAAFJN010000006.1, read on the forward strand.
TCTCCGACCTGCACCCTAAGTTCCGTACGCCGTACAAATCCAACTGGATTTTGTTTGTGTTTGTGGGCCTGTTTGCGGCCTTTATCCCCGGTGATATGGCGGGTGACCTTACTTCTTTTGGCACTTTGCTCGCATTTGTACTGGTAAGTCTTGGTGTTTGGATGATGCGCCGCAATGAACCTAATGCCGACCGCCCCTTCAAAACACCTTTGGTACCGATAGTGCCCATTTTGGGCGCGATAATTTGTACACTGATGATTGTCGGATTGGATAAAGCCACCCTTTTATCGGCTTTGGGCTGGATGGCCTTGGGTCTTTTGGTGTATTTCGGTTACAGCCGTCACCATTCCCGTTTGAAAAATAGTTAATTTTTTAATAACGATGCTTAAAAAAAAGCGGTTGTGTGCATTTCTGTACGCAACCGCTTTTTTTGTTGTTTACAAGGAAATAAAAACAACCCAAAAATTTAAAAAAATACCTCTTTTCAAGAAGCGAAGCAACTGCTGGTGCGTCGTTCTCAATGAAATGACGCTCTAAATTCCAAAGGCGTCAAATTTGTTTTGCTCTTAAATAATTTACTGAATGATTGTGGATGTTCGAAGCCTAATTGATACGCAATTTCACTTATGGATAAATTGCTTGTTGTCAACGTTTCTTTTGCCTTTTCTATTAATTTATTATGGATGTGTTGTTGTGTGCTTTGTCCGGTAAGCGTTCTTAACATATCGCTTAGATAATTAGGCGAAACGCTCATTTTTTCGGCAAAATATTGAACTGTTGGGAGTCCTAATTCGACAAGTTTATCGTTTTTAAAATAAGAATCAAGCAATTCTTCCATTTTACTCAGCAAATCATTTCCTTCTTTTTTTCGGGTTAGAAACTGTCGGTTGTAAAATCGGTTACTATAGTTCAATAGTAATTCAAGATGCGAAATCATTACATCCTGGCTAAATTGGTCGATTGATGTCAGGTATTCTTGCTCTATGTTCTTAAATATATTTTTAAGCATTTTTTCTTCTTTTTCAGAAAGATGCAATGCTTCATTTACGGCGTAAGAAAAAAAACCGTAGTTTTTTATGGCTTTGCCTAATGGGTAATTCAAAATAAAATCGGCGTGAAAAACCAACCAATACCCTGATACTTTGTAGTTCTCGCTGCTATCTACCGATAATATTTGTTTGGGTGCTGTCATGGCCAATACACCCTCATCAAAATCATAATAATTTTGACCGTATTTTAATTTACCACTTACACCCTTTTTAAGGGAAATGCCATAAAAATGGAGCAGAAAATGCACTTCGTCCGAACGTTTAGAAGATTGTACTTCGTCCATATTAATCAGGCTGATTAAAGGATGAAGCGGTTTGGGTAATCCCAGTAAACGGTGCAGTTCTGAAATAGAGTTAATTGCAATATGATTTATGTTTTTTGCCATTTGTCAAATTGAATAAAAAACCAACAATGCCGGTTCAGGAACCAGCATTGTTGATTTTTGTATTTTTATTGTTTAAGGACTATTTTTTCACAAACATCCAAGCCCAAACAATAAAGAGAACTTGAATGGGTAGCCTAATGATGCTTGCTATAAATTTTTCATTGCCCGTTGTATAATACCCAATGCTTTCAGGAATATGAATGACAAAGGAAAATACTACCAACATAACTACAATCAATTTTGCCGCAGTTGCTCTGGTTTTTACAGGTATTAACAATGCCGCTAAAATAATTTCGGCAATGCCACTCAGAATAATTAAGACCTTTTGTGCTGGCAACCAAGTCGGCATCATGGTCAAATATTCTTCTGTTTGAATCAAGTGCATTGACCCCATAAAAAGATAAAATACAACGAGCAGATAGAGTGATATAATTTTTGTTGTTTTCATACCTGTTATTATTGTGCGCTTTCTGATACTTCACGCCATTCCTTCCAGGTTTCAATACGTTTGGTGTAAGTAGGCTCTACCATCATCAGTGGAAATTTACCCAAAAACAGTCTTAATGGTGGGTTTTCGCTATCTACTACTTTTAAAATGGCATCGGCTGTCGCATGAGGGTTGCCAAATGCCATATTGCTGCTATTGGCGCTCATTGCATCTCTCAATCCGTTGTAGGCATCAATGGGGGTGCTATGGGTGGCAGACGTGGTTGCCCAATCGGTGGCATAAGCAGCCGGTTCGATCAAAGTTGTTTTGATCCCAAATTGCGATACTTCTTGTGAGAGTGATTCACAAATCCCCTCCATTGCCCATTTTGATGCGTGATAAATACTCAGACTTGGAAATGCCATTACTCCGCCGATACTTGATACCTGCAAAATATGCCCCCCGTTTTGTTTTCTTATGTAGGGCAAAACGGATTGAATCATCCATAGAGCACCAAACACATTTGTCTCTATTTGCCTTCTGGCTTCCGTTTCAGAAATTTCTTCTACAAAACCAAAATGCCCGAATCCTGCATTGTTGGCCAACACATCAATTTTTCCAAATGTTGCAATTGCCTTTTCAACAGCCGCAAAACAAGCATTGCGGTCATTCACATCAAGTGAAAGAGGAAGCACATTTTCACCGTATAAATTAACCAATTCGGATAAGGAATCGGTATTTCTTGCCGTAGCCACAACTTTGTCGCCACGTTTTAATGCTGCTTCTGCCCAAACTCTGCCAAAACCTTTAGAAGTGCCCGTAATCAACCAAACTTTTGTTGCCATAATTGTATGTTTTAATTGTTAATGATGGCACAAAGGTCAGGCGATGATTATTGGTCTATGTAGTCAAATCTCTGATTGTTGTATCCAAATCAAGAATGGGGCAAATTTCTTGGCCGGTTTTCAAAATATTGATGCTTTGTAGATGCATTCCAAAGGTAAAATATTGTGCTTCCTGAATTTACGACGCTTAGGCGCAATTTTCGGGAAGCGGCGGCAAGTGCACGTCCGTTTTGGGGGAATTGCATTACTGCTCGGTACAGAGATGCTTTTTTAAGCCGGTACACCCAAACAGCCGCCGTTTTAGTCCATTTTACTGCGCCGCAATACAATCAATTTCCACCAAACAGCCATAATTCAACGCGTTGCAGGGTACCACGATTCTTGCGGGTTTGTGGTCGCCCATAATCCGCGCATATTCGGCGTTGATGCGGGGCCAGAGTGCAATATCGCTGACAAATACGTTGACTTTGAGGATTTTGGAAAGGTCGCTTCCGGCGGCTTGCAAAATCATTTGGATATTGTGCAAACACAGGGACGTTTGTTCTTCGATGGTACCGGCCTGTACCTGCCCGTCCTGAGCAATGGGCAATTGGCCCGCCACGTAAACAATGCCGTTGTGGACAACGCCGGGCGAATAGTGGCCACGCGGGGTGGCAACGGTTGAGGGTGTAATGTATTCCATAAAACAAAGGTAATGCACCGCGTTTCAGGTATAACCCCCGGGGCCAAAATAAAAATGCCGCCTGATGGTTGAACATCAGACGGCACCAGGTTCTTTTTGTAGCGCGAGGGAGGCTTGAACTCCCGACCTTGCGATTATGAATCGCACGCTCTAACCAACTGAGCTATCGCGCCTCATTAAAAAAGCGGGGCAAAGATACTACGCTAAAAATCAAACCACCAAATATTTTTCGGATTTTGTTGCGGTTTTTCTACTTTTGCCGCATGAAATACTTAATTACCGGTTTGGGAAACATGGGGTACGAATACGATGATACCCGCCATAACATCGGATTTGAAGTCGTTGACCAAATTTGTACGGCCCTCGGCGGTACCTGGCGGCAAGATACCCACGGCGATTTGGCCGAAGTAAAACACAAAGGCCGCACCCTGATTTTGCTTAAACCCAATACCTACATGAACCTCAGCGGGAAGGCGGTGCGGTATTGGTTGCAAAAAGAAAAGATCCCCAACGAAAACCTGATGGTCATTTGCGACGACCTCAATTTGCCCTTTGGTAAAATAAGAATCCGCCCCAATGGCTCCGACGGCGGCCACAATGGCCTCAAAAATATCCAGGAATTGCTGGCTTCCACGGCCTACCCGCGCATGCGCATGGGTATTGGCAGTGCTTTTTCCAAGGGCAAACAAGTGAATTTTGTCCTCGGAAAATGGACCGAAGACGAACGGGCCGAATTGCCCAATATCCTCGAACGGGCCGACGAAGCCGTGCGGACTTTTGCCACCATCGGGCTGGACCGCGCCATGAACTTTTTTAATAAATAACCCACCCTTCCACTTTTCCCTTATGCGCACCTTATTACCACTATTAACTTTTATGTTTTCCTTTTTAACCGCCAATGCCCAACTCCAACTCGCGCAAATATTTGCCGACCACATGGTCTTGCAACGCGACAAACCACTGCCCGTTTGGGGCTGGGCGAAACCCGGCACTACCGTTACCGTGGTGTTGGACAATGTTACCCAAAGCACCAAAACCAACGCCAACGGCCAATGGAAAGCCACTTTGCGCCCCATGGACGCGGGCGGGCCGTTTGTACTCAAGGTCAGTGCCGATAAAACCGTGCTGGAATTTAAGGATGTGTTCATCGGGGAAGTGTGGCTGTGTTCGGGACAATCGAACATGGAATGGCCCGTTTCGCAATCGGATAACGCCATTACCGAAATCAAACGCGCCCGCGACGGCAAAATCCGTCACATCAAGTTGGAAACGGATTTGAGCCTCACGCCGAAAGAAGATATTGCGCGTCCCCGCGCTTCGTGGACCGTTTGTTCGCCGCAAACCGTCCCCGATTTTACGGCGGCAGGTTACTTTTTTGCCCGCCAATTGCGCGAGCAACTCGGCGAAGACGTGGCCATTGGCCTGGTGAACAGCACCTGGGGCGGTTCGCAGGCGGAAGCCTGGATCAGCCGCGATGGCATGGCCGCTACCGAGGGACTCAAAGAACACGCCGACAATTATCCCGCCAACTGGGAACTCGCCGATGCGGCCCTCAAAGCCCGCGTGGCCCGTTATTGTTTTGGTGCGTCCGGTATTCCCGCCGATATTGCCGACCTCGAAGCGCAATACGTATTGCCGGGTTATGATTTTACCAAATGGCCCGCTGCGCAAGCGCCCCTGTCGTGGGATTGGCAGGGCATTTGGGCATTTCGGGGCCGGGGCTACATGGCGTGTCATTTTGAAATTGCCGAATTTTTAACCGATTCCGCCGCGACGTTGTTTTTGGGCGAAACGGACAATATTCAGCAAATTTTGGTCAATAATACCGTCCTCGAACTGCGGTACACCGATCGCCGCGCCAAGGCTACGGTGCCGCCGGGTGTGCTTAAAGCCGGTAAAAACCAATTGATGATCCTGCTGGAAACGCAAAAAGAGCCGCATTGGGCGGGTATGGGCCTGCACGGCGACGGCCGCGATATTAAATTGGAATGGAGCGATTTCTCCTTACCGCTCGCGGGCGAAAACTGGTATATAATGCCTTCGTGGGTGGCCGAACACCGTTTTGAACATTTGCAAAATAACGTGGCCGCCACGTTGTACAACGCCATGATTCACCCTTTGGTCCCCATGGCCATGCGCGGTGCCATTTGGTACCAGGGAGAGTCCAATGCGGCGCGGGCGTTTCAGTATCGCGAAACATTCCCGGCCATGATTAACGACTGGCGGCGCGCCTGGGGCGAAGATTTTCCGTTCCTTTTTGTGCAATTAACGGCCTTTGGCAAAGATCTTTCGGCCAACGCGGGCAGTTGGTGGGCCGAATTGCGCGAAGCCCAGGAAAAAACGCTCGAATTGCCCAATACCGCCATGGCCGTGACCCTCGATATTGGTAATCCCAACGATATTCACCCCACCAACAAGCAGGATGTGGGCAAACGCCTCGCGTTGAGCGCGTTGGAAATGACCTATAACAAAGACGTTAATGGCAAAAGCCCTCGTTTGCTCAACGTGGAATGGGAGGCAGCCAGTGCTCTGCTTAATTTTGAACACACCGGCAACACTGGCCTGACCGTAAAAGACAAATACGGTTACGTGCGCGGTTTTGAAGTTGCGGGCGAAGACCGTAAATTTCACTACGCCCAAGCCCAAATTATCAACGGTCGCCAAATTTTGGTCACCCACCCGGAGGGCCTGAAACCGGTAGCCGTTCGTTACGCCTGGAGCGATGCTCCCACCGATGCCAATGTCTATAACGCAGATGGTTTGCCATTGGGGACATTCCGGACGGATAATTGGAAAGGGGTGACGGAAGCCTCAAAGTTTTGATTTTAAGGTAACTATCCAGCCGCTTCCGAATGACCTCGGAGAGGTCGCATATTGGTAGCAATGAATTGACAATCAATGTTTTTTGACCTCGGAGAGGTCACACATTGGTGTCATTTGTCCGATAAGAGCCACCAATGTACGACCTCTCCGAGGTCAAAAAAACGGCATAACTGCGGATTCTACCAATATTTGACCTCTGCCGAGGTCATAGATGGCGGAAAAGTCCGAATTTCGTACATTTTCACTGTGAAAAGCGGCTGGATAGTCACATTTTAAGCACTTACGATCCGATCACTAAACAGATAGTATCATGGCTAGAGTAAATAAAGTAAAAAAATATAAGTCTTTTATTTTGGAAATATTAACTGAATATGCCAAAGTCCGGTACATTAATATCAAAGGAGGAAATCACTTGGTGGCGGACAAGGAAAATCACCGCTATCAGGTAGTAACGATGGGGTTTGATAATAACCTATACGTTCATGATACGCCTATGCACATGGATATTATTGACGGAAAAATCTGGATTCAGCGAAATATGACCGAAATTGATCTTGGGGAAGAATTAGTAAAACGAGGTGTTCCAAAATCCGATATTGTGCTGGGTTTCTTTTCCCCGGTCATGCGGGAGTACACCGAGTACGCAGTAGCATAAGCAATTACATCTATAAATGCACCCTTTTTGTCTCATTAATTGTTATGTAATGGCAGCAAGCCCGAACTTTGCGCCGTTTTTAACAAACACCATGCACAGACAAAAAAATGCGATACAGGTTACTTCTTCCCTTTTTTTTATGCTTCGCCTCTTTTATTAACGCCCAAAAAACGCAAACCACCGTTCATGGCATCGTAAAAGATGCCGTTACCGGCGAAGGGCTACCTTACGTTACCATTACGTTCGATGGGGTAGGTATGGGCGTGCGTACCGACCTGAATGGTAATTTTTACATGTCCACCGACCGCGCCCACAAAACCATTAAAGTGGCTTACGTGGGTTTTGGCACCCAAACCATCAAAATCAAAACCGGGGAACACAACGAACTCACGGTGCTGCTCAGCGATGGAGATGCCCAACTCAAGGAAGTGGTCATTCGGCCCAAAAAATATTCGCGGAAAAATAACCCCGCCGTTGATTTAATTGAAGAAGTATTTAAACACAAAGATGAAAACCGCAAGGAAGGTTTGGACTTTTACAGTTTTGACAAATACGAAAAATTACAGGCCGACCTGAACAATATCACCGATAAATACCGCAAAAAATGGTTTTTTAAGCCATTTCGTTTTATTTTTAACAACGTTGATACCAATAAAATTACCCAAAAAGTAGCGCTGCCCATTTACCTGCGCGAACGGGTACTCACGGCCTATTACCGCAAAGATCCCAATGCCCAAATCGCCGTCTTGCGGGGGCAAAAGCAGTCGGGCTTCCACGACGACGAAAACGAAGATGATGCCCTGGGTGTGGATGGCGACGGCGTTTCCGAATACCTCAACTCCTCTTTTGCCGACGTGGATATTTACGAGCCGGGTATTTTGCTGCTCGGTACCGAATTCGTGGGGCCATTATCGGCCATTGCCAACTCCATGTACCGGTTTTACATCATTGACACCGTAGAATACCACGGCAAACAATACGCCGACCTCTACTTTGCGCCGCGCAACAAGGCCGAACTGGCGTTTATGGGCAATATGTTGGTTGCCCTCGATTCCACTTACGCCGTGATGAAAGTGGAAATGGGTGTCCCGAAGGATATTAACCTCAATTTTGTGTCCGATTTACACATCGAACAGCAATTTGAACGGGTGGGAGAAGGCAAAAACCAGCACCTCATGCTCGCCTGGGATGCCATTACCGTTGACCTGAAGGTGTTTAAAAAAGCCAGTGGCCGTAGTTTGCTTACCCATAAAATGTCGCAGTACCAAAACTACACCATCAATCAGCCCCTCCCCGATACCTTGTTTCGGGGCAAAGAACAAATCCGGGACGATACCGGAGCCGTGCGCAAACGCCCCGACGTTTGGTGGGCGGCCCAGCGCACCGCACCACTCAACCAAACCGAACAATTCATCGAAAAAATGCTCGACAGCATCCAATCGGTGCGGGTATTCCGGGTGCTGAAGACCGTGGGGACCGTGCTGGGTTCGGGTTATTACCGCATGAATTGGCTGGATATTGGTTCGCCATTTACGTTTTACAACTACAACCCCATCGAGGGCCACCGGCTCAAATTAACCGCCCGTACTAATTCTAAACTGTACAAACCGCTCGTATTGGAAAATTACCTCGCGTACGGATTCCGCGACCAGCAGTGGAAATACAATATCGGGGCCATTTATTCCTTCAATGGCAAGGTGCCCCGCACTTTCCCGCAAAATCAGATCCGGGTTTCGTACCAAAAAGACCTGCGCGTGCCTGGTGCCGTACTTGATAATTTGTCGCCCGATAATACCTTGCTTTCGCTGCAACGTGGTTTGCGCAACCGCATGTTGTTTAACCAGGTGTTCAAAATTGAGTACCGGCGCGAGTACAAATCGCAGTTCAGTTACCACATTGCGGCCTTGCAAAAAACGTATAATTCGGCGGGATTACTGCTGTTTGAGGTCTCCGGGAGCGACCCCGATAACCCGACGTACTCCTCCAACCTCAATACTGCCGAACTGGGCTTTTTTGTGCGGTATGCGCCCAACCAAAAATTTTACAACGGTGCCAATTACCGCCGCGCCATACCCGGTAAAGCGCCCATTTTTACCTTTACTTTTAAAAATGGGTTCAAAGCACTGCAAGGACAATACGCGTTTCAGAAGGCCGAACTCACCGCCGAAAAACGTTTTTTTGTGGCTCCTTTTGGTTATTCCGACTGGACCCTGAACGCAGGCCGCACCTGGGGTTCGGTGCCGTATCCGTTGCTGGAGGCGCACCCGGCCAACCAAAGTTATTTTTACGATTGGTACGCCTTCAACCTCATGAATTTTATGGAGTTTGTGTCGGACAAATACGCGTCGCTCAATATCCAGCACAATTTCAACGGGGTATTGTTTAACAAAATTCCGGTGATCAAAAAACTGCGTTGGCGCGAGAATTTTAGCCTAAAAGCCATGTACGGTGGCCTCGATAACCGCAGTAACCCTTATTTGCAAAACGGGTTATTCCAATTCCCGAAAGACGATGAGGGGCAGTATATTACCCACGTTTTAGATCCGCGAAAGCCGTACGTTGAAATGAGTGTCGGCATTGGGAATCTGTTCAATTTTTTGAGGGTAGATTACGTTTGGCGTCTCACATACACCGATTTGCCGGGGGCGCCCAAATGGGGAATTCGGGCGATGCTTGCGCCTAAGTTTTAGTGGTCGAAAATCCGCTTAACCCATTTTTTGTGCCGTTCCTTTTTTAAAACGACCGCTTTTTTGAAAATTATCACATTTTTATTTTTTTCTCTGATTTGCATTTTTTAAGCAGATTCGATAAAAAAACCTTAACAATATTGAATTTTTATTGACAAAAAAGCAATGATTTTGAATTTTTGTTAGAAATTCATAAAGCAAAAACGGTCAATTATTGCGGTTTTGTAAAAAAAATATTTCTTTGTTTAAAAAAATGCCCTTTACTTTGCATTGTCAAATGACATCCCGGTGATGGTAAGGACATCACTTAGAGGAAACCGATGAACAAAAAAATAAAGAGAAAGTGATAGAATTGTTAAATTTTCTCTGAAAAAACAACCGAAGGCGGGGGCCCTCCAACCCTTTCAGAAGAGAAAGGGTGGAGGGCTGTTTTTTTTACGGATTATTAAATTAAAAAGAAAAAGGCCGTAAACGGGAAGAATACGGTTTGTAGAAAAAAAGTAATGGTTTAGACACTAAATTGCTTTTATATATTTTTTTCGGTAAGATGCACAAAGGTAATTCTTACCCGCTAATTCCCCTAAAGTCTGCTCGCTTTTTTATCAACGCACCTACAAGATACTTGGCCTTTTCCCTAACTTTGAGGGATGAAATTCCTGATTTTTATTTTTGGTTCTTGCGTATTGCTTTGCGCGTTTCAATGTGAAACCTCGCAGAGTGCCGCTGCCGTTGTCCCTCCACCCAATACCGCTGTTTCTCACGAAGTAAAAATTGGTCCCGGCGACAAAATGGACGGCCTCACGATGGTGGCGCCGCCCCAAAAATTCACGGATAACCCCATGACCCACGTTCAACAGGTAGGTGCCGGTTGGATTGCCGTTATTCCCTACGCGTACACGCGCCCGGGTACGCCCACGGTGCGGTACGGCGAGTCACAATGGCAATGGTGGGGCGAATCGCCCGAAGGTGCCGCCGAAACCATTCGGTTGGCGCACGCGGCCGGTATCAAAGTCATGCTGAAACCCCAGGTCTATGTGCCGGGTGGCTGGACCGGCGCTTTGGACTTTAGCACCGATGCCGCCTGGGAGCAATGGGAAGCCGATTACCGGCGCTATATCCTGCATTTTGCACAAGTCGCCGATTCTACCCACGCCGATCTGTTTTGCATCGGGACAGAATTTAACAACGCCATTCAAAAACGCCCCGCGTATTGGACCAAACTCATCGGGGAAATCAAAAATACCTATTCTGGCAAACTCATTTATTCGTCCAACTGGGACGATTGGGAACGGGTGCCGTTCTGGTCGGAACTGGACTACATTGGATTGGGTGGCTATTTTCCGCTGGTACAAGCCGATACGCCCTCGGTCGAGGCGCTAAAAACGGCCTGGTTGCCCATTAAACAGCGGCTACAACAGTTTAGTGCGGCGCAGCAACGCCCCATTGTATTTACGGAATTTGGCTACCTGACGGTGAATAACTGCGGTTGGCGGAACTGGGAATTAGAACAGGGCATACAGGGTCGGGCCATTAATCAGCAGGCGCAGGCCAATTGTTTTGAAGCGTTGTTCGCTACATTTTACCCCGAACCCTGGTGGGCGGGTGGTTTTTTGTGGAAATGGTTTCCCAACGGCGAAGGCCACGAAGGGTACCCCGAAAGAGATTATACCCCGCAGCATAAATTGGGTGAAAAAGTAGTGCATCGCTGGTATTCGGCCGTGCGTTGAACAGCGAACATCGAACATCGAACAGCGAACATCGAACAGCGAACATTTGAACATCGAACACCGAACACCGAACACCGAACACCGAATTTTGAACACCGAAGTATTTATTTATAAAGACAGTAGCAGCACATTCAATTATAAGCCGTATGGGGGATTTTAACCTTATTCAATTAAAAAATCACTTCGGTGTTCGGTGTTCGATGTTCAAATGTTCGATGTTCTTCAGCGGTCGTACTTGTGTAAGTCAAATTTTTCAATCACATTGATGAGTTTTTCGGCGTACGTGCGGTCGGTGGCGTAGCCAATGGATTTAAGGCCGTAGGCCCATTCGCGGTAATTGTTGCCAAAACGTTTGAGGCGGGCGTAGCGGCCTTTGGAGAGCATCCGGCTGTGGTCGCGCCAACTATCCATGGGATCGGTGTATTTGCGGAAAAAATCCTTGTGGGTATCGTCCGTAAAATTGGAGCAATGGCCCTTCCGGCAATGCCGCGAAAAACACTTCATCCCGAAGTGGTTATTGTTGCTTTTGGCCAATTTACTGGTACCGGCCCGGCTTTCGATCAGCCCCTGCGCCAAACTAATGCTGGCCGGAATGCCAAATTCGGCTTGTTCCTTGCGGGCAATGGGCGCAAATTTGTCAATATAAGCCTCGGCTTCCTGCGCAAATAACTCGGAGGCGCTCACCGGAGCGGCATCGTTCGTGGATTTGTACTTGGTCTTGCGGGCTTTGGGCGCTGGCTCGTCGTCGCTGCTGAAAATGGAAGCACCCACGTTGCCATCATCGGATGTGCCGGAAAAAAAGCCTTTGTCGGAATACAACACAAAATACCCAACACTGGCCAATACGGCAATTTTGACGATGTTTTTCTGCCGCACCGTTCCGTACCAACGATACCGCAAACTGGCAATGGCGGGGCGCAAACGCACCCATATTTGGTAAATAAGCGACCCCATAGAGGCATCTTCGCCCGACTGGAACGAACGAACGGGTTTGTAATTATTTTTTTTCGCGCCGTTTCCCTTGCGGCGGTGTTGAGAGGGAACCATAGAAGCACCGTTGGGGGCTTCATGTTCGTCTTGATACATTGCTTTTCCTAAACTCATTGTAGTGCTTTTGTTTGAGACAGTATTTATTCATGCTACATTTTAATGGCACAAAAATAAGTCAAACAAAAACATTCTGTTTGTTTTTGGAGGTGCTTTTTTAAAACTTTTTTTGTTTAATTTGGGCAAAGGATTTACCTGCCTGATTTTCAGGCGATTAAAGTCTTGTCAAAATTTGAATAACAGAACGCGTTGATGCTTAGCGCTGGGCGTAGGGATTGGGCGGTAATTCGATGTACTGAAACCCTTTTTTTTGCAAACCCAAAATCGTTTGCTGATCGGGCGTGGTTTTAAAAATAATGCAACACATTAGCCCGTAAGGCACTATGCCCCATTTACAGATCAGGTCTTTAAACGCAACTTTTCGTTTGGCTTTGTTCCATTCGGCGGGGTTGGCCGGTACCTGCGCCATACTTGGTGCATTGTTGTAATAATGGTTTACGCCCGCCACCGCAATGGCCGGATACCCGATGCCCATGGCAATTTTTTCGATTTCCCGCTCCGATATTTTGTACACATAATTACCAACTTCTTCAAAGGAGTATTGGTTTTTCCAAAATTTGCGCAACCAGCGGTGATTCATGTGGTAAATGATGTTTTTGAACAGCAGCAACAACGGAAAACTCATGATGGGGTCTTGTGGCTCGATCAAAATAATACCTTTATTGCAGGCGCGCAACATTTCGTACACCGCCAGATACGGCCGGGGGAAATGGTGGTAGGCTTCTTTGCACAACACATAATCAAAGGTATTGTCGTTGTAGGTGAGTGCCTCGGCGTTTTGTCGGCTGATATTGCTTACAAACCCCTGTTCTTGGGCTTTTTTGAGCAATGTATCCCCAATATCGGACGCAATAACGTCCATTTTGTTTTTTTCCAACCAGGCACCGTCGGTACCAATGCCATCGCCCACGGTAAGCCAGGAGCCACCAGGGGTCATGAGTGGGCGCAGCATTTCGTAAATGCGCTCGTGTCGCCAGTAATCAATACTACCCTCAATTTTCAACCGCATTAAAGGGTCTTTTTTGCCGTTTTCCATCTCTTTGAGGTGTAATTCGTGCAGGTTGTAACTGTGGTCAATAAAGGACTTCTCTTGCGACATACATAATTTTGTTTACGACAAAGGTATTATGAGTTTGTTGGACGGTTGAGTTTTTTTGAGGGGAAATTCGGTGGAAGGGGTGGATGGGTTGCCCGTACGATGCTCGGTATTATTATTTATTTCGGTGGTTGTCAATAATTTGTATTACTGCTGTTTCATCAAGTTTGGCGATTTCAGCAATTACATTGGTGGGTATGCCTTTTTCATTCATGCCTAAAATCATTTCATTTCTTTTGTTTTCTTCGGCTTTTTCGATCCGCCCTTTTTCATCCTGGTCTCTAATGCCAGAATAAATATAAGCATCATACGCTTCTTTCGACCAATTATGCTGTGCTGCTTCTTCGTACGCCTCTTTCAAACCCTCATCGTCAACGTTATCAGGCATTACTTCAAGTTCATCTGCGTTTTTGATGAAAAAAGTCCACATGTCTATTATGTGCTCCAAATGGTGTACTTCTTTATTGAATTTTTTCAATTCAATAAAGCGAAACTTCATGTCTTTGAAATTACATTCGCCGGTTTCTTCATCTATTATCAGATGCGAAGACAAGTAGTGTTTACCTGAAAAGTAGTTGAAATTCAAAACGCCTATAAAATAAACCGGGCGTAACAGCGGATAATCTTCTCCACTGTTTATTTGGGCCGCATAGTCTTTACTCGTGTAGTAAAGCACCCGTTTATCGAACCCCGCCGGCTCGGCAACTTGCATTTCGACGATAAAGGTTGCCCCTTTCCCGTCCGTAGCCCTGACATCAATGATGGAAGATTTTTCCCCGGCAAGGCGTGGAAGTTGAAACGGGTTAAGCAAAGTCACCTCCTTAATTCGGTCTTGGCCATCCAAGCCCAAAACGGCATTGAGAAACGAAATCAAAATGACCTTTTTGTTTTCATTGCCGAAAATCTTGCGGAAAGCAACGTCGTTTTTTACATCTACAAATTTCATTTTCAGAATTTTGCGGCAAATTTAGGCTTTTTTTTGCCTTTTTGATAATTTTATTGTGCCGGGAACGGGGGCGTCCTGCGGCGAGATGTGCATCTCGGAGGTACGGAGAGATGACATCTCAAAGCCGTGCGAATATTGACTTGAAACCACAATTCCCGGGCGTGCCGGGAATTTCCGAATTAGTCTATTTCTGCTTCAAACAGTATTTTTTCTACATCCACCAAACCTTTATGTTCTTTAAACAATTCCACCTCATGACGGCTTTGATTTCCACCGCCGATTCTTATTAGGATATCAATATACTCGACGAAACTTTGGCTCTCCTCTCCAAATTTTTCACCAATCAATATCACTTTGTCCACCGGATATACGCCACTATCCACGGTTAAGGCTTGTTTAGCGGAAAACCCAACCGTTTCCATACCCAATTCAACTGCCCAATCGTACGCAATCTTGGGCACGCCACTATTGGTATAACCACTGACCAACACTAAACCTTCTTTTCCATGATTGCGTACTATATAATCAAGCAGTTTTTTCAATTTTAAAGACGCTTCTTTGTGGTTAAACTGGTTGTTACTGAAACCTACAACGCCTATTTTTAACGCCATATCTTTTTTTCAACGGGTTTTATCGGTTCCATGTTCATTAATTCTATTTTTATTAACCATTGGTGTCCGGTTAAGAAAAACAAGGTCTTTGTAAGGTCTTGATTTTGAAGTACTTACAAGGTTTTTTGGTTCAAACGATTTCAAATCAAACAACATTTACGTGTCAAAACATTTTGGGGCGAGACGGAAAATGCAAAGGCGGCTGGTGATTATCATGCAGCCCGGTCATACGGATGATGGCTACTAAGTTTACCGAAGTACAATGACAGCAGCGCGGCTTCGGTAACGCGGCTATGTATCTTTCAAAGATTATTACCACTATGTCTGTGCGCAGTTGGAGTAAACAAGTGCCTTGGAGTAGGTTCTGTGAACCGCCGGATACGAGGTCCGTACGTCCGGTGGTGTGAGAGGACGAAAGTTAGCCACGCCACCTTTGCGGATTACGCAGGTATAAATGTCGGGTTAACTTTCTCCTACTTGATTGAATACAAATCGCTAAATTGTATTTTTATAAGCCTTGATGCGCCTTAATACTACTTCAATATCAGGGTTTCGCTTTAAGTTAAATTCTACAATGTAGTCAAAAAGTGTTCTAGATATTGTAAGAAAATCTTCCTTTAACCTAATTGTACTTAGGTCATTTTTTATGTTGCTATGTACTTCCATATTCCTCTCAACATATACGTCTTCGACTACGTTATTTATCCAGTCATTAAGTTTTGAAAAAAATGTAGTGCTTTGGTTTGTAAACTCATTTGCCATTGCTACAGTATCTTTTATGATCTCAATTGGCAAATGATTGGGTATGAAGTTGAGGTTATTTTTAAACTTTTTAGTTGAGACTATTTGATGAGTTTTAATTTCTAGCCCCACCTGTTTTAATTGCTGTTCAGTCAAAATCCAGCACCCAGTTCCAGAATTTGGGTATTCTTCTCCTATTTTGAAGTAAAGAAATACTTTGACATAGGACAGGTAGTTTTTTTTATATTTAATGTAAAAACAATCCTGTATAGCCTCCTTTAATTTCTCTTTGTCATTTTTAAACAATGATTCCCAACGAATCCACAAATCTAAAAAATTGAAAAGTTCGACGCTTTTGGAAAATTTTCCATGAATGCTAATTATCTCTAATAATATAGACCCGACTCTTGTATTGGGGTTTATCCTATTTATAAAACCTATTTCTTTGGTAAAATAAGTAAGAGATTGCTGGTCAACTATTTTAACTTCTCTAAAGTGATCGTAAAAGATGCTAAAGCTGTATCGAGCAGGTTTTTTGTCATTGTGCAGTTTTATGTTATTTTTTATATCAACCTCTGGCTTCGCGTTACCAGTTCCACCATATCCATTCAATACTTTTGTAAGTATATTTAAAGTATTACTGACTTTGTGGAATGCCTGAAAAAAGTTGTTGTGTGACTCTATATTTTCATGTGATCGGTACTTGGCTTTAATTAAAGCATTACATCTTGACTTTTTCGTTTCATCGACTTTTCCATCACGAGCAAAGTAAAAATCTTCCGCATAAATATAATGAGATTTATGGTCTTCTTTAAAATGCTCAATATTTAGCATTCTTACGTTTTGCGGATTATAAAAAATTACCTCGTCCAATACTATTGGGTGAGGTTCAATAAGAGCGATGCCATCTACTTTGAAAACATAATATCCATTATTTATTGGCCTTCTTATTAAATTTACTAAGGCGGACAAATACTTATCTAGGGTCATTTTTTTGCGTTCTTCTTTGACGTATGCTTCGTAGTCTTCCTTTTTTGCAAAATCTGACCTGACCTTTTTAAATGGAAATTCATGGAGTACATGTCCGGGATAAATTATTTCAGGTATCCGGGAGATAAACTCTTCGGAATAGTCATGGTAATACAGTTCAACAATAAAGGCATTTACTAAAAAACGGATTGTTTCTTTATCTTGAGAATTTAACGGTTTGTTAGTTGCGATGACTTTATAAAGATGCTTCTTTAGTTTCATGTGGTATTGGTCAAGCAAAATGCTTTTCAATTGCCCAAATGTTGCCCGAATCTGCAAAGTATAGTGTGTGCTGTAATTTTTCTTATCTTTATGCGGTGAGGTATTTAAGTAAGTAATTATTGTGCGTTTGAGACTTTGAATTTGAGGGTCGCCGGCAATTATGTTGCTATGATCGAACAACTTATGATGAATGAATAATCTCATAAATTTATCAAATGAGTGATCGAAATTATAATCAAGTTGATGCTCTACCCTTGTAAGGAGAGACCTGTGAGATTCAAATCTAATAGTATCTAAAAAGATGTCATTGTCGTGTGCTTTCGTAGTTTCCCAATAATGATGAAAGTACTGAAAACGTTCACTAATGAATGTTTGTAGTTTGCCGTTCCTGAAAAAATTAGGAGTTCTTCTAAACATGTTCTTTAAATATTTTTATTATGTCGTGAGAAGACACGAAAATTAGGCTTTTCCTGCCTCTTTTCAAAAAATGTCCAGTATTGCGCAAATAACCCTTCTGGCAAACCAATTTTTCAAGGCAACCTCCAACTTTTGTATAAAAGAAAGCAACCCGCACAAAAAAATTATTGTTATAAATATGCGCAACATGTTTTGTTTCGCATAATGTGAGCGTGACTACCATACCGCTGTGTTTAGCGAGTGGTTGGCAAGGAAGCGTTAGTTCAACACATTTATTTTAGTCATTGTCTGTGTCATCATCGGGTTCTCTTGGAGGCAAACTGCTTAAATGAATGATTGTATAAATCAACCAAATACATCGGAATAACGTTGAAACTGATAAAAGCAATCCAAAAAAAGTCAGGTTGAATAAATAATTTGTTGGCAGGGATTCAGCCGTCGCTCTGATTACGCTAAAATACAAAAAAGAGCAACTATAAATAATACATGCCTCAGTAAAACTTTTCATCAACAAGGGATAGCCTTTGGTGTTGAAGAAATAATCTTTTGCTGAGAGTGCTTTATCTGAGTTAATTACTGGTACATCTTGCTTCATGCTTGCTAATATTGCCATTGCTGCCAATATAAACCCGCCTAACGACATTGCCGACGAAATACACTCATTCAATATGTTGGATAACGCATCTGTTGTATACTTTAAAATACTGAAATAAGAATCGATGAGATAATTATTAAATAAAATAAAAAATACTAATATGCAGTCAAAAACGATTGGTTGCTTTAAATATGTGGAAAAAAAACGCTCTTTTGGGCCTTTCTGCTTACCCAAAATTCTCTCGTATTGCGATACGGATTTCTTTAAAGAATGATTTACTTTCGACATATTTTGTTCTTCCTCGTTTTGAGACAATTACTTCTTCTGCTGTTCGGTCTTCAATTAAGTCAAATAATTTTAATTTACCGTCATCAGTTTCTCTACCCCTCACTTCTAGTGCCTCAAAGTTATTAAAAAAACCAGGATTCTCTCTGTTAATACTCACTAAGTTTCTGACCCAATTAATAAGTTGTGTCGTAATTGGACGATGTTGTGTGTTTTTTATTCTAAAATCGTAGCCTATCGTAGCATATATATAATCGGCTTTAGCAATACTATATGAATTAGATATAAATCCATATAAATCATTGCTATACTCTCTAATGTTTTCAGCATTCCTATACTTTATTTTCATTTCGAGAGACGCACACTCCACCATGAGGTTGACAAATTCTTCCGCTTTTTGTCCATAAATCGGTTCAATAAAAATATCAAACTCAAAACCAAGTGCCTGCATCTTGCCAAAGCGTTCTAAATACAGTTTGAATGCAGAAACGTTTGCCCCAGTTCTGTTTGATTCAAGAGCAAGGATGGGACGCTCTTTATTTTTTGTGTCAATCACAAAATGAGTTTCTTCATAAACATTTTCATCTTTGTCTGCATATTCATCTAAATCTCTTGTCGTGGCTGTACTACTCTTAAAAGTACCTGGGAAGTCTCCATTTTTGACACTCAACAAACTGCCTTCAAAATATCGAATAGCATTATTGTAGTTTTCTTCTTGGTATTTCATTCTGGTGAAAGCGTCAGTCTTTGAAGATGATACGTTTAATATTTCATCTTCTCCTTTTGAGTTTATCACTTTGAATATATCATAGAGATACTTATATGGACTAACACCGCAGGTTGTTGGAAGTCTAATCTCGTAGAATACTACTTTTTTTACAACTGATGACATTTTTTATTTATTTTTTGATTGTGTTGAACTACCCTTACCCGCCGTAGCGACAAACTAAAACACGCACCAAACATTTTACTCCGTCGCTACCACACAAAACTCCCCCCCCAAAAAAACACCGTCCCGCAACCTACCCAAGAACAGGCTGCGGGACGAAGCAAAATAGATATAGCGGAGCAAAGAATCATCAGGGAATAATAGTTATTGCAACAAAGTTAAAGCCTTTTTTAAAACCAACAAAATTTCATAGGTAAATTTTTAATCTATCTGATCCGCTACCTCCTCACCCCCGATAAAAAAACAACTCCCCCGCTTCCATCACCACCACGCCGCCGCTGAACAGTTTTCGGTGGCTGGCCCGCCGAATCACCGACGGCAATTGCCAGGTTTGTTCCGCCGCCGGAAAATCGAGGTTGATTTGGTGGAGGGTGCCGTCGCGGTCCATCCAACGCACGTTGTTGCCTTCCACGGCAATGGGCAATTGAAGGTTTTGGGCGGTAATTTGCCGGTGAAACTGGCCAAAAACGTCAAAAATAAACAATCCGTGGGTGGTATCGGCCGCAATGACCTGGTTGCCATTGTCCACAATTTGTCGGATACTGAGCCTTTGGTTCAACAAAATATTGAGGTTTTGGCTTTCGGCAAGTGGCGTACCTTCGGGGCTTATTTTGCGCAATTTAAATGCCACTTCGTCCATGATCCAGAGGTTGCCATCGGCGGCGGGCGCGATGGTCCGCACTTCGGGAAAATCTTTTTCCACCAGATTTAGTACCCCGCCCAATTGCGTTAAACTGCGATCCAGGAGCACCACATTGCGAAAATCGGCGTACCAAACCATAATTTTTAACGGATTGGTCGTGTTCACTTCCTGAATATTCCCCAATTGGTTTTGGCTGAAATAAGCGCGCCGTTTACCCGTAGCGTCGTATTTTTCGAGGCCATTGGCGGTGGTGATCACGTAAGCGTTCCCCGTGGCATCGAGGCTAAAGTCCACCGATTCGGGAATTTTGAAGGAATGGTGCAGCGATAAGGCCACGCTGTCCGTTTGTGCAACACACCAAAGCGGCCACTGCAACGTGGCGGCGGCGAAAAGCATTAATTTTGGCCAAAATTGTATATTCATCATCGTTTTATGTTTAAAAAAAATAAACCCGATAACACCCCTAATCCCTGGAAAACCCATTCGACAGAAGAGCGTTATTCAAATCCCTGGATCAGTATCACGCACCGCGAAGTGACCAACCCCAATGGCGGCCCCGGTATTTACGGGGTGGTGCATTTTAAAAATATCGCCATCGGGATTGTTCCCGTTGACGAAGAAGGTTACACTTGGCTGGTGGGGCAATATCGGTATACTTTGAATCAATACCACTGGGAAATTCCCGAGGGTGGGTGCCCGGTGGGCGAATTACCGCTGGATGCCGCCCAACGCGAACTGCTCGAAGAAACGGGAATTGTGGCCCGCCAATGGGATTTGTTATTGGAGACGCATTTGTCCAATTCTGTAACTGACGAGTACGGCGTGTGTTTCGTTGCCCGCGACCTGCAAATGGGCGCGGCCGAACCCGAAGAAACCGAAGCACTGGAATTGCGCCGCCTGCCGTTGAGCGCCGCCATTCAAATGGTGATGGACGGTGACATCACCGATTCGTTATCTGTCATGGCTTTGTTAAAAGTTGGGCGGTTGTTGGGGGTGTAAATCTAAACAAAATCGCGGAAAAGCAGTTTAGAAGGGATGACAACACAAGAGCGCGAAGACCAGCAGTTTTTATTCCACCCGTACAACGTGATGTTGGTCATTTTACTTTTTGGCCTCTCCATGT
The DNA here is from genome assembly GCA_013298845.1 of Chitinophagales bacterium. Lineage (GTDB taxonomy): Bacteria > Bacteroidota > Bacteroidia > Chitinophagales > Saprospiraceae > M3007. The sequence goes on from JAAFJN010000006.1 coordinate 61,471, forward strand.
TATTTTTGGCCCTCACCCTCGCGTACGCGTACACGCGTTACACGATGAACATCTCGACCATTTCGGTACCGCCCATGTTTTACGTCAACACGTTGGTGTTGTTGGGCAGCAGTTATACCATGATTTTGGCCAAAAAAGCCTACGTCAACGACGATACCACGTTGTACCAAAATCAGTTGAAATACACGATTTGGTTGTCGGTGCTGTTTTTGGGGTTGCAGGCCATTACGTGGTTGTGGTTGTTTAAAATGAACCAAGTCAGTTTGGCGACGTCCACCGCTTCGGGGTATTTGTACGTTATTTCGTTTGTGCACCTGTTGCACGTGGTGGCGGGTTTACCGTTTATTTATTGGTTTTTGCGCACGGCCCGCAAGGTGATGGTGGAGCCGGTATCGGTATTGGTGTATTTTTCTGATCCGGAAAAGCGCCTCAAGTTGCGTTTGCTCACGTTGTATTGGCACTTTTTGGATATTTTGTGGATTTACTTAGTGGTGTTTTTGTTGGTGGTTTCGTTTTTTTAATTTGCGTTAACATCCTGGGCGTATTAAAATCTTCCTTTTGCCGTTTTAGGCGAGTTTTTACCGTAACATCAATCTATTTATGCTATCGTACCCTTCAGCACCCCGCATTTGGTGGAATGCCTTTACCCATTTATTGTACCCGCAACTTTGCGTGGCTTGCAACGCGTCGCTCACCACCTCGGCGCACCAATGTTTTTGTTTTAAATGCCGCGCGACCATCGAATTGGTGGATTTTCCGTTTGATAACAACGAAGTCATTGACCGTCTTTGGGGCCGAACCCGCCTCGATGCGGCCGCTTCTTTGTATTACTTTCGGAAAAAAGGCCCCGTTCAATGGGCTTTACACCACCTCAAATACGGCAACCAACCCGATATTGGCCGCCGATTGGGCCGACTTTTGGGCCAAAAACTCTATTCGTCGCCGTTGTTTCAGGATGTAGATTGCATCGTTCCGGTGCCGCTGCACCCCGTAAAAGAACGGCAGCGCGGTTACAACCAAAGTATGGCTTTTGCCCTGGGCCTGGCCGAAGCCCTGCACGCGCCGGTATTGGGCAATGCGTTGGTGCGCAACCAGTTTTCGGCGTCGCAAACCCGAAAACACCGCGACGAGCGTTTCCAAAACGTGGGTGAAGTTTTTTCGGCAGCCCAACCCAAACGCCTCAAAGGCCAACACGTATTGCTGGTGGATGATGTGCTCACCACGGGTGCCACCATCGAAATGTGCGGAAATTTGATTGAACAGGCCGGGGGGCGAAAATTGTCCGTCGCGACTATTGCGGTCGCGTCATTGGGTAAAGTCTAACAGATTTTTTCCCGTCGAACGGCCACTTTCCTGGTACAAATGCGCTTGTTGAATGTCTTCGGGCAAAAAAACGGTGTCCAACGGAATGTGCAATTGGCCGTTTTGTACCGCCTCGATGGTCGTTTTAATGTCGTCGGGGCGGAATTTCATGAGTACGGTGTGGAATTTTTGTTTGGAAAAAAGATTGTGCCAACGTTGGTACAACAAATCCAAAGGGCGCAGCATCAGGTTAATGTATTGGCCGTCGGGCGCTAAAACCCGGCGGCAGGCGCGAAACGACAAGGTGCTGACGCAATCAAAAATCAGGTCAAAACGGGCGTTTTCGCGGGTGAAATCGCGTTGTTGGTAATCAATAACGGTATCGGCTCCGAATTGGCGCACCAGGTCGGCGTTGCGGGCACTGCACACGGCGGTAACGTGGGCGCCCCGCATTTTGGCCCACTGCACGGCGCACAAACCCACGGCCCCCGACGCACCATTAATCAGCACCTGCGTGCCCGTTCCCACGGAGGCCACGTCGCGCAGTACCTGAAGGGCCGTTACCGGCGCTACGGACAACGATGCGCCCGTTTTCAGGTCAAAATTCGGGGGTAATACCACGGCTTCGGTGGCTTTTACCACGTTGTATTCGGCGTAACAACCCAGTCGGAACCGGGCGGCGGTATAGATATACACCGCGTCGCCGGGACGAAGCGATGACACGTTGGGGCCGCATTCGGATACGATTCCGGCGGCTTCTACGCCCAGTATTTTGGGAAAAGAGCGGTTCATGAACCACCGAAAACGCCCGTTGCGCATTTTGTAATCAACGGGATTGAGGGCGGCATAATGGATGTTGACCCGCACTTCGCCGGGGCCGGGTACGGGAATGGGTATTTCGGCGATGGACAATTGCGTCGCGTCGCCCCATTGCCGCAGAACGGCGGCACGCATGAGATGTGGGGTACTCAAGCCTTTTTTGATTCCAGATAATCGAGGTAAGAATTAATGTGGCGGTCTTTTTTGCCCGGGTAAATGTCTTTAATGGTCACCATAATGCCCGTTTCTTCCACCGCCCCAAAATGCGGGTTGACGGCGGTACCAAACGTTTTCATGGTGGGCGAAAGGTTCATGTACGAATTGAACAGGGGCGGGATATTTTCGCCCAATGCCCGCACAATGCGGTTCAGCACTTTGTAACCTTCGGTGTACGGCAGGTCTTTAATTTCGGTTAAAAATTCGGCGCACGAAAACTGGTATTGAAGCGGGTGCGGAATCATGACCATTTTATCGGGATCGGGGAAATAATGGTGCATAAACCGCAGGAGGTGGTCGCGCGCTTCGGTGTTATAGGTGGTGTACATGGTAATTTTCCCGAAAAAATATTCGATGTCGGGGTACAATACCGTGAGGGCGCCCAATCCGTCCCAAAGGTTATCGAGCGAGAACAGGTTGCGGCGGTTTTCGGCGCGGGGTTGGTAAAGCGGCTGCACAAAACTGCGGCCCAATTCGATGGTTTTGGGGAAGAATTCGTCTTTTAATTTATCGGTATAGTCTACTATTTCGGAAGTACTGAGATGGTATTGCCCTTCGGCATCGCGGTTGTCAACACAACAAACGTAGCGGTATCCGCCCACGATTTCCTTTGCTTCGGGATCCCATACAATCAATTGATTATAAGCATATTGGCCCACGTCGTAGCCATCTACGTCGGTCGGTTTTCCCGAGCCGCCACCGCCAGCCCGGAAGGATACTTCGCGCAGACGACCTATCTCCAGCATTGTATTGGGGCAATCGTTGCCATTAACAATGTAGATTTCATTGTCCAAAAAATGCGTAGGCCGGATCATGCGCTCCGGCGTGAGTTCTGCCTCGATCAAATTCCTTTCAACAGGTGCAATTACTGGTTCCAAAATAGTCTGTCTTATTTATTTTTGATAAAATCTGCAAAAAGAAGGTCGGGCTGGTTGGGAAAAAGATAAACAAACTCGCGCAATAAAGCGGCCCATTCATCCTGTTTGCGGCTTTTGTCAAAAACATCCGCGGGTATTGGTTTTCCAAAAGTAATATAAATTTGTTGTCCGCGCTGCCGAAACATTTCATCGGGCAGGTAAAACATCTCGATATTAACGTTGATGCCTAATTTTTTGCGCCAGCGGGCCAAATTGTAAAACCAATTGGAATTACGCCCTTTGATAAACGTCGGCACCACGGGAAGGTTGTATTTTTGGGCGCGGGCGATAAAACTTTTGTGCCACACCAAATCGCGGATGGAGCCATCGTCCTGTTTGCGCGAACAAAGCCCGGCGGGGAAAATAAGCACCGCAAAACCACCCGAATAGGCCCCTTCAATGGCTTCCAGTCCGGCGCGTGGATTGGAACCGTGTTTGTTCACGCCCACCACAATTTTTTCAAAATTGGGCAAATTTGTGAGGATATCGTTGACGATAAACCGCACATCGGGGCGGGCTTTACCGGCTTCCTGCATCAGCGCTACGCCATCCAAACCGCCCAAGGGGTGATTGGAAGCGATAATTACCCCGCTATCGGTGGGTATGTTTTCGCGGCCAACGCTGTCGGCACGGGCCTTGAGGTAATTCAAGGTCCAGGAAGCGAATTCCAAATCTTTAATATCCTTGGAAATTTCCAGCCCCACATTGATCTCCTCCTCGTGGATCGTGCGCTTTAGCCAATTGAGGATAAACCCGGGCATAATACGCGCTACAGCAGGACTTTTTTCGGCGAGGACTTTGGCTATATCTATTCGTACTGGTTGCAAGTGATGAGTATTTTGGCGCAAAAATAGAAAAAACAATTCTATATTCCTACTTTTGCGGGGTGAAACCCTCAATTTGGTTCCTTATACTCGCCATTATTGTTATCATCGGCGACCGAACTGGCGGAGCAATTCTCCGCCGTATCAACGATAACAGCCAGTTTCGTTACGCCCAAATGTACAACGGATCGGCCCAGGCCGACCTTGTTTTTATGGGCAATTCGCGCGGCCTTTCGTTTTATCAGCCTTACGTGGAGGCGCGCACGGGCAAACGCACGGCCAACCTCAGTTACAACGGGCTACCCGCTCCTTTGGCCAAAGTATTATTGACCGATTACGTGGAGCGTTACCCCAATCACCCCCACTTTTTTATTGACATTAGTTTGTGCGACCGGCACAACAAAGAACTGGTTTCGGGGTTTACCTGCTATTCGGGGTATTCGCGGAATTTGGATACGTTATTGCACCATTATTCCCCCGATATTTGGTGGGGCAGCAAAGTATCGGCGTTGTTTCGCTACAACAATGAAGTGTTCCAACGTGCGTTGTATTACCGCGACCGCAGCGATAAGGACTGGCTCATTGACCGCCAAATTGCTCCGGCCCTGGCCGCAACTGTCCCGCTGGATACGTTTCCTATTTCGGTCCAACCTGATCTTATCCAAGCCTTGGCCGATGCCGTGCAAACGGTGCGCGCTTCGGGTGCACAGGTCACGCTCGTACTGGGGCCGTATTATCCGGGTATGGTGCGCGACTGGAGTAATTTGCAGGCCGTTCGCCGGGCTGTCGAAGAAAAAACGGGACTGCCCGTATTGGATTTTAGCCAGGCATTAACCGACCCCACCGATTTTGGTGACTTAATGCACCCCAATAAAAAAGGAGCGCAACGGTTTATGGATTTGTTGTTTCGATGAAGCAAATATCCAAGGCCCGTATAACCAACCAAAACAAACATGCGTCTTTTCATTTTTATTTTTACTTTTTGTGTTCCGGTATTGGCCGTTGGCCAAACCCAAACCTTTGCCGGTCGGGTATCGGCAGCGGATGGCGAACCGCTGGCTTTTGTTAGTGTAATTGCGCAGGGAACCGAAAAAAAAGTAGTGTTTTCCGACATTGACGGGACGTTTCAAGTGCAAATTAACGGCCCCGAACCTTCCATTACGTTCCGTTACGTGGGTTTTGAGGAACTAACGTTGTCGGCGGCAACCCTGCGACAAAACAAAGGGAAACCCCTCCGGGTGACGCTCAAACCCTCCGATACCGCACTCAATACCGTGGATATTTTTGCCGGTGAAAATCCGGCGGATATACTTATGCGCAAGGTGATTGCCAACCGGCACCGCAATAACCCGGAGCGTTCGGGGTCGTACCAATGCAAAACCTACAATAAGGTTTCGATGGAGGCCCTGCCCAACGCCAAGGAATTTCACAACCGGAAACACAACGAAAAACAGGCGCGCAACTTTGAACAAACGCAACAGGAAATGGCGGAGCGGCATTTGTTTTTTATGGAAACCGTGACCGAACGGCGTTTTTTGGCCCCGCATTTTATCCAGGAAAAAGTGTTGCTCAATCGCGTCAGTGGCTTTAAAGACGCGGCTTTGGTTACCTTGGCCAATGCCGTTCAGCCGTTTACTTTTTACGGCGATTTTTTGCCCATTATGGAAAAAAAGTTCGTCAATCCGGTGAGTCCCGGCAGCACCAAACTGTATTTTTTTAGTTTGGAAGATACCCTGTTCAATGACGAAGACACCATTTGGGTGGTGCGTTTTAAACCCCGGAAGGGCAAGGTTTTTCGCTCCCTCAAAGGTACTTTGCACATTCATTCGAACCAATACGCCGTTCAAAATGTCATTGCGCAGCCGTCTTTTGGCAACGAAAACCTGAATATGGTGATCGAACAGGCGTACACGTTTGTGCCGATTCAAAACGATACCTTGCGCGGGCAATGGTTCCCGCAACAACTGAATTTTGAGTTGACCGCCGCCCGTTATCCATCGCCGGAAATGGGCGTAAAAGCCAGTGGCCACAGTTATATTACCGATGCAGAACCACAAAAAGGGCTGAAATTAAGCGATTTTAACCCCGAACAGCCCTTGTTTATCGAAAATGACGCTTTTAGCCGCGATTCAGCGGCCTGGGAACAATGGCAACAATTTACGCCACTCAGCCGCCGCGAGCAACAGACGTACCAGTTTCTCGACAGCCTTGGGGCGGTGAAACGGTTTGATCGGGTGGCCAAAGTTTTTAGCGCGTGGAGTACCCTCGTATGGCCCATTAACCAACACGTCGGTATTGATTTGAACCAGATTTTTCGGCTCAACGAATACGAAACCCTGCGCCTCGGTATTGGATTTACCAATGCCCAGCACCGGCCGTTGGGGTTGGCCAAACGGCTGGAATGGGGCGTGGGAGCCGGATTTGGATTCAAAGACCAACGGTTAAAATACAACGGCTACGGCCTTTGGCGGATTCACCGGGGGCGGCAAACGCAGTTGCGGCTGGATGTTCAGCGCGATTTGTTTGAACCCGGTGCGCCTTACGAAATGGAAACAACGGCCTTTATTGACCGCAGTTTGTACGCCCAGCGCATGGACTTTACCGACGAAGTAGCGTTGCGTTTTTCCACCCGAATGGGCAAAGTCTGGAGTACATCGGTGACGGCCCGCCGCCAGCAAATGCGCCCCGCCGAGTACCTGTACAGTTATCAGGCGGATGAAAATACGCTGCGCACCAGCCGGTTTACGTTTAATGAAGTGACGGGTATTATTCGGTACGCTTACGGCGAGCAGGTACGGCAATTTTTGGGCAATTCGAGTACCGTGCAGCGGTGGCCGGTGGTAGAGGTGGCGGCGACCCAAGGGTTTGGCGATTACCAATACCGGCGTTTTTTGGGGGCATTGTACCAATCGGTTTTTATTCCGCGCCTGGGTTATTGCCGTTGGCGGCTGGAAGGCGGCTGGGTAAGTGGCAATGCGCCGTTGGCCAAGTTGTTTACCTTGAACCAAAGTGCGGGCGGTTATACGTTGTTTGCCATTAACCAGACGTTTCAATCGCTGCCCGATACCCTGTTTTTGCACAACCGGTTTGCCAATTTGTTTTTTCAGCAGGAATTTGGGCCAATTTTGTACCAAAAAAGGTATTCTGCGCCGTTTTTGACCCTTATTCACAATATGTCCGTCGGGAATTTAGCGCACCGGGAAAGGCACCTGAACATTGGTTTTTTAACGATGCAACGCCCCTATATTGAATCCGGGATTCAGTTGGATAATATACTTCGGATCAATTACGTGCGGCTGGGCTGGGTGGGTGTTGGCGGCGCGGTTTTTTACCGTTGGGGGGCTTATTCCGACGGCGGATGGCGGCAAAATGTGGCCCCGCGTTTATCGTTGCGCTTTACTTTTTAAAACTTTTATTTTAAAATTTTTTCTTTCAAAAATGTCTTTTTACTTTTGCCCAAAGAATTTTCACCAACAAAAATAGCATTATGGCAAAAGTCAATGGCATTGGCGGCGTTTTTATTCGTTGCGCCGATAAAGCGGCCTCTATGGCCTGGTACGAAAAAAATTTGGGTTTAACGATGGAATCCTGGGGTGGTAGTGTGTTGCAATTTTCGACCGCAACGGCACCGGAGGGTAAAAATCCGTACGCTAGACTTAGTTGTTTCGCCGCCGATAGTACCTATTTTGCGCCATCCAACGGATCGGTAGTGATCAACCTTCGGGTAGATAATCTTGATGAAATGGTGCAGCAACTACAAGCCAACGGCGTTGCGTTAATTGATACTCCGGTGGATGATGATTTTGGGAAATTTGCCTGGGTGCTCGACCCGGATGGTAATAAAATTGAACTTTGGGAACAAAAATAACCTACACCCGGAACGAATTGAACTGAAGAGCGGTTGAAAGGACATTCTTTAACTTTATGGCCACCTCCGAAATGGATATTACAACTTGCCCGAACCATCTGATGATGTAGTTTTTGCCGAAACGGGAACGGCAGCATCCAACTTATTTAGTCAACAAAACAAAAACACAAGTTTACGTTATGGGTCGAATTTGGGACACCATTAAAGCCGCCGTGCGCGGCGAAGAACAAGATTACACCTCGGGCAGTATTGACAAAGCCATCGTATTGCTGTCCATTCCAATGATTTTAGAAATGGCGATGGAGTCGCTTTTTGCGGTCGTTGATGCCTTTTTTGTGTCGCGTATCAGCACCGATGCCGTGGCTACCGTGGGCCTTACCGAATCGGTATTGACCCTGGTGTATTCGTTGGCTATTGGTTTGAGCGCGGCGGCCACGGCGATGGTCGCGCGGCGCGTGGGCGAAGGTGACCGCGACGCAGCGGCCCACGCCGGCGCACAGGCCATTGTGGTCAGCGTTATTTTATCGGTGCTGATTGCGATTCCGGGTTTTTTCTTTGCCAAAGATATTCTCCACCTCATGACCCGCGATGCGACGGTGGCCGAAAACGGCTACCATTTTACGCGGATTATGCTCACCTGTAACCTGCCCATTTTTTTATTGTGGATGCTTAACGGCATTTTTCGGGGAGCGGGCGACGCGGCGACGGCCATGCGCGCGTTGTGGATTGCCAACATTGTCAATATTATTCTGTGTCCGACGCTGATTTACGGTTGGGGACCGTTCCCGGCCATGGGTTTGGCGGGTTCGGCGGTGGCCACGACCATTGGGCGCTCCATTGGGGTGTGTTACCAGTTGTGGAACCTGTTTCAGGTGGGTAAAATTGTGCGCATCCGGTGGGCGCAACTCCGTCCCAGCACCGATGTGATGGGTAAACTGGTTGGAATTGCCGCCGGTAGTACCGGTCAATACCTGATTACGTCGGCCAGTTGGATCTTTATGGTGTTTATTTTGGGCCAAATCAGTAAAGAAGTGACGGCGGGTTATACGATTGCCATTCGGATCATCATTTTTACGATTCTACCCTCGTGGGGTGTGGCCAATGCCGCTGCGACGCTGGTGGGGCAAAATCTTGGGGCCGGACACCCGGACCGCGCCGAAAAATCGGTGTGGCGGGCCTGCCAGATTAACCTGATCTTTATGGGTCTTGTGGGCATTTTGTACTTTGTTTTTGCCCCCGCGCTCATTGGTATTTTTACCACTGAGCCGGAAGCATTACGGGCCGGGGTAATGGCCTTGCGCGCTTTGGCCGCCGGTTACGTATTTTTTGGTTACGGTATGATTACTTCGCAGGCGCTCAACGGCGCAGGCGATACCAAAACGCCCACCATCATCAACTTTATCTTCTTCTGGATCATCGAAACGCCGCTGGCGTGGGTATTGGCCATGTGGTGGGGTTGGGGACAAGCGGGCGTGTACGCCAGTATTTTTATCGCCGAAACGCTGATGGCATTGGCCATGATTTGGGCGTTTAAACAGGGAAAATGGAAATTGGTGAAGGTTTAAGCAGAACATCGAACACCGAATTTTGAACACCGAATTTTTGAACACCGAACACCGAACATCGAATTTTGAACACCGAATTTTTGAACACTGATTTTTGAAGTATATGCTGATGAGACAGCCTCATCGCACTCCATTATCGGCACAAAAGTGCTATGTAGTATATGCGATTGTCGCTTACGCGGGATAATGGCATATAGCGTTGTACGGAATGTTTTTACTTTGTTCAATTAAATATTACTTCGGTGTTCGGCGTTCGATGTTCGGTGTTCGGTGTTCAAAAAATCGATACCTTTCAAAACTACCCCTAAAAAAAGCCACCCCAGAATCGCTCCGGGGTGGCTAATATCAATTCATCAAAGTCTCTAAATCTGATTAGTGTACGCGCAAGATTTCACGGTACTTCACCAATGGCCAGTATTGGTCGTCCACAATTCCTTCGAGGGCATCTACTGCATCGCGGAGGGTTTCCATTTGTGGTTTTACTTTTTTGCACAAAACTTCGGCTTCGTCCCGCACGTTTTCGGTGTGATGGGCTTTGTCCAATTGTTTGTTCAATGATGCCAATGATTCTTGGATGGCCTCTAATTGCGTTATGATTTCCTTCAGGGTTTCTTTTTGGAGTGTCGTAGATTTCTCAAGGCCGATGGCGTTGAGTGCCGCAATATTTTGGGCCAATTCCGTCTGTTGACGTAATACGGCCGGGATTACCTGCGAAGTCACCAATTCTGCCAAAGCACTGGCTTCGATGTTGAGTTTGGTCACGTAGTTGTGCAGTTGAACGTTGTAAAATGCGTCCAATTCTTTGGTGTTCATTACGCCGGAACGACCGAAGAATTCCGCTGCCAATTTGGTATCCAATACATCCAATGCTTCGGGGGTATTGGCGAAATTGTTCAAGCCGCGCTCTTTGGCTTCTGCTTTCCACTCGTCCGAGTAGTTGTTGCCTTCAAAGATGATGGCGCGTGATTTGCGAATGTAGTTTTTCAACACCATCAAAATCGCTTCTTCCTGTTCCAGACCTTTAGCGAGGTGCTTTTCCACGTCGTTTTTGAAGTCAATCAACTGAAGACCCATCATGGTATTCATGACCGTCATTGGGCCGGCGCAGTTTTGGCTGCTACCCACGGCGCGAATTTCAAATTTGTTACCCGTGAACGCGAAAGGCGACGTACGGTTACGGTCGGTATTGTCGAGTTCGAGGTTCGGCAATTTGGAAATCAGGTCAATGGCGCGTTTTACGGCGGCATCGTCCGTTTTTTTACCGTTGGCAATTTGATTCAACAATTTGCTCAAAGCATCACCAATAAACACCGAAATAATGGCCGGTGGTGCTTCGTTAGCGCCCAAACGGTGGTCGTTACCAGCGTGTGCGATAGAAGAGCGAAGAATATCGGCGTATTTGTACACCGACATGATGGTATTCACGAAGAACGTTAAGAAACGGAGGTTTTTGGCCGGATCTTTACCCGGTGACAACAGGTTGGTACCGGTGTTGGTGCCCATACTCCAGTTGTTGTGTTTGCCGGAACCATTGATACCCGCGAATGGCTTCTCGTGGAGCAATACGCGCAATTTGTGGCGGCGGCTCACGCGCTCCATCACGTCCATCAACAATTGGTTGTGGTCAACTGCTACGTTGATTTCTTCAAAAATAGGCGCTACCTCGTATTGAGCGGGTGCTACTTCGTTGTGGCGGGTGCGCACCGGAATACCGAGTTTGTGGCACTCCGTTTCCAGGTCACGCATGTAAGCGTACACGCGCTCGGGGATAGAACCGAAGTAGTGGTCTTCCAACTGCTGGTTTTTAGCGGCCGGGCGGCCTACCAGGGTGCGGCCAGTCATGGTCAAGTCGGGGCGGGCATTGAACAATGCTTCGTCCACGAGGAAGTATTCCTGCTCCCAACCGAGGGTAGCGGTTACTTTATTTACGTCTTTATCGAAGTATTGGCAAACCGGAATGGCGGCCTTATCGAGGAAAGACTGAGAGCGGAGCAAAGGCAATTTGTAATCTTGCGCTTCGCCGCTGTACGTTACAAAAATAGTGGGAACGCAGAGGGTTTTACCGTCGCCAGACTCCATAATAAAGGCCGGGCTGGAAGGGTCCCAAACGGTGTAACCGCGCGCCTCGAAAGTACTGCGCATACCGCCGGAAGGGAAAGAAGAACCGTCGGGTTCCTGCTGAACAAGTGCACCACCGGTAAACTCTTCGATAACGCGACCGTCGTGGGTCATGGTAAAGAAAGAGTCGTGTTTTTCGGCGGTTTTGCCCGTTAATGGCTGGAACCAGTGCGCAAAGTGGGTGCAACCTTTCTCCTGTGCCCATTCTCTCATACCGTTTGCAATCACATCTGCAACTTCTTTGCTGAGTTTTTGGCCGCTTTGGATAGAGGCTTTTACGCTGATATAAGCGGACTCGCTCAGGTACTTTTTCATTGCTTCTTCTCCGAAAACATTTTCTCCGAAGTAGGATGCAATCGCTGGTGCAGCGCCCTCGTCTTCGAAATAAATCGGGTCGGGGCGATTTTCAATGGCTTGTAATGCGTTGAAACGTGATAAAGACATAATCTGTATTTGCAATTGTTAATTTTAAAAGTGGAGGTGTTTCAAAAAGTGAAACCCCGGGCAACGTCTGATTAAATGCGTAGAATAATACTTAGGTAGTGTGTGGTTAGGCAGGCAATTCAAACAGCAACAGCGGGTGTTTTAAAGACCTCAGTCGTTGAAATGGATTTTAGCGAAAAAAAATCTTTCGGGCGTAAAAAGTCATTTTTTGAATGCCCAAAAGCCTAAAAATCATTTTTTAAAGGCCCCTGTTTAGTAATTTCGCACAAAGGTAAGGCTATTTTCAGCGAAAATTCCAATTTTTTCGTAGAAATAAATTTTGTGGTGTCTTTCCCGGAATGCCCTTTTAACGGTCTTTTGGCGGGGTGAACCAAAGAAATAAAAGCCCATTTTTTTGATTAGCCGGGATTTGTCCCGCCATTTTGATAACTTCCAAATAATATTTTGAAAAGCAAAATGAAACTTTTACAAAGAAAGGAAGAAAAACAAGGGCGGTTTTTCCTGTTTCTGCGGTACAAACGGCGGTTTGGAACACTAAAGGTCCGTGAATTAGCCTTCAAGTGCTTCGTTCGGCCGACTGGAGCGGGGTATTTGCTAAAAAAATGGCGAAATGGGCGCTGAAACCAATTTTTATAGGCTTTTTGCGCTCATTCAGTTTTTTACTTTTTATTTTAAACAAACTTCAGTTTGTAAAATAGTATTTTGGAGCGCAAAATGCCGGATAAAAAGGAAATCGTTTGGGGTGCAAAGCCTTACGTTTTGGACATTCTGACTTCGGCAGAAGTCAAACCTTAGGTGTAAGTTGTTCTCATCGCCCCGGCTGGCTGCACATGGGGCGTCCATTGGGAAAAGGAGCCACCAATGTTCGATCTCTGCCGAGATCGTACGTCGTTGATGGCCAAAATTTTCTACCAATATTCGATCTCTGCCGAGATCGCGTTTTGTTCCAAATTTTACGTTAAAGCAGCAAATTGGCGCACTGGTGCATCTTGGAATTATACGCTGAGCACTGCCAAAGTGTATACGCTGAGCACTGCCAAAGTGTATAGGCTGAGCACTGCCGAAGTGTATACGCTGAGCACTGCCGAAGTGTATACGCTGAGCACTGCCGAAGTGTATAGGCAGAAAACAAGAACATGCATCCCAACTTCTAAACACGGATGACGGCCCCGAAGTGTATGCTTCGGGGCTTTATTGTGTCCGGCCCCCCCCCCCGATGAAACAGTTAGATGTAATGGGGGAGATCCACTTTTCGGGGGAGAATGTGGCTTTTATTTGCGCTGCTGTTTTGGATGTGATGTTTGTCAGGATGATAGATGTGGTTTGTGGGTATCTCCTGCCCCCCGATGAATCAGGGGGTTACAGGATGGTAGATGTATTAGGTGGTTTTTTATCCACTTTTTGGGGGAGAGCAAGTTTTTTTGGGGGTGTCAAGAGAATGGAAATATTTCAAAAGGAAAAACGTGGCATATCATGTTTTGGCAAAATACCACGATTTTGCCAAAAACATAATCTACAATATCATACAAAAAGTACAAATCACATCTGCCATCCTGTAACCCCCTGATTTATCGGGGGGCTGGGCGTACCACGTAAATCACATCTATCATCCTGACAAACATCACATCCGAAAATCACAGTTTAGTTATGAAAACACTCGTTTTTGCGTTAAAGAGGATTTTTGTCGTGAAAAAATAGAAATACTTTTCGTTTTTTATTGCAGTTTTAAAGAATGTCGTAATTTTGAGCATAAATTAAAATCATACAGTAACCGTAACTAAAGTACAAATCACATCTACCATTTCCCCGTAAATTTTTAATAAAAAATCACGTATTATCATGGCTCAAGTTCGTATATGGGTACATGCCGTCTGGACCACCAAAAAAAGGGATCCGCTATTAAAAAATAAAAATAAGCGGATAGATCTATTCAAACACATCAAGTCCAACGCAAAACAAAAAGGTATCTACCTTGATTTTATCAATGGTGTTTCAGATCATGTTCATGTTTTGATTTCTTTAGCCTGTGACCAAACCATTGCGCAGGTCATTGCATGGTTAAAGGGAGAGAGTTCTCGTTACATCAATGAAAACAAGTTGACCGAGGTTTATTTTGATTGGGCGGATGATTACTATGCCGTATCCGTTAGTCAGTCAGGGGTAGAGGCGGTTCGTAATTATTTGAAAAAACAGGAGATACACCACGAGAACAAAACTTTTGCCGAAGAATGTGAGGAGTTCATGGTGAATTATGGCTTTGTCAGGATGCTTGGATAAATCTATGTTCTTCGCTGCTGTTTCAGATGTGATGTTTGTCAGGATGTTAGATGTAGTTTGTGGGGTGTCTCCTGCCCCCCGATGAATCAGGGGGTTACAGGATGGTAGATGTATTAGGTGGTTTTTTATCCACTTTTTGGGGGAGAATATGGCTCTTATCTGTGCTGCTGTTTTGGATGTGATGTTTGTCAGGATGATAGATGTGGTTTGTGGGTGTCTCTCCAGCCCCCCGATAAATCAGGGGGTTACAGGATGTTAGATGTATTGGGTGGTTTTTTATCCACTTTTTTTTGGGGTGCAGGTTTTTTTCGGTTCGAGAAAAAAGAAAATATTTCAAAAGGAAAAACGGAATACATCGTGTTTGGGCAAAATGCCATGATTTTGCCTGCCATAATCTACAATATCGTACAAAAAGTATAAATCACATCTACCATCCTGTAACCCCCTGATTTATCGGGTGGCAAGAGACACCCACAAACTACATCTACCATCCTGACAAACATCACATCCGAAAATCACGGATTTTTCCCAAAAAAACAATGCGAGCCACCCCAAAAAACATGGAGTGGCTCGCGCTATAATATGATCCTGAATTACAGGTTACTTAATCACCAATTTTTCCACCATAACGGCACCGGCGTTTTCCACGCGCAACGCGTACACGCCCGCGGGCAACGCATTTACGTCTAATACTACCGCTTCGCCGCCGTTGATATTGTTCAACGTACGCACCGCTACGGTACGGCCATCGGCGCTGGTGAGCGTCAGGAGGGATTTGCCCGCCAATGATTGCGCCAGACTGATATACACCATATCGGTGGCCGGGTTAGGCTGCACGATGAGGCGGTTAACGTTAGGGATATCGTTGGTACTGGAGGTAGCCGGGTTAACAATAACGCCACGCTCTGGTGCTTCGGCGCAAGCCTGGTCGCCCTGCGCAGAGGTTACGCAAGCCGGTGTGTTGTAGTTGAGCAGGTCGAGCAATTCCAGATCGTCAATGTACCAACCGTCGAAAGCATCGGTTGCGTCGGAGCCAAAACGGAAACGAATGTACGATTCTGATCCGGCCAGGTGGCTCATGTCAAAATACGATTGTTTCCAACCGTTGGAGTTACCCGTGAAACAAAACAGGTTCGGGATGGCCGTAGTGGAGTAACTCAAAGGCGCGGTATAACCGTTGCGGAATGCTTTGTCGGGTGAGAACAAAGACCAGGGACCGGCGGCACCGGTTTCTACCCAGTGGCGGTTCCAGAAGCGCAAAACGGGTTGGCTACCGGTAATAAACATGGGGATAGCGCCCGTGAGGGTTACGTCCATATCCACGGCTTGGTTAATGATTTTCCAGGCATTTTGTCCCGTTACTTTAAAGGTGCTTTGCAAACCAAATTGCGTATTACCTTCAATGGCGTTTAGAATCCAGTCGTCGGAGGTTTCCATCTCGTCGCGGTACAGGCGAACCGAACCACTCAAATCCGACTGCGCCGAATAGTTGATGGTTTTTACCTGTCCCTGCGACATGGTACCCAAATCCCAGGTAATGGTATTCCCCGAAATAACGCCACCGGATACGGAAGCGGCAACGGGCGTAAGACCCTGCGGGAGATTTTCGGTGACGGTTACGTTGGTAACGTCTTCGCCTTTGTGGTTGGTAACGGTAATTTGGAAAGATGCCACCGTACCCGCTTCGATGGTAGGCGTTGAGGTGGTCTTTTTAATTTTCAACTCTTTGATACAGGTCTCGATTGGTTCAAAGTTTTCTTCACCGTCCACGGCGCTGGTTGCAAGGCCCTGGCTGGCATTTTTGCCCAAACCACGGCGCGCAAACACCTGAGAAATGAGGCAGGTATCAGCACCGTTGTAGTTAATGACATCGGCCAAAATAATGGCATCGCGACCATCCTGGAAACCGGGGGCGCAGGGTTGCAGTTTCATGCCGTCCATAACGAGTTGAATGGCGCGACCATTACCGCTGTTGGTGTTTTTCCAATTGGCATCAAAGCCGTATTTGTCCACCATTGCCCAATACAGGTCCCACAACATATTGTTCCACACTTCACCAATGGCGTGTACACCCGTATTTTGGGCAACTGCATTGTAGGTGAGGGGGCTTTTGTTCATATCCGTGGAGTATACGTAGCGGCGAATACCAATACCGTCGTTAGATTCGCGCAAAACGTACGTCCCTACACCACGGTTTTTAGTGGGTGTATCGCCCGCTTTTACGGTAGTTACCAACGAGAAAAAGTCGCTCCAGCCTTCACCCATTTGCTCTTCGTTACCGAGGCAACCCGCGTTCGATGGGCCACCGGTGAGGCGGTTAGAAATACCGTGACCGTATTCGTGGGCAATGATACCGTTATCAAAATCACCGTCGAGGAAATCGGGGCCAACAATGGGCGGTTGTTGCAGGGTGATGTTCAGGCCCTGACCGGCAAACTGGCGCAAAGCGGCGCAGTTGGTGCTGCTCATCATCAAAACCGGGATGGTTACTTCAGCGCCTACGGCACCCGGTCCCATACCAATGGTACTTGCTTCAAAGTTACAAATGATACAAGCCACGGCACCGGCTTCTTCGGCGTTGAGGGCTTTTCGGCCAAATTCGCAGGAACCGCGGTCAATCATGGCAATTTTGCCCGCAACGTCGTTGGTGATGGGTTCACAACCCTGTGTTTGGCTACCGATAGAACCGGGCGTTTGCGCTACTACCACATCGGCGGTAATGGGTACTTCGGTGATTGCACCGCCCCACCCGCTGGCGGTTTGGCCGTAATAAGTACCGGCAATAGCGGCCGGGCCGTTTACTTTTACGAGGTTGCCCCCGGAGCGCGACCAAATGTACATTTGCATGCGAGGGTTACTGCCGTCGGCTGGTGTAGCGAAGTTGG
Organism: Chitinophagales bacterium; assembly: GCA_013298845.1. Classification (GTDB taxonomy): domain Bacteria; phylum Bacteroidota; class Bacteroidia; order Chitinophagales; family Saprospiraceae; genus M3007. The sequence goes on from JAAFJN010000006.1 coordinate 78,706, forward strand.
CGTTGTCGGTACCACCTGCGTCCACGGCTTCGGCGCGTACTTCGTCGTTGCCCTGACCACCTTTTCCGTAGTTGTTGATTTGGAAATTACCCGCTGCTTCGTCAAAGCCGTAGTTATAGGTAATATCGTGCATCATATTGTTCATGTAGAACAGGTTTACCACGGCTGCGTCGAGGTTGGATTCTGGTTCTACGTTGGGGTCAAACGGGAAATCAAAATTGTTATTGGCACCGCCGTCCACCGATTCGGCTTGGGAAGCGGTATTGTCATTCGCCAAATCATCGTATGCCCACACGTTGTTACCACGGGTGTAGGTGAACTCGTTACCAAGTACACCGTTGTTGTCGTGCCAGCCAAACGGCGAAGCATCCGCATCGGCCGGGTTGGTCAAAGCAACGCGGGTACCGTGAGCGGGGCTTTCGGCGGGCAGGGCAAATACATTGTACACGCCGTTGAGCATGGCTTCGCTGCTGTTTAAAGGCAGGGCAGGCGCGTCGTTTTTGTCTAAAGTTTGATCGGCGCAGGATTCGCCTTCGTGGTGTGCGTGGCCCAATCCGCAATAAACGGTGTGGTTATGGCGGTCGAGAATTTCGCCGGTTTGCGCATCCACGCGAATGTTCCACATATCCGACGTGTTGGCTTGGTCAATGAGCATTGTCCAGGCGAGGCGCACTTTTTGGCCATCTTTACTGACCCAATAGCAGGCCGAAACGGGGATATTTTGTTTAGAAACCTCGCCTTTGTCAAAAATAAAATTGCGTTCGTTTATTTTTTCGTGAACGCGGGGCGTTTCAGGGCTGGTAAAATCCAACGAAGCCAACACAATGTCGAGGGCTTTAGCGGCGGATAATGACGGAATGGTAGAGTTTACCTTTTCGCTCACCGTGGGTACAAAACGGTGGTTGAGGTGTTTTACCGTTCCGTTGCTTAATACGTGCAACCCAAACAAGGCATTGTATACGGGCAAACCAGCGTATTGCTGTTGTACCCAAACGTGGGTTACGCCGTTGTGTTTGGACAGGTATTCATCGGTGATGCGCACATCGGCAACATCGGCGGCGGTGAGGCCAAAACGGGCAGGATTATCCCGAAGAAACGAAAGGGCGGTTGCACTGGCGGCACGTTGGGCATGTAGTGCCAGCACGTTAACCACCAAAAGCAACGCGGCAATAAGTAGCTTTTTTGACATTGTAAAGTCGTAGTAAATTTGAATAAAATAGCGTAAAACTCAGGAACTCTCTTTTGATGCGTCCAATGCGCCCAAAAAGAAGAGGTAAATTTATTACAAAGTGGTTAATTGTTGGCGCAAAAAGCGGGGTTTGTGCCAAAAATGGCTGATATATACATCGGAGACGCTCCGTGTTTAAGTTTATAGCACTTTTACATTTTGTAAAAGCCGCTCCACAATTTCTTCCTGCGATACGCTTTGGGCTTCGGCTTCGTAAGTGAGGCCAATCCGGTGCCGCAGCACATCGGGGGCAATGGCACGCACATCTTCGGGGATAACGTACCCGCGCCGCCGCAAAAACGCCATTGCGCGCGCCGCTTGCGCCAAGGCAATGGAGGCACGCGGCGAGCCACCGTAACTAATGAGCGGTTTCAGGGCTTGAAGCCCGTATTCTTCGGGGGTGCGGGTGGCAAATACCAAATCAATAATGTAGTGTTCAATTTTTTCGTCCATGTAAATCCGTTCCAACATGGTTCGTGCGCGCAGCAGCGCTTCTTTGGCCACTACTTTGCGGGTAACGGGCTGTTGGTTGCTCAAATTGAGCCGAATAATGGATTTTTCTTCTTCTTTGGACGGGTAACCGATTTTTACTTTTAACAAAAAGCGGTCCATTTGGGCTTCCGGGAGCGGGTAAGTGCCTTCCTGCTCGATGGGGTTTTGGGTGGCCAATACCAAAAATGGCTCTTCCAGCAAAAAACTTTCCGTCCCGATGGTCACTTGCCGTTCCTGCATGGCTTCGAGCAGGGCGCTTTGTACTTTGGCGGGAGCGCGGTTAATTTCGTCGGCCAGCACAAAATTGGAAAAAATGGGGCCTTTTCGCACCGAAAACTCCGATTTTGCCGGATTGTACACCATCGTACCAATGACATCGGCGGGTAGTAAATCGGGCGTGAATTGGATGCGGCTAAATTTGGCGTCAATGGCCTGCGACAAGGTTTTGATGGCCAGCGTTTTGGCCAGGCCGGGCATTCCTTCCAATAAAATATGCCCTTTGGTCAGCAAACCGATGAGCAACCGGTCAATCATGGCGTGTTGGCCAACAATCACCCGGGCGGTTTCTTGTTGTAATTCGGCGATAAAAGCCGATTCACGACTAATTTCTTCGTTCAGTGCGGTAATATCCGGTGGTATTTGCATAATGTATTTGGAAAAAGAAGTCGCAAATGTAGTAGATTACACTTCAAAACTTTGTAAAAAACGTTTTACCTCCGCCTGAAACAACAATTCGTCGTCGTCGCAAAAGGTAACTTCCACGGGCTGGACCAGAACGGTCATTTGTTGTTTCCAAAAATATTCGCGGTGTAATTCTAAACGGGTGGCGTCTTTTTCGGTGGTAATGACCACTTTATTGGCCGAAGGGATGGCTTCGAAGCGCCTTTTTATTTCACTCAAGTCACCGTCGTCGAAATAGTGGTGGTCTTCGTGTTCGATGGTATGCACCGATTTTAGGTTTTTGCCCAAATAATGCAGCAAATAATCGGTATTGGCAATGGCGCTCACCAGCAGCGCATCGGTGTCGAGGTCCAGCGGGCGTTTGACATCGGGGCGGAGCAATTCGTAGGGCGTACCGTATTTGTATTTGCTAAAAAAGACTTTTTGTCGGGCGTACGGCTCCATTTCGGCCAACATATCGCGGCGTTGGGCGGCCGTGAGGTCATCGGGGCATTTGGTAACGATGATGATATCGGCGCGTTGGTAGGCCGAACGCCATTCGCGCAAGCGCCCGGAAGGCAGCAGCCAGTCGCGGGTAAACGGGTTGGCAAATTCGGTGAGCATAACGTTGAGACCGGGCGATACGGCCAGGTGCTGAAAAGCGTCATCGAGCAGGACACATTGGGTATTGGGCCACGTTTTGACCAATTGTGGCACGCCCAAAGCCCGGCTTTCGCTCACGGTGACGGGTATTTCGGGAAACTTTTTTTTGAACTGCAACGGCTCGTCGCCCGCGTCGAGGGCCGTATCCCAGGGATTTACTTCGCGGTAACCCACCGTTTTGCGCCCGTAACCCCGGCTCAACACGGCCACATCAATGTACGAATGCAACCACTGCATCAGGTACTCGATGTGCGGCGATTTACCGGTGCCCCCGGCGGAAATATTGCCAATGGAAATGACAGGCAAACTAAATTTAATGCTGCGCAAAGCCCCCGTTCGGTACAGCAAGTTCCGAAGCGAAACGCCCAGCCCGTACAACAACGCGAGCGGAGAAACCAAAATGCGAATTAATATATCGTCTTTCATGGATGAAGGGTTGAATTGGTTGTGAAGGGTTAAATTGGTTGTGGAGGGTTGAATTTGTTGAATTTGTTTTGCTCGTCGAAGCGTACACGTATTTTGTTCCCACCAACCCCGGGCGGGTGTACATTGGAGTCAGTTGCCGTAGTGTATTGAGAATAGGAGTGTAAAAAGCGCTTTGCGGGGTTGTGTCCAAATCCGGCAAAGGATTTTAGACACTTTCGACTAATTACGTTAAAAAAAGAGGGGGAAATGCTTAAAAAAGGAAAAAACACAACAAGTTCACTCATCACTCATCACTCATCACTCAATTCCCTCCTTCAATTACGGCGGACAGGCCGCGATCCACGAGACCATCTTTGAGCGGTTCGAGTTCTTCGCGGGGGCCGGTTTTGACGGTTGCTTTTCCTTTGGTATGGATAATTAGCGCCAATTGCTCGGCCTGTACCGAGGTATGGCCGAGAATTTCGGTAAAGCATTCGATCACCCAATCGAATGTATTGTGGTCATCGTTGTATACTATGATTTGGGCCGGGAGATCCGTCCCCAGGTCCAGTTCAAGGTCTTCGTCTAAAAGTACCTCTTGGTCCTCCTCCCAAAGCGGTTTAACTGGCATTTTCTTTAGTGAAAAGTGAAAAGTGAAAAGTGGATAGTGAAAAGTGGATAGTGAAAAACGAAAAGTGTAGAGTGATAAAAGTCAAAACAAGGCAAATCAGATACAGATAGTAAAAAATAATTTTTTAAATTGCATCTAATTGGTCTTCACTTTTGTAGTACTATCAGGTGCAAAGTAATTTCACAAGCGGACATCATACTACACTATTCACTATACATTTTTCACTATTCACTATACGTTTTTCACTATTCACTAATTAGCGAGTGCTTTTTTTACGGCTTCGAAATTAGGGACTTCACCCGCGTTTTCGAGCACTTCGGCGTATTGGATGATACCCTCTTTATTGATCACGAAAGCGGAGCGTTTGGAAACGCCTTTCATTTCGAACACAAAGTCTTTGTAGAGGCTATCGTATTTTTTAGACACCGTTTTGTTAAAATCGGATAACAATGGGAAGTTGAACTTTTGTTCCTCTTTCCATTTGCCCAGCGTGAACACCGAATCCACGGAAACGGCCAATACCTGCGCGTCGAGGCGGGCATAGTCCGCGATGCTGTCGCGCATATCGCAGAGTTCTTTGGTACAAACGCCCGTAAAGGCCATTGGAAAAAACAACAATACTACGTTTTGGCCGCGGTATTGTTTGAGGGAAACTAACTCTTTTTCGCTGTTGCGCAGCGTAAAATCGGGGGCTTTATCGCCTGTTTTTAACATATTATTCAACAATGGGTAAAAGTTATGCTTGGGCAGCGGGGCCAAAATTCATGGGTGGAACCGGAGAGTGGTCCTCTTCAATTTTGCCAAACTGCATTTCGTACTTGTTAATATTGTCGCGCAAAGCGGCCATGAGGCGTTTGGCGTGTTGCGGCGTTAAAATGATGCGGCTTTTTACTTTTGCTTTCGGCACATTGGGCATCATTCGGATAAAATCTACCACAAATTCGGCGTTAGAGTGCGAAATAATGGCCAGATTGGAATAAGTACCTTCGGCCACTTCTTCCGGTAGTTCGATATTGATAGAACCTTGGTTGGGTAAATTTTTGTTATCAGACATAAAAAATCCTGTTTTTAAATAGGGCACAAAGGTACAACCTTTTGACGCCAATTAAAAACAGGATTTTTTAAAATTGGTTGTGAACCAATGCACTATGAGGGCAAATTATTCGGTAATCACGATGGTCCCCAAACCGGTCAAACGACCGTTTTCGATAATGCGATACCCGTAGAACCCCGGTGAAATACCGTTCAGTGGTACGTTATTGCCCCTAAAAACGGTGCGCAAAGCGGGCTGCCCCAACACCGAAGTTAGTTCCAAATACCCCTCCGAAATACTTGGCCCGCCGATGGTAATACCCGCCGAACCCGATACCGGATTGGGCATGATCCGGCGGTGGAGTGCCGCGATATCCGCCGTAGTGGTACCATTTGGAACGGTGGGGTCTAATGCCACTTCAAACTCCTGTTCACAAAGGGCATCATTGTTGCATCCGTCCCACGATGACCACCTGATTTTATGCTTTCCACGCGGAAATTCCGGTGTTTTGTTCACCGAAGGGATGGCTCCGATTGTCCACACCAATTTCGCGGTGAGGGTGTTGTCCGAATTGACAATGCGTTGGATTTTAAAACTATATTTTTCTTCCGGCGGGACGTTCCGGCCATCAAATACCGCGATTTGGCCCGTTCCTCCAAATGGGTAATTATCCACATAAGTGCTTCCCGCCGGTAGCGGGTTGTTGTTATATAATCTGGTTTCCCGGGTACCGTCGTTATCCAGATCGAGGAACAATGAAAAATCGATTTCTAAATGTTGCGCCACTTGACACCCGTCGGTTGAGGTAAAACTCAATTCAACGGGCATTTCCGGCAAATTATTGGATAATAACGTTGAGTCGTACCAAAGCGGGTCGTTCCATAAATCGGGGTCATTGTCGGTGCTGTCGGTTTGACTAAATGCTGTTTGGAAATTCACCAGCGTTGGCGGTGCCAAGTCAAATAGTCTAATGGATTGCGTGTAGGTATATTTTTTGGCTTCTGAATTCCAATACGTACTAAAATTAGTGGGCATTGGGTCGGTAGCATTTAATTTTACAATGGTAGGTGCCCAGGGGGCCGGGGTATTGGCGGGCGAAACAACGGGACCTGGTAAATTGGCCGGATGGTAGGTTATATTATTCGGATTCGGATTTGGAACAAATACGGCCTCCGTTAGTAGTGTAGCCCCCGGCAGTGCCACCGTCCAGGTGCGCTCTATCCCGTTACAAAATGGTACAAAAGGGCCCCAGGTAACAAAAGCATCGGTGTACGTGATGACAATGGAGTCATTATTGGGGTTATACACCTCCGGGCGATCGTATTCGAGGGGCGCGATGGAGCAGTTGGTGATGAGAAGGTCGTCGGGGAAATGGATGTAATACGATTGTGCTGTAAGTTCACACAACCCAAAGCAGGCCATAAAAAGTAAGATTATACGCATGTTGGAGTGTTTTTGATGATTTTTATTTTCTAAAATGTTCTTAAATTAATACAAAGATACAGGTATTTTTTAAAAAAATGCCGGGCCTGTTTATAAAATAAAAATCAGGTATTTTTACGGGTAATTTTCGTGTGGTTGAACGCACTACATTTGCGACATCATCCAACCTGTTTGATATGGAATTAACGACATCCGCAGCGCCGCAAACGACGGTACCCGAAACCCCTCTTTTATACAACAAACACGCGGTAAAACTGCCTTTTACCTTCGATGTGACCCAGTTACAGGCCGAATTGGCCCAAATTCCCGCCGAAGCCTGGCAAGTACAATACGAAGGTGATTGGGCCGTGGCACCGCTGCGCTCGGTGGCCGAGCACCCCGGTATTATTTACGCCGTTTTGGGGGGCGGAAACGATGGTTTTTACAAAAATACCACTTATTTGGAGCAAAGCCCGTGTATGCGTTCGGTGGCCGAACAAATGAAAAGCCCGGTCGGGGCCATGCGTCTGATGCGCCTCGGGCCGGGAGCCAAAATTCTCGAACACAAAGATGATATGTGCACCGAATCCCTTCGGGAGTTCCGGTTGCACGTGCCCATTGTTACCAACCCCGACGTCAAGTTTATGGTTGATGGCAAACGGGTGAACATGCAGCCCGGCGAATTGTGGTACGCGGATTTTAGTAAAATACACTGTGTGGACAACGACGGCGATACCGAAAGGGTACACCTCGTGATGGATTGTTTGGCCGACGAAAACCTGCTGAAAACCATCAACGACGCGATAGAATTTGACATGATTGAGCAGTTCCTGAACGGCATCGGGATTCCTACCGCCGAAGGAGTCATTGAAGAAGACACCTTTTTGCCCGGCGTGCTCATCCACAACGGCACCATTACGTACGACCGAAACAAAATTGCCAGCCCCGGCGATTTGTTGCACGAGGCCGGACACATTGCTGTTTCCGAAACTCCCGAAACCGTTGGAGGAAACGTGGGTGCCGCGCAACCAACCAACCAAGCGATGGGCGAAGAAGTTGCCACCATTTTGTGGTCTTATGCCGCTTTAAACGCCATTGGCCTCAATGTAAAAAGCGTTTTTCACGACCTCGGCTACAAAGGTGCCAGCGATTGGCACATTGATTTGATGCTCTCGGGACAATTCAACGGTCTTCCACTTCTCGAATGGATGGGCATGACGGCATCGCCGGCGAAAGCCGAAAAATTGGGCGTGCCACCGTTCCCGCATATGTTGCACTGGCTGCGGCCGGTGGTGGTTTACGAGGAATAAGTTTGTTTTTTTCATCCACAATATTTTTACCTTCGGGAAAATAATGACCGGATTTTTAAAAACCCTTCGCCCGGTTTTGGTGTTTACGCCGACAGTACGAATTTTTTATCAAGAAATTACCACAAAATAAATACTCGCTATGGCACATGCTAATGAATTACTGGTCAATGCTTTACGCACCACTGCGCAACGCCTGCGCGAGGGAGCACCGTACGCCTGGGGGCACCACGGACAATGCAATTGCGGCAATTTGGCGCAAGTCGTGACGACCTGGACGGCCGGTGAAATTATGCGTTTCGCACACGCCGGATCGGGTGAATGGACCGAATTGGCCAACGACTACTGCGGCATCAGTGAGGCGCCGGCCGAAATGCTGGTTCACCGCCTGATGGATATTGGTCTTACCCCTTCGGATATTCACCACCTCGAATATTTGTCGGACAAAGCCGTGTTGCAGCACCTCGAAGGCGGTTTCCGGTGGCTAAAACGCAATCGCCGCGAAGATGCCATTGCTTATTTTGAGGCGTTCGCGCAAATGCTCGAAGGGCAATTGATCCGTCAACAAATTGTGAGGGAAATGAATGCACTTCAACCACAACCCGAAGCAGTGCGGGAAATGGCGGCGGTGTAGGGCAGTAAGGTGGGCAGAACTAAAAAATATGTGTAAAGCCTGGTACAAGTAAAAAACTTATTTTTAATTTTGACTCTGCCCAAAAAGAAACTAAAAACGAAATATAAACGTTATTGGCTTACACACTTTCAGCGAGCAATTCAAAGACGGTTGAAATGTATTTTTTAAGTTCACCAATTTTCAAATCTTGATTCATGGTTTTAGAAAGAACTGCCAGCGAAGTCATCATTAGGCTTCCTGCTAATATTAACTGGGAGGATTTAGAATTGATGATTCGTTTCATCAAGTACAAACAAAACGTCTCCAAAAGCAAAGCCACTCAAGAGGAAATTGATCAGCTAGCACGCGATGTCAATAAACAATGGTGGGAGGAAAATAAACATCGTTTTTTGAAGCAGCCATGAAAATCGTTGTTGATACCAACATCATTTTAGTGCCATGTTGAATCCATCGGCTACGATTGGACAAATCATCATCTACGGACAACGGCATCAGCAATTCGAGTTTTTTGCTCCTAACCTGCTCAAAGAGGAGATAAAAAGACACCGGAATAAAATTATTGAAGTCTCCAAGTCCATCGAGGATACGTCTTTCGAGGATATTAGAGATGAGATGTTTAGGTGTATAAATTTTATTTCGGAAGAACAGGTGCCTTATGAATTTTGGCATGATGCCATTCCGTTGGTACGAGATACAGATATGGATGACATTGCCTTCGTAGTGTTAGCAGAGTATTTAGATGCCAAACTTTGGACAGGTGATAAAAAATTAATGACAGGACTTGAAAAACATGGATTCACTCGAATTGTCACCACCGATGATTTGTCAAATATGAAGTTTACTGACCAATAGAGTAGAACGCTGGTAGCAATATATTTCACCAAAATTACTCCTTTATAAAAAATCCGTTACGATCTACCTGTGATCGTAACGGATTTTTTTTGCAGATTTCAAAGACTAAATTCGGTTTAACGTCTTCAGAATCAATACTTTTCTAACGCCGTAAGTGGCGGCCAATGCGAGGGTATAAAGTAGCGTAATGGTCATGGTTAAAGCAGCATTTGTGATCGTGTTTCGTTTTAAACGCTCGCCCCTTTCAAAACGCTGCGTGGCATTTTTATTTTTTTTGAAAAAAATTACGGCTCAACGGGCTGGTATTTAAATTGCTCAAATTTCAGAATGTGCACGTAAATATTTTCGAGGTAATCGTACAAAACGGGTTTGGCCGCGTCCATGGGGGCCGATGGGTTGGATACCGGCACGCGGCGCATATAATAACCACCGGTGAGGGCCGGAAAAAACGAACCCGATTCTGACACTTTTTCGGGGAAATTAAGCCCGTATTTTTGCAATAATGCCGCCGTAAATTTCACCACATCGTACCCGGCGTAGGCATCATCGTCGGGTAAAGTCCCGAATTTTTCGTAAAACAACTGCTCAAATTCCTGCACTTCCGTCGAGGTGCGGTCAATGTATTTGGCACTGGAAATATGCACGTTCAGGCCGGTGAGTAAATCCGGTTCAAGGTGTTCATAATCAGCCCATTGGGGCATACCGTACACTTCCACTGTATTGTTGCCTTTTTGTTGTTTTAAACGGCTTAAAAACGCCAGTACCCAATCGGAACCGGCCCACGAAGGCATCACAAACGCGGTGGTTTGGCCGGGTTTGATGAATTTTTTGAAATCAATTTTGTCAAAATTAACGCTGGCATCGGGGACAATGACCTCTTTGAGGACCGTGGTACCGTATTTGAGGTTGGCTTCGCGGAAATAGGGCAATCGGTCGGCTTCTTTTTCTTTACACACCAATACAATTTGGTCGGCGGGGCGCTTTTTTTCCGAACGCAAATATTGCACAATGCGGGCGCAATGGGCGCGCAGGGGCGGGTTGGTTTGCAAAAAATAAGGATTTTGCTCAGTGAGTTCGCTGGTGGGGGATTCGGGCGAAACAACAATTTGTCGCGATATTTTTGCCTGATTGGCCATTAAACCAACGTGTGAATTGCGCAGCGGCCCTAAAATTACCTGCGCCTGTTTGAGGCGGGCATTGGTGTTCAGTACCTGTTGAAACTCGGCGTCGGAGACTTGCGAATCCACTACATCTACCACAAAATTGGGGTAATTGGGCATTTGTGAAACGGCCGCAAAACCCAATTGCATACCGGCGTAATACTGCAACGCAATGGTGTTTTTGTCGGGTAAGGTGGCACTGCCATCGGTGTATTGGTTGGTCGAAAAAGGCAATAAAAGGGCCAGTTTATAGGTCGTTTGTTTGTTATTGGGGGCATTGGTACCCGGGTTGGCGGGATTGGTACCACCCGTGCCGTTGTTGTTGCCCGTGGGTTTATCACCCGGTTTAACGGGCGGGGTAGTGGGGGTATTGGGTTTGGTGGTGTTCCCGGGTTTGTTGGGGCCGGGGGTAATCGGGGAGGGGCGCGAACCACCGCAGGAAGATAAAAAAACTGCCGCCGTTAGCAACAGAACAGAGCAAAGGGATAATCGCATGGTCGTTTGTATCTTGAGATAACGTGAATTTGGGCGCAAAAATATTCCCTTTACGGGGATTTGAAATGATTTTTTATCAACGGTAACCAGAATCCGGCACAGGATTTGCGAACGCAAACCCGCCATGAATACATTTTTGGGCGACAGCAGTAACCAACAGGCAACCGAAAGCCATTTGGGCACGTCAATAACCCGCCAACTAAAATTCATTAGTCATACTTGCGAAATGCCCGGTGCATATTCGTGGGTGTTGGCCGTTTTTAAACCTTTTATCAGGACACCCTGCTTTCAATGATGATTAAAAAGCGATTTTTGCTTTGGCTCATTGCCGCTGCCGCGCTGCTTGCGCTCTATGCTTTCTCTATCCCCAATCCGGTGACAGACAAAGTCATAACGATCTTCTTCCCGGAAGAAACGCCTGCCGTTGCTCCTACCTACGAGGAGTGGCTTTACGATACCAATGAGGTGCCGAAAGCCTGGGGTAAAACGATTTTGAACCCACTCACCGATACCTTGGACCCGCTAAAGGAACGTTTTGACGACTTTCTGAACGCGCCGAACAATATTATCGACCTCAAAGACCCTTCCGTCATTGAGGAAAAGGTGGAATACGACCCCTTTACCGATATGTACATCATTTCCGAAAAAATCGGGGATGAATACTTCCGGAATCCCACTTATATGACCTTCGAGGAGTACAAAGCCTACCGCGACCGCAAACAGCAAACGGCTTATTTCGACCGCTTGCAGGGCGCATCGGATGGGGCCAAAAAACGCGGCGGATTGGTGGACCCAATTTCCAAGTTCAACATCCGCACGTCTCTGATCGAACGTTTATTTGGTGGTACCGAAGTGGATATTAAACCACAGGGTAATATTAACCTGACCTTCGGGGTGCGGTACGAACGCCGGGAAAACCCCATTTTGCCCATCGCCCTCCAGCGCGTGACCAATTTTGATTTCGACATGGATATCAACATGAGCGCAAATGGTAAAGTGGGTGAAAAACTGAACCTGGCTTTTAACTACAATACGCAGGCAACGTTTGATTTTGACAATCAAATGAAACTGCACTACGACCCCAAAGGGGCGCTGGGCAATGGCCTCGGCGATACCGAAGACGCTATTTTGCAGGATATTCAGGCCGGTAACGTGTCGTTGCCGCTGCGTTCTACCCTCATCAAAGGGGCGGCCAACCTGTTCGGGGTGAAAACCGAATTGAAATTTGGTCACCTCAAAACAACCCTGCTCGCGGCCCAACAGCGTTCGCGCCAACAGGGCATTACCCTCCAGGGAGGGGCACAGGTGCAGCAATATTCGGTGCCCATTGACGACTACGACGAAAACCGCCACTTTTTTGTGAGCCAGTGGAACCGCAGTCAGTTTGAACCCGCCATGAAATGTTTGCCCGTGCCGCAGTCGTTGTTCACCATTACCCGGATGGAAGTTTGGGTAACGGCGCAGCAAAACTTTACGCCCGGTCAAAACACTCCCGCCATTCGCAATATTGTGGGTTTGACCGACCTGGGTGAACCAGTACCACTGCTCGACGGTAATGATGAAGTTCCGGAACCGGACGTTCTGGTTCCCAATTTTGCTTTTGCAAATCCACCCAAAAAAGACGTTGTAGGCAATCCGCTGCCGACCAACGAAAACAACCGCCTGTACAGCGAAATTATTTCCAATAATGCCTTTATTCGCCAGGCGGCCAACGTTACCAACGGCCTGAAAAGCCTTGGTTTAAGTCAAATTCGCGACTTTGAAACCGCCCGCGCCACGCAGTTGATTCAGGGTTCCGAATATACGTACAACGAACAATTGGGTTTTATCAGCATCAACCGCAACGTACAACCTGACGATATCGTGGGCGTGGCGTTGGAATATACGTACAACGGTATTCCGTATAAAATTGGTGAATTTGGTGGTGACGTAGAACCCGGTGACTCGCTCAACCAAAACGTTATTTTCCTCAAAATGCTCAAAAGTACCGCGCCCAACGTGCGTTACCCCATTTGGGATTTGATGATGAAAAACGTGTATTCGGTGGGGGCCGTCAACGTGGACCCGCAGGAATTTTTGTTTGATATTTTTTACGAAGACCCGGGTAAAGGCCAAAAACGCTTTTTGGACAACCCTGCTTTGATTCCGTCGTCGTTGCGCAGCACACCGCTGATTCAGGTATTCAACCTCGATAACCTCAACCGCCAGGGCGACCCCGGTGCCGATGGTATTTTCGACTTTGTGCCTGGCCTTACCGTTAACCCGCGTACCGGTCGTATCATGTTCCCCGTGTTGGAGCCATTTGGCGAAAATTTGTTCCGCAAATTGAACGAAAATTCCGATCCGCCGTTGACCATTGCTCAAATTGAGGAATTGGACAAACGACTACTCTACCGCCAACTCTACGACTCCACGTTGTTCCGCGCGCGCGAATTCCAGCAATTAAATCGTTTTACGCTGCGCGGCAGTTATAAATCCAGCACCAATTCCGAAATTTCTTTGGGTACCTTTAACCTGCCGCCGGGTTCGGTGCGGGTATCGGGTGGTGGCCGCCAATTGATAGAAGGCCAGGATTACACCATTGATTATAACATTGGTAAAGTGCGTATCCTGAACGAGTCCATTTTGCAATCGGGCCAAAACATCAACGTGTCGTTCGAGGATAATACGTTGTTTGGGTTTAACGCCCGAACCATGTTGGGCGCGCGGTTCGATTATGAATTTAGCAAACACCTGACCGTGGGCGGTACGTTCATGAATTTGTTTGAACGCCCCTTAACGCAAAAAGTAAACTTCGGGGATGACCCGATTAACAATAAGGTGTACGGCCTTGATTTTAACTACACCAAAGAAGCGCCGTGGCTGACCAAATTGGTTGATCGCCTGCCCTTGTTTAGCACCAAAGCCGAATCCAGTATTACGGCTTCGGCGGAAGCGGCCTTGTTGCAACCGGGTTTTAACCGCGCCATTAACCAAGGCAACGAAGAGGGTGGTATCGTGTACATTGACGATTTTGAAGGCAGTACGGCCAATATTCCGCTCTCGTTTCCCGCCAACGGCTGGATGATTGCCTCCGTACCGCAGGGTGATGCCGCCAGTTTTAACGATAATTTGTTTCCCGAAAACCGCGCTTCCATCAATGGCTCGGATTCTTTGGCGCTGGGTGCTAACCGGGCGCGTTTGGCCTGGTACATTGCCGACCCCAGCGCGTTGGACAATAACTCCGCCATTATCGAGGATAATAAAAACCCCTATACCCGCTTGTTCCGTTTTCAGGACATTTTCCCAAATCGTCAATTGTCGCCGTTGGAGCAATCTACGTTGCGCCCATTGGACGTGACCATTTTCCCGGACGAACGCGGCCCGTATAATTTCGACATTCCGGGTGGTTATCCCGGTATTTCGGAAGGGATCAACAGCGAAGGCAAACTCACGCGCCCTGAAACCCGTTGGGGTGGATTTATGCGTGGTATCAACAACTCCAGCAACGATTTTGAGGCGAATAACGTAGAATTTATCGAATTCTGGATGTTAAACCCGTACATGGAAACCCCCGTAAACGGTGGCGTTGTTTCCCGCGAAGGTGAAATGATGATTGACCTCGGTACCATTTCGGAAGACGTGATGCGCGACTCGCGCCAGTTCTTTGAAAGTGGTTTGCCAACGCCCGATTTGAGCGCGGTAACGGTACGTACCCGTTGGGGTTTGGTGCCCGCACTGCCTCCGGTTGTAACGGCATTTGACAATAACCCCAGCAACCGCGAAGGTCAGGATGTGGGTCTGGATGGTATGGACGATACGCAGGAGCAAAATCACTATGCTTCCTGGTTGAGCGTCGTGCAATCAACGTTAAATCCATCGGCTTTTAACGATGCGCAACGCGACCCCTCCAACGACGATTTTGTGCATTACCGCGATGGCCGTTTTGCCAGCGGTGGTGGTACTAACCCAACGCCGGGTGTATTGGAGCGTTATCGCAATTTCAACAGCCCACAAGGCAACACCCCTTCGGCCAACGGCGGCGGATTTAACAATGATTTTGTGACGTCTTCTACCAACTTGCCCGATGCCGAAGACCTGAACCGCGACAACGCGTTGAACGAAAACGAAGCCTATTTCCGCTACCGTATTCCGTTGACCAAACGCGACGGCGGCAACCAAGCCAGTGAAATTAACCTGAACTCGCCGGATATTGCCGATTTGATTACGGATACCGTAGAAGTAGATGGTAATATCTGGTACCGGTTTAAAGTACCGTTGGACTGGAAAAACCGCCAATCCGTGAACGGTATCCAGGATTTCCGTTCCATTCGTTTTGTGCGGATGGTATGGCGCGGTTTCGACCAACAAACTACCTTCCGCTTTGCAACCCTCGAATTGGGCCGTAACCAGTGGAGACGTTACACGCAGGTATTAAATGGTAATGGCGCTGTTCCTTGTACCGACCGTACAACCCCGGTAAAAACGGTTGCATTTGACGTGAACAACGTAAATATTGAAGAAAACGCCGTTCGTGCGCCGTTTAACTACACCATTCCACTCGGTATCCAGCGCGAAAATTCGGTGGGTGCGTTCCCCGACATCTTGCAAAATGAGCAATCGTTGTCCATGACGGTGTGTGAGTTACCCTATTGCGAAGGACGTGGTATTTTTAAAACCCTGAACATGGATTTGCGCCAATTTGAGCGCATTAAAATGTTTGCGCACGCCGAACCAATTACCGAAGCAGATTCTTTCCCGGCCGATGCCATCAAGATTTTTATTCGTTTGGGTTCTGACTTTATTTCCAACTATTACGAATACGAAATTCCGTTAGTTGCCTCGGATCGAAGCAAAATTGAAGGTTTGATTTCCGCCGACGATGATTATAAAAGAGAAGTGTGGAAAAACCTGTTCAATTTCAAATTGGACAGCCTGAGCATGTTGAAACAGGAGCGCAACGGGCAAAATTACCCGGTGGGTGCCATTTTTGAAAAATTATTGGCCAATGGCGAAATCATGAAGGTCATTGGTAACCCCAACCTGGGTTACGTACGGGGTATCATGATCGGGGTGGTGAATAAAGATGAAAAAAACCTGGGCAAAACCTACTGTTTTGAAACCTGGGTCAATGAATTGCGTCTGGTGGGCATGAACAACCGGGGCGGTTACGCCGGTACGGCCCGCGTGGACATGAAATTGGCCGATTTGGGCAACCTTTCCGGGGCGATTACCTATACCTCCAAAGGTTGGGGCGGCATTGACCAACGGGTGCTGGCGCGTCAATTGGAAGATGTATTGCAGTATGATTTGTCTTCAACCATTAATTTGGACAAGTTTTTCCCCGAAAAATGGGGTATTCGCCTGCCATTTTACGCGCAATATTCCAATTTGACCCGTCGCCCGGAGTATGATCCGTACGATTTGGACGTCAAGTTGACCGATAAAATCCGCGCCGCCGCTCCCGGTGACCGCGACAGTATTCGCAACACGGCGATGGATGTAACGACCATGCGCGGTTACAACTTTACCAATGTGCGCAAAGAGCGCCGGGGCAAACCCCGTAAAGTGCCGCTGCCGTGGAATATTGAAAATTTCAGCCTTACGTACGCCTTTAACGAACAAAACCGCCGCACGCCCATTATCAAAAGTGATCGCCTGCGCCAATACAAAGGTTCGCTGGATTACCAATACGCCACTGGTTTAAAACCCTGGCAGCCGTTTAAAAAGAGCAAAGTGCGCTTTATTAAGGAATTGAATTTCAATCCGTTGCCCGAAACCTACGGCTTTAACACCGAGTTGCAACGCATTGCGGGTACCACCATTTGGCGCTCGTTTGATTCCGGAACCACGGAGGCGCAAAACACGTACTACAACCGCCGTTTAACTTGGGATCGCAACTACGATTTGTCGTGGACGATTATGAAAAACCTGCGCGTTAACTTCGACGCGAATATGCGGGCACTCGTGGATGAACCCCAAGGCAATACCCTTCTTGATGATAAGCAACGCCGTGACTCCATCTGGACGAATATCCGCCAATTTGGTCGCCCCAAAAACTACACGCAAACGGCCGCTGCAAACTACACGTTGCCGTTTAAAAACTTCAAAATGCTCGATTGGATCAACGCCAAGGCTTCTTATACCGCTGGTTATACGTGGTCGGCGCAATCGCTCAAACTGCAATTTTTGGAAACACCGGCCGGTTTGGAGAGCGATTTATCGCGCAACCTGGGTCACGTGATTCAGAACAACGTGGTGCGCCAAATTAACGGTGATTTGAACTTTGAAGGGCTGTACAACAAAAGCAAATATTTGTCCAAAATTAATAAACCTGCGAAAGGTGCGGGGGGCAAAGGCAATAAAAACCCGAATGCCCCGGCTGGTTCCGATGAAAATGGTCCCGGTGGCCGTGGACCCGGCGGTAAAGGTGGCAAAGCCCCCGGCGGAGATGCTTCCGACGGCGACACTGGCTCGAAGGACAAAAAGAAGACCCCTCCCGGTGCGCCCGATGCTCCCGGCGGCAAAGGTGCCCGCGTGGATAAAAATGGCCAACCCATCCCGGACGACGGAAAAGGTGGGGGCAAAGACGGTGATGCCGCCGCTGCTAAAGGCGAGAAAAAGAAAAAAGACCGCCAGCCCAGCATGGCCGAACGAATTGCCCTGCGCCCGCTGATGTTGGTGCGCAAAGGCCGCTTTACGTACAGCGAAAACCTGTCGAGTGTGGTGCCGGGTTTTGTGCCCGAAACGAAATTTATGGGTCTCAGCGAAGGATTTTCCGCGCCCGGTTGGGCATTTGTATTCGGTGCGCAACCCACCCGCGAATGGCTCGACGAAGCCGGTCGTAAGGGCTGGATTACCCAACGCCCCGAACTCAACCAGCAGGTGATGCGCAATAAGACCCAAAACATGGATTTGGGTCTTACGGTAGAGCCTTTCCAGGATTTCCGCATCGAAATTAGCGCAACCCGCCAGTTTACTCGCAATACCACCGAGTTGTACAAGGATACTTTGTTTGATTTGGGACCCGATAACGTGTTCTACGACCACCGCGCCG
Source organism: Chitinophagales bacterium (assembly GCA_013298845.1). Lineage (GTDB taxonomy): Bacteria > Bacteroidota > Bacteroidia > Chitinophagales > Saprospiraceae > M3007. The sequence continues at coordinate 96,724 of JAAFJN010000006.1, forward strand.
AGCGCGATATGGGCAGTTATACCACTTCGTTTTTCTCCATGAAAACGTTGTTTGATCGCGATATTGACGGTTTGTTCACACGTTTTCAGGAGAATGGAGCCATTATTTCCAAACGCATTAGTCCGAACGGTGGCCCGCACGATTTACCCGAAGATAACCCCGGTTACAGCAATGGTTTTGGTAAAATCCACCAGGGCGTTTTGATCCCGGCGTTCATTGCGGCCTACACGGGTACCGACCCCAATACGGTGAAAATTGGTACCAATAACCTGTTCAACCGTCGCCCGGCTCTGAACTGGAAATTGAACTACAATGGTTTGTCGAAAGTGGGTAAATTGAATAAAATTTTCGCCAGCGTACAAATTTCGCACGGTTATAAAAATACGTTAACCGTCAGCCAGTACAACACGGATATTTTTTACGATGCCAACCAGCCGCAGAAAGACGAAATCAATGCGAACTATATCGCGCGTTTCGAAATTCCGCAGATTGTGATCAGTGAGGCATTTCAGCCGTTGCTGGGTTTGGATATGAAGTTCAAAAATGGGATGACGGTGAAGGCCGATTTCAAAAAATCGCGTACCCTGGCCATGTCCTTTGTGGATTATAACCTGAACGAAACCAACGCCACCGGTTACGCGGGCGGGTTCGGGCACCGCATCAAAAATGTGGATATTCCGTTCCTCACCGGCAGTAAAAAAGGAAAGGCATCCAGCAGCAAAAAGTCGAAAAAGAAAAAAGGAGAAACAACACCAACTCCGGCCCCCACAACCGGCCCAGGCGGCAGCGGCAACTCGCAGGTACACGACCTGAACATCAAATTCGACTTTGAATACCGCGATGACGTGACCAAAGTACACAGCGTTCAGCGGCCACAAGCCCAGGCTTCGCGCGGTACCACAACCTGGAGTATCAACCCGTCGGTAGATTACCAATTGAACCGCCGTTTGGCCCTGCGCCTCTTTGTGGATTACCGCAAAACCATCCCCAAAACCTCGCAGTCATTCCCGATTACATCGGTGAGTTCGGGGGTAACGGTGCAGTTTAAGTTGAATTAAGGGGGGGAGTGATGAGTGATAAGTGATAAGAGATAAGTGATGAAAACTTCAAAAATCAGAAATCAAAAATCGGAGTTCTTCAATCAAAAAACATACTGGCGAAACCCACAAAACAAGTCAAAAGCGCGGTTTTTTTGCCCATTTTGATGTTTTTGATTTAAGAATTAAGATTTAAGATTTTTGATTTTTGAAGTTTGCTCACACCCAATGTCTAAAGTCTTCCGTCTCCAAACAACTACTTCTTCAACAACAAATACGCATAAGCGCCTAAGTTCACCGAACTACCCAGCGTTACACTGGCTCCCGAAAGCGCATTGGTCCAGGTCGTATTGGCCAACGCCGAGGGTATAGTAAATGTAGTTGCCGTGTTGCGCACATTGGCGAGCACAACCACTTCTTCCGTTCCCGATTTTCGTTTAAACGCCGCCACGTTTGTACCGCTGTAATCCGTTAAAGTCCCTTGGCGAAGGGCTTTACTCCGGCTGCGGAACTGCAATACCTGCTCGTATTGGCGTTTGGTACCGGGGTTGGCCGCCCAGTCAATGGTATAGTTATTTCCTTCAAAAAACGGTATTTGTTGTGGTACATCTACTTCCTGACCGCCGTATACCAGCGGAACGCCTCCCATTGTACTGGCAATAACAAACGCCGTCATGGCACCCGCCTTGCTTTTAAAAATGGCTTGTGGCGTGCCATCCCAAGCGTATTGGTCGTGGTTGGTGATCCAACGGACAATGTGCCGGTCAGAAGCCAGTCCGCTGTATTCCGATTGGTGGGTGCCTTGCAATTGTTGCGCCGTAACGCCACCGAACACATCCTTTAATTTGGTGTAAAAAGGCCAGCCAAACAGCATATTAAATCCGGCAGTCATGAGGGTTTTGTCTTCGGTTTCGGCGAAAAAAATAAATTTCCGGTTCGGGATACTGCGCAGCGAATCAATGGCCTGTTTCCAAAAGTCGGTGGGTACCCCGTTGGCGTAATCGCACCGAAAACCATCCACATTGGCTTCCAATGCCCAATGGGTCATGGCTTTAATCATTTCCTGGCGCAGGGCCGTATTGCTGTAATTGAGTTCGGCAACATCTTGCCAGTTGGTGCCCGGCGGGTGAATAATCGCGCCGCTGCCATCTTGCGCGTACCAATCTTTGTGGCTCAGGGTCCAGGGGTGGTCCCAGGCCGTATGGTTGGCCACCCAATCGAGGATAACGGCCATGTCGAGGGCGTGGGCTTTGTCCACCAGCGCCCGCAAATCAGTGAGCGTGCCGTAGTCGGGGTGCACGGCGGTATAGTTTTTAATGGCGTAGGGCGAACCCACGCTGCGTTCGGTGCCGGTGGGATAAATGGGCATGAGCCATACAACGTTGATGCCCATTTTTTTAATGGAATCGAGGCGGGCCGTAATGCCGTTGAGGTTTTTGGCGGCGCTAAATACCCGTGGATTTACTTCGTACAGGTTAATGTCCTGAATTTCGGGTACTTTTTGGAAGGGCGTGCCGTATTGTGCCGGCCCGCCGGGGGTGGAGGGGGTGCCGGGGCCGTCGTCTTTTTTGCACGACATAAGGGCAACAAGAGCCAGTAACAGGGTAATAAAAAGTGTTTTTGTGCGGTATTTCATGTTAAAATAGTGTTTTGTTTTTTTCTTGAGGCTAAAGTTCGCACTTATTCTGGTTTTGGCTTGAAATTTGAAGCGGTTTTTAGAATAAATTCAGATTACAATGAGAAAAAACATCCAACTTTTGCTGTTGTTGTTGGCTTTTTTACCAATGACATCCTTCGCCCAATTTGCCGAAAAATTAGAATCCGCAGTAACGATGTACAACAAACTGCGCGTGGATAAAACATCGCCCACCCGCGATATTTTGAAACAAACCGAGGCGTGTGAACAACTTTTACGGGAGGTGATTGGCGGCGGCTCCCCCGAAGAACAAGCCACTGCCAAGTACTTTTTGGCCGTTTTGATCCAAGTGCGCGGGGAAAAATACTACGACGCCGACATACGCGATTTTTCCAAAGTATCCTCCATTTTAAAAAGTATTGCCTCGGAATTTGACCGCCTCGAACCCGAAGTGTTTCCCTTTCGCTACAAGTTTGAAGGAAAAAACTACGTCGTAAAATACCCCGATTTTATTTACACCCGACGGCAGTTTTATGCGGAATTGGCCGAAATGTATTACCGGGAGTCCGACGTGGTGAATTTTGATAAATACGCCCAAAAAGCCCAAAATATCTTTGTAGAAGGCGATTATTTTGCGCCCTATCTCATGGATTATTTTGGCTTTTTGTTGCACAAAACCAACGCGGAAAAAAACCAGGATGTGCAGGGTGCCATTAATTATTACGGGCTAATGTCGGTGTCCAACCGCGAATTGGTGAATAATGGCGAAAGTGGCACCAAATTTATCAAAAAAAACATTGCTTATGTGTTGTCTAATAAAGTGGCTCCGGTCGGTTGGGACCCCAACGGCAGCGAATCACTAACCATTGCCAACAACCTGACCAAATCCGGCGATCTTGACTCCCTGGCCTGCATATTGTACAGCCAGGCCGTGGACAAAGGCGCTTCGTTGGGGTACGATCAGCAATGGCAGGTGCTGGATCTGTACCATACCTACGCTTTTAAGGCAGCGGGCACAAAACTATCCAACAAAATACTGGCCGGTTTACCACCCACCAATTGCAATGATTTGGAACGGTTGGCCCCGTATTTTGGCAAATTTGGCGACGCCACCAAAAGCGCCGCCATTCAGAAAACGGCCGAAAAATGCCGCGAAGAGGCTCAAAAACGCGCTGAAGAAGCCCAGAAACGCGCCGAGGAAGCCGAAAAACGCCGCCAACGGGAACTCCGGAGGGCCAGCCGCAACCGCGTGTACCTGGGCGCTTACGTGCTGCGGATGGTGCAGCGGCCCCAGTACATTGACCTCGGCGGTACCCTTGATATCCCAACGGGACGTACTTCGCGGCTGGAGTTGTCGTACATGATGGCCCGCAATGACCAGGATTATATGCTCATGGAACGCCTCAAAGACAGCGGCGAATTCGACAGCGATTACAAAAATCCGCATTGGGATGGCTTTTACGCGCACGTTGGTTACAAAAAAATGGAGCGCTCGTACGGCAGTCGGAGTTCGGCGTACAAAGGTTTTTTGGTAACGTATAACCAACGGAATTTCCAACCGGCGCTGACCAATGTGGTGGAGGAATCTACCGGCAGTGTGGTGGCGAACGACGCGCCTTTTGAGCCGAAACTAACGTCTTATGGCTTTATGTTCAATATGGGTTCGTTGTGGTTGGGCAAGGGCGTTGGGCGCGATTTTTACTTCGGGATGGGTGCTACCTACAATACTTTTGACCTGAACAATACCACTTGGCCCACCGAACAATACAACTATACCAATCCGTTGCTGGGCTTCCGAAAAGAGGCTTTTTGGGGCTTTCAGGTCCGGATGGGTATGACTTTGGGGCTTTCGCTGTAAGCATTTAAGAGAAAACTATCCAGCCGCTATGTGCGGTGAAAACGTATTAAATTTGGGCTTTTCCGCTATCTATGACCTCGGCAGAGGTCAAATATTGGTAGAATTCGCAGTTATGCCGTTTTTTTTGACCTCGGAGAGGTCGCACATTGGTGGCTCTTATCGGACAAATGACACCAATGTACGACCTCTCCGAGGTCAAAAAATATTGATTGTCAATTCATCGCTACCAATATTCGACCTCTCCGAGGTCAGCGGCTGGATAGTTACAATACAACCTATTTTTTCAACTATTCGTAGCCAAAAATATCGTCCACCGAAATTTCCTGTACTTTCCCAATTTTTTTCAGGTACTCAAAATCAACCCCGGCGCGATCGCCCAACACCATCCAGGTGTACCGGCGGCCTTTGATGTACTTTTTCTGGTAATTGATTAAGTCTTCGTTGGTCGCCTGGAGCAAGTGGTTGTAAACGCGCTCGCGCAGGTCTTCGTCGAAGCCAAAATCGCGGTAATTGCGCCAGGTCCAGTACAAATCTGCCGGGGGAATACGTTCCGCTGCAATCTGTTTGACCACACTTACGCGGGCCTGGTCCATTTGCGCCGCCGCAACGGGCATATCTTCCAGGATTGTTTGAAATGCCTCCACCGCAATTTTGAGTTTATCGGGCTGGGTGCCCACAAACGATTGCATGTAGTGCGCGTTGTGTTTGCGCGCGGGGGTACCGGCGTACGCGTACGTGGAATAAGCCAATGCCCGCGCCTCCCGAATGTCTTGGTAAACAATGGACGAAAGCCCGTAGCCAAAATATTGGTTGTACCATTGGTTAAACAGGTATTCTTCCATGTTAAACTTCGGGGTACCTTTTGAGTACAACAACAACTCCACTTGCACCATCGGGAAGTGTACAAAAATAACAGTGTCTTTGGTGGTAGGTTGTTCTTTAAACTTGCGGTTCGGCAAAGGTTTGTGCAGGTTTTCGGGCAACACGTGGTGTTGCTGAATCATTTTTTTCACTTTTGCCGCCGAAAAAGGCCCGTTGTAATAAATTTCGTGGGTGAAACCATTCAATTCATGCAGCCACTTCGATACTTCTTCCGGTTGAATGGCCATGAGTTCGGCTTTGGACAAACGGTACGCAAACGGCGAATTGGTGCCGTAACGCGCCCGGGCCATCATGGCTTTAAAAAGAACCGTTCGTTTGTCTTTTTTGTTGTTTTCGCGGCGCAGCAGGGCATCTTCCACCAGGTTTTTTAACGCCTCGGGGTTGGGTTGCGCGTCGGCGAGTAAGTGTTCCATCAACTGAATCGCCGCTTCCATTGATTCGGGAATACCCGTCAACGACAGGTAAAAATGCTCGTCGCGGCAGGTGGCGTAAAAGCCCACGCCCAAGCGGAAAAACTGCTGCCGGACTTCGGCGGCGCTGTACCGCGACGTACCCAGATAATGCAGGTAGTTTTCGAGCAGCGACAGTTTGAGATCGGCCAAACGGCCCATATCAAAACAATAATCGAGGCGGAAAACGGGGCGGTTGCGTTCGGTGACGGAGCGTAATTTTACTTTTGGGTGAATTTTTGAGGTTTTGATAACCTTTTTAAAATCAATAAATTCCGGCTGAATATCGGGGGTGGTTTTGTCCAAAAATGCCGTGGCAAATTGCGAAGCATCCACGCGGTTAAGTTCAACGGCGGTGATATCGGGTTTTTCAACTTTCATCACGCTGTCGTCGTGGCCCGTGTGTTTGTAAGCCACCACGTAATTATCGGGGCGGAGCAGGCGGTTGGCAAAGGCCACAACATCTTCTTTGGTCACTTTGGCCCAAATATCCCAGCGTTGTTGAATGTGTTGCCAATCGAGGCCCAACACAAAGGCGTAGGTGAGCGCCGAGGCGCGGGAGTCATTTTTTTCAAAACGTTTGTACTCCTGGAGTTTCATGTTTTTCACCACGGCTTCGGGCAGCCAGTCGTAAAATTCACCTTTGCGCAGTTGTTCTACCTGTTCGAGCAAAATACGCTCCACGTCTTCGAGCGATTGCCCGTCGCGGGGTTTGCCGTAGCAACTAAACATGCCGTAATCTTCCATTGAGCGGGCAAAGGCGTAGGCTTCGAGCAGTTTTTGGCTTTGCACCACGTGCTCGTCAATGAGGCCCACTTCGCCGTTGTACAAAATACCGGCCACAATGGCGGCCATGGTGGCATCGTTAGAGCGCGCACCATCGAGTCGCCAGGACATTTCGATCCAGGGGGCTTCGGTGCCGTAAATATCGTATTGCACCCGTTCGGTGAGTTCGGGTTGGGGTTCAAAGGTAAATTCGGGGCGTGGTTTGGCCTGGAAAACGCCAAAATGACGTTCCGCCAGCCGCACGGCTGCATCGGGGTCAAAATCGCCGCAAAGGATAATCCCCATGTTGTTGGGAATATAATAGCGCTCAAAAAAGCGATAAATATTGGTCTGCGACGGGTTTTTGAGGTCTTCGCCCCGGCCCAGGGTGGTTTGAGTTCCGTAAGGGTGCGTGGGCATGAGCGCACCGAGGACAGTTTTCATCGTTTTCCGAAAATCTTTGTCCTGGCTAATGTTGTACTCTTCAAAAACGGTTTCCAATTCGGTGTGGAACAGGCGCAACACCGGGCGGCGGAAACGTTCGGCCTCCAGTTGGAACCAACGTTCGAGTTCGTTCGACGGAATATCGTTCACGTACACCGTTTGTTCCATCGAGGTATAAGCGTTGGTGTCTTTGGCCCCAATGGCGCTCACCAATTTGTCGTATTCGTTGGCCGCCGCGAGTTTGGCCGCTTCAAAAGAAAGGCGGTCAATTTCGGCGTAAAGTTCTTTTTTGCGGGCGGGGTCTTGTTCGGCGCGGTGCGCTTCAAACAGCGCTTCAATGGTATCCAGCAGTATTTTTTCTTTTTCCCAATCGAGGCTACCGAGGCGGTCGGTGCCTTTAAACATCATGTGTTCAAAGTAGTGGGCGAGTCCTGTGGTATCGGCGGGGTCGTGTTTGGAACCGGCGCGCACGGCAATTTCAGTGTGGATGCGCGGCTCGTCTTTATTCACCGACATAAACAGGCGCATGCCATTGGCCAAAGTGTATTCTTTTACGCCAATGGGGTCATTTTTATAAGTTTTATACTGTATTTTCCGGTACTGTTGTGCATCGTGCATGTTCGTGGTGTGTGTGTTGTTCGTGAAAAAATCTGGCACTCAAAAAAACAAAAATCAAAGGCAATCCCAATCGTACAGGACTTTTGAAAAGTCACCGTTTTTTAAATCTTTTTCCCGGATAAAAAAGTGCCCTACGCCCATATCGCCCCACATCAGGTCCATGCGTTCGTCGGAATCTAATTGGAACAGCAGGAACATCGGGTCGTCGTTGCGGCGGGGATCATCCTGGGTAAAATAGGCGTAACCGCCCATTTTGTGGCCATCAGAGCGCACTTTTTTGCCAAAATCCTCCTGAATAGTCCATTCATTTTCACCAAATTGCCGAAAAAAATCGGCCCCAAAATGCTGGTAAAAACGGTAGTCAGAAATGGGTGCTACTTCTTCGGCCATCGAAAAAGCCAGCGGATAACATTCATCGGGGTGGTGCGGCAGTTCGTCAAAATCGCGCATGATAGGAAAGTCCTTACGGAGTTGCGCTTCGTCTTTTACGGGGTCGGGGTGGTATATGACCCGGAAAGTATCGGGGTTTTCGCCGTCGTCGAAGTCCATACCGTACAAGTCATCGTCGTAAATAAAAAACTGGATGATGCCTTTTTGGGGCAATGGTTCGAGGCGCGGCACATCAGCGAGGTTAATTTGGGCCAAAAAAAAGAGTTCGCGGCCATCGGGTGCGCAGGGCCAAATCTGGCCTTTGGGCATATAAGGTGCCCCGCCCACTTTGCTTTCCCACAATTTGGTGTTGCGGGCAGGTTGTGATTGAATTTTGATAAAAGGTATTTTGGTTTCCAAAAGCCTTTCGCGTATTGGTTCGAGTATTGTGGGCAAGTTAATTTGCATATTTCTCCATCAAAAGGTTTCTCCTCAGTTTCAGTGAGGGCGTCAATAATCCATTTTCGGCGGTCCAGGCATCGGCAACCAGTTTAAAATGCCGAATTTGATCGGCCTGTCCCAGCAAGGTTTCATTTATGGTATTCACTTCTTCCCGGAAGCGTTTTTCGATTTTTGGGTTATGTAGCATAAACTCCGGGGAAGTCCAGTGGATTTTGTGTTCTTTACACCAACGCTCTAAATACGCAAAGTCCGGCACTATAACAGCATTTGCAGCCGGTTGGTTCAGGCCATACACCAAAGCGTGTTCGATAAAGGGCGAAGTGCGCAACTGTTCTTCCACAAAAGCGGGGGCCACAAACTTGCCGGAAGTGGTTTTAAAGATCTCGCTGATGCGGCCCGTAATTTTCAAAAAACGCTTGTATTCAAAACGTCCCAGGTCGCCGGTGCGCAGCCAGCCGTCGTCGGTAAATTTTTCTTTGGTGTCGTTGGGCAGGTTGAGGTAACCCAGCATTACGTTGTGCCCGCGCACCTGAATTTCGCCTTCGCCCTGTTCGTTGGCATCGGCAATGCGCACTTCGACGCCGGGAGCCGGAATACCCACGGTGCCAAAATGCACGCCGCCGGGTTCGAAGCGGTTAAAAGCCACCACGGGGCTGGTTTCGGTGAGGCCGTATCCTTCGCGCACATCCACGCCCATCGCCGAAAATAACCGGCCCAGTTTGGGTTGTAACGCGGCGGCGCCCACCGCTATGCCTTGCAAACGACCGCCCATGAGGCGTTTAAATTTGCCAAATACCAACCAACGGGCCGCCATCAGTTGGAGGCGGTAGGTAATGGGCATGGCCTCGCCGCCCGAAAACGGATAACGTTCGCCCAACGACAAGGCCCAGTTGATGAGTTTTTTTTGTAAAAAGCCGCTTTTGTCGCGAATTTCTTTTAAACGTTCGTAACTGCGTTCCAAAATGCGTGGTACCGCCGTAAAAAAATGGGGGCGCACTTCGCGCAGGATTTGCGGCAGGGTTTCGACAGATTCGGCGAACCAAATACCCGTTCCCGATGCCTGATACAGGTAACACACCGTGCGTTCCAGAATGTGGCTGAGGGGCAAAAAACTCAACGCAGTCATGGCGCTGTTCACGGGCACAATGGCCAATACCGATTTGATATTACTCACGATATTGTGGTGCGAGAGCATAACGCCCTTGGGTTGGCCCGTTGAGCCGGAGGTGTACAAAATGGTGGCTAAGTCGCCGGGTTGGATCAGGTCGCGGAAATAGGTTATTTTTTGGAGGTAGTGTTCGTCGGGTTCGCACACCAGTTTCGACCAGTGCATAACGCCTTCGGTGTGTTCAAAAGCGATGATTTTGCCGGTAAAAGGCCCCGCGCTGCGGAGTTTGGCCAACATATCGGCGTTGCTCACGAGTACAGCAACCAACGCGGCATCCTGGATGATGTGGGCAATTTCGTCGGGGCGGGCGGTGGCGTGAATGGGTACGGGTACAATGCCAATTTGCATCATGGCGGCATCGGCGATTATCCATTGGGTACTGCCGCAATGGGCCATTACCCCGATGTGTTGCCCCTTGTGAAACCCGGCTTGGAGTAGCCCCGCACTCCACCAGTTGCGATCGTCAATGGCTTCTTCGGTGCCGACGGGCTGCCATTGTCCATTCACACGGGTAGAGAAGGCATCTTTTCGCGGATAACGTTTTTGCTGATACTCTAAAATATCGAATAACCGTGTGAAATCCATAATGAGTTTTGATCAGGTTAAAAAACGATCTTTCCATTCGGGGCGCGGGAGCATACATTGTTCCCGTTTGCCAAACCACCGATACCGGTTGCGGGCCACCCAATTGTACACCGCATTGCGGAGAAAACGGGGAAACACGCGTAACATGGGGCTTAAAGACCAAATTCCACCCAATTGAGCCGCTATTTCAATGGCGGCATCCGATTGGGTGAGGACCTTTGACCCCGCGATAAGTACCACGGAGTCAAAGGTTTCGGTATTTTTTCCCAGTTTTTTCAATTCTTGTTGTCCGGTTTCGGATTGCAACGCGGCGAATTTAAAAACGCCTTTTTTGTCGCGCACAATCACCCACTGAACAAAGCCGTTGCACAAATTGCAAACGCCATCGAAAAGGAGTAACATAGTCTATTTTAGAAAGGCAAATCACCAAAATCGCCCGATGGAGGCGGTGGCGGTGCGTCACCGTAATTAGGGAACGGATCAGACGGGAAGTTTTCGGAAGCGCTGCTGTTTGCACGGGCGTTGCCTCCGTTGTTGTTGCTGCTGCTCTCGCTGCCATCGCCGGGTTCGACGCGCCAGGCGTTGAGGTTGGTGAGGTATTTTCCGTTCCACTCGCGCCCGCGCAAGTCGAAAGAAACCTTAATATTATCACCTTCGCTAAAGCGGTCGAGCATGGCGCAGCGATCTTGTACCGATTGAAATTTAATCAGTTGGGGGTAATTGCCATCGGGTATTTCCAGCACAAACTCGCGGGTTTGAAAACTGCTTGATTTTTGTTCGGTCGCGAAAAGACGGTGCAAACGACCTGCTACTTCAAATGCCATAATTATCTATTTTTCAAATCTTATTTTTTCAATTTTGTCAAACCATCCACGTAACCGGGACGCAAGGGCGTGTACGTAAAGTCGAATGCCTTACTGGTAATGATGCGGAACCCTGCGCAGTAGAGATAAACTTCCGGGGTTTCTTCTTGCAGAATAGCCTGGAGTTGTTTGCTCATTTTGATGCGTTCGGCTTTGTCGCGGGTGGTTTTTATTTTATCAATTAACGCATCCACCTGTGGGTTGCTAAACCGCATACGGTTATCGCCCTTGGGGGCCAGCGATTTGGAGTGGTACGTTTGGGTAAGGTCGGTTTCACCGGGGTGATTAGAAGCCGCGTTGGCCGCCAACTGGAAATTCCCGGCCCTGGTTTCTTCGGTAATTTTGTTGATATCCAGCGCCGTTAAGTTGAGTTTAATACCCGCTTTGGCCGCCGAGGTGGTTATGGCATTGGTAATCATATCGCCGGTTCCCACGCCCGAAGTATTCATAAAACTAAATTCGAGCGATGTTTTTTTGCCGTTAATGACTTTGTCGGCCACCCCATCGCCATCGGTATCGTTCCATCCGGCCTCGGCGAGCAGGGCTTTGGCTTTGGTAATATCGTAAGGGGTGGGGGTTAAATCTTTGTTGTATGATTCATGGCCGGGGTAAATGGGGCCATTGGTGCGAATGGACATTCCCAGTTGAATTTCATCCAGAATTTTTTGGTAATCTATCGCGTGGGCAATGGCCTGACGGACTTTTTTATCCGACAAAATAGGGTCGGCGTTATTGATCATGATCCGGTTATAAATGGCCGTTGGCTGCATTTTAAAGTTATACGCCTGATTAATACCGGGGTCGGCTTCCAGTTTTTTAAAGTTGGCCGGGGTTAATCCGGCAATCACGTCTAACTCACCGGAGCGCAGCATATTTACCGCCGCGTCTTCGGTAGCCACTAATTTAAAATGAAGGGTATCGGGGTAGGCGGCAATAAAGGGTAAAGTTGTAGTGAGTCCATTGGCCCACCAGTCGCTCTTTTTCACCAGCACAACTCCTTGCGCCGGGTCCATAAAGTCGAGGCGGTATGCGCCGCTACCCGAAACTGTTTTTTTATCGGAGTTGAACGCTGCATCCTGGAAAAAAGTGGTGTGTTCCTGAAGACCTTTGTCTTGCTTGGCCAAGAGTTCGGCTTTTTTAGGGTCGGCCAGGTCGTTGATGGAAATATTGTCCAGTAACCCATTGGGGTCGTAGTTGTATTTGGGGTAAATGGGCATTTGGCAAAGTGCCTCTACGCCCAGAAAATAATATTCGGAAAGGTAAACCTTCAGTTTTTTAGGATTGGCGGGATCCAGTTCGGCCCCCCGTAAAAACTCCAGATAAGAGGTAAACGGAGAGGTCAGCAACGGATTAATAACACACTTATACGAAAAAATAACGTCGGCAGCGGTAATGGGGCTGCCATTATCCCATTTGGCCTCGTCGCGCAACTCAAAAGTGTACTCTTGCATTCCTTTGTAAGGGCCATCGGCGGGAACCACCGGTTGGGGGATTTCTTTGATCAACAACGGCGCTATTTCAATGCTATTCGGGTCAAAAACCCCGAGCGTTTGAAAAATATTGCCACTCACATAACGAGCATAGCCCGGCCCTTTGAGCAGGGGGCTTAGTTTTTCCACTTTAGCTTCTAATCGCACGTTGAGTTTATTGGTGCGGGCTTGTTTGGCCGGATCGGTTTGATCGCACGCGGAAAACGCCAAAACAATGCTGGCTGCGATCACTAAATAGGTGGTTAAGTTGTTGTTCATGTGAAAGTAAGTTTATTAGTTAAAGCCTCAAAAGTAAGTGTTTTCTGCGATTCTATAATTACATTTGCGAACTACCGTGAAGAATGCTTATTTTTGCCTAATAATTATGTGCAGTTTAATGACTATTATGTGGCTTTAGAAATGTTAGAACCCAAAAGAGTTTTGTTTCTCGCGGTACCTCAAGATGTTTGGTTGCGTTTTTTTCAAAAAATAGTTATTCAAAAAGCCATAGCCCGTATTCAGGCTAAAATAATCGTGTATGATCCGTTAACAAACGAAATCAAGCAATGGATAAAATAAAAAAATATCAAGATGTGATTATCGGTTTTTTACACTTCTATCACACGGAATCTGGAGGTAGCCGCCCCGATTCTCCCATTAAACATCGCATACTGATTGATCGGGAAAACAACAGTTTTCAACTTTTGTCAGCGGGCTGGAGCAATCAAAACTATATTTTTGGCCCAATTTTTCACTTCGATATTATTGATGGAAAGATATGGATGCAATGCAATAATACCGAATGGGAAGTTGTAGATTACCTGATGGAACACGGAGTAGATCGTTCCGATATTGTACTGGGTTTTGTGCGCCCGGAGGCCCGTCCCTACACTGGATTTGCAGTAGCATAACTACTTATCCAGATAGGTCTCCCCTTCCATATTCACCCACCCCTTACGCCCATTGGGCATTGTGATTCGGGCAAAAAAATATTCAAAAGGTTGGATTTCGGCAAATTTACCCTCCGTCATACCCGGAAAAACACCCAATAACCCGTTTTTTTTGAACAATAGCAACGCATTGTAGCCCATATTTTGTACCCAATCGGCTTTTTCGAGTAAAATCGTTTTTTGTAAAAGACGGTTCGGGCCTGTTTCGAGCCGCAGCAAATCATACCGCTGGTCCGCTCGTCGCGCTACAACGGGCTGGTAAAGGGAAGCCCCGAAATCGCCGCCCCAGTAAGAACCAAAAGTGTACTTAAATACCGGTTCCCCGTTTAAAAACGTATAATTAACGTATGCAATCTGGTCGTCGCTTTGGGCTGGCAACACGTACGTCTCGGAACGCCCGGCGGTCGCTGTTCCCTCTCTATGGCACCGAATTTCCCATTGCCCCGCCGTTTGAACCAGGCTATCGGTGTAATAATCAACGGTGCCGCATACCTCCACCACCGGGAGCGGAGGGTGTTCATCGGCCCGGATGCCGCCCGTAAGCGTCCACCAGTAAAATTGGTTCCCAATTAATACCCGGATCCCCGCACCCGATGCCCAGCGCGCATCCAAAGCCCGAATAACCGGATCGTTTTTATCCCTCGGATACACCAATCGCCCCAAACCGTCGTAGAGGTGGTATTGGCCATCGGGCAGTTGAACGGCCAGGCAGGACGGGTACATATCCACGGATTTGGCCGATTGTACCAAAATCTGACCCGTTCTGGCGTTTTGGACGGACAAATACGCGCCGTTTTGTAGGGTGTCAAACTGCTCCGACAGCCGCCAATTTTCCCTCAAAGCCCATTTGGCGTATTGTGGTTGGGGCATTTTTACAAATTTCCAGCCGCAATTAACGCCGGTACACCGATCGGCGAGTCCCAGTTGGGGGCCTTCGCTGGTAACGATGATATAACCGCAGTATTCGCCGTCTTTTTCGTCAAAAAGCAGGGCAAAGGGGATGTTTTTATTCAAATGCAACAACACCACCGTGTAGGTTTCGTAATCACCGGTAAGCCATTGCTGAAAGCCGTCGTGGAAAAGTAAGGGTTCATTTTGTTGGATAAACCGCGCTGGTTCGTCGGCCTCGGAAAAATTACGAAGGCTCAACGCCAGTGGGCGATAATTGGCCGATACCGCTCGGTGGGGGCTACCAATTTCAAACAACTGTAATTGCTGATCGTCGTCGCGGTACATAAAAGCACCGCCGCTCAATTGCCGCCAAAAGGCCGCGTCCGATTGTTTTTTTAGCCGTTGAACCGAGTGGGGCTGGTAATCGTCCAATTCTTCCGGAAATACTTCGATGCTGTCTATTTCGATAAAAGCCCGGTCGGAAATGGGGAATCCTTCGTTTTTTATTTTTTGACTAACCAATTCAATAAAATCCATTTGCAGCGGATCTTCTTCGCCGGGGGTAAAAAACAACAAATTGCCGTCGAGGGTGGCGAATTGTTTGGCCTTAAAATGGGGTGCTGATTGAGCCAATAAATGGGTATTCGACAGCAAAAGGAAGGGTAAAATAAGGTATTTCATAGCCGGACAAAGGTATAAAAAAAGCCACTTCCTGGAGAGGAGGTGGCTTTTGCGCAGTATCGGGATCAACCAGATATTAACCAAGGGTATTTTGCGCGCTGTATTGACGAATGCGGTTCAACACGTCGGTGGATGGGTTGAACATTGCTTTGGGAAGTTGCGCTTTAGCGGTGAGCATTTCAGTGTAAGTAGCGCGTAATTCCGAATTTTGCTCCAGTAATTTGGAGGTCAAAAAAGCGTCTTCAGCAGGTAAATCGTGGTAGAGGAACTGCGTAAGTGCATCAAGTGTAAGACTTTCATCCATAGGCTATTCTATTGTTTGTAAAATTTTCGATTAAAACAACGCACTACGGGTGAATATTGTTTGGAAAAAAAAAATTAACAGTCGGGTCGCCCCGACGTTGCCCCAACGGTATTCGGCAAAAACACAAAAGGCGGCCACATGGGCCGCCTTTTGGCGTTCGTTAGGGAACTTAGACTAAAAGGTCGCTTTAGATTTCGTTACAGAACCACCGGGCGACCACAAGGGTCGCCCCGACGGCTAGTCTTCTTTACCGAACTGCTCTTTCAACTGAGCCAAAGCAGCGAGGTCACCGAGGGTTTCCTTTTCTACTTTGCTTTGAACGTTAACAATAGCGGCGTGCGTTTCGCTGGCCTCTTTTGTACGCTCGGCTTTTACCTGCGTTTCCGCTTTAGATTTCAAATCCTCGAGGTAACGCGTGTGAGAAACCAGGATACGGCGCTCATCTTTGTTAAACTCGATTACTTTAACGGTAACAACTTCACCGGGTTCAACTACCTGGTTGTCGTCTTTGCGGATATGCTTAGAAGGTGCGAATGCTTCCAAACCTTGTGGCATTTGGAAAGTAGCACCTTTGTCGTCGCGCTTCAATACAGTTGCTTCGTGGTAAGAACCCGTGTAGAATACTGTTTCGAAGTTATCCCAAGGGTTATCCTGGGTTTGTTTGTGGCCGAGGCTGATTTGACGCTTTTCTTTGTCAATGTCCAACACCACTACTTCAAGGTCGCTGCCTGGTTTAGTGAATTCGCTGGGGTGCGCGTAACGCTTGGTCCAACTCAAATCACTAATGTGCACCATACCGCCGATACCGTCTTGTAATTCAACGAAGATACCGTAGTTCGTGATGTTTTTCACCGTTCCTTTGAAGCGGGCACCGGCTGGGAAGCGGGTGTCGATGTCACTCCAGGGATCTTCGGTGATTTGTTTGATAGAAAGCGACATTTTGCGCTCGTTGCGATCGAGGCTCACCACGCGGGCTTCTACCTCCTGGTTCATTTTGAAGAACTCCTTCGCGTTTACGTTTTGGCTGCCCCAAGAGATTTCGCTAATGTGGATCAGACCTTCTACGCCCGGTTGGATTTCAACAAATGCGCCGTACTCTTCGATGTTAACGATTTTACCGGTAACCAAAGAACCTTCCACCACTTCAGGAGCGAGTACGTCCCATGGGTGTGGCGTGAGTTGTTTGAGACCAAGGCTGATCCGTTTTTTGTTCTCATCGAAGTCGAGCACCACCACGTTAACGCGTTGGTTGAGGCTAAGTGCTTCACTTGGGTGTTGGATACGGCCCCAGCTAATATCAGTGATATAAAGGAGACCATCAACGCCACCGAGGTCGAGGAACGCACCGAAGTCGGTAATGTTTTTAACGATACCTTCGAGTACCTGACCTTTGTCGAGGCTGGCGAGGATATGTTCGCGCTGTTCGGCGAGATCGCTTTCGATCAACGCTTTGTGCGATACTACGGCATTTTTAATGGTTTCGTTTACCTTCACCACTTTAAATTCCATTACCTTGTTGAGGTATTGGTCGTAGTCCACTACGGGTTTGATGTCAATTTGTGAACCGGGGAGGAACGTTTCGAGACCATTACAGTCCACGATCAAACCACCTTTGGTTTTGCTGATAACGGTACCACGAATGATAGAACCGTTTTTGAAAGAATCCACGATGCTTTCCCAAGCGCGAAGGATTTTAGCCTTTTTGCGGGAGAGACCGAGGTTACCTTGCTTACCTTCGGGGCTTTCTACGTAGATTTCCACTTCGTCACCTGCTTTCAAATCAGGCGTGTCGCGGAATTCGTTCATAGGTACCAAGCCGTCACTTTTGTAGTTGATGTCCAATACTACATCGCCACCGCTGATGGCCGAAACTCTACCGCGAATAACGGAGTTTTCTTCGATGTTGGTAATGGTCGCATCGTACTTGGACAACAGTTCAGACTTTTCGTCTTTGGAGTAGATCAGCGCACCGCGCTTGTCCATGTTCCAGTTGAAGTCGTCGTGAGCACCACCGGCGGCCAACAATGGCTCAGCCACGAGGAGTTCGATTTCTTCGTCGTCCTCTTCTTTGATGGGTTCTTCTGCTTTTTTAGCAACAACCGGTTCGTCTTCAACGTCGTCGGCTACGTCTTCGGCAACATCCGCCGCTACGTCGTCCGTTGCGTCTTCTACAACGTCAGTCGCTACGTCTTCTACAACCGCTTCGATTGTTTCTTCGGCAACTGTTTCAGCCGCAGTTTCGGTAACCTCTTCAGATGCGCTGGTTACTTCTTCTTGCTGGTCTTGGGTTAATTCTTTTTCGTCGTCTAACAACATAATATATATAGGATTGCTTCAGTTGGGAATTGGGTCTTTTGACGAGAAAAACCCGTCAAAATTTGCTTAAAATGTACAATTATTTGGCATCACTTGTGGGGCGATACCTTTACCCCGCGATTTTGTAAAATAAAGTTTTTCAAAAAAGCCCGCAAAGGTACTTATTATTCCCATAAGAAAACGCTTTTTTTCAAAAAAATATCTGTTTATACGTTTCAAATACCTTTACGTCTATAAGTCTCCAACAAAACGCTACTTTTGCGCGTTTTTGGTGTCTATTTCATTTTATTTCACAACATCGTTTAACCATAAATTTTTATCAAAATAGCAATGAATTTTAAGTTAAAAACGCTGATTGCGGCGCTTATTCTCGCCCTTTCCTCCGCTCAGGCGCAACAAAAAGCCCCTGAAAACTGGTTTACCCTCGACCCCGGCACCGATAAAGTAGCCGGTACCGGCGCTGATGCCGCGCTCAAAACGCTGAAAGAAAAAGGCAAAAAAGGCCAAACCATTATTGTCGCTGTTCTCGACTCCGGCGTTGATGCCGACCACGAAGACCTCAAACCCATTATGTGGGTAAATCCCAATGAAGTACCCAACAACGGTATTGACGAAGATGGTAACGGTTACGTGGACGATATCCACGGCTGGAACTTTATCGGGGGCAAAGACGGCAAAAACGTCCACCACGATACCTACGAACTCACCCGCGAATACGTGCGCCTCAAAAACCGCTTCGCTGGGACCGAGCCTGCCAAATTGTACGGCGACGCTAAAAAAGAATACGCTTACTACGAAGAAATTAAAAAAGCGTTTGAAGAGCGCCGCGCCGAAGCCGAAGAGCAAAAAGCGGGCATGGAAAGCCAATTTGCCAAAGTCGGCAACGCTTTCGCCGCCGCTCAAAAGGCATTGAACAAAAAAGAAATCGTGGAAGCCGATATGGAGGCATTGAAAAAAGCGGACAAAGACGCCGCTACTACCCTCGAAAAACTCTTTAAAAACGGTGTAACCCAAGCCGATTTTGAAGAGCAAAAAGCCGAAGCCCTCGAATATTTCAACGGCCAACTCAACTACGGCCTCAACCCCGATTATAACCCCCGCACCATCGTGGGCGATAACCCCAACGACGTGAACGAACGTTTTTACGGCAACAACGACGTGCAAGGCCCCGACGCCTTCCACGGTACCCACGTAGCCGGTATCATCGCGGCCGTGCGCAACAACGACATCGGTATCCGGGGCGTGGCCGATAACGTGCGCATTATGAGTGTACGTTGCGTACCCGACGGCGACGAGCGCGACAAAGACGTGGCCAATGCCATTCGTTACGCCGTAGACAACGGTGCCAGCATCATCAATATGTCTTTTGGTAAAGGCTACAGCCCCAACAAAAAACTCGTGGACGATGCCATTAAATACGCCGAAGAACACGACGTTTTGTTGATTCACGCGGCCGGTAACGACGCCGAAAACAACGATACCGACCCGAATTTCCCGAACGATATGTACGCCGAACCCATGAAAAAAGGTTTGTTTGGCAAACAAAAAAATGCCACCAACTGGATGGAAATTGGTGCTTTGAGTTGGAAATCGGGCGAAAAGCGCGTGGCGAGTTTCTCTAACTACGGTAAAAAGAACGTGGACTTGTTCTCACCCGGCGTAGCCATTTATTCTACCATTCCGGGCAGCAAATACGGCAACGCCCAAGGTACATCCATGGCGGCTCCGGCGGCAGCGGGTGTAGCGGCTATTCTCCGCGCACATTACCCCGAATTGTCGGCAGAGCAGGTACGCGAAGTAATGATGAAATCGGTAGTACCCCAAAACGACGCTGAGGTATTCAAGCCCGGCACCACCGAAAAAGTCAACTTTAGTGAACTGTGCGCCAGCGGTGGTGTAGTGAGCGCGACCAACGCCGTGGCATTGGCCGATAAAACCAAAGCCAAACGCAACAAAAAGGCCATCTGGCGCGACGCTGGTTTGGGCAAAATGGTGAAAATTAAAGCCAAAGACGGCGGTAAAGCGTAGTTTTTAGGTTTTTATACTTCGACTCAGCAGGTTTTGTGCATGAGCATACACAAAAACAGGCGATGCTCGGTATAAATAAACGACGGGCCACAAATATTGCAAATTTGCAGTGTTTGTGGCCCGTTTTGCATTTGGCAATAAAAGTCTCCAATAAATCTTAGAGTGTCTTTTTCAATTAACTTTATGGATAGCATCACCCATTTTTCTCAATTTGTACAACGCTTTGTACAACCCACGCCGGAACAAATGACCACCTTTTTGGCCAAAACACAGGCGCATGTGGTGCCTAAGAATGAGATTTTGGTACGGGCCGGGGGCGAATGCGACCGCGTTTATTTCGTGCACCAGGGCATTTTGCGCCATTATTTGGTCAACAAAGGCCAGGAGGGCACCGTGTGGTTTTCTTTCCCGGGCGATTTACTCACCGAAGTACACAGTTTTATTTTTCGAAGCCCGGCAGTACACAATATCATTGCCGTTACCGATTGCACGTTACAATCCATGACCTACGACGATTTGCAACATTTTTACGATACCGAAAAAGTGTGGGAGCGTTTTGGCCGATTAACCACGGCTTTATACTTATTAAAACAAATGCAACGCAGCACTGATTTACTGTTTAAAACCGGCAAAGAAAAATACGATGCTTTTGTCCAAAACCACCCCGAAGCCCTGCAACACATTCCTTTGCACCAAATCGCCGACTTTATCGGGGTGCAGTTTGAAACCCTGAGCCGTATTCGCAACCGCCGAAATTGACTTTTATCAATTGTTTTATTGGGGGCAATGCCCGGAAATTTGCGGTAGTTTTTAACCCATAAGCAATACATGATGTTACCCAATCCGATGCGTTTTGCGCTGGCGTTTATCGCCGCCATTTTTCTTATTCAAACCGCTTGTTTACCACCCGCCCCGCCTTATCCTCACCGTGACCCGGCCGATGTTGTCGCCGATGCGCTCGAATGGAGTGGCGATTTCGAGGCGTACATTCAACAATGGTCGCAAGGCACCGTGCCATCGGCCATTCCCGACCAGTTGATTCCAAAAGGTATTGGCGATTCCCAAAATTTTTATTTAAAAGACCCCGAACAGGTAACGCCTCAGGAAACGTGGGCCGTGCGGTACGCCAAACCCATTAATAAAGATTCGTTGTACGCCGGTATCCCCGATCCCCGCGTGACTTATTTGTATTTGGGGACGGCTTTGGCCCCTTTTGGCAGTAAATTAATCCTTGAAGGGGAGTTTCCGCATTGTCGCTTTTTTTCCATTCAGGCCACCCCGCCGTTGAATGGCAAAGAGTATTACGCCCAAAGGCAGTTTGGTACCGCCGAAGTATCGCTGGTGGATGCCGATATTGAACCGCTGCCGGGGCATACCAATCCGTTTCGGGTAGGAGCCGACCGCACCGCTCCTTTGCGCAAATACCGCGTAGAACTTGAACTGACAACGGGCGATCCTACCGCTTTGAACGAAGGTGCCCACGACTATCCGTATCGCAAAAACAACAATGTGCGACAGGCGGCCATGCTTACCTGCCAAGGCCCACTGGGCTTTAAAACCGTGGTTGGTACGCCGCTGGCCAATCCCGGCGAGTGGGATTTGGGCGCGCTTTGGTTGCGGATATACGCTCCCGACGACAATAAAGGCCCATTGGGGGGCGTACCCATGCCCAAAGTGTGGTACGAATTGCCCGATGGAACCCAATATTTCGTCGGATCCGACTTTTCAACCTTGGTGGCGCGGGCCAATAAAACCGCTCCCAACCGTATCACCGCCCCGGCCAACGATGCCTCCGTAAATCCACAAACCGGCTGGTTTAAATCGTGGGGCATTACGCGCAGTATGCTCAATGGCGTGTGCCAGGTCAATGGCTGGAGCCGCCCCGACAGCAGCGTACGCGTGAATGAAATTGACCTCGGCTGGACGGGACGCGGGGAGTTTCAGGCCCCACCGGGCAACATTGAACCCCATGCTACTACCAATAATTACGCCTCTTATTTGGGACGCAGTATGACCGTGCCGCCCGGTATGGTGGCGGTTTTGACCGGCAAACTGCCCACTTTTCCGCCTACCCGCGAAGGGCAGCCCGTGATGCAGGCCGCCCAGATGCGTTATTGGAGTATCGTAGGGATTGACGCCGATGCATTGTCGCCCCTGCCCGCCACTACGTTACACGCCATTAGCGACGACGAAGTGGTGCTGGACGGCCAGCGCAACTACGTCATTGCCTATTCCCGCCCCGAAGACCGCCCCGCCAATGCCTCGGCCAACAACGGCGTTTCGTGGGTGAACTGGGGTACCCAATCTACCCACGGCCTGCTGATGCGTTGGGTGTGCGTAGCCCCCGACTGGGTTTTCCCGTTTGCGCCCCAGGAACACAATCTCTCGTGGGCCAAGTCCGATTGGTCGGGATCGCAATACGACAGTACTTTAATTGGGGTGAATTGGCGCAATGGGTTTATGCAATGTTATTTGCCCAAAATCCATTACCTCACCAAAGCCGAATTTGAAGCCTTGGGCGACGACCTCGATGCCGAAAAGATTCCGGTTTGGGTGGATGCTTCCTTTACAGTCGGCCCGTCGGAGGGTTTATTGGGAACGGTAACGGCCTCGTCGGTGCTGGATAATTCACCCGCCAACGCCGCCGCCAACGCCAACGACGGGAATGTAAATACCGCCTGGTCGAGTGCTTTTGGGGCGCAAAACGCCGGTATTACCTTGGATTTAGGGAGTTCTAAAGTGATTTCGGCGGTAAAACTGCATTGGGACTGGGTGTTTTTTGCCAAAAATTACACTGTGGACATTTCCGATGACCAAAATACCTGGACCACCATTGCCACGGCCACCGGCGAAAACGGCCAATTGGATATTTACAAAAATTTTCCACCGCTAAAAGCCCGGTTTGTACGCCTAAACCTGAGTTTGTACAACGCCGGGTGGTATCGCCTGGCAGAGTTTGAAGTATTCACCAACGACTGCAACTGCGATGCACCCGCCAGCCAGGCCACTGCCCTGCCACGGTCATTACAAGGGCGTGTTTTTCCCAATCCGGCCAGCGAACGGGTGTTTTACACCGCCAAAACCACCAGTTTGGTGGACGTGGCTTTGTTCGATGCGCAGGGTGCGCGCCGTATTGAGAGCGGCGGACAGCCATCCAGCGGGTCCATTCCGGTGCATCATCTTCCACCGGGGATGTATTGGTTGACCATAACGGATGATCGGGGGCGCGGGTTTACGCGGCCATTGGTGGTGTATCGGTGAGCGGACTTGATGGAATACCCTGTTCCCAAAATAGAACACCGAACAATTGAACATCGAACACCGAACAATCGAACACCGAATGTCGAAGTAGTGTTGAGTTGAATAAGGTTAACATATGCCATAGAGCGCGATGTGGCATTATCACGCGTTTAAGCGGCGATTGCCTAAATTACACTTGATAAATTAGCGGTAATGATTGAATGCGGCGAGGCTATCTCATCAATGGCTACTTCGGTGTTCGATATTCGGCGTTCGGTGTTCGATGTTCAATTGTTCAACATTCTCTGCCAAAACCCGCCAATAACTCGTTTTTTAAACCGTACATTTCGCCTTAAAAGTTACATTTGCACTTAAATCCGTTTTTTATGACAAAATTTCGCCTCTTTTTGGCCGCCCTGTTCGCGCCTTGTTTTTTATTGGCTCAATCA
Organism: Chitinophagales bacterium; assembly: GCA_013298845.1. GTDB lineage: Bacteria > Bacteroidota > Bacteroidia > Chitinophagales > Saprospiraceae > M3007. The sequence continues at coordinate 120,188 of JAAFJN010000006.1, forward strand.
CCCGTTCCCGCTCCCGCCCAAAAAGGAGCCGTGCTTATCCTCGGTGCTACTGCCCACGTGGGCAACGGAACGGTCATCAACAATAGCGCCATTGCTTTTGATAAAGGTAAAATTACCCTCATTACCGACGCTTCTACCGTGCGGCTCGACCGCAACCAATACGCCCAAATTTACGATGCCGCCGGAAAACACGTGTATCCGGGGTTTATTGCCGCCAATTCGCAACTGGGACTGGTCGAAGTGGCCGCCGTGCGCGCTACCACCGACCAAGCCGAAATTGGGGAAATTAACCCCAATGCCCGCGCCATTATCGCCTACAACACCGATTCGGAGGTGACGCCGACCGTGCGGTCCAACGGCGTGTTGCTGGCCCAGGTGGCTCCCATTGGCGGTGTATTGTCCGGCTCGTCGTCGGCGGTGCAACTCGATGCCTGGAACTGGGAAGATGCCGCCATCAACACCGATGAGGGTATGCACCTCAACTGGCCCGTTCAACGCACGGGCGGCGGTTTTGGCGGCGACGCGGACGCGCGCGGCGGCGGCGACCGTTACCAAAAAGAAGTGGATGCCATTGAGCAGTTTTTTAAAGAAGCCAAAGCCTACGCGCAATTGGCCCAACCCGATACCAAAAACCTGCGTTTAGAGGCCATGAAACCCCTTTTTAACGGCAAACAACGCTTGTATGTGCACGCCAATTTGGCCAAAAACATCCGCGCAGCGGTGGAATTTGGTAAAACATTTGGCCTGAAAATCGCCATCGTGGGCGGCGACGATGCCTGGCAGGAAACCAAATTGCTGAAGGAAAATAACGTGCCGGTGATTTTGGGCCGCACCCAACGCCTCCCGGCCCGCGACGATGAAGACGTGGATATGCCGTACAAGTCGGCCAAGTTCCTCCACGAGGCGGGTGTTTCGTTTTCGTTCTCCGACGACGGCGGCTGGAAACAACGCAACCTTTCTTTCGAGGCCGGACAAGCCGTGGGACAAGGGCTTCCCTACGAGGCCGCCGTGAGCGCCATTACCCTCAATACCGCCAAAGTACTCGGCATTGATGCCCAATACGGTTCCCTCGAAGTGAACAAATCGGCTACCCTTTTTATCAGCGAAGGCGATGCCCTCGATATGCGCACCAATGCGGTCATCGCGGCCTTTATTGATGGTCGTTCGATTGATCTCGACAACAAACAAAAGAAACTGTACCGCAAATATTCGGAGAAATACAAGGAGTAAATCCAATAAACAACGCTAAATATATTCACTTTAACACACATACACATTTACGCATGACTACTACTCTTAAACGCTTTCGGCCCTTTTTGCTGCTTTTGGTGGCAGTTTTTGGGACGTTATCTTCCCGGGCGCAACTGCTCATCAATGAAATGTCGGCGGCTAATTTGACCCACCTCACCGACGCATTTGATAAACACGAAGACTGGGTTGAAATTTATAACCCTACCGCTACGGATGTTTCTTTGCAGGGTTGGTACCTGAGTGACCGCAAAAACAACCCCACCAAATACCAGATTGACGGTGCCGTCACCGTGCCCGCCGGTGGTTTTATTGTGGCCTATTGTTCCGGGCGCGGCAAAGTTGTGGACGGAATCATTCACACGTCTTTTAAAATCAGCCAAACCAGAAATACAGCGGAGGAAATGACGCTTGCTAACCCGCAAGGGCTGATTGTGGATTCTAAAAAAGTAAAAACCGTTCACCGCGACCACGCTTACGGCCGTAAAATCGACGGCGACGGCGATTGGGGCGTTACTACCCAACCATCGCCCGGAGCCAGCAATAACCCTTCCAAATACTACGAAGATTACGCCAAACACCCCGTTATGGACTCCATAGCGGGCTTTTACGGCGGGCCAATTACCGTAAAGATGTCCATTCTGGATACCACCGCCGTGATTCGTTACACCACTACCGGCGACGAACCCACCGCCACTTCACCGAAGTACACCAACCCGGTGAACATAACGAGCACCAAAGTCCTCAAGGCCATAACATTCCCCACGGATACCACTTTGTTGCCCAGTATTGTGGAGTTTAACACCTATTTTATCAATGAAAACCTGACGTTTACCATGCCGGTGTTTTCTATTTCGGGGACGCAATTGTTGGCTTTGGCCAATGGTAACCAAAACTTACGCCCTTACGGTGCGTTGGAGGTGTTTGGAACCAATAAAGATCGGGTAGCGCGGGTAACGGGTGAACTCAACAGCCACGGGCAGGATTCGTGGGTCAATGACCAACGCAGCCTCGACTGGATCAGTCGCGACGAAATGGGCATTAATGCGGCCATTAACGAGGCATTGTTCCCCAAATTCACCGAACGCGACGAATTCCAACGCATGATGTTCCGCGCCGCCGGTGACGATAACTACCCCGGTGGCTCCGACTGGACCGGCCCGAACGGCCAACCCCTCGCCGCCCACATGCGCGACGCTTATACCCAAAACTTAGCCAAAAGAGACGGACTGCACCTCGATACCCGGACCGGCGAAAAAGCCATCCTGTTCCTCAATGGCCGCTACTGGGGCGTGTACGATATCCGCGAAGCACCCGATGACCACGATTACACCGAATTTAACTATAATCAGGGCAAATTTGACCTCGATTATCTCGCATCGTGGGGCGGTACCTGGGCCGAATACGCTTCTACTTCGGAAGAAGAAGTAAAAGCCGAATGGAACAACCTCGTGGATTATATCATGACCAATGACATGTCCGATCAGGCGAAATTTGAAGTGGTAAAAGAACAATTGGACCACAAAAGCCTCGTGGATTATATGTTGGTGAACTCTTTTGCCAATGCTTCCGACTGGCTCAACTACAATACCAGTTGGTGGCGTGGTATGAACCCCGAAGGCGGTCACCGCAAATGGGGGTATATCCTCTGGGATTTGGATGCCACGTACGCTTATTATATCAATTACACGGGTATTTTGGACACCAGCGCTACCGCGCCGCCGTGTAACGTGGAACTGATTGACCTCACCGATTGGGCACAATGGGACCCTTATCCCCAGCAACACCTCGATATTTTGAAAAAAATGCAGGATAATGCCGAGTTCCGCCAGTATTGGGTAACCCGTCAGGCCGATTTGAGCAAATCTACTTTTGGGTGCGAAAACATGCTTTCTTATTTTGACGAAGTATTGGCCTCCATTGACGGCGAAATGCCGCGCCATATCCAGAAATGGGGTGGTTCGTATGCCCAATGGCGGGGCAACGTGGCCCGTTTCCGCGACTTTGTTGAGCGTCGTTGCGCGTATTTCTCCACGGGTTTGCCCGAGTGTTATAACCTTTCCGGGCCGTTTAATACCGTTTTGATGGTTGATCCGCCGCTGTCGGGCAGCATTCAGGCGAATACCCTAACGTACAAAAACTTCCCGACGGAAACGCCGTTTTTTGGCGATATTGATTTGTTGCTCAACGCAATTCCGGCGGGCAACAACACATTTGACCATTGGGAAATTAAAAAACACAGCGTTGCCGATTCGTCATTGGCCAATATTTCCATTTTTATGACGCAAGCGGATACCATTATCGCCCATTTTAAAGGCACGGCGGTAGATGTACAACAACCCGTTGTGCCTCAACCCGATGTGTTGGTGTTTCCAACGGTGGTAAAAGACGGCTTTTCGGTGGATTTCACTTTGCCCGAAAAAGCGCGGGTGTCCATTCGTATGGTGGATGTAGCGGGTAAAACCGTGCAGGAAATTATGCAACCGGGTTTAAGCGAAATCAGCGGGAACCAACGCATTTTTGTCCACACCAAAGACCTCGCGTCGGGGACGTATTTCCTCCAGTTTACCACCGACAAAGGTTATTCAGAAACCACTAAGATGGTGGTAATGAAACCGTAATATCGTACACCAGAATAGATGTACCCACTTTCCGAACAGGTTGCAGCGCATTTAACCAGGGGTAAAGCCCTTCAGGATGCACGCTGCTCCTGTTCAGAAAGCGGTGCACCGACAAATAAATCAAGTGCCGCCCGGCCCCCAATGCTTCCCGACTGGCCGGAATCGGCGCCAACTCAATGCCCAGGCTGGCCGGTTTTACCACCCCGAAACAATCGCCCCAGAACCCCGTAATTTGGCCCGTTGCGGCTTGTTCCTGTTGGTCTTTTTTCAAAAATAATAAATCTTGTCCCCAGTCAATATTCGAGTCCGCGAGGTAAAAGCGGCTGCGCGACAGTTCGTTAAAATACGATAAATGGTGCGGCCAAACGGACAAAGAACTCGCCGCGTGCAGCACCAATGCCCCAAAAACAACGGGTTTGATCCACTTGTACGGCAACGTCACCAAATACCCGATGCCAATGGCCAAAAAGGCGTACACCGGTAAAATATAGCGGTGCCCAATGTTGATGGTGCCCAGCGAACAGGCCAAAAACAACAATACCGGCGCAACCATCAGGCAAAGGGCCATGATCGAAACGGGCTGGCCGTTGCGGCGTTCGCGGCGGCGTTGTACCCACAGCGTTATTTTGAGCAAAAGGGTGAGCGCAATGGTGGCTAACGTGGATTTGTACAAAAAACTCCAGAAAAAATACGTGCGCCAGCCCCGCCGCTGGTATTGGCCGTCTAAATATTGAAAATTTTCTTTGCGTTCCCACATGTCCTGAAACATGGCGTGGAATACCTGCATCCCGAATCCTTTTAAAAAATCGTAGGCCGGAATTTGTACGGCGAGCATTTTTTCGCGGGTAGTGCCCAATTTGGCCGCGTATTGGTCCAATTGGGCCTGAATTTTTTCTTTATCGCGTGCTTTTACGATTTGGGTATCTTCCGAAGGGGATTTTAATTGAAAACCATACGTGGCAAAAATCATCAGGCCAAAAATGACCGGACTCCACCAAAAGTGTTTTAAGCGAATATTTTGTTGTTTTCTAAAATAAAGAATACCAATTATGGCGGCGAAAAAAATGGGCAAAGCCGCAAATTTGCACATAAACGCAACCCCCAAACCCAGGTGTAATAACCAAAAATGACGGCGGTCGGGTTGCCGGATAAACGCTTCAATACTAAAAGCCGCCAATACATAACTCAACGCAAAACCAATGTCGAGGGTCGCCAATTGCCCGTGGGCCATAAACGATGGTTCAAACCCCAAAAAAAACAACGCTGCCAAACCCGCCGCAACGCCCAATTTCCGGCGCGTATAACCGTACACCACCAACAGCAGCACCATTGCCAGCCCGATATTGACGGCGCGGGCATCGTGCGTGAGTTGTTGCCACGACTGGTTGTTATTGAACAAAAAATGAACGCCGTAATCCTGCCAGCGGTACAGGGCCGTGCTATCGTTGGGCAGCGGGTCGGCCTGGGTCAACAACTGCGGCACCGACATGATATAACGCAACAAAGGCGGGTGCGTCGCGTCGGTGTAACGTCCCGTGGTGAGGAAATTATAGCCCGAAGGAATATTGGCCACCTCGTCGTACACCGGCGAAAACTGTTGGCGGGACGTGTACAGGAGGGCAAAAAGCGCCAATACCAAAACGGCAACCGCTACCGGTGCCAGGATGTTTTTAGGTTGAAGCATAGTCCGGCAATGGGATAAGATGAACAATCCAGCGGTGGTTATCGGGGGGGAATGGTGGTGTTTTGGGGGAATAACAAAAAAAGGCGATACTTTTCAGTACCGCCTCCAAAGAAGGGAGAGTAATGGGTTTCGAACCCACGGCCTCCAGTGCCACAAACTGGCGCTCTAACCTGCTGAGCTATACCCTCCGCGTAATTGCTCTTTAAAAAAGCGTCGCAAAGATAAATCCATTATGCCGAAATGGACAAGTTTTTTTGCAAAATTTTATTTAAATCGTCGTTGCCGTATATCTGCACGCCCGTGCGGATCACCATAGAGGCGATCCGCACGGGCGAACTAAACAACCGATCCGTACCCATCCGCACCGATCCGTATCCATCCACACCCATCCACACCGATCCGCACGGCCGTAGATCCGCACGGCCGTACCGATCCGCACGACCGTGCGGATTTACAGTTGCCGGATGGCAATGGCGCAACCACCACCGGCGGCCAACTTCAACGCCAATTTATTGCCTTTGGTGACCTGTACTTTGCGAATTTCTACCGGGTACGGGTTGTCCTGGTAATGCGCATTTTTACCGTCGGCATAAATGGTCGCTTCGTATTTTTTACCCGCCTGCAAAAAGTCGAGGGTAATATCCAAAGTACGGGCCGTTTCGTCGGTAATACTGCCAATAAACCAATTGTTTTTGCCCCGTTCGCGGCGTGCCACGGTGAGGAAATCGCCAATTTCGGCGTTTAACACGCGGGTTTCGGACCAATCCACGGGTACATCGCGGATAAACTGAAACGCGTCGAGGCGTTTTTCGTAGTTTTCGGGCAAATCAGCGGCCATTTGCAACGGCGAATACATGGTCACGTACAACGCCAGTTGGTTGGCTACCGTTGACTGAATAATCTCCTTTTTTTTCGGGTCATACGTGTTCATCCGCGTTTCAAAAATGCCGGGCGTGTAGTCCATCGGGCCACCCAGCAACCGCGTAAACGGCAACGTAATCACGTGACTGGGGGCATTTCCTTTGCTCCAGGCGTTGTATTCCATGCCGCGCGCGGCTTCGCTGGCCATGTAATTGGGCCAGGTGCGGTGCAGGCCACTGGGGCGCACGGGTTCGTGCATATCCACCATAATTTGGTTGAGGTACGTGCGGCGCGCCACCTCGTTAAAGTGGTTCACCATGCGTTGGCCATCGTGCCATTCGCCCTTGGGTTGAATGTAACCCACGTAACCGGTTTTCACCGAATTCATCCCGAAACGCCGCATGTACGCGTAGGCATCGTCCATTTGGCGCTCGTAACTGGGCACTGCCGCCGAGGTTTCGTGGTGCATGATAATCCGCACTTTTTTTGATTTGGCGTAGGCCGCCAGTTCCGACATATTGTAATCGGGGTAAGGATCGGTAAAATCAAATACCTCCGGTTTCATGGTGTTGAACCACGCTTCCCAGCCCTTGTTCCAGCCTTCTACCAATACCCCATCAAAGCCGTATTTGGCGGCAAAATCAATGTATTTTTTCACATTTTGGGTATTAGCGGCGTGTTTGCCGTGCGGCACACCGTCTTTTTGGTAGTCCCAGGAACCTTTGCCCACGTGCATTTCCCACCAAATTCCCACGTATTTCTGGGGTTTAATCCAACTCACATCCCCTTCCAGCGGACAAGGTTCATTGAGGTTAAGAATGGTGCGGTTGGTGAGCAGGCCGCCCGCGTTGGCATTGATCAAAACAGTGCGCCAGGGCGTGTGAAAAGGCAATTTATTCACCGATTTAACGGTTGAATCGGCGGTAGGTACCACAAAAGCGGAGAACCGGAACTTTTCACGGTCGGCTTTGAGGTGCAATGCGCCGTAATCCACCAACGCCGCTTCGGCAATGGCCACGTGTACGCCATTGGCCATTTTCATCACCACTGGCGTTTGTACCGCGCGAACATCGGGGATAAACTGGTTAAACGGCTCAATGTCTGTCAGGTGTTTGGTCGCGTCAATCTGGCTGATTTTGGTATTGGAATACGTGTGTTCGTTCGAGTCCCAATCCGAAGGTGCCCACCAGGTGGTGTGGTCGGCCGTCAGGGCAAACTCCGTTTTTTCGTCCAAAATCACCACGGTCGAATCACCCGGCAGTTCGTACCGGAATCCCACGGCGTTGTTAAATACTCTGAATTGAATGGCGATGGATTGGCCTTTACTCGTTTTCCAAATGGTTTTGAGCAAATTATGGTGATCGCGGATGGATTCCTCTTCGCCCCAAACGGTTTGCCAGGTGTAATCCTGGGTGCCGGTGTAAAACGTATCGAGTTTCATGCCGGAGGCGTAATTGGCCTCGCGGGTGACCAAACCCAGGCGGGAAAGCGCCAGAATTTTGGTTCCCTGGTGCGTTATGCTGTACGCCGGAGCGCCGTCTTTGGTTGTTTCTACTTCCAGAACGATACTTTTATCGGGCGATGTTTGGGTAATTTTTTGCTGCGCAAAAGCCATAAAACCCGCGCCGAGACAAGCAAGTGTCAGTGTAAATGTACGAATATTCATTAGTGTGTAATTTGTTCATTATTTGCGCTTAAACGCTTCAATGGCGTTTTTGGCGTACTCGGAAAGCGCCAGTCGCCCGCTAATGGCGGCGCGTTCGGGGAGCAGGGTCGTCCAGTGTTCGGTACCGGCCCAGAATATTTTTTTTAATTCCGACAACGCGTCGGGGGCGTAGGAGCAAAGGTTATTTAAAAAATGTTCCAAATAAGCGTCCAATTGTTCGGTGGTGTCAAATACTTCCTGAAACAGCCCTTTTTGTTTGGCCCAGGCGGCGGTTTGCCATTCGGAGGGGTTCAGCGACATTTGAGAAAAAGCCGCCAGGCCCACTTTGCGTTCCACGGCCGGCCCGATCACAAACGGCCCGAATCCTACGGCCAATTCGCTCAGGCGCACCGATGCGTATTGGGTCGCCATGCAAAAATCGGATGCAGCGGCCAGCCCCACGCCACCGCCCACGGCTTTACCCTGAATGCGGCCCACCACAATTTTGGGGCAGGTGCGCATGGCGTTAATGACGTTGCCAAAGCCGTTAAAAAAGCGTTGGCTCGTCGCCTCATCGCTGATGGCTACCAGTTCGTCGAAACTGGCCCCGGCGCAAAAGGTATTGTGTTCGTCGCTGCGCAAAACAATCACTTTTACGGCGTTATTTTGGCCCAATTCCGCAAAAGCCGCGACTAAATCGGCCAAGATCGTGCCGGGTAAACTATTTTGATTTTGGTGAAAAAAATGAACAGAAGCCACGCCCTGCTCACTGATTTGTGTACGTACGTATGACATTGTTGGGTGTATTATTTGTTGGTTAGGTGCATTTTGGCGGGGCCTCATGTCCGCAAAAAAAAATACCACGCGGGAGCGGAAGCCCCCAACGTGGTATTTTTCATGGTTATGCAGCCACCGGGATAAAAACCGGATGGCAGAAAGTAGTATTAGGCGGCAGCACCTTGTTGAAACTGGTCGAGCGAGAAACGTTGCTGTTGCACCATTTCCATAACTTCGACTGCTTGGTCTCTGGTAATAGAAGGAAATTCATCCAGAAACTCATTGAGGCTTACCCCAATGCGCATGTAATCAAAAAAGGTTTCAACCCGGATACGGGTTCCGCTAAAAACGGGTGCTCCATCCTGAATTTCGGGGTGTACGCTAACAGAATTGAAGTGATTCATAAACCGGTGCTGTAATTATTGTTATTGACTAAATCAGAACCGGGATTATACCAAGGGGATTAAATGAAATGTTAATTCGGGTGCTAAAGTAGGGCGTTCCCCGGTTTACTTGTATGCTTTTGTCGAAAAAAAATTTAAAAAATATTTTCAAAAACTTTTTGTTTGATACTAAAAATGTCATAATTTTGCCCGTAAATAACCCCCTTCGGGTATATTTTACGTGAAAATAAAGATTTTCATAACCTGTATGGGGTAGGTTTTAAAAAAATAGAAATAATTTTACCGAAACATTTTGTTAGCAAGGAAAGATGCCATACTTTTGTACCCATTGTATAATGTTGTATAACTTGGTTATGAAAGAATATCTAACTTTATCTGAAGTATCGGAAAGACTTGGTAAAAATAAAGAGACATTAAGAAGATGGGATCGGGAAGGGAAACTCAAAGCTATTCGAGAGCCAATGAGTAATTATCGCCTATATTCAAAAAAAGATGTTCACAATCTTTTTCCTGAATACTTTTCTTCACTAGAACAAGAAGATGTATCAAATTATGTTGATCCCGACAAAACGTTCACCGTTATTGAACTATTTGCAGGAGCAGGGGGGTTAGCAATCGGCCTAGAGAAGGCTGGATTGAAATGTGTTGCGTTAAATGAAATTGACAAATTCGCTTGTCAGACATTGCGTAAGAATCGACCTCATTGGAATGTTCTTGAGGGAGACATCAAGCAGTATAGTTTTGAGGACTACAAGAATAAAGTTGATGTAGTAACAGGTGGCTTCCCCTGCCAAGCGTTTAGTTATGCGGGTAAAAAATTAGGTTTAAATGATGCGAGAGGAACATTATTTTATGAATTTGCCAGAGTAGTGAATGAAACGCAGCCTTTAATATGTATTGGCGAAAATGTACGGGGATTATTATCGCACGAAAATGGGAAGACTTTAGAGGGTATGATTTCAATTTTAGATGAAATTGGATATAATGTTGTACCTGTACAAGTATTAAAAGCTATTAATTTTAAAGTTCCTCAGAAAAGAGAACGCCTTATTTTAGTTGGAATAAGAAAAGATATAAACATTCCTTTTGAATACCCAAAAGCATATAAAAAAATATACACACTTCAAGATGCTCTAAAAAAAGGCGTTTTATATGATAGTGATGTTCCCTCTTCAACAGGTGCAAAGTATCCAAAGAGCAAGAAAAGTATTCTAGATCTTGTTCCCCCTAAAGGATATTGGAGAGATTTGCCAGTAGATATTCAAAAAGAATTTATGGGAAAAAGTTACTATTTGACAGGCGGAAAAACAGGGATGGCTAGGCGAATCGGTTGGGATGAACCTTGCCTAACATTAACCTGTAGTCCGGCTCAAAAACAAACTGAAAGATGCCATCCAGACGAGACGCGTCCATTTACAGTACGTGAATATGCAAGAATACAAACATTTCCAGACGAATGGCAATTTGAAGGTCCAGCAGCCCAACAATATAAACAAATAGGAAATGCAGTTCCTGTCAACTTAGGGCGAGAAGTTGGTTATTCCATTATTGCATTTTTAAATAAGTACTATAAATCTTTGAATTTAAAATAATATCCGTAATTTTCTATGGCTATTTGATCTAAGATGGTTCTACTATTAGCGCTTGCCAAGTCTGTAATTTCTTTTATTGCTGAAATCTCGGTTTTAGGAGACGTTATCCCTTTGCTTTTTAAATAGTCATCAGTTGCTGTGGGTAATATTTTATAAAGTTGAAAAAAAGCATCGTCAAGGCCCGTAAGTTTTGCATAAAACTTATCACCTGAAATTTTGTAAACGCGACTATGACGATACTCTTTCCCGTTGATTTCGCCTACCCACAATTCATCAAAACTGTTTTTAGCAAATATTTGCACCCAATAACATTTTGCTTGTTTGTGTCTATCAGCAAATTCTTTAAGTTTCCGATATAAACTTTCAGCAGCACTACTGTTCATTGTGTTGTGTTTGTTCTTTATATCTGCGAACAAGGTGTTATCTGACGCCTTAATATCATAACCAGACGCTCTTGCAGATTGATAACCACTTATGCCGCCTAGTATTTGTTCATGGAAGGTGCCGATTGAATTATTTACAGACTTGTCGATTTGCCTTAAAATTTCAGATGTAATAACGTTTTCTGCCGTCAATCCTTGAAATTTCGCATCAAAAGTTAATTTAATTACATCTACTTTATTAGTATAGAAATCACTTTTAGTCAACTTTTTTTGCGCTTTTACATAAGAATCATGCAAATTACTGATGCAAGATAGTAGATGCGCATCTGAAATGAAACTAAGGTATTTGTTAGCCATATGTACGGAAAGTTATTTTTTTTATGAAACTATTTAATCAGGCTGCAAAATTATGCCTTTAAAGTTGAAAGAAAGCAAGATAACTTCTTTAATTGTCATCTCTTAGCGTATTTTTGCAGGTTCAATATGGAAACCCACTCATTATCCCGTACTACAACCCAGCCCGAACGGCTTGCTGTGATGCCCCGTCAGGAGCATTTTTCGATTGGTATCCCGGAAGAAACAACCTTGCAGGAGAACCGCGTTGGTTTGGCGCCGCATTCGGTGGCTACTTTGGTCGCGCACGGCTTTCGCATTTTTGTGGAAAGCGGTGCCGGTAATAAATCGCGTTTTACCGACCACGATTATTCCGAAGCCGGAGCCGAAATTGTCCACAGCCACGAGGAGGTTTTTAAAGCCGATGTGATGCTCAAAGTAGCACCACCAACGCTCGAAGAAATTGATCTCATGCGCCCCAACCAAGTGCTTATTTCGCCCATTCAATTGCCCATGATGGACACGGAATACATCACGCGGTTGCTCAAAAAACGCGTTACGGCCCTGGCCATGGAATACATCCGCGACGACGAAATGGGCATTTACCCCATTGTTCGGGTGATGAGCGAAATTGCCGGTATCAGCGCCATTCACATTGCCGCCGATTTGCTGGCTACGGCCCGCGGCGGGCAAGGTGTATTGTTGGGCGGCATTGCCGGCGTACCTCCCGCCAAGGTCATTATTATCGGGGCCGGGGTAGTGGCCGAATTTGCCACCCGGACCGCCATCGGATTGGGGGCCGAAGTGCGCATTTTTGATAATAACGTCTATAAACTCATGCGCTTGCAAAATCAGGTGGGGCGGCAGTTGCACACTTCGGTGGTGAATCCCGTGCACTTGCGCGAACAATTGCTTACCGCCGATGTTGCTATCGGGGCTATTCACTCCCGCAAGGGGCGCAGCCCACTCATGGTGAGTGAAGACATTGTTCAACGCATGAAACCGGGTTCGGTGATTGTGGATGTGAGCGTGGACCAAGGAGGTTGTTTTGAAACCTCCCGCATTACCTCGCACGACCAACCGACCTTCGTAAAACACCAGGTATTGCACTATTGTGTGCCCAATATACCATCGCGGGTGGCCCGCACCGCCTCCGATGCCATTAGTAATATCCTCACGTCGCTGTTGCTTAAGGCCGAGTCGGGCGGGATTTTTAACCTCATTACGTCGTTATCGGGGTTGCGCAACGGGGTGTACACCTATAAAGGATGTTTGACCAACGCGTACCTGAGCGAACGTTTTGGAATCAAACACACCAATTTGGACCTTTTGATTACTTCGGATTATTGATTGGGACACCTTGCAAACGAGCACTAACAACATTCATGGCCACTAAGAAGAAGCAAACCGAAGCAGAAGTCAGCGACGTAGTTGATACCAAACATATCTCCATCAAAGGAGCGCGCACCAATAACCTCCGCAATGTTGATCTAAAAATTCCCAAAAATAAATTAGTTGTTGTCACCGGGGTGTCCGGATCCGGCAAATCGAGTATTACTATGGATACGCTTTACGCCGAAGGCCAGCGCCGTTACGTCGAAAGCCTGTCCAGTTACGCCCGCCAGTTCTTGGGTCGGATGAAAAAACCCGACGTGGACTATATCCGGGGCATTTGCCCGGCCATTGCCATCGAACAAAAAGTAACCACGGGCAATAACCGCTCTACCGTGGGGTCCATGACCGAAATCCTGGATTTTCTGCGCCTTCTGTACGCGCGGGTGGGCAAGTTTTATTCGCCCATTAGCGGTGGTTTGGTCAAAAAACACGAAGTATCCGACGTGATTGACCACCTTAAAGCATTACCCGATGGCACCCGTGGTTATATTTTAATGCCTTTTCCCAAAAAATACAAAGAACGTACCCTCCAACAGGAGTTAAACCTGCTCCAGCAAAAAGGATATACCCGCCTGGCCGCCGGAGACGAGATTCTCCAAATCGAAGCCGTTTTGGCCGGTGAAGTGGATTCCCTCGCGCAACAACTCGAAGAATCGGCCTTTAACCTCCGCGACTCCATAGCCCTGCTGGTGGACCGCTTCGCCCTGCCCCTCTCCGACGATGCCGACTGGATGCGCATGGCCGATTCGGTCAATACCTGCTTTTACGAAAGTGAAGGCGAATGCACGATTAAAGTGTTACAAGCCGAGCCGGTGCATTTTAACAATCGCTTCGAACTCGACGGCATGGAGTTCCCCGAACCCACGCCCCAACTTTTTAACTACAACAACCCTTACGGGGCCTGCCCCACGTGCGAAGGCTACGGTAAAATATTGGGCATTGACCGCGAAAAAGTGGTGCCCGATCCCACCAAATCGGTGTACGACGGGGCCATTATCGCCTGGCGCGGCGAAAAAAGCGCCGAGTGGCTCGCGCCATTTCTCCAAAATGCCCACAAATTTGACTTTCCGGTGCACCAACCCTGGAACAAATTGTCGCCCGAACAACAACAGTTGCTCTGGAAAGGCAATGCGTATTTTCAGGGATTGGACGACTTTTTTAAAGACATCGAAAGCAAAACCTACAAAATTCAAAATCGCGTTATCCTTTCCCGTTACCGTGGTCGCACCACCTGTACCACCTGCGGCGGGGCACGCCTCCGTCCCGAAGCCCAATGCGTTCGGGTAGGCCCGCCCGATACCGGAAAAAACATGAGCGACCTCATTTTACTGCCGCTCGAAGAACTCAAAGTGTGGTTCGATGAACTCGTTCTCACCGATTTTGAACAACAGGTGGCCAAACGCATCCTCATCGAACTGAAAAATCGCCTGCGGTTTATGGTGGATCTCGGTTTGGGGTACCTGACCCTCGACCGCGTGAGTAATACCCTTTCGGGCGGCGAAACCCAACGGATTCACCTCACCCGTACTCTCGGTAGTAACCTCACTTCGTCCATGTACCTGTTGGATGAACCCTCGGTGGGGCTGCACCCCCGCGATACGGCGCGGTTGGTGGGCGTGTTAAAACAACTCCGCGACCTGGGCAATACCGTGGTGGTGGTGGAACACGAAGAAGAAGTGATTCGGCAAGCCGATTATTTGGTGGATATGGGACCCGAAGCGGGTATTAACGGTGGCCACGTGGTGTACGCCGGTGAATATTCCAATATCCACAACGCGGCGCCCAACAGCCTTACTTCGCAGTATATGTTAGGCAAAATGACCGTCGGGCTGCCGCATAGCCACCGCGTGCCCCGCGAATTTATTACCCTCAAAGGGGCCACCCAACACAACCTGAAAAACGTAACGGTGCGCATTCCGCTCCATACCATGACGGTGGTGAGTGGCGTTTCGGGTTCCGGCAAAACCACGCTCGTACGCGATATTCTCGCCCCGGCGCTGATGAAACACCTGCCCGAAAGCGGCGGCAAACAACCCGGCTATTTTGAAGCCCTCGAAGGGCCGGTAAAACGCATTACCGCCGTGGAGTTTATCAACCAAAGCCCCATCGGGCGCAGTAGCCGCTCCAATCCGGTCACGTACGTAAAAGCCTACGATTATATCCGCGATTTATTTGCCTCCCAATCCATGAGCCGCGTGCGGGGTTTTCAGCCCAAACACTTTAGTTTTAACGTGGAAGGTGGCCGCTGCGAAGCCTGCAAGGGCGAAGGCGAACAAGTGGTGGAAATGCAATTCCTGGCCGATGTACACCTCGAATGTGAGGAGTGCAAAGGCCGCCGTTTCCGCGCCGAGGTGTTGGATGTGCAGTACAAAAACAAAAATATTTTTGATGTGCTACAACTCAGCATTGACGAAGCGCTGGACTTTTTTCAGGATCAAAAAGAAATTATTGCCCGCCTCAAACCCCTGCAAGACGTCGGTTTGGGTTACGTGCAATTGGGCCAATCGTCGAGTACCCTGTCCGGGGGCGAAGCGCAACGCGTTAAACTGGCGTCTTTTCTGATTCGCGACAATACCACCGGGCACATCTTTTTTATTTTTGACGAACCCACCACGGGGCTGCATTTTCACGATATTCAAAAACTCCTCAACGCCATGAATGCGCTGGTGGAAAAAGGCCATACCGTACTCATTGTGGAGCATAACCTGGAAGTGATCAAATCGGCCGATTGGGTGGTGGATCTTGGCCCCGAAGGCGGCAAAGAGGGCGGAAACCTGGTGTTCGAGGGCACCCCGGAGGACCTGATGGCCGTTGAAGCCAGTTATACCGGGCGTTTTTTGAAAGTAAAAAGCGAAAAATAAATTCTGGGACAGCATCATTACACGGGACTTGGCAAATGATACACTTGCAAACAAGATTTCCCGGCTGCTTCGAAGGCATTTTATCTGTTTTGCATTTTTTGGCGGCAGAATGGTCTTTGGCTCATTACATTTGCGCCTGACACAATGTTGATTTGATATGGCTAAAAAAAATACACCGAAACCAGCACCGGCTCCCGCCAACAATCCGGCACCTAAAACCACAACACCCGTTGAATGGTACCCCTTTGCGTTGGCGGCCCTGGCATTTTTATTGTATTCCTTTGGTTTTAACAACCCAATGGTGGCCATGGACGACCATACGGCAACCATTAATAACCCGGCGGTAAAGGATTTTTCCCTGTTTGGGAATTTTAACCTTGGAATGTACGCTCCCGTTACCTGGTTTTTTTACGGCATTGCGCACAAACTCAACGGCGGTACCGACAAAGCAACGCTCTACCACGTGATGAGTGCTTTGGTGCACGCTTTTAACGTGGTACTGGTGTATAAACTATTCCGTAAGTGGGACGCTCCTTCGCTGATGGCGGCCCTGGTTGCGCTGATTTTTGCCGTTCATCCGCTGCAAACCGAAGCCATTTCGTGGATTGCCGGTTTCAGTACGCCATTGTTCGCCATATTTACATTTTTGGCGCTTTTACACTGGACCGATTACGTAAAAAGTGGCACCACCTGGAGCAAACATTATTGGTGGGCGTTGGGCATGTTTGTGGTGGCTTGTTTGGCCAAATCGGCGGCGGTGATGCTGCCTTTGACCTTGGTCGTGCTCGATATTTGGTGGAAACGCCCGGTATTGCGCCACGTTTACGAAAAAATATTGTTTTTCGCGGTGTCGGCTGGTTTTGGTGCGCTCACGCTGGTATCGCGCGTGCACGAGGGCCAAATCACCCAAATAGAGAGTATTTATACGCCGGTGGAGCGTTTTTTTATGGCGAGCCACAGCATTTTATTTTATTGGAAAAAATTCGTTTATCCGCCACCGCTCAGCATCTGGTATCCGTTTGAAAAAGCGGCGGGTGGTACTTTGGCCACGGAATATTTTGTGGCCCCGTTGGTGTTGGCTGGTATCGTTGGGTTGGCTTTTTGGAAACGGCACACCTGGCCTTTATTGTGGGTGGGTATTTTGTTTTATTTGGCCAATATCGTACTGGCACTGCCATTTTCTACCATGGGAACGTTCGAGTTGCGCTCCGACCGCTACAACTACATTGCGATGTTGGGCATTGTGGCCGTGGTGGCGTATTTACCGTTCTACGTCAAGGAAAAATGGCCCGCTTTTACCAATGTGGTGTACGGTATATTAGGGATTATGGTGGTGGGTTGGACCGCCGTTACCGTTAGCCGCATCGGCGATTGGAAAGACACGCTTACGTTGCTCAATAAATCAATGGAGGCCTACGGCGATAATTTTGGAAAAGCCTATTACTGGCGGGGTATGGAAATTGGCGACCGCGTAAAAAGCCAAAAAGACGTACAACGTGCCATTGATGATTTTACAAAAGCCCTCGAAATTAACCCCGAATTGAAGGAATGTTACAAATACCGGGGCGCATTTTACGGGTTTACCAAACAATACGATAAATCGGTCGCCGACCTCACCGAATACCTGAAAACCAAACCCAACGACGCCGAATACCGCTTCAACCGGGGTTTGTCGTATCTCAACCTCAATCGCCCCAACGAGGCCATTGCCGATATGGACCAAACCCTGAAAGATAAGCCTGATTTTTACCAGGCTTATCTTACCCGCAGCAATGCCTACGGGATGTTGGGTGACTCGGTGCGGGCGCAGGCGGATTTGCGCAAGTACGAGGCGGGTATGAAAAGTGGGAAATAGCGGATCATTTCAGCCGAACAATCCCCTGACTCCGGTATTGGGTTCGGTTGCCCGATAGCCGAACCCAATACACGCCCGGCGGCAACGCAGACAATGAAATTTCCTGCGTCCCGGCATCGTTCCGTTCCTGTCGCATACACGGCTGGCCCTGGGCGTTAAAAACCGTCAGCACGTACTGCGCTTCGGCGGCTGGAACATCGTAAAAAAGGGTATTATTGGCCGGATTAGGATACACTTTTAAAGCCGATTCAGCCCAAATTTCGTTTGAACCGGACGCACCCGAATCAACAATACAAATGCTAAAGGAGCCGCCGCCCGTCAGGATGTGAAAAACCCGCACTTTGTACAATTGCCCCGGCACAAGGTTGTTGACGGTAAAAATTTCGGTATCGTTTTCGCCTTTTACATTGTAACAATTGGAGATATTGGTGGTGCACAAACTATCCCACAAATGAATTACCGCGTTGTAAATACCAAATCCTTTGACCACGATCTGGTGTTGGGTACTGGCCGCGTAAAATGCGTACCAAAGGTCATCATCCGCGTTGCCCGTGCACTGAAACGCCGATAAAGTACCGTTGTTACTGCTTTGTACCAGTGGATTGGCGCACGTTGTTGCTACGGGCAATAAAAGAGCGTTGTTACAATCGTCATTGGCCACCGTGAAAGCCGGTGTGCTGATTCCTATTTCGTAACTGCCCTCAGACGCAAAGTTGCTACCGGTGCCATACACCACGATAAAATACCGCGCCCCAATGATAAGGTTATTGGCAAACAAGGATCGGATTTGGCTGTACCCGTTCATCCCGCAGTCCATGGCTACCAGATTTTGACAGGTTTCGCCCTTGTACAACCGAAATCGGCAACCGAGTAAATTTCCGGGAATGAGTGTAATTAAATGCTGGGTTGAGGTGGCCACAAAACTGTACCACATATCGTCATCCGCGACTCCCCCGCATAGTCCGGGCGTTGTTGGTGGCGTATTCCCGTTGAGCGAGTAAGTGTACCCCCAGGTCATATTCGTACAGATAGGGCTTGGGTCGGGAATAAGTTCATCCGCTGCGGCACAGGACGTATTGGTAAGAAAGGCAAGTGGAGCACCCAGACAAATGGAAAAATTAAAGGTGTTTACATTGCCGTTTTGCGGTGAAAACACCCGAATATAGTAGTTCATTCCGACGGTAAAGGAATCGCGTAATAAAGCCATTTCGTTCGTGGCATCGGCGATACAAGTCCAAAACGATAAATTATTGCAGTCCTGCCCTTCCCAAATTTCGACGTTGATTTTTTGGTCAGCGGTTCCGGTGTGGATTACCCGCAAGTAATGATACGCCTGAGTAGCGGTGAATTTATACCACACATCGTCATCCGGAACACCGGAGCAGGGCGTTAAATTTTCGCGGGAAGCATTGAGGGTAGTGCCGGACGTGGCATTGTCGCAGTTTACCGTTGGTTGTAAAACAATGGCATCCGCGCAAGCGTCATTGGGCGGCGGCGGCGGCCCGTCCAACACACAAAGCCCAAAATTTCGCGGCACTGTCAAACTGGAGTTAAGGGCATATACCCGGATATAATAAGTAGCCCCAACCAACAGATTGGTTACCAATTCCTGCCGGTCTCCTATTGCACTGCCATTGATAACGCAGTCCAGCAGTACTAAACTATCGCATTGGCCTTCGTAGACTTCAAATCGCATTCCGACCATATTGATGCGATCCAGAAATACAGTGTGTCGCGTTTGGGTAGCCGTAAATTTGTACCAAACATCGAGTACTGAAACGGAAAAAGGGCTACACGGCGGCATAGCGGACGGTGGCCCGCCGTAATTAACGCCAATTTCGGGATTGGCGCAAACCAAACCCGCCGTCGGGGTGACTTCAAAAGCCCCGGAACAATCTGTATTAGCCAGTGGAGGGGGTAAAGTATTGACGCACAATGCGCAATTGTTACACTCAAAATCGGTATCGCGAAATACCCGCACGAGGTAGGTATGGCCCGGCACTAAATCATAATACGCGCCCTGAAGTACTCCGCACGATAACAGGGCCGAATCGCAGCCAACGCTGTACAATTCGTGCCCTGCCGACGGGGTAGAAATAATATGAGCGCTGGAAGTGGCCGTAAATTTAAACCAAACGTCGAACAAACCCGCGCAATTGGCCGTACTTCGGGTGGCCCCGATAAGGTTTACTTGTAAAGTACTGTCACAGGGCGCGCCGGGGTTATCGTTGACCGGCAACCATAGTGCGCCGTCGCACTCGTCGTTCACTGGCGAAGGCGGATAGGTATTCATACGGATGTTGAACCTTGTACCATTTTCAGATTCCCGGTCAAATACCCGAATCAAATAAGTTTCTCCCGGTGTCAGGTTGTACAATGTCGTTATTGTTGGGCCGTAGTCCTGGGGACTTGACTGGCAAATGATGGAAGTTAGTTGTTGGCAGTTGCCCGAAAAAATTTCAAGATTCATTTTCGACGAAAAACCCAGTACATCTACAGTGTTTTCCAAGAGTACCTGGTGTCGCGCCGAAGTAGCGGTAAACTGGTACCACACATCGTCGTCGGCGTAAGATTCCGGCGCGCAATCGGGTAGGGAGCGGGTTGCTCCGGCGGTGGTGCCCTGGAGCGTATCGCCCCACGCCAAGGTGTTGGAGGGTACTACAACGTGTGCCTGATCACATTCGTCATTCTCCGGAATGGGAACCGAAACGATGGATAATTGGAAATTGGCGTTGGGAATTTGCTGCGATGAAGTCTCAAGTAGGGCTAAAAAATAGACTTCTCCCGGATTTAGGTTATAATAGTACCTATTTCTTGTTGATCCCCCCGCCACATAGCAATCTACCGGATCTAAATCACCACAACTTCCTTTATATAGAGCAGTGCCCAATGAAGCGGTGTTAGATATATACCGAATGGCGGTTGTAGGTGTAGTGACGGTAAACCTAAACCATTGTAGAAAGTAAACCTCATCATCCCAACCGCACAGGGGATATGGCGGGATAGTGAGAGAATTCCACAATTGCCCATTGTAAGTAAACGAAGTATCCGGAGTGGGCGTTAGTTCATAAGCCTCATCGCAAGTTAAATGATTTACCGCTTGGGCGGAAAGTGTAACTGTAAAGGCCCCCGAAAGCAGGAAGCAGACTAGGAAAAAAAAGTTTTTGTAGTGCATATTGTTTGCTTATCTTCGTGCAAATGTATATATAAATCCGCGAAAAAACAGTCACTGAAAAAATAGTTGCGCTGCCACCCACCAAAAAACGGCGTAAGTGCATCTGAACGATATGTTAATGCTATTTATTATGGAAAAAGTATTTCTACAATTACTCACCTTTTTATTGCCTGTTTGTGGCCTTTTGGCCCAAGATTCCTTAAAAGCCATTGGGAAAATTACTTACAACCGCACCACCACGCTGTTTTTGCACACCGAAAAGAGAAGTTACGCACAAACCATCGAACTCAACGCAAACAACTAACACAAATATGCGTCATTAATCGTTATCATTATCCACAACACGCACAATATTAAAACTGGTAAATTTTTATGAAAAAAACAATTGACATTATGTACTTCCTGTGCTTCCTCGCTTTACCCGTATTCACCCAAGGCCAGTCGGTATCAAGGGCGATATACATACGTGAAGTTTCCGCCGACGGAGAACGAGAGCGGAACGGATTGACCAGTTTATACTTCAATCAGGACTATTCCATTTTTGTGCACCACCAAGCCCCGTTAGGAGATACTTCTTTTGTTGACCCGGTTAATGGTATGCCCAGCACAGTTTCGGGCGATTCAACCGGATTTCCGATTTATAAAATGCACAAAGAGCGTAAAATTATGCAAAGAGTGGAGTGCCGACAGGTGAAACGCGGAACGTGTATTGTCACAGATACATTGGGTACCATGAATTGGGAAATAAAGCAGGATGAAGCGAAAGAAATAGGCGGTTTTGCCTGTGAAAAAGCCGTCGCTACGTTCAGAGGGCGTACGTACGAGGCGTGGTTTGCGCCCGATGTACCCGTTAGCAGTGGGCCATTCAAGTTCTTCGGGTTACCCGGCTTGATCTTGGAGATTAAGTCAGCGGACGATGTGGTCAAATTCTCTTTTCATTCTTTAGAATTGAACCGTTATCCCGAATCAACATTACAGCCGCCCACCAATGGCCTTTCCTTGAATATGGATTATACCTATTTCATCGAAGATTGGTATTTGTTTATTGAAAATCAGGAAAAACAGTTGCGGGCATCGGGCATGGATATTACAATTACTCGTGCCGAGACCATTGAAATGATGAACACTCGTAATTAATAAGGCGATAGCCCGCCCTTTGAAACCATTGAACTCAACACGAATAACTAACACCATCATGCGTTACCTGACAATACTCCATACGTGAGCGGTGTTCGTAACTCCGTAAAGAGGGGTTTCAAACCCCTCTTTACAGAGTTACGAACACCGACACGCGCAAACAACTAATTATTTTTTGAATAAATTACCATGAAGCAGATCATTTTATTGGGTTTTTGGTTGCTTTCAGCGACAATTATGGCTCAAAATCTCGTTCCTCAGGCCATTGGCAAGGTCACCTATACCCGCACCACAACGCTACCCGGCGATATGCAATACAACGGAAAAACCACCTTGTTTTTTCATCCCGAACGTTCCCTGTTCGTACACAACAACGCGCCTACCAATTCTAAAGTCGTGAATTACAAAGAGTTGGGTATCACAGGGAGTGTATTTGGAGATTCAACAGGGTTTCCCATTTTGAAACTCCACGCTGAAAAAAAAGTCTGGTTCAAAGACTATATTCCGTTTACCGGACGCGCTGGTATAGACATCATTAGAGACACGTTTGGCACTACGGTATGGACCATTGACCCCACCCGAACGCGCACCATCGGCGGTTTTTTGTGCGAAAAAGCCACGGGACACTACCGTGGCCGTGATTACGAAGTTTGGTACGCCCCGGATATTCCCATTCCCAGCGGCCCGTTTAAATTAGGCGGTTTGCCCGGCCTTATCATGGAGGCCCGTTCCACTGATGGCAAGGTGCAGTTTTTGTTTTCGGGAATTGAGTTTCCTTTAAATGAAACAATAAAAATTGAAATGCCGCCGGGTGGTTACGAAGATACAAGGAACTACGCCGAAATTTGGACGTTTGTGCGCGAACGATGTAAACAAATGGAACGGGATGCCGCTGCTCAAGGGTATGTCATTACAGTTGGCCCGCCCTTTGAAACCATTGAACTCAATACTAACAACTAAACATTATCTACAATGAAATACATTTCCTTACTTTTATTATTCAGTTTATCCGCGACCGTTGCGGCACAAGACACCGTGCTGGTTGCGATGGGTAAAATTACGTACAAAAGGCACACTAATTTACAGGGCCACATGCCATTAGATGGAAATACCACCCTGTTTTTTCACCCCGAGCGTTCCTTGTTTGTGCACAATGATGCACCCACTAATTCGCGAACCGTTGGGTATCGGGATCAACCCGGCGGCGGTTGGGACGTTTCGTTTGGTGACTCCACGGGTTTTCCGGTTCTGAAACTGCACCACGAAAAAAAAATTTGGTTTAAAGATTTTATAGGGTTTATAGGCTATCCTGAAATCAGCGTGATTAGCGACACCTTCGGCACTACGGTATGGACCATTGACCCCACCCAAACGCGCACCATCGGCGGTTTTACCTGCGAAAAAGCCACGGGACACTACCGTGGCCGCGATTACGAGGTTTGGTACGCACCGGATATTCCCATTCCCAGCGGCCCGTTTAAATTGGGCGGTTTGCCCGGCCTGATTATGGAAGCCCGTTCGACCGACGGTAACGTGCAGTTTTTGTTTACGGGTATCGAGTTTCCGCTAAAAGAAACGATAAAAATTGCAATGCCGCCGGGTGGACAAACCGAAAACATGGATTTTGCCCAAGTTTGGGCATTTATTCATGAAAAATCCCGGCAAATGGAGCGAGAAGCCTTGGCCGAAGGGGTTATCATGGAAATCTCGGTGGGAGAAATTGTTGAACTCAACGCAAAATAGTATCTATAATTTTTATTGAATAATATGAAAAATATTGTACTTTTTTTTGCTTTTTTGTCGTGTGTAATAGCTACCGCTCAAGATAATTCTTTATCTGCTATTGGAAAAATCACGTATTCTCGAACAACAACGTTACCCGGTGACCGGTATAATAACGGTGCCACTACGCTGTGGTTTCACCCCGAACAATCGTTGTTTGTTCACAACGATGCACCTTTTAGTAGTCAATCAATATACTACAAGGAGTTAGACGCCAGTGGTACTGTTGCCGGCGACTCCACGGGGTTTCCCATTTTAAAACTGCACCGGTTGAAAAAAATATGGTTCAAGGAATCATTTCCATTTGTCGAATACAGTGGCATGACCATTTTGAGCGATACTTTTGCCACAACGGTATGGATCATTGACGCTACCCAAACGCGCACTATCGGCGGTTTTTTGTGCGAAAAAGCCACGGGGCATTACCGGGGCCGCGATTACGAGGTGTGGTACGCCCCGGATATTCCCATTCCCAGCGGACCATTTAAATTGGGCGGTTTGCCCGGCCTTATCATGGAGGCCCGTTCCACTGATGGCAAAGTGCAGTTTTTGTTTTCGGGAATGGAGTACCCGTTGAAAACATCTTTTAAAATCGAAATGCCGCCGGGTGGCCATTACGATAAAAGAAATTACGGCCAAATGCGGCAGTTTATCCATGATTTTATCCAAAAATTACAAAAACAGGTGGAAGCACAGGGGGTAGAAATGACTATTGGCTCTCCAATGGAAACCATTGAACTCAACGCTAACAATTAAAACAGAACACCACCATGCGTTACCTAACAATACTCCTGCTCTTCACCAGCGGTTTGCTGTCCGCGCAAAAAATCACCGGTACCGTGCGCGACAGCCTCGGTGAACCGGTGTTTTTTGCTTCGGTGGTGGCCGCCCACCCCGTCACCAAAACCACCGTGGTATTTACCCAAACCGACGAACGGGGCGGTTTTCAACTCACCGTTCCGGCCTCCTGCCAATGCGATACGGTGGTGGTAACGGCCCGTGCTATGGGTTATGCCAAACAATCCATCCGGCACGCCCTGCGCGACACAGGGGCCTTGCAATTTGCCCTGGCTTCTACCATCCTCCAAGAAGTGGTCGTTAAAGCGGCAGCCCCGCCCGTGGTGGTGCGTTCGGATACCACGGAATACAACGCCAAATCGTTTTCGGACAGCACCGAATTCAGCGTCGAAGACCTGCTGAAAAAAATTCCGGGCATGCAGGTGAGCGAAAATGGCCGCCTTACCCTCAACGGCAAAGATGTAGATCGGGTATTGGTGGAAGGTGACGATTTGTTCAACGATAATTACACCATGGCCACCCAAAATATTCGGGCCAATGCCATCGGAAAAATTCAGGCCATTGACCGCTACCAGGAAAACCCCATGATGAAAGGCATCGAACAATCGGACCGGTTAGTGCTGAACCTCAAATTTAAAGAAGACCGAAAACGCGCCACTTCGGGTAGTGTCACGTTGGGGACCGGCGGAAACCCCGAACAAGTGCGCGGTTACGCCCACGTCAACCTTTTTTCTTTTACCAAAAAATCAAAATCGTACCTCATTGGGCAAAGTAACAACACGGGCGAAAATGCCTTGGCCTCGATTATGCCCATGTCATTTGATCAATTCTTGCACCGCAACAAGTATGCGCTACAAGACAATCCGTTGCCGCGCACGGGTGGTGGCGCCCCGGCTCAATTTGACGACGCGGGTTTGCCCGCGGCATTTACCCAACAAAACAGCGAGGGCTTTTTGTTCTTCGGTCACGTATTGCCCGTGCGCGAGCGGTTTAAAATCAAAATATCCACCTGGGGTGGGGGCGGCCAAAAAAGCCAAAAAACGGCCAATCGCACCGATTATTTTACCGGTGGAAGCCCCGTAACCATTACCGAAACCACTACCCACCGCCAAAACAACCGCTTGGGCCACATCCAGGCCGAAACCGAATATTTTAGCAAAGATGCCCGAAACGGCTGGCGCAGTTTTGTTTCCACTACCCTGCAACGTTACCGCGACCAACACGCCACCCTGCGCCCGGCGGGGGAATTGACTCCGGGTAATTTGGTGGTGCGGCCCACCATCACCAACCCGCTGCTGAATGCTTTTGCGGCGTTGGAATACAGCCGCAAAACCAGTCAAAAAAGCATTTTGCAAATCGTTTCCAAAACCGGGTTGGGGATTCAGGAGCCGGGGTTGCAATCCGAATTTAGCCAATATCCCCTTATTTTTAACCTGCTCGACCGTTTTCGGTATTTGGAAAATGTAAAAGAAGAACGCACCGGGTACAGCAAATTAACCGCCCGGTGGATTCTCCAAAAAAAGATCGAAAACTGGGAGTTGGAAAGTGGTTTTCTGCACCAATGGGGCAATACCAATACCCGTACCTCGGTGGGTGATCCGTTGACCGAGTGGTTTCAGCCATCCAATTACCAAAACAACCTGCGCTTGCGTCAATATTCGCCCTTTGTCCGGGCCGCGTACACCCTCAACTGGGCGCAATGGATGGCGAGTGCGCAGGTGCGCGGCACTTGGCACAACATGAACATTACCAACGTCAACACACCCGATATCCGAACCCAAAAATGGATAACGGAGCCTTCGGCATCGCTGCGGTACACGTTCACCGACCGTTTTTTTGTGATGTCGCGGTACAATTACGGTCGGCAATTGCCCGCCTGGGCCGATTATTTCAACGGTTTTGTTTTTACCGATTACCTGAGCGCCTCGCGGGGTTTGCCGCAATTTGTGCTCAACGAAAGCCACCGAACGGCACTCAACTTTTTTTACAACAACAAACTGAAGTTTTTTAACTGGAATGTCGGGGTACAATGGCAAAAAAGCACCAATAACTTAGGCTACCGTTACCGCATTGATCCTTATCTGATTTTGCGCGAAGGATTCCGCCCCGTGAACTTCACCACGCGCGGGGCCAACGCGACCGTGAGTTATTTTGTGGCCCCGGCCGGCGTGCGCTTCGAGGTAAATGCCCTGCTGACGGAAAGCATTGTGCAAAATATCGTCAATGACAATGCCCGACAGGTGCGCAACCGCCAGCAAACGATCGGCGGTTCGGTCGGTACGGCTTTCGATACCTGGCTGAATGGCATTACCCGTCACCAATACACCGTTTCGCGGACTTTGGGGAGCGGCGAAACTACTGCTACGTCCAACGGCATGTGGCGCGTCACCACGGAATTTACCCTCAAACAACCCGGCAAACAATGGTATTTTAAAGTGCATTGGTACCAAATTGGCAATCGGTTTGCCAACCGGGAATGGTCGTTTAACTACGCCGTAAAAAGCGAATTTTGGATAAATTTGCCCAAAATTCACAGCCAATTCACCATTATGGGCATGAACCTTCCCGGACAACAAAACTACACCCAGAGTTTTACCAGCGAACTGTTTCAATCGGTTTCCATCACCGAGGCCGTCCGGCCTTTTGTGTTGATGAAATGGGATTATCAGTTTTGAGTGGCAACATCGTTGAGGTTCCAATTGTAATCAATGTGCACAATTTCCGTTTTGTCGGTGATGTCCACGGGGGCGTATTTTTTTAAAAATTGGCGCAAAGAGCCTTCACTTTCTTCAAAATCGCCCTTAAACCATTTAAAAATTTCGGAAACCTCGGCGCGTTCCGGGGTAATTCGGTTGCGCAGCGGGTCTTTTAAAAACTGCCGAACGCCATCGGTGAGTTGCTCGTCCAGGCGGGCGGCGGTGTACGCTTCTGCGCGCAGGGGCGGGCACGAGTACGAGGCGCAGTTAATGGCGCAATGCACCCGCGCATCTTTAAAAATGGGGCGAATGATATTGTGTTCGATATTGTTCAAATCGTAGGTGTAACCCTGGATTTTGATAAATTTCAGGTCCCAAACGGTGTTCACAAACGGAATACCCCGCTTAATGTCTTTGATGGAGGCCACCGGATAATGCCGCGTTACCAACTGCACGGTAAAAGCATTGTAGGCATTGATCCAATACGCCAATTGTTCGTTGCGGCTCCAGGTTTTGTCGTTGGGGTGCGCCGACGAAAGCAGGCGGGTGTACGCGTTGAGTTGGGCGCTGTCTTGGATAAATCCTTTGTAGTTGACAAAACCCTTGGCGTCAACGTGTTTTTTGAGCAATTGGTCCCACAGTTCGTGCGAAACGGGACGGCTGTCGGTGTCGCGCCGAATGGAGCGGCAATTGGTGCAGGTAAACCAAAAAACGAGGAACAAGAGGGCCGAAAAGGCAAATAGTGTTTTTTTCATGAAGGTGCGTAACTAAGTGGATGGTGGATATTGGATGCAAAATAAAAACATAAATATAATACGAAAAATCGAAGGTTCCGGTTTTGATGAATGCCGGAAGAACGCTGATTTGTCGGTAGAGGGACAGAAACGCCCGGATTTTCGCCGGAATTAAATACCTTTGCCCACGCGTACCATGCTCCATATCTACATTTCTCACGCCCCGGCCGACCGCGCTTACGTCGAGCAGTTTATGCAATGGGTGCGCCCCATGCAGGCGCGGTATCCTTTTCGGATTTGGTTCGATCACCCCGAACCCGATCCCATCGTGCCTTGGCCCTGGAACGTGATTTTTTTTTGGTACTCGCCGCGTTCGCACAAACGCCCGTACAACCGCAATATGCCCGATGAATTGGACAAAGCGCACGTGTATTTGTTTTTTACGAGCCAAAAATCCATTACAACACCCTGGATTGAAAGTTTGGAAATACCGGCGGCGGTGGAGCGTTACCAGCAAATAGGCCAAAAACTGGTGCGCATTTATCCGGTATTGGTGGCCGGTTCGCAGTGGAAAATCAGTTCGAGGCTGGCGGCTTTTAAACCCCTTGGACCGGCGGGAAAACCCATTAGTTTGGTAAAACCCAACGAAGATGCCTGGGCCGCGCTCATGGAAGATTTGCGCAAAGTCATTATCGAACTCAACAATAACCACATTCAGCACAACCGGCAATTGGCCCTGCCCGCTGATTCGTTTACCGGCAATACCTCGCCGGAACCCTGGGTCGACAGCCCCGAAGTGGTATTACCTTTGTCTAATTGGTTGGGTTGGCTCGTGGTGGGGCTGACGGCTTTTTTTGCGGTGGCCTGGCTGGCGCAACAAATCAAACCCAGCCACAAAGAATATTGGCCTAAAAAAGAAATCCCCAAAGCACAACTCCCGCCGCCGGTAGTACCCACGGTAAAGCCACCCATATTGACCGATACTTTAACGCCATCGGGCGGACGAATTCGCCCCACCAAAGAATAACAGGTATGAATAAAACGCGTGGAATTGTGGTGCGCACGATCAAATACGGCGAAACCAGCATTATTACGGATATTTTTACCGAAGACAAAGGATTGGCGACCTTTATTGCGGGAAGTGTACGCACCGCCCGCTCACGGATGCCCATGGCGTTGTTTCACCCCTTGTCGTCGGTCGAATTGATTTGTTATTGGAAGGCGGATATTACCGCCATGCACCGGCTCAAGGAATGCCGGGCCGATATGGTACGAACGGGAATTCCGTTTGATTTGGCGCGGGGCGCGGTGGCGTTGTTTATGGCCGAAGTGCTGCGCAAATGCCTGCAAACGGGCGAAACCAACGAATCCCTGTTTGAATACGTGTCGGAAACCATTCATTATCTGGATAGCACTGCCGACCCGATTTCGCACATTCATTTGCATTTTTTGGCCAATTTGACCACGCATTTGGGTTTTTTGCCCCAAACTGACTTGCCGGGCCGGTATTTTGATTTGCGCGAAGGCGCAGTGGTGGAACAAGCGCCCCTCCACGGTCAATACATGAGCGCGGAGGAAATAGAACGTTTGGAACATTTGCTCGAAATTCCTTTAGAGCAGGCCCATACCCTCCAAATCCCCCGCGCGGAGCGAAAAATTTTACTGCAAAAATTTTTGACTTATTATCAACTGCACCAGCCGGGGTTTGACCAAATCAATACCCCCGACGTGTTGGATGCAGTGTTTTAATACAGTTTCTAATCTCTTCTTTCCACGTCACCCGGTCCTTCTACCCGCAAATCGGCCGTATCAAACGACTTGATGCGGGCATTGTCTTTGGCGTACACCCGGCCCTTGGAACTGCCAGTGGCGGAGCCTTCGACACTTTCGGCGCGCCAGTCGGACGCATCCAACACGGCGTTATCGGCCAGGTTCAACTTGAGGTCGCCGCCTTTACCCGACAATTCCATGGTAGCCTGGTCCGAAAGGCTTACTTCGAGGTGATCGCTGGCATCAACGAATGCTTTGACCTTTGATTTGCCTTTTATGGTAAAAGAGGCCCAACCTTCTTCAAAACCACGAATGGTAATCAAACCCGTTTCATCGGCAAAAACCGACGTGAGGGTACTGGTTGTGATGGAAATTTTGGTGGGCGAAGCCAACGGTTTGCCGTTGGTGGTAATGGTCAGTTTATCGCCGGAACGAATGGTTTCGAGGCCATTTTTGTCGCCTTCTATGCGAATCGAGAACTCGTCGTCTTCGCGCATTTCGACTTCAAAGTCGCCCTCAAAAATGAATTTTTCAAAACTGCGGTCGCTGCGGTAATTGGCATCGCCCAGCGAAGGGCACGAAGCGCAGTTCAAACCTTCTTTGGTCATGCGGTACATCATACCGGGGCTTTTGGAGATGTAATTTTCGTCGTTACCCGGTGCATAATCATCGTATTCGGCGGCGGCTACGTGGTAAATGTTTTCGTCAAAAACGATGGATTTACCTTCCGGCACCCCAATGTACAAAGTCATTTGGTGCACGCGCCATTTGCCGTTTGGCTCTAATTTAAGTTTGTTAGGCACCATCAACGCATCGCCCGAAATCATGGGCATAAAACCTGATTGGTTGGCGTTTTCCATGGCCTCGGTGCTGTTGGCACCCCGCGCCCGGATGTCGAGGCGGGCTTCAAATTTATCGGAAGCACTTTTGCGCACCCGAATGCGCAAAAACTCGCGCAAAATCAATTGTTCATCTTCCACAAATACATCGCCGTTCCAGGGCCATTGCCAACGGATATTATCGCGGTTGTTTTCGTTTTGAAAATCGGCCCAGCGCACGCGCAAGGTATCCGAACGTACATCCGACATATCCACCGTTTTATTCACCGTTGACCCCACGCGCAGGCTTCGGCCACCCACGGCAAACAACGCAATGAGGGACACCAAACTAAATACCCACGTGCCGCCCAAACCGGATTTGAGCCACGTCGGAGATTTGAACCGGAAAACGGTATTGGCCAACCACAAACAAAGGGACACTACCGGAAGACCCAGTACCAGAAACAGGCACACGACTCCAAAGTAGTTCCAACCGGCCGACAAAGGACTAAAGTAGTTGATGTACGGTTCAGCGGTGAAAAAAGCCACCATACTGGCGACCCAGGCCGAACCCAGTCCCAGCACCAGCGACGCGGCGATGAGGATCAGAAAACCCAATCCCAAACGGCTCATCAGGTACAGGCAACCACCCGAAAGGGAGGCCGTGTTGCGGGCGAAGCGGCTGCCACCGCCCTTGGAAACGCGTTCGGAAAGGCGTTCGTAACCCTGCTGAAATTCCTGGGCAATGGAATCTACGTTGATGGGTTGTCCTTTCATTTCGAGGCGCTCGGCGGCACTTTTGGCGGGCGGGACGATAATCAAGAGCAGGATATAGACCGGAATCCAGAAACCGGCGGAAATAATACCAAGCAGAACAAAAATAAGGCGCATCCAAAGGGGTTCGGAGAGGCCAAAATAGGCGCTCAGGCCCGAACAAACCCCGCTGATAACGGCGTCACTTTCGTCGCGGTACAGGCGTTTGCCGGTTTTAATTTGTTGGCCGAAGGTCATACCGCTACCCGAGCCACTGCTGCTGTTGCCACTACCGGAAGCCGAAGTGGTGGTGTTGGTGGTATCAGTATCGGCCGCCCCGGCGTCACCGCCGAAATCTTCGGGTTTCCCCATCACTTCGATGGCCGATTCCACGTGGGGCAACATCACGATGGTGTTATTGCCTTTGTATTGGTTCACGAGTTCACCGAGGCGATCTTCCACATCGCGCATGATTTCGTCGCGACCGTCGCTTTCGCGGAACCGGCGTCTAATATTTTCGAGGTATGCTTTAAGGTATTCATAGGCGTCATCGTCAATGGTTACCGCATGCCCGCCCAGATTTATATTAAGTATCTTATTCATTTTGTTAGCAGTTAAAATTTTTCAAAAAAACGAAATTCCGAAGTGCGAAATCAAACAGTTGGTTATTCAAATACTTTTTTGTGCAGGGTCATGTTGACAGAACTGACAAGTTGGTTCCAACTGAGGGAGAGTTCGGAGAGGAATCGTTTGCCTTCATCGGTGGTTTTGAAATATTTGCGTGGGGGACCGGAGTTGCTTTCCCGCCAGCTGTATTCGAGCAGGCTATCGTTTTTGAGCCGGGTGAGCAGCGGATAGAGGGTGCCTTCCACCACGATGAGGTCATTGCTTTTGAGCCGGGCAATGATATCGCTGGGGTAAACCTCCTCTTCCGCCGCTATCGCAAGGATACAAAGTTCGAGAACTCCCTTGCGCATTTGTGCTTTTGCATTTTCTAAATCCATAACTTACGGTTATTTGTTGTGACCCATAATTGTACTTCCAATTTGAAAGGGCTGTTTTTGATAAGGCAAAGGTAAGGGTATTGGACAGTATTATGCAATACAAAGAACTAAAAAATTTTCATTACTGGTCAATAACAAGTTCTCGGTATTGTTTAAGTTTTTGGTAATGAATCGTTTGTCTTTCTAAAAAAAATCAAAAAAAGTTGTACCTTTGCCGCCGATGTTGACGCGCTCAGGCATTTTTTCCCTAATTTTATTAGTAATGGGTGCTCTTTTCGGGCACGCTCAAACGAGTACGAACCCGTTTGAGATCAGGGAACGTTTGGCCATTGTATTACCCGACAGCGTGGGCAGCCGCGCCGGATTGGCCAATCCTTTTGATGTTGTACCGCACCAGGTACCGGGCGTAACGAAGGCATTGAGTGAAGAAGTTGATTTTTCGAGGCAGGTATCGCAGCGGCTTATTGCTTTTCCGAAGGGGAATACGGTGCCAAAATCCTTTGTTTTTGGGATTTTGTTGTTGTTGCTCACCTTTTTCACGTTGGCCGTAGCGGCCAACCGCACGATATTGCTCAAAGCGTGGCGCAGTTTCCTGAGTTCCAACGCGATGAATCAGGCGCAGCGCGAGGCCCTCGGTTTTTCGGGGAATACGCCTTATTTATTAATGTACATCAACTTTTTGCTCAACGCTGGTGTTTTTGCGTTTTTGATTGTACAGTCGTTAAATACCGACGGCCGGTTTAACAATTTTGCGGTATTTTTTATCTGCATAGTGGTGAGTATTGTTATCTTTTTATTGAAACACACACTGATCACCGTGATGACCTGGCTATTCAGTGGCATCTCGACGGATCTGTACCGATATAACTTTTTAATCATTGTTTTTAGTTGTGTGCTGGGTTTCTTTTTGATTCCCTTCAACTTTCTGATTGCCTTTGCGGGAACTCAAAACTGGCAGTTTTTTGTTACGCTTTGGCTCTTGGCATTATCCACAATTTTTGTGATTTACGGATTGATACGCGCATTGACTTTGGGTACAAAATATTTATTTGGTTATCCGATGCACTTTTTGCTGTATCTTTGCGTCGCGGAAGTTGTTCCTGTACTATTGCTTATTAAACTTTTGCGTTAAAAACGTTTAATAAACAAGATTTAAATTATAACCTGAGAGCCGGTTTAAATTTATCTCAATGGGTACCTTTAATGGTTTTCAACGAACAAATTCAAACACACTCTGACAAATTCACAAAACTTTACGTCCCGAATGTCTGCTACTACCGCCGCACAAATTCAGGAAACTCAGCCAATGACGCGCGTTCACAAAATCCTCATCTCACAAGCTGTACCGGCTCAACGCTCACAGTACGATGATCTTGAAAAGCGCTTTGGTGTACAAATTGATTTTATTCCGTTTGTTACACTGGAAGGATTGACTGAGAAAGAATACCGGAAAAACCGCGTATATCCTAATGACTATACGGCTATTATTTTTACCAGCCGTCACGCAATTGACCATTTTTTCCGCCTCTGCGGAGAAATGCGTCTCAAAATGTCGGATGAAATGAAATACTTCTGTGCAACGGAGGCTATTGCCAATTATTTGCAGAAGTACATCAATTTCCGCAAACGAAAGGTGTTTAATGGTACCCGCTCGGTCACCGAACTCAAATCCTATATCGTTAAAAATAAGGATGAAAAGTTTTACGTACCGTGCGGCGAACAGGGTAACCCTGAACTCAGTAAGTTTTTCAAAGACCTGAATATTCCTTTGCAGGAAGCCGTTATGTACCGCAACGTTAACAACGACCTGAGCAATTTGGCCGACGTTAAATTCGATATCATTGCGTTCTTTACCGCCCTCGAAATCAAGTCTATTTTTGAACAATTCCCCGATTTTAAACAAGAAGATCGCCGGATCTGTGTGTTTGGTACCGCCGCTCTTAAAGCCGTTGCCGAACGTGGAATGACAGTGAATATTCAGGCCGGTACGCCCGAAGCGCCTTCCATCGCGGTGGCACTCGAAAACTACCTGCGCAAGTCTAACGCCTGATTTTACCTTTTAGGTGAATCATACATTTGAGCCATCCTTACCTCGCTGGGGATGGCTCAATCTTTTTAAAGTACTCTCTATGGAGCAATACGTACAAGATGTGCGGCAACGCTTTGCAGAACGGGGAAACCCGGCCGTTGCCGAAGGCCAAATGGCGTACATGAAGCACCATTTCGCCTTTTTTGGCCTCAAAATGCCCGTTTGGCGCGCCATTAGCAAAGATATTTTTCAACAATATCCGATGCCCAACCCCCAGGAACTTATTCGTATTGTGGAGCAATGCTACAACGATGAACACCGCGAAATGCACTATTTCGCCCTCGAACTGGTGCAACGCAGCATCAAAAAACAACCACCCGAATGCATCGAACTGCTGGAATGGCTCATTACCCATAACTCCTGGTGGGATTCGGTGGACGGCATTGCCAAAATTACCGGAATGCACTTTCAGCGTTACCCACACCTCATTGTGCCCACCACCGAACGCTGGATGGCCAGCAACAATAGGTGGCTGCAACGGGTGTGTATTATTTTTCAACTCCATTATAAAGCCAAAACCGATTCTGAATTGTTGTTTAAATACATCCGGCAGGTGGCCCATTCTAAGGAGTTTTTTTTGCAAAAAGCCGCCGGTTGGGCCTTGCGCCAATACGCAGGGATTAACCCCGAGGCCGTTCGCCAGTTTGTGGCTACCCACCAACTGGCACCACTCACCCAACGGGAAGCGCTGCGGAAAATTGATTAATGACACTAAAACACAAACTACTGGCCTGGGCGAACCAATTCCCCACGGCGGTTTATCTGGATAATAATCAGTACCCCTCCACCGGGCTTCACTCCTGGGAGGTATTGGTAGCGGTGGCCTCCAACTTTCGGGGTATTGCCCTGCCCGCCGGACAAGCCTTTGAGGCACTGGAACAATTGCGGGCCGCGTATCCCCGGCAATGGCTGTTCGGGTACCTCGGCTACGACCTGAAAAATGAAGTGGAAGACCTGCAATCGAATCTTTTTGATGGGTTAGAGTGGCCCGATATGTTATTTTTTGTGCCCGATACCGTGGTGGGTATCCGCAACCATCAGTTAGAAGTATTGCATTCGGAAACGCCACCCGAAACGGTACACCGGGACATTGAACAAGCGCCGGAAATGGAGCCTTTTATTCCCGAACGTACCATTGAATTGCGGCCGCGTTTGCCCAAATCGGAATACCTGGCCGCCGTGGAAGCCATTCGGCACCATATTCTCACGGGCGATATTTATGAAATGAATTTTTGCCAGGAATTTTTTGCCGAAAACGCCTTTATTGACCCCGCCGGGACATTTTTCCGGTTAAATGGCCTTTCGCGCGCACCTTTTGCGACGTATTTAAAATACCAGGACAAAGCCCTCATGTGCAGCAGTCCCGAACGTTTTTTGCGCAAAGAAGGCGATAAACTCGTTTCGCAACCCATTAAAGGAACCCGCCGCCGCAGCCAAGACCCCGCCGAAGATGCAGCCATCCGGCAATCGCTGATTGAAAGTGAAAAAGACCGCTCCGAAAACGTGATGATTGTGGATCTGGTGCGCAACGATTTTGCCCGACATTGTTTGCCGGGCACCATTAAAGTAGAAGAACTTTTTGGAATATACACTTTCCCCACGGTCCACCAGATGATTTCGACCATCAGCGGGCAGTTACCCGAAGGTGATCCGGGCTTACGGGCCATCCGGGATGCCTTCCCGATGGGCAGCATGACGGGCGCGCCCAAAGTCATGTCCATGCAATTGATCGAACGCTACGAACGCACCCGCCGGGGCCTCTTTTCGGGGGCGGTCGGGTATTTTACCCCCAACGGAGACTTCGATTTTAACGTGGTGATCCGCAGTTTGCAATACAACAAAAGCACCCAATATTTGTCGTGTATCGCGGGTGGTGCCATTGTTTACGACTCGGTGCCGGAACAGGAATACGAAGAATGTCTGCTCAAAACGGCGGCCGTTCGGGCAAGCGTTTTTTAGTGAAGAGTGAAGAGTGAAAAACGAAAAGTGAAGAGTGAAAAGTGAAAAACGAAAAGTGAAAAACGAAAAGTGAAGAGTGAAAAGTGAAAAACGAAAAGTGAAGAGTGAAGAGTGAAAAACGAAAAGTGAAGAGTGAAAAACGAAAAGTGAAAAGTGAAAAAAAGCATATCGTTGAAAACGAATATTATGCGCACTAAACGTTCGACTCGCCAATAAAACAGAACGCTCTACGACGGGCAAACTTTTCACTCTTCACTATTCACTTTTCACTATCAAAAGTCTAATGTCTTTTATACAACATAAATATGAAGCAAGTTTATTTACTCCTTCTCATGATTTGCGTGCAGGTAACGGTTTTTGCGCAAAAAACCAGTCTTCGTGGACAAATTACCGACGCTACCACCAAAGAACCCGTGATTGGGGCTACGGTCATTGCCCAAACGGGTGGTAAAGCCATTTCGGATATCAGCGGCAATTTTACGGTATTGGCCACGGTGGGCGAACCCCTGACCATTGCCAGTACGGGATTTGAAACCGCTACGGTTACGGCGGCGCCCAACCTGAGTATCCAACTCAACCCGTCCGCTTCGGCCCTCGATGCGGTGGTGGTGGTAGGTACCCGCAACCCCACCCGCACGGCACTGAATACCCCCGTTCCCGTGGATGTAATTCCCCTTTCGGCGGTACAGCGCACTTTACCCCAAAACGACCTCAATCAGGTGCTTACGTACCTGGCACCTTCGTTTCAGTCTAACCGCCAATCGTCGTCGGATGGTACCGAGCACATTGATCCGGCTTCGTTGCGCGGTATGGGTCCCGACCAAACATTGGTACTCATCAACGGCAAACGCCGCCACACCACGTCGTTGCTCAATAACCAGGGAACATTTGGCAACGGCTCGGTGGGAACCGACCTGAACGCCATTCCGATGAGCGCCATTGAGCGCATTGAAGTGCTGCGCGACGGTGCGTCGGCCCAATACGGCTCCGATGCCATTGCCGGGGTGGTGAATATTATTCTCAAAACCAAAGCCGACGGCCTCAGCCTTTCGGCCAGCAGCGGTATGACCCACCGGGGAGATGGTTTATTGGGCCGCCTGACGGGCAATTACGGCCTCGGATTGGGTAAAAACGGCGGTTCCCTCAATGTGTCTTTCGATGGTTATACCCGCAGTTCGACCAACCGCACCCAAAACCACAACCTGATTATTTTTGACCAATCGGCGCAAGGCAACTTTTTTGCCTATGATTTTACCAATGACCCGGAGGCTGCCCGTGCGTACGACGACAGCGTTATGACCGCCAACGGCCTCGTTCGTGACGATTTTAATTTTCAGGTGGGCGATGCACAAATCAACAATTTGAGCAGTTTTGCCAATTTGTTGTTGCCTTTTAGTTCCGGCAAAGGCGAATTTTACGCTTTTGCGGGGTACAACGGTCGCCGGGGCAAAGGTTTTGGTTTCCGCCGCCTGCCTTCCGACGGTGCTAAAATGGTGTTCAGTAAATTCCCGTATGGTTTCCAGCCCAATACCGGCTCCAGCATCAACGATGTATCGTTGGGTATGGGTGTTCGGTACGATTTGGGCCGTTGGAAAGCCGACCTGAGCAATACCGTGGGCAACAATAGTTTCGACTATTCGGTGAGCAATACGGTGAATGCTTCTTTGCAGGATAAAACCCCCACGCATTTTGAAGCGGGTGGCCACGCATTTACCCAAAATACCGTGAATGCCGATATTTCGCGTTATTTTGAAAATACACTGAGTGGTTTGAACCTCGCCTTCGGGGCCGAGTACCGCCTCGAAAACTACCGCATTAACGAAGGGGAAGAAGCCAGTTGGCGCAACTACGGCCTGGTCACCAACCCGGATGGCACCATTACCGATACCTTGGGTTTGGCCGGTGGTGCGCAGTCGTTCCCCGGTTTTGGGCCGGTGAATGCCGTTAATGAGTCGCGCAGCAACGTTTCGTTGTACGCCGATACGGAATTGGACGTGACCAAATTCTGGACCGTAAGTGCGGCGGGTCGTTACGAAAACTACTCCGATTTTGGTAATACTTTTAATTACAAAATAGCCACCCTGTTGCGCCCAACGTCGGCCATCGGTATTCGGGGCGCCATTAGTACGGGTTTCCGTGCACCTTCGTTGCACCAGCAGTATTTTAGTTATATTTCCACAACCATCCTC
The DNA here is from genome assembly GCA_013298845.1 of Chitinophagales bacterium. GTDB lineage: Bacteria > Bacteroidota > Bacteroidia > Chitinophagales > Saprospiraceae > M3007. The sequence continues at coordinate 158,751 of JAAFJN010000006.1, forward strand.
AGCGACGGCCGTTTGGGGCAATCCGGGTTTTTCCCGAACCAGTCGGAACTGGCCCAATCCTTGGGTATTCCGAAACTCAAGCAGGAAACTTCTCAAAATGTAAGCGTGGGGATTACACTCAAACCCACCAGCAATTTTAACCTCTCGGTGGATGCTTACCAGATCAACGTAAAAGACCGGATTGTACTCACCGGTTTGTTTGGATACGATCCGCTTGGCTCCTCAATTCCCGATGTACAGGCCCTGTTCCTGCCCTTTGGCGCCGACGGTGGCCGGTTTTTCACCAACGCCATTAACACGACCACGCAAGGTATTGACATCGTGGCTTCGTACCGAATGACTTTTGGCAAAAACAAATTAGACATCACGGGATTGGCCAATTTTAACCAAACCAAGGTGGATTCGTTGTTGAACAATGTACCCGCAAAATTGGCCGGTCAGGAAGATGTTTATTTTTCTCCGGCCGAACGGGGTTTGATCGAGCGCGTTAATCCGCGCCAAAAATTGAACCTCAGTTTGAATTACACCCGGGGCAAATTTTCGGTGTATTTGGCCAATGTGTACTTTGGTGCCTCGTACCGCAACGGCTTCCCATTTGGCGTAGAACAAACGTTTTCGGGCAAAATGGTGCACGATTTATCGTTTTCGTACCAGATTTCGCCCAAATTATCCCTCACCTTCGGCGGTAACAACATTTTTTCCGCTTACCCCGACGAACAGGCGTACGACAACAGTTACTTCGGCGTATTCAAATACGCGCCCGTACAAATGGGTATGAACGGCGGGTTTTATTTCCTGCGGTTGAATTACATTGGCGGGTAGGCTTGTTGAATTTATTGAATTTGTTGAATTTATTGAATTTGTTGAATTTATTGAATTTGTTGAATTTGTTTTGCCCGTCGTAGCCTATTCGTTTTTTGTTGCTCGTTGTAGAGTGTTCTTTTGTCACTAAAGAAAGAACGCTCTACGACGGGCAAACTTTTCACTCTTCACTCTTCGTTATTCACTCTTCACTCTTCACTAAAAAAATGATTTTAGCAACCGACACGTATTACCATCCCGATGGCACGGCCAAAGCGGTGGGTGTATTGTTCCATCGCTGGACGGATACGGAACCGGCGCGGGTGGTGGAGGTAAATATCCCGGAAGTCGAGGATTACGAACCGGGGGCTTTTTACAAACGCGAATTGCCTTGTATTATGGCGGTATTGGCGGCGTGTGATTTGGCGGAGGTGGAAATAATTGTGATTGACGGTTACGTCATGCTGAACGACAGTGGTAAACCGGGGTTGGGCGTTTATTTGTACGAAGCCTTGCAGCGCAGCATTCCGGTGGTGGGGGTGGCCAAAACCAGTTTTTTTGAAAACACCGTGCACGTGGCCGAAGTATTGCGCGGCGATAGTGTCAAGCCGCTGTTTGTGACCAGTATCGGCGTGGATTTGAACGAAGCGGCCCAAGCGGTGCAATCCATGCACGGCGAATTTCGGATGCCGTATTTACTGAAATTATTGGATGGGGTGACGCGGAGTTAGTTATTTACCGGAGCCGCAGTAGTTATGGTATCAACCCACGACTTCAGTCGTGGGTCACAGTGCGTTATTCAATTTTGCTAAACCGATTTATCGGTTTTTATTGCCAAATCGTACTTGTAAACGGTTAAAACCGTTTGACCAACGAATGAAAGATGCGCCTATCCACCACAACTGAAGTCGTGGGTTAATACCGTTAATATGCCAGTTTGACCGGGTTTGATACGATTGGTGGCGCTGATTGGGATTGTCCACGCAAGTGCCCGGGGTTTTACAATTTTTTTATCACCTTTGCACCAACAAACGCGGTTTTGGCGTTTACTACAACCTGTTTTTTAACAGATAATCATCATTTCAAATAACACCTTATACTATGCGCAGCAATTGGCTATTTTTACTACTCCTCAGCGGAATTGCCCTCTCTGGTAGTTCCTGCGTTACCAAAAAGAAATTTAAAAGTCTCGAAACCGAATTGGCCCAAGCCAACAAAGACCTCGGAAAATGCGGCGAAAGTCTCAACGATTACATGAATCGCCTCTCGGTGTGCGAACAGGAGCGCAGCCGCTTCCAACAAGATTTTATCAATACCCAAAGTACCCTCAAAATCCGGGAAGAACAGGTCACTTACCTTCAGGGACAAGTGGAAGATTATAAAAAACTCCGCGATAAACAATTGTCGCAGGTGGGTGATTTGACCAGCCTTAATAAATCTGCCAACGAAAATATCAGAGAAACCCTGTCGCAATTGGAGCGCAAAGACAAATACATCGTTCTGCTGCAAAACGCCAAAACCAAAGCCGATTCCATCAACTTAGCCCTGGCTGTGAACCTGAAAAGTGTGCTGCGCGAAGGTTTCGACGATACCGATGTGGAGGTAAAAGTGGATAAAACAGTGGTGTTTATTAATCTTTCCGATAAAATGTTGTACCAAAGCGGCAGTGCCAACCTCACGCCGCGCGCGCAGGAAGTATTGGGTAAAATTGCCCAAATTATCGAATCTCGCCCCGACCTCGAAGTGATGGTGGAAGGTTACACCGATAATATTCCAATCAACAACACTTGCGTCGAAGATAACTGGGATTTGAGCGTAAAACGCGCAACTTCGGTGGTACGCGTATTGCAAAAGCAGTATAAAATTAACCCCAATCGCCTCATTGCGGCGGGTCGGGGCGAATACAATACCCTTGCCCCCAACGATACCGAAGCGGGCCGCGCCACCAATCGCCGTACCCGCATCATTATTTTGCCCAAATTGGACCAGTTTTACGATTTGCTCAACCCCACCAACGTTCCAAAATAGGCGCGAATCTGCCGGATGATGGTCGCGCTGACCTCCCCATCCTGTTCAATACCCGAGGCGGTATCTATGCCGATACAGTTCCGAAACCGGTGCATCCGGTCGAGGTTCCCGGCGTGGATACCGCCTGCTATTAAAAACGGATACGGAAAATCTTCGGGAATCAGGTGATCGGCTGCTGCCGTGCCGCTGCCCGGTGCCGGACCATCCAGAATAATTAAATCCACGTCGGCGGCGTAGTGGTACACCGTTTCAATGTCTTCCGGCGTGCGGATTCTTGCCGCCAACAGCACCTTTTTTCGGATGCTTCTTACAAATTCGGGGGAGACGTCGCCCGCGTATAATTGCACCCGTTGGAACGGGTATTTCTCCAATATTTCCCGAATTTCCGCTTCGCTGTTTTGGTAAAAAACGGCCACTGCATTGGCCGGAATGGGCGTTTTATCCAATATTTCCAACGGCATCCGGCGTTTGCTGACGGGCGAAAAATTAATGCCCATCAAATCGGCGGTATCTTCCCGGAACAATTCGGCGGTGCGAATACCGCAGGCTTTGAACAGATGCGTTGGTACTTGCAAGGCTTGCAGCGATTCTGCTCCCTGCCGCATCAATCCCGTCCCGATGAGAAAGCCGTGGGCCGCGCGCACCACCGCAAAATCGCGGTAAGAATGAATCCCCGATTCCGAAATAATAAAACGGCCTTTGGCTTGTTGGCGCAGCACATTTACGCGGTTCAGGGCCGTGCGAAACACCTTTAAATCGCGGTTATTCACCCCCAGCACCGGAAAATCGAGGTGCTGAATGCCGTCTAATTCCGCCTGGTCGTGTACTTCCACCAAGGCACCCATGCCCAGCGATTCAGCCACCCGGCGTAATTTTTCCAGTTCATCGGGGGCTAAAATGGCCGCAATGAGCAAAACCATATCCGCACCGGCTGCCCGGGCGAGGTAAATTTGAATTTCGTCGAGTACAAAATCTTTTTGCAATAACAAAGGCCGTTGATCGCCCAACGTGGCCAAAGCCGCCGCTGCCGTGCGTAAATCATCGTAGGTTCCGCCAAAAAACGGCGTATCGGTGAGGACCGAAATGGCCCGTGCGCCCGCGTGGGCGTAGGCGAGTACCTGCGGGGCCACCTCGGCGGATTCGGCGATCCAGCCTTCCGAGGGGCTTTTTCGTTTAAATTCGCAAATAAAAAACGGTTGTTTGTCCGCAATTTCCGCGTAAAAACGGCGGGTGGTGGGTTGCGCCTGGCTTTTTAAAACGGCCAGGTCATATTGTTGGTAAAGGGCTTTTATTTCTTCCCTTTTTTGGGTCGTTATTTTGTCGAGAATCATGTGTTTGGAGCAATAAGTTGGGGCTTGTGTGATGCCCGTTTTTTGCAAGTTTTGCGGTTTTTTTCAGAGAACACCAAAGTTTTTTTGCCCATGTGACCTCGAAAGAGGTCAAAGATTGGTGTCAAATTGGGAAAAGAGCCACCAATGTGCGATCTCTGCCGAGATCGTATGTCGTTGATGATCAAACACCTCTACCAATGTGCGATCTCTGCCGAGATCGTTTTGATGCCTGAACTCACGTTTTTTAAGAAACCGGCTGCGTTTGCAACAATGCATCCAGAATTTTGGCCATTGTACCCTGTTTCAAAGCCGTTTTTAACCGGTTATACGCCTCCGGCAACGGCATATCCTGCACAAATTTTTGGTAAATAAACGCCGCGTTGATGAGCACCAATTGGTGGTGGGCCGTATCGGTTTTGCCCGCCATCATCGCCTGCGCAATGGCCGTGGAAGCCGCCGCATTGGCCGCCGATACCGCGCTAAAGGGTTGCGTCGTTACCCCAAAATCCTCCGGTTGCAGCGTGTATTCGGATTTTTTGCCGTCGCGGAATTCCAATACGCGGGTTGGGCCGGAAAGTGAAATTTCGTCCAACCCATCGTGGCCGCGCACCACAATCAGGTGCTCTTTGCCCAGTAGGATACCCGTTTCAAAAATAACGTCCTGCAAATCGGCGAACGCCGTACCGATAAACTGGCGCTTGGGCTGCAAGGGATTTACCAGCGGCCCCAATACATTAAAAACCGTAGGCACCCCGATTTTGGCCCGCGTTGCCGCAAAATGCCGAAATACAGGGTGCACATCGGGTGCAAAAATAAACGTCAGGCCCGTTGTGCGCAATTGTTGCAACGCCCGTTGGGGTTCAAATTGAATCGGGACCCGAAGTGCCTCCAACAGGTTGAAACTGCCAAAACGACCCGCCGCTGCGCGGTTGCCGTGTTTGGCAATTTTCAACCCGGAAGCCGCCAGCAAGAGACTGGCCAAAGTAGAAGTGTTGATACGAGGCAGGTTGGAACCACCCGTGCCGCAAATGTCCACGGCCTCCCGAAAAAGAGCGTCGTGGGCCACATCGCCCAGCGGTTTGCTGAACGACATAATGGCACCGATAAACTGGTGCAGTATTTCGGGCTGGCGCATCCGGTGGGAGAACGATACCAGCAAAATTTGTTTTTGATCGTCGGAAAGTTGGCCTTCTTCCACCGCCCGCAGGTAATCGTTGAGCAGGGTTTGGTCGAGTGGGCCATCTTGTTGTAAGCGCAGCGAAAGTTCGTGGTAAATGCGGTTTCCGGCGGAAAGTCGGCCTTCCACCACGTTTTTTAACATCCGCATTCCGGCGTTGTTTTTCATGGTCAACACCGATTCGGGGTGAAACTGAATGCCTTCGATGGGGAGTTTTTTGTGCCGCAACCCCATGACCACGCCGTCTTTGGTGCGGGCGGTCACTTCGAGGTCATTGGGCATCATGTCGGCGGCCCAGGAGTGGTACCGCGCCACCTCCACGTCTTGTTCGATGTGGGTAAAAATACCGCGTCCGTCGTGTTCAATCGGGACGGCCTTACCGTGCACCGGGGCGATATTGGCAATGGTGCCGCCAAAAAACTCCACCAATGCCTGGTGGCCCAAACACACCCCCAAAATGGGTTTGGATTGGTAAAAACGTTCGATGACCGCCATCATATTTCCCGCTTGCCGGGGTACCGACGGGCCGGGGGAGAGCACCAACAAATCAAAGTCCTCTTTTTCGAGTACTTCCACCGGCACGGTATTGCGAAAAACCGTGACGGTGGTCCCTAATGTGCGGAAAAAATCCACGAGATTATAGGTAAAAGAGTCGAAATTATCCAGTACAAGAACGCGCATGTGATTCAGGTTTGTATCATTGTAATATTACAGTGATGCAAAGGTGCTGCGAGTTTTTGACTTGGCCAAATTAATTTTATAAAAAGGGGGGAAAAGGGGGTCAAATTTTGATGACCCTGCTCACCACCCTTTGGTTGCCGCATACGAGTTGACAAACATAGAGGCCACTTGGTAATTCGCCCATTGGAATTTGGAGCGTACTGGTGTTTTTCCCGCGTGCCAGACAGATACACTGTCGCCGCTTTGGTGGAACAGGTAATTATTTACTTTGCGGAGTGTCAGCCCATTAATAACGGTATCACCGGTGCTTTTAAAAACATCAATTAAGCCCAATATTTTGGTGGAATCCCAATAAACGGATTCTCTATCAATGATGCTATTGTACGCCCATTCTGCTCCAATGGGCGCAAATTCGGTCTGGGCCTTTAGTGTTGTTGCGAAAAGAGGAAATAAGAAAAGGATAAAGTGTTTCATGTTTTGGTAAAATTTTAAAGTGGTGAATTGATTGTTTTTTATTGTATTTTTTAATGTGTAGTGGTTTGAGTGAAAATGGCTTACATCTAAAGTCCCAGCGGTGGAGAAGTCAACCACTTGGCATCTTTCGATTTTGGAAAATATTAAAACAGTAGTTAATTATCTAACTATATAGTAGGCGAATTTCGCTTTTTGAATTAAATTTTTTATGGCATTTGAGTCAAATTAGTGATCCTTGTTGTATGCAAAAAGATTTTGAGCGAAGGTTTTATCAACGCTCAAATTATTGATACCTTGAAAACAATACTGGTTTGTACCAATAAAATTGGCTGCTAAGCCTAAGAAGTAAGGCTTCCAGAAGCGATTTTTAGCCTTGTTGACAATTTTTTGGTATGTCGGATCATCGCGAAGAGTTTTGACTTTGCCTGAACTTGGTGAATAAAAGTTGCCTAATACAAAGTCGATGGCCAAAACAATATCCATAGGAGGATAAAGTAGCCTGGGTGCTTCCAAAAGAAGTACTTCTCCGTATTTTATTTGGCCTTGATTTATTTCTTTACCTCCAAAATGGAGATGATAAAGTGGGTGGTCAAAATCTGGATTATCATCTGGAGTGCCATCACTTTTTTTATCAGGATGGCGATCAAAATGCCAAGATGCTTTCGCTATATGGCTACTAGAATCTCCAATAGTGATAATCAATTGGAGGCTAAAACCTGGAACATGAATACTCCCCCTTGAGACTGGCCTTATCGGATCTACACATTCAATGTCGGAGACATGGCGGATACCGCTCATGTGTGAAATTATCTTTATGACCGCATCTCTTTCAAATTTCTCGTATCCTATGGGGCAAATGTTTTTACCTAAATCAAGATTCTTGAAAGTAATGACAGTCTCTTCTAAAATCCAACAGTTATCTTTTGCTTCTACTGTTAGTTTTTCGGCGGATGTTTTAATTTTATTGCTGTCAATAATATCTTCATAATTAATCAACAATCGTTGCAGCCGCATTAAATCATCTTTCATTTCGATAGCAATATCACTTTTGGCCATTTTCTTTTGCTAGATTTTTTAGATATTCAAGACGGTCTTTTTCAATAGGGTTCAACTTAATGCCCTTGCTCTTCCGGTCTAAAATGGAAGATAAAGAAAGATAGCGTTCCTCTTGCCATGCTCTTAAAGTATTAGATTGAATACGAAGCCCATCGGAGGGGTCAATTGGTTGACGAGTCGCTTCGCAAATAGCCCAAAAATCATTGCTAAGACAAAAGGGGAGTTTTTTCGCAGCAACCAGATTAGATAACTTTGTTTTATTTTTAAGCATTTCTACTCGTTCGTCTGCGCTATAATATTGAGGATGCTTCTCATTGATTGTTGTTTTCCACCAATTTATTAGTCCATCCGCCCAATATCGCGACCAACCTTTTGATAATATACCTTTGTAAACAAAGCGCGGTGTGAGGATATTTTCTCGTAAAACAGTCCAATCAGATGATTCTGACTTGTCAATACCTAATCTTGCAGCCAGTGTATCCTCTTCGATTAAAATACCTGGTATTAAAATGATTTCACACAATATGAATTTCACAATATTGTGAGGTATTTTTTTGTCAATGAGGTCGCCTAACTCATTTTTGAGCCTTGAGTCTATATTTACATCTGCCGGTGTTTGAAACCAATCTGACAATTTGCTATTTTGAATTTGTTGGAATGCCTCCGACAAAGCATTTAGTTCCCTAACTACATTTTCGCTATCCCCAGAAAAATCATCTTTTGAGTAAACCTTCAAGAAAAGATCATGTCCAGTTCCATCTCGTTCATATGAAGATGTGAAATCTGGATTGGCAGAGCAGAGTACAACAGGTACGTCTCGTTTAATCTGCTTGTCATTGACTAAGAATCGTATATGTTGTGCTAAAGATTCAGCACTATATGTGATTCCAGAAGGCTGATTTCCTTCATATAATCTCCAATCTAAAATAATCCCATCTGCTTTTGGAAATATTTCCTTGATTTTTATAAGATCACTCTCCCATGAGGTTAATTGTATTGGGGTAATTTTAAAATTCTCCGATAAATTTATTTTTCGGAGAATACTATCGCTTTGCCCAACAGTATTATCATCAAGCAGAAAATAAGTCATCATTTATTTGTTCTTTAATTTGTTCGTCAGTAGCCTTAGGTAACTCAATCCTGATACATGTCTTGAAACCATCTGGTGGGTTTGATACAAAAATTTCGCCTTCATAAGATTCTATGATGTCCGATACAATTTTCAATCCTAAACCAGATCCAATAAGTTCTTCATTTTGAGAAGCATTTCGGCCTGCCGGAGTTGATGTCGTAAAAAAAGCATTAAATATTTTATTTTTATGAATATCTTCGATTCCAGTCCCATTGTCACAAAATTCAAAAACTATTCTGCTGTTTTCTTCTTTTACTTGAATCAGAATTTTAGCACTTACCCTTGCCTTAATTGTTGCTTTATTGGCATTTGAATACAAGTTAAATAAAATAGAACTCCACTCAGAGGGGTGCATGGGACAAGTAAATAGGTCATATCCATGAAAAAAAGTTTCAATATTGACCTGGTTTTTATCCGCAGTTCTTTTTATAATGGCTAAAAAATCCCTAACTACTATCCTAATATCAATTGGTACTAACTCCCTTTTTAGATTATTCCGAATGGTTTCGTCAAAATATGCTGCATATGTTCTAAACTGTTCAAAATTTTGGCTTAGACCATTTATACTATCTTTAAGTGTATCTGCATCTGCGTACTTAGAAAGCACTGCTATTTCTGATTGGAAAATAGGATTAAATTGCCTGATTTCGTGGACAAACTCGCCAATTGATAAGCCGATACCTGCTAATACGCGTAGCATAGCAGTTTCGCCAAGTTCTCGGTTAAGAGTTTGTTTTATATTTTCTAGGGCTTGCTGTGCTTTTTCTTTTTGGGAACTAGTATTTTGTTTATCAGTATCCTCATTGGCATTGAAAAAATCTTCAATGGTTTCGAAGTCAGATTGCGTTTTATCTTCGCTTTTATGCTGTTCTCGTTTTGCTTTTTTCTCTAAAAAGCCTATTGAACTTTCAACAATGTTTCTGCAAGATTCAAAAGATTTTGCAAGAAAATCAACAAGTTCTTCAAACGCAGCGTTTTGTAACAAACCTTCGCGGCTTGATGTTTCTTCAAATAAACTCCCTTCAATATCAACTATCTCCACAAAGCCAAATAAATTTCTGTTTGACAGGGGGACTCGTCGAGAGTGAGAGGCCATGTTTACTTTTTCATCTAAGCCTAACCAATCATCACCTGCTTCCCCATATGGTGCAACCCTAAATCCATTTCTGTAAAGCCTAATTCCACTTGATGTCTTAGAGAAGTCATTAACTTTTTTTAATTCAGTAGAAGAAATCCCTATCCCATCATGTAGGTAGTATTCTGCTCTGTTATATATGTAGTAATATGCTTTGAAGTGAACGTTTTTTACGTATTTAAATTTTTCCACTTCTTTTCTGTCTCGTCCAGCACTAATCTCCCTTAGGCTATCCAAAGAATCAATTTCCAAACTTTTGCTTTCAACGGAGCAGTAACCATCCCAATTATCATCTATATATCCTTGAAAAACCGCTAAGGATTTATCAAAAAACGACTTGTCAATATCGTTAATGATTTCTATTTCAGCATTAATCTGTTTCCGGCAAACTACTGAAAACGAGTCCTCATCCTGTACCCCAAAAATAATTTTACTATTTTTTAACCTATCTGATAAATAAGAAGGCTGTAGCAAATCTGAAACATATCTAAATACTCTCTGTATTTCTGCATATGTCCAGCCCTCTCTTATTGGTTCAATATTGAGGGTTGTACCATGAGGTTTTTCTTTTGGTACTTCTGATATTTCATTGGATATTAGATTGATATCCGTGTCAATATTGTAATCATTCCAGTTGATCACTACACGTAATGCCGTAGGAGAATCCGCTGTTTGAGTAGTTATGATCAACTTTTCGCCTAATCTCTGTGTGGCAAAACGACCAATACCCTTTCGGCCTGCTCTTTTTCGATTGAATTTTGGTGAAACGGGATTGTGTATTTTTGATGTTGATGAAAGCCGCATGAAGCCATTTTTAATGGCGTTTCTATCCATTCCGTGTCCGTTATCCTCAATTGTAAGGGATCCTCCGGCAAGATCAGTATTTTTGAATGTTAGTACGACCTCCGTAGCATCTGCATCATAAGCATTTTTAACCAACTCTGCAACAGCCGTTTCTTGTCGCCCGACCAATTCTCTACCCAGCCGGTCAATAATGCCAGCATCAACTGAGAATTTGACCGTGTCTTTGTCAATTTCTTCAAGTTGTTGGTCAAGAGCCTTAAGTTGTTTAATAAGTTCTTCTCTATTGGTTTCCATTGTTATAGGTAGTTATATGAAACAAGCAGCACAGCCAATCTCCTCTGCATCATCCAAAATATCGGTTAAGAAAGGAGATGCAGTGCGTTGTTTACCGCTCGCTTTTTTCAAATGTTCCAATTTTATTTGTGCAATTCTTTCGGGTTTAATTAGATCTTCAAGGCTCTCATTTTGCCCCCATGTGTAACCTTCTTTTTCATATTCCATTGCTTTGTAAAACATTTCGGGGTGTTGTTCGTACAGCCAGACCCATTCAATACGTTGTTGAAAAAAACAAAAGTAGCAGCCTGAACGGGAACGAGCGTATTGGCCTTTTTGATTGTTTACTTCAAAGTCTATTAGTTTATAATATGCGGGCACACCGACACCGCTTTCCTCTAATATCCGGAAAATATCTTTTCTAACGAGTACTTCATCGTTTTCAACCAATGGGAAATACTGTTCATGCGCTAATGGATAGTTGGTGCCTTTTAAAAATGCAAATACTAGTCGATTAAAATCTTTTACATTGGAGTCAAGCAACAAATGTAGTTTTTGTTCCATTGTAAAAGAACGCTCAAGGGGTGACATCAGCAATTCCTCAAAACGTTGCGATTTTTTTTCAAGGTCAATGCTGACATATAAATCCATCAATCGTTCAATATTGGCAATATTCAATACTTTACGAATAACGTCCTCACTCCAGATGTTTTTACGAAATGGAAAAATAGACTGAATATTCGACTTTTTAGAAATGTAACCCTCTCTATTCTCATCACCTCTAATCCCAACGTAAGACACGACCGGATCTGTCCCAACGTATTGTTCAAAAGGTTCTAATTTGAGTTTTTGAGTACACCATCGAATAATTGAAGATGGCAGATACCCCCCTTTCAATTTTAAGTGAAAATCAAATGAATTTTCATCAGGGTGCTGAACCGCTTTCAACTCCTTTATTTTTTTTCCTAAATAGACTTCTAAGTTGTCAATTAAACGATAGGTCTCATCTAGTTCTTTTCCGGTATCACAGGTATAATAGTCAATATCCAAGGTTGGATACCGCTGTTTCATATATATCGCTAAGGCCGCAGAATCTTTACCCCCGGAGATACCGAGTACGTGACGTATCTGGCTCATGTATTTTGTTTTTTCATCAAATCTTGCAGTGTTTGTATTAACGCTGCAATGTTGATCGTTTTATCTGCACTTAATTGCGCTTTCAAATGCGCCTGCAAGGTATTTATTTCTGTTTGTTTTTTCTTAGGTAGTCGCACTATTTTTTTTTGAATATCGTCAAAACTGGCAATTTCTAATTGAAAAACACTTTCGGTTTCTTCGTTGATGTCCGTTTGGCTAATGTTAGTCAGGCTATCTAAGTCAGAAATTATCGTTTTGAACTTATCGTAAAGTAGCACTTCTTCCTCATCCCGGAGGCTTTCGATGTTTTTCCCAATCAAGGACTGGGCCAAGGATGCTAACCAAGCCTTACGGTCATCCAATTCAGAATACAAGCGTTGCACAAATGTTTTTTGATGAGGAAGTAGCAAATGTTTTTTCAGATCTTTATAACGCTCTCTGAATAGTACTTGATACTCCGTAAACGGCATACTTTCGTAAATTACTTCTGCCTGAATGAATGCTTCGTAACGGTTAAGTAATTCGTCAAAACTGGTGCGTATTTCCCGAATGGCATCTTGAAGTTTTGCTGCGTATTGTTCTAAATGCTCGCGTTTACTTTGCAAATGCTTACTCGAATACCCCAGTGCAAGCGGAAAATCTTCAAAAAATGTTTTTTCCGGGTCAGTTGAATTAGCAATAGCACCGCGAACTGCCAATGCCTCCTTGCTTAGACGTTTAGTGTTTTTTGCGTATTCAGGCAGCCCTTTAAAGAATATCAAAAATGGCTTTATGGTTTCAATAAACGTTTGCTGCGTAGGTTGGGTTGTTTCTTGCTGATTCAGGAATAAGCGATAACTATTGAAGATATCTAACCGAATACCTTCTAAATCAAAGGCTTTTACTTCATAATCTTGCGGGTACTTATTGACTAGTTCTAGTATTTCATCATTAATATTAGGAATAAAAACGCCCTTTTGAAAGAGCGCAAAATCGTATCTTTTGATGTAAAGAAATGTTGGTAGCCAAAATTCAATAAGTCCCTGTTTAATTTTAAAAGGTCGTTTTGAGATGATTTCCGTTAACTCAGACACTCTGCGACGATTCTTCCGCGTACTATGCAAGAAAGTATTCGATTCTTTCCAGAGTGCTGTAAAAGTTGAGTTGTCTGTAATTTCTATCGGGTGCGCGGGGTTCTTAGAATCCGGCCAGAGGCCATTTTCACGCAATAAGGTAATAAAAATTGTTTTTTCGGGCGGAAACCGATCTTTATCAAGCCCCATATTTTCAAGGCCCCAATTTGCGGTGAGCGCCTTCAGGAAATTGCGTTTAGCCGTATAAATTGGTGCAGGTAGTTTATGCCGATTGACCAACTCATTTTTATAATGAGGTGCTTTATCATAAATTGATTCACAAATTTCACTTAATTTAGCATTGAAAGTTCGTTTGTCATTAATTTGAATTTGTTGGCCTTCATATACCCAACAGATCTCGTTAGCACTATTACTGTACAAGTTGTTAAGTATATAATGGTTTAGTAATGATTGCTGATGGGTTAAAATACCATCAAACTCTTTAAGTGCTACTTTGTCCCGTTGATTGACATCTCGGAGTGCTTTTTTAGTACGTTCTATTTCAAAAAGTAATTCTTTGATAGCCTTTGAATTGAGGTAAAAACCATATAGCACGGCTTCTTGTTGTGCCGATGAAGTTTTTACGATGTCCTTTATGCTAAGTTTATCGTTAAAAACCAAGTTGATAAAACCGTCTATTTCACCTTGAGGTAATAGTTTTTCAAGCGGGTAATTCGAGATTTTAAACTCAAATAGCCTTGGAGTACCAGTTTTGTAATAGTATGATTTAGCGAAAATAGGCTCTAATGCGTAGTTTTTTTCCACCAAAGTAGCAATATCGGTAATTTCTACCTGCTTTCCGGCGGCCTCTAGGGTCGAATAAATGTCAACGTCAGTACCTTCAAAGAGGATAAAACGCTTATTATGTCGTTGATAGAATATAGTTTGATTTTTTTCTAGTTCCTCAATGATGTTTTCTGCATCATCGATACCTAAAGATACTTGCGCATACTTTATCCAGAATATTTTATCTAAATTACTCCCGTGCTGAGCAAAAAGTTGAAGCAGCCCAATTGATTTTATGATTTTCTTGGCATTATCAACCTCCTTTTCCCAGTTGTTTTCAGATTTATCTAAAGCGTTTTTAATGCTTGACCAGATGGCTTTGTCAGGATTGGCCTGGCTAGTCAAATAAGAATAAAAGTTGAAGATCAGGTAATCATACACATTACTAAGGTTATAAAACGGGTTACTCCGCTTACGATAACCGTGTAAACCGGTGTAATCAGGATTTTCTAAAAAAGAAAATAGCGAACGTTCATTTTGACCATAGCGTTGTAGGGCCAGTGTAATAACGTTGGCTGAAAACAAATCCAGCGGAAAAAGTTTCAATCCTTGTTCTGCTCGAATTTCGGAAAAAAAAATAAATGCTTTTGCTCCTGTATGCAGTTGAAGCATTTGTTGCACTGCTTTTTTGTCTGGTTTTCCTAAATCTAACTGCTCCATTCGCTCAGCCGCTAGAAATAGTAATTGTTCTACCGTTTCATTGAAGGCAATATCGCGGAAGCGGCCCTTGACTTTTCGCCATTCTTCACGTTGCATCGCACTTAATTGAGAAGAATATGCTTCAAAACTTTGATGTACAGTTGTTAGTAAGACGATGTTATGGTTAGGGTTATTGCAGAATTCAGCCAATTGCTGAATAAAGTAGATTTCTTCTTCTGGGTTGTTTTTGGCTGCATATTCCAAAAATTTGCCAAACTCATCTAAAAGTAAAAATAAAACTTTGTCTCCCTTACCTAAGTTATGGTAACGCTGGTAAACCTCGGCTAGAATGTCTTGCGTTGTTGCATTTTCTTCAAGGTTAAGTTGTTGCTGTAAATAAGATTTTAAGGACTTGTACTCGCCTACGCATGAAATAAAATCAATTTTAGAGTCCTTTTCAAAAGGAAACTGAAAATAATGTTTTTGGCCACGGATACTTTGTTCAAAAGCCCAAAGGAAAGCGGATTTCCCTGTCCCAAATGAACCAATTAAGTTAAATGATCTGCCCCCTTGCTGCAAACTATCCCAAATTATCTGCGCGACTTGTGTCGCGTTGTGAGTCGGGATATACGTCATTTCCCTGTTTTTATCCCGGATAATGTGTACGGATGGCGAGTATTTAGTTAGCATGATAATGTTCTTTTAAAAAGGAATAAGGATTGGGTTTGTTTCCCTTAAATTGAAGTTCCCGGATACCTGCATCATCCTTGAATACAATTAGATCAGCGTATTTCTCTGCAATCGCTTCCATTTTTGAGTACATACCAGCCTCATTAATTGCAAAGATGGATCCAGGGCTATCCCAATCGGAGAGCAAGGTTTGGAAGTTAATGGATATTCCATACTGCTCATTTTCTGATAGTGCGAATAGTATAACTTCGTTCGGCAAATTTCTACGCTCATTTGGTTCTATTGTAAATAGCGTTTTGCCTAATGGCCTTACAAGCCGAAGTTCAGTCAGAATTCCCCCAATGATGTCTTCTTTGTCTTTTGCTTCGGGGTCGCCTACATACATTCTGATAAAAACAACAAAGTCTGAATCTATTGTGTTCTGCTTATTTGTAGTTTCCGAAAATAAGTCAAATTTGAATTTGGCAAAATTCCAAAACTGCTCTTTGGTGAATTCTATTTTTTCTTTACGGAATTCGTTAAAAAGCACATTATATAAGGTCGCATGATTTTTTTTTACCAATTTATAATGAAGCAACCAAAGACTTGCATCATCCTCAAGATAAGGATCAAACCCATCATCTGCGAATAAATGATGTGCAAATTCGGTCAGATTATCGCTACTATCTAACAAGTCAAAGGCGCGCATCCAGTAGCGTACAGATCCGACCATATTTTTCCCTATACCAAGATGCACTACCGCATCTTCCGCACTAAAAGATTTTCCACTTTTAACGTAATCATAGCCTTTTTTAAGCCATAAATGCCTACACTGAAAGGTTTCGTGACCAGAAAATACGGGTTTTATCGCAGTTGCCATGAGTATTGAAATGATTTTGAAAATGGAGGTAAAGGTAGTATTTATTGGGCGCACGTAGCGAATTATTTAACACTTTTTGAATCAAAATGTTTGTTTTTTTTGCCGCGATGACGCATTCTGCCATTATTTGTTTGCCCACCACCCGGGAACCTCAACACCCGGTCTGCTTGTTCAACCGTCAAACACCCGCACCATGTCGGAACTTATTTCAGAAAAATACCCACGCACGTATCATTTTCCCTTTTCGGAAGGGGCCATTAACGATGACCGTATTCAGGAGCATTGGCAACAGTTGCTCAGCGGCGAGGTGGTTTTGAGCGAAAAATTAGACGGTGAAAATACCTGCATCAAATCGGATGGGGTGTACGCGCGTTCGCACGGGGCCGTCAACCGCAACCCGTGGGCGCGGCCCATTTGGGAAATTTGGGAGCGGGTGGGGCGTTCATTGGGGGAGGTACACGTGTTTGGCGAAAATTTGTACGCCATTCACAGCATCAAATACGCGCGGTTGACCCATTACTTTTTTGTTTTTGGGGTGCGGATCGGTACCCAATGGCTGTCGTGGGATGAAACGGTGGAATACGCGCAATTGCTCGATTTGCCGGTGGTGCCCGTGCTTGCCCGTGGGCAATTGGACGCGGCAACCTTGCGGCAACTGATTCTGGCACAGCAATCCGGCGGCAGCCACTTTGGCGGTACCAGCGAAGGGGTGGTTTGCCGAACGGCCGGTGCTTTTCACAACGATGATTTCCCCCGCGTGGTGTTAAAATTTGTCCGAAAAAACCACGTACAAACCGATGAACACTGGACTAGAAACTGGAAAAAAGCCCAACTTTATGACCCTAATGGAACTTATTACCCCTATTAGCCCCAATTGGAACGCTTTGCTGCAACACGATTGGGCACGGGCGATGCAGGCGTGCCCGCAGGAACCCGAATACCACGCCGAGGGCGACGTGTGGACCCATACCTGCATGGTGATGGATACTTTGCGCACTTTCCCGGAGTACCAGGCGTTGCCGCCCGCGGAGCAACATGTGTTGTTGTTGGCGGCACTCCTGCACGATGTGGCCAAACCCCAGTGTACCGTTATCGAAAACGGGCGTATTTCGTCGCCGCGCCACGCCAAAGTGGGCGAAAAAGAGGCCCGAACAATCCTTTGGGGACTTGATTTTGCCACCCGGGAGCAGGTGTGCGCGTTGGTGCGGTTGCACGGTTTGCCGTTGTGGGGTTTTGAAAAAAGCAATCCCGTGCGCAGCGCGATTTTGGCCAGTTGGCGGGTGCGCAACGAACTCACGTATCTTTTGGCGAAAGCCGATGTGTTGGGCCGCATTTGTGATACGCAGGCGGAGTTGTTGTACCGCTTGGAGATGTACCGCGAATTGTGCCTAGAAAACAACTGTTTTTACGCACCACACGTGCATTTTGACGCGCACAGCCGGTTCCGGTACTATTGGTCCGACGAGACCTGGCCCGTTCAGATTTTTGACGATACGGCGTTCGAGATAGTAGTTTTGTGTGGCATTGCCGGAAGTGGTAAGGATACTTTTTACCAAAAACAGTACGCGCATTGGCCCGTAGTGAGTTTGGACCAAATTCGCAAAGAGCACAAAATTAAACCCGATGACCGCAGCGGACAGGGCAAAGTGGCGCAAATAGCCTACGAACGCGCCCGGGAATTTTGCCGAAAAAGACAATCCTTCGTGTGGAACAGCACCAACCTCACCGCCGAATTACGCGCCCGGCTAATCCAAACTTTGCGGGTGTACAATCCGCGTTTTACCATTGTTTTTATCGAAACTTCGCAAAAAAACATTTACGAACGCCGCCGAAACGACATTAACATCCAAGTATTGACCCGAATGGTGCAGCAGGTGGATATCCCGCTTACGGGAGAAGCCCACGAAGTCCGGTCAGAAATGACGTAACAAACCCGTACCTTTGCCCCCCTATGAAAAATATCGTTGTGTTATTGTCGGCCATTTGCCTCGTGGCGCTTGCCTCTTGTGGCCCCAATTATATTTACCAGCAAGAAAAACAAATCGAAAATGGCGTGTGGACCTACCGGGACAGCGCGGTTTTTGAGTTTGATATTCAGGATACGGCTTTTTTGTACAATTTGTACTTTAACCTCGCGGCGAAAGCGGATTTCCCTTACGAAAACCTGTACGTTTACCTGAACACCGTTTTCCCCGATGGCAAAAGAATGGGTAAATCCCATTCCTTCGAGGTGTTTGACCGCCAGGGCAAGATACTCGGCACCAGCAGCGGCGACGTGCGCCAACAGCACATTATGCTCCAGGAAAACACGTTTTTTAACCAAAAAGGTAAATACCGCATCGTGGTGGAGCAATACACGCGCCAGGATTCGCTGCCCAACGTGGTGTCCATTGGGTTGGATATTGAACAAAAAAAGGACAAGAAGTAGGAGATAAGCCCGTCGTAGAGTGTTCACCGAACACCGAACATCGAACACCGAACATCGAACATCGAACATCGAACACCGAACATCGAACATCGAACACCGAACACCGAACACCGAACGGTACGATATAGAACGTAATGAAAAATAGCCCCAACGGGGCGCAACCAACAGCGAGGCGGCATCGCCCCTCGCGACAAATGGCGACAAAACCGCAACAATTCTGCCCGTCGTAGAGTGTTCACCGAACACCGAACGCCGAACATCGAACACCGAACGGTGCGATATAGAACGTAATGAAAAATAGCCCCAACGGGGCGCAACCAACAGCGAGGCGGCATCGCCCCTCGCGCCGGGATTTCCCCCTCGCGTTATATCGCCCCCAAAAACCGCTTCATCCTTACTTCAATACGCTCAAACAGGCGTTGATCGAGGGTGCCGTTGCCGTACCAGACTTCCTCGTAGGTGCGGGTATTGGCGCGAAATTCCTGAAACTGCGGATGGTGGCGCATTTCACGCAGGTAATCGCGGTTGGTTTTTTCGCGGCTCCACTCAATCGCGCCTTTTTGTGATAAATCTTTGATGATTTGCAGGTAATAAATCCGAATGGCTTGGCTGTAATTGCCATTGGACAAGGCTTCGCGCAGAAAGCGCTCCAAATCGGTTTCCTGAATATAAGCGTCTAAGTTGTCAATCGTGATGGCCGTACCGTCGCCCGCCCGGATCACGCTGTCGGCGGGTGCCTGCATAAAACTGTACATCAGCCAGCCCAATAAACCCAGCAGTAATACCGCCGAAAATACTTTGGCGATATCCCCCCAACTTTCAAAGTTCCAGTTCCAATCGGGGCCGTTGTACGATTTTCGGGGTTTTTCTTCCACTTTTTTCACCGGTTCCGGCACATCTTTGCTGTAATCAAAACCTTCGGTGGCTTTGCGCCAACGGTCGGTATTGATGGGACGCACCGTGGTTTGGTCTTTGTTGTAACCAAAAATGGCTTTTTTATCCACCAAAGCGTCGGAAACCACATAATTTTCGTCGTCGGGCAGTGGTGGTTGTTCCAACAATTCTTCGGGAATTTCATCGGGTAAGATGACCGTTGTGGTATCCGATTGGGCGTTGAGCGTCGTCCATACTTGACCAAATGCCAATAAAACAAGCAGTATCGTGCGTTTCATAGTATTTATTCTTTGGGTAAACCGCGTATTTGTTTCACCGTTCCAACGGTTTCAATTTGTTGTAAAAGATGCGGCGCATCCATCATTTCGCGGTGGGTGTAAAAGTGCAGTACCCCCGAAACAATGAGCAGTAACCACGAAAAAAACACAACTTGCGCGATGAAAAACACCGTAATCACCCCGGAAAACGTAGCAACGTGGTCTTCGCCGGGTGGAACGGCCCAACTAAAAAATTGCGCAAAAAGGGTCCACAGTTCGGAGTTCAGGAACAAAATAAGCAGGGTCGAAAGCCCCACAATAAACAACCCGATCAGGTACGGCGTCCAGGAGCGCAACGATTGAAACATCCGCCAGACAACGGGCACCGGATTGACTGACCCGTACCGAACGCCCGCTGCCCAATAAGAAGTGAGCGCAAATGGCGCAAAAAAGACGGGGGTAAAGATAAACAGCCGGGTGACGAGTGCAAAAAACAACGACTCCGACGAACTAATGGTTAAATACCCCAATAAAACCATAATGGGCACGACCATCAGCAGGCTTTGGAGCGTCGCCTTCCAGCCAAAACCCCGGCGATGCACCGCGGGCATTTCCATTTCTATCATTCGAAGCCCCACAAAACTGACGAACAAAAACAACCCAATCATCAGTAGCCGTTGTGGACTGAGTGCCGTGCTGCCAAAAAACATATCGAGGTCCTTGAGGCCGTCAATGCGGTAGGCCGTAATTTTTTGATTTCCACGGTACAACAGCACCAGCGTAAAAATCAGGCTGGCCGAAATGGTACCGGCAAATGTCCATTGCAGGTTTCTTTTGACAATGCTAAAGGTGTCGGAAATGATTTCTCCCGCCGATTTGATGCTGGTAAACGACACCGGATTGATTTGTTGCGGGGGTAAATCGCTGTCTTTGGCAGCATCGGTAAATGCGCCGTTGCGCGCTTTTTGCCAGGGCAAATACACAAAATACCACAACACAAACAACAAATTTAGCCCGATAAACAAAGCGCGCAGCGGGTCGGGCACTTCGGTAAAACGGGTTAAAAACCCTTCAAACATGGCCGCCAAAATAATCACCGGGGTAATTCCGATGAATATTTTCATGCCGCGCCGCATCGAAATCTGGAAGGCTTGGGTGCGGGTAAATGTACCGGGAAATAATAACCCGGAACCTGCCATCAGCCCGGCACCTCCGGCCAGGATAATGGCGCTGATTTCGAGGGTGCCGTGGATCCAAATGGTTAAAAATGACTCCCAAAACAGGCCTTTTTCCACAAAAAAATACTGAAAAGCGCCCACCATAATCCCGTTGTACATGAGCATAAAAGCCGTACCCAACGAGGCCAATACCCCAAGAATGGCGGTGCGAAAGGCCACAAAAAGGTTGTTGGCGGCAATACCCAGCGCCGATCCCAGCGGCTGATTGTCTTTGTAGACGGCCATGGGGTCGCCCTTTTGGATATTGCTCAACGTCATGTCCACGTAGTTATCGCCCAGCACCACCCGCGCAAAATCGGGGTTAATTTGGCTGGAGATAATACCGATGACAAAAGACAAAACAAAAAGCGCCAGTGCCAGCCGCAGGGCATTCCGACTTTCCCACATAACCTGTGGAATATCGTCGGTCCAGAACTGCCACAGGCGCTCTTTTGGGAAACGGCGACCTTTGTAGATATGGTGAAAAATCCGCTGCGCCATTTGGTTCAAATAGACCTTTACCGAGCGATTGGGATAAAACGTACGGGCATAGGAGAGGTCGTCGGTGATTTGAACAAACAAATCATTGAGTTTCTCTGGCTCTGCCTGTTCGTTTTGCAACATGGACTCGTATTCGGCCCATTTTTCTTTATTTTGCTCGATAAATTTTGTTTCGCGCATGGTATTTGTTCACCAAAAGGTTGGGTAGAGAATATTTATTCGCCGAAAATTTCCGCCAATTTAGCCGCCAAAGACTCGCCGCGCAAGTTGCGCACGATGAGTTTGCCTTCGCGGTCAATCAGCAGTGTTTGCGGGATAGAAGTCACGGAATAGGTCGCCGCGTGTTGACTTTGCCAACCTTTGAGGTCGCTGATATGGTGCCATTCGAGGCGGTCGTCGGCAATGGCTTTGCGCCAGGCGTTCATATCGCGGTCGAGGCTTACCCCCAAAATGTCAAAACCTTTGTCTTTGTATTTGGCGTAAAGGCCGCGCACGGCCGGGTTTTCGCGGCGGCAGGGACCGCACCAACTGGCCCAAAAATCTACCAGAACAACTTTGCCCCGGAGTTTCGACAACGCGTAAGTGGCGCTGTCGGGGGTCATACCGGCCAGATCGGGGGCGGTAATGCCGGGCGTAGAGGTACCGGCTTTGGAATATTCGTATTCGAGGGCTTCAATTTCGCCGTAGTTGCTGTTGCGGTATTTGTCTAAGTATTGTTTGGCGAAATGAGCAAATACGTTGTTGAGGTGGCGCTGTTGGTAGCCGCGCAACAAACCGCCCAAAGCGAGGCGATAAGCCCCCGAATTTTCGGGAATCCGTTTGAGTTGTGCATCGGCCCAAGCCTTCATATTATCTTCGGTGGTCATACCGGCAATGCGGCCCGCGTAAGCCGAAAAGGCGTAATACACTTCGGGCAATTCGTCGTAACCACGGTCATTGGCAAAATCTATTTTATTGAACCAGTTGAGGCCGTAATATTCCGATTCGCGGTTCACGTCTTTGCCTTCAAAATGCGGCGGCATCAGGAGATTGGCCGAGCGCCAAAAGGGTGATTTGGCATTTTTGAGCGAATCCACGTACGCATAACGCTCTTTTATGCCCTTGGGGTCGTTCCAGTTGCCGTTTTGGTAAGCACTGGTGCGGCGGGTAATATTTTCCAAAGCGGCGTTTTGAATGGAACCCAAGGTGCGTGCACGGTCAATAAATGCGGCGTTTGCCCAAAGTTTTACTTCGGGTTCTTCGCCCAATACAACCCGCATTAAATTATTGTCGTTGAAACCCAAACCATAAATTTTGGCTTTGCCTTTGGGTAAAACAAAGGTGTAAGTGCCGTCGGAAGCGCGGGCAGCACCGGCAATGGAACGAGCCGAATACCCTTTATACTCATACACCCGGAGGCTGTCGAACTCGGAAGGTGGGTCAATTACATTGCAAATGAAACGGATGTTTTTGGCGTTACCCGATGTTTGGGCCTGCATTGCCGTAACGGACAATCCCAGGAAGACTAAAATGGAAAGTAATTTATGCATCTTTTTATTGTTGAGAGTTTAATGTATCAATGATGAGTGCGTCAAAGACACACTATAAACAAAAAACGATGCAAAAGTAACAATCTAAAGTGAAAAAAGTGAAAAGTGAAGAGTGAAAAACGAATAGTGAAGAGTGAATAGTGAATAGTGAAGAACGAATAGTGAAAAACGAATAGTGAAGAGTGAATAGTGAAAAACGAATAGTGAAGAGTGAATAGTGAAGAACGAATAGTGAAGAGTGAATAGTGAAAAGTGAAGAACGGAGAGTGAAAATGAAACGAAAAGTGAAAAAATACCCTACAACGGGTAATTTTTCACTCTTCACTCTTCACTCTTCACTCTTCACTCTTCACTTTTCGTTTTTCACTATTCACTCCTAAACGTATTTCGTTTGATTTTTGTCCAAAACAATATCTTTTAATTCTTTCAGGAAAGCGTATTGTTCGGGCATAACGCGTTTAAAAGCGTCTTTTACGGCGATATAGGTGCCTTTGTCGAGGTCGGGTACCAAATTTTTAAGGTGTTGTTTGGCTTTTTCTTTGGCAACGCGATAGTCCTCGTACATGAGGGCGCGCAACGAAGGAATTTCGTGCCAATCAGCTTCAATGGCGATGGCCTTGCGCGCTTCGCCGTGCTGATTGGTAACGGACTCCAATTCGATACTGTTGGTAGCAGCCATTAAATATTCGGATACGTCGGCAACGGGCATGGCGGTTTTTTCCGCTCCCGGATGTTCACTGGTGGGATTCACCAAAAAAACTTCTAAACCTTGCTCGCGCACCCGGTAAATGATCACGTCGTGTTGCTCGTTCTGCTGCATAAAATCCAATCAATAAAAAAATTTAAACGGTATTTGCGTAAAAACGCCTTTAGTTTGTTTAATGTTTTGCTTTTGAGTAGCAATTTTTATTAAACAAGCCAAAGGCGTTTTTGTTCCCGTGCGGCAAAGGTATTAACAAATTTGATACCCGGCCGACATTATTCCGACGGTTTTAGTCGAATTTTATCGCAAGATTAATTTTTCCACCCGAACGCCGTATTGGCCGCTGATTTGGGCTACGTACAAACCGCGGGGCAAATTACCCACCGGAATTTGCTGGCGCGTGGTACCGGCGGGTAATACTTCCTGGTGAACCAGTTGGCCCGAAATATTGTACAGGGCCACCTGCAAATTATCCCCAACGGGCTGCTCCAGATTGATCCAAACGGCAGTATTGGCGGGGTTAGGCGCTAATTTGAAGCCGTAGGCCGCGTTTACTTCTTTGGCATCCACCGCAATTTGAATCAAAAATACTGGTGTGCCCAGGTAACCGCCGCTGCCGTCGGTAACCACAAAACGGAAATAATCGGAAGCCTCGCCCGATCCGTAATTGTAGTAACGAATGTTGCCGTTGTCAATATCCGTTTGGGTAAACGATTGACCTTGCTCCAATTTGACAAAATTTTTGGTGAGTTCACCAAAATAGGGAACCGTCAACAGCGTAAAAATCAACTGGTCGTGGGTATTATCAGGGTCATTGACCAGCAACAAATCCGGGCTGATGCCTTTGTTGGTGCCACTTTCCAGCGCCAATCCGTTGTTATTAATCACCACCGGCGGGTTTACCTCCAGCGATTGGCAAATATCCAGTTGCAGCGCATCCAGCGAACCGCCTTCACCGGCAACCTGATCTTTGGCTTTTAATACCCAAAGCCCTTGCGCATTTTGGCCAATAAACTGGGCCAACGGCGTTTGTGGGCGCACGTAAGTGCCGCCGGTGTTGTTGGGCGGACAGGTAAACGCGTTGGGCGCACTATCGTCGAGGCTAAGGTCAAATACCCCGTTGTAACCGGCGCACCGGCTTTTAAACAGCGTTACTTCGGTACCCGACGGCGAGGTAAGGCGTACGTCGAGGTCAGAAAATTCGCCGTGGAACCCTTTCAATTGTTTGATATTGATGTCGGTAATGACGGTATTGGCCAATAATTCGATTTTGGATTCGATGGTGGAAACAATACTGGGTGGCACGTTTTTGGGCAAATCCGGCGCGCCAAATGTGTTACAGGTTTCCGACAGAGTGGAGAAGAAAAACGGCTCCGTCCAGGCGTGGGGGCTGCATACGTTATTGGGGCGAATGCGCCAGAAATACGCCTGGTTTTTGTCCAAAAGGAAAGGTATTTTAAAGGTATCTACCTGGGTATTGGTTTTGGTGGCCACAATGGAGGCGGGGTCAAACGACGGGTTTTTGGCCAATTGTAAATTGTAAGAATCCGCGTCGTCGGCTTTGGTCCAGCGCAAAATTTGGGATTGCACCATGTTGGTACTGCCATCAACGGGGGTAGAAAGGCCCATCGTGGAGAAATCATTGGTAAAGGTGGTGATTGTAACGGGAAACGTCACATCGAGGGCACCACTGGCCGATACTTTTACGTTGAACGAGTACGTACCGGCTACGGTTACGGCCTCCATGTTAACGTTCAATACCGCCGATTGACCGGGCTGAACGGTATTGGTGCTGAGGCTTACCACCGCTTCGGCGGGCAAATCGCCGGGGATAATACTGATGGTCGCGGGGTTGTTAAAGCCCAATACGGAAGCCGTGAGTACATCGGCGGTGAAGTTGTCGGGCAAACAAATCGAGGCACTGTTTTCGCTCATGGCCGCCGTGAACGACGGTTGCGAAGGTGCTTGAATTTTGAAATTGGCGTTAGAAACATCAAAAAAGATGTTATCGGCGGCATCTACGCGGATACGGGCCTTGGTGGTGACGTTATCGGGCACGCTAACGAGGTGTTCGCCGTCGTTACTAACGTCGGTCGCCAGGGTAATGGGCCAGGTAAGGCCGCCGTCGGTGCTGAGGCGAATATTGACTTTTTTGCAATTAACGGGGGCGTTAAAAGTATTAGCCACGTCCCATTTTACGGTGGCGAATTCGCCTACTTTCCAAATATCAGAAGTGGCGTTGGGCGATTGCACGAGGAATGGCCCGGCCAGTTCGGTGGCTTTAAATGCCACATCTTTCCAACCCACACCGCCATCTACCCGGTTATCGCGGGCGCTCAAACGAAAATCCAGATCACGGGTGTACGTGGGCAATTGTTCCGTCAAATCGGATGTATTGTTCAAAATACTGCTTAACTGCGGGAAATAGCGGTTAGTTTTATCGCTGGGAGGGCGGGTTCTGAAAATCGGAACATCGCCAACGGGGGATTCCAACGGCGTTTCGAGGCCCGTATTCATTTGCTCCCAACAGTACGAGAGGCTGTCGCCATCGGCATCGGTTGCCGAGCCATCGAGTTCAAAAGGTGTTAAAACCGGGATAAAAAAGTCATTGGTATATTCGAGGGTCACTTCCGGTTTGTGGTTGGTTGTTTCGAGGAACGTACCACAGTTAGCGCCCAAAAGTGCAGTATAATAAAACGCAATTTCTTCGATGGAACCGGCGTGGAAATACAGATCCGAGTCGTTGGCTACGTTATCGCTGCCGCAAGCCCCGGCGTATGACATGATGGTGGAGCCGCTACCCGGTTCAAAGGCGCTGGCGCCGTTGCGGCCATTGCCACCGCCGCAGCGGTTCCAGGTGTGTCCACCACCCAATTGGTGGCCTACTTCCTGCCCGATGGTATTGACAAAGTTGGCGCCGTAGTCAATGGAAGCAAAACCCGTGGAAACCCCTTCGGCTTTTGACGATTGCACGCAGCCGTTGCCAATGGTACCGGCAACGCCCAGGATGCCACCAGCCGTAGCCGGGTCGTAACGCGAATACACGTGCGCAATATCGTAGTTATTAATGCCAATAAAACCATTGATTACCAATGCGTTTTGCGACAGCAGTGCCAATGGGTTGGTGCTGGGGAAGGGGTCGGTAGTGGGGTTAAAAAAGGCAACATCCACGCTTTTTTCCACCAACTGGAGGCGCAATGCGATATCGCGTTCAAAAATACTGTTTACCCAGTTGGTGTATTCTACCACCCCGGCAAATGCACCTTCCTGGGTGCCGCCGTGGTCCTGACCAAATTCGCCCGTACAGGATACGGCGAAGCGATATACTTTCATTTTGACCAGTTCGGCGCTGGTGCGGTCGGCAACGGGTTCACTGGCCAATGCCGGAGCCACCGGATCGGTGTTGATGACCGCGTTGGGCGCAATACCACGCGAAAGGCCCTGGGGCAGGGTTTCGGTGGGCACGGCATCTTGGTTATAGGCGATGTAGTATTGGGTTTGGCCATTGTAATAAGGTTCTACCAAACCTACGTTACCGTCGTTGCGCAAAATCATCAGGCGGAAGCCGCGAACGGTGATGCTGCCGCGCATGGTGACGTTGGGGTTGCGCAGAGAGCGGCCCGCAAACGTGCGAATTTCGGGGTGCTTTTCGTACACGGCCGGTTCGCAGGTCTGCACGTTGTACACGGTAAAATCTTCGGTGCCGCCGTCGGGCATGGGTACCGATATGATGATGTTGTTGTTGTAATACGCCGCCGGGGTAAACTCCATGGGCGCGGCTTTAATAACCGCCGACACCTGAGAAAGTTGAAGTTCCCAGGCGCTGTATAGCCCCGGCAGCCAGGTGCGTTCCTGCGCATTTTCGGGAGCGGTTAACACGCCCCGAACCGGGGTAAAATATTGCTGTGCCTGTACTCCCAATCCAGCCAACAGGCAGAAGACGAGTAATAGTTTGCTTTTCATATGTATCAATCTTATTTGTTTATGTATTGTATTAGGGTGTAAAATTCTTAAAAAACGTTGCAGTTTGCGCAATGAATTCGATGTTTTGTCAAAAAAAATCGAAAACCGACGGTAATTACTGGTTTTTCATAATTTCGTGAATCTGAATGGACGCATCGAGAAACAAGATTTTAGGATTGGCATTTCTTTCGATATAATAAGCATTATCGTTCAGAAGGGCCACAATGCTGCCAATTTTTTCCACGTCCAATACTTTTGCCATGTTTTGGGCGGTAGCCAACTCGTTATCGGGCAGGCGAAGGGTAGTGTTACCAGTCACCACGAGGGCCAGCAATTCGCGTAAGAAATGCAGGCAATATTGAATAAACTGCTTTTGGTTTTCGCGGCCCATTTTGGCAAATTGTTCGGTCCAACCCACCAATTCGGGGCCATTGCCGCGCCAGCATTTGCGGAGCCAGTCGAGCATAAACGCCGAGTCGTCGTTGGCTTCGTTATCGGCCAGTTGCAGGGCCTGTCGGAGGTCGCCATCGGCCAGGAAGGCAATTTGCCGGGCGCGATCGGTGCTCATGCTGCGGCGTTGCTGGATGGTTGTGCTTACTTCTTCGTCGGTAAGGGGGCTTATTTTTACAATTTGGCAGCGCGAAAGCACCGTTGGCAAAATATCCTCGGTTTTTTCGGCGATAAAAATAAACTGCGTTTGTTCGGGCGGCTCTTCGATGAGTTTGAGCAAACGGTTGGATTCTTTGCCCAAAAACTCGGGGCGCCACATGAGCAGGATTTTGTATTTTCCTTCAAATGCGCGCAGGCTGAGTTTTTTAATAATGGCGTTACATTCCTCTTTGTTAATGTTGCCCTGCTTGTTTTCGGCCCCAATGCGTTGGAGCCAGGTATTCACGTCCATGTAGGGGTTATCGGTAATGGCCGAGCGCCATTCTTTGATAAAATCCGTACTGACGGCGTTGGTACCGATGGTGGGGTAGGAGAAGTGAATATCGGGGTGGATATGCTGGTGCGATTTGCGGCAAGCCGAACATTGGCCACAGGGTTCGTGGTCAACGGGCGTTTCGCACATCAGGAAACGGGCCAACCAAAGCCCCAGTTCGAGACTGCCCGCACCGGTATTGCCCAGCAGGAGAAGGGCGTGGGGAACGCGGCCATCTTCCGATAATTTTTGCAGCAGGGCTTTTGTTTGTTGTTGTGCCAAGTTGTTAGTTAGTGACGGTTAAAGTGTCGGTTTTTGAATAAAATTCCATCACGGCGCGCGCATTAACGGGGCCAATTTGGGCTTTGGCCAATTTTTTACGCACGACGTAAAGGGTCCAGGTGCCGGGGGAGAGTTCTTTCATTTTGCCCGCCGGGAAGTCAATTTTGGGGTAATTCCCTTGAATATAGACTTCCATGGGCACGGTAAGGTGTTGGGTGGGGTTTTCCCAAAGCAGCACCAATGACTCGCCTTTTTCCAGTCCTCTGGATTCCCACGTAAAGGTAGCAGGTTTACTGTTGGAAATGGTTTTTGAGCCGAAACCAAAATTTTTGATGTCGTTCATTTGTACCACAAACTCTACGCGTTGCTTTTGGGCATCTTCCCAGGCAAACTGGTGTTTTTCGCGGTATTCGCCCGGGAATTCTTTAAAATAGGTCAATCCCTGGTTGGGCATCAAGGCCATGTTGGTGCCCTGATATTTCATGCCGCCGGGCACTTCTACGGGGTGTACGGTGGTGTCGTTAATGGCACCGGTTGCCTCGCCAACGGTGGACATGGTTGCTTCGGCGCG
The DNA here is from genome assembly GCA_013298845.1 of Chitinophagales bacterium. Classification (GTDB taxonomy): domain Bacteria; phylum Bacteroidota; class Bacteroidia; order Chitinophagales; family Saprospiraceae; genus M3007. The sequence continues at coordinate 188,133 of JAAFJN010000006.1, forward strand.
GATGCGGCCTTCGCCCTCCAATACCCGGATATAGCAGGTTAAATTACGTTTATCGGCGGCTTCTTTGTTGCCGTTGGTGCACGCGCTTATGTTTAAAATGGTCAATACTGAAAAAAAGAATAGCCTCATGTGTTTGAATAAATATCTTTGCTCCGAAATTTTACCAGTTGTTATACTGGACAGTGCAAAGTTCCGACGGATAATTGGATTTTTTATGTTTGTTCGCGAAACGAATGCCGGGCTTCAATCACCCAAAAGCGCCATTCACACAATTACACCTTATACTATAGTCAGTAATAAATACTTTTGAGACTGCAAATGAGCGAAAAAAAAGTGCTGATAACGGATGATTGCCATCCGTACCTGATTGAATCGTTAACAAACATGGGCTATACCTGCGATTTCCTGCCGGATATAACCCCCGAAAAAACCCTGGAAATCATCCCCCATTACGAAGGGTTAATTATCAATAGCAAAATAGACGTTAACCGGAGTTTTCTGGACCGCGCTGTTTGCCTGAAATTTGTGGGGCGTTTGGGATCGGGAATGGAGGTGGTAGATCGCCCTTACGCCGTCGAAAAAGGTGTTTTTGTGATGAGCAGCCCCGAAGGAAACCGCAACGCAGTGGGCGAACAGGCCTTGGGAATGTTGTTGAGTTTGGCCAATAATTTGTGCCGTGCCGACCGCGAAGTACGGCAGATGATTTGGGAAAGAGAAGCGCGTCGCGGGTGGGAATTGATGGGGAAAACGATTGGAATTGTCGGATTTGGGCATACCGGAAGGAGTTTTGCCGCCAAACTTGCTGGCTTTGGGATGGAGGTGCTGGTGTACGATAAATACCAAAACCACGGATACGCCCACCATTTCCCTTGGGTCAAAGAAGTGCAAGATTTAGAGGCGATACAGAAATATTCACAAATCATTAGCTTACATTTGCCCCTTAATTCTGAAACCAGGCACTTGGTTAATCAAAATTTTATCGAAAAGTGCCAGAATGCATTCGTTCTTATCAATACATCAAGGGGGAAAATTGTAGATACATTGTCGGTGGTGGAAGCATTGGAAAATGGCAAAATGAGGGGAGCATGTCTCGATGTATTTGAAAATGAAAAACCAAAAACATATACAGAGGAAGAAACAAAATTATACAAAAGGTTATATCAGTTGGACAATGTGGTACTCGCACCCCATATCGCCGGTTGGACCCACGAATCCAAACGCCGCATGGCCGAGATGCTCATTGAAAAGTTGACCAAGTCAAAAAATAATAATCATTAATCAATCATTTTATATGGTACGTTCTTTACTACTAACGCTGATGTTACTCCTCGGGTGGAGTGTGGCAGAAGCCCAAACTTTCCTGCAAGGGAAAGCGACGGATGCCGACTCCAAAGAAGAGCTCATTGGTGCTTCAGTTAAAGTCCTGAAAGGGACAAACGTCGTTCGCGGCGCAATTACGGATGTTTCGGGTAACTTCCGTATTCCTCTTGATCCGGGCTCTTATACCATTGAGGTAGGCTACACGGGTTATACTACACTCCGCCAGGAGGGCGTTCAGGTATTGACAGGTGAGATTAACTCCCTTAATTTTGAACTCCAGCCCAGCAGCGGAACCAACTTAACTACGGTTGAGGTAGTCTCTTACAAGGTACCCCTGATCAAACAGGACCAAACTTCTGGTGGTCAAACCCTCACTTCGGAAACGATCAAAAACCTGCCAACAAGGAGTGTAAACGCCATTGTTGCCACCACAGCAGGTACTTCTTCGATTGACGGTGGTGACGTGAGTATCAAAGGTTCGCGTTCTAACGCTACCAACTACTACGTGGATGGTATTCGCGTAGCCGGCAGCACGGTACCCGTACAAGACATCGAACAGTTACAGGTTGTAACGGGTGGTTTGGGTGCCGAGTACGGTGACGTAACCGGTGGTGTTATCTCGATCCTCACCAAAGGCCCGGCCAGCGAATTTAGCGGCTACGCCGAGGTGGAAAACTCCCACGGTCTTGATCCTTACGGATGGTTTCTGGCTACGGCTAACATGAGCGGCCCCATCCTGAAGACCAAAGCCAAAGAGGGCAAACCCAGCCGTACAATCATCGGTTTCCGTCTTTCGGGTCAGTACAATACCCAAAAAGACGACGATCCGCCAGCGTTGCGTGTTGCGCGTGCCAAAGGTAAGTTTCTGGGGCACGACAAACCATTCGGCAGCCAGTTCGAGGAGGGTAGCGTTCTGGATAACCTTCAGCAGCACCCTTTGAGCAGCAACCGTGGTACCATCATCAATACCGCAGAAAACTTCACCAGCGACAGCGTTGATATGATGCGCTACCGTCCGTTTGAAGGCCGTCGTGATATTGACCTGACCGGTAAATTGGACTTCCGTTTTACCGATAAAATTGACATGAGTTTCACCGGTACTTACCGGGATACCCGTAATCAATTTACACCGGGTGGTTATGGCAGCAGCCACTGGCAAGTGTTGAACGCGCACAACAACCCAACGCGTTACAACCAACGCAAACGCGTATTGGGTCGTTTCCGCCACCGTTTGGGTGACCCCACGCGGGAGGCCGAAAACAAAAGCAAATTTGGGATCGCCAACGCCAGTTACCAGGTGCAGTTTGGTTACGAACGCGGCAACGAGCGCGTATCGGACCCACGCCACGGCGATAACTATTTTAACTACGGCTACCTCGGTAAATTCAAATACGAGTTGGATACTACCATTATTCCGGTAGGCCCAGAGTTGTTGCACGTAGGTTACGGTGAAATTTTCACCGGTTTTGAATCGGGCGGTATCAACCCCGGTCTCGAAGCGTACAATGAATTTGCCAACCCGGAGAACATCAACTCGTTCTTTGTTCAGAACGGTCGTTTCTCTAACGTATATGACGATATTTGGAGCGGTATGCACGCGAATATTAACCGCGTGTACAACCAGGCTCAAAAATCAGAAAATGACATTTTCACGTTGAATGCTTCTACGAACTTTGACTTGAAATTGGGTAAAACCGGCGTTCACAACATCCAGTTTGGTTTGTTGAACGAACAACGGATTGACCGCTCCTGGGATTTGCGCCCATCTACCTTGTGGGATTTGGCGCGCCAGTTGGCCAACCGTCACTTCAACGGCTTGTGCGATACTTGTCCACCCATCGACGTGAAAATTGTAGACGGTATTCCCGTTGATATTAACCCTTACCTCATCGCTCCCCAAACTGACGCGCGTTTCTACAAAGAACTCCGCAAATCTTTGGGTGTATCCGAGCAAGTATGGGTGAACCCATTGGAATTGACACCAGATCAGTTGAACCTGAGCATGTTCTCGGCGCAGGAATTGACCGACCTTGATGGTGGTCGTTTGACTTATTACGGTTATGATTACCTCGGCAATCGCCTGGGTGGTGGATTTACGTTTAACGACTTCTTTACCAGCCGCAATGCCGACGGTGTACGCGATTTCCCCATTGCACCGTTGACTCCTTTGTACCAAGCCGCTTACATCAAAGACAAGTTCACCTTTAATAAGATGATCTTTAGTCTTGGTATGCGCGTTGAGCGTTTTGACCTCAATACCCGTGTATTGAAAGATCAATACTCTTTGTACGAAATCATGGATGCCAATACCTTCTTTAATCAGTACGGCGGTAACCGCCCGAATGGTATCGGTGATGATTTCAAAGTATACACCAAAGACGGCGATAAAGTAGTAGAAGTAGTGGCTTTCCGCGATGGTAACCAATGGTATACCAACAACGGTTTGCAGGTAAACGACCCGAACCTCATTTTTGGTGGTCAGGCCGTTAAGCCCATCTACCTCGACGGCGAAAATGCCGATATCCGCAGCGAAAGTTTTGATCCAAACAGTTCATTCGCGGATTACACGCCACAAATTAACTGGTTGCCCCGTTTGGCATTCTCGTTCCCGATTAACAAAGACGCGAACTTCTTTGCCCACTACGACGTATTGGTACAGCGCCCACCCAGCAACTGGGAGGTAACACCGCTGAACTACTACTACTTCTACGTGAACGGACGTACGCCACGTAACAACGCCAACCTCCGTCCGGAGCGCGTAATTGATTACGAAGTAGGTTTCCAACAAAAATTGAACGAAGTATCTGCGTTGAAATTCTCGGCTTACTACCGCGAAATGCGCGATATGATTCAGGAGCGTTTTGTGAACTACGTACCGGTAATTGGTCGTTACGGCACTTCTGATAACATTGACTTTGGTACCGTAAAAGGTTTTACCACGCAATACGACCTGCGTCGCGTGAAAAACATCCAGTTCCAGTTGGCGTACACATTGCAATTTGCCGATGGTACGGGTTCTAACTCGGCTACTCAGCGCGGTTTGCGCCAGCAATTGCGCACCCTGTATCCGTTGGATTTTGACGAGCGCCACAGCATTGCCGGTATCCTTGACTACCGCTACGACGAAGGCAAAAAATACACGGGTCCTGAAATTGCAGGCCGCCAAATTTTGGCTAATTTTGGTGTAAACGTACAATTCAACGCGGCTTCTGGTCGCCCATACACGGCGCGTTTGCGTCCTGACCGTTTTGGCGCAAGTGGTAACACCGGTACCATCAACGGTAACCGTTTGCCTTGGCGTTCAAACATTGACTTGCGCGTTGACAAAACTGTTAACCTCAATCCACGTGGTAAAAAACCACTCGACATGAACATTTACCTGCGCGTTTCTAACGTATTGGATCGCCGCAACGTAACCAATGTTTACGAGTACACCGGTTCACCCACCGAAGATGGTTACCTCGCTACCAACGAAGGCCAGTCTATTTTGAGAAATACACAACTCCAAGGTAGAAATATCAACGCATTCCAGGCTTCTTACGCTTGGTCTATGCTTAATCCAAACAACTTCACTTTGCCGCGCCGTATTTATGTGGGTGCGTCATTTGGATTCTAAAACACAAACATTATGATACGTAAAAACATTTGGCTTACAGCACTCTTATCCTTTGTGGTAGTTGGCCTGATGGCACATACTCCCGACCTGGGGAAGAAAAAGGTAGAAAAACCGGCGGCTTCTCTTCGCGGTTTCTGCGCCAACTCCCAATCGTCCATTGACCAGGACATCAACAACGTACGCGCGCGCCTTTTGGGTGGTGGTGACTGTTGGTGGGACTTTAACGACGGTCGTTACATTGTACCAAAAGTGGACCCGACAACGGGTCAGCGCGAGGTTTCCTCCATTTTCGCCGCCTCCGTATGGTTGGGTGGCGTTGACGCCGCGGGTAACCTCAAATTGGCTTGTCAGGATTACCGCCCAAGTGGTCGTAATGATTTTTGGCCTGGCCCATTGGATCCCGTTACCGGTACAACAACCGAAGACGTTTGTAAAAGTTGGGACCGTCACTTCCGCGTAACGGGTGACGAAATTCGCCAGCACTTGAACAATCTTTTGGCGGGTCTTGTGGATCCGGCGCTCATCCCACGGGGTGTAAAAGGTTGGCCGGCGAAAGGCAATCCTTACTTTGTTGAAATCAATAATTTCGCGTTGCCGAATACCCAACAGGGTTTGGCGGGTTTCTTTGACGCCGATTTTGACGGCCAATACGATCCGCTGAAAGGGGACTACCCATCCATCGAAATTCGTGGTTGCGATGACCAACGTTATCCCGCCGAAATGATTTTCTGGATTTATAACGACGAGGGTTCTAACTCTACCCACGCACGTACCGGTGGTGACCCCATCCAGATGGAAGTACAGGTGCAGGCTTTTGGTTACCAAACCAGCGACGAACTCAACGACATGACGTTCCAACGTTATAAGTTGATTAACCGCGCTACCGAATTGATTGACTCTACTTACTTCGCGATGTGGGTAGATGCCGACTTGGGTTGCTACACCGATGACTATATTGGTTGTGATACCCTCAACGATTTGATGTACACCTATAACCAGGATGCGGTAGACGGACAACCGGCTTGTAACTGCGACGAGGTGCCCACTTATTGCAATAACGTGCCGATTATCGGGGTGGATTACTTCCGTGGCCCACGCCGCCCAATTACGGTGATTGACTCTATTACCGGCGAACCAACCGACGTTCTGGTTGAAATCGGTATGTCGTCTTTCATGTATTTTAACAACCCAAGCGTTGGTACCCCGGCTCCGCCAACGACGGACCCCAACTTGCCCGCTGAGTTTTACAACTACCTGACGGGTACATGGCGCGATGGCACACCGTTAACTTTCGGTGGAACTGGTTACAATATTGGTAGCACCGATTTTACAAAATTCGCATTGCCATCTAACCCTCAGGATCCGACGGGTTGGTCCATGTGTACGGCTGGTCTCGACTTTGGTGACCGTCGTACCCTTCAGGCTTCAGGTCCATTCCTGCTTAAGCCGGGTGCACAGAACGAATTGATTATCGGGGTGCCGTGGGTTCCAAATATCGCGTACCCTTGCCCCGATGTAGAATTGTTGCTCCGTGCCGATAAATTGGCCCAAGGTCTTTTCGACAACTGCTTTGAGCGTTTGGAAGGTCCGGATGCGCCAACTGTAGATTGGATCGAAATGGATCGCCAGTTGATTGCGGTATTGTCCAACTCTGGCGTTAGTAACAACAAAGATGAAGGTTATATCCAAAAAGACTTCTTGGCACCTAATGACGTACCACGTGAAGAGGCTAGCTACAAGTTTGAAGGTTATAAAATTTACCAGGTATTGAACCCGGCTGTATCCGTACGTGACTTTAACGACCCGGATCAGGCGCGTTTGGTAGAGGTTGTTGACAAGAAAAACAATATCAGAAAGATCTTTAACTGGGTAGAAGCACCAGATCCAACCGATCCGGACAACCCAACGAAGAAGATTTATTACCCCGAAGAGCGCGTGGATGCACCGGATGCCGGTATTCGCCACACGTTCCAAATTACCGAAGACCAATTCGCTTTGGGTAACTCTCGTCAGTTGATTAACCATAAGAAATACTACTACGCAGTGGTGGCTTATGCGCACAACAACTACGAAGACTTTGAGCAAAATGGTCAGTTCCTTTCTGGTCAGCAAACGCCCTACCTCGAAGGTGGTCGCGTTGAAATCAAAACAGTAATTCCACGCCCGGTAGTTGATCAGGTGTTGAATTCTGCTTATGGTGACGGCGTTGAAATTACCCGCCTCGAAGGCCAGGGTGTTGGTGGCAACTTCCTCGACGTTTCTAAAGAAGAGCGCGAAAGCATGTTGTCGAATAACGACGGTGAAATTACCTACCTGCCCGGCCGAGGTCCGTTGAATATCATCATCTTCAATCCATTTGAGATTAAAGAAGGCGAGTTCGAAATTCAGTTTAAAGACAGCGATAACAACGATAGCGTATTGGACGCAGATGCGACTTGGGAACTCAAACGCATTGACATTGCCGGCGACCCGGTTGTTGTTTCTACTAAAGGTATCGACGAGTTCAACGAACAGGTGTTTTTGAATTATGGCTTTACTGTAACCATCACGCAAACGCCGGATGCCGGTAACTTTACCCCAGCGGTACAACTGGCCGGTGTTGCTGATCCGGGTGCCGCTAACGGTGCTGTTGGTCAGGAGTGGGATTTTGCCGATCCAAACGAAACCTGGTTGTTTGGTTTGAATGATCAGGATGCCGGTTTGTTCAACTTTGTAAAAACATCCAAAACGGAAGAAGACTTCGTTCTTGACCCGGAGCAAGGTTTGACTACAATGGGTAATGGTGTATTTGTACCGTATCCATTGGCTTCGGCAGAATTGCCCGATGGCCCAATTGGCGGCGGTGGATTCCCACGTATGTTGACGCCCTCTTGGACGGGTAAAGTAGGTGGTAGCTATTACAATTCCACGGCTTTGGGTGATTTGAACCCATCTTCGGCGAATAACCGCTTCAGACGCCTTAACGCGTTGCCAAACGTAGATATCGTATTTACATCGGATAAAACAAAATGGAGCCGTTGCGTGGTTATTGAAACGGCAACCGAGTACTACACGGGTGTATTGCCAGGTGTAGTAAGAGATCCTGCGCTGACTACGGAATCTGGTCCGGGCCGCGTACGTCAAAGTTTTGATACTCGTTACTCCCTCTCCGTTGGTAAGGAAGACGCAAATGGTGATGGTTTCCCTGATCCGGATGGTGCCATTGAGCCTGACTCATTGCCCGATCCAACGGCAGCCAACCCGAACAAAAAATTGTTGAACCCCGTTCGTGGTGAACCCATGCGCGGCATGGGCTGGTTCCCAGGCTACGCCGTCAACGTAGAAACGGGCGAACGCCTCAATATTTTCTTTGGCGAAAACTCCGTGTACAGCAAGGCCGTTGATGCGGCTTATACCGGTCGTGATATGTTGTTTAACCCAACCAGTCAGTTCTTGCGCGAAGAAAACTTTGCCGCTGAGGTATCTGATTTCCTGGCCGGTGGACAACACTTTGTGTACGTGTCGAATACTAAGTACGACGAGTGTAACTACATCCGTGCGCGCCTCAACCCCGACTACTGGACCTCTGCATCGTTGAAAAACCTGCGTAAAACCCAGGCGGTAGAAACATTGGCGTGGACTGGTATGTTGGCCTTAACACCAACGTACGAATTGAAATCATTGAGCCAAGGTTTGATCCCAACGGATTTGACGGTGAAATTGCGCGTGGAAAACCCATACGCGGTTCGTAAAAACAGCGGAGATGGTCACCCACGTTACCGTTTCAAAATCTCTGGCCGCAGTGCAACTGTTTTGAACGAGGTGCAAATTGAAAATGCGTTGGATTCCATTAAATTGGTGCCAAACCCATACTACGGTTTCTCTCAGTATGAAAGCAGCAGCCAATCGAATATTGTAAAAATCACCAACTTGCCCGCCAAGTGTGTGGTTACCATTTATTCCTTGGATGGTCGCTTTATCCGCCAATACAAACGCGACGAAGTGTACGCCGCATACCGTCAGATTACACCAGCCATCGAGTGGGATCTCAAAAACAACAAAGGTATCCCAGTGGCTGCCGGTGTTTACCTGATCCACGTAGCGGCCGAAGGTATGGGCGAACGAACGGTGAAATGGTTCGGGGTACCACGCCAGTTTGACCCAACGGGTATATAACAGTAGCGATGATACCGGAGTGATGAACCCACGCTTTGATCCACAACGCGGGGTTCGTCACTCCATCATGCATCGCTTATCTCTCATAACTCATAACTATTCAATTATAATGAAGAAATTATACTTTATCCTGCTGCTGTTGGTGAGCGTGCTAAGCGCGGGTACGGTATTGGCTGGTAACCCCGACCGCCAAGGTGAAGCGGGTGCCAACCAATTGCTGATTAACCCTTGGGCGCGCAGTGCCGGTTTGCATTCTTTGAATACAGCCAGCATTACCGGCTCAGAGGCGTTGTACCTCAACGTGGCGGGTCTTGGTCGTATCAAAAGCACCGAGTTGAACCTTAGCCACACGCGTTACATGGAAGGCGCAGGTATCGGTATTAATGCGTTGGGTTTTGCCCGTCGTATTGGTAAAGGAACCTTTGGTGTTAGCCTGATGTCCATGGATATGGGTGATTTGGAATTTACCACCGAAAACACACCCGGCGGAACCGGCACAACGTTTAGCCCTACGTTTTTTAACATGGGCCTTTCTTACGCACACGTGTTTTCCAACAAAGTTTCCGTGGGTGTAACGGCCAAAATAGTTAGCGAATCGGCAAACAGCGTAGCCGCTCGCGCCATCGCTATGGATGCCGGTGTACAATACGTTACCGGCGAAAACGACGAATTTAAGTTCGGTATTTCTTTGCGCAACGTAGGTAGTAAAATGCGTTTTTCGGGTGAAGGTCTTTCCACTTCATTGCCTAACCCAGGCCCTAACTTCCCGTACGACAACATTTATTACAACCGTTCTGCACCGTACGAATTGCCATCTCAGTTGAATATTGGCGCTTCTTACGACTTCTTATTTGGCCGCATGGCTGCATTGTCGTTGATCGGTAACTTCACTTCCAATGCATTTGCCCGCGACCAGGCTGGTTTAGGTGTTGAGTTCCGTTACAAAGAGTTTTTTGCACTCCGTACGGCGTACAAATACGAATTTGACTCCAACGAAGTAGAACGTACTTTGGATAATGGCCTCGCTGCCGGTTTGTCTTTTGCTTTTGGCGCTAAAAAAGGTTCCAGCACCCGCTTCGCCATTGACTATGGCTACCGCAGCACTTTCGTGTATCGCGGCATTCATAACCTCGGTATTCGCGTTGAGTTTTAATTTATTTTGGTAAAAGAAAAATAAAACTTGCAAGTTAACTTAAAACACCCTTAACTTTGCAGCGAAATTTTACAGGAACGTTTCCATCATCAGATGGAAGCGTTCCTCTTTTTTTGTATAAAACACGATCTCGTATGTCTAATTACACATATTTGACCCAAGGTGGCTACGACAGACTAAAAGCCGAATTAGAAGAGCTGAAAACCAACGGAAGGATGGAAGCTGCTCGGTCTATTGCCGAAGCACGCTCTCAGGGTGACCTTTCCGAAAATGCCGAATATGACGCGGCAAAAGAAGCACAGGGTCTTTTGGAATTAAAAATCAGTGAATTGGAAACGGTAATGTCCAATGCCCGCGTGATTGATGAGAGCCATTTGGATACCTCCAAAGTGGCCATCCTCAGTAATGTCACCATCAAAAACCTGAAAACGGGTAAAGAAATTACCTACAAATTGGTTTCCGAAAAAGAAGCCGATCCTAAACAATCCAAAATTTCCGTTTCCTCTCCCATTGGCTCCGGTCTTTTGGGAAAAACCAAAGGGGACATTGCAAAGGTGCAAACCCCCGGTGGTGCGCTGGAGTTCGAAATTATTGATATTGCCATTTAACAGTAAAAAATACCCGTTATAGCGGCCACTTGGAGTTATCCGGGTGGCCGTTTTGCGTACTATACCTGCGCGTTACCGCACAAATTGCCCCAAAAACAATTTTAAAAAGTTGGCGCCCTCGGTGGCCAGTACTTTCCAACCGACTTTACTAAACACCACGCCCGGGCGCAATTGAACGGGGACGGGGTACACCGTCACGCGTTTTTTGGCCAATAACAAAAACTCAAGGTCGAATAAAAAACGATCAATACCCGTTTCCAAAAAAACGGTTTTGCCGGCGTTGTCAAAACCTTTCAGGCCGCATTGTGAATCGGTCACTTGCAAACGAAGCAGGTTGCGCAACATCCAGCGGAGGCCCTTGGACAATAGCCGCCGAAACAACGGCACGTGGCTGTAGTAGGCCAGATCGCGGTTACCGGCCGCAATACCGCCCTGTTGAATCAGGTGCGCCACAATCGCCACCATACTATCCATTGTGTAAGGGAAATCGGCGTCGGTAATGAGATAAATATCGCCTTGGGCCTGTTGTACACCCTGCCGCAAAGCGTATCCTTTGCCGCGATTTTGTTCGTAACTAATAATTTGAATACCTGGAACCAACGCGGGAAGTTGGTCAAGTACCACCGGGCGGGTACTATTGATGTGCCCGTCGTTGACCAGCACAAGATCAATGGTGTGCGTTAACGACGACAGGCGTGCCTTTAATTCGTTGAATTTTAGCGCAAAGGCAGGCCCCCATTCCTCCGACGGGTTATAGCAGGGTACAACAATACATAAATGGGCAGTAGTCTGCATCGGGGCAAAGGTAGGCATTTTTGTCGGTTTACCCCTACTTTTAGCGGGAAGAGCAAAACCTTGGGTACTTTATGTGGTATCATTTTTAAAAATGTTACCTTTGCGGCCTTTTTTAACAATAAATAAGGAAGAACTGATTACGCATGTCAGAAAAATTAGAATTTATTGATTTTGTCGGAAAATTTCCCCCCCTGGTAATGCCTGTTACCTTGGGAGAAGATACACACCATACGTTTAGTACCGAAAACAGCCCATTGTCGGATGCGCTTATTGAGCAGTTTATTGCACCGCTCGAAAAAGAAACTCCCGATGAATTTACGGAGTATGTGCCCTGTTTTGCCATTGATTGCGACGAGAAATATATTGCCTTGGTGTGGTGGAAAGCGGGTTTGCTGCTGTACCAATACGTTTTGGCTACTTTTACCGAAAAAGGGGAGCCAATTGACCAAAAAATGATCGCTTTTACCCTCGTAGATGGTCAAAAAGTACGTCGAGCCGTGGCCAAAATTGACGAAGACTTGGGGGTACACATCGCCGAAGGGGTCTCCGACGACGACGTTTTTGATCCCACTTCCAGCCTTACCCGGCTCATGGAAATATTACCGAACGGGGTTATTGTTAACGGGTAGGCGCTTAGAGACCTTAGACAAAAGACATTAGACTGCCCGTTGTAGCGTACACATTTTTACCACTGAGGTTGTAAGAAAATGTAAGAGACACTAAGCGTAGATTAGTGAAAAGTGTATGGTGAAAAGTGTATAGTGAAAAGTGTATAGTGAAAAATGCTTTTAAAATATTAATACTGAACTCGCTATGCTTAGTGAATTCTTAGTTTTAGTGGTAAAAAAACATTATGACGGGCAAATTGGTGGCTATTGTACGTATAACAAAAGTGGTAACGATCCAGCCGCTTTCCACTGACCTCGGAGAGGTTGCATATTAGTGTCATTTGCCCGATAAAAGCCACCAATGTGCGACCTCTCCGAGGTCAAAAAAAAGGCATAACTGCGGACTCTACCAATATTTGACCTCTGCCGAGGTCATAAATAGCGGGAAAGCCCATATTTCGTGCGTTTTCACCGCACAAAGCGGCTGGATAGTTACAAAAGGTGTATGCTACAACGGGCAAAACCAATTCAACCAATTCAACCAGTTCCCCCCCCTTACTCCGGTGTATCCTGTACTTTTTTAGCGGCTTTAGCGGCGCGAGCCTTTGCCAATGCTTCGCTGCGGGTAAGTTTAGGCGCGTCTGCGTCGGTGGGTGCGTCGGCCGGTTTTTTAGCGGCTTTAGCGGCGCGAGCCTTTGCCAATGCTTCGCTGCGGGTAAGTTTAGGCGTGTCTGCGTCGGCTGGTTTTTTAGCGGCTTTAGCGGCGCGTGCTTTGGCTGACGTAACGGTGGTATTGGGTTGCGGCGTTTCCTCCTTCGTTGCCTTTTGATCCAAGGCTGCGCGTGCTTTTTCAATGGCCTCTTCGCGGGTTAATTTAGGCGCTTTGGCGGCCGGTGCGGTACTTTTGGGACGGCGGGGCGCTTTCTCCACGGCTGCTTTTGCGGTAGACGTGGCCGAAGCACCGGTCTTTGGTTTGCGGGCCGTTGTTGTCGGTTTCGGCTCTACGGCTGTTGGCTTGGTTTCCGGCACCGTAGTCTCGGGTGCTTTTTCCACCGGCGGGGTTACTTTTTCCAGTTTAACAACGAGCGGAACCTTTTTATCTTCTGCCTTGGGGCTTATTACCAGCCGGATGTGCGCCAAATGGTGCTGTGAGTGCCACGCGTACAGGGCAATGGCCTCGGGAAGCAATACGGTGCGCTGCATGGCCGGATGCACGTAGCCTTTTTTTAAGTCCGCGTCGGAGAGGCTTTCCATAAAATCGAGCCATTTTTTGTGGAGCACTTTTAGCAACCGGACCGAATCGCGCACGGGCGCAATTTTGCCGGTTTCGAGTTCGGCCCAAGCCTGTTCATCGTACGGTTTAATGGTCGGATGGTGCTCCGTAACGGCCATTTTCATCCGAATATAGGCGTTTACGTGGCTGTCGGAAAGGTGGTGGATAACTTGCCGAACAGTCCAGCCTCCCTCCCGGTACGGGGTATCGAGATCGGAGCGATGGGCTTTTTTTAAGAGTTTTTTGAGTACTTTTGGCAGCCGGGCAATAATTTTGATGTTTTTTCTGGTATCGTTAATCGTGTAGGTTTTGCCATATTCAAACTTGCCAATTGGGTATTTTCGCTGTTCTAACTTGTCCATAAATTTGATGTTATTTGATTATTAAAATTTATTCGTCCTGTTTGGATTTTAATATTTCTCCGTTAAAGCCCAGTTCGTTGAGTTTTTCGGCGCTCAACTCGTCGAGGCTGATAATTTCGAGCACGTTGCCTTCTTTACTTTTTACGGTTAAAATCACTTTTTCGGACGAGTCTGATTTTTGTTGTTCTTTATCGGCGGTTTGTTGCAAAAGGGTGGCGGTGCGTTGGGCTTCGGCCAATTGGGCGGTAGCCTGTCGTTCGCGTTCCACGGTGTCTTTGAGTTGTTTTTGCAGTTCCACGTTTTGCTCGGTGCTTTGTCCCAACAAACGGCGTAATTCGTCTAATTTGGCCTGCACCGCTGCGAGGTCATTTTCCCGGGAGTTTTTTTCCTCTTTGGCTTTTAAGGCTTCGATTTTGGCTTTTTCGGCGCGTTCGCGGAGGGCCATTTCCTGCGCTAATTGCAACTGGCCGCAGTTTTGCAAAGCCAGCAGTTTTTCGAGGCTCACCAAATCCACCGAAACGATATAATCCACCCGGAACTGCTCGGAACTGCTGTAAATTTCGCCGTTGGCACTAAAAGCAATCCCGTTAATGGCCGATTCTACGTCGGTTTTTTTAAAAGCCCGCGTGTATACCGTGGTGAGTTTGGCCGACCGCACGTAAAAGGTACGTTTTTTTACGTCGTCGCTGACATTTTGGGAAGCGTTACAAATTTCCAGGTAAGGAATATAATCTTCCGGCAAAAAAGCCACGCCCACGTCGGTAATAACGACCTCGTAAATGGCGTCTTTTTCAATTTTGGTGGAGGCAATGGAATAAGCGCCGTTGTGTTTAAATTTGGAATCAATTTTGGCGTTAAAAATCACATCCGACGACGAGGTGGTGACTAATGGCGGTTTACCTTCTTTCACAAACCGCGTCAGGACGGATGTTTTGTTTCCTTCAATCAAAATCATGGACCCCACCAATTGGTCAATATTATTTACAAAACCGGCTAATCCTTTGATAAACGTGCGATTTTTGTAAGAATCGGGCAGGTCAAAACCCAAAGAAATGGGGTTTAACTGCACCTTTTTGGAACGTTGGGCAAATGTAGTATTTAGGGTTGAAAAAACAAGTAAAATAATGGCAAATAGGCGAAGCGACATGTTGTATAATTTATCTTGATTAAAGTAACGTACAAGTGCTGCTACAACGATAATAAACTTAGATTATTTTACCGGGACCAATGCATTCCAAAGGGTATCGTGGCGGGGCAAGTCGGCTTCCAGGGCCATTTTGGCTTGTGTAACGGGGTGTTCAAAACTAATTTTCCAGGCGTGCAGGTGAATGGAGCGGTCGGGGTTGCCGCGTTTGGCCCCGTATTTCACGTCGCCTTTGATGGGGCAACCAATGGCGGCCAATTGCGCCCGGATTTGGTGGTGTTTGCCGGTATGTAATTGAATACGCAGCAAAAAATACCGATCCGAGCGGCCCTCCACGCTGTAACTGAGCGAACCTTTGGCGCGCCCGTCTTTGTTGGTGGTAAAGGCTTTGCTTTTATTTTGGGTTTCGTTTTTTTCAAAATAATGCACCAAATCGCCCAATGGCGGGTCGGGACATTGCCCAGAGACGGCCAGGTAGGTTTTTTGAACACTTTTTTCCTGAAACTGCACCGATAATACGTGGGCGGCTTCTTTGGTTTTGGCAAAAACCACCGCGCCACTTACCGGGCGGTCAATGCGGTGCACCACAAACAGCGGTTGGCCAATTTCGGCCGAAGCCTGGTCCAGCAACGACGGTTCGCCCGTTTTGTCCGGTTGCACGGCAATGCCGGCGGGTTTGTTCACAACGAGTAAGGCGTCGTCTTGAAATAAAATTTGCATAAATAAAAAAGGCTACTCCGCATTAACGGAATAGCCGATAAAATGTTTCTTAACACGAGTATCAGGAAGGTGTATTGCCGCCGGGGATATCACGCAACTCAAAATGATTCAGGTGGGTCTGTTGGTTATTCGACTCTCCCCCTTTGATATTAATCATATCCTCTTTGTCCAACACTGAAGCAGCATCAATAAGCGAGTCAAGTGATTTTGTCTGCTCTTCGCTGGTCTCTTTTTTGTTGTTTTGTGTCGAATTACTTAGTAAACGGTTGAACATTTTAAAGAAACGGGTTGGTTAAAACATAGGTCAAAGGTACAGGCTTTTTTTATTTAGTGCACAAAAAAGGTGTTAAAGTTAAAAAAAATTACCTTTTCCCTTAAAAATCCGTATCCTTGCGGCCTGTAATATGAACTCATATTTGTCTCCAATTATTGTATTGGGCATTCTTTTTGCCTATTTTTTGATGTTGATGGGGGTGGCCTGGTTCACGGGACGCAACAATACGAACGAAGGTTTTTTCCTGGCCAATCGCAATGTACCCTGGTACGTGGTGGCTTACGCAATGATAGGAACGAGCATTAGCGGAGTAACTTTTATCTCGTTACCGGGGTCCGTTGGGCTGGATGCGGGCATTAATCGCGGCTTTGGCTACATGCAAATGGTGTTGGGGTATTTACTCGGCTATTTCGTGATTGCCACCGTGCTCATGCCCCTGTATTACCGCCTGCAACTCACCTCCATTTACGGTTATCTCGAACAACGATTCGGTTATTACTCCTACAAAACGGGGGCCGGGTTTTTTATTCTTTCCCGCACGGTGGGTTCGGCGGCGCGCATGTTTTTGGCCGCGGTTGTCCTTCAAAACCTCGTTTTTGGGCCTTTGGGTGTACCGTTTGAACTCACGGTCATCATTATGTTGGCCCTTATTTACGCTTATACGTTCAAGGGCGGTTTAAAAACCATCATCTGGACCGATACCATTATGACCACCTTCTTTATTGCGGCGGTGATCTGGACGGTATTTTCGGTGGGAAAGGCTTTAAATTTTAACGGCATTGGCGAAATCTGGACGGCCGTGTCTAATAGCCGCTACAGTCAAATGTTCTTTTTTGACAACTTCGCCTCCGATCCCAACCATTTTGTCAAACAGTTTGTGAGCGGGGCACTGGTGGCCATTGTCATGACCGGCCTCGACCAGGATTTGATGCAAAAAAACCTGGCCTGCAAAAATATCCGCGAAGCCCAAAAGAACATGTTTGTGTTTTGTGGCTACATGGTGGTCATCAACTTTGCTTTTATGATTTTGGGGGCGTTGTTGTACTTGTACGCCAATAATTTGGGCATTGATATTCCGACCAAAAGCGACCAGTTGTACCCCAAAATCGCCTTCGGACACCTCGACGCGGCGGCGGGTATCTTTTTTATACTGGGTTTAGTGGCCAGTACCTACGCCAGTTCCGACAGTGCACTCACGGCGTTAACCACTTCGTTTTGCATTGATTTTTTGAACTTCGAAAAACAAAATACCCCAACGCCCGAATACGCCACCCCCGAACAAATTGCCCAACGCGCCGCTGCCGACAAACAACAACACCGCCAGCGGACTTACGTTCACTTGGGTTTTTCGGTGGTATTTGTAATCATTATCCGGTTATTGTACGCCTACAACGACGGGGCCGTGCTGGGACTGATTTTTAAACTGGCGGGTTATACCTACGGGCCACTGTTGGGTTTGTTTGCGTTTGGTTTATTCACACGTTTTCAGTTGCACGACCGGTTTGTTCCCGTGGTGTGCGTATTGGCCCCCCTGCTCACCTGGGGTCTCGAAACGATGTGCAAACAATGGCATTTCGACATTGGTTTCTTAACCATTTTGCTCAACGGTACGTTAACTTTTTTTGGGCTTTGGATTTTTTCGTACAAAGAAGTTGGCAGCAGCCCCAAGCAATAATTATCGAAGGTAAAGCAGCATTCAACGGTTGCGTTGTATCTTTGTCAAACGATGTTTTAAAAGTACTGCGGGGACTTTGGGCCGGTAAGAAATTTTAAAACAGCATTTAACATTAATCTGATTCAAACTACTTTTTTAAACATGAAATTTAGTCAATTTGCGATTGTAGTTGCATTTTTATGCACTGTAGCCACAGCCGGTACCATTCAGGCTCAGGACGCCGCTAAAACCGTTGTTGCGGATATTTCCAAGGTGGACAAAGCACCGGCATTTCCGGGCGGCCAGGAAGCCCTTACTACCCACCTGAAGGAAAAAGTGGTGTACCCGGCGGCTTGCCGGATGAGCCAGGCAAAAGGCACCGTTAACGTTGGTTTTACGGTCAATGCCGATGGCACCATCACCAGTGTAGAACACTTAGGTAACCCCGAAATGGATAACCGCCTCATTAAAGAAGGTTTGCGCGTAGTGGGTGCTATGCCCAAGTGGGAACCTGCAACCATGAATGGCGAAAAAGTGGCGTGTAAAATGGTATTGCCCATTTATTTCGCGCCTAACTAAACGGCGGTAAATTTGCCAAAGAAAAGGGCTGTATTTCGCGTAGTGCGAAATACAGCCCTTTTCTTTGAATAGACGGAAGACTTTTTGATGTAAGAATTCCGATATAAGATTTTTGATTTTTGAAAGTCCCCGCCATCGCGCGTACAGCGGCGAGATGCACATCTCGTCGCGTGTGGCTTGTGGTTGGGTGTTTTTTATGAAAAATGACATTATATGTATAAATATTTATGACAGATTTTACCAATAGCGTACTTTTTGAATTTTGCGCAACTCAATTGCAAAGGAATCACAATGTTGTCAACATATTTGAAACACCGGGGGTGTCTTATCGGAAATTTTTGGAGTTCGGTGATGATGTTAACGACGGTTTTTGGAATTACTTATCTATCCTCTTAAGAGATAAATTACCTGCTCTGAGGGCAGATTACGAATCATTCATGTCAGATCCTACTTTTGATTGGGTGGCGTTCGCAAAATCGGCAAACATGGTGAGTCCAGAGCTTTTCATGGAACCAATACCTGAACTTGAAAACGAAGTGGTTATATACTATCTCAGGTATGTTTTACATCCTGTGCTTTACCCTTCGTATCGGTATAAAAAATTAAAAAATGAATTATTACGCCGCACTGTTTTTTATATACTGATGGATATCTATTTGCACGTGGGGGTGGTTTGGGTAAGCATTGATCTCCTGATCGAAATGATACGCTCAAGAGATCCCGTAGAATGGGATTTACTCCAACCTTTCCATTTTGAAAGCGCATTTATGCCTCAAGACATGATGCGTTCAGAATATAATGTAATAAAAATGCAGCGGAAACGCAGAGGTAACTATTTCTTTTTGAATGAAATATCTCACTTTTCTTTTTCTCCAACAGTAAACAGAGCATTGTTAACTCTTTTTCCAGAATCAGTAATTGACTACTACGGCTTCACTGAACAAGAAATGAAATTGGGTTTTGACTTGAAAAAATTTAAATGGACTAAAAAAGACACCGAGTTTGTGTTGGATTTTTATCAACAAAAAATTAATATTTATGGAAGAGGATAGCTGCATTGTTCACACCCGTTTTATTGATCAAATAATCAATGATAATTACTGGGATGCTAAGATAGAAAAAATAGACAACACAAGTGCTCGTTTTACTTTTGAATATCGGGATACTTGTTTTTACTATGGTCAAATTATTGCTTATTATGAACACCTTAATAATGGTGAACGCTGTGAGGTTGACTTTCTGGATAATTTGTGCGTTGATCGGCACTTTACCGTCTACGCACGTGATTTATCTGATTTCCCACTGGCTACCGACCAATGGATATTGGATAAATATGACTTCAAAATAGTGTATAGTGCGCAGAACATACTTCATCAAAGAACTATAAGGTTGTATAATGCACCGATGGAAGTCCTCTTTAGATTGGGATATAATTATGGTCATTTTGTGATCAACAAATACTTGTAAGTTGCATGAATGACTATCGCAGGAGCCGACAGCGCAGAAAATGGTATCTTTCGTATAAGCGACCAACGATCGTCTGCAATCGCTGAAATACCAATAAATGCACAAAAAAAGGGCCGTATTCCACCAGAATACAGCCCTTTTCTTTTTTACAACCCTTTCGTCCGCATCCACGCCCGGAATTTTTCGGCGTTGACGTTGTGTGCCTGCAAGGTCGCCGCGAAGGCGTGAGTGCCGGATTCGTCGGGTTTAGCGCAGAAGTACAGGTAATTGTGTTGCTCCGGGTTCAATACCGCGTCCAGGCTGGGGATAGAAGCCATGCTGATGGGGCCGGGCGGCAAGCCCTTGTACATGTACGTATTGTAGGGCGAATTGAACGAGGTGTGCACCTGCGTCACGCGGCGCGTGGCAAAGTCGCGGGTGGCAAATACCGCCGTTGGGTCCGCCTGGAGTTTCATGTTGATTTTCAGGCGATTGAGGTACACGCCCGCCACGGTGGGTTTTTCCGGGTTATAATTGGTTTCCCGCTCCACAATGGAGGCCAATGTGTAGGCCTGAACGGTATTTAAACCCTGGGCTTTGGCTTTATTTAAACGGTCGTTTTTGGACCAAAACATGTCGTGTTCTTTTTTCATCCGACGGAGTAAGCCCGGGGCGTCGGTGTTCCAATACATTTCGTAAGTATTGGGGATACAAATGGAAATAATCGTTTCAGGGGTTTGGCCCAGTTCTTTGAGCAGGGCCGGGTCGCGAAATGCCTGTAAAACGGCCAACGAATCGGCTTCGATAAATTGGCTCACCACACCAGCCACGTCTTCGGGCAGGCGTTCACTGTTGATGATCACCTTTACCGGGCTTTGTTCACCCGATCTCAGGTGCTGAATCAGGTCGCGGTTGCTCCAACCCGGCTGGATTTTGAAACGACCCGCCCGCATGGTGCGTTTGTCAAATTTCATTTGTTCGGCCACCCACCGGAAATTGGTTTCGCTCCGTACGATATTGCTTTTTAGCAAAAGCGCCACCACATCTTCGTACGAAGAGCCGGTCGGAATGCAAATGTATTCATTGGTTAAATCAGGGGGTACGCTCGGCAGATAAATGGCTGACAGTGGTTTCCAACCCAAAAAAAGGCCGCCCACAACCGTCGCAAGGATTAAGGGTAGTGCGTATTTGCGCATGATAAGTTCAGTAACAAAGTTTGATAAGTCCCGATGAATAGTATTTCATTCATCGTCATTTAATTAAAAAAACGGCGCAAAGATAAGGGGAAAAGGTATTGTAAACGTTAAACATTTAGCTGATTGCGGACTAAATCGTAATATAATCCACCTTTTTGGATTAATTCTTCGTGGGTGCCCTGCTCTACGGCCTCGCCACGCTCCAAAACGATGATATGATCGGCATTTCGGACGGTACTGAGGCGGTGCGCCACCACGACTACCGTCTTGCCGTAAAACACCCGACCGAGGTTTTCCATGACGATTCGTTCATTATTGGCATCTAATGCGTTGGTGGCTTCGTCAAAAAAGAAAAATTGCGGGTTTTTGTACACGGCTCGGGCAATCAGGATGCGTTGTTTCTGGCCCTGACTAATGCCGGTTCCTTCCTGTCCGATCTTGGTATTGTACCCCAGCGGCAGGCCCTCGATAAAACTTTTGATATTGGCCATTTCGGCGGCGTGGTACAGGCGGCGCGGCTCAATAAGTTCTTCCCCGATGGTAATATTTCGGGCAATGGTATCGCTAAAAATAAAACCCTCCTGCAACACGGTGCCGCATTGCGAACGCCATTGTTGGGTATTGATATTGGATAAACTAATGTCGCCCAAACGCACCAAACCGGAGGTGGGGGTGTAGTAGTTCAGCAGGAGTTTGAGCAGGGTCGTTTTGCCGCTGCCGCTCGAACCCACAATGGCCGTGGTTTTGCCGTAAGGGAAAGTAAGGTTCAGGTTTTTGAGCACCACCGGATCGTGCGGGCCGCCGTACCGGAACGATACATTGTCGAGTACGAGGGCTTTATTTTCGGGCAAAAGGGTCACTTTGGCCGCGTCAAGGGGTTCTTCTTCGGGGCGGTTATGAATTTCGTTGAGGCGTTCGAGGCTGATTTTGGCTTCCTGCCAGGCCAGCATAAATTGCACAATGGACTCCAGCGGGCCGTTCATT
Organism: Chitinophagales bacterium; assembly: GCA_013298845.1. Lineage (GTDB taxonomy): Bacteria > Bacteroidota > Bacteroidia > Chitinophagales > Saprospiraceae > M3007. The sequence goes on from JAAFJN010000006.1 coordinate 210,020, forward strand.
TGCCCAATGATGTACTGGGTGGCCAACATCATCCCGAGGCTCATTTCGTTGTTCATGACGGCGGTGGCGGCCAAAAACGAAATCAGGATATTTTTGCCTTCGTTGATAAAAGCCGCTCCGGCGCGTTGAAACTGGTCGGTGGCCAAATATTGCACGTTGACGCGGAACAAACGGGCCTGAATCCGCTCCCAATCCCACCGTTTTTGTTTTTCGGCGTTGTGTTGTTTAATTTCCTGCATCCCGTTGATCAACTGAATGAGGGTGCTTTGGTTTTCGGCCATCCGTTCGAACCGCCGGTAATCGAGGGTGCGGCGGCGGCTCATAAACAACCAAACCCAACCTAAGTACAACAGCGCCGCCACAATAAATACCGTACAAATGACCGGACTGTAAAACAACAGCACCAGCATCAGGATGAGCAGGCTGAACAGGTTGAATAAAGTGTGCAACGAGGAAGAGGTCAAAAAACGCTCCACCCTTTCGTTGTCGTAAATGCGTTGCAGCAGGTCGCCCGTCATGCGAGCATCAAAAAAGGCCATGGGCAAGCGCATCAGTTTGATCAAAAAGTCGGAGATCAGGCTGATATTGACCCGGGTACCAATGTGCAGCAAAATCCAGCCGCGCAGGAACTCGACGGACATTTGCCCAAAAAACAACATGCCCTGGGCGAATAAAATTAGCCAAACAAAGCCAAAATCGCGCATTTGCACGCCTTTGTCCACCAATGCCTGCATGAGGAACGGAAACACCAACTGAATGATACTGCCAAACAACAGCCCCAGCAGCAGTTGGGTAATCAGGTCGTTGTGTTTGTTGATGTATTGCCAAAGGAACGAAAACCCGGAGGTGGATTTCAGGGTTTTGTCGTCTTCGTCCTGCCGTTCAAAATCGGGGGTGGTGTTGAGGGCCAGAATAATCCCCTGGGGTTCGGCGGCGGTAATATCGCGGTCCCAGCCTTTGCGAAATTCGCCGGGACTCATGCGCAATTTGCCAATGGCCGGGTCGGCGACCAATACTTTGTCTTTATCAAAGCCGTACACCACCACAAAATGGTTATCGGACCAGTGGGCAATGCAGGGGAGCGGAACGTCTTCTTTTAACCGGGAAAAAGGTACTTTTACACCCAGCGTCCGAAAACCGATCCGCTCCGCTGCGTCCGCAATGCCCATGAGCGATGCGCCCTGACGGTCGAGGTGCGCCAAATCGCGCAGCCGCTCCAAAGAATAATGCCGACCATAGTGCCGCGCAATCATACGCAGGCAGGTCACACCGCAATCGGTGGCATCTAATTGTTTATAAAAAGTAAATTTATCGCCAAACACGGCGCGAATATACTACAAATCTTTAGAAACTGTTTCTTATTGCTGCGGCTCTTGCCCCTTTACCGTGGCGATGATTTTGTCTTTTGGATATTTAATGGAATATGCAAATTTGATTTTTTTACTTTGTCCGGCCTTAATATCCAATTTCCAAAGTAGTTTCCCGTAGGTTTCGGTGTATTCGGCCCCGTCTTTTTCTTCCACGTCCACTTCGATACCTTCTTGTTTGGAAACGGGCACCTGATCCAGTATTTCAATGGAAATCGGGATGGTTTTGTTGTTGCGCACGGTAATTTCGTAGGCAAAACTTTCTTTCACGGTGTTGCTCAATATTTTTTTCCGGGCCGTAAAGTCTTTGGGTTGAATCCGTTTGATGCTGATTTGTTCGTCGCGGCCCAACGAAATCAGCAGGGTATCGGCGGTGACGTTGGGGTTGATAAAGGTTTGGCCCACGTACGTATCGCGGAAAAAGATATTGGCCGTACCCGCCAGCAGGTTGTATTTGCCGTAATCGGCCACTTTAGCCAGCAAAAACGCTGATGCGTCCAATTTGGGTACCGCGTGGTATTGGTATTCGGCGGCCATATCGCGTTCTTCGATGATGACTACGTTCGTTTCACCGTTGGCCGGAATATCCTGGGGTTTGGCAATGTCAAACGTGGATAAAAACTCCTGTGGTTCTTCCATGACCGCAACTAATGGTACCGGATAAGCAATGGCGTCCATCACTTCACTTTCAGTAACTACGGCCTCTTGTAACTGGTACATATTGGTATTGGCCTGGGCGCGGTCGGCGGCTTTGCGAACGGGCTGCGGCATAACGCGAAAATCCACAAAAACCGGCGATAAAATGGGGCGGTTGTTGTTGGTTAAAGGGACGGCCGTGGACAGCGCGAGTTTTACATTTTTCCAATCGAAGCCGGTACTGTTAAATACATTGGCTTTGTACACCAGTTGAAGCGGTTTGTCCAATCCATTGGCGTGTACGTCGTACAAGGGCGACCAACTGGCCTGAAGGGCGAGGTAAGTGCAGGCAATTTCGATGGTTTGGGCCACGGGCGACTCAATTTTCATAATAATTTCGCCGCTGCTGTTGCCGGTATTGGGGTACAGGTTTTGCAGTTCGTTTTGTAAGGTCTGGATATAACTGCCGTTGGAACGCTGGAGCAGGCGCAGGCGGTGCTGTTGTTTTTTGAGGTCTAACATGCGTTGGCGGTAAAATTCCACGAGGTCGCGCAACTGGGTAATGTCTAAGTTTTGTTGGCCTTTGTCGGTCAGAGTGCCAATTTGTTGCGATTTGCTGGTTAACATCTCGTATTCGCCGTCGTACACTTCTTTCTCCGCTTGTAAGATTGCGGCCTGGTCGCCCAAAATCACAATCGAGTCCCTAATTATTTTAACGCGCGGGTTTTCGGCCACGGGAGCGGGCATTTTTAATTGAAAAACTGCCGCGTTCAGGGTAACATTGCCGCCGAGGCGAACTTGTAAACTTTGGGGGTTAAAGGCCGCGGTTTGGTTTTCAAAAATCACTTCCGAACGACCCGCGGGCACCGTTACTTTGGCAATACTGGTGAGTTTGGCGCCACTGCGGTACACGGTAACCTCTTTTACTACCGGAGAGATGCGGATGGGCGTGGCGGCAAAAGCCGTGGTAATGGCGAGCAAAAAAGCCGCTGTAATCAACGTTGATTTCATCATAATATCTGTGTCGTTTAAATATCGGGCCTTCGGATGCAAGAGTCTTCCAAATTACATAAATGGCCGTTGGAAGCGCGAAACTTTTTGTTTTTTACCTTTACTTCACACTTTTCACCAAAATCCCGTATCTTTGCAACCGGAAAACAAAAGAATGTGTTTAGTGTAGTAGCATAAGAGATTGATAACGAGTTAGTTATTTCGCTTTTTTGTATTTTGTGACGCACACATTCCCCGTAAACAATACCGCTGATGTCCACACAGCGCGTCACAATCAGCATTTATTAAGACTATTTAAATGACTTTTAACGAACTCGGTCTCATTGAGCCGATTCTGAAAGCCCTTGCCACGGAAGGTTATGTCACACCGACACCTATCCAGCAACAGGCCATTCCCGTTGTTTTACAACAGCGCGACCTCTTGGGATGTGCACAAACCGGAACCGGCAAAACTGCCGCTTTTGCACTGCCCATTATTCAACTCCACCATCAGGCCCCTCCGGCAAAAGGCCCGATGAACATCAAAACCCTGATCCTTACCCCTACCCGCGAACTGGCCATCCAAATTGGCGATAGTTTTAAAGCCTACGGTGCTTTTACGCGGATTCGGCACACGGTTATTTTTGGCGGTGTGGGTCAACAGCCCCAAACCGATGCCCTCAAACGGGGCGTAGAAGTGCTCATTGCTACGCCCGGTCGTTTACTCGACCTCATGCAGCAAGGCTTTGTACACCTCGGTAACCTCGAAATTTTTGTTTTGGACGAAGCCGATCGTATGCTCGATATGGGTTTTATCCACGATGTACGCAAGGTAATTGCCAAATTGCCCAACCAACGCCAAACCCTGTTTTTTTCGGCTACCATGCCCAATGAAATTCAAAAACTGGCGGATACCATTTTGCGTAATCCGGAAAAAGTAGCGGTTACCCCCGTTTCTTCTACGGCCGAAAAAGTGCAACAATCCGTCTTTTTTGCCGATAAAAACCAGAAAAAGAACCTTTTGACGCACCTTTTGCAGGATCCCGAAATTAAGGCTGCATTGGTATTTTCCCGCACCAAACACGGTGCGAACAAAATTGCCAAAGAATTGCTGAAAGTGCGCATTACCGCCGAAGCCATTCACGGTAACAAGTCACAAACTGCCCGTCAGACGGCATTGAGCAATTTTAAAAACGGTAAAACTCGCGTTTTGGTCGCCACCGATATCGCCGCTCGTGGTATTGATATTGATGACTTGGCCTACGTATTCAACTACGATTTGCCCAATGTGCCCGAAACGTACGTGCACCGTATTGGTCGTACCGGCCGCGCCGGTGCCAGCGGACAAGCCATTTCTTTCTGCGATCAGGAAGAACGCGCTTACCTGCGGGACATTGAAAAGTTAATTGGTAAAAAAGTGCCGGTTGGCGTTATCAGCCCTGATTTGGCCCTACAAATCAGCGTTCCTTCACCCGATAGCGAAGAAGACGCCAGAGAAAACCAGCCCCGGGGTGGTGGTCGTAACCAACGCCAGCAATCCGCGCCGCGCCAACAACAACCGCAACAGCCGCGTAATGCACCGCAACCACAGCGTCAATCCGCGCCGCAACGCCCGCAAAACGCACAACCGCAGCCGCAACGTCAGCCAAAGCCGCAAAATAACCCCCAACCAGTTTGGGATGCTCAGCCCAATCCGGTAACGCAAAAATCGGCAGCACCGCAACCGCAACGCCAGCCGCAGGCACAACGCCCGCAGCCGCCGCAGCGCACCAACGACCGGCCCGCGCAAGAGCCGCGCCAGGAGCAGCGTACCAACACCGCCGCACCGCGCCAGCAACAAGGCGGCAACGGTCAGCAACGGCCACAGCAACGCAACCAACCGGGAAATATGCAACAAAGACCGCAGCAACACAACCGCAACGGTCAACCTTTGCACAAACACCCGCAACAGGGCCAACAAAAAAATCGGCCCCAAACCGCTTCTAATTCCAAAAAAATGGATTGGGGCGATTTGGATGAATTTGACTTTTAGAAGTGAATAGTGAATAGTGAATAGTGAAGAGTGAATAGTGAAAAGTGTAGAGTGAATAGTGGAAAATATCTTTTAAAATATTTATAATGAATACTTTACGTGTCGTAAAGAGTAGTGTATTTTTGCCCAATAAGAGTAAAAAACTACGCGACGACGGGCAAAACTTTTCACTTTTCACTATTCGTTTTTCACTCTTCACTTTTCACTTTTCGTTTTTCACTAAAAAAAATGAAATTATTCGGTCTTATTGGTTTTCCGCTCGGGCATTCGTTTTCCAAGCGGTATTTTACCGAAAAATTTGAACGCGAGCAAATTTCCAATTGCCGCTACGAACTATTCCCGCTGGAAAGTATCGGGGAGTTTCCTTCGTTGCTGGCGGAGCAGCCCGATTTAGTGGGTTTAAACGTTACCATTCCTTACAAACAGACCGTTATTCCCTATCTGCACCACCTGAGCGCGGCGGCTACGGCCATTGGGGCGGTCAATTGTATTCACATTGACCCCAATGGGCAGTTGACCGGCCACAACACCGATGCCGTTGGTTTTCGCCAATCGCTCGAACATAAAGCGGGCGGACGATGGGCCACGCCCCAGACCCAAGCCCTTGTTTTGGGCAACGGCGGCGCGGCAAAAGCCGTGTTTTTTGTGCTGCAAACGTTGGGGATTGCCTATTCCGTGGTGTCCCGTAAGCCCGACCCGAAGGCTGAAAATGAATACAGTTGGGAACAGGTGCCCGCGTTAATATCCGGGTTGCAAAAACAAAGCCCCCATTCTCCCGTTCTTATTGTAAATACCACGCCGGTAGGCATGGCCCCCCACGTAGAAGATTGCCCCCCATTGCCCTTTGAATTATTTAATGACCAAATTCTGGTATTCGATCTCGTATATAATCCCCAAGAGACTGTACTTTTGCGGCAAGCCGGTTTACAGGGAGCCCATACGCTCAACGGCCTCGAGATGCTTTACCTTCAGGCCGATGCTGCCTGGGAAATTTGGAATAACACATAATCCATTCATATGGCCAATACAGTTGATACCACCACCACAAAACTCCCCGATTTTTCGGATACCGCCACGGCTTTTGCCCACCTTAGTGATCAGGAACTTAAAAAAGCCGCTTGGTTATTCCGTATGATGAACCGCCCCTGGCTGGTGAAATACGGTTCTTCGTTGGGACTGGTTGCCGTTGAATGGAATTTGCCATTTGCCGAAAAAATTATCCGCCACACCATTTTTGAACAGTTTGTGGGTGGTTCCACCCTGCTCGAAAGCCAAAAAAGTATTGATCGCCTCGCCGATTCCAATGCGTTGACCATTCTTGATTACGGTGCCGAAGCCAAGGAAACCGAACAGGATTTTAACCATACGATGAACGAAAATATCCGTGCGATTGATTTTGCTTCACAATCGGGTGGAAAAATTCCGGTCATTAGTACCAAAATAACCGGTTTGGCGCGTTTTGCCCTACTAGAGCAGATCCAATCGGCTGCTACCATGAATAAAGAGGAGTTGACCGAATACCGCAACGCTCTCAAACGCCTTGATACCATTTGTTACCACGCCGCCCAAAAAGGGGTTGCCGTCTTTATTGACGCCGAAGAAAGTTGGATTCAGGATGCGCTCGATCATTTGGTGTGGTTGATGATGAAACGCTACAACAAACAAACCGTTGTGGTCTATAATACCTATCAAATGTACCGCAACGACCGGTTACAGTTTTTGATGGAAAGTGCCGACCGCGCCCGTGAAGCCGGTTTTATGCTGGGTGCCAAACTGGTGCGCGGGGCGTACATGGAAAAAGAACGCAAACGCGCCGAAGAAATGGGGTATCCCAACCCAATTAACCCCGACAAACAAACCACCGACGACCACTACAACACGGCGCTCCGGTTTTGTGTGGATCACATTGACGAAATTGCCGTGTGCAACGCCAGTCACAACGCCCAAAGTAATTTGTTGTTGGCCGAGTTAATGGAGCAAAAAGGTATTCCGCGCAACCATCCGAATACGATGTTTAGTCAATTGTACGGTATGAGCGATAACCTGACTTTTAACCTGGCCAAAAGCGGTTACCGCGTGTCCAAATATGTGCCTTATGGCCAGGTGCACGACGTTATTCCTTACCTGATCCGGCGCGCGCAGGAGAACAGTTCGGTAACCGGCGATGCCAGCCGTGAACTCGGCTTGATTTTGCAGGAGGTAGAAAGGAGAGGTGTGTAGTTTTTGGGTCATTTTTGATACTTAAAGTCGCTTTAAAAGATTGATTATCAAAGATGTGCCGAGTTTTTAGAAATAAAAATTCCCGACAAATATGGGTAAATGTAGCGTATTTACATTAGTCTTTCCTTTACTTTTGCCATAGAAAAGCAATCCGGCAAGGGTGTGGATGAATTTTTATCTTGTAGCCGGATCAATTATACTTCGGTTCGGCCGGTTTGGGATGCGTAAAAATAGCGGTAATTTCCGGTAATTTACGTTCAAAGCCCTTGGCAACGCTCCGTACAACACACACTTGCTTTGGTCAAAAATCACAGTATTTTATGCGCAAAATTGTACTCGTATCTCTGCTTCTTACTGCGTTCTTCAGCGCAGTTCGTCTCTCTGCACAAATCGCCAGCGACGTTGTTTTGGATTGTGGTTATCGGATGGAAATCACAGCCATTGGCACTCAGGTAGTAGGCCGACTTCTTCCTAACGCTACCACAAATACTGTAATTACTTCGGCCAGATGGTACAATGCTGAAACAGAGGAACTGCTTTTTTCGGGCGAAAATATCAATTACGATATGTCAACTTATGGTGAATATAAAATCAAAGTTGCTTATCAAACCATTAGCACGACGGGTGTTTTGGGTTGCTCTAACCAATATATAAAAACCCTTACGCTGTTGGAACCAGCCTGCGTACAGCCTTTTGCTTTAACGGATAATTTGATTTGTGGCCCCGAATACGCCCCCGTATGCGGCTGCAATGGTATCACCTATACGAACGAATGTGAGGCCAAACAAGCCGGTGTAAGCACTTGGTGGGCCGGAACATGTTCTACTCAGCCCTCTGCAACGGAATGCGGAACAACAGATTTGGGTCTTGAAGTGTTGTCGGGTAGCCCAAGCCAGGGGTACACCGTTCGTTTTAGCAACCTCGCCGACGGCAACTTTACCAATATTCAATTAGATTTTGGCGATCACACCCAGATGTACCAAAATTCGCAATGGAACACCAAAGATCACCACTACCAAAGTGGGGGTTTTTACAACGTTACCCTATCGGCCTGGAATGTAAATTTGCCCGGTTGTGTATCCTCCATCAGTAAAACGTTCGCAACCGATGCGTTAAGCCTCGAAGATAAACATTTGCCCGAAGGAAGCCAGTACGTGCACCCGGGTGATGGCAATGGCGACGGAAGAGCCAATGTATATGATTTGTTGAGTATTGGCAAAGGATACGCCACCTCCGGGGTTCCTCGCCCCGATGCCACCATCGAGTGGGTGCCACAATACGCTCCCGAATGGCAGTTTTGTACCCCGGGCGGTACCAATTATAAACACATGGACAGCAATGGCGACGGTGTTATCAATGAATTTGATATTTCGCCCATTGAAATGCACTACGCGGCCATTGAAACAACGAATTCGCTACCGCCGGTTGATGACGCCCCCGTAGTATTTGTGGACTTTGATAAAGACACCATTGTCGTAGATCCTGCATCCAACGCGCCCATCGAAATATCCGCTAATTTGCGCATTGGCACCCCCGAAAAGCCCGTTTTTGGTCTTTATGCCATGGCTTGCGCCTTGCGCTACCCCGAATTTGTGGAACACGACCCTACTATGTTGTACGACCCTTCCTTTTTTGGTTCGTCTAACTTCGTCCTTTCGTTGGGCCACGATATTAATACCTTACAGCAATATGATTTTGGCGTTGCGCACAAAAATGGAAACGGTGCCAACGGTTACGGCCGGGTAGCCGAAATTAACATGCGCGCCGACTATATCATCATTATTGACATTATTGACCGCGCTGAGGCCAAAATCGTGCCGTTTATTATGCCGGTAGAAGGTATTCGCGCCATTGACGCAGCCGGTAACGTTAAATTGCTTCAACCCACCGTTCAGGATACTCTTTGGATTAAATTACTAAGCACGCCGTCGAGTACCCAAGATTTATTTGAACGCGGCAAAGTGCGCATTTTCCCCAATCCGGCCACGGACCAGTTGCAAATTGAAACCAATAACCTTAAAATTGAAGCCATTACCATTACCAATGCTATGGGGCAGGTGGTGGCTTCCGAACAAAAAAATGCGCATTTGATCAATGCAATTCAGGTATCCGATTTGCCAGCGGGCATTTATTCGGTGCGTATCATTTCGGATCAGGGCATTGGTGAGCAAAAAATTATGGTAAAGTAGCATGAACCAGCCTTGACATCCGGATTTTGCGCTGCTGGTTATTCAACAGTTTGCTCATTGGAATTGCATCATTGTTTTTTATCGCTTCGCCCCCCACGCCGGTTGAGGGCCAACCCGACGCCGATTTTTGTCGGTTTGTGTGCGAAAACAAGTGGTCATTGGCTCTTACGGTAATCATAATAACCACCTTTTCGGTATGGATGTCTTTTCGTTCCTGGTACCATATGACCGACTCCGAGTGCAAAAATTTGGTGTTTCAAAGTCGGTATTTGGCCGAAATTATAGAAAAAAAATAACGGCTCCGCTGCCAAACATTACATCATATCTTTTCTATACAACAGGT
>JAAFJN010000060.1 GCA_013298845.1 Chitinophagales bacterium
ACGGCGGAGCGTTATGGGTGTTTTGTGAGCTGGCATACTTGGAAGTTTGTTTTATTGACTTAAAAAAAGTTTCCCGGCCTACTAAATGTACAAAAAAAACCGCCGTGTTTCGACTACCGCTCAACAACGTGTGGCTTTGTCTTTCAGAAGGAATCTATTAACCTACAATTTTGCATAAAAAACCACAAAATGCAGCGTGTGCATTCAAAGTGCGACATGGGCGCTCTTTTCGTTCTTCGCATTTTACCCAATATGTTGATCCCATAGATCCCTTCTGGATGACAAAGCCACACAGCGTCACTTGTACTCAATATTACAACGGCGGCTCAAGCCCTTTCCAATCCCCATTCAGCGGCCCGGTTAATCGCTTAACCGATTCAGGCGGCCAGTAACCACACACCTCCTCGTTGAGAAAAATCCAATCCGGATTAAAACCCGAGATGAGTACTTCTTTTTGTTCCCGACTGAGGTTTTTAATTTCTTTTTCACGAGCGATAGCATTCCATATATACTTATAATTCTCGTAATATACCAAGTTACTACAATGGTACCTTCCTGCGAATGATTTTGATGTACCTGCATTGTCATAATGCTCTATTAAACGCCGGACGATGTTGTTTGTAACGCCAGTGTAAAGTGTTGTTTTGTCCATGTTGGTAATGATATACACCCAAAAGTTGTATTCTTTTTTCATGTTACGGAAGAATTACGGTTAAAAGATACTGCAAAATTACAAGTAACATTGGATCTATACAAGTAGATATCTCACTCCTTTCGCTCCGTGCTTTTTACCCAATTTGTTGGTCCCGTAGATCCCTTCTGGATGACAAAGCCACTGAGCGTTGAGCGGTAGTCGAAACGCGGCGCTTTACGCGTGTTTTGTGGGCTGGCATACTTGGAAGTTTGTTTTATTGACTTAAAAAAAGTTTCCCGGCCTACTAAATGTACAAAAAAACCGCCGTGTGGCTTTGTCTTTCAGAAGGAATCTATCAACGTAGGATTTTAGAAAAAAATAAGGTTTTTACGCCCACGTACAAAGTTGCAAGCCTTTTATTTTGCAAAAAATTGATAAGAAAATTTTGGAAAAGTAAATAAATTTTTTAAAAAACGCTACTGAGCGACCGTAATTTACTCGCGATTTCATTGGCCTTTTTTCCAAAAATTTATCCCAACATTTTATTGTGCTATATTTGCGGCTCATTTTTCAAAACTTATGATAAAAATCACTTCATTTCTTGTTTTAGGACTCGTAGCGTTTTTTGCCTTTTGGCTTCCGCGAAACATCAAAAACCTGAAAAACAAGAACTTTCTTAAAAAAATAGTCGCTTATTTGGACCAAGGTATAGAGAACCAACGCGCCTATATTGCCGACAATGTGAGCCATCAGATCCGCAAGGCGGTGCTCCAATCCACCGTTGATTTTATCCAAACCAATGCCCGGATGAAGGTCCCCGAAGGTTTTAATCTGGTCAAATCTTACACCCTGTCCGCGCATGAATTGCTTCTCATCACGCAGTACAACTACGTGGAAGTAAGTGGGGTTACGGAAGGCGAAACAGTGGGCCACCTCATGCCCATGTCCTATCTGTTGAAATTCGACCCGACCGAACAGTCCCTCCAAATTATCGGCGAATACCCGAACGATCTGGTGGAAAAAAACGCCAATAGCACCTTTGCGGAACATATCCTTGCAATGCTGAACTAACCGCGCTGATGCGTGGCACTTACCAGAAATAAGCACCACATAAATACAGAACCGGCCGTTTTGCAACAAGGGCAAAACGGCCGGTTCAGGGCATAAAGTCGAAGTATTACTTACTGTTGCACTACTTTGTGCGCTTCTATAATTTCCAGGGCGCGGTCAAAAATAGTGGTATCTTCGAGGTGAACAACCCCGCCGCCGTAGCCGGACTCGAGGTGAAACTCGGCCAATGGCCCGTTTTTATAGTGGCCGGCGCCAAAATAATTTCGCACGGCTTCTTCCTCCATGTTGAATTCTGAGGCGAGTTTGCTGATACTGCCGCTGGGTAAGGCGTGTTTTACGCGGCGCAATTCTTCAAAAGTTACGTTCATAGTATAATGGTTTGGTGAACGAATAAAAAGTGGAAAGGGTAGAAATAACATGCGTATTTCTAAACTCTAAGGTAAACACAGAAAACCATACAGAGCAAACTTTTTTGATAAAATTATCTACTTTTTTTTGGGCAAATTGCTTGTGTTTCGGAATATTGTTTTGAAAACAAAAAGAAATACGAACTCCAACTAAGTAATTTCAAACGGATTCATTGTTTCAAGGTTGTAAACACCAATAAAGTCAGGGGTGTTTCGGGTGATTAAGAACGCATTTTATTCAACTTTTCATCAATTTCATCTATACTCATCCCGGTATTGATGCTTCCCCAATATTTGGAAAAATCTTTTTTAGCACCGAAAGAAACAGAAGATAATACCGAAGAATTGGTTGCAACAACAGGTGCATTAATCACCCTAACGCTGGGTAATAATTTCAAATACTGCAAAATTAATTGAAGTTCCTGTTGATTTTGAATTTCTAAAGTGAGTTTCATGCCAAACTATTTGATTTGCAAAGATAAGCCTTTCCCCACACCCCAGCAAATGTTTCATCATTCCCACATTCGACGTGATCAAAAGCCAAACAGGGTTCGGCTGGACATTCTCCCACAACATCTCCACACAAAATCAATATTTCAACTACCTTTGCGCCGACTTATAAGAAATAGGCATGACTTTACACGTAGTTTCCTTTGACATTCCGTATCCCGCCAACTACGGCGGCGTGATTGTGATTTATAACCAGATCAAAGCATTGCACGCACTGGGCGTAAAAGTAATTTTACACTGCTTTCAATACGGCGAACGCACGCCCCAACCCGAACTGGCCCAATATTGCCAGGAAGTGTATTATTACAAACGCAGCCGCTCCATCATCTGGCAATTGTCGTTTTTTCCCTTTATCATGCAAACCCGCATGAACCGCTCGTTGCTCAAACGCCTCAAAAAAGACAACCACCCGATCTTGTTTGAAGGGATGCACACGGCGGGTTTTGTGCTCAAAAAAAGCCTGCGCCACCGCCAGAAAATTGTGCGTATGCACAACGTGGAATGGCAATACTACGAGCAACTTTGGAAACTGACTTCTAACCTCATTCCGCAGGAAAAACTCTATTATTTCATCGAAAGTATCAAATTACAACGCATGGAGCCGTATATTTTGCTCCACGCCGATGAACTGATCGCTATTTCGACCAACGACGAGGCGTATTTTAAACAGTGGAAAGCCAATACCCACTATATCCCGGCGTTTCACCCCAATACCTTCGTCGAAAGCCAATTGGGCCGCGGCGAATACGTGTTGTTTCACGGCAAATTGAGCGTTCCCGACAACGAACGCGCCGCGATTTGGCTCGTGGAAGAAGTGATTGCCGGTATGGAAGTTCCGTTTATTATCGCCGGCATGGAACCCACCCAACGCCTCAAAGATTTGATTCGGCCGCACGACCACATCAAATTGATTGAAAACCCGGACGATATTACCATGAATAACCTGATCCGGAACGCCCACATCAATTTGTTGTACTCGTTCCAAAACGCGGGTATCAAACTCAAACTCATCAACGCCTTGTTCCGGGGTCGTTTTTGCATAGTGAACGAAAATATCGCCAGCGGTACCAACCTCGAAAAACTGTGCTACGTGCGCAATTCAGCGGCGGCCATTCGCCAAACCATCGAGGCATTGCTAAATGCGCCATTTGAACAAAACCGCATTGACGAACGCCGCGCTTTGCTCGAAACCGAATACTCGAACCTCGAAAATGCCAAAAAATTAATGGCCGTGGTGAAGTTCACTTGAACATAGCAGCCATTCTGCTGTTAAACTTTCAATTATTTCTGAAATTTTAGAATCCTATGTCATCACTGCAATTATTTGATGCGGCCCAATTGAGTTCGGAGCATCGCCAGATAGCCGCTAAAGTTGAAAACGGCGAACGAATTACTTTCGACGAAGGTGTATTTTTGTACGAACACGGCGATTTGTCGTTTGTGGGTGCTTTGGCCAATTTGGTGCGCGAACGCAAAAACGGCAACGCCACGTATTTTAACCGCAATTTTCACATTGAACCGACCAATTTATGCGTCTATGATTGCAAATTTTGTTCTTATTCGCGGTTGATCAAACAACGCAGCGACACCGATGCCTGGGCTTATTCGATGGAAGAAATGCTCGACATTGTGCGCAAATACGACGGCAAAGACGTGACCGAAGTGCACATCGTGGGGGGCGTTTTACCCCAGTACGATTTGCCTTTTTACGTCGAATTATTTCAAAAAATTAAAGCCCACCGCCCGGAATTGCACGTTAAAGCATTAACGCCGGTGGAATACCACTATATTTTTAAAAAGGCAAAAGTATCGTACGCCGACGGTATGCGCATGATCGCGGAAGCGGGTTGCGATAGTTTGCCCGGTGGCGGCGCGGAAATTTTCCACCCCGAAATTCGGGAACAAATTGCCGCCGACAAATGCACCGGCGACCAATGGCTCGAACTGCACGAAATATGGCACCAATTGGGCAAACGCTCCAACGCCACCATGTTGTACGGCCACATCGAACAATGGCACCACCGTGTGGACCACATGGAGCGCCTCCGGCAGTTGCAGGATAAAACCGGCGGTTTCCAAACGTTTATTCCGCTCAAATTCCGGAACCAGGACAACCAAATGAGCCACATCCCGGAAAGCACTTCGGTGGAAGATTTGCGGAATTACGCCATTGCGCGGATTTATCTCGATAATTTTGACCACGTAAAGGCGTATTGGCCCATGATTGGCCGCAATATTGCCCAAATGTCGCTGGCCTTTGGGGTGGATGATATGGATGGCACCATTGACGATACCACCAAAATTTATTCCATGGCCGGTTCGGAAGAACAACACCCTACCCTCACGACCCAACAACTGGTGGATATGATTCGCAAAGTGGGCCGCCAGCCCATTGAACGCGATACTTTGTACAACGTATTGCAGGATTATACCAACGTGGAATTTGCCGAAGACAAAGAGTTTCGCGGGTATTTTGAATTGCCGGTGGTTAATTAAATTTATTTTATTTCAATGACAATTTACATCGTCCGACACGCGGAAACGGAATTTAACAAACTGGGAATTATTCAAGGCAGCAGCGTGGATACCGACCTGAACGAAACGGGCCGAGAACAAGCGCGGGCGTTTTACGAACACCACCAACACATTGATTTTCAATTGGTCGTGACCTCGGCCCTTAAAAGAACCCACCAAACGGTGCAGGGTTTTATTGAGCGCGGTTTGCCGTGGGAAATTACGCCCCACATCAACGAAATAACCTGGGGGCACCACGAAGGCAACAAAGTAAGCCCCGAATACACCGAATTGTGGAACGATGTCCGGGCGGCGTGGAACAGCGGTCAGTTGGATGCGCGTATGCCCGGGGGCGAAAGCGCGCAGGAACTCAACGACCGCCTGACGCTTTTTATCCACTGGCTTAAACAAAGACCGGAGGAACGTGTTTTGGTGTGTATGCACGGCAGATCCATGCGGGGTTTGGTTTCACTGCTCAAAGGGGTTTCCCTGGCGGAAATGGAGGGTAACCCGCACGTTAATACCGGCTATTATGTGGCGCATCTGCGGGATGGAGGATTCCATTTTTCCGCCGAAAACATCAGGCCGCATTTATCCTAAAAAGGCGCATGCAACACGATAAAGCACAACAAAATAAAGAACAATCCACCAATACGCCCCCCGCAACGCCGCCGCCTCTTGTAGAAGGCGTTGATTTTTATATGGAAGGCCCGTACTTGGTTTTTACGGAGGTTTACCACCAAAAAAGGGGATTTTGTTGTAAAAGTGGCTGTCGCCATTGCCCTTATCGAAAAAAAAAGACGTGAGCATTTGTTAAAAAACGAAGGGGTGGGAAATTTTTTTTCCACCCCTTCGTTTTGAAAGCGCTTTTAAAAAATATGACAGTAAACTGAACTGAGTGCTCACTCCATCGTTCATTCCCCCTATTTTATTTTAATCCAACACTTGCCCCACTCGGTTATTTCCTCCCAACCGGACTAAGCCATTACTTTATCACTGCTTTTGCTTAATTGCTCAAGGTAAACTTGCGCCCTCTGACGCGTTAAGCAGCAAAAAACGAACCGACATGGCGTCTCTTAATCCGATTTCCGGCGTTCTTGGTAAACGCCGCGCCGCCCATTTTTTAAGGCGAACCAGTTTCCGTTATACGCGTTCTCGCGTAGATGAATTATCCACCCTCACCGCCGACGCGGCCTTTGACAATGTGTTTGTGCAGGCTCCGTTGTTATTGGCGCAGCCCGTTTACGGCTCCGGCGCGGTCACTTGGGTAGATCCACCGTTGCCACCCAGCGCTACCTTACCCGACGAAGATTTTGTGCTTCGGCGTTACGTTATGGCCTGGTGGGTACACGAAGCACTGCACGATCCCGGTGCGGGCCACAAAATGGAGTTTTTCCTCCACCAATACCTGGCCGTTACCGCCGAATCGGGTTCTTCGGGCCAATTTTTTGATTATTTGCGGTTGCTCCGCTGGGGTGCTTTGGGTAATTTTAAAAAAATGGCCACCAAAATTGTGGTGGACAATTGTATGTTGAACTACATCAACAACAACCTCAATTATGTCAACAACCCCAACGAAAATTTCGCCCGCGAGTTTTTTGAACTCCACACCATTGGCAAAGGCGATATTGCCGGTCCGGGCGACTACACCACCTTCACCGAAGACGATATTGTGGTAGCGGCGCGGGTACTCACGGGGTTTGGCAACGCCCAACGCCACCTGAATACCGACCCTGAAACCATGCTACCGGCGGGTAAAGCCTTCCCACAAAGCCACGATTTTCAACCCAAAACGTTTAGTAACCGCTTCGGTGGGGCCACCATCAACGCACCCACCAACGATGCCGATGGGATGTGGGCCGAACTGAACAGTTTTGTGGATATGATTTTTGCGCAGGAAGAAACGTCCAAAAACTTCTGCCGCCGGTTGTATCACTTTTTTGTTACCCGAAAAATCAGCGAAGAAGTGGAAACCGACATTATTACGCCGCTGGCCCAAACCTTCCGCGACAACAATTACGAGGTATTACCCGTGCTGAAACAATTGTTACTCAGCCAACATTTTTACGACGAAGACGATAGTTTGGCCACCGACGAAATCGTGGGAGCATTTATCAAATCGCCGCTTGACCTCGCGTTGCAGGCACTTTCCTTTTTTGAATTGCCCATTCCCGACCCGATTACCGACAACGATACCCACTACAATACCTTCTATAACGCGGGGGTAATGGAACGGATGTTGAGCCGCACGGGTATGGATTTGTTTTACCCGCCCGACGTGGCCGGTTACCCGGG
Organism: Chitinophagales bacterium; assembly: GCA_013298845.1. Taxonomy (GTDB): domain Bacteria; phylum Bacteroidota; class Bacteroidia; order Chitinophagales; family Saprospiraceae; genus M3007. The sequence continues at coordinate 7,432 of JAAFJN010000060.1, forward strand.
TTATTACCAGGATCCGGTGTATAACCGTCAGTTTTTCAACTCCGCCTCCATCGTTGGCCGGTACAAACTGCCCGAAATTTTACTGACGGGTACCCACGCCTGGGTGCCTTCGCCCGGTACACCTTTGGGCACCAAACTGGATTTTGCCGCCTGGATTAAAGACAGCGGTAACATCAGTAACCCGTCCGATTCTTACGTTTTGGTGCAGGAATTACTCATTTACCTGTTCCCGGAAGAACCGGACAACGACCGATTCACCCATTTTTTAGACGTTGTTTTTCTCGATGGTTTGCCACCCGGCGACTGGACTTATGAATGGGACACGTACGTTTCCACCGGCAACGACACCGAAGTAGCCATCCCGCTGCGCCGTTTGCTCAATGCCATTATGTATGCTCCTGAATATCAATTATTTTAGACTATGAAAAGAAGAGATTTTTTCAAAATAGCCGGGTTGAGTTCCATCATGGTCAATGGTTTTCCGATGACACCATTTGCCAATTCCCGCATCGCCCGCACCCTTGCCAACTGCGAAGAGGTGGAAGACCGCGTTCTGATTTTAATTCAGTTAAAAGGCGGTAACGACGGGGTAAATACCTTAATTCCCATTGCGCAATACGATGCTTACGCCGAATTGCGCCCCAATATTAAAGTGCCCGATACCGGCCCGGAAAAATACATCAGCATTGATGGCACCTTGAACGACCCCGAAAAAGTGGGGCTGCACCCGGTCATGACGGGGTTCAAATCGCTGTACGACGATGGTTTACTGAGCGTAGTGCAAGGCGTTGGTTACGAAAACATCAATGGTTCGCACTTTAAAGGCACCGATTTGTGGTTATCGGGCGGCGACGGCACCCCCGAAAACTTCAACATCAAAACCGGGTGGGCCGGTCGCGCCTTGCAGGCCATGTTCCCCGATGTCATGGGGACGCCCATTCCCGATATGTTGTATCCTTTGGGAATTCAGGTGGGAGACCCCAATCCGTCGTTGGGTTTTCACACGGAAACGGAGCACCAAAACGTCATTAATTTGTACGGACAAGACCCCGATGGCTTTTATTCTTTGGTACAAACGATTGGCGGGGCACCGCTGCTGAATATTCCCGATTCGGAATACGGCGACGAAATCCGGTACATTATGGGTGTAGAAGAAAGCGTAGACCAATACTCCGAATACATTACGCAGGCATTTATGGCCGGTAGTAATTCGTCGGCGACGTACCCGCAAAATGGTTTTGCTTTTCAATTAAAAACCATTGCGCGCTTGATAAAAGGCGGTTGCAAAACCAAAATTTACCTGTGTTCGATGGGTGGTTTTGATACCCACGGTCGCCAAATTCCGCCCGAAGGCACCATTTTGAGCGGTGGCCACGCTGATTTGCTCAGAACCTTGTCGGATTCCATGCGCGCCTTTATGACCGACCTGAAAGGACTGGAACTCGACGATAAAGTAATGGCTTGTACGTTCTCCGAATTTGGTCGTTGCGCCCAGGAAAATGGCTCCGCCGGTACCGATCATGGCACGTTAGCGCCCATGTTCATCATCGGTAAACCCGCCAAAGCAGGGGTTCAGGGCACCAATGTGGATCTGGAAAACCTCAGCGGAGATAACCAATTGCAGGGGCAACAGTTCGATTACCGCCAGGTTTTTGCGGCCTTGTTGCAAGACTGGCTCGGCGGTAACGAAACGGTCATGAACGAAGCCCTGTTCAGCGGATACAACAAATTGCCCATTGTAGACACCGATTTTGTGGTATCGCCCGATTGTTACCTCGGCGTGGTATCCACCAATGACCTGCAACCTTTGTCGCGCAATTTATTGGTATCGCCCAACCCCGCCACCTCCCACATCGAAGTGGCGTTCCGGACGGACAAAGCCTATCCCGCCCGTTTGACGGTCCACAACCTGAGCGGTCGCATGGTATTTGGCAAAAACGTTCAGATACAAGGGGGCAACAACCTGTTTTACATTCCTTTGCAACAAGTACCCGCCGGTTCGTACGTTGTTCGGTTAGAACATGGTATGAGCGGACGCGGCGAAACGGTGCGTTTTATGAAGTTATAAGAAACCGTTTACGAATCGTTTCTAAACAAAAGCCAATTCACATGCGTATTTTAATCATTATACTATATCTCTCAGCCTTCACCAATTACCTTGCCGCCCAATTACCCGCCGCCTGTAACGGTACGGCGTCGGCGATTGCCTGCGATATTACCTGTATTTCGTGTAATTTCAACGGATTTTCCGGTTCCACCGAGGGTTATCCCTCCGGCGAAGCCCCGGAATTTTGCGGAACGGTAGAAAATGTGCAATGGCTCGGGTTTATCGCCGGGGCCGCACAAGCCACTTTTACCATTACCCCCACCAACTGCGTCAACGGCGACGGCGTGCAAGTGGCCCTCTACAACGATTGTGCCCTGCCACCGCTGGCCTGCGACAAAGGCGAAATGGACGGCGCGGGCATTCCCGTCTCCATTGATGTGCCGTTGGTCTTGGGTGCCAATTATTACCTTTTGGTGGATGGTTACGCCGGTGATCAATGCGAATTTACCGTCACCGTCAACCCACCCGATGCCGTTTTTGAGCCGCCGTTGGGTATGGCCGAGATTGTGACCGGTCCCACGGCACTTTGCCCTAATGTCACCGCCGAGTTTCAGGTGCAACCCGTTTCGGGGGCTTCAGCGTATATCTGGACCGGGCCGCCGGGTACGTTGTTCGATAGTTTGCCATCACCGGCCACGATTGTGGGGGCCGCCGGTTTGGCCGTGGACGTTACGATTGGTGCGGTAAGCGGGCAAATTTGTGTGCAGGCCGCCAATACCTGCAATACCAACCCCGCTTGCGCCGCTTCGATCAACGTCACCGTTTTGGACGACAGCGCCCGCCCGCAAATCACCACCGACACCCTCGTTTCCCTGCCTTGTACGGACGGTCCGATCCCCTTGTTGGTGGATGTATTTCCGCAATCCAACACCAATTTTCAATGGACGCTCACCGACAGTATCGGCAGTTTTTCGGGTAGCACCGATGCGCTGCGGGTACTCATTGACAGTGTGGGGCAATATACCTTGTTGGCCACCGACCGAAACACCGGTTGCTCGTCAACGGTGGATATTCGGGTGACGGAACCCGTTTTACCCGCCGATGCCGATATTCGTTTGCGGCAAGTGCTTTGCTACGGCGAAAAAAACGGTCAGATTCGGGTGGATAGCGTGTATTCGGGCACACCTCCGTTTTTGTACGCCATTAATGATGGAGTCCTGTCGCCGGTGGACATTATGGATAATTTACCAGCGGGCAACTATACTTTGCACATTCAGGATGCGGTGGGTTGTGAGTTTGACTCGTTAATTACCATTACCCAACCGAACGAATTACTGGTTGTTCTGGAAGCCGATACCCTCATTGAACTGGGGCAAATGCTCGTTTTGTGGGATAGTTTTAACGTGAATTACCCCGAACGGGTCCAACGTTGGCAGTTGTTGCGTCCCGACATTGGCGATACCACCGATTGTCCGGGGTGTATGGTCATGCCGTTAAATGCATTTCACTATGCGCTGGAGGTCAGTGATTCCAATGGTTGCCGCGCCACCGACGAACGCACCATTTTAATGAGCACCCCGCGCCGGGTGTACGTGCCCAATATTTTTAAACCCGCCGCCGGTGACGATACCGGCAATGATCGGTTGGGGCCTTACGGCGGGCAAGACGTGGTAGAATTTACGGTATTTCAGGTATTTGACCGCTGGGGCCAAAAAGTACACGAACGCACCGATGTTCAACCCGACGACCACCAACGTTTTTGGGACGGCCGGGTTCATAACCGATTGGCACCTCCCGGCGTGTACGCCTATAAATTGGATGTTTTGTTCAAAGACGGCCAAATTGGCCATTATAACGGCGATATTACGTTGATTCGGTAAAGACGGATCATCTATCATTCTGACGAACAGCACATTTTGCCCCGCTGGGGTGATGTGGTGTTTGTCAGGATGAGTAGATGTTTTTTGTGTTTTGCCTGTTTTTAACACTGGGATACGCAAAATCAAGATCCGAAAAAATGGATGCCCACCGGGTCTGTGGTGCCTGCGGCGCATATTCCCGGCTGAAATCTACAAAATCTTACAGATTTTGCAGATTAGGCCACTTGCAGCCTGGTCCACAAAAAACTTTCAAAAATCAAAAATCTTATATCGGAGTTCTTACTTCAAAAATCCCAGTGCGTATCCACAAAACGTTTCTTATTCTCCAGGCAACATTTCCCCCGATTTTTCGGCGCAGCCCTTTAACTCCTTTTGGCGATCGAACAAAATGGTACAACTGTAGTGGTATTGGCGATCGGACATGCCATCAGAGCAGGGTTCTTTTTTGATGGTCACCGCTAATTTACTGTACGGATTCGTGATATCGGGGAAAACAAATTGTAAAACCCCGTCTTTAGCCGTTGGGGCGGCGTAGGCGTAGGTGTATCCTTTACCGTCAGCAACGTCTTTAAAGTACACCGTTTCTTCGTTGGAGGAGATAAACACCGACCAAAATGGCTCGGTACCCGAACACACGTAATCAAAACCGTGGCAGGCGTTCAATTTACTGAGGGTCGTAAGGCTATCCACCTGGGTAAGCACCAATTTATTTCCCGGAGAAGCCAATCCTTTAATGGTGGCGTACACCGGTTCGCCGGGACAAGGTACAAACGAGGCGACTTCTTTAAAACGAACCTGCATATCCCGCGTAGAATCCGTAACGGAATAGGTGGTACCGTTATCGCAGGCTTTAAAAGAAAACTTTTCCCCTTTTTGGTACAAATACCCCCGCATGGTAACGGGAATGGGGGATGCGTCGGCAAATGACGAAGCACTGCCCGTTCCGGGCGCGTCATTACAGGCTACAAACGCTAAAATCAACGCGATAAAAAGAAAATTTTTAGTCATACAGTGCACAATAGTTTAGTTTTGAAACAATCTAAGTTCTTTTCCAAGCAGATCAACCCTGATATTCAAATTGAATCGAGGTTCATTAAACGAGCGTAAAGAAATATTAGTTTGAAGCCGGGCAACAAAACTGCGTTTGATTGTTATATTTCGACTCCGTTGGTTTTGTGCATAGAAACATTAGGACATCCTTGTAGTGTGCTGCACAAAACCAAGCGACGCTCAGTATATAAGGCAAAGAAAGTGTTTTAAAACGATTCACCATTGTAAAGATTTTTTTTCCGTTGACCAAACAACCCAAATGCGCCTGGGTGCATCATATATTTAGACACGTTCAGCATAACAACTCATTCACATTCCTAACATGAAGAACAACTATTTTTGGGCACTGTCCTGCGGTGCCCTGGTCGCTTTTTGCTTGTTTTCAGGCACACTACATGCCCAGACTATCCGATTTGGAGCACAACTATCGGGCGGTATAAGCGGTGCAATTGAGCCGGTAGAACCCATTCCAAACTACCAGAATATTACCGCCTCCATTTTTTCATTTGGTGCAGCCTTTACGGCGGAAAAAACGTTTCGCAATCCTAAATTCGGAGTCTTAATCGAGCCGGGATTTACCAAAAGAGGTTACGAAAGTGGCATTTTTAGTACGAGGTCTGAAAAAAGAAAAATAGACCTGTATTACGCCAATGCGCCCATTTCCTTTTTTTATCAGCCCCTAAAAAACGATCGTCTGCGCATTGGGTTGGGCGGTGAAGTGGGTTATTTATTCGAAGAACGTTATCGCAACGGTGCGTTAAGTCCAATCTTTGGCGATTTTCACGAAAAATTTGACATTGCCGGACACATCAGTGTTCAAACCAAACTGCTGTCAAAATTCGCCTTGGGTATCAAAGCGTCGCGGTCGTTTTCGCCGCTTAGCACCATCACGTACGGCGACGACATTGGTAATTTAAGCGTGCACGACTGGTTCAATTATAACCTGCACCTTTACGCACGTTATTACATTAATTAAGGTTTCCAACGACGAACGACAAACTTCAACCAACGAACAACCTAAATTCAAGCGATTTGCTAAAATAAATAAAAACCGGCCTCACCTAATCTAATTCGGAATTGACCGGCATTTTAGCACATTATCGAAGATATATTTTGCATTCAAAACAAAACTCGAAACAATTTTTCATTTCTGTCAACCAAAACGAATTTGGATAAATTTTTTTGCAAAAATTTCATTAAAAAATTGCCATCCAATTCATAAAAACGCTTTAAACTTGCAGCAAGTAGTTTTTGTGTTTATTTGTTTGGGTTAGAGCCCCTCGCCGAAATGGGTGGAGGGGCTTCTCTTTTTTACGAAGCGCCGCGCCAAAGTATTCACCCTTGATGCGCAATTTTACACTACTTTTGCCGCCGCTTTAACCCACATATTCGTCGTGCGTATTCTCCACACCTCCGATTGGCACCTCGGCCAAAAGTTCATGACCCAAACCCGGGAACCCGAACAACAAATGGCCTTAGACTGGCTCATTCAGCAAGTGCTGGAACACCAACCCGATGCCCTGATCGTGGCCGGTGATATTTACGACGTGAGCAACCCGCCCACCGGGGCCGAAGAAATGTATTACCGTTTCCTGACCCGCATGGCCGGTACCAGTTGCCAACACATCGTGATCATTGGGGGGAACCACGATTCGCCTTATCGCCTCAACGCACCGCGCGGATTATTGCGGGCCTTGCGGATTTACGTGGTGGGCGCGGCGACCGATAACCCGGAAGATGAAATTATTCGCCTCACCGGCCCCGACGGACAAACCAGCGCGGTAATTGCGGCCGTACCGTTTTTGCGCGAACGCGATTTTAGCAATATCACCGTCAGCGGCGAAAACGCCGACGACCGGATTCGGCGCATTCAACTGGGGATTATCCAGCATTACGAACAGGTGGCGGCGGCCATTGGGCCATTCGACGGGCCGGTCATTGCCACCGGACACCTGTTTGCCAAAGGCGCCAGCAGCCACGGAGAACAGCAAAATATTTACCTCGGCAACCTCGACAATATCGCCGCCGATGAGTTCCCCCAACGGTTCAACTACATCGCGCTGGGGCATATCCACCGGATGCAAAAAGTGGGCAAAACCGAACATATTCGGTACTGTGGTTCGTTAATTCCGCTTAGTTTTAGCGAAAAAAAGGACAAAAAAGGCATTATCATCGCCGATTTTGACCAAACGGGCCTGGTGAATACCCGCGAAATAGAAGCCCCCGTTTTTCGGAAATTGGTGACCATTAAAGGGAATTTACAGGAATTGGAACAACAACTGACACAACTCCACGATCCGCTGTTGCCCCTCCCCTGCTGGGTCGAAATTATCCTGACCGGCGCGCCCGGTATTGCGTTACCCGACCGGCATTTGCGGGAATACGCCGAGGGGTTGCATTTGGAAATTTTGAAAATAAAAATGGACTACACCACCGCCAGCCTGAGCGAACAAGCCCCCAAAGAAGACCTGATATCGTTGTCGCCCGACGAGGTTTTTTTGAAAAAATGCGCGTCGGCGGGGTTAACGTCCGAAAAAACCACCGCGTTGCAACGGGAATTTGAGGGGTTAAAAGAATGGATGAACGAACAAAATTTTGAATAAAAATGGCCTATATTGCATTAGAAAACATGCGTTTTCACGCCTTTCACGGCGTTTACGAAGCGGAACGGATTTTGGGCACCACGTATTCGGTGGATGTGTACGTACAAACGGCCCAAAACAACGCCGCCGCCGCCTCGGATGATTTGGGTTCGGCCCTCAATTACGAGTCGGTGTATATGGTGTGCCGGATGGAAATGGAAAAGCCGCGCAACCTGATTGAAGCGGTAACGGCGGGCATTTTTCAGCGGATGAAACACCAATTTGAATCCATGACTTCGCTAAAAATACGGATTCGCAAACTCAACCCGCCCATGGGTGCCCTGGTAGGTGCCTCGGTGTACGAAGACGAAGAAACGTATTTGTCATCGTGCCCCCGGTGCAGTCGGTCGTTTGTGAATTATAAACCGGGCGATTGCTGGGCGCGGGTACCCAACCTGTACAGCGGCACCCGCGAAACCATCGAAAAACAATACGGCGGAAAATGTTTATGTGATTCGTGTTTGAAGTTTTTTGCCGGATAAGTTTCTGCAAAAAGCAATTATGCCAAAAATTGTGTTACCTTTGCAGCGCTTTTTTTAATCCTTGTTTTATTAGCCATCCCAAGCGGTCCCCCCGCAACGCTTAATCCGATTTAAGACAAGGGGCCCTGGAGCCAGGGTCAATTGGTTTTGGCTACAATCGTAGTTGGGCATTCGTTAATTTTCGAATCCGAACGATTACCCATATTTTTCATGGTTTCGACCATTATAATCTCATGTTTGCCCCTCCGGTCAGGCTCGCGGTGAGGGGCTTTTTTTATGTCTAAAATTGAATTATGAATAAAGTACTTTTGTTTGTTACCTTTATCGGTTTAACCGCATTTTTGGCCTGCAAAAACGCTCCCAATGCCAACAGTACGGACCCCAACGCCCCCAGTGGCCCCATTGAGCACGCCAACCCGACCAACCTTGCCGGTCACTGGATCACCATTGATTTTTGCTCCCGTGCGGCTTCCCGGAATTCGATATTAAAGGCCATGAACACCGAGGGCGCACATTTGCCTTACGCGTACGCTTTTTCGTTTAACCCCGAAAAAATGGACAGCGTAACGTGCTACAACGGCGTGGAAACGTACAAACTGGCAGCCCGCATTAACCTCGATACCATTGAACTAAAAGATGCCCGCCAGGGTCGCTCCGTGTTTTTGGTGTATTTGCCCCAAACCAAAGAAATGGAATTGTTTGACGCGACTACCGGCAGTGCCCACATTGATCGCCTCATCAAATCTTCGTCGGATGCACCGGGCGGCGACAATGCTTTTGCGGTAGCCCTCAACCACCACTTGTTTGAAGGTAATTACGCACCCGTGGACAAAAAAGTAGACAAATTTACGCAATTTACCCCAACGGGTTATATCACCAATTTCCCCGACTACGACCGTTATATGCCCTGCGTTGGCGGCGATTGTTTTTTGTTGAGCGATAAAATGGACGTGATGACCGTGGCCAATTCAAAAGATCCGAAATCTTTAAAAATGTTCGGTTTCCGGTTCAGCACGGCGGGTGATACCCTTACGTTGTACAATATGACCACCAGCGCAACGGAAAAAGCCGCTACCCTTGGGGGCGTTGCTTACCGTTTTACGCGCAAAAAAGTGGCTGAAAATGCGGCGCCAAAACCCGCGCAACAACCACAACAGCCCAACAACGGCAAATAAATTCTCCCAAATATGGCTTCTGCATTAAAAAATTTATCCGAATACAACGAATCCACCCTGCCCGATGCCTCCGAAATGGTATTTGGCGTAGTGGTAGCCGAGTGGAACGCGCACATTACCCACGCGTTGTACGAAGGCTGTTTTGATACGCTCATTAAACACGGCGTAAAAGAAGAAAATATCCATACCATTCAGGTGCCCGGTTCTTTTGAACTTCCGGCGGGTGCGCGCATCGTTTCGTCCAAAGCCCAACCCGACGCGGTTATTTGCCTCGGTTGCGTGATTAAAGGCGAAACCAACCACGACGAATACATTTGCAACGCGGTGGCCAACGCCCTCGCGTCCATGTGTCTGGTATCGGGTCGGGCGCACATTTTTGGGGTGATTACGGCCAATAACGAGCAACAAGCCCTCGACCGCGCCGGTGGCCAACACGGCAACAAAGGGGTTGAAGCCGCCGTTACCGCCATCAGAATGGCCTCCATTGGCAAAAAAACCAAAGACGGCAAAAAAGCCATTGGTTTCTAAATCGTTTAAAATTTGACGCTGTTCGTCCGTCTATTGTTGTATTGGTTAATGTTCTTTGCCACCTTCCGGTTGTGGTTTGTGTTGTGGTTGAGCAAAGAATGGAGTGCCGAGCAGCCCGCTTCGGTCTGGAACTCCTTTTATTATGCCCTCCCGCTCGATTGGAGTATGGCAGGCTATTTTTTGGCCGTACCCGTCATTTTATGGTATCTCGGCGTGCTTTTTGGGTCAAAAACTTTTCCTTTTTTTTCAAAAGCCATTTATTTTTTCAATATCCTGCTCATACCCGTAGCCGTATTGGCCTTTGGGGCCAACGTGTTTATTTACGAAGAATGGCATACCCTGCTCAACCAAAGAGCCATTGTGTACGTCACCGAAACCCCGGATGTGTTGGTCAATTCCATGACGTTGCCGTTTAAAATCGGTGCGGTGGTGTTATCTTCCGCGATTATCGGCCTGTATGTGTATGGATACCACCAATTTGTCACCACCAATGCGTTCCCCCGGCCCGTGTCGCGCTGGTACTTGCTCAGTTTTCCCTTGGTGTTGGGTTTGTTGGTCGTGGCCATTCGGGGCACCGGCGTAATGCCCATTAACGAAAGCGCCGTGTATTATTCCACCCATTCGTTCAATAACCACGCGGCCACCAACACGGGCTGGCATTTGGCGCACAGTATGCTGGAAAAACGCACCACAACCAACCAATACACCAGTGGCGCGCCCATTAGTCCCGAACAAAAACAATGGCTGCTCAACACCTACACGCAGGAACCCGCCCGCCCGCTGCTCGACAGTACCGGGCAGCCCGTCAACGTGGTGGTGGTCCTGATGGAAAGTATGACCGCGCAGGTGATCGAAGAATTAGGCGGCGAACCGGGCGTGTGCCCTAATATCAGTCGGCTCATTCGGGAAGGTTTGTTGATGAGCAACTGTTACGGCAGCGGTTACCGCACCGATCAGGGTTTGGTATCGGTACTGGCCGGATACCCCGCGCAACCCGATCAATCGGTGATTTTTCACGTGGAAAAAGGCGAAAAACTGCAATCATTACCGCGTTATTTAAAAGAAAAACACGGTTATTCCACCTTGTTTGTGCACGGTTCGGAATTGACCTTTGCCAATTTCCGGGTGTGGCTCAGTCACCAAAAAACCGACCTGATTTTGGGCAAAGAGGCTTTTTCCGCCGAAGAAAGAAATATCCGCTGGGGAGCCGACGACCAACGCATTATGGAGCGCACCCTGAAAGAAATCAACGCCCTGCAACCGCCGTTTTTTGCCACCGCACTCACCGTTAGTTTACACGCTCCCTTCGACTCCCCCGTGCAGGTGCGCTGGACCGACGGCAGTCCCCGAGCGGCCTTTTTGAACCACGCGGCCCACGCCGACGCGGCCATTGGGACCTTTATGACGCAGGCGGCGCAGCAACCCTGGTACAACAATACGTTGTTTATTCTGGTGGCTGATCACGGCGCTTCCCTGCCGTCCGGGCGCGGCATGGACGAACCCGTTACCCGCCACGTGCCGTTGGTGTTTTTTAGTCCGCGCCTGCGGCCCGAACTGCGCGGCACCCGCAACGCGGTGTTTAGTGGTCACCACGACATTCCGGCCACGGTATTGCGTGCATTGGACCCGCAGGCTCCCGTTGCCGAACTCTTCCCCTGGAGCCGCGATATGATGGCGATGGAAGCCTGGTTTAAGGCCCACCCGGGCGAAAAAGAACGCAATTTTGCCTACTATACCAATGAAAATGGTTTGGGTTGGGTAACACCCGCCGGTCAGGGTTTTTACCATTTTGTGGACAAGTCCTGGTATTTTAAAGGCCCACCCTTCTCCGACGGCGTAAAAGCCGATGCCCGGGCCTGGCTGCATTTGTTGTATGATGATTTTTTGGGGTTGTAGTTTTTCTGATTTTTTTATTGGATATTTACTGTTATTCGCGTCTTTGGGGCGTTAGATGGTTAATGGTATTGGTGCGGAGTAAGAAAGCAAGCGGTAAAAAATGTTTGTGATATTTGGAAATATAAAAATGTCCTGTATATTTGCACATCAAAAATTATTCACTATTTGCGATGCCATTTCGAGGGTTTACTTATTCGGTGGTTGGTTGAGTGCTGGTCATTTTTCACAATTCATTGATAACCAATAGAATTAGGTTCTTAGGAATGTTAGATATCGGTGGTTGAGTTGCGGTAGTGCAATAGTTGGTGGCTATTTTGAGAAACAACAACAAGACTAACTTTCACAACTAAGTTCCATTTGAGAAGAACCCCACTGTTCCATTACCTCAATCACAGGCAAAAGAGAAAGCCCCAATTCAGTCAGCTCATATTCTACACGTGGCGGAATTTCAGCGAAAACAATGCGTTGCAAAATATTGTCATCTTCCAATTCTCTTAGTTGATTAACCAACATTTGTTTGCTAATATCAGGAATTGCCTTTTGCAACATTGAAAAACGGTTGCAACCTTTCCTTATCAAGTGAATAAGGACAGGTTTCCATTTGCCCCCAATGCGATTAAGGCAGTAGGTAACAGGACAGTTATTAGGATTGAAATCTTTGTTTTTTCGCATAAGCATTGAAAAGTCTTGTCTTTTGTACATAGTCTAAAAAAATAGACTATACTATATTTAAAGACAAAGGTAGTAGCTTTGTGGCAGTTTTTAAAATTACAATCATTTTCTTTATGACAATTCAAGAAGTTAAACAATTTGTTCAAGGTGGGGAGTGGACAAGCATTACACCTGAACTTCGTCCTTTTGAGGATAGACTTGGCACAGGCAAGATAGAGCCTTTTTATGTGCAACGCAATTTCCAATATTTTCCCGAAGACCGTTTCGAGGGAAGTATTTTGAGTTCGGCAGACCCCTATGGACAAATGCCTGTGGTTAAATTTACATTCAAAGGACACACTTTTTGGGGCGAGGCACACCCAATAGCCGAAGATGCTTTTGAAATAGATTATATCCTTGATGAAGGTTTTGAAGTAACACCTTTGCACCCAATGTTTGCCGACCAACTCAATTCCGCACCTGTAGCAGGGCTAAACACTTGGGAAGTAGGCGTAACCCAAGACATCAAAGGCAAAGAATTTCCTTTGTTTGGGGTAAAAGAAGGGCAAATCGTAGGCGATTACGACCTCATTTATATTTTCCAAGAGATGCTTTTTATGGGTAGCAAGCACGTTGATGGTCGTGGTTTTGACAAACCCGAAAACCGTCCTACCAATTTGCAAGTGCCTATTGTTCGCAAAAAGTAAGTCGCCAAACCTAAAATACAAGGTTTTACCAACCTCGTATTTTAGGTTTGTTTTTTAATTTTATAAAGATGAAAAAACAAAATTGTGAGGAAGAAAGCGGAAAACTTGTTCCGTTGATTGACCTCAATAAGTGCGAAGGCAAAACGCCTTGCGTACCGATTTGCCCTTATAACGTATTGGAAATCAGAGAAATCAATGACGAACAATATGCACAACTTTCTTTTGCAGGAAAAATAAAAACGTTTTTTAACGGCAAGAAAAAAGCCTTTGTTGCCAAACCCGATGCTTGCCACGCTTGCGGACTTTGTGTATCGGCTTGTCCCGAAAAAGCAATTAAATTAGTCAAAAAAAATTAAATCAATTTCAAAATGAAAGGAATCATAAGAGTAAAAGCAGGGAAGGATTTTTCCACTATGCATGTGCAGGAAATCCCAAGCCCCACCCTACAATCGGGTGAAGTAAAGGTTAAAATGGCATCAAGTCGTATTAATCCTGTGGATATGGACTTGATGAAAGGTTTCCCTACTTTGAAGTACAAAAAGCCTCAAATCGGAGGCATAGACGGGGCAGGTACGATTAGCGAAATCGGGCAAAATGTGCGTGATTTTCAAGTCGGAGATAAAGTATTTTTTTATAGAAAATTTAGCGATATAGGCACTTGGGCAGAAGAAATTACTATCCACGCCGACTATATCGCCAAAATTCCTACACATCTCACGCCCCAACAAGCAGGTACTATTGCCTTGCCTTTGCTTGCGGCTTATGACAGTCTGCAAGAATTAGGGGCTAAAAAGGGTGAAAAAATACTCATTCACGGTGCGGGCGGTGGCGTAGGATTTTTAGCCGTTCAAATAGCCAAAAGTATGGGGTTAGAAGTCATCGGAACGGCAAGCGGAAAAGATATTGACGAACTGAAAAACGTAGGCATTGACCGAGTGATTGACTATCGCAAAGAACAGTTTGCGAATGTGCTAAAAAAAGGAGAAGTTAACTATATTTTTGACCTTTTGGGAAAAGATATTTTGTTGCAATCCATTGATTTACAACCTAAAAAAATTGTTTCGGTGCATTATGTTGTACCTGAAAAGATGAGCAAGGCAGGTGTAAATTTACCCGCTATTTTGAAATGGATTTTGTCGCTTACTATGACAAAGTTTCGCAAAAGAGCCAAAAGAAACGGGGTAGAACTTATAGGGCAGGTTACAGGGGGGAACGGACAACTTTTGGGAGAAGTAAGCCGTTTAGCCACTGAAAAAATGTTTGTTGTTCGTGAAATCCCAACTGTTCATCTGAATGAAATTGAGCAAAAGGGCTTAACGAAGGCAGATATTGGGAAAGCAATACTTTTTGGATAAAAGAGAGAAACAGCCACCAACAAAGCATGGTCGCACATGGCGGCGAAAGCCCAAACCGCGAAAGCCAACGTTCGCCGCCACGTCGCCCATGCTCACGTTCATTGAAGAAAGACAAAAATAAAAAATGCGAATATGAATTTTTCAAAGTTAGTACCAAGTGTGTTCTATATCGACATTGCAGACGGACTTAAATTATTTGTCGATTGTTTGAAATTTACAATTGAACATCAAGATTTAAATACATCACAACCATATTGTGTATTAAGTAAGGACGGAATAAGAATTATGGTATTTCAAGACGAACAATTAGCCAAAGAGCATTACCCAGAGCTAAGGCTTGAAACAAATAATATTGAAGAAGTATTTACAGAAGTATCGTTTTCTCATCCTCATCTACTTCACCCAAATCTTAGCAAGGTTACGAAAAGACCTTGGGGAGCAAAAGAATTCGCAATTTTAGATAATCAAGTAGGAATTAGATTTCAACAATGGTAAAAAATATTATCAAAAGAAACAACGAACCGCTAATCGAGTAGGTAGGGGCGACCCATAGCCGCCCCTACCCTCCCACACCATCCCAAACTAACCAGAAACCGCGTATCCGGCACTTCACAGCGCCTACGCTAAGGCACCTGGTTACGCCAACTGCATACGAACATAACAGCAAGGATACATAACCACATTACCCAAGCGTGAGAAAAACTTTCATCGCCTAAGTACCCATCACCGTAACTTTTTTTATATTTGCTGCTGTAATGTCGCGATGACATTCCGGGTACACACAACGGCGTCCCGTCCATGCCGCCCAAACGCCAACGCTCAAACCCAACGCACGGCGGCACGGGCGTACATCCAAACGTTCTCGGAAACCAAAAGAAAAAAATCCGTTTGTTGAACAAAATAAATATAATAAAACAATAATAAATATCTTATAACTACCTTTAGGCAATAAATATCAAAAGACCGTTTATTTAATATGACAACAAAGAAAATCAATTGGGAGAAAAGATTGCCAGATAATTCTACACAAAGGAGATTAGTAGAATATAGTTTGAAAGAAATCAATAAAGAAATTGGCTTTTTGCAAATAAAAGGATTGCTAAATCAAGAAGTAAAAGGAAAACTATTCGATAGTGAAATAGAATATAAAAATAGATATTCGCCTGATAGTAAATGGTATTCACCTAAGTTATATACAGTTTTGTTTGACAAAACGACAAAACAATATTTGGCTAAAATAACGGGTTCACTTGCGATTAACTATTTGAAACAAACGATATATAAACGTGAAATTATAACAAGTGAAGAAAAAAAATACACTTTTCAAATACAGATAAATCAAGGAATAACATTGATTGAAGACAACACAGATACCAATATCATAAATTGTGACAATCCTACAAGCGAAAAAGGAGAAATTATATACCAAAAAGAAACAAATAAAATCGTTTTGTTGGCCGTTATCTATATCTTACATCAATTTATGGAACTAAGAGAATCAAGTTGAGACTGATTTTACAGATAAATAATCAAAAAAATATAGCGAAATATGTAAAAATACTGAGGGGGTCTAATAATCTGGATTTTGACAAAAACAAAATTAGATGTTGACAAAAAAAGCATCCGCTAATCGAGTAGGGAGAGCCGACCCATAGCCGACCCTACCCCGCTCACACCATCCCGAACTAACCAGGAACCTCGTATCCGGCACTTCACAGCACCTACGCTAAGGCACTCAGTTACGCTAACTGCGTACGAACATAACAGCAAGGATACATAACCACATTACCCAAGCGTGAGAAAAACTTTCATCGCCTAAGTATCCAACACCGTAACTTTTCCTATTTTTGCTGCTGTAATGTTATAATAACATTCCGGGCACACACAACGCATGGTCGCACATGGTGGCGAAAGCCCAACCCGCAAAGCCAACACTCGCCGCCACGTCGTCTATGCCCCCG
>JAAFJN010000061.1 GCA_013298845.1 Chitinophagales bacterium
TACAATAATAATGTATTAACCATCGGTGATGCAACAGCCATTCCGTTTAACACCAATTTCCAATGGACGACTTCGGCGGGTGGTAGTATTCAGGGTGCGGTGAATCAATCCACGGCGGTTGTGAATGCGCCCGGTACCTACACGTTGCGGGTAACCAATACCTTAAATGGTTGTACCAATCTTGCTTCGGTGGCTATTGCGCAGGATATTACCCCTCCAACGGCGCAGGTTGCTCCGGCGGGACAAATTGATTGCGACAACTCTTTTGTTCAATTGAGTGGTGCCGGTTCAAGTGCCGGTCCGGTGTATAGTTACGTATGGACAACCCCGAATGGTTCCATTTCCGTCGGCGGTACTACCCTTACTCCGGTGGTGACATCGGCGGGTGTTTACGCCCTGAGAGTAACCAACAGCGTTAATGGTTGTACTTCAACGGCCAATACAACGGTTATTTCCGATTTGAATTTGCCTAATTTCTCCATCCAGCCCGCCAGCCCCATTACTTGTACCATTGATCAACAAACGTTGAGCGCTTCGGTACAATCAACGGGTAGTTTTGCTTATCAGTGGGGAACCATTGACGGGGTGATTTTAGGCGGCGCTAATTCTCTTACGCCGCTCATTGGCAATCCGGGTACTTATACCTTAATTGTTACTAATCAGGCCAATAATTGCAGTGCGGTTGAAAATGTCGTGGTGCCAGCCAACAATGCGGCACCCGTTATTTCCGCCGGGGCCAACCAAATACTTAACTGTACAACGCCAACCCTGACGTTGAGCGGTACGGCCCCTACGGCTACGCATACTTATCAATGGACGGCCGCTAACGGTGGAGCCATTGTTTCGGGGGCCAACACCTTGACACCGCTGATTAGTGCCGCCGGTGACTACACACTTTTGGTGACCAATGTCGCCAATGGTTGTACCAGTACCTCCGTGGTGCAAATTGCGCAAGATGCCGGGCAGCCGGTGGTGCAAATTGCTGCGCCCCAAACCCTGACCTGTACCGTACAACAAGTGACGCTCAATGCCTCCGGCTCCAGCGTCGGTACCAATTTTTTGTACGATTGGGCGGGACAAGGCATTTCCAACGGGGGAAATTCATTGAACCCAACGGTAGATCAGCCCGGTTCTTACACGGTTACAATCACCAATACTTCCAATGGTTGCACCACCGTGGGAACGGTGAACGTACCGGAAGATACGGATAAACCCGTCGCGGATGCCGGACCAAATGCCATCTTAAATTGTTACAACGCGCAGTTGCAATTGGGCGGTTCTACGATGTCTACCGGTCCTCAATTCATTTACGACTGGACGGGACCCGGCATTATTTCGGGTGGTAACAATGCGTTACCCATTGTGAATCAGCCGGGTAACTACGATGTGACCGTGACCAATACAACCAACGGCTGCACCGAAGTAGGTTCTGTATTTTTAAATGCAGATTTTTCTACTCCGGGCGTAGATGCCGGACCAAACGGTTTAATTACCTGTACGGATAACTTTTACGCCACCACTCCGTCCGTTACGGGGTCTGGTACTTTTACGTACCATTGGGAAACAACCGGCGGCAGTTTCTTAAACGCCAGTGGTCCCGATGAATTAAATCCGTTGCTCAACGGTGCGGGTTATTATTATCTTACGGTGACCAATACGGTAAGTGGTTGTACTTCAACGGATCAATTACAGGTACTCCAATCCTCCGATTTCCCCAATGCAGATGCGGGCCAACCGGAAGTGATTACCTGCTACGTTCCGCAAGTAACCCTCGATGCCGGAAATAGCAGTCAGAATGGCCCATTTGTGTATCAATGGATTCCAATTGCCGGTGGTAATATCGTTTCCGGCGCCAATACCCTGAATCCGGTGGTAGATGAGCCTGGAACGTATAGCCTTGCGGTACGGGATACTTCTAATAGTTGTATCTCGTATTCATCGGTAGTGGTGGGTCAAAATATTGTACAACCCAACATAGATGCCGGGTTGCCAGTGACATTGACCTGCTCCGTTAGTGCCGTAGTATTATCGGGTACGGTCAATGCTAACGGTAACTTTACGTATGTATGGTCCGCTTCGGGAGGTGGTAATATCCTGACGGGTGCTAATTCACCCAATCCCAACGTCAATGCAGTGGGGGTTTATACCCTTACAGTGACCAATTTATTAAACGGTTGCACCAGTTCGGATCAGGTTCAGGTGTTGGCCGACGTTAATGCACCGGTGGTAACCATCGCCCAACCAGATACGTTGAGTTGTATTGTAAATGAAATTGTACTCAATACAGCGGGTTCATCGGTGGGTAATGTGACCTATTCCTGGGTGACACCCAATGGTAATTTTGTTAACATGTCCGACTCGTCCAAGGTCGTCGTCAATGCTCCCGGGGTGTATCAATTGTTAATTCAAAATCTGGATAATAATTGCTCTTCTTTGGCGGCTGTTTCGGTGGCGCAGGACATTGCCAACCCAATGGCGTTGGCTGGTTCTGATATGAAATTAGATTGTAGTACCCTTATTGCTACCCTCGACGGGGCCGGATCCAGTTCCAATGGTAACTATTTTTACCAATGGACAACGCCCAACGGCGCCATTTTGGCCGATGCCAACTCGCTGACACCAACGGTAACGGCGGCTGGCTCTTATTTGCTGACGGTACTTAATACCGATAATGGTTGTAAATCAACGGATATTGCCGTTGTTACGCAAGATATTAATGCGCCAAACATCGTGATTGTTATCCCGGCGGTTATTACCTGCTTCTCGCCCGAAGTCGTGCTGGATGGCAGCAATTCGAGTAATGGGGCCAATTTCACGTACGCGTGGACCACACCCGACGGTAATATCGTCAACGGCGAAAATGATTTGCAAGCGGTTGTAAATGCGCCCGGATCTTATACCCTGACGGTCTTTAACAACAACAACGGTTGTTCTACCAACAATACAACCCTGGTGGACGAAAACACCGTTGCGCCCAGCGTTCAGATTTTGCCTCCGGGTACGATCACCTGCGCGAACCCCATCGTTGATATTATTGCGTTGGCGGAAGGCGGTACCCAATACGTATTCGGGTGGTCAACGACCAACGGTAATATTGTTGGTGGCGAAACGAGCCTGAAAGTAAACGTCAATGAACCCGGTGTTTACAGTGTATTGGTCGTGAACAACAACAACGGCTGCGCTACTTTGGAGCAAACCGAAGTGATTGAAGTGACCGATCAACCCAGGGATTTTGTGTACACGCTCGAATTGCCCGGTTGTAAAGACAACGATGGATATATCCGATTTGATTCGGTAGATGGTGGTATCGGACCTTTCTTGTATTCGGTAAACGGAGGCAACTCGTTCTCTACTTCGGTGGCATTTGGAAGTTTGCCGCCCGGCGAATACCTGTTATTGGTACAAGATGCCAACGGTTGCGAATACTCCGAAGTATTGGATGTGCCGGAAGCCATTGATCCGGCCATTGATTTGCTGCCGCAGGTGCAGTTGGAGTTGGGCGATTCTTTACAGGTGAATGCCACCTTGCCGCCCGGTTTCCCGCTGGATTTGATTGATACCATTCGTTGGGATCCGATGTTGTATTTGCAATTTAGCGGTAATTCCATTGAAGATTTGCTAACGCCGACCATTTTGCCGTTTAATACCATTCAGTACAAGGTAAGTATTATCACCAAAAATGGCGGTTGCGAAGCCTCCGATCGTTTATTGGTACTGGTCAACAACGAGCCTAAAATTTACATTCCCAATGTATTTACGCCCGAAGATCCAAGCCAGGGTAACCATATCTTTATGATTTATTCGGAAGATACGCGCAAACAAATTAAGCAGATCAATACCTTCCAAATCTTTGATCGTTGGGGTGAAAAAGTGCACCAGGCTACCAATTTCCAACCCAATGACCCGGCGCACGGCTGGAATGGAAAAATTGGGGGCGTCAGTAAACTCCTGACCCCGGCGGTATTTGTCTATTACGCTGAAATTGAATTGATTGACGGAAGAAAGTTATTATACGAAGGTGATGTAACGCTGGTGCGTTAATTGCCGGAACATTGCTCAAAAAAATTGGGGCGCATATTGGCCGAATTCATCGGATTCAATATGCGCCCCTTTTTTAGTCAGGTTTTTTATGCTACTTCGGGGTTAATTCTGCATTTTTGGGCAAAAAACCGGCGGTGTCGAAGAGTATGGACTATATTATTTAGCCGTTACGTTATAAATAATTCCGCTCGAAGAAGTAAATTTAATGGTCATTTCGTCGCTTTTTTCGTCAAATGAAAACGTACTGGTATTGTCAGCGTTGGCACCCGAAATAATGTCGCCGTTTTTGGTACACTTGGCGTCAAAGCCGCCAATCGTTGCACCAATATAAATGCTTACCGTATTACAGGCGGAACTGGTAACACTCACCGTTTTTTCCGAAGTGGGAATGGATAGGGTCGTTGTTTGTCCCGGCGGGGTAAAAGTGCCATTTACGTTAAAATAAACCCCTCCGATAATGGTATCGTAACAACTGGTTTCTTTTTTGCAGGCACTGAACAAAAGCAGACCGGCTGCGGCGAACAGCGTAATAAATGATTTCATGTTAATTGACCGAAAAAGTTGCGGTAAAGGGTTGTAAAGCGTTATAAAAAGTTAATTCAGAAATGCGCACTTTCATAAAATCGGTGAGGGGCAAACCATAAACGATTTCTAAAAGTTCTGATTCCGAATCTACCGAAAAAACGGCCCATAATTTACCGTGCTCCAATGCCAACGCGTAGTTGAGCAATTTGCCTTCCCCCAGGAGTTTGTTCACGGCAATCCGTTGGCGTGGAATCAGGCTGATGAATTCTTCGGGTAATTCTTTGGGCATGGTAAAATCTACCATGAACTGCATATTTGTATTTTCCATTTTATTTATTGACAAATTTTTATTGCGCTCCCGTTGGATCGGGACAAAGACAATTGAAGACTTCAATAATCGTGCAAAGTTTCTAAAAATTGTTTGTTGATTAAAAAAAATCGACAAAAAGTCAAAAAAATTAGCATTGCCATCATTTACCGTCAATTCGTCAGTGGCTGTTTTGAAAAAAAAAGCCCCCAAACCGAACTACCTGCCAAACTATATCGTTTATTTGCCCAAGTTTAGAAGGATATGAGTACGAACATTGTAATTGAAAAAGGAAAACTCCTGCTCGCCGAGCCATTTATGGCCGACCCATATTTTAAGCGTGCAGTAGTTCTGATGTGCGAACACCAAAAGCACGGTAGCCTCGGTTTTATCTTAAATAAACCCACCGACCTGACCATTCACGACGTAATGCCGGAGTTTCCGCCGTTCGATGTCCCACTGTATTATGGCGGCCCCGTGCACATTGACCGGCTCCACTTTATGCACAATCTCGGCGATTTGATCAACGACAGCCTCAAAATTTCCGATGGCGTGTACTGGGGCGGCGATTTTAAAGAGTTACAATTCCTTATTACCAACGAAATGGTCACCCCACAAAACGTCCGCTTTTTCGTGGGGCACGCCGGTTGGTCCGAGGGCCAACTTACCGAAGAAATGGAAGAAGGCTCGTGGATTGCCGCCGATATGCACGCCAATTATTTGTTTAAAGCCGATCCGGCTAATTTATGGAAAATGGTGATGGGCAACAAAGGCGCGGCTTTTGAAATATTGGCCGAACTCCCCGATGAATCCCTGCTCAATTAATAACTCACGGCGAGGTGGCCTTTTAATACCCGGCTGCCATCGCCCAAGTCTACCACGTAATAGTAGGTTCCGGCGGGCAGGGTTTTTTCATTCCAGGTACCGCCCCACGTATTGTTGTAGTTTTTTTGGTGAAAAACCTCGTTGCCGTCGCGGGTGAATACCCATACTTCGTTGGCCGGATAATTGTCAATGCCAATCACGCGCCAAACGTCGTTTTTGCCGTCGCCATTGGGCGATATGCCGTTGTAAATCAATACTTTTTCGTTGGTATCGGCGGGGGTTACTTCCACAAAGACCAAGGTTGTTGCGCAAATGCCGTCGGCGTTGCACAATTGCAGGCACAACGTATCAAAACCCACTTTTTCACCTTCCAGCAGTGCGCACCAGTTTTGTTCGTCGTAGGTGAGGGACGCGTTGGGATCCAGGGTCTTTTGTTCACAGATGTGAAATATGGTAATAATTGGTTCCGCTATCAGCGATTGGTCCGGGCAAACCGTCGCATTTTCTCCCACTTTTAAGGTCGCGTACAAGGTGTCGCGGGGGGCATTCCGGCAATCAAAATAAAAAGAAATGAAATATTCGCAGGTGGTAATTTTGTGTTGCAGGCGCATCAGGTGGTAACCCGTATCGAGCACAAACCCCACGTTGCCACCCGTGTTTACCGCCGGTAAAGCGTTGTTGTTGTCAAAAAGGTTCCATTTGGCCAAATCACCGTACGCAATATTGGTGCGAAAAACGGTGTCCACCGCGCAGGAGGGCGCTTCCCAGGCGATATTGCCAAATTGGTCGGGCATAAACGGATGCACCGGCGGACAGTCAAAACACTGCACTTGAACGCGCAGGGTATCGGAACAACCGGTTTGAATTCTTTTAAAAATAAGGTGGTGTTCGCCCGTGCTGAACCGTAGATCGGAACCCAACGGCGCGGTTTTTACGGCCGCCTGCGCCTGACTGGTTTCGTTATTGGCGTTGGTGACGCGCAACGGCCCGTAGTTATTCGCCGGTATTCCCCCGATGATATTTACACCATTTTCCAAAAACCACCCCGGTATAGGATCTACGCTGTTCATCCAAAAAACAAGTTCGCTTACGTCGCCAAACGTGGTGGTGTAGGGCGTTCCGTTGATAAACCATTCGTCCAGGTGGTAAGGCCCATTCGCGGAGGTAGCCACGCCGGGCAATTGCGCAATGGCGTAACTCACCACGCTGGTTTCGGCGCAACCCAGCGCACCGCTGTTGTACGGTTGGCCGTTGTCAATGATGTTGTAATTGAGGATATTGGCGTAAGGAATGGCGATGCAGGTGCTGGCCCCCACCTCGCAATTGGTAGTGGGCAAAAACACCGAATCTTGCGCCAAAATCCCCTTGCTGCAATCAAAAAAGGGCAAAATGGAGGGCACGTAACAAATAATGTGGCAGTTCAGCGCCGCGTCGCAAAGCGCAATGGCAATGCTGTCGGCAAAAAACTGCGGCACATCGTACGCCGAATAGGTGATACAGGCCGTTGTTGTATTCAGGTCAAAACTGCCGAAGGCGGTACTGCCACTGAGTCCTGTTACGTTGAGCGGCCGCACCGTAAAATTGGTAAGGATCGCCGGAATGGTGCCACACGCCGCCGTTGTGGTGTTGATTTGGGTGGTAAAATTAACGAGTTCTTTGGTGGGTTCGGCGGCGATAATACTAATTTGGATACAAACGGTGTCCGTTTGATTCAGCGCCGGTTGGGTTATTTTTACACAAATAAAATCCACATCCTGCCCGGTGTTGCTCAATGCGGCGTAATTGACGCAATTGCCCGTCAAGGCCCAACTGCCAAACGCCGAAGACGTGCCCGGCGTGACCAATTGATACGTGGCATCTCCGGCGTTGAAACCCACCGCCGGTTCGATACAAAAACTACCGGTTTGGTTTTTGACCACCAATAACGCAAACGTATCCGTTCGGCTGCACGTGTTATTCACCGTAACGTCGAGGGAATTTTTACAAAAAAGGCTGTCAAAAACAATGGCTTCGTAACGACCGGCTAACAGGTTTTTTCGTTCAAAACCGTTGGAAACACCGGTTAAATCGCTCCAATCTGCCATTAAAGTGCCCGTTCCGCCGCTGGCCGTGAGGGTAATTTGTCCGCCCTGCGCGCAGGTGCCCGGCGTTACCGCTGCGGTGATTTGAAGCGGCGCGGGTTCGGTCATCACAAAGGGTTGGCCCGGTAGCACACAACTGTCGGCGTCGGCGACGTAAACGATGTAAGACCCGGCGGGAATACTGTCGGGGCGGGGCATGGGGATACCGTTGACCGTGGTGATGGAAAACGTAAACGGCGTTTGGAAAAAAGTACCCGGCAGCACATCCACCGCGATATTACCCGTTTCACCCGCGCAACGGGGCGTATTGGCCGTTACCAGTATTTGGCCCTCGGCGGTGACCACCGGAATGTCGAAAAAAGCGGTGTCAGCGCAGCCGTTGGTATTGTCCACCACAATGCCAAATTGCGGCCCCGGTCCCAGTCCAAAGACCTGTTCACCGCCCAAACTATACGAATATTGCCCCGATCCGCCCGTCGCCGTAAAGGATACTTCGCCCGTTTTTCGCCCGCATTTGGAGGGTTTTACCACCGTTGCGGTAAATTCCACGGGGTTTAAATTGGGCACTTCCGCCGTAATGCTGGCCGTACAACCATTGGCATCAGTGGCGGTAACGGTGTAGGTGCCGGAATTGAGGCCATCGTTAAATGCGCCCACTTCGGTGTTGCTCCAGGCGTAGTTATAGGTGCTGGGAGACAACTGCACCGTGCCGTTGGAGGCAAAACAATTCGAGGGGGTAATGGCCGATACCTGCGGCGGCACCATCGCGGGGAAGGCGTTCACCGTGAGCAGGGTATCCACAAAACATTCAGGCATTCCGTTGCGCTCTACCCGAATTTGGTAAGTTCCGGCGGGTAAATTGGTGGCTACCGGCCCAAAAGAAACGTTTTGGGGCCAAAACCACGTGTACGTACCGGGCGCGATGTTAAACGTTATACTACCGTTGTCGCCCCCGCAAGCCGGGGTCACCACAATGGAAAATAACTGGATCGGATCGCCACAGGTCGTTTGTCCCTGGCTCAAAAACGGAAGAAAAACGAGCGCTAAGAGAATGCCTGAAAGTTTTTTCATAATGTTCAAGTTTGATTTGAGGGAGGCAAAGTTAAGCCCATGTTTGGAATATTTTTTCTGCGCGCTTAACAAGGGTGTTTTTTACCCGTTTACCACCCGTTTTTATCAAATCAAATACCGAACATTTGAACATCGAACATTTGAACACCGAACACCGAACACCGAACATCGACACCGAATATCGAATTTTGACCGTCGAATACCGAATTTTTGAACACCGAACACCGAATTTTGAACATCGAAATAATATTAAACATAGTCTTCGGATAATAAATGACCTCGGTAGAGGTCAGAGAGGCGCGGCTGGATAGTTACGTTTTTACCTATTTGTCACCCCATATTTGCTCAAATCAAACCTTAAAAACCCTCTAAAAAGGAGGCTGTTTCACAACCATAATACTTCAAAATTCGAAATTCGGTGTTCGGTGTTCGATGTTCAAATGTTCGATGTTCAAATGTTCATCTACGCCGTGGTCTTCGGTGCCATGACCGTTTGTTGCCGCTGGATACTTTCTTTGTGGATGGCCGTGAGCCAAAGTTCGGTAAATTCGTCGTTTAAACCCCGCGCGCGGCCTTGTTCCAACCCTTTTTCCAAAATTTCGTTCCAACGGGCCGTTTGCAAAATCGCGATATTGTTGCGGTGTTTGTACCGGCCAATGTCTTCGGCGATGCGCATCCGGCGGCCCAGCAAATTGAACAGTTCAAGGTCAATTTCGTCAATTTTATGGCGCAATTGCTCAATATGCTCGATAAATTCCGGGTTGTCGCTCGTTTCGCTGCGCACAATCAGGTTTTTAATCATCTCTTTGTACACCAGCGGCACAATCTGTTGTTTGGCGTCGCTCCAGGCCTCGTCGGGGGTGGGATGCACCTCGGTCATGAGGCCGTCGTAGTTGAGGTCGAATGCCTGCTGGGCCACCTCGTGGAGGTCGTGGCGATTGCCGCAAATGTGCGAATTGTCGCAAATAATGGGCAAATCGGGCATACGGCGGCGCAATTCAATCGGGATTTCCCAATACGGCGCGTTGCGGAATTTGGTTTTGGTAAACGACGAAAAGCCCCGGTGAATCGCCCCAATTTGGGTAACGCCCGCGTTGCTGATGCGTTCAATCGCCCCAAGCCAAAGTTCTAAATCGGGGTTGACCGGGTTTTTAATCAATACCGGAACGTCCACGCCTTTGAGGGCATCGGCGATTTCCTGCACCGAAAACGGGTTTACCGTCGTGCGGGCACCCACCCACAGCACATCCACGCCGTGTTTGAGGGCTTCGTAGACCTGGTTGGCGGTGGCCACTTCGATGGTGGTTTTTAAGCCGGTTTCCTGTTTCACGCGGCGCAACCACGGCAAGGCTTCCACGCCTTTACCTTCAAAACCGCCGGGTTTGGTGCGGGGTTTCCACACCCCGGCGCGGAAGAGATCAATGCCGCTGTCGGCCAAACCGTGCGCGGTCGCCATGACTTGTTCTTCGGTTTCCGCCGAGCAAGGACCGGCGATGAGGAAGGGTCGAGTATCTTGTTTTTTGAACATAGTTTGAGCAAATTTTTTATTAAAACTTAAATTATTCTTCCAATTTCATTCGCCAGACGAATCAATTCTTCAAAACGTTTGAAATCTTTTTTGATCAAAATGGTGCGAAACTGGCTGACGGTATTGATAAATTCGTCCAATACATCCAGCACGTTGTCGCGGTTTTGGGTAAAAATGGGGATCCAGGTATCGGCGTTACTTTTAGCCAAACGGGCGGTACTGCTAAAACCACCACCGGCCAGTTCAAAAATGCGCTCTTCCTGTTTTTCTTTTTCCAATACCGTAAGGGCCAGCGCAAACGACGCGATGTGCGAAATATGGCTGATATAGGCCACGTGCAAGTCGTGGTCGGCCCCTTCGAGGTACGTGATGTTCATTTCCAACGCCTCGTAAACGGCTTTTGCGGCCTGTAAAGCGTCCATATCCGACGATTCCGCGTTGCAAAAAACGCAACGTTTGCCCCGAAACAACCCGGATATCGCCGCCGTGGGGCCGGAATATTCGGTACCGGCCATCGGGTGGGTTGCCACAAAACGCGCCCGCTGAGGATGCCCTTCGACGGCTTCTATCACGGGGTGTTTGGTCGAACCCGCATCCAGCACCACCTGATGCGGTTGAATCAGGTCCAATAACCTCGGCACCAGGTAATTCAGGGTGTTTACCGGGGTCGTGACGATAATTATATCGGCGGCAGCGGCCGTTTTTTCCAAGGTTAAAATTTCATTGACCAGCCCCAATTCCAGGGCTTTAGCGGCGTGTTCGGGATTTTGGTCGGTACCAATAATATGCGTGGCAAAGCCGCTTTCGCGTAAGCCAATGGCCATCGAGCCACCAATTAAACCCAAACCAATAACTCCTATTTTCATAATGCGGCGATGCGTTCTAAAGCGGTGGTGAATACGTTTTTGTCCTGACACAATGAAATGCGGACGTATTGTTCTCCGGCGCTGCCAAAAATGCCGCCGGGTGTGATAAACACGTGGCTGTTGTACAAAACGTGATCGCTGAGGGCGTAACCGTCTTTCCAGGTTTCCGGAATCCGCGCCCACACAAACATGCCTTGTTGGTTGCGGTCAAAACGGCAGTGCAGGTGGTCCAGAATGTCGAAGGCGCGTACCTGGCGTTCTTTGTAAATGGCATTGAGGTCGCGGTACCAATCGGCGGGCAGTTCCAAGGCTTTGACGGCGGCTTGTTGCAACGCCAAAAATTGCCCCGAATCCATGTTGCTTTTGAACCGCAATACCGCCGACAGGTACTCCGCGTTGCCCACCAGTGCCCCCATGCGCCAACCGGCCATATTGTGCGATTTGGACAACGAATTGAGTTCCAGGGCCACTTCTTTGGCACCTTCCACGCTCAAAATACTCACCGGGTTATCGTTGAGGATAAAACTGTACGGATTGTCGTTGACGATCAAAATCCGGTGTTTGCGCCCAAAAGCCACCACTTCTTCAAAAAAAGTGTTGTCGGCTTGCGCGCCCGTGGGCATGTGCGGGTAATTGACCCACATGATTTTGACCCGGCTCAGGTCTTGTTGTTCCAGCGCGGCAAAATCAGGGAGCCAGCCGTTGGTTTCCGACAGCGGGTAATATTCCACCGTCGCTCCGGCCAGCACCGACGCGGCCCGGTAAGTAGGGTAGCCGGGGTTGGGCACCAGCGCAACATCGCCCGCTTCCAAAAAAGTCATGGCCAAGTGGACAATCCCTTCTTTGGAACCCATGAGCGGCAGTACTTCGTTGGCGGGGGCCAAAGACACGTTGTAATATTGCGCGTACCAACGGCTCCACGCCTCCCGCAGGGCCGGTGTCCCGGTGTACGATTGGTAGCCGTGCGCGGTGGGTTGCGCCGCCGAGTGGTGCAGTGCTTCGGTAACGTCGGGGTGGGGTGGGAGATCGGGCGACCCGATACCCAAATTGATAATGTCCTTGCCCTGAGCGCGCATATCGGCTATTTCGCGGAGTTTTCCGGCGAAATAATATTCACTGATTCCCTCTAATCGTTTTGCAGTAGAAAACATGTATGTTGTAAAAAATTTGGTGGTTCAATTTAAACTTCGGGTAACTATCCAGCCGCTTTGCACAGTGAAAACGTACGAAATTCGGACTTTCCCGTCATCTATGACCTCGGCAGAGGTCAAATATTGGTAGAATCCGCAGTTATGCCGTTTTTTTGACCTCGGAGAGGTCGTACATTGGTGGCTCTTATCGGACAAATGACGTCAATATGTGACCTCTCCGAGGTCAAAAAAATATTGATTGTCAATTCATCGCTACCAATATGTGACCTCTCCGAGGTCATTGGGAAGTGGCTGGATAGTTGCAGTTTCGGCCAATTCGTTTTGGTTGTTCGCGGGGTGCAGCGCCAATTTATTCGCCATATTATCGGCTTTATACGAGCCGAGTACCACCAGATCGGACACCAATTTGTCCAATTGCCGCAGAATATTGGCGTTGTCTTCGATGCGGTCGAACGTGTAATCGAGGAAAAAGCGGTATTCCCACACTTTTTCTTCGATGGGAACGGATTGGATTTTGGTGAGGTTAGCCCCCAAATCGGCCATCAGGTTGAGGGCTTTGGCGAGGGCACCGGGTTGGTGCGGCGTGACAAAACAAATGGACGTTTTATCGGCGTTTTCGGGGAATACGGCCCGGTTTTGGGGCAGCAACGCCAAAAAACGCGTGTAATTCATGGGGTTATCTTCAATGCCATCCGCTAAAATGCGCAATCCGTAGATTTCGGCGGCCAATTCGCTGGCAATTGCCCCGATGTGTTTGGTGTGTTGGCGGGCGACCCGTTCGGCACTGGCGGCGGTATCATCCGATTCGACGAGGCGGATATGCGGAAATTGTTGAAAAAAATCGCTGCATTGGGCCAAAGCCATTGGGTGAGAGCGCACTTCGTTGAGGTCGGCAATATCCACGCCCGGCAAGGCCATCAGGTTTTGGCGAATGGGCAAAAACACCTCGCCCACAATGCGTTGGTTACTGCCGCTGAGCAATTTGTAATTGCCCAAAATACTCCCCGCGAGGTTGTTTTCAATGGCCAAAATGGCGGCATCGCATTGGTCGCCCGCTTCGGCAATGTCGAACAAAGCGCGGAACGACAACGCCGGAACCACGTCAATATCGGCACCAAAAAACGTGCGGGCGGCTACTTCGTGAAATGCGCCCCTAATGCCTTGGATAACAATTTTTTTCATAAGTGCGTAAAAAACAAAAGGGAGCCTCTGTGTGACAGAAACTCCCTTTTGTATGTTGTTTAATGTTTATTTTTTGTTACAACGGCACAATATGGAAATTCCTGTCTCTTTTACCAAAATAGTAAAAAAAGCAGTAAAAAAATCCAAAATAAAAAGAAGTGTGCTGTTGCATGTATTATTGTAGTATTACGCCACAAAGGTAGCGGTAGTTTTTGCGCGCCGCCAAATTTTTTCCGCAAAAATTTATTTGGTTTTTAATTTCGGGGTTATGTTTTGGTTAGGCTGTTTTTGCAAAGATAATATTTTTTATTTTTAGCAAAACGCCTGTTTTATATTTGGGTGGCCAAATAACCGCTGCATCGTTTTAAAACAGATCAGCGTCCAAAATATTATCGGTAACTTCTTTGTCCTGAGCAGGTTCGGCGCTGGCCTCGTTGGCGTGGGCTTGGGTGATATAACAATACCAAAGCGCGATGATATTGGGTACCACAAACAAATAACCAAGACTCATGACACTTTCGATTTTTATTTCCGAAAATATGCTCAGGCCCATAATGAGAAAATAAGCCACGACTACAATCAGGTAATTTTTTCGTTTTCGGTCACCTTGCAACACCCGCGCGACGGCATCCAGCACCTGCCAGGCCCCAATGGGAATCAGGACAAAAAGTCCAATGATAAAAAAACACAAAATGATGTTGCTGCCCACAATGGCCCACATGGCGGTGGTATACTTTTTTCCGGGTCGGCTAGAATCCTTGAATGTCATAATATTAGTTAATAATAAGGTGAGTGGTATTGTGCATGTAAAGGTAATTATTTAGTCGTTCGTTGCTGAATGGTTACACATAAAACCCGAGAACTTTTCTTTTGTTCAGAATTTTCAATAAAAAATGAAAGTTTGTTATTAGGATGTTTTATTCGCTTCCAAACGGCGCAATGTAGGATGTAATACGTAACTTCGCACCACAAAATTTAAATTCTTATGATAAAAAACAAAATTATCGCTTTAGCATCGGCTGGTGTATTGGCGCTGGCCCTGGCTGGTTATGCCTATTCTTCGTACACCAGTGACTGTTGCGCCGATGGTGCGGCCACTGCCGAAACAAAAGCCTGCTGCGCGGCACCGGGTGCCGGTACGGCCACTGCGGCGGCTTCGATGGATATTAACCCCGTTTCTACGACCGAGGGCAAAACCATGACCGAAGAAGAACTCAAAGCCTGCGCCGAAGCGCATGGTATGTCGGTAGAAGAATGCCGCAAAATGTGCGCCGACAAAGGCCAGGCAGCGGCGGCCTCTTGCGACAAAGGCAAAAGCAGCGCGGCCTGTTGTAAAAAATAAAGCAAGGTTGTGCCTTGTTTTTTGGGTTTTTATGACCGGGACTTGTGGGAGCACAAGCCCCGGTTTTTTTTGGGTGGGGGTGTGTTTTTCCGGCGGGTGCAGGGGCAAAAGAAAATACATTAAGAAAAAAAATCGAAAAAGTGTTTGTGATATTTGGAAATATAAAAATGTCCTGTATATTTGCACGTTTAAAATTGTGTACTATTGGAGAGGCTATTTCTTTGTTTACTTATTCTGTGGTTGAGTTGTGTGTGGAGTTGTTTTTATAAACTCTTGATAATCAATGGGGAGCGGTTCATAGGAAAGGTAGATATTGGTGGTGGGGTTGCGGTAGTGCAATAGTAACCTACAATGCTTATTCAACTAACATGCAGAGGCATTAAAAAATAAGTTGACAAAATGAGAATAGTAATTATAATACTTTTATTCTTTTCGGCACTAACAACTTTTTCCCAGACTAAGCAGGAATCGGCTTGGCGGGAAAGATTCTCTAATCTAGAAGAGCAAGTTCATAATATTGAACAGCATCAACATGAAAGTGAGGTAGCAATTCTTAAAGACAAGCTTGATTTTCAACAAAAGATCAGTGAACAATCAAAAAGCAGTATTCGTCAACATGAAAGCGAGATGGCAATTCTTAAAGACAAGTTTGACTTTCAGCAAAAGATGAGTGAACAATCAATAAGCAGTATTTCTAATCAGCTTGATTCGGCTTCATATAGTTTGACTATATTTGGAATTTTATTTACCATCGCATCAATAGTGCTGGGTTTTTATGTTACTTTTATTGAAAGAAAAAATGTAAGAATTGGAGAGGAGAACAAGGAACTTCTTTCGAAGAATCAGAAAATAAAAGATGATATTGAAGCAATCAACCAACTAATTCAAAGTGACATATATAATTTATTTATAAAAATTAAACGAGAGGAAACTGTTCATATACTTGACCGTCTGCTAATTGTGCCAAAAGATATCACAAATGTTTGCAATGCTCTGCTTTCGAGGGAACTCGAACAAGAAGATTTTACAAAATTGAGGCAAGCATATCTTAACCTTGGCGAAAACGGAGGAGAATATAAACATCAATATCGTGTTCTGTTTTTTCAACATTTTCTTTCACGATCTTTATGTGATGAAAACTTAAAAGTAGATATTTCCGATTTTATTCCAATTGGAATACTTTCCTCTTTTGAAAATGACATTTTGAAATCAACTGCGGATTTCACAACTTTAGTGGTTGATAAAAGTGTACATGAATTGCAGACTGAAATTAGGTTGTTTTTTAACGGACTTGCTAATTCGCAATACAAAAACTTTTCTCCAGTATATCAAATGTTTTTCGACAATCTGAAATCTAGAAAGAATAGGTTTGAATTGTTTTCATCTGTTGAATCAGTTCCGGAACAACGAATTGCTAAAATAGAATACGGCAAGATATTACAGGAAAATTACTCCAATGACAATCCGACGCAGTCAGAATTATTAGCTCTTGAAGATTTAAAAGAACTGATTATTAATCAACAGAAAGATGATGAAGATGCAAAACAAATGGCAGAAGAACAGAGAATAAAGCAGGAGGAGCTACAAAGACAGCGGTAAGAAAGGAGAAAAGTTTAGGAAGAGAGATAAAGAAAAATAGATAAGCAAAAAAAACAGGAAAGAGAGCAAACATAATATCACAAGTAGGTAACTCTGCGTGGCTGCCAACCACCCGCTAAACGCGGCGGTATGGCAAAGAAGCAAATGTTATCTACAAGCAAAAAAATATAAAACAATGGAAGACTTTCTCAAACATTCAATCATGTATGAAATCCAACGGGCGAAAGTCTGCCCATATAGATTGCTATTTGATGACTATTTCGTACAAAAATTAAAAGATTCAAAAGACTTTCTTTACTCAAATATATATTTCTTTTGTGTTCAAAAGAAAATAAGGTTTAACTTAGAAAAAACAGAATTGCTTGACAAAAGAACTCTTAAAACTGAATTAATTTTAGGCAATTCATTGAAAATAGAGGTGATTTCAAGTTTTTATGATTTAGCATCCTTATTTAAAAGTATTTACCGTTCGAAAGATGAGTATGAAAATTTAGTAAGTGATAACAATGATTTTTGGGATTGCAAGCTTGTCAAAGAAGAATCTGATGATTTAATGTTGGTTTTCCAACAACTAAATACTCATAGTAAAGAGAAGTTTGAGTTTGTCATTTTACCAGAAAATTTTGAATATGACTTAGATGTTGACTTTAAAAACCCACCAGAAATAATTTATATCGGCCAGTCCTTTAGAATGTTGGATAGGATTCAAAGCCACAAAACACTTCACAAAGCAGTTTCTAAATTAAAATCTGACCAAGAGTTAAAAATATTTTTCCTTACATTTAAATTTGGATATGGAGGGCATAAGGATTACTTCAAATCTGACGGAGATGTATTTAATGTTTGGTTAAGCGAATATGGAATGACAAACGAGTTTAAATCTAAAATTGATTTAGTGGAAAGGTTTTTAATTCACTATTTCAAACCACTCTATAATCGACAACATGTAGATTGTGAAATTCAAGATGACTCAATAGTCAAGAGATTACTTCTTGAAAATAAAATTCAGACTGTATCCATAAATTACGGCATGTATGGGAATGGCTTTCAATTTTGGTCACCAAGACAAGAAGTAAAAGGCGATTTTTGCTCATTTAATTTTAATAATCCTGAAAGTGGATATTACTCTCAAAATTTGAGAATGAATAACTAAAGCCAGTAGCGAAGAATCGACTCCCCAAAATTGCTCCTAAGGGTCGAAAATTCGTAAAGCGTACCGGGAGTGGAAAATAAATTTATTTATACGAGTTAAAATTAATATGAAAATTAAGAGTGTTAAAATTAGGAATTTCAGAAGTTACAAAAACGAAGTTATCATCGAATTTGGTGACCTGACTGCTTTCGTTGGAAAAAACGACATTGGAAAATCAACAGTTTTAGAAGCTTTAGATATCTTTTTTAATGGAGGCAAAGGAGTAATCAAGATTGACAAAGATGATATTAACAAACAAGCACTTGCTGGGGGGGATACGGAAATAGTCATATCGGTTTGTTTTGAAGAATTACCATCAAGCATTGTAATTGATAGCACAAATCAAACGACTTTGCAAGATGAATATCTCTTAAACTCAAACAATCAACTTGAAATAGTAAAAAAATATCCAAATAGCGGCAAAGAAAAAGTCTATGTAAAGGCAAATCATCCAACAGGAAGCAGTTGTAGAGACTTATTGTTAAAGAAAAACTCTGATCTTCAACAAATTATCAGGGATAACAGAATCGCTTGTAGCAATCATGCGATAAATGCTGTAATGAGAACATCTATTTGGCAACATTATATTTCTGACCTTCAATTATCTGAAATTGAAATTGATGTAGCCAATGGCGATACGAAATCTATTTGGGATAAATTACAAACCTATTTACCGCTATATTCTTTGTTTCAATCTGACAGAAAAAATAGTGACGGAGACGATGAAGTACAAGATCCTTTAAAAGAGGCGGTAAAGCAAATTTTAAATGATGCTAATCTAAAAACAAAGTTTAATGAAATTGCAGCCGATGTAAAAAGTAAGTTGCAAGATGTAGCAACAAGAACTTTAGCAAAAATACAGGAAATGAATCCCGAAATTGCTAACAGCCTGAACCCTGTAATTCCAGCGACAGAAAATTTAAAATGGCTTGATGTGTTTAAAAATGTTTCAATATATGGCGACGAGAATATTCCTATTAACAAAAGAGGAAGCGGAGTTAAGCGACTTATTTTATTGAATTTTTTCAGAGCCGAAGCAGAAAAAAGAAGATTACAAGAAAATATTACGAGTATCATTTACGCCATTGAAGAGCCAGAAACTTCACAACATACAGACCATCAAAAAAAACTGATTAAGGCATTTTTAGATCTTTCAAATGCCGAAAACACACAAGTAATTATTACCACTCATAGCGCAGCCTTAGTAAAAGAGATGGAATTTCAACATTTAAGACTTATTAGGTCTGACAACTCTGCAAAAACCATAGATAATGTTATGCCTAATTGCTTACCATACCCATCCTTGAATGAGGTGAATTTTTTAGCTTTTTCTGAAATCACGGAAGAATATCACAATGAACTTTACGGCTACATTGAATTAGAAGGAGAAATGACGAACTATAGAAATGGCAAAGCTACTATGCCTTATAATAAGATTAGAAAAGATGGTGTGACGATAGTTATTGAAAATATTGTTTTGACAGATTATATAAGGCATCAGATTCACCATCCTGAAAATCAAAACAATACACGATATACGTTTCAACAATTAAGCGATTCGGTGTCATTAATGAGGCATTTTATACAAACATTGACGGCATGGACCGCAAGCCACTAATAGAGGCTTGCGGTCCATGCCGTCGAACAGCCAGCCCTCAAAGCCGATGCACAGCAGCACGCCAACCGTTCAGTACAAATAAAAAGATAGCATATATGAATTATGAATCATACAGGAAGAAAACAGAAGAAGTAACCGATAAAACTTCAACAAACAAAAACCATATTTTTGAATATGACTTATCTCCGTACACAGATGAGTTCGATGAAGTATTTGGATTTTACCAAGAAAATTTAGGCATAAATGAAAAATATAGAATAATACCAAGTGTAGTATTTTTTAATAATAATCAGACAATAAATGCAAAGGCTGGAAAAATTGACGACTATTATATTATCAGTCTGAATATGGGATTAATTGTTGGATTGATAAACATTTTCAGGAATAAAACTGACTTAATTAGGGAAGAAAGTCACAAAGAATTTTTCGACTTTGAAAAATCATTGGATGTGCCTATTCATGATTTAATGTATCAAAATGCGGTTCATTTCACTTTTTATCATGAAATGGCTCATTTAATCCAAAAATCTGAATTCTTAGAAAACTACTTATACGAAAATCTGGATAATTCACAAGGTTTTTCGGAAAGACGACATTTATTAGAATTAGACGCTGATGAATTTAGTTCTCTTTCAATTGGAGTCCATATATTAGATTATGCTGAGAAAACATTCGGTAGTGAATTTAATAGCGAACAATTAGAAAAATTAATCATAATTTCTTGTAGTTCAATATTTATATATTTTTTAAATTTTAAATCTTATGTAAGAAAAATATATTTTGAAAAAATGAGTCATCCTCATCCGTCTATTAGGATAATGTGGATTGCTTTTTCTGTAATAGAATATTGTACTCGAACATTAGAAGCAAAAGGTAAGAAGATAAACTTGACAACGAAAGAGGTTTACAATAAAACCCTCGACTTTTCCGAAAGTATTGCAGACCAATTTTTTACCACCAATCCCGTTACAGAATATAAGAGTTCAATTGGAGAAGTTCCATTAGAGATGATTAGTTACATAGGGAAATATCAGAATCTCAAAAATGGAGATAAGTCTTTAGCCGTAAATAAATGGAACCAACTGTATAAAAAGTGAGAAAAGAAATCAATTGAATAATAATAAGTGATACTGTCCCCAAAAGTGTGTCTGCTGAAGGTCTCCACTTAGCGATCAAAATTGCACTCTCAGGGTACTTTTCGTATTTTTGCAGAAATTTAAAAAATGGCAAAAAAACTAATTCGTTTCGACTGGACGATGAAAAAAATGCTTCGCCACAAAGCCAACTTCGATATCCTCGAAGGGTTCTTGACGGAGTTGCTCGGCGAAGAAGTGAAAATAAAGCAAGTACTTGACAGCGAAAGCAACAAGGAAACGGAGGACGACAAGTTCAAACGGGTAGATATTCTTGTGGAAAACGAGCAGGGCGAATTGGTGATCATTGAAGTGCAGAACACGCAGGAACACGATTACTTTCATCGGATGCTTTTCGGTGCATCAAAAGCCATTACCGAGCATATCAAGGAAGGATCAGCATACGCCAATGTAAAAAAGGTTATATCCATTACCATTGCCTACTTCGACTTGGGACAGGGAAAGGACTATGTTTATCATGGTACAAATGTGTTTAAAGGTATTCACAAGGGCGACATTCTGGGGCTTTCTGACAAGCAAATGGAAGCCTACAACAAAACCAAAGTACACGAAATTTATCCTGAGTACTGGGTGATAAAAACGGGTAAATTCAACGATCGAGTAAAAGACAAGTTAGACGAGTGGGTGTATTTCCTAAAAAATGCCCAGATCAAACCAACATTCTCCGCACGAGGCTTGAAGGCCGCCAGCGAGAAACTGGACGAAATGAAACTACCTGAAAAAGAAAGGGCCGCTTACAATGCTTATAAAAAACATTTGATGAGTGTCGCTAGCAGGAATCATACGATTGAGATTGATGCTAAGGAGATTATCAAAAAAGCAAAAGAGGAAGGGAAAAAAGTAGGAAAAGAGGAGGAACAAAACAATACCATTGCTAAATTACATGGAAAAGGTAAATCACCAGAAGAAATTTCTGAACTTTTAGACTTGCCACTTGAAAAAGTCAAAGCGGTGGTTGATTCCCTTGAAAAACTATAAATAGCCCAACAATTCACTACCGCTTGTGGCGTCTAAGTTTTACAAACGGAAATAAAAAAGCACAGCACCAGATTTTGTGCCTT
The DNA here is from genome assembly GCA_013298845.1 of Chitinophagales bacterium. Classification (GTDB taxonomy): domain Bacteria; phylum Bacteroidota; class Bacteroidia; order Chitinophagales; family Saprospiraceae; genus M3007. The sequence goes on from JAAFJN010000061.1 coordinate 21,544, forward strand.
GGGCTTTGCCGACGGATATGTGTCAGTGCGCCTATGTTTGCCAGCGACACACAAACGGTCCATTTATCTTTGTTTTTTGAGGGCAATTTCCTTAAAGTTTATTTTTATCAACTGCCAACAGAATTAAAATGAAAAAAAGCATTTATCTCATTAGTGGATTGGGTGCAGACGAAAGGGTTTTTGAACACCTAAACCTGGACAATTACGAACCTAAGTTTGTACAGTGGATAGCGCCAAAATCGGAGGAAACAATAAAGGAATATGCAACTCGATTAAGCCAACAAATTGAGACCAAAAAACCGATAATTTTAGGCGTTTCGTTTGGCGGAATGATAGCCGTTGAGATTGCAAAAAAAATTGATTGTGAACAAGTTATACTGATTTCGTCAGCAAAAACCAAAAACGATATACCAATTTTATACCAACTTTTTGGGAAGACAAAATTGCATAAATTAGTCCCAACAACCGTTTTAAAATGTGCAAACATTTTGACTTATTGGTTTTTCGGCATGGAGACAACGACAGAAAAGAAACTGCTAAAATCAATCTTAATAGATACTGACCCTACGTTTTTGAGGTGGGCGATAAATGCAATAGTCAAATGGGATAATCAAGATATAAACAACAAAATAATACACATTCACGGACAAAAAGATAGAATTTTGCCAATATCGAATGTCAGACATACCGATTTTACAGTTCAAGACGGAGGACATTTAATGATTTATAATAGAGCCAAAAATATCAATAAAATCCTAAACGACATCTTGAAAATACAATAAATTTGAGCCAAAATAGTGAAAATCAAAAAAAAATACGGAGGGGGGAGTCACAGGGTAAACGCATCAAAATCTGCTATGTCAGACGCTTATCGCGAAAAAATCTTCGGATTTTGATGCGTTTACCCTGACCATTCCCCCGCCTCCCATGCCAAATTTATACATTTCTCCCCTTAACCCGCCCTTAGCCAAACTTTTATTCTTTATTTCGGTTGTCTTAACAAACACGTTATTTTTGCTATGAAGAAACCAACAACGCTGCTCTTTGCTCTTTTTATTACAAAAACATTAGTAACTGCTCAATTGGTTACTTTTACCGGAACGGGTGGCCTGCTCATACCGCCCGGTGCTCCGGGCCAAACCCAGGGCATCACACAGTCCTCCAATCCGGTTTCCGGGGTTGGGGTATTGGGGCCTTGTGCCACCATTGAGAATGTAACCCTTGATATACAACACACCTGGGTGGGCGATATCGCCATTTTGCTGGTTGGTCCCGGCGGACAAGTACTCGATTTATCGTCGGGGAATGGCGGTGCGGGCAATGATTTTGCCGGAACGGTGTTTTCGGATGGTGCGCCCACTTTTATCACGACCGGTACGCCCCCTTACGCGGGTACGTTCAGACCCGAAGGCCGCGCCACCAGTGTCAATTTCCCTTATTCCAACGTGCCGCCTTTGGGCACCAATACTTTTGCTTCTACGTTCAACGGCACCAATGCCGACGGTAACTGGGTCTTGTACATCAACGATTATGTTGCGGCGGACGTGGGTTTACTGATTAGTTGGTCCATTACCTTTAACCTCGGCGGAACCCCACCCGTGGCCGATGCCGGACCCGATGTGGTGCAATGCCAGGGTCTAAGCACCCAACTCACGGCCAGCGGCGGCGGCACTTACGCCTGGAGTACCAGTGGCAATACGGCATCCATTACGGTATCGCCGGTGGCCACTACGACTTATACGGTGACGGTCAGCAGTGCCGGTTGTGGTACCGATACCGATGAGGTGACGGTAACT
>JAAFJN010000062.1 GCA_013298845.1 Chitinophagales bacterium
ATTGTTGAGAAAATCAACCCTACTACAGCTAATAACAATTCTCCAAGTGCAAGCCCAAGAATGGCATATCCATCAATTTTAGTGGATTGAAAAAATGGGACAAATAAAGCTATCAACATAACAACAACTATCATCCATGTTGAAGTCAGTGTGTGCCAAAAAATTGACCTTTCTATATTGGGTTTAGGGTGGCTGATTATTGTATTTGTACTTGCAATTGTGGTACTCTGGGAACTTATTAAAGAAACAATTGACGATTTTACGTTATCTAGATAGTTCCACGCTGTTTCTCTGTTCAACACATCAGTTTCAATATCTTTTAATTTTACTCTTGTAACACTATCTATTTTCTCGCTTTCAAGCAGTTTTTCTATTTTTTCAACTTGTTCTAATTTTTTGGAAGTGATAAAATTATCAGAAAACTTGAAAAGGCGGTCGGCAAAAACTACCGAACTAAAAATTAATGCAACAAGTAATACTTTTTTTGACCATCTATGTTGTCCGTCCAATATTACTTCAGTTAATTTTGATAGTATATCCACTTTTGTTGTATTTTTAAGTGAGTTTATTAGATTTTATGCAAGTGGCTGCTTCTGATCCACCCCTCAAAAAACTGTTTTTAAACCTCTACAGAGGATGAAAAATTCAGATTTTGTAGGTAGATAAGTCTCCTTTTGGGGCTATTATTGGGTTACATTCGCCAGAAAATAGCAGCAAAGATAAGGTTTGCGAATAGTTAAGGGGTTCAGGCTGTTTCTTAAAAATAGTAGTTGTTTTATTGAGATTTCTTAACTAATGAATTATAATGTTTCTACCTCAATTGCGCCCTAAACAAGGCGATTCTAAGAAATACCCCCTCGATAATTTATCCTAAATTTCTTTCATAGTCTTCAAGAAATCTTCTAAGTTATATGCCCCTTCAAATGTCCGCTTCTCATAAACCAAGAAATAACGGTAGTTGTTACCTGCTTTACTTGCCCAATAACTGCCTAACCTTATTTTTTGTTCTGCGTCCAAATGGTCACCCTTCGTTTCAAGTAGAATGGTTTTACCACTTTTGGTCTGAATAATGAAGTCTGGATAATGGTTTACAAAACCGTTAATTCTAAAGCCTTTTCGTTCAATATTCCTTGTCCAAAAAGCGATATTAGGCATATTACCAACTTCATTGATGACACGTTCTTCAAATGCGTTCATTTTTCCTTCTTTCTCGTAAAGCGATTTCGTAATGTCCTTGGCCGTCTCGCCGGGTGAAATGCTTTTAGGCAAAATAAAGGAAGGTTTTATAACAATATTATCAGTATTTAAAAATTCTCTGAATTTCTTTTCGGCAAACAGTTCGGAGAGCGCAAGTATTTTAGCCTTGATTTTGTCTTTATATGTGTATTCGTTGGCCGCCAAGTCGTTGAATTGTTCTTCTTTAAAATCTTCTAAGATACGGTTAATGTATCTTTCAATTTCCCTGTCGGGAATCGGAAACATATTGCCGATTAAGTCCATCAAGCGTTTAGTGAAATTCTTTATTCGGCTGTCTTTTCTTGATGGGTCGAGAAGGTAAGTCATTACACTTTCTCGTACCGCTCCGTCCAATCGTACAAAAGTTGGCGTGTGTTCTTTCTTGGTTTCATCCAAGTCAACTTTATAAAGTTCAGAAGTAATACTATCGAAAGCAATCTCGGTATCGGCTTTGCCTAATGTAAAACCGGCTAATAGATTTTCTTTTTCTAACGGTAATTCTTCTTCTTTTTGACCGAACAAATCATTTGAAGGAACCTTTAGATAAAACTGCGGCAAGTTAATTTGTGCTGCTTGTTCTTTAAAAACGTCTTTGATGCTGTATGTTTTCACAAGTTGCTGAATTTCGTTTGGCAATACCATTTTAAATCCGGCTTCCATTTCTGAAACCGTCTTTTCAAATGCTTCATTTTGTTCAATGGCCGTTTTTTCAATCTCTGAAACAGTGATATTAGGCAGTTCTGCTTCTGACGGAACGGATATTCGAGCCGTGTCTATATCGTTCGTTATGTCTTCGGTTGGTGTTTCTGGCGTTGTGAAAAAAGTCAGTTGTTGTAATGGATCTTGTTTTTTGGCGGCTTCCAGCATTGCAGGGTCAGCAAGTTTATAATCTTTATCGCTGAAACCTGCTTTGTTCAAACCTTTCACAATGTTATCCAATGTTTCCAGAAATTTAGATGAAGCCGTTAATACATAACTCAGATTAAGCAAAGGGAAATTGTGCCGCATTACATAGGGCTGTCGTAAAACCCTGCCCAAAATTTGCTCTACATCAACGGCTGAACTCTTGTCTGCCAATGAGGCCAAAATATAGGCAAACGGGCAATCCCAACCCTCTTTTAAAGCATTTATGGTGATGATGAATCGGACTTCGCAATCTTTACTCATCAAGTCAATACCTTTTATTTCGTTGATGTTTGCTGTTTTTATTTTAATTTGCTCGACTGGAATTTTTAACTCAACAAGTTTTTCCTTTAGTTTTTGAACGTTTGATTTTTCTTCTTCTTCGTCCTGGAAATCTTTGCCGTTTTTGGGTTGGGCCTGAAATAATACGATAGGACGAATGTATTTCCCCCCTTTTTTTTCCTCGGCGATAGCCTGTAATTCTAAACGCTTTTGTAGTTGTAACGCCGAATTGACTACTTCGGTTTTGTCCTGGTGGTTGTAAACAATCACCGGAAGTTTTACCATGTTTTCCTTTTTCAACTCCAAAGCATCAATAAAACTGATGATGTTGCTGTTTTTGCGTGGAGTGGCGGTAAGGTCAAGAATAAAACATGGATTGAACTCTTTGAGCATATCTACGCTTAAACTCGTTTCGGCATTGTGGCTTTCGTCCACCACAATCATCGGGTTTAAGTATTGCATCACTTTCATCAACGATATTTCTTCGTCTTTGCCCAATAAGGTTTCAAAAGATTGCAACGATCCGTTTTGCTCAAATACTTTTCGACCTTCTTTGTTGGCGGTGCGTATGCTGTCAAAACTCAATACAAAAATGTTCAACTGCTCTTTTACCGAAGTGGCGTTAAATCCACTTCCTTGCAACAGTTCGGCTTTGTCAAATACTTCAACCTTGTTACCAAAATGAGAATTAATTTTTTGACGGTAAGGGTGGTTAATATCTTTTAGATTTTTAATGGTTTGTTCTAAAATGGTAATAGAAGGAACTAGCCAAACCACTGCTTTGGGTTTGTCGTAAGCAAATGCCTCAAAAATGGTTTTAATCGCATTGCAGGCAATAAACGTTTTGCCACCTGCCGTTGGCACTTTAACGCAAATATGCGGCACTCGCGTAACATTGTTTTTATAAGGTTCAATTGCGGTGCCTGAATACGGAAATAAAGGGGTTCTTGGGTGTTTTGCCCAAAAATTATAATAAGCCTCTTTCACGTCTTTGGTTTCCTGAATGTTTTCCAAAAACAGTGCGAGGTCGTTGATTACCTGCTGTTGATATGGTTTTAATTCCATCGCTTAAAATCTTGTTATATCTCTTGGTATTTTTTTGAAAATGATATTGTGCTTGACCATGAAATCTTTGGTGAGCAAACAGTTATCGGCATAAATAACGTACTGCTCGGCTTTGGTTTTCATGGTGGCCAAAAAAGCATGGTCCAAAGATGTTACTTCGTCTTGCTCGTAATGGAAGTAATACGTTGTTTCATTGTGCTTACCCAAAAAATACTTGTTGTCTTTGTGCCCGTTTAAGGTGAGCGGCGTTTGGGTTTCGGTGTAATAAACGTATTGGCGCATTTTTTCTACACCGACCAATTCATTCAAATTGCCATCTTCCAAAAACATGGGTTGCCCCAACTCATAAAAATCAAAACTTCCGCCTGTGCCTTCGGTTGTCCCGTATCCTTTGATAACACGTTTTACTCTTTCGGCGGTGATGGTTTCAGCATAATCTTCCATTTCGATGCAGATGAATTTACGATTGCCGTTGTCTTGTTTGTTGAGATTTAAAACAGCGTGGGCCGTTGTGCCTGAGCCAGCGAATGAATCAAGGATGATTGAGTTTTTGTCGGTAGACTGTTCTATAATTTTTTCTATTAATTCAGATGGTTTAGGAAAGTCAAATACCTTATAATCAAAAATTTCTTTTAAAGCATTTGTTCCATCCCTTGTATATATTTCCTCACCAATTATTGAAGGAAAGCCAGTAACCTCATCTTTATAATCATTTATAAATTGCTTCTTTCTAGGTCTCCCTTCATTTGATTTTGGCCATAATATTCTGTCTTCGATTATCAATTGAGCCATTGTACTTTTTTCATAACGCCAACCCATTTTGGGGCATCCATAATCAACGCCAGTTTTTGGGTTTATCAAATTATAATGCAAATTTGGTCTTGCTTTTTTGTCAGCAAGGCCTACCATGTTTGCACTAACCCAAGCACCTCTGGGGTCATTATCTGGATTAGAAAATTGACTTTTATCTCGTTCTAATCCATTTAGAGTGTTGCCATAGCACAAAATATATTCATGGTCAATCGAAATTCTTGAAATGTTTCTATTGTCTTTATTTTGTCTTGATTTCCAAATAAACTGACATAAAAATTTATTTCTTCCAAAAATTTCGTCACACACTAACTTTAAAAAGGAGGCTTCAATATCATCAATAGAAATAAAAATTGCTCCATCGGCCGAAAGTAATTTGTGCAACAGTTTCAAACGTGGATACATCATACAAAGCCACTTGTCATGTCGGCTTAAATCTTCCCCTTCTTTACCTACAACACTATTCAGCCATTTTTTAATTTTTGGGTCGTTTACATTGTCGTTATATACCCAACCTTCGTTACCTGTGTTGTAAGGCGGGTCAATATAGATGCACTTTATTTTTCCTTCGTATTCTGGTAAAAGTGCTTTCAGTGCTTCCAGATTGTCGCCATGTATTATTTTATTACCGCTTTTGGTTTCTTGTTCCGTCTGCGTTTCGTTGTCAAAGCCGTAAGAGTGTTCCAAAACTTTAAATGGAACATCCATGTGGTGGTTAATTACTTTGTCTTTTCCAATCCAGTGTAATATTGGCATATTTTGATTTTAATGTGTCAAACTGAGTTTACTACTATGTCTGGTGAAGTTAAATTTTAGTGCCTATTTCGGAAAAACGGGCGCTAAAAGTAGCAAATAGTTCTAATCCCGCAAATATACCGCATAATAAAATATCAGCAAACAAACAACTGATTTTTATTAATTAACTACTCTTACATTCACTACTTTCCCCTCCACCAACCGAAACAACCCGCCCGAAAACCCGATCCAAAGGGTGCCTTTTTGGTCTTTCCAAATGCTTTGTAGCCCCATCCGGGCCGTGAGGTCCATGCGGTCGGTGCCTTCGTAGAGGGTAAACGTTGCGCCGTTGAACTGGTACAAACCTAAGCCATTGGCCCCCACCCAAACATACCCGGCGGCGTCGGTGTGAATGGCGTAAATATCGTTGTGGTGCAAACCCTTCACTTCGGGAAATGCGGTGAACGTCTGTCCATCGTAACGCGTGAGTCCACCCGTGCCGGTGCGTTTGACAGCGTCGGGATGATCGTTTTCGGCGACCCGGGAACCAAACCAAATATTACCTTTTTTATCCTGCGACATCGCCTGCACGCAATTCGAAGCGAGGCCGTCTTTTTGGGTAAAAGTGGTAAACGTTTTGCCGTCGTAGGCACAAACGCCGTAGCCGCTGCGGGAAAACCAAATTCGACCGCTTTGGTCTTCGATGATGTCAGAGACCCAGTTGGAAGTGGCCACGTAGGGTGGCGTTTCTACCGCCGGGGTAGGGAGGGGGAAATTGGAAAAAAGCAAGCCGTTGAAGCGACAAACACCGTTCCAGGTGCCCACCCAAACGGTTCCGGCCCGGTCCACGAGCACTTTGGAGACCCGTTCGTTGCACAAACCATCGGCGGTGGTGTAGGTAGTGATGCTTTTTCCGTCGTAGCGCGACAGTCCTCCGTGGGTACCGAGCCAGATATGGCCATTTTGATCTTCGGCAATGCTCGCCACTGTGTTATCGGCAAGTCCGTCGGCGGTGGTTAGGTACGTGAAGGTGGTGCCGTCGTAACGGGCCACGCCTTTAAAAATAGTGCCGAACCAAAGAATGCCTTTGGAATCTTCAAAAATATCCACCACGTATTCGTCAATTTGAGTACCCGACGTTGGTGTTGCGGGCGGAACGGGCGGCGTTGGGTTCGTTTGGGCGGTGCAGGCCAAACAAAGCAGGCAAATGGAGACAATAATTCCGGTTTGTTTCATGTGTTATATTTTTGGGCGAATGTAGTGGGCGCTTGGGTGACGAAATGTAAAACAATGTAAAAGTGGTGAGTGATGAGATTGAAGTGATAAGTGATGAGGGGTTGTTCCACTTTTCGGTATTTAAATAAAGCCCTGAAAGGACGCAAGCAATCAGCGAGGTGGCATCGCCCCTCGCGATTATTTAAATCAAAAATTAGTCAATGTCTTTTGCCCAAAATCCAATCTGCTTTGAGATGTCATCCACTCCGTACCTTCGGGATGCACATCTCGTCGCAGGACGGTTCATCATCCACCGTCTGATGTCTTTTGTCTTCCGTCTAAGGTCTTTTTCAAAATTGTGGAAGATTTGTCTAAATTAGACACAACAAGATTAAACAAAGGTTTGTTAGGTGTGTAGTTCAAAAAAAACGTACAACTATTTTACATGAAAAACAAACAACTAATTTTTACACTTGCTATGCTGCTGTTGGCCGTGTATTCGGTCATTGCCCAAACAGCGCGGGTACAGGTAATCCACAATTCACCCGATCCTACGGTGGATGTGTACGCCGGCCCTACAGTTCTGCTCGAAGATTTTGCTTTCCGTACGGCGTCCGGATTTACGGATGTACCGGCCGGTATTCCCATTCCGATTGGCGTGGCACCAGCGTCTTCTACTTCGGTAGGCGACGTTATTTTCACCCAAACGGTCACTTTTGAAGCCGGAAAAACCTACGTGGTTTCGGCTTCCGGGATTGTGTTTAACCCCACAACGCCATTTGGTTTGGTAGCGAATGACGCTGCCCGCGAAACCGCGACCAACGCGGCGAAAGTGGATCTGGCCGTGTTTCACGGTTCTCCCGATGCTCCAGCGGTGGATATTGCCGTTCGCGGCGTGGGCAACGTGATCAATGGTTTGGCGTATGGTTCTTATTCGCCTTACCTGAGCGTTGATCCGGGTGTGTATTATTTTGACGTAAAAGCCGCTGGTTCCAGCGCAATTGTACAAACGTATAAAGCGGATTTAAACGGATTGGCCGGTCAGGCATTAACGGTATTTGCCAGTGGTTTCCTCACGCCGGGCGTGGGTGTGCCATTTGGTTTGTTTGCCGCCCTCAGCGACGGTACTGTGATAGAATTGCCCACGGCGGCAGTTGCGCAGGTGCAGGTGATTCACAACTCTCCTTCGCCCACGGTGGACGTATGGGCCAACGAAAATCGCCTGATTGATAATTTTGTTTATCGCACAGCAACACCTTATATATTTGTTGACGCGGGTGTCGATATCAACCTTGGTATTGCATTGGACAATAGCCTAACGGCTTCCGAGGCAATTGCCAATTTCAACGTGAATTTGGAAAATGGCAAAACGTACATCGTAACGGCCAGCGGTATTGTGGGCAACACCACAACGCCGTTTACCCTCAATATCAACGCGGATGCGCGTTCGGTAGCGAGCGCAAGTGATAAAGTAGACGTAGCGGTATTGCACGGTTCTCCCGATGCACCATCCGTTGACGTGGATGAATTTTTGTTGGGAAATGTAATTGCTGATCTCGCTTACGGTGAATTTACGCCGTATTTGAGCCTGAATCCGGGTATTTATGACTTTTCAGTGCGCGCAGCGGGCACTTCTACCACGGTGGGTACGTACCGCGCTAATTTGTCGGGTTTGGCCGGTAAATCGGCTTATGTATTTGCCAGTGGTTTGTTGGGCGATCCCGCAACGCCGTTTAATTTGATGGCGGCTTTGGCCGACGGTACAGTGCTTACGCTCCCCGTAACACCTACCACCCGTTTGCAGGTAGTGCACAATTCACCCGACCCAACGGTGGATGTGTACGGTGGTGCCACCAAATTGATTGATGATTTTGCGTTCCGCACGGCGACGCCATTTATCAATATTCCAACGGGTATTTCGATTCCGGTGGGCGTTGCGCCCGCGGGTTCTGCTTCTTCGGCGGAGGCGATTTTTACCCAAAATGTAACGTTCGACGCGGGTAAAACCTATATCGTAACGGCATCTGGCGTGGTATTTAACACCACAACGCCGTTTACACTCATCGCAAACGACAATGGTCGCGAAGCCGCCACCAACCCCGCCAAAGTAGATGTAGCGGTATTGCACGGCTCTCCCGACGCTCCGGCGGTGGATGTGGCCGTTCGTGGCGTAGGTAACGTCATTACCAATTTGGCCTACGGCCAGTTTACGCCGTATTTGAACCTTGATCCGGGTGTATATTACCTCGACGTAAAAGCCGCCGGTTCTTCGGCGATTGTACAAACGTACCGCGCCGATTTGTCGGCTTTGGCGGGAAATGCATTGTACGTGTTTGCCAGTGGTTACCTCACGCCGGGCGTGGGTGTACCGTTTGGTTTGTTCGCGGCCCTCAACGACGGTACCGTAGTGGCATTGCCAACGGCAGCCGTGGCGCAGGTGCAGGTGATTCACAATTCGCCTTCGCCCACCGTGGACGTATGGGCCAACGAAGATCGCCTGATTGACGATTTTGAATACCGCACGGCAACGGACTTTGTGTTTGTTCCGGCGGGTGTAGATATTAATCTGGGTGTTGCGTTGAGCAACAGTACGGTGGCTTCGGAAGCCATTGCGAATTTCAACGTGAATTTGGAAAATGGCAAAACGTACATCGTAACGGCTTCCGGGATTGTGGGTAATACTGCAACACCGTTTACCCTGAACGTGAACCCGAACGGCCGCAATTTGGCTACTGCCACGAATAAAGTAGATGTTGCCGTATTGCACGGTGCCACCGACGCTCCGGCGGTTGACGTGGCGGCCCGCGGCATTGGTGATATTATTACCAACCTCGCTTACGGTGAATTTACACCGTATTTGAGCCTCGATCCGGCAGTGTATTATTTGGATGTAAAAGCCGCCGGTTCTTCGGCGATTGTACAAACGTACAAAGCCGATTTGTCGGGTTTGGCGGGTAATTCTGCCTATGTTTTCGCCAGCGGATTCCTCGCGCCGGGCGCGGGTGAACCAGCATTTGGTTTGTTTGCGGCATTGGCCGACGGAACGGTAATTACTTTGCCCGTGGCGCAATTTGCCAAAGTACAGGTGATTCATAACTCTCCTTCGCCAGTAGTGGACGTGTGGGCCAACGAAGACCGTTTGCTCGACGATTTTACGTACCGCAGCGCGACGCCATTCGTGGAAGTAGAAGCGGGTGTTGACATTAATTTGGGCGTGGCTCCGGGTAGCAGCCTTTCTGCTTCTGAGGCCATTTTTAATCAAACAGTAAATTTGGAGGCGAACCGTTCGTACATCGTAACGGCCAGCGGTATCGTGGGCAACACCACTACACCATTCAACCTCAACATCAACGCGGATGCCCGCGAAACGGCTACAAATCCAACCAAAGTGGACGTAGCGGTATTGCACGGTTCACCCGATGCACCAGCCGTTGATGTGGACGAAGCCCTCACGGGTAACGTGATTACCAACCTGGCTTACGGTGAATTTACACCGTATCTCAGCCTTGATCCCGGTGTTTATGATTTCGCCGTTCGCGCTACCGGTACTTCAACGATAGTACAAACTTACCGCGCCGACCTTTCGGGTTTGGCGGGTAAATCGGCGTACGTATTTGCCAGTGGTTTGTTGACCAATCCAACCATTCCGTTCAACCTGATGGCGGCTTTGGCCGACGGTACGGTATTGACCTTGCCGGTAACGCCAATGGCGCGGGTGCAGGTGATCCACAATTCACCTTCGCCCACCGTAGATGTGTACGCGGGCAACCTGCGTTTGATTGATAATTTTGCGTTCCGCACGGCTACACCATTTGTAAATATCCCGGCCAACCGCGATTTCAGCATTGGTATTGCTTTGGACAATAGCACAACGGCAGCCGATGCCATTGCTACTTTCCCAGTGAACTTAGACGACGATAAAAAATACACCGTATTTGCGGCGGGTGTGGTCGGTAACGCGACTACGCCGTTTAATTTGTACGTTTTTGACGATGCATTGGAAGGTGCAGCGTCCGGCTTTACGGCGACCAGTGTATTCCACGGTTCTCCCGATGCCCCGGCGGTGGACGTTGATGAACGTTTGGCGGGCGAATTGGTGGCGAATTTGGCTTTCGGGGAGGCAACTCCTTATTTGAACTTGCCCAGTTCTACCTATATTCTTGACGTAAAAGTGGCGGGTACCGAAACCATTGCGGCATCTTTTGAAGCCGATTTGAGTGGTTTGGACGCGCAGGCGATTCGGGTATTTGCCAGCGGCAACCTCGCGGGTTCTCCTGATTTTGGATTGTTTGCGGCTTTGGCCAACGGTACAGTGGTAGAATTACCGGCGGTACGTTTGGCGCGGGTACAAATTATCCACAACAGCCCATCGCCAACGGTGGACGTGTACATCAACAACGAACCAGCCATTGACGATTTTGAATACCGCACGGCAACCCAATTTATTTATTTCCCGGCGGATGGTATTTACACGGTAGGCGTTGCTCCGGGTAATAGCCAGGGTCCGGCCGACATTATCGCCGAATTTGATTTGGATTTGGAAAACGGTAAATCATACTACGTGATCGCATCGGGTATTGTGGGTAATGCCACTACGCCGTTTACGGTACTGGTGCAGGAAGGTGCGAAAGAAGTAGCCGAAAACCCCGACGTATTGGAAATCATGATCCACCACGGTATCCCCGACGCTCCGGCGGTAAATTTGGTGGAAGCATTTAGCCAAACTACCGCGCTTACGGGTTTGACATTTGGCCAGTTTACGTCGTATATTCCGCTCCAGCCGGAGGTGAATATTTTTGATATTGTCCCAACGGCTGCTACGGCGACCGTAGTGGGTACATACGGCGGTGATTTTGAAGGTCTGGAAGGTATTGCCGGTTTGGCAATGGCCAGCGGAACTTTGGGTGACAGCGAGTACGGTTTGTATCTGGTATTGTTTGACGGTACGGTGATCGAGTTCCCATCGTTTACTCGTGGTCAGGTGATTCACAATGCACCCAGCCCAACCGTAGACGTTTATTTTGATTCAGAGCAAATTTTGGACGATTTTGCGTTCCGCACGGCAACGCCGACGGTATTACTTCCCGCTAAAGTACCGTTTGAATTGGCGGTTGCTCCAGCGGGCAGCACATCGGTGGCAGATGCCATTTACCAATTGTCGGTTCCTGGTTTGCAAACGGGCAAGTTCTACACCATTATGGCCGCCGGTGAAGTGGGCGGAACACCAGAATTTGGTTTGTTTGTGAACGAAAATGACCGTTTCCGCGCCGCAAACACCAGTTTGGTGGATGTTGCCTTCTTCCATGGTGCACCCAATGCGCCCGAAGTGGACATCACTGCTGGGGTGGGTGTATTGTTCGATAACGTTAATTTTGGCGAATTCGGCAATAACCTGAGCGTGCCACCCGCTGATTACGTGGTGAACGTAACGCCAGCCAACGATAACAACACGATTGTAGCCAGTTACCGGGCGGAATTGTCCACGATCGGTGGTCAGTTCATTACCGTGTTTGCTTCCGGTTACCTTAACAACACACCGAGCCAGCCCGAATTTGGTGCCTGGGCGGCGTTAACCGACGGTACGGTATTCCCATTGCCGATTGTAGTAAGCACATCGAATCCGGATGCGGGTATTTCCAACGTGGTGTTGGCACCTAATCCGGCAACCGAAATGGTTAACGTACAATTGGACTTGGACAACAGCAACGAGGTGCGTTTCCGTTTGTTCGATGGCACCGGTCGCCTGGTGCAAGAGGGCGAATGGGGTACTTTGAATGCCGGTCGTACGGTGCAAACGCTTCAGGTGGGTACCTTTAATACGGGTATGTATCAATTGGAGTTGTTGACCAAAACCGGCCGTCAAACGCTTCGTTTTGTGAAAAATTAATTGTAATGGTCGCCGTCGGGTCGCACGTCCGTATGACCCGACGGCAACCCAATCGGTATAATAAAACACTGGGCGCAGTACCAACGACGGTTGGTCCTGCGCCCGGTGTTTTTTTGTTTTTAGGGTATAATTACCCCAAACAGCCCGTAAAGACCCTTGTTTTTAAACGGATAAATACGCAATTTTTGAAAAAAAAATGCGTGGGGGGAGATTAATAACCATTTACAATGAACTACCTTTGTTTTTTAAAGTTTATTAAAGAACGCAAACAAAGAAGAATGACACAAGTTTCAGTCCAACAACGAATAAAAGGAGGGGTGCTCATCGGCATCTACGCCCTTTATTTATTGGCCTGGAACCTGCACCACTTTGTTGGGCACCACCACCACCACGAACACGACCATCCGCACGAATACGAAACCGTTTGTGCGCACAGCGATGGCCAAACCCACCTCCACGGCGAAGATTACATCAGCGAAGATTGTGCGCTTTGTCATTTTGTGCCAACGGCCAGCGAAATTCCCGTTATGGAATGGGTGCTTATCGTTACCCCGGCACAATTTTTTCCGGTTCTTGTGTTCGCTCCCTCCGCAATTCACCCGGCGGATGTTCTTACCCTTTCTGCACCGCGCGCACCGCCGGTTTAGCCCTTTTTCTTTTTTATGAGGTATTTGCCCACAAGGCAGATACAGTATCGTGTATTATCGGCGCGCCGTTAAGACAATTCCCGTTTATTTCATTTTAACAACACTACAGTATGTTCCAATCGCTAAAAGCATTGATTGGTATGATGCTATTTGTGCGCTGTTTTGGCGCGTACAAAACCAAGCGCCGCAGGTGAATAACAGCGCTTTTTAAGGGCAATTTAAATATGACAAATACAACAAAAAAACTCCCCGTCACGGTGCTGTCGGGCTTTTTGGGTGCGGGTAAAACAACCCTGCTCAACCATATTTTACACAACAAAGAAGGACTTCGGGTGGCGGTGATTGTCAACGATATGAGCGAAGTGAACATTGACGCGCAATTGGTCGAACAAGGTGCCACATTATCGCGCACCGAAGAAAAAATGGTCGAAATGTCGAATGGCTGCATTTGTTGTACACTCCGCGAAGATTTGATGCAGGAGGTGGAAAAACTGGCCAAAGAAAACCGTTTCGATTATCTTTTGGTCGAAAGTACCGGTATTTCGGAGCCGGTTCCGGTGGCACAAACCTGGCATTTTGCCAGCGACGACGGCCAAATTGACCTTTCCCGCTGGAGTTATATTGACACGATGGTGACGGTGGTAGATGCCTTTAATTTCCCCCGCGATTTTGGCTCGGCGGATCGCCTGAATGACCGAAAACTGGGTAACGACGAAGCCGACCAACGGCCCATTGTTAACCTGTTAACCGAACAAATTGAATTTGCCGATGTCATTTTGGTGAATAAAATGGATTTGGTAAGCCCCGAACAATTGAATGAACTCACCGAATTATTGCACCGTTTGAACCCAACGGCCCGCATCATTGCTGCTCATGAAGGGCGGGTACCGGTCCGGGAAATCATGAATACCGGGCGGTTTAATTTTGAACAAGCCCAAAATAACGCCGGTTGGATCGCCGAATTGGCTAAAAACGGGCAACACCCCCCTGAAACCGAAACCTACGGATTTTCTTCATTTGTATTCCGCGACCAACGCCCGTTTCACCCGGAGCGGTTCTGGCATTGGATCAGTACCCAATTCCCCGATAATGTGGTGCGTTCCAAAGGGTTTTTCTGGTTGGCCAGTCGCCCGGCCGATGCACTGTACTGGAGCCAGGCCGGTGGATCTTTGCGGTACGATGCGGCAGGTTCGTGGTGGGCGGCCATTCCGGCTCCGGAGCGCGAGCAAATGCCCGAATTTTTGGCCCGTTTCGATACCCTGGCGGAGTACTGGTCGCCCATTTGGGGAGATCGCAAAAATGAATTGGTTTTTATTGGTCAGGATATGGAGCCGGAGAAAATTTTATCGGACCTGAATCGCTGCTTACTCCGGGATTGGGAAGTGGATGCATGGCGCGACGGCGCGTCGTTTCCAGACCCGTTCCCGCAGTAAGTTCAGATTACAAAGTGTACAATACGCCTGTTAGTATTTGGTTCAACTAGGATACGAACCAAGTCTTGCCTGGGTAACAACGGTTACCCGGGCAAAACGGGTGTACAATGCATCTTCACATTCAGCGAAACCGGCATTTTATTATCGAACCAAGGTAATGTCGCCTTGCTTTTGAACAGTATTTCCGTTGGTAAATCGAATATTGGCTACCCAAACGTACACGCCTGATGTAGCCGATTTTCCTTTAACTGTACCATCCCAGCCGACATTGGTATCATTGGAGGAAAGGTTGTTCCCCTCATAAATTAGCGCGCCCCAACGATCATAAATTTGTAGTTTAACGATTTCCTGCACCAATAAAGGATCACCAAAGACAGTAAAATAATCATCTTTCCCGTCATTATCGGGCGTGAAAATATTGGGTGCGTACACGTTACCGTCGGGCGTATTGATGGTAATCAGGATACTGTCATTTACACGGCAGCCACTGCTGTTTGTTACTTCCAGATAATATTGAATTTCGCTCAGCGGCGTGGTCACTGGTGATAAACAATTACTGCAAGACAAAAAATCGGTAGGTTGCCATTGATAAGTATAATTGTCCGCTGGGGTAATGATTGGAGTGAGTTGTCCGGGAGTGCCTATTTCCAATGTCAGGTTATTGCCTATATCCAGCGCAACCGGGACCGGATTTTGCAATTCTACTACGTCCGGCCAAGTGCAACCTTCGTTATCGGAGATAATAATATTGTACATACCGCTTTCTAAACCTAAGAAAAGTGGCGTTGCTGTCGTTTGGCCCCCGTCGAGCGCGAATAAAAATGGCGGAACACCGCCATTGATTTGCAATAGTTCAATACTGCCGTCCGCACCGTTGTGGCAGCGGGGTGGGGTTGCGTCCCAATCCGCCAACGGAGCCGACACATCGCCTACTGCGTAGGTGCCTACCCCAGTACAACCACTATTAATATCGGTGACCGTGACGGAGTAGATACCACTTTTATCAACGGAAATGGTACTGCTGGTTGCGCCCGATGACCACAGATAATTACTAAATACCCCGGTTTCCAGCACCACGGTATCCTCCGGGCAAATAGTATTATCGCCGGTAATATTTACCACTATTTCAGGAGTGGTTACATAGGCATATGCCGTATCTGTTCGGCCGTTTTTTGCAAAAGCGATGATTTGTACGGTGCGCAATCCCGGCGTTACCGGCAGGGCCGAATTGTTCAGGCGAATGCTCTTAAGTGCTTCGACAAAATAGTTGGCGGCCACACTTTCGTTGGGTACACTCGTGTTGGTGCGTTGAAGTAGTATGGTTGTGGTGTTTTGGCCCGAAGCACTGACAAAAGGCGGAATAACACCGTGTGATAAATACGCCGATCCCCCATTGGAAAAAGGGGGCAATAACTGGATTTTGACCGAATCAAGACGGTATCCATCGTACAATACTATATCATCATCGCACACGGGAGCAGGCGGGGAGCCGCACCAGTTGCCAATGGTATAGTCGGTGGTGGTATTGTCAGTTCCATCTAAATCCAATACTAAATCGCAATCCTGGGCAATAAATTCCGTCGCCGAACATAAGCCGATAAGAAACCTTGGTAGTTCACAAAGATAGGTTAAGGTTTGGGTGGGTATATCCAGCGCGTATAATTTATTTATGGTGTCACCCGTGATTGGAATACCTCTATCATTGGTGAGCGAAAAAAAGACGGTAGTAGAATCACAGGATTGGGATGCGCTTACCAATCCCAGCGATGAAAGAGAAGGATCATAATTGAATAAGTTGGTCGTATTTTCAATATTATCGAGATCAAAAGCAAGAACTGCACCCGTATAAACGGTTCCAATCAACTGACCATTATAGAAGGATAAATCACCCGATAGGTATAAATCTGGTGGGGCACCAATTGAATCTAATACTCCCGTATTGGTATTATAACTCCAAATGGAAAATGCTCCAAAATAGAGGGTTCCATCATTGGCACAGGTACAAGAAGTTAATCCTTCTCTCAAATAAGTAATCAAAGTAGTAGTACAGTCAATTAAATTTAATTTTATCATTTTATATTCATAAAATCCGTCCGCATCTACCGAAAAACCTCCCAAATAGACACCTCCATTGGGGCAAATTGCAATATCATCTCCCGAGAAGTTTTTTATTTCACAAATAACTGAGTCTTTGCAAGTCGTTGCGTTAAAATAACCTATTATAGCATTAAATGTGTCGTTTTTGTATTCACTTTTAGCGTAGAGTAATTCCTGACTGTATAAAGTATTGGTGAGGCACCAAAAAGTAAACAATAAAAAAAAGCGATTCATGGGTGAAAGTTGTTTGATTAAAGTGTGAATGCGCCCCTCATTACCTGAATGAGGGGCGCATAAATGAAATAAAAGCCTAATTAAAGGCTAAAAAAGCGAATTTGTTTGTTTTGAGTGGGGGTTTGTACCACTACGGAGTACATACCAGTGGGCAATTTTAAATCACTTATGGCAATGTAAGTATCACCTAAATTCAAGTTGTTTTTTTGATTTAAAATCACCTGCCCTTTAGCGTCTATAATAACAAGACTGGCTTGTTCTTGTCTGCTGTTGTAGATGTACAGGGATAGTTCATTGGTAACCTGATTACTACCAATAATACTCATCTTAAAGGCTTCAGCAGGTTTTTCTGGCGACATCAGATTGAATTGTTTTTTATCTTCAACATCATCGTCGGAGGCAAAAAATACATAATTTGCTTTGTCATTTGCGTCAATACTGATGAATTTACGAATATTGTCCATGTCACTTTTGGCCCGTACCCTGATGGTACATAAAATGGTGTTTTCATTGACGGTATTTCCTTCGGGGGATAAGGAAAACCATACGTGTCTGAATACTGTGTTGTTCCCTAATTGTACAATGTTTTCGGTAGCATTATCTTCTTTATTATCGGATAAATCACCTGATTCTGATCCAATTACTTCAAATTTACTACCGTCAAATACCAAATTCAACCCCATCACAAACAAATCAGCCATGTTTTCTGCTTTAACCGGTATAAGCATCTCCATGCCGGCTTTAAGTGGTGCATCAGGTAAAATAAGTTGGATATTCTTAGATCGGACCTGATCTCTTTCAACCGGCTCATCTGTAAGGTTGGAGCCACATAATTGACAGTCTCCATCTACATCTCCTCTTTTTACGCCCCAAAAATTTAAACTTCCAAATTGGGTTGAACCACCAGTACCAGTGACTACATTTTTACTGTTTGGCAATGAATTTAAGTTTAGTGGAAGGGTAAATCCGAGTGGATCAATTGATGGCTCATTAATCACGGGCATTGGCACGAATCGCCACGGTGCCCAACCTGAGCCAAAAGAAACGGAACTCCCCGCTATGCATTGGTTCATTACTATCGCGTCACTACCAGTGGTTACTGTACTCCCGGCATTAAAATCAGCGGCCATCATCTGTGCCAGATTTAATGCTACTTGATTAAGTACAAATTGATTTAATAAAAAAACATCATTACCTGTGATGCCACAACAAACATCAGTAGACGTCTGTGATTTAAATGGACGTATTTTGTACTCTGTGCCTGGGACGTTATTATTAAAATTAAAATTTCCGTCCGGGAATAAAGTCGTTTGTGATAACTGTCCCGTCGGGCAGTTTACATTTACCGGAAACGCAATTGTTTTCTCAACACTTACACCAGGAATCAAAAGGCCATTTGATCCCGCATTCGTACAATTTTGCACCCCTGCAACCGGGGGTTTAGTAATTGTGCCGGAAAACGTTGTTGCCCCAAAAGTAAAGTTTACAGGCGTTGTGTTTGTTAATGGGATTGGTACAAAGACACCAGATGCATTTCTTAATGTACCTGTAGCAGAAACAGAACAAGTGGTACCCGGTTCACAACTAAACCTGACGACGATTAGGGAGTTATACGGAGAGGGGGTTGGGAGACTGAATGTCGTGGACGAATTTCTTGATAATACCACATTATTACAACTGACCGTTACGTTAGAGGGATTAGCAAAACCCGCCGGAGAAATACTCGTTTCAGGCTGTGGCCGTACACTAAGGGTGGTCGCATTGCTAAATTGTAAACTGATATTGTATCCTCTAGCAGTTGTTGGAAGTGTATTGTTGGGAATGTTAGTCCACCTTAAGGTACATGTTGCAACATTAGTTGTGTTATTTACCCCGCCGGATACAAGCGTTAATCCTCCGGTTTGTCCTGAAACCTGACTGCCCGAAAAAGCCAAGAATAGGAGCATGATTAAGGATTTAAATGTGTGTGTGTGTGTGTGTGACACAAACTGTGCCAAAATTTAAAAATTTTCATAAAAGAATGTTTAAAATGTGAAAAAAGAATGTTTAAGATTGAGTGAAAACGGAGAACACTTATGTTTTCAAGGTGTAAATTTATGTAACATTTTTGATTGACGCAAGCATGTGGGAGAAATTTAACATTTGAAGCGTTAAAATTGAAAAAAAGCACTTGAAAATCGGTTTTAGACTTTTAAAAAATCACTGCCTACTCTGGGATTAGGAAGTGGAAGCATGGCAAAACGGGTGTAATATCCTTCCCCAAAAATCACTCACAAATACACCAAGAATCTTCCAACGACGTTGCCTGAATCAATAAACTGCCGGGTGGCGCACCATCGGGGGCACAAACCTGAAAACTACCCGAATTGCCCGAAAAACTTTGGGTAAAAGCACCCGAAGCAGTGGTGTAGGTCAGTTCAAAAGGCCCCGATCCGGTCAATGTAGCGGTTACGGTAGCGCATTCCCCTCCGCACAGATTCGGGGTGGTGGTCGCAAAACTAACGGTCGGCAGCGGCCGCCAAACCATTGTAATTGGTCCGGCAATACTCAGGCAGGTATCGGCAAAATTCACCGAGCCGTTGAGGGCATCTCCCGCCAGGGCAAAGACGTAATAAGCGGTATTGTAGGCCGTTGTTCCCGCTTGAAAATTAAAAATAGCATCCGCCGAGGTGGTAATGATGCTCCCCGGTAAATTATCCGGATTGTTGCTGTTGGCCAGCACAAATACGAGCGCATCGTTGGCATCCAGTACCTCGTTTCCGTTGTGTTCGGCGTCGTTGTCCGTTGGGCCACAGGCCGTTTTTAAACCACCGCTAAACGTCCCGGCGTTGGAAATGCAATTTTCACAAAAACTGCCCGGCTGCGAATTGGGATCAAGCCCAAAACCCGTAATGGTAAAATTGCTCATTCCCGTAATGTTACACTCCTGGGTCTGAGCGCCATTGGTCAGGTTGATATTGTTCAGGGGCGGGTTACCAAAAATATTACTAACCCCAATCAATTGATCACACACCGCAATAACGGCCCTTGGACCCGGCGCCGTGATCTCGGTGACCAAAGTGGATTGGGCATTGGTAATATTAAAAGAATAAATACCAATGGTGCCCGACGACCCGGAGGAGTAACTTTGGCCAGTGTAATAAATTTGGCCATCCACCACAAAAAGTTCACCCGTGGGGGTTGGGCCGGGCACCGCAGTGCCAATCAGGGTAAATGTGAGGGCCACCGGGTCCCAGATATAGTAGCGGTTTAAATTATTGGTTTGACCGTTAAAGGCGCAGGCCACCAAAAACGTACCGTCGCCCAATAACAGCATCGAAAAACCCGCGTAATCCGGTATGGTATCCACAATGGTGACGGCGCAGGTGGTGGGGTTAACCGTGGCAATAAAAGCCCCATCCCAAATAAAAGGTGGGTTATTGTATTGCCCGCCAATTAGGTAAATGGTTCCGTCGGCTCCAATGGTAACGTCCGTCCACGTGGTGATGATCGAATAATTACAAATGTTCTCGTATTCGCAAGTCTCCAGGTTTAATAAACCCAAACCAAAACCCGTTGTCACGTACACCGTTTGCGCTTGGGAGGTTGTTTTTGAGCAAATTAATCCCAAAAGAACAATACACGTTATGATGGCTTTTTTCATAAAATGGATTTGCGCATTTATTTTAAAAGGGTTACATCGCCGCTATACACTTCTTCCGAACCATCGGGTAACGTTACCACAAAAGAATAAACGTACACGCCGGGGTCCATGGGTTTGTTGCGGAACGAGCCATCCCAACCCGCTTCGGGGTCGTTGGTGGGCAAATCGTTGCGGCTAAATAAAGCGTTGCCCCAGCGGTCGTACACCTGGAAATTGCGCACCAAACTGATCTCCGGTCCCGAAAACACGGAAAAGAAACCGTTGTCATTGGAGCCGGGCTGGAACGTATTGGGCACGTAAATGCGCACTTTTTGCTGCAAAATCACGTCAATATCGCCCGTTACGGGGCATCCTTTTTCGTCAAATGCAGTCACCGTAATGAATCCCGATTGGGTGGGGGTAAATTCTGGTGACAAACAATTGCTGCACGATAAGGTATAGGGCGAAGCAAAAGCAACTGAATCAATGGGGAAATTACCCGCAATATCCAACGTGACGGGAATACCGGCCGTGGCCAGAATGGGCGCACCCAGTTCCAGTTCCAACGCCGAATTGCCCGATACCAATGTCGTGGTCACCGTGATGATACTGTCGCAGCCGTTTGCCGCCGTCAGGTTAAACGTTTGAGTGCCCACTTCGGAAGGGCGGCAGGTGGTGGCGTTGATAATGGTCAAAACTGGTTGGGTTTCGGTAATGGTAGTGGCCGTCACGGAAGTGCAACCGTTGGCATCGGTGAGGGTAACGGTGTAAACGCCGCCCTGTGCAATGGTAATTTCGGGTTGGTTGCCGCCCGTGCTCCATTGATAAGTACCCACGCTGCCCGTGCCACTGAGGGTTAAGGTACCGCCCAAACACAGCGCGTTATTGCCCACAATATTCACCACGGCGGGCGGAACGGCCAATATTTCCGACGATGTTGATCCGGTGCAACCTTGCGCATCGGTGACGGTAACGGTGTAAATGCCCGGCTGGTTCACCACCAACGAAGACCCCGAAGAGCCATTCGACCACGAATACTGCGCGTAACTGCTGGTTACGCCAATGGTGATGGTTGTTCCCTGGCACAAGAGTTCATTGGTTTGCAAAACGGGGGTCAGGTTACCCGTCGCAATGGTTTGAGAATCTGTCGCGGTGCAACCGTTGGTATCGGTGACGGTTACGCCGTAGGTATTGGCTTGGTTAACGGTAATTTGCGCCTGGTTACTGCCGGTACTCCAACTGTATTGGGCAAAACCCGCCGTTGCGCTCAATATTCCCGAAGCGCCGTTGCACAAAACGGTACTTCCCGTAATCTCTACAAATGGCACGCTCGGCACGTTGGCCGAAACGGTAGCGGTGCCGCTGCAACCGTTGTTGTTGCTCACGGTAACGGTGTACGTGCCGCTTTGGGTCACGGTGATTTGGGCTTGATTGCCGCCGTTGTTACTCCAGGCGTAGTTGTCGTAACCCAGTCCCGCGTCTAAGGTGATTTGACCGTTGCAGGCGTACGGCAGCGGGTTAATCACGGGCGTAAGTAAGTTGGAAACAGTTACCGAAGTGCTGGCCGAAGCCGTGCAACCGTTGGCATCGGTGACGGTGACAGTAACAGTAACCGGCGGTTGTACCGTGATTTCGGTGGCGGTGCTGCCCGTACTCCAGGCCAATCCCGTGAAGTTTCCAATGACATTCAACGTGGCGGTGTTGCCCGGACAAACCGTCGTTGGTCCACCAATCACCGGTGTGGTTTGGGCGAATAATCCCGTCGTTACCGATGCAGTGGCCGTGCAACCGAGCGCATCGGTGGCAGTAACGGTAAATGTTCCGGCCTGGTCAATCGTGACCTGATTTTGGTTGCCGAGGTTGTTGCTCCACGCATACTGGGCAAAACCCGTCGTTGCCGTTAAAGTAGTGTTGGTATTTGGGCAAAAATTTAATGGCCCCGTAATGTTTACCTGCGGCGCAGTCGGCACGTTAGCGACGGTAGTGGCGGTTCCGGTACAGCCAGTGGCATCGGTGACGGTCACGGTGTACGTGCCGCTGGTGCTCACCGCAATTTGTTGGGTATTTCCGGTGGTACTCCACGCGTAGGTGGTGTAACCGACTCCGGCGTCTAAGTTCAATTGACCGCTACAGGTGTACGGCGCGGTGACAATCGTGGGTGAAAGACCATTGGCCACGGTCACGGTTTGGCTACCGGTACCCGTGCAACCTTGTGCGTTGGTGACGGTAACGGTGTACGTTCCGGCCTGCGTGACGGTGATTTGAGCCGTGTTTTCGAGGGTGCTCCAGGCATAAGTTGTAAATCCGGCTCCGGCATCCAAGGTGCCGCTGCTATTGACACAAATGACCGTCGGCCCGCTGATATTGGGTTGTGGTAAAGCCGCTACATTCAGGGTAAATGAACTGGTAGCGGTGCATCCCAAGGCATCGGTGGCGGTAACGGTGTAGGTGCCACTTGCATTCACCGTGATATCCGAACTGATGTCGGTGGTGCTCCATACGTACGCTGCAAACCCGGCGGTGGCGGACAAAACGGTGCTGGTTCCGGCGCAAATGTCGGTACTGCCGCTAACGGACACGCTCGGCGCGGCGGGAATATTGGCGACAGTGGTGGCGGTTCCGGTGCAGCCGGTGGCATCGGTGACGGTCACGGTGTACGTGCCGCTGGTGCTCACCGCGATCTGTTGGGTATTTCCGGGGATACTCCACGAGTAGGTGGTGTAACCGGCCCCGGCATCTAAGTTCAATTGGCCGTTACAGGTGTACGGCGCGGTAACAATCGTGGGTGAAAGACCATTGGCCACGGTCACGGTTTGGCTACCGGTACCCGTGCAGCCTTGCGCGTTGGTGACGGTAACGGTGTACGTTCCGGCTTGTGTGACGGTGATTTGGGCCGTGTTTTCGAGGGTGTTCCAGGCGTAAGTTGTAAATCCGGCTCCGGCATCCAAGGTGCCGCTGCTATTGACACAAATGACCGTCGGCCCGCTGATATTGGGTTGTGGTAAAGCCGCTACATTCAGGGTAAATGAACTGGTAGTGGTACATCCCAAGGCATCGGTGGCCGTGACGGAATAAGTGCCACTAGCGTTCACCGTGATATCCGCACTGATGTCGGTGGTGCTCCATACGTACGCCGCA
>JAAFJN010000063.1 GCA_013298845.1 Chitinophagales bacterium
TACCCTTATTTTTCAAAGCAAAACTATACAATATGACTCAAAAACATGTCAACTAATTTTCCATAATTAACCTTAAACTCATCGTATCTTGGTATGTCCGTTGTATCATAACTAAAAGTCAGGTGCATAACAGCACCACCAATTACCTTTAAATCAAGGCTACTCCGATCGATTTTTAGAAATTGAGCGAAGTCATCAAAAACATTAAGTACCAATAAAATTAATTGTTTGTAGTCAGGCCTTTTTTCCTCTAAAATTAACATGGATTCATCAAGATCCATTTTGTCGGTATCCTGAACTTGCCAATTGTTTAATCTTGACAATATTTCCAACTCTTTCCGCGTAAACAAGCAAATACCGTTACCGATAGAAACGGGTGCATATACATCTATGTCATCATCTTCATAAGAGAAGTAGCATATGTATTTACCTTTTGGCAAACTGTTATGCTGCATCTTTAAAAGCCATATTCGCTCATTATTGACGTAATTCCTCTGCATATTTTTTTATTTTGCGATAATTAAGCCCTAAAAAGATTAAACCACTACCGAATCTATTTCGTTCCGGTCAGAAATGACTTGTACCCGGGTTTGAGTGCGCAGGTGGAGGGGTGACGAAAAGCAGGCCGGGGATGAAAGGTGTTTTTGCATAAGAAAGAAGTTTGTGACAGATGTGTAGGCTACCTGGTGTGTAGTGGGGACAAATATAAGGGAATTTAGCGGACAGGTTGTACTGCCAGCCGTATCGCACCGCAAATGCTCATGAGCAGATACTGAGTGAATATGGATGCTAACTCATAGACGTTGAAGATGTCACACCAGCGTCTATTTTGTTGAATAAAATATCCGAAGAGAACGCACACACTTATACATAATATAAAATTTAAATTAATTAATTAATTATTAAAAATTAATTCAAAAAATTTTTCTATATTATATTTAACTCCATCAGTAACATCAAACTGCAAAATAAAATCTTTGTTACTGATGACAATGGATTCAATCTCTTCTTTTAATCGTGGATTTTCTTGCCAAAAACTTAATGGGACACTTAAAACATAGGTTAATAAATCTCCTGGATAGTAGTTAGCTTCAATCATTGGATCCTCTCTTAGAAACTCTAAAGCCATAGGAATACATATGTCCAAATACATACTTTGACCTATTAATACTCTAAGATTCTCCGCATCAAAATCTTTAATTTTTTTATTAAAAATTAACGTACTAACCGTCTTTGTTAGGCTAGTTCTTTCATCAATAAAAACTGGTTTTATTTTTTTTAATTCTGCAATTGTTTTATTTTTCATTGTTCTGCTGCTTCTTTTTTTGCTTTATTTAATACATTTGTTATTTGATCTTTCCGATCCTGAAGTTGCTCTCTAACGAAAAAAAACGGATAGTTTATTCCCAGCACCATTTACGGTTACACTGTATATAGCCATAAAGAGGCATTTTTAGACAAACTATTGGTTGGCTATAAGGTTCTCATTTAAATAAAATTAAATTAAGTGACAATGCTTAATCAATCGAAGAAAACATGCTCAATGCCTCAACAAAGCCAAGCATCAATAATTTATTGTGTATAATTTTATAAGTTTCCACCCTATCCTCCTTCTTTCCGGTAGTAACATGTAGCATAAACACAATATTTAAGTCTTTAAATTCAGATGCAAACCATTTTGCTTCGTATTCATCCTCATAATAATTAAAGAACAACTTAATGGTTGATTCTAAAAAGAAAGTTTTATATTCAGGATAGTAAACTCCTTTGTAAAAGCTCCCCTTTTCTTCGAAGGAAACAGAGAATTCCTGTTCAAGTTTGATTTTACACTCTTCAATGGAGTTCATTTGAATAGCATATCTTATATGCATATCAACATTTTTAACCTTATCAAAATCAAAAACGCCAGGTTTCCTCTTCTCTGGTTTATATTGTATCAGCCGATATGGGAATTTCCTGGGAGTTATTGCTTCTGAATTCGGATAAAGTCCTTGATCGTTTAAATAATCTTCCAAAGATTTATCCCAAAGATATCCTTTTTGAGCCGCGTAATTTTTTAATGCCGTAAACTTAGAAAAATCCTCAGCCAGCATTAAAGAGTGAAAATAACTATGCGTGCCATCAATCAAGTCAACTAATATTGGGACATTACCCACATAATTGAATCTTAAATCATTTTCTTCATAAGCTCTTTTGCTATTCCATGGGAAAATAATAGCCCACCCGGCATCAATAATCCCCTCTAAAAAAATCATAGGTGGATTATCATGCTTGTTTCTACCACATGATTCCACAATTTGTCTCCAAGCAATTTCTTTTGCTTCTTCAAAGCTAATGTAGTTGTTCATATTGTTATATGGCTTGAGTTGGACTTTCTTGTACTTTACCAGAACAACTCGCTTCTTTCAAATTTTTCGCCCCAACCATTTGGGCCTAAAGTGAACTTTAATAATGGTTCTAAATTAGGAAGTGGGACATTGTTAGCAACAAGCAAATCTATAATATCTGACATGATTGATAAACTTTCAGGTGAATTGCTTTCAATGGCGCCATACAAGTCAATTGTCCCAACATAAAATTTTTTTTATTATATTTTTTATACGAAATACTGTTTTCTAAACATAATGCAGAGAAAGCCACTCTTGCGCGTATTGATAATCCACTTATTTGATTTAAATAGTTATTTTTCATGGATGACTTCAATTCAACTTAGTTTCTTTCAAAATGATTTGGGAAGGGATTGCGCAATTGAAACAGCAATATTTCAACCGTAGTAGAGGCAAATATACATACTCATTTGAAAAAGTTTACCAACGCCGCGTACTTCATTCCCCCTACCACCTAAGATGAAAGTCATTCATCCATGCCAAAGAGTCTGGGATAGGCACTCCAAATTCACTAAATAATCCCGGATTCCACAGTATTTCATATGTTTTTGGATTGCTAGTTCTGTAAGCAACAGGAACCCAGATTCCCGGCTTGACTAATAAATCGCCACGTTTGTACAAAATTGATTCCTTAAAAACGAAGGTATCTACGTAAACTATCCAATCCAAAAACGCTCCCGCTTTGGGATTCCGAGGTGATATTTCTATAAGTTGTGCCTTACCTATACTCATATTCTCTCTAATCAGGGAGTTCCATCTATCCTCATCTCTTTCTATATAAGCCTTGATACCGTAACAAGCAATAACAGCCAAAGCATATTTATAATACCCTTCTTTGAAAAATCGGGTTAGATATAACCTAATAACGAAAATAAAATCGTAATCCCTGTGCATATTTTTTTTATTTTACGATAAGCGTACAAGCCCTTAAAAGATTAAACCACTACCGAATCCATTTCGTTCCAGTCTGAGATGACTTGTACCCGGATTTGAGTGCGCAGGTGGAGGGCAGAGGCGAAAAGCAGGCCGAGGATAAAGGGTGTTTTTGCATAAGAAAGAAGTTTGTGACAGATGTGCTAGGCTGCCTGGTGTGTATGTTGGTGCGTTCGTAGCGGCGGCTGTTTTCATGTAATTAATTCACAAATAAACAAAATTATAACTATATAAAAAGAAACCAAAGATACAGTGTATGCGTTTTTGCATTTCAAAATTTTTTCTTTTTCAATACTACTCAAATTACGCTTCCTTAATGCATGAGCAAGAATTTTAAAAGATACTCGATTCGTTGTATTTATAATTCCCTCTTGATATAAATCATAAGCCAATTTTCCAACATAAAAATTCAATACAACACTGATGAACATAAAAACAAAAATTGCATACCCCATAAAAAATAAAATTTAAATTTAGTTTTTTTTAAAAAAACGACTTTATGAACCACCTTGTTTAAAAATAGGAGTGGTATATAAATAATAATGCGATGCCCCCCCTTTGGCCCACGACTAAAGTCATGGGCTAATATTTACGCTGCCCCGATTTTATCATGCGCTCACCGAGTATTTAGGCTTGTTCGGCCGATTTATTCTTCGCTAACCAATAATACAACGGTACCCCCAACAACACAATACCCAAACCCGGCCACGAGTACAACGGTTTGTAAATGAGCAAATTCACACAAATAAACAAGGTCGCGGCCATGTACACCACCGGCACCACGGGGTAACCAAAGGCTTTGTAGGGGCGTTCGGCGTCGGGTAATTTGCGGCGCAGGATAAAAATCCCCGCTATGGTGAGGATATAAAACAGCAGCACCGTAAAAATAACGTAATCGAGCAGGTCACCGTAGCGGCCGGTCAGGCACAACCCCGATGCCCAAATGCACTGCGTCCACAACGCGTATCCGGGCACATTACTTTTGTTCAAATCGGCGGCTTTGGAAAAAAACAAGCCATCTTTGGCCATGGTATAGTACACCCGTGCGCCCGATAAAATCAGGCCATTGTTGCAACCGAAGGTCGAAATCATGAGCATCACGGCAATGAGCAACACAATACCCGGCCCAAAAGCCGCTACTCCGGCGGCAATACCCACGCGGTCGTCTTTGGCAAAAGCTATTTGTTCGGGCAACAGCGTAGCGGTGTACATAACATTGGCCAACAGAAAAATAATCGTCACGGTTAAGGTTCCCAAAAAGAGGCTTAGCCCAATGTTCCGCTGCGGATTGCGCATTTCACCCGCCACAAAAGTAACGCTGTTCCAGGCTTCCATCGAAAACAAACTGCCCACCGATGACACGGCAATGGCCGACGCAATGGCCAATACCCCACCCTGCACCGCTGTAAACACGGGTGTTTCGCCCGACATGGTCCAGGTCCCGAAATTCCAGAATCCCGCCCCCCAGTTGGCCGACCATACATCGGCGTTAAAACCAATGGTGAGGCCAAATATAATGAGCAACGCCAAAGCGGCAATTTTGGTAAACGTGAGAATCAATTGAATCCATTTGCCATTCTCCAAACCCCGCGAATTGATCCAGGTGAGTAACATAATGGACATAATGGACACCACCTGCGCGGCGCTTAATTTAAAAAAACCAAGGTCGAGTAATATGTTTTTTTCGCTTACGGCCGGTATCAAATAGGCCGCAAACTTGGAAAAACCCACCCCAACGGCGGCAATAGTGCCCGTTTGGATGACACTAAAAAACGCCCAGCCGTACAAAAATGCCACCAAACTACCGTAGGCTTCGCGCAAATACACGTATTGGCCACCGGCTTTGGGAAACATACCGGCCAATTCGCCGTAACTCACGGCGGCAGTAACGGTAAGTATCCCGGAAATAATCCACACCAACAACATGAGGCCGGGAGAGCCTACGTTGCGCATCATATCGGCGCTGACGATAAATACGCCACTGCCAATCATAGAACCGGCTACCAGCATGGTTCCGTCAATAAGTCCAAGGGATCGTTTGAATTGTTCTGACATTAGTAAAGTACGTGCGTTAAAGTTGATTTTTTATTTTTGTGTGCGTGCATACCAATACACCGAGGCCCAACCCGCCATAAACAATACCCCGCCAATGGGGGTTACCGGACCAGCCCAGCCCACCGGAAACGGAATAATATCGCGGCAAGCCAACAGGTACAAAGAGCCGGAAAAACAAATTATTCCGGCCAAAAACAGGTTGTTGGCGCGGCGCAACAAGGTATGATCGGCTTTAGAGGCCTGGTACACCCCAACCGCCAACAAAGCTAATGTATGGTAAAAGTGGTATTGTACCCCTTTTTCAAAAATGTAGATTTGATATTCGGTCAAATGCGGCTTCAACGCGTGCGCGCCCATTGCACCAATGGCCACGCAGATAAAGCCCAATACAGTGGCCATTTTAATTCCTGAGTAATTCATATTTTTTCTATCGAATGATCTACGTTAATTTTACGCGCAAAATTGACAATTTGCGTTCACATTTTATTACTCATTTCATGAAAAGACTTCTATTTATATTATCGTTATGGGCAACATGCTGGACGGTGGGAAAAGCCCAACTACCCGCAGGAAGTATTGCCCCCGATTTTACCATCACTGATATTAATGGCCAAACCCACAATTTATACAACCTGCTCAACCAAGGGAAAACCGTTTATCTTGATTTTTTTGCCTCCTGGTGTGGTATATGTTGGAATTACCACAATGGTCCGGCGTTAAAAACAATTTGGCAAAACTATGGCCCAAGTGGCACCAATGAAGCCTATGTGATTGCCATTGAAGGCGATCCGGGCACGAACCTGAACTGTATTTATGGCCCAACCGGCTGCAATGGCAGTACGCCGGGAAACTGGACTACCGGTATTACCTACCCCATCGCTAACGATGCCTCGGTACGCACTTTGTTTGCCGTGCAGTACTTCCCTACCATTTATATGATATGCCCCACCACCAAAAAAGTGTACGAAACCGGAACATTAAACGCAACGGGACTTTGGAACCAGCGGACGCTGAAATGCGAACTGGCCGTGAACGCAACGGTTGCTAATATCGAAAACGTGCGCTGTATTGGTACCAACACCGGCAAAATCACCCTTTCGGTAAGCGGCGGCGTTAGTCCTTATACCTACACTTGGTCCAATGGCACGAGTACCAATAGCCCTACCCTCAACGAGGTTCCGGGTGGTACTTATTCGGTAACCGTTACACCAGCCCAGGGCACCAGCGTAACCCTCCAAAACATTATCGTAGAAACGCCTCCCAGTGCCCTCACCGTTCAATTATTATCAACCCTGCCCCCCGGCTGCAACGGTGTAACCGGAGCCTTAACAATAGGAACCAATGGTGGTTGGTCGAACTACCAATATGTATGGAGCAACGGTCAAACTACCCCGGAACTCCTTAACCTCACCGACGGCACCTACACGGTATCCGTCACCGACCAGGGCGGATGTGTCAAAACTCAATCATTTACACTGTCGCCACCGCCGCCCATTACCGCCAATATCGCTTCTCCTCCGGCGATATGCACTCAGTCAACGATACAACTTAATGCTACTGCAACCACGGGCAGCAATATTACGTATAACTGGTCCGCTTCCAACGGGGGCATAATTGTATCCGGTGGTACTACTTTGTCACCTACGGTAAGCAGTGCCGGTTTATATACGCTTCAAGTGACCAATACCCAAACCAGTTGCACCGGTACCGCCTCTGTCACGGCCCAGGAAAATCCCACGCTCACCACCAGCACCACCGCCAATGCCACCACTTGTAACGGTGCCGCCAATGGTACCGCAACCGCAATACCCGCCGGTGGTAGTGGTACTTACACTTATGCCTGGAGTACTGGTGCCAGTACCGCAACCGTTAGTGGCCTAGTCGCCAGTCAATACGCCGTCGTTGTTACCGATGGTGCCGGCTGTACCGCCTCCGGCACAGTCACGGTGAACCAACCTTCGGCCTTGATTCCCAATGCTACCGCTACTGCTCAAACGGCCAATGGACTTAACAACGGCACCGCTACTGCTGCACCAACGGGTGGCACTACTCCGTATTCTTACCTCTGGAACAACGGCCAAACTACCGCTACCATTACGAACCTTGCACCGGGTAACTATACGGTTGTTATTACCGATTCAAAGGGTTGTACGGCTAACCAAATTGTAACCGTCAATGCTTTCAACTGCGTTATTTCGGCCCAATCCAACACCACTCCCGTGGCTTGTTTTGGTGGAAACAACGGTACGGCCACGGTCACGCTGTTGGGTGGCCCCGCCCCCTTCACCTACTCCTGGAGCAACGGCGCAACCACCGCAACCGCCACTAACCTGAATGCCGGAATGTACACCGTAGCCGTTGTGGACAACAACAATTGTAATATCAGCGCCAGCGTTACCATTACACAACCATCTGCGCTAGTGCCTTCGGTGACCACGGTGACCAATCCACTTTGCCCCAATGAAGCAACGGGAATGATTAATATGATCACTACCGGTGGCACTACTCCTTATACTTACCTTTGGAACAACGGTATCCTCACCGAAGACCTTCAAAATATCATGGCCGGGACCTACACGGTGGTGGTAACGGACGGTAACGCCTGCACCGCATCGGCACAGGTGGCCGTTAGTAGCAACGATACCCAAAATCCCGTCATTATCACCAATTCCACTACACTGGCCCTCAGCAACAATGGCTTCCTGGCTGTATCGGCAACGGATTTAAACGTTCAGGTGAGTGACAATTGCGGGGTGGCCAGTTATGCCATTCCGCCCACTTACTACACTTGCGACGACCTCGGCACGCACGAACTGGTCCTGACCGCCACCGATGTATCGGGTAATACCGCTACGGCCATTGTTTCCGTGACCGTCGTGGACAATATTTCCCCCGTGGTGATTTGTCCGTCGAACATCATGCGTTGCGCCAACAACAATACCGTATCCTATAACATACCGGTTGTTCTGGACAATTGCATCAACGGCGGCACCCTGCTACTAATGGCAGGTTTGCCCGGAAATTCGGTATTCCCGGTGGGCACTACGACCACCCAAGTCTATACTTATACCGATAAAAGTGGAAACATGGGCCAGTGCTCGTTTGAAGTGACCATTTTTAGTGCTGTTGCCCTCCAGGGCAATGTGGTGCATGCCACCAACAACGGCGCCAATGGTGCCATTACAATAATTACGAACGGCGGAACGGCACCTTATACCTACCAATGGAATACCGGTGCCACAACACCCGGTTTAGTTGACCTCCTGCCGGGCACCTATACGGTACAAGCCACCGATGCCCTCGGCTGCGTTTCAACGGCTGTATTCACGGTAGAGAACGTCGTAAATGTGCAGGAACCCGCCTGGATGGCCGGAATGGTAGTACACCCCAACCCAACAACGGGCATTACCCGGCTTGTTTTTGCCCAAATGCCCGAAGAACGGATTCAAATTAACGTCTTGGATATTTCCGGTCGTTTGCTGTGGAACACCGTTTTGGAAGATCAAGAACAACTCGACATTGACACGGGCGCATTTTCGGAAGGGGTGTATTTGATTCAATTACAAACGGCGCATCAATCATCGGTGCGGAAATTGGTGGTGCAGCGCTAATTTTATCTTTTTTGTTTTTTGGGAAAAAAATCTCCCCCGCTCGGCGTTTGTTCGGGCGGGGCGTTTTTATTTTTTTGCAAAAAAACCAACAATACCTTTCAATAATTGGCAAGACCCCAAATAGCATTGTAAAAAAAATTCATTTTCCGCGATAATTATTGGGCAGTCGAATAGTGTATATTAATTTTACGCGCAAAATTCACTAATTGCGTTCATATTACATTACACATTTCATGAAAAGACTTCTATTTGTTTTGCTGTTGTGGGTAAGTTGCCAAACGGCAGCATTCGCCCAACTGCCATCGGGAAGTATTGCTCCCGACTTTACCGTTACTGATATTGACGGCCAAACCCACAATTTGTACAGCCTCTTAGACCAAGGAAAAACTGTATATCTCGATTTTTTTGCCACCTGGTGCGGCCCCTGTTGGAATTACCACAACAGCCATGCATTAGCCAATATTTGGGAAGACTACGGCCCCGATGGCACCAATGAAGCCTTTGTCATTGCCATTGAAGGCGATGGAACCACTAACCTCAACTGCATTTATGGCCCCTCCGGCTGTAATGGTACCACCCAGGGCAACTGGACGAACGGTACCCCCTACCCCATCGCCGATGATGCTTCGGTACGTTCGTTGTATTCGGTCGCGTATTACCCCACGATTTACATGGTATGTCCCGGCACCAAAAAAGTGTATGAAACCGGCCAATTAAGTGCCCTGGGGCTTTGGAACCGCCGCACGCAAAATTGCGCATTGGCGGTGGACGCAACCGTGGCTAACATTGAAAATGTGCGTTGTTTTGGCACAAACACCGGTAAAATTACCCTTTCGGTGAGTGGCGGCATCGGTCCTTACACTTACAATTGGTCCAATGGCACAAACACCAATGCGCCCACCCTCAACAACGTTCCGGGCGGCACTTATTCGGTGACCATTACCCCCACTCAGGGTGCCAGCGCCACCGTTGAAGGCATTGTGGTGGAAGCCCCTCCCAGCGCCATTACCATTCAGGTCGTAGAAACTATTCCTCCCGGTTGTAACGGCGTCGCCGGTGCCATGTTGGTAGAAGCCAACGGCGGATGGTCAAACCACGAATATTTATGGAACAACGGCCAAAATTCGCCGGAACTCAACAATGTACTCGCCGGAACGTACACGGTTTCCGTGACCGATCAGAACGGATGTGTTAAATCGCAGTCGTTTGTGCTCTCGCCCGCGCCACCCATGACGGCCACTATCGCGCCGCCACCCACCATTACCTGCGCCCAAGCGAATGTACCACTCAACGCCACGGCTTCTTCGGGCGATTTTATAACGTACAACTGGTTTGCCTCCAACGGCGGTACCATTGTATCGGGCGGTACTACCCTGACACCAACAGTAGGCAGCACCGGCACCTACGTTTTACAAGTAACCAATAGCCAAACAACCTGCGTCGTTTACGCCAATACCTCCGTGGCGAACAATATTGTTCCTCCGACGGCATCGGCGGGAACGGGCGGCAGCATTAATTGCAGCCAAACCAGCACCACGTTGCAGGGCAGTGGCTCAACGGGGGCCAATTTTACCTACGCCTGGAGCGCCACCAACGGCGGCAATGTACTTTCCGGCGGCAATACCCTCGCACCCACCGTCAACGCGGCAGGAACGTATATTTTGCAAGTCACCAATACCACCAACGGTTGCACCGCTACCTCATCGGCCAGTGTAACGGGCAATAACAGTTCACTACCCGCCAACGCCACGGGCGGTGCCCTGTCTTGCACTTCCAACGCGGTTACTTTGGGCGTAAGTGGCGTACCTGCCAATGCTACCTACACTTGGACGGGACCTAATAATTTTAGTTCAGCGGTGCAAAACCCCACGGTAAACGATGCCGGAACGTACACCGTTTTGGTCACCGACGCAACGGGGTGCAGCGGCACCGCCGTCGCAACCGTCACCAATAACAACACGGCTCCCGGTGCCCTCGCAACGGGAGGTACTGTTACTTGTATCAGTACATCAGTCGTATTGAACGGCAGTTCCACCACGCCCGATGTTACCTACGCCTGGACCGGGCCCGATAATTTTATTTCCACCAATGCCGCCCCTACCGTATCGGTCGTGGGCAATTATACTTTGATCGTCACTAATCCGGCCAACGGGTGTACTTCGTCGGCAACGACCGCCGTATTGGCCAGCAATACGCCCCCAACGGCCAGTATTGCCGCTCCGGCTAACCTGAATTGCAACAACGTTCAGTTGCAATTAAACGCCACCAACTCCACCCAGGGGCCACAAATGGAATACCAATGGAGTTCAACGGAGGGCAATATCGCTTCCGGTGGATTTTCACTCACCCCCACCATCACCGAACCCGGTATTTATATCTTAAACGTTACCAACGGCCAAACCGGCTGCACCAATACCGCCTCCGTGGCCGTGCAACAAAGCACGCCCGTCGGCAGCACCGCTACCGCCAATGCCGTCACTTGTAACGGCGCGACCAATGGCACCGCAGTGGTAACCCCCGCCGGAGGTAATGGCGTTTACACCTACGCCTGGACGACCGGAGCCAGCACGGCAACCATTGACGGGCTGGCCGCTGGCCAATACGGCGTTGTTGTTACCGACGGCGAAGGTTGTACTGCATCCGCCAGTGTTACGGTAAACCAACCATCGGTATTGGTACCCAACGCGACCGCTACCGCTCAAACGGCCAACGGCATTAACGACGGCACCGCTTCCGCTACGCCCACGGGTGGTACCGCAGCGTACACTTATTTGTGGAACAATGGCCAAACAACCGCCGCTATTGCCAATCTGGCACCGGGCAACTACACCGTGGTCATCACCGACGCAAATAGTTGTACTGCCGCCCAAATTGTAACCGTGAATGCCTTCAACTGCGCCCTTTCGGCCCAATTTAGCACCACCAACGTGGCTTGTTTTGGTGGAAATAACGGTACGGCAACCGTTTCACTCGCGGGTGCCAACGACCCGGTTTCGTACACCTGGAGCACGGGGGCCAATACCGCTGCGGTGAATAACCTCACCGCCGGAAATTACACCGTGGCCATTCTCGATGGCAATAACTGTCCCGCTCAACTCAACGTGGTCATTACCGAACCCGCCGAACTATTGGCCAACGCTACCGCTACACCTGAAACGGCCAGTGGTGCCAACGACGGTACCGCATCGGCCGCGCCAGTGGGTGGTTCCGGCACCTTCACCTATTTGTGGAGCAATAACCAAACCA
Organism: Chitinophagales bacterium; assembly: GCA_013298845.1. GTDB lineage: Bacteria > Bacteroidota > Bacteroidia > Chitinophagales > Saprospiraceae > M3007. Next base: position 12,233 of record JAAFJN010000063.1, read on the forward strand.
GCGCTACCATCACGGGTTTGGCCCCCGGCACGTACACCGTAACCGTTTCCGATGCCAACAATTGCCAATCGGTGCGTTCGGTGACCGTTAATTCGTTTGATTGCGCCATTAGCACTGCGATTAGCGCTACCAATGTTTCTTGTTTTGGTGCAGCCAACGGCACCGCCACCGTGAGTTTATTGGGGGGTACCGCGCCGTTTACCTACACTTGGAGTAACGGGGCCAACACGGCTACTGCTGCCAATTTGAGCGCCGGAACCTATACCGTAGCCATTGTGGACAATAACGGTTGCAACACCAGCGCCAACGTGCTAATTACCCAACCGTTGGCGTTACAACCTTCGGTCGCAACGGTGACAAATACCATTTGCCCGAATGAAGCCACCGGGCTAATTGACGTAAACACAACCGGTGGAACGGCTCCTTACACGTATTTGTGGAGCAACGGTGCCCCCACCGAAGACCTGAAAGATGTGACGGCCGGGACCTACACCGTGGTGATTACCGACATCAACAACTGTACCGCCTCGGCGCAGGCGACCATCAGCAGTAACGATACCCAAAGCCCAGCCATTACCACCAACGCCACTACACTGGCGTTGAACACCAACGGCACGCTGGCGGTATCGGCAACGGATTTGAACGTTCAGGTCAGCGACAACTGCGGCGTGGTGAGTTACGCCATTCCGCCCACCAATTACACTTGCGACGACCTCGGCACGCACGAACTGGTCCTGACGGCCACCGATGCATCGGGCAATACCGCCACTGCCATTGTTACCGTGACCGTCGTGGATAATACCGCTCCCGTGGTGACTTGTCCGTCGAATATTGTGCGTTGCGCCAACGACAACTCAGTGGAATACACCGCTCCCGTGGCCGTGGACAATTGCCTCAACGGCGGCACCTGGAACCTGTTGGCGGGTTTGCCCAGCAACTCCGTGTTCCCCGTGGGCACTACCACCACCCAGGTGTATAGTTACACCGATAAAAGCGGCAATACGGGCCAATGCGCGTTCGACGTGACCATTTACGAGGCCATTGTGAACCAGGGTACCGTTGTACACGCCACCAACAACAGCGCCAACGGGGCTATTTCGGTCACTACGAACGGCGGAACAGTGCCTTACACGTATCAATGGAACACAGGGGCCAATACCAACAACATCATTGCCCTCCTGCCCGGTACGTACACGGTACAGGTCACCGATGCCAACGGTTGTGTTACGACATCGGTGTACACGGTAGAAAACGTGGTAAACGTGCAAGAACCCGCCTGGATGGCCGGCATGACGGTACAACCCAACCCAACAACGGGCATGACCCGGCTTGTGTTTGCCCAAATGCCTGAAGAACGCATTCGAATCAACGTGTTGGATATTTCCGGTCGTTTGATGTGGAGTAGCGTTTTGGAAGGTAAAACCCAATTGGACATTGACGCCAGCGGATTTGCAGAAGGAATGTATTTGATTCAATTACAAACGGCGCGTCAGTCGTCCGTTCGGAAATTGGTGGTGCAGCGTTAAGTTATTTTTGTTTTTTGGTAAAAAATCTCCCCCGCTCGGCTTTTGGTTCGGGCGGGGGATTTTTATTGATATAGAGGTTACCTGATGATCAAAAGGCTGGAAATAGAACTGCCATTTTGCGTGGTTATTTGAAAAAAATAACTACCCGCTTCTAATTGATTCGTAGCAATACGAATCGAGTTAGCGTTGGATATATTTAAATTTTCGCCCAAAATTTCTCTTCCGTTTCCATCAATAATGCGCCAACTTACCGCTGTGACCCCACTCCACTGCGCCATTACCCAATCGTCCGCCGGATTGGGATAAACATCCAATTGTATAACCGGACTTACATTAGTGTGCGTAGTGTTCACCGGCGCATTGATACCCAATGTGTCACACACCGAACCCGGTACATCATACAAACCAAAATTAGGATAATTAGGTACGGAACGAACCTGGTAAACCGGCAATACAACGGACTGAAAATCAAATAAATACTGACCATCGTCTTGCTTTACCAAAGCATTCAGGTATTTACTTCGACTGATTGGGCTGATATAAATATTCCCGTTCGGAGCATACTCGGCGGCTCCTAAAGTAGTTCCCCACGAAGATTCATTGTATACATCAATTAAGGTATCCCACGTTACGTCACTGGCTTGTAAACTAATTTTGTAACATTGGGATTGTGCCATGACAAATAAGGTATTGCCGTCATCTGAAAATGCGACACCTCCACCTCTGACCATTGGTTTAGGGGGTGACAACAAGAGCGCATTAGAAAAACTACCGTCACAACGGTCAAAATCGGTGAGTAAAACCCCTTTTTCGCAGTGAAAACGCGCAAATTTCTGACCATCCGGGGAAAAAGTGGAAAAACCCGGTCGTTTACCCGCGAACGCAAATCCACTATCATAGGTTCCGGCAGGTGTAATACCTTCCGGACTGATGCGCAGGATTTCGATGCTTGCGTTATCTAAGTAGGGCAAGACAATCCACCAATCGCGGCCATTCCCGTGGCGTACTACCGAAAAGGATTCTATATTGCCCGAAAGTAAGGGCATATTTTTATTCGTAACCTGCCATTCCCCATTTAACCACTCTATTTTGGTGGCGTAAAAAGGCCCGTAATGCAGCAGGTGTTCAAAATCATACCTTGCGCCAAGATGCAACAGCCAATAGGCATCTTTTCGACCCGGAACGGGTAAAATCATGGCACCTTTGGGTACAATATAACCAATTTCACCACAATGGGAATCGTGAATTGGTCCGGGATTAAGATCTTCGCCATTGTTCATAACCTGGCCCGATGCGTTATAGAGCGCACAGCCGTTTGTAAAAAACAACAAATTTCCGGTAGAATCACTGATTGATGCAACCGTACTTTCAAAAGGGATACCCCAAGGCATCGTATCTGAAGTAATTTGTGCGCCATCAAAATGAACAAGAACATTGCTATAACCCGCAACACCCGGATATTCGGACAACCCTCCTACCCAATTTTGGGCTTGTTTGACCTGAGCAGTCGCCGATAACGGCAGAACCATCCAAATCCAAAATAAATAGTTATTCATTTTCATGGTATTCTTTCAATTTTTTCTCAATGTTTTTAGGAATAACGCCATCCTGGTACAATAAATAGGCCGTTGAGTTCATCGGAATCCCCCGCCCCTTTTTTTCTTTTTTTTGTCCAATTGCCGACCAAACCGTGTAATTCTCTGATTTTTCTTCCATCTTAATAATCCTATCGTTGTACAAGGTATTGCTAAAACCCTCCGGCGGGTGATGGAGTTGGATGCTATCGCAAGGTGAACCTTCCCATTTCCCTAACCGGTAATTGGGTGTTCGGCACATGGTTCTTAGATAATATTTCAAAGTAAATAAACCATGTTGTTCTACATCACTGCTAAGGCCGAAAGAATTAGGGCGGTGTATTACGTGCATAGCCAAGGTGCTACTACCATTGGAATAATAAATTTTTCCATCGGGTTTTAAAGCACTTCTCATAAATTCAGTTGAAAACGGTTGCGGCGTCGCAAATCCATCGTATTGCGCAATGGTGTCCAACGTGGTGTAAGGTTCAGGGGCTGACATATCCATTTGCATCACCGTTGAAAATGAATTCAGGTATAAAAAACGGGAATCGGGCGAGAATTCGACGTTTGTAATAGCCGTCCCTTCATTAAACTGCCCGTAAAATGGAAAAATCCGAAGATTGGATAAAGTACCGCTACAACGGTCAAAATCGTAAATGCGCAACCCGTTCACGTAATCTACGCGAACATAGGTATTTCCATCCGGCGATATATTAAAGAAGAAGTTGGCCTCTTCCACCGGGAATGACGGCCCGTAATCCTGCTCATTGTACAAATGAACGCCCGTGCTGTCAACCAGATAAACGTAGTGCTTCGGTTGTGACCGTTCCGCAATGATAACCCACCAGTCGCGGCCATTACCGTGTTTAGTGACCACGTAATCCGTAAGATTACCCGTGCGTATCACCTGATTAGGGGCCACCACACTGCCCAAACCGCCGGAGGCATTCATATCAATTCGAGAATAATAAAAAGGAGAACCCAATATCAACTCGTTTACATAATCAAACGTGATCGCCTGGTGCAACATAAGGTATTGATTGGGATGCCCCGGAAAAGGCACCAAGGAACCATCCATCGAAGGATAGCCCCTTGTTTTGTATAAATTCCAAATTTCCCCATCCGCGTAATTGATCGAATCCCCATTGTGCATGATTTGGTGTTGCCGAGTATGCACTTCTATGCCGTTGGAATAAAACAACCACTGTCCCGTTGAATCAGAACACGATGCGCAATACCCATGCATATCAATTTTTTTCTTTTGTTTGTAGATCTTAGCCGGGCGATGGTTAAAATCAATGGTGACGCCACCAAAATCAGAGGAAGGGCTGGCATTATTGTCATAGCCGATCGGGAAAAAATAATCGTGCTTTTGAGCGTAGGTTGTTGATATGAAACAACATAAAAAAAAGATAAGCGTGGCGGAACGAATCATAAAACTGGTTTGGATAATATGCTTTCGTCACAAAAATAAAATAAAGCAATAAACCCACAAAATAAATTTTCAATTTTAACTTTTTCATGTCAATCATCGGTGCGGAAATTAGTGGTGCAGCGTTTGCTTTGGGAAAACAACAGTATACTTCATCTCCGCAGGCGACGTTTTTATTTGCCCAACATTCACAGAAGCACTACATTTGTCATTAAATAACTATTATGGAAAAAAAATTCGGTTTTACGATGTTTGATGCGGCGGAATTTGACCAATGGATCAAATCTCAAAATATTGCCCGCACGGTTTTATACATCCAAATGCACCACACGTACATACCCGCGTACGAACATTTTAAAGGCAATAACCACTTCGAGATGCAACGCGGCATGCAACACGTGCACAAGGTCATTAACGGCTGGTCGGATATTGCCCAACATTTTACCATTTTCCCAGATGGCAAAATCATGACCGGGCGCAGCCTCGAACGCACACCGTCCTGCATTTACGGGTTTAATACCCACTCCATTTGCATCGAAAACATCGGGAATTTTGACGAAGGCGGCGACCTGATGCGGCAAGAACAACGCACCGGCATTATTAAAGCCACCACTTCGCTGGTGCAACGGTTCAATACCCCCGTGAATACCGACCGCATTGTGTACCACCACTGGTTCGATCTCCGCACGGGTGAACGCACCAACGGCTCTGGTTCTACCAAATCGTGCCCGGGAACGGCGTTTTTCGGCGGTAATAAAGTAGCGGATGCCCAGGCCAATTTTATTCCTTTGATCAGAACGGCGTTGCAAGGCATACCGCCCGCGTCGCCGCTCAACGTGCAATTTTATGGCAGTGTTACCGCCGATTCGCTCAACGTGCGCAATGCCCCGGCACCTTCCGGCAAAAGATTAACCGCCGCCGAACTGGGTTCCATTCTGCGCGTGTACGAAATAAAAAACAATTGGTACCGCATATCGGCCACCAAAAACGAATGGGTATTTGGTAATTTTGTGCAAAGAGTAGAACGGGGCACCGTCAACGCCGATTCGCTCAATGTGCGCACTGGTCCCGCCGTTACGTTCCGTAAAGTGGGCAGCGTAAAACTCAACACCGAGGTTTTTGTGTACGAAACGGTGGGCGACTGGATTCGGATTAGTCACGATCAACAGTGGGTTAACCGCAAATTAGTCACTTTCGCCTAATGGTTGTATTGGTCACGCCCGGTTTTCCCGCCACCGAAACCGACGATACCTGCATTCCGCCACTTCAATTATTGGTCAAAAATTTGGCCCAAAAGGGTATTCCATTGGCAGTGATTGCCTTGGAATACCCTTTTCAGTCGGACGTATACACCTGGCACGGGGTGCAGGTATTTCCCTGCAACGGCCAAAACCGACTTTACCTGCGCTGGCGTACCCGCTGGCGCGCCCGAGCGGCGTTTCGGACCTTGGCACGCACCCATACCATTACGGGGGTGCACAGTTTTTGGTTGGGACTGGCCTGGAGCATTGGGAAAACGCTGGCGGGTTCCCGGTTACCCCACGCCACCACCCTCATGGGCCAAGATGTGTTGCACCGGGTAAATGGCCGCTGGTTGCGGCAGTTAAATAACCGTCCGGCGGGCCATTTTGTGGCGTTATCGGCTTTTCACGCCGCCGAATTTACCCGTGAAACCGGGCTGACTGCCCGCACCGTTATACCCTGGGGCACGGAAGATGCCCTGAGCACCGCCGCCGAAAACCCCAAACGCCCCATTGATATTCTTGGCGTGGGGTCTTTTTTACCGGTAAAAAACTGGGCGCAATGGTTACAGGTAGTGCAATTGGTGCAATCCGAACGCCCCGAGGTACGCGCCGTTTTGGTGGGCGACGGCCCCGAAAAAGAACGTTTGTACCAGATTTGCCACGAACTGGATTTGGGGAAAAACGTGGAATTTACGGGCACTATCCCGCGTTCGGCCGTTTTGGAACTGATGCGGCAAACCAAAGTGTACGTTCACACGGCCCATTTTGAATCGTTTGGGTTTGTTTTCGCCGAAGCCTTGGCCAATGGCTGCGCTGTGGTAAGCACGCCCGTGGGCATTGCGCCGGAATTGGGCACCACCGAAAAAAATAATGATGCGCTAAAAACATTGATAATCAATAAACTAAACGAGCCTTTTGCCCCAACTCAGGACAAAAGGCTCGTGATTTCCGGTACAACTGCCGCTTATTTAAAACTTTGGCACGATATTGGTAGTATATCAAGCAGTGTGTAAGTATTGTTACCGGATTGTTTCGACAATCTCATGGGCGCGTGAAAAGTCACGCGCTTTTTTTTTGCCTTTTTTTCAGGTTACTACTTTTTCACCGGTGCTTTACCGGAATCCAAAAATCCCTGGTAGGCTTTGAGGTTTTCCCATTCGCCGTTGGCGGCCAATAAGGCTTGCGCCGACCACGTTCCGGGATCGTGCATGGTAAAACGCGGACCGGCTTCGTTGAGAATTTCTTTTAAACGACTAACGGGTGCAGCCGCCAATTCGCTGTACGTGTGAATACCGGCCTTGAAGAGCAATTCTTCAATTTTTGGCCCAATACCTTCCACAATTTTTAAATCATCTTGTTGCAACGGCACAAACGCCAAGGGAGCCGTGGTATCGTCGGCGGGAGTTTCGGTATCCACCGGTGCCGGAGCGGAGCGGGCCGTGAGCAAACCAAAGGCCGTATCCGAGAACGGATCATCGTCGTCGGTGGCATCGGGTGCGGCTACCGAACGCGACGCAGTGAGGCTATTGGCTGCATCTTCGGGGTCTTGCATCACAAACCGGAAGTTTTCGTCGTCGTGCACCACAAAAGGTTCGGCGGCGGCGGTGGGCAATTCCGGTGCGGTATCGGGTGCCGATGTTTCGGGTTCCACCGAGAGATCAATCACCGTGGTATCGGCATCCGAAGATTCCGTATCCAACAAAGTATCATCTTCGGTGATCGCGGCCAGGTTAATTTCCGGTTCGGGATCAGCCGATGGCGTTGGTTCGGCCAGGTCGGCGTTACCTTCGATGGTTTCGGCTTCACCGGTGTTGAGAATCACTTCGGTTTCCAACTGGCGGTTTTCGGTGACCAATTCGGCCATATCGGCCTGCATGGTGGCAATTTTTAATTGTAAATCCGTGTTTTCGCGGTCGGTAGCGGCCAAACGGGCCACCAAATCTTCGCGTTCTTTATCCAATGCGCCCACTTTTGATTTAAAAGTTGTCAATTCAGCGTTGAGCGTGGTTACGGACGTTTGCAACACATCGTAGTCGAGGCGCAATTTGTCAAAGGCTTGTTTGTAGCGGTTCCAAAGTACCCAACCCAACCATAGGCCCAATAAAAAGGCACCGGCGAGCATAACGAGGATTTCGATGGTGTGCGAAGCGAATGTTCCCGTGCCGGGTCCGGCGGTTATATCTTGTTCAAACATAGTTGTAGAATTATTTATTTAATCGAATTTCGACGCGGCGGTTTTTGTAACGGCCGCGGGGGTTATCGTTAGAACCAATTGGTTTTGATTCGCCCATTCCTTTTACAATAACCTGAGCGGTTTTCACCCCTTTTTTCACCAAAGTGGCGCGAATATGGCGGGCACGGTCGAGCGACATGGCTTTATTGGAGGCCGGGTCACCAATATTATCGGTGTGGCCGATGAGGGTTACTTTTCCGCCCGAAGCCACCAAAGACGAAGCGAGTTCGGACAAATAGGCATCAATGGCATCGTCGTCGAGGCGGCGGGTGGAGCCGTACGGGAAATGGATCAGGATATGGTCTTCCACGGCAACAACTTGCGCGGATTCAATATCGTCGGAGAGGGTTTGTTGCGCAACGGAGGGCGTGTTTTTGGTGCCCGTTTTGCCGCCGGAGGTATTACCGGCAACAATGGCATTTTGAGCAGCCGCCTGCCCCGTGGTATCCGGGGTAGTTGAGGTATTGGTGTCCGTTTCGATGGCCTTGGCTAACTCGGGAGCCGTGGGGCCACATTGTTGTTTAATCCCGCACACGTACCAGCGCCAGCAAAAAATACTCCATATTGCAAAGGCTGCAAGGGGTATAAATCTGGAATTCATGTAACTATCAACTGTTTATAAATGGTTGAAAAAACGTAGACTGCTTTTCCTTTGAACGCCCAAATGTACACGATTCAATTGATTTCAAATAAATTGTGCCATTTTTTTTGAAAAATTTCCCGTACTTTTGCGCCTCAAAATTTGAAACAGGTATGTTATACGACAGCAATCCAACAATTCCGGGGATTAAAACCATTGACGAGGCCAATCAGGGTGCCGTTTTTTTCAAACCAGCGCAGGCCGACAGCCTTACGCCGGGCATGAAATACTTTTATATTGAAAGTTACGGCTGCCAGATGAACTTTTCCGATTCGGAAATTGTGGCGTCCATTTTGGGTGAAATTGGTTATATGCCGACCCGTAACGTGGAGGTCAGTGACTTAATCCTGATTAACACCTGTTCGATCCGCGAAAAAGCGGAAGAAACCGTGCGCAAACGCCTCCGCGCCTTCGAAGCGGTGAAAAAAGAGCGCCCCGGTACGGTGGTGGGTGTGTTGGGCTGCATGGCCGAACGCCTCAAAAAGAAATTTCTCGAAGAAGAAAAATTAGTGGATCTGGTCGTTGGCCCCGATGCTTACCGCGATTTACCCAACCTCATTGGTGGTGCCGAAGAAGGCAGCCGTATGGTAAACGTATTGTTGAGCCGCGAAGAAACCTACGCGGATATCAATCCGGTTCGCTTGGAAACCAACGGTATTTCGGCCTTTATTTCCATTATGCGGGGTTGCGACAACATGTGTTCGTTCTGCGTGGTGCCGTTCACCCGTGGGCGCGAACGTTCGCGCGAGCCGTTCAGTGTTTTGGCCGAAGCCCGCGACTTGTTCGACAGTGGCTACCGCGAAGTAACTTTGTTGGGCCAAAACGTGGATTCGTACAAATGGGATAACCCCGAAACGGGCGAACACACCGATTTTGCCGATTTACTGGCGATGGTGGCGGCTATTCACCCCGATTTGCGCGTGCGTTTTAGCACCAGCCACCCGAAAGATATGACCGATAAGGTATTGGAAACCATGGCTGCGCACGAAAATATTTGCAATTATATTCACTTGCCCGTGCAATCGGGTAACTCCCGGGTGCTGGAATTGATGAACCGCACCTACGACCGCGAATGGTACATTGGCCGCATGGAGGCCATCCGCCGGATTATCCCGGAATGCGCGGTATCGAGCGATATTATCGCGGGTTTTTGCACCGAAACGGAAGAAGAACACCAGGACACACTCAGCATGATTGAGTACGCCAACTACTCCATGTCGTATATGTTTGCTTATTCTGAGCGGCCGGGGACCTTGGCGGCCCGTAAATTCGCCGATGATATTCCGGAGGACGTAAAAAAGCGCCGGTTAAACGAAATTATTCGTTTGCAAAACGCCATTAGTTTGCGCCATAACCAAAACGATATTGGCAAGACGTTTAAAGTACTGATTGAAGGTAATTCGCGCAAATCTGATTTGCAGTTTTGCGGCCGTACTTCCCAAAATAAAATGTGCGTTTTTGACAAAAAAGAGGGCCTTAAACCGGGCGATTACACGTGGGTCCGCGTCAAAGACGTGACCAGCGCGACTTTATTAGCAGAGATAGTTGGGAGTGAATAGTGAAAAACGAAGAGTGAAGAGTGAATAGTGTAGAGTGAAAAATTTGCCCGTCGTAGAGCGATTTTACCACTAAGGCACTTAGAAATGTAAGAGACACTAAGCGTAGAGTAGTGAAAAGTGTATAGTGAAAAGTGTATAGTGAAAAGTGTATAGTGAAAAGTGTATAGTGAAAAGTGTATAGTGAAAAGTGTATAGTGAAAAGTGTATAGTGAAAAGTGTATAGTGAAAAGTGTATAGTGAAAAGTGTAT
>JAAFJN010000064.1 GCA_013298845.1 Chitinophagales bacterium
CCATACTTTTGGTAAAGAGGTTTTCCATGTCTTCCATCGAAGTGGCATCGGCACCAATGACAGGAGCGTTGCATTTTTCGGCGAGTGCGTTAATTTCACCCATGCGCATGGCCACGGGCGCGTTGGTTAATACAATTTGTGCGCCTTCTTCCACGCAGCGTTCGGCGACTTTCCAGGCGATACTTTCGCTATTGAGTGCGCCAAAAATAATTCCCTTTTTACCTTTAAGTATCATTGTTGTTGACGAAAAAATTTATCAAAAAATAAAACCTGATCATCCACGGCGTTGCCCCAGTAGGCACTGTTGTGTTCGCCCGGACGTTCAGTGTATTGGTGTTCAATGTTGGCTTCCAATAGTTTTTGGTGCATGGCGCGGTTGACATCGAGAAAAAAATCGCCCAATCCGCAGTCAATCACCAGCCTTACGCCAGTGTTCACAAACCGGGGTATAAGGCTAACAGCCGAGGCCGCCTCCCAATTATCCCAATGTTGCGAGGGCTTCCCTAAAACGCGTTGCAAGTCCCATTCGTTGCGTTTGAACGGCGTTAAATCCAGTCCACCGCACAAACTACCCGCTGCTCCAAACACTTCGGGGTGTTTGGCGGCCAATGTTATGGCGCCGTGCCCGCCCATACTGTTGCCCGCAATGGCGCGGCCTTCGCGGTGTTTGCGGGTATGGTAATAATAATCCACGTAGGCCACCAATTCGCGACTGATATAGGTATCGTATCGCACGGTAGAATCCACCGGACTATCGAGGTACCAACTATCATAACCGCCATCGGGGCAAACGATGAGCATTTGAAAATGGTCGGCGTGTTTTTTGAGTTGGGGTGCTTCGGAGAGCCAGCCGGTGTAATTGCCGCTCCAGCCGTGTAACAAGTACAATACTGGGTATTTTGCCCCTTGCACCGTGTAATTTTCGGGCAAAATGACGATGCACCTCGATAATTTATTCATCGAAGGGCTGTAAATCTCCAAAGTATCCACCTTCGCGGCGGCAGCGGTTATGAATGATGCCAAAACAAAAAAGAAAAGCAGACCAAAACGCATCGTTTGTTAGAAACGAGATTCGATGTAATAAGGCAACATAGCGCGCCAGGTGGGCCAGTCGTGGCGCATATCGGGACCCCAAATGTCCAATTCGTGCGGAATTCCCTTCGCGCTCAACACGTGCGAGAGGTTGCGCGAACCTTCGGGATCTTCGTAATCGCCGGAACCGGTCAGGATATGGATATGGCCGCTGCTGCGCAGGCGGTTCAGGGTCCATTCGTCCGACACATTGGGCAAATAGTGACAAGGCGAGTTAAAATACACGTCTTCGTCAAAATAACCTTTGGTGTAATTGGTCAGGTCGTATAAACCCGACATGGCGATGGTACCGCTGAACAAATCGGGGCGACGGAAAAACAAATTAGCCGCGTGCAGGGCACCCAACGACGCACCGGTGGTAATAATGGCCGTTTCGGGGCTGGTGTGGGTTTTGATAAAAGGCACCACTTCATGCTCCACGTAACCGTTAAATTGTTGGTGGCGAATGGCTTTGTGGCGGGGGTGCATGCGGTTATTCAGCCATGCTTCAGAGTTAATACTGTTGATGGAGAATACTTTAATTTTACCCGCATTGATATACGGCTCCAGCACACTGATGAGGTGGAATCGCTCGTATTCCAAAAAATCAGCGGCGGCGGTGGGCAACATCAGGAGGGCGAATCCATAATGCCCGTACATGGCAATTTCCATGTCTTTGTTGAGGCGCGGGCTATACCACTTGTGTATTTCTCTTTGCATATTGAATAGTTGATTTTTGCGGGGGCAAAATTACGTTAAAGTATTGGAATGTTATTAGCAAGTGGCGTTAAAACAGTGCGCCAATGTCTGGGGGCGTCGAGCGGGGCACGACGGGATATTTAAATTAAATCGCGCAGGACAATTTCTTTGGTCAATTTTTGGCCGTTGCGTTCAACAATGATTTTTAAAAGTTTGCCGGGTTTTCCCTGAAAACGGTGCACCAAACCGGTTAAGGTCATCCAACGGGTGGGTTTTCGGCCCACGCGCAGGATGGTATCTCCTTTTCGGATATCGGCTTCGGCGGCGGGAGAACCCGGCAAAATATGGTGCACCACGTAGGTATCCAGAAATTCGCCGGTTAAAATCACCCCGATACCCGAACGGTCGAATACAAACTCTTCTTTAAACCGTTTTGAGGGTTTTAGCCAAGCCTGCTCGCTGTGGTAATCGAGGATAATATTGTAGCGGTTGAGCAAGCCATTGCCTACCACGCCGTTGCGTTTATTGGCGGCCAAAGAATCCACGATGGTATCGAGTACCTGAAAATACGTGACGATGTTTTGTTGCTGAAATTTGCCAATTTCGAGGGCTTTTACGCGTCCGGTAAATCCCTCAATGTCGCCGCCCAGCCCCTGCCCGATGCTGGCCGGAATCGCGTTGGCGGGTGGTTTGAGCATGGGGTGGGTATCGGCAAATAATAACAGCGGCATGGAAGCGCCCGTGTCCATGAGCAGTTTTATTTCCGCCGTTGAATCAGCCGCCATGGTGAGTTTGGTGTAAAAATAGGGTTTTTCGCGGTAGACTTCCAACGGAAACTGCGTGTAGCCTTTAAGGATTTTTGGGTCAAAGAAAGCCCGGTCGTAAAGGGTAATTACGCCCTTGTCGTAGTTGATTTTGTAGATATACCGCGAAAAAATGTTGCCCGATAAAATGCCGTGCACCTCGATGCCCGAATATTCTTCAAATCGGAACAAGTCTTCGTCCAGCACCAGAATATCTTCTTTGGGGGCATTGAGTTTTTCGGGCAAGTCGAACCGGACACCCTTGACCAGGTACGCGGTGAGGGGTTTGGACAAATCAGATCCCAGCACCTGAAACGTGCGTTCGTATTTGAGGTCGAGGATCGGGCTGAGTTCTTTTTTCAAAAATAAAGTATGTCCCGCGCCGGTGTCGAAAATAAAACGCATGGGTAAACGCCCGTTGACCACCATCGGGATCACGATAAAATTATTGTTGTACTCAAACGGAATGTCCATCGTTTTTACCCCCGGTGGCATAAAAAAACCGCGTTGAGCGCTGAGGTTTGTCACGCCCGCGAGGACTAACGTCAATACTAAAAGGGTCGTTTTTATTTTCATGATGGAAAGTTACGCATCTTTGCGGTATGAAAGGTATTCGATCTATGTACGAATCGTTGGGTGCCGATGAATATTACCAAAAATTCGGCACCTCGTACGAGAATCCTCACCAAAAGCAGGTGGAGGCGTTGGTACAACGCTCGGCGCACCGCTGGAACTGCGCCGCCGGTGTGCTGGATTTCAGCGCGGGCGGGGGCGAGGTGACCTTGGCACTTCGGGCGGTGGAGCAGTGGCCCTGCACGGGTTGCGATCCGTTTACCTTTACCTTGTACGAACAACAAACCGGTGCCCCTTGTTTGCGGCATTCATTCGAAGATGTCATTAAAGGGGCGGAATTGGGCCAATTTGGCGTAACGATTTGTTCGTTTGCCCTGCATTTATGCCCCGAAAAGGATTTGTTTCCCGTTGCGTGGGCACTGTTATCTGCGGCACCGGTATTGGTGATTATTACCCCGCACAAACGCCCGGAATTGGAAAAAATACCGGGTATTTCCCTCGCCTATGAAGATTTTGAATTGACCGAAAAAGGGAAGAAGGTACGGTTGAAGGAATATGTTTGGGGGTAATACGGGGGCGTAGGGGCGGGGCTTGTCCCCGCCCAATCGGCCCAACGCCCAGTTGTCAAATCGCCCAAATCGGCCCGTATCACCCAATTGTCCCATCGGTTCCCGTCCAACCGGCCGCGAACGTTTTTTGGGGACGAAGGGCAGGGACAAGCCCTGTCCCTACGGGATTACATCAAACAACGCGCTTTGTTGTTCGATACCATTCACCAAAATGGCTATTTTATGTTTGCCCGGGTAATGTTTACGGGTCGTGAAATCGGTGAAACGCTGGTTTTTGGCAAACGCCATCACTTGACGGGGAGCCATCGCAAATTCACTAATTTTGAAGACCTTTCTGGAGATTTTACCCGTTGATGTAATATAATCAATGGCGTATTCAAGTCGTACTGACGTAAGTTCGTCGGATTGGTTGTGCACCACAAATGAAAAATACAACCGCTCACCAATGGTTACCTGAACGGGGCAAGTGAGTTGTTCAACTGTAACGAGCAACTGCGCGGCATCAAAACCAAACAGGCGCAGTGCTTCGGGGTGGCCTTTTTTGAGCAAGCCCCGGCAAGCGTGCCGTACGACCCAATCCGTTTCTACCGATTGCCCTTTCCAGCGCCGGGCAATATCCAACACCAAATCCGGGTGTTCTTTGGAAATATCGTTGAGGTTATTGGCCACCGAACGGCGTACGGTTTCGGCGGAGTCGTTTTTTAACTGCTCCAAAATGGGCAACACGGGCGACGGGTCTTTTTTCAACGCCGGAACACCCATCCCCCAGGGCAGGCGCGGGCGAATACCCTCGCTGGATAAGCGGCGCACCATCAGACTGTTGTGCCCGGCCCAAGCGAGCATTTGCGCGTGCATCCGCTCGGGATAACGCAGCAAAAAGGGCCGAACGGCAAATTCAGCACTCGACAGCCGGGTAATGATTTCCAGCGCCGGAATCGAAATATCCGGTTCATCCGGGCCGAAAGCCTCCACAAAATCGGGAAAAATGCCCCAAATAAACGACAACTGATCGCCATCACGGGCAATCATGCGCTCTACGGTGCGCACAATAATGTCCACGGCCTGCGCATATTCAGCGGGTAAAGTTGCTTGCATACATTGTGCAATGTGGCGGGTGCGCTGCTTGAGTTCGCGGTTGGGCCATTGTTCGTCGAATACCCGTTGTAGAAATATTTTTCCGGGAAATTCGGGCCAGGTGGCGGTTAATTCACGCGCAACATCGTATAAAAAGGTTTCACTGTAAATGTTTTTGAGTTGGAAAGGAGCGCTTTCGGTGGGCATAAGGCTGTTGTTAAAAAAATTAGCCCCAAAGGTAACCCTTTTTGTTGAAAAACAAACTTTTTGTTTTTTATTGCAAAAATAAAAAGATTGCGGGTTCGGACTTGGCGGAATCTCGGCAAAAACAGGCGCATTCCGCCAAAGATAAAAAATTATCCTTGGCGGAATGTTTTACAGTGCTGTACAAAAGCCAACTTTCCTTATGTTAAAGGCCATTATTTATACGTCTTGTACGCTTTTGAACGCCCCAAAAACTTTACAAATTGGATAAAATTAAACTCCAGGTGGTTAAATTTGATCCGTTGACCATGAGCATCCAAATACAACCACGGAGCATAACGCAGGTTGGTGCGCAATAAACTCGAACCGGTTTGGGTAACGCGAATATCCCAACCAAATACAAAACCCAAAGATGGTTTGGTCACCGAAATGACTGAACTGCCGGGTTCTTTTAACCGCAAATATTCCAACGACAACATTGGCCCAATAAAGGGGACAAAACCGTGGTAATCGAACAGAAATTTGTAAGTTTCAAAAGATACCACGGCGCGTTGCATTCGGAGGTCGGTTTCAAACGCCCGACTGCGAAACGACAATACCCGCGCCGATAACCCGACGTTGAGATCGGGTTTGATAAAATACCGGCCTACGGTGACATCAGGCACGAAAAAACTCGACAATTGGTCGTTGTACAAATAAGGATAACGCTCCTTAAAAAAGGGCGATTTGGACATTTGTAAGGCCGTAGATGGGCCAATACCAATGTACCAATCATCTAATTTGCCACGTTCGGCCAGGAAATGGTACTGCTTGTTCAACTGCCCGACTGCCCGAGGCGTACCCATACTGCGATCGGTGTCAATGCAGCGCAAAATTCCAAACTGGAAGTTCAGCGGCGCGATTTGAACGGTGCGCTCCAATTCCGGGCTTTCGTAATAATTGAAGTTATTGCGCCAGTTGTAGCGCGCCGAAAGCGTGTAAATGTACTTTTTTCGCCAATAAGACACCCCCAATTGCACCGGCGTAATAAAACGACTGTAACGCGCCGGGCCTTTTGGGTTGTTTTGGTCTTTAGCATTGTAAAAAAAGGTGTAGGGCTGAAAACTAATGCCTGCAAATGGCCGGATTGCCCCCGGTTTCAACGCTGCCGGGTATATTTTCATGCCCGTTTCCACCGATTCGGTATTTCGGAGGCGATCGGCAAAATCAGGTTTTACCCCAAAATTCACCCCCAGCGGAAAGGTCACGTAAAAGTCGGCGTGCCCCCAAAAGTGCATTCCACCAATAGTCGCCCGTGGCATGGCCGATGCGCCGAAACGCCGGTTTCCATCGTTAAAAGTGACGCGCCCGCCGTTTTGTACCAATACATCGCCGCCGAAGGTCATTTGCGCGAACGATACACTCCGGTTGAGTTTTTTGTAGGTGTACACGCTATCGGTGGTTTGCTGCGCCGTGGCCGCCGTACTGCCCAAAAGGATCAAAAATAAAAACCAAGTCTTTTGCATAAATATCATTTTGGGGCAAAAGTAGGCCGGGTTTTGGTGTCAAAATGGACACAGGGAGGAGTGACAAAGCCGCTGGGACGTTTGACAAAGGCCGCATTACAGCCGGGCCAGCACCGCAGCCCCGTATTGCCGCGACACCGGCACTTCCACCCCAAACTGGTGGAGGCTTAGTCGGTAGCCCTGCGCATTACCGCTCACCGAATCCACTTTTTGTAAGTTGACCAAATAACTGCGGTGGCACCGAATAACTAACTTCGTTTGGGCCAATTGTTCCTCAAAACGCCGGAGGGAACCACGCAACATGGATTTGCGCAACCGGTCGCCTTCCCGGTGAACAACAATGGCGTAATTATCGGCACTTTCGATGTACCACAAATCGTCGAATGGAAGCACCAATTGATCCCGTTCATTTTCGGCGAACAGCGTAACGGTACTGGCAGCGGGTTCTTCTGCGTGGTGCGCCTGAAAATCGTGGAGCGCCGTTTCTATTTCGGTGGCGGTTTTTTGGTTAAGGGCTTTGTAATAATTGTATTTGAATAAAATTAGCCCAACAATGGGAAAAAAGCCAATGGGTAGCACCATGCTGAACCAAAGCCAATACATATTTAATGAAAAAGTGGAAATACCCACAACACTGGCGTACCAGGTATTGCCCAGCGTAATCAACAACAGACAGGTAATGTTGTACAACACTTCTTTCCAAACCCGCCAGACGATTTCGAGGCGTTTGAAACCGGGGTAAAACCAAAGAAGCACATCCAGGCCGACGAGCACCAAAAACGTAACGGCACCGTAACCGGCCAGAATTGCATTTTTGTTGGGGTTATCCCAATTATCCGTTTCAAAAGGTTGAAATACAATTAAAAACAGGGCAATAAACCCGCCGATGAGCGTATGGGTAAAAAGCCGCGTGGAAAAACGCGTTTGGAAGGGGTAAAATTGGCGCATTCGAGTAATCGCAATCTATGAGGAGAGTGAACAGCGAGATGGGTGATCTGGTTGTTGGTGGAGGGAGATATAACTCATCACTCCTAACTCCTCGCTCATCACTCTCTACAACCCGCCCATTTTATCCGTAAAACGCACCTCCAACTTATAATTTCGGTTGATGCCTTTTACCACCGGCCCCATCATCAGTTGCATGATGGAGTCTACGCGAGAGCGGGCTTTTTCGAGAATTTTATCGTTGTTAATGGCGTCTTCGCGGAAATACGTGCGCAATTCGTTGAAATTTTGGTTCATATCCTCGCCCGTAACCCCGGCTAAAATACCAACGTCCAGTTTGTCCACGCGGGGATACACCTCGTGCGACAAAATGGTGGGCGGCGGCAGGGTAATATAAACAACGCCTTTTTTGGGGCTAAAGGTCACATCCATGGCTTCGTCCAATTTAAAACCGGCTTTCATCACACTAATGGCCTCCACTTCGATGTTGGTTTCCGAAATATTGATCCCAAACACCTTGTATTGCAGGGTTTTGTCGAGTCCTTTGCGGTCCCGGATTTCGAAAGTGGCCAATTCGGCGATGCCTTTTTGGACTTTTTCGCGCAAAAGGCCCCGCGAGGCGCTAAAATCCAGAATTTCAGCGCGTTTTTGCAGCCTTTCCATCATGGGTTTTAACCCTTCATTGACCGCCATTGCGCAGGGCGATTCCACGCCTTTGCCTTGGCCATAAGTTTGCCACCGGTGGTGTGTAACAGCGAAGCGATAATTTGGGTAACGTAAAAACAAGTGTATTTACCCGCCACTTCGTTAAAAACCCGCACGGCCTGGTTGGCATTGTCTTTGTAAAAAGCGTTGTACAAACCCGCCGTGGTATCCCGCAGGGCCACAAAATCGTTGAAGTACAACTCATTGAGGTATTCGTGGTGTACCTGGTACATGGGTTCGAGGCGGCGTTTGAGGCTATCGTCGAGGTCCATGCGGTTGGCAATATGGTACAGTAGCGACATATTGAAGCCGTACACCAGTTCCCCAAATTCTTTGCGGTATTTTTCCGGTTCCGACAAAATGCGCAACGTGGATTCTTCGTCGAGATTGGGCTGAAAATCCGAAGGGATATAGGTAACATCCACGCTTTCGGAGCCTTTAAAAAAATCAGCAATGCCGGTACCACCGCCAAAAAAGGCTTTGTAAATCATAAAACCGGCCGCCGCGAGCAAACCAACGAGCAGGATTTGTTTACCAAAAATGGAACCGCCGCCGCCGTTGCCGCCGCCAGGGTTGTAAGGCTGCTGGGGAGCGTAGTCAGGTTGATGTGTTGGCATGTTTGAATGGGTTATTTAAAAGTAAACTGCAAATTTGCCCAAAAATTCCAGATCATTACTACACCGGTCGCAATAAGTTTGGCGGCGTAGAAATTAACCTGAAATTTTTCCCTTAAAATGTAAATAATGCCGTTGTTGAGCACCAAACCAACGGCGGCAACGGCGGCAAATTTGCCAAATTGAACCGCAACGTGGGGGTCGTGGTTCTCAAAAGTCCAAATCCGGTTAAGGATAAAATTGCTGAAAACGGCGCAAACAAAACCCATACTGTTGGCAAAATACGCGTTGACGCGCATTTTTTCTTTCAACAGCCAGGTGATGCCAAAATCTACAAATACGCCGGAACCACCGACGACGCCAAATTTAATAAACTTCCAGATGAGTGCGTTGTTCATGCCTGAATATATCCGTCATTAGCACAGCCCAAATCAAAATGAACGGTACTGCTTTTATTGCAAAAGGTTGGATCCATTGGTTATAAATGAATCGTGGAAATAAGTCGGTTGGTGCAATGGAGGCGAATACAAACGCCGCACCAATCAGTAGTTTTTCGTTCCAATTCGGTTTTTTGAGGGGCAAATACCACAGCGCCGCGCCGCAGATGGCAATGATAAACGTGGGCGATTCGGCTTTGTGGTTAAAAATAACCACCCAAATCAGCCAGGCCGCCAGCACTGGTACCGGCGATTTCCGCCGCCAGGCTTGCCACAGGGTCCCGGCAACCATTACCGCCAAACCGCCCAGTGTCAGCAGGGTTTTGGAGCCGTTGAAGCCAAACCACGAACTGAGCCAGCCCGCCACCGAAATGCCCTGCGAAACGGCGTGATCGTTTTGGAGCAAATCCCACCACCAGCGGTATACTTGTTGCAATTGGGGCCATCCGGTGATAAAAATCGGCGAAAATGCCATAAATGCGGCCCAAAAGACCAGCCCAACGCCCAATTTCCACCACTGCTTCGGGTAAAAGACCACCAAAAACGCGGCAAAAATACCAAAGATTTTGATAAATGCACTACCTGCCACCCAAGCCGCCGCTCTTATGGGCTGTCGGTGCTCCAAGGCCACGTAACAACCGAGGAATAAAGCGGCCATCAAACCGTTGCTTTGGGTGTTTTGTAAATTAATCATCAGTTCGGGTAGCACGAACCAAGCCATCCTGAGGCGATTTTTTTCCGATAAAATGGGCAAAGAAAGGATGGCGGCCAACAATGGCAATGCATTGAGCAAATTCCAGAGTATAAGGCCGGGCACATCCGGCAGGGCGTAAAAGGGCGCCATGCACACCGAAAAAAACGGACTGTATTTGTACAAATCCCAGGTTTCGGGGTGACCGGTGTACGGGTTTTGACCATTGGAGAGATAATACCACGAGTACCGGAAAATCCGGTAGTTTTCGTAACGGGTAAAGCCTTTTTCGTCGAAGCCAAACACCAAACGTTGCACACTGGCCAACACCGCCAGCAGCGTGTACGCGCCCCATAATACCCGTTTTGATGCAAAAAATGGACTTAATTTCACTCTCTTTCCGACGCTTTACGGTTGGGTTGGGCTTCCAGGACATGTTCGTGGGCTTTGAGCAGGTCCAAAATATCGTTCAATGCAAATTTTGAGCCGTCGAAGGCCACGACCCACAGGTTATCGGCGCTGACCCGGCGGATCAGTTGCAGCCCGGTTTTGGACGTTTGATTAATGTCGCGCAGCCAGTTTCCAGCGTTGATTTCCGGTTTTAATTTCACCAATACTTCGGTTTTGGGGGCTTCTTCGGGAATTTCGTTGGGGTTAACACTGTCCAAGGCAATGCCGTGCGCGATGGCCAGTTCGTTCAATAAATCCTGCACTTCCCGGATGGGTTTGGGCCGCTCGATGGAGCCGACAATGTTTTTTTCCTGTTGGTCTTTGTACACCGTGATGGTGGCACCCGGCGCGTCGGCGATGGTGGTTGGGAACGATTCGGGGTATTTCCACAAGTCGGTGGCGGCCAGTTTGTTGTTGAGGCGTTTTAGTTCATCGGCGGAGAGTTTAAACTTGCGCAGGGCCACTTCTTTAACGAAACGAATGCCCTCGTATTGGGCTTCGCCGTTGGTGAAAAACGTAAGTTTATAAACGGGGCAATAACCACGGCAAGGGGTGGTTTCTAATTGTATAAGTTTTTGATTATCAGTTTTTTGCACCGTGGTTTCCGTTTTTTTATTGCTGTTGCAGGCCAATAGGCACAACAGCATAAAAAATATTGTTGGCTGTTTCATTGGGCGAAGGTAAGAACTAGCTTCATCTTTGTGGCCATATGGTATCAATAATAATGGGTTCGGATTCCGATTTGCCGGTGATGCAAAAGGCCGCGGATATATTGAAGGTGCTCGAAGTGCCTTTTGAAATAAGTATTGTATCGGCGCATCGCACGCCTACGCGCATGTTCGAGTTTGCGCAAACGGCCCACACGCGAGGTATTTCGGTGGTGATTGCCGGGGCCGGAGGGGCGGCGCATTTGCCGGGTATGGTAGCGGCCATTACGCCGTTGCCGGTGATTGGGGTGCCGGTGAAATCGTCCAATTCCATTGACGGTTGGGACAGTATTCTCAGTATTTTACAAATGCCCGAAGGCGTTCCGGTGGCCACGGTGGCGCTCAATGCGGCCCGCAACGCCGGTATTTTGGCCGCGCAAATTTGTTCGGTGGCCGACCCGGCCCTGCGCGAGCGCATTATTGCTTACAAAAAAGAATTGGAGGCCATTGTTTTGGCTAAAAAAATTCCTCAATAAATGAATTTCCAGTTTACAAATCCCATTTTATCCTGCGTTCGGGGCGATATTACCCAAATGAAAACCGACGCCATTGTAAACGCCGCCAATACTTCTTTGTTGGGCGGCAGTGGCGTGGACGGGGCCATTCACCGGGCCGCTGGTCCCGAATTGCTCCATGAATGCCGGCTGATTGGTGGTTGTAAAACCGGGAAGGCCGTCATCACCACGGGCGGAAAATTACCCGCCAAACGCGTTATTCACACGGTTGGACCCGTTTGGCGCGCCGAAACCGCCGATCAGGCGGCGCAATTGCTAACCGATTGCTATTTTAATGTGTTATCGGTGGCGTTGGAAAACAACCTGAAAACCATTGCTTTTCCCAATATCAGCACGGGAGTGTATCATTTCCCCAAATTCGACGCCAGCCTCGTTGCATTGCGGGCCGTTCGCGAGTTTTTGGCCGCTTATCCCGATGCTTTTGAACAAATTATTTTTGTTTGCTACGAAGCCGATAACTACGAATTATACCAAATGGCGTTGGAACCATTGGCAGTGGTGCCCATTTTGCGCGCCGAAATAGAGCGCGTATTCGACGGGGTGCCACCGCCCAAGGTAAACTGGAAACAAGCCACCCTGCGCGACGACTACATCAGCAGTGGTCCCGAATGGGAAAAAGCCGCCGCCAACGGCTGGAAAGGGCGCTGGCAAGACATTCCCGATGCCTATTTTTGGGAACCCACCTACCAATCGGAGTTTAATTTTCTCGATCCCGACGGCGTATTGTTTTATTACCCGGCCTGTATGGTGCGGCATTTGCGGGCGGTAGAGCAGGGGAGTGGTCAGTTGCACGAAGGCTTGTGGTTCGCAACCCAACGCGAAGATCGTTGGACGCTGTTTACGCCCGAACAAAAAAGCACGGTACAGCGTTTTTGGAACTGGATAAAGTTATCGCAGGACATGCTCTTAGATGCCGACTGTTGACAAAATTTTGACACAATTTTTATTTGGATTAAATCTAAACAGGACTACCTTTGCCCCGTCTTCGGAACACCAATCGGTAGTTCCCGTTTTATTCCACATTCAAATTGTATCATGCAAAAACTATTTAAAATATTTGTCGCCATTACCCTCATCGCCCTCGTTGGTTGTAAAGATAAAGAACCTTTAGCGGTGCCCGGTGCCTACGTTAGCGCCGATTTCAGCGCCAATACCACCGTCGAAAATCAGGTGCGTACACAATTGGAGGCCTTGGTGAACGAAGCCAAAAAAGGCCGTACGGTGGGTGCCATTGTGGACTATAATACCCTATTGAACCTGTACACCACGGGTACTCCCAGTCTCAAAAGTATTACGACACCTTATTATAATGGTCGTTTGGAAGGCGAAGGAAATTGGCTTTCCGAATTGGCCCGCGCCAGTGGTTTGGGTTATACACCCGGCGTAACATCGGGGCAGGGCGGAACCTACAACGGTTATCTTTTTGACGAAAATGGCCTGGAAATGGAGCAAATGATTGACAAAGGATTGTTTGGCGCCGCCATGTACAACCACGCGGTCACCTTGATGCAGCAACCTACGCTCACCGCCGCTACGGTGGATCAGATTGTGGCCATCTACGGTGCGCACCCCGATTTTCCCAATACCCCAACGGTTGGCAAAGCGACCAATCCCGATAAATTTATGGCCAATTACGCCGCCCGCCGCGACAAAAACGACGGCACCGGTTTGTACACGCAAATGCAATCGCATTTCATAACGCTCAAAGCGGCCATTGAAGCGGGCGACGACTACAACGAAGAGCGCGACGAAGCCCTCGAAAATATCCAACTTACTTGGGAAAAAATCAACGCCGGTACGGTCATCAACTATTGCCACAGCGTTATTTCGATCATGAGTGCCACCAACGTCACCGATGCCGACAAAGGCCGCGCCCTGCACGCATACGGCGAATGCGTTGGTTTTTTGCACGGCTGGCGCACCATTGACGCCAATTATAAGCAACTCACCGATACCGAAATTGACGCTTTGTTGGTGCTCCTCAACGCGCCATTTGACGCCACCCCGGAATCGTATAAGTTTATTACTGACCCGGTCAATCAACTTTCTAAACTTCAAACTGTTATTGACCAACTGAAAGCCAAATTTGCTTTCACCACCCAGGAAGTAGAAGATTTTCGCAAAAACTGGGTTGCCGAACAAGGGAGGTAGTAGTGAAAAGTGAAGAGTGAAAAGTGAAGAGTGAAAAGTGAAAAGTGAAAAATATAGATTTGATAGAAATACTTTTTAAAAGTGGTAACATATACAAATAACACAAAAAATATGCACAGCATCAAGCATTCCAGTCATACCTCTCTCCCTGTCTCCGGAGCGACTCCCGTGGACGGCCAGAATCACTTTTCACTCTTCACTTTTCACTATTCACTTTTCACTTTTCACTTTTCACTCCTAACTCTCCTCCTGTTTTTCACCGCTTGCGACAATGATGGTGGCGCGACAACGGAGACTTATGACCGGAAGGAAATGCTCAAGTCGTACGCGGATTTTATCATAAAACCGGCATTTACCGAGTTGGAGACCAAGGTGGAAGCGATGCAGGCGGCGTTTGATGCTTATGATGCGGCACCTTCACCCACGCGTCTGGGTACTTTAAAAGCGGCCCACGCGGCGGCCTGGCTGGCGTTTCAGGATGCCAATGCGTTTAATTTTGGCCCCGCCGGTGAAAGTGGTGTAAAAAAGGGATTGGTGGAGGAAATTGGTACTTTTCCCGCCAATGCGGCCCAAATTGAAGCGTTTATTGCCGCCGGTGATCTGTCGCTGAATAACTTTAACCGCGATACCCGGGGCTTCCCGACTTTGGAATATTTGCTGTACGTGGAAACCAATGGGAGTTTGGAAAACGCCGTGCGTCGTGCTTATTTCAAAGCCGTTTTAACCCACCTCGAAGCGCAGGTGGACAATGTCGTGACGGCCTGGGATACCTACGCCGCGGTTTTTGCCGACAACAACGGCACCGATGCCGGTAGCAGCACTTCTATGTTGTACAACGAGTTTGTGCGCAGTTTTGAGGCCATTAAGAACTTTAAAGTGGGGTTGCCCGCCGGAAAACGACCGGGCCAAACGGCCGCCGCACCCGAATTGGCCGAAGGTTATTATTCGGATCAAACCCTTGCCTTACTCAAAGCCCACCTCAAGGCCATTGACGTGATTTACCACGGCAACGCGAATGTCAACGGTTTTGACGCGTATTTAAAAACCATCACCGGCGGCGAAACCCTCGTGGCCGATACCGAAGCCCAGTGGAATGTGGTCATGCAGGCGCTAAATGCCGTTCCCACCGACCAGCCTTTTTCGGTGTTATTGCAACAAAATCACTCTTCCATTGATACGTTGCACACCGAATTGCAACGCCACACGCGTTTTTTCAAATCCGAAATGTCGTCTTTGTTGGGCATCGCCATTACGTTTAGCAGCGGCGACGGGGATTAGGTTTTTGAAGACCTTAGACGGAAGACGAAAAAGTGGCCTGGCTTACTGAATGTACACTGCTGCTGTTATGTGGCTTTGTCATTCAGAAGGAATCTACGGGATCGGAATATTGGGTAAAACGCGAAGGGGTGCAAGTGTTATAAAGCACTTTTAGGCCCATTTTGTGAGCCGGGTAGTATGTTTTTTTGATTTAAGATTTCCGATTTAAGATTTTGGATTTTTGAAAGTTTTGCCCGCCGTAGCGCGTCCAGCGGCGAGATGTGCATCCCAGAGGAACGGAGTGGATGACATCTCAGAGCGGAACTGATTTCCAGCAAAAGCCATTTCCCATAAGTACGCCACACCACTCAAAAACCTCAAAAACGCGCATTTTGTGGGCCGGGTAGTATGTTTTTTTTGATATAAGAATTCCGATATAAGATTTTAGATTTTTGAATTTTTTAAAAAAAACTCATCACTCATCACTCATCTCTCATCTCTACATTTTCCACCCAGCGCGCACCCCAAAAACCGGGTCTAACGGTCAAGAGGAGGGAATCGCCCGGTTGGCAACTTTTGTAGAGGGCGTGGTCCAGTTCAATTTCCAAGGGTTCGGCAAACGGTAGCCAGTCGTTGACTTTGGCGTAGTAGTCGTAAAAAACGATGGCATGAACCTCACTTCTTTTGCTCAATACCTCCACCCGGTGCAGGGTTATTGGGCCTTGGTCAAACATACGATTTGTCCAGATGACCACGCTGATCGTGTAAAAAAGAGTCATTATGTAAATCATCAGCCAGAAACCACCTTCCCGGAGTTTGGGTTTGGGTTTTTGGCGCATACTAACGGATACCAAAATGCCGGCGTACAAGACCCCGATCACCAGCATGGGTGTAACCAAAGGCAAATTATCGATTAGAATATTGTTAAAAATGGCGCCGAACATCAATAAAGACGGACCCAAAATTAGGCCCAAAGCAATATTGGGAAGCAGTGCCTTTACGGGAGAAAACAATAAAATACTCCCTTTGGATAGCAGCGATACCGCCAGCAAGACAAACGGAACCACAATGGGCAATATCAATTCTTCCACGGTCGGCTGGGGCAAAAACAACGGCAACGCACTAACGATAACCGCCACCAACGACCACGAATTGGCCCTTACTCTGGCCTTTTGTAAAAAAACGACCCGTTCCTCCTCCGTTGACCCGAATTGCTCATCGGTGAAAATACGCTCTTTGGCAGCATGGAATTCCTCCATTTCCAAATCGCTTAACCTTTGATGCAGGATATGGATAAAGGCCGGTTGGTCGTCCAGTGTATATTGAATGGTGTATGGACGGCGTTGAGGGGCAACAAATTCGATGGAAATACTTTTTTCCATGATAATCCGATACCCTTTGAACTCGTCCCAGCGAATGTGCCTGGTGCGCCGCCAATTTTTCAGGTGTAAGCCGGTATCGTCCACCGTAAGTTGCCAGACATGGGTTGCCCAGGCCAATAGTAACAAGAACCCGATAGTTAGAAAAATGCTAGCACCCAGGGCAATATCTCCCCAAGTTTGAAACTCCAGCGGGTCAAGCACCAACGCAACCAGAAAAACAATGACCGTGGTTAGCAATAAACCAATCATCAAATACCGTTCGGTTTTGTTATATCGGAAAACGTGTTGCATTTTTTTTAAATGGTTTAAATTATTCGGCAAAAACCGCCCCTTCTATCCAAACTCCACCCAAAAAGCCGGGTTTTTCCAATAACAACAATGGGCTGTTGGGTTCAATTCGTTCGTATAGTTCGGGTGTTATCGGCACTTCGGAGACACGCCAGTTCCGGACGTTGGCGTAATACGTATCCGGGTACAAAAAATGCGAACGGCGGCCTTTGCTTACCACGCGCACGGGAGTTGTGGTGTACGCGCCGTAGTCCAGCATACTGTTTAGCCACGTGGCGGTGCCGTTGGCGTAACAAAAAGCCATAATCCCAATCAATAGCCGCCGCCCCCGCATCAAAACGGGGCGTTGTATTTTATATTCGGTAAAAAACCATAAAATGCCGCCGTAGAAAAAGAAAAAAGCAATGCTGTACAAAATATTGATGTGCCCGACCAAAGGGCTTTTAATGGAAGAAACGAACATAAACAACAAAGGGCTTAATACCAACCCCACAAATAGATTGGGCAAACGCCGTTTGGGGTCCGAAAATAGGTGAATCAGTCCATTGGAGCGCAACGATACGGCAAGTAAAATAAATGGACAAGTCATCGCCAATAGTAGTTCGATGGCCGTCGGTTGCGGGATAAACAAGGGTAAAATGGTGACCAAAATAGCCGCCAGCGACCAGGCGTTGGCTTTTTGGTGGGTCTTTTTTAAAAAGTTTTCGCGGGCTTCTTCCGTTGCGCCGTATTGGGGGTTGTTTAATATGTCATTGATTTGAAGTGCCTCTTCCTCCAAGTTTAGATCGCTGTATTTTTGTCCCAAAATATCAATCAACAAGTCCCGCTGCGCGATGTCGTTTCGAATAAAAATGGCTTTTTTTTGGGGCGAAATCGGTTCAATAATAACATTTCCGCCCTCAAAATACCGAAATCCTTTAATTTCTGCCCAGGTCAGGTTGACCGTGTTTCGCCAATTGGTTTTGTAAATGCCGGTATCGTCGAGCACGAGTTGCCACACGTAAACATTGTAGGCCAAAATGCCAAAAAATGTACTCATTAGCATTGCGCTGAACAGTGAAAAGGCCATCCACGCGGCACTGGTATCATTTTTGTTGAATAGGCTGAGTAGTATTCCAACGTGGGTCAATATCCCGATGGCGGAGACTCCAACCACAAAAATTCGGCTATGTTTTTTGTAACGGAAAACGTAATACATGGGGCAAAAGTAAAGTTTGTATTCATTTTTGCCGACCTTTTTACGCAATAACCATTTACATAAATTAGATTTGCCCCGCGTTGTACTTTTAACATCAAAACTCCCACTTTGACACATGGCTTTTTTCGACTGGAATCAGGCAATTTTGAATATCCCGGATACATGGCGTGCGACCGAAGGCAAAGGCGTAAGAATTGCGATCCTTGATTCGGGTGCCAACTTAAATAACCCAACTTTACAACACCTGGATGTTCCCGGACATAAGTTTAACGTCGCTCGCCCCGACTATTCGTTAAATGCTGCGCTGTCGGCCACGGGCGGTAACGATAACGTGACCGACCAGTTGAGTTTTGGCGAAATGCACGGCACCGCCTGCCTCAGTGTATTGGCGGGTAAACCCGAAAGCAGCACCGCAGGCGTAAAAGGTGTAGCGCCCCAAGCCGAAATTTTTATCATCAAAATCATGGATTCGGCTGCCATGTACCGCAAGGGTTTTGTGCTCGACGCCATCGAGTTGGCGCTCAAAAAAAACGTGGATATTATTTCCTGCGCCATTTTGCCCTCGTTCAACGGTTCGTACACCGATGGCCGCCGCGACGTTATTTTTAAGGCCCTGCGCGATTCCAATACGGCCTTAATCACCACATTGGACAATACG
Source organism: Chitinophagales bacterium (assembly GCA_013298845.1). Classification (GTDB taxonomy): domain Bacteria; phylum Bacteroidota; class Bacteroidia; order Chitinophagales; family Saprospiraceae; genus M3007. Next base: position 18,497 of record JAAFJN010000064.1, read on the forward strand.
ACAATGGCCAACACGTTAACCAATTTGCGGTTTCCATCGGATCAACCCGATGCCTTGGCAACCGGGGTGGCGCAATTGCCGGTGCTTAATTCCAACCCTTCGCCCGATCAGTTGTTCGCCCGCATTGGTTTCCTGATGCCGCCGGTGAAAGTGGGTTCATTCCGTGTGATGGCCCCTGATAAATACCCTACGGCCAATATTTCCAGTAGTTTTACCACCACTGCGCTGGCGGGAATTGCGGCTTTGGCCATGAGTCAGGCGCAGCAAAGAATGAACAAAGCGGCTTTGATGAGTTTGTTCCAACAAACGTTTAATCAACCTTTTGATGCGTTGTCCATGTTGCAACAAACCGCCCCTGCGTATTACCACAAATAAGTAAAAATAGATTTTTGAAGCCCATACATGAGTATTTACATTTTACACAAATAATTGAATACCAATGAAATTAGTACATAAAATCTCCATAATGCTCCTGGTTTTTGTTTGTTTGGGCACTCGTGCATTGGCGCAGACGAACAATTATAATTTGCTTGAATTAGCCACGTCAATTGCCAAAAACGGCCATATCGGGGTGGAAGAAGAGCAACGTTTTTTGCAACCCAACGAAATGGCCACTTCGGCTTATATCCCAAAATTGTACAGTGCCCTCGGTGAGCCGGGCGACACAACGTTGGGGCAAATTCTCGACCGCCTCGAGGGCAATCCGTTTATTGGCCGGGGCGGTGGGCAATCCCTCATTTGGGTACTTGCCGATGCCCAAACATCCTTAGGCTTAATGTCAGCGCGGGATGGTGCCAGCCATTCGACTTCCTCGGGGTTTCGGGTAACGACCGTTGCTGACGGGATTGCCAAGTTTCTGGTGAGCCGCGCCAAAGAGGAGTTGAGTATCGCCTTTTTCCGCGATTTTAAAGACCAATTGACCAAAGACCAACGCCTTGGACAGTTGTTTCCGTCCACAACGGCTACTTTAATGCTCATTGACGATCAGGTATACCAGTTTAACCGCTACCTGGAGTCGCTGCGTGAAAGTTTTATCCGCGACCTGAAAGTGATGCCAACCAATGTGTCCTCTTATTTGCAAAACAACAATATTATCAAAAATCCGACCTATTTGTTGTTGGCCGAAGAATCACTGGAATTGTCTCAACTCATTGTCAACGGCGCTTCCACCGAAGAAATTATTGATTTTTTGGCCTATAACGGCCCAATTCAGCAGCCTTCCAAATTGGCCCTTTTGCCGGATAGTACCAAAGGCCAATTCACTAATATGGCGGCGGGTTTTCAAGTAACTGGACTTATTTCGCACTCACTGTACTCCGCAGAAGGCGGTTATTTACCCCCGTTTGAAGTATCCGAGGCGCTCAAAAGTCCCAATGTTCGGTTGGTTTATCTCGGTTTATTGTGGCATCACAGCAAAGACATTACTTTTTCCAACGGCAAAACCTTTCAGGAATATTTGGGTCAAATGGCCACCGACTTGGACGCGGCCGAGCGCTTTTTTGATTTGCTCAAGTCTTTTTCCAAAAATTACGACAAAGCCCAATCGCAGGTAAAACTCAACCGCGAAAGCCGTACTGTACCGGGTGAAACGAGTTACGAACCTTATTATCAATTTTTTACCGCGTTGCTGGAATTGTTTGAAACAGGCGTGGAAGTAAAACGCACCATTGCCGGTATCAAAGGCCAAAAAACGATGTGGGAGGATAGCATGTTTGTGGGTATTCGCTATCTGAATGACCTTAATTTTGACGTTCGCCAACAGAATTACGCGGCTTCTATCAACGATTTGATGTACGTATTACGCGTTTTTTTACCCAATATGGACGGCGACATTCGCCAAAAAATCTTTAGTTACGGGCAGTTTATCGCTTCCGTTGCTTCGGCCAACAACTCCGATGAAGTTGCCGCCGCCATTGATGCCATTGCTTTGCCGCCCGGTAGTTCGCGGGTGAAAAAGCAAAATTATTTTTCGGCGGCCCTCAACGCGTACACGGGGTTTAATGTGGGCGAAGAACACCTGTCCAACAATACCCGCAGCACCGTCGTGGGCCTTACCGCTCCCGTGGGCGTTACCATGAGTTGGATGCTGCCCAAAATGCGCGAAAAAAGCCGTTCTCCCGGTAGTTTTAGTTTGTTTGTGCCCATTATTGACGTGGGCGCGCTGGTAACGTACCGTTTTAATGATCCGTTAACCAACGACTTGCCCGACCTCACGTGGAGTAATTTGCTCGCTCCGGGGATGTTTGCGGTGTATGGTTTTGGCAATGATTTGCCCATTTCGCTGGGTTTTGGGGCGCAACGCGGGCCTAATTTGCGCACGATTTCATCGGCCACCGCCGATATTAAAGTGAGTGGCTGGCGTTACGGGGCATTTTTGGCCGTGGACATTCCGGTGTTTAACCTTTTTGTGCAAGGTAAAAAAGGCGATCGGTAGGGTAGGGTTTTCAACTAAAATCCGTTTTCCCTGTTGTAATGGCATCACTGTAAAATTAGCAATATGCACATTGTAATTATATCGTCCAGCACCCGAAACCAGCGTAAATCGCACCGCGTTGCTTTGTTTTTGGCGGAGCGAATTGCCACTACCACCAACCATACTACCGAAATTCTGGATTTGGCGGAGCACAAATTCCCCCTTATGGAAGAGCCATTAAAACACATGGCCAACCCACCAGCGGGGCTTCGGGCGTTTTCGGATGCTATTATTGCCGCCGATGCCGCTGTTTTTGTTTCGCCCGAATACAACGGTGCGTATACTTCGGCGCTGAAAAATGCTTTGGATTACTTGAGCGAAAACGAATTTACCCGCAAGGTAGTTGGGGTGGCTTCCATCACCGACGGCCCGATGGGCGGAATGCGCGGTGCACAGGCCATGCAACAATTGGTGCTTGGGGTGGGTGGTTATCCCATTCCGCAAATGTTGTTGGTACCGCAGGTGCACGAAAAATTTGACGAAACCGGTCAACTCCTCGATGCGGCATTTGAACGGAAAGTCAACTTTTTCCTGAATGGTTTCTTTTGGCTCAGCGAAGCCGTGACCGCCCGCAAAGAGGAAACGGTACAAGCCTAAATATAAAAAACGGTTTTAAAATACTTGCTAAGAGCGTGTTCGGCAGAAAAGACCGGGCACGCTCTTATTCTTTTTGGTAGTCCCGGCTTTCCTCTAAAACGCGGAAGGTGTGCATTAATGGCGCCCATTCTTTGCCACTGAATAAAAACTTGAACCATTTTTGGTCCCGGTTTTCGTATCGGATGTTAAAAAATAGCCAAACGGCCACCCCGGCAAATAGCAGCGTAAGCGCAATATTTAGCCCCAACGGCAAGGTTATTCCCCGTTCAAAAAGACGATTGCTCCAAAAAAAGGTCGTCCACACGGGCAATTGCAATACCAGCAACCGGGTCGCCCACAGCGTGGAGGCTTTCAGTTGGTGCAATTTTTCCTGGAGGGCAACAATCGGCCCGCCGAAGTCCAGCGTCTGAATCAGGGCCAGTTGGTAAAGGTAAACCCCGACGGCAATGGCCGTGATAATGACTTGAATGGACATGGAAACGAGGAAGTAAAGGCTCGTTTGGGCGGCCGCGAATATGCCTAAATATAAAAGCAGGCCACCCACCCCAATCACCCATATTATGCCGAGTAGAACGGCAATTATTTTAGTGGGGCGCATACTGTTGAGTTGGCGTTTGGCGTCATTTTGACTGATTTGGCGGGCCTGTTCGTTGATCAGGTTGGCGTTGGCGGGCAATTGCGCCGCCGAATTTTGCCAAAGTTGTTGTAATTCCTGGTCGTTCATAATTCGTTTAAGAGGAGTGTTGTGTAAAACGTTTTTTTAATTTTTCTTTGATTCGGCCCACTTTGGTGGACACGTTGCTAACCGTAATGCCCAAAATTTCCGCAATGTCGTGGTGGCTTTTTTCTTCGAGGTACAAAAGCATCAAGGCTTTGTCGAAGTGGTTGAGTTCCTGAATAAACTGCTCCAGCAATTGTAATTGATGCTCTTGTTGCGAGGGTTCCGGGGCCGCCATTCCCGTTAATGCCTCATGGATGGGCGTTTTACCGGGTTGTCGCACGGTGTTTTTTCGATAAAAAGAAATCGCGACGTTGATGGCGATG
>JAAFJN010000065.1 GCA_013298845.1 Chitinophagales bacterium
CATTATGGTGATTTTCCGGGTGTACGACGTAGATCCGGGTGCCGGAACTACCGGTTTGGAAGAGTTTGAAGGTCATTACAGCGATGTAATGGTACAAGTATTGGTAGAAGACAAGTTGAAGCCAGTGTGCGTAGCGCCTGCGAACGTAACGGTGTCTTGCGAAGCGTTCGACCCATCATTGTGGGCTTACGGTCAGGCAACGGCGACCGACAACTGCTCTAACCCAACGATCACGGGTACAGTGGTGTACACACAGTTTGACTCTTTGTGCAACAAAGGTACCATCACCCGTCGCTGGACAGCGTTGGATGCCGGTGGTAACACTTCACAGTGCACACAGCGTATCATCGTAACGTACAACCAGAACTACTGGGTTAAATTCCCGGCTGACCGCCTCGTTTCTACTTGCGACGGTACTACAGCCTACGGTGCACCGGAGTTCTACGGCGAAGACTGCGAATTGCTCGCAACTTCGTACACGGACGAATTCTTTACGGTAATTCCAGACGCTTGCTTCAAGATCGAGCGTACCTGGCGCGTGATTAACTGGTGCACGTACAACCCGAACAATTCAACTTGTCAGTTTGTACCGAATCCAAATCCGAACAACACCACGAACCACCCGACGAACTTGCCTGGTGTAACGGTATCTCCATTGGGTACTACCGTTCCGGGTTGGGCACCAACGGTTGTTCGTATCAACCCATCGGATCCACAGCCAACGAACTACTCTACATTCTGGAACAAAGAGACGAACTGCTACACGTACAAGCAGATCATCAAAGTGTTTGATACCCAAGATCCAACGGTATCACCTGCTCCAACTGAGTTCTGCGACTTGAGCGCAAACGATCCTCAGTTCTACAATGCCATGCAGTACTGGGATGCCGGTATCGCCAGTCACGACTTGTGCGAAGGTGACGCCAACATCGAATTGACGGCCACTGACGCTTGCTCTGGTGCATCTTTGAACTTCCGTTACTTGTTGTTCCTCGACCTCGACGGCAACGGTTCCATGGAAACAGTAGTGAACAGCGTAGCGCCTTTGGCGTACAACACCTTGTTCTACGACAACGCAACAGCGGTTAACTTTGTAGGTGGTACACCATGGAACTTCGACTTCCGTCCGGTACCAAACGATCGCAAATGGGCATTTGGCTTGCAAGTGGACAATGCTGCTGGCAACAGCCGCACTGCACGTGTACGTTGGGTAAACCAGGTTGGTCAGAACGCAGTACCACAATTGCCATACGGTAACCACAAAATCAAGTGGTTCGTTGAAGACGGTTGCGGTAACGAAACTGTTTACGAGCACGCTATCGTAGTGAAAGATTGCAAGAAGCCAACGGTTGTTTGCTTGAACGGTCTTTCTGTAAACTTGATGAACGTACAAGGTGGCATGATTGCTCTTTGGGCAAGCGATTTCCTCCAGTACACTGAAGATAACTGCACACCAGCAAACTTGATCAAAATCGGTATCCGCCGCGTAGGTCAGGCTGACGGTCAGGGTAACACCACTGGATTCCCGAAAAACGCGAACGGTACACCACAAACTAATGTAAACTTCACTTGTGCTGACTTGGGCACACAGTTGGTAGAATTGTGGGGTCTTGACGTGGCAGGTAACGCCGACTACTGCGAAACGTACGTGTTGATTCAAGATAATGCTGGTGTATGCGGTACAAACGCTGACATCGCTGGTGCTTTGAAAAACGAAGGCGCACAAGGTGTTGAAGATGCTAACGTAGAACTGGACGGTTCGGCGAACGGCGTACCGGTGTTCGACGAAGTATTCTCGCAGGTAACGGGCGATTACGCGTTCTCGAACGCACTGCCATTTGCGGGTAACGCAACGGTAACACCAACAATGGAAATTGATCCATTGAACGGTGTAAACACGTGGGACTTGATCTTGATCAGCCGCCACATCCTTGGCTTGGAGCCATTGAACACACCGTACAAATTGATTGCTGCTGACGCGAACAAATCTGGTACTGTTACCACATTTGACATCGTTGAATTGCGTAAATTGATCCTCGGTACCTACCAACAGTTGCCCAACAACAGCAGTTGGCGCTTCGTTGACAAATCTCAAGTATTCACTAACCCAGCAAACCCATTTGCTGACGTTATCCGTGAAAACATCCAGATTGCCAACATCCAGACGAACGTATCTAACGGAGACTTCGTTGCGGCGAAAATCGGTGACGTAGACGGTACTGCTACACCAAACAACTTGGTTGCATCTGACGATCGTACCGCTGGTACCTTGTTGTTCGACATCCAGGACCGTGCGGTAACCGTAGGGGAAACCCTTGAGGTTTCCTTCACCGCCGACCAGGTGGTAAAGGGTTACCAGTTCACGATGAATTTGAACGGTTTGGAAGTAGAGTCCATCGAAGGCAGTGGTATGACAACTGAAAACTTCGCAGTATTTACCTCGACTTCGCTCGGTGCGACGGATGCAGTGACTACTTCATGGGACGCTCCAACGGTATTCAACGGTAAGGCCTCGTACACAGTAACGTTTACGGCGACGAAGAGCGGTAAATTGAGCGAAATGTTGTCAGTCAGCAGCCGGATTACGAAAGCCCTTGCTTTCGATGAAAGCAAGAAGTTAGATGTTGCCTTCCGCTTCAACAACGGTGGCAACAGTACCATTGCTGGTGTAGGCTTCGAGTTGTACCAAAATGCACCAAACCCATTCGTAAACAAAACATTCGTAGGTTTCCACCTCCCAGAGGCTACATCTGCTACATTGTCTGTTTATGATGAGACTGGTCGCGTATTGTACACCACTACTGGTGACTTCGGTAAAGGTTACAACGCTATCGCACTCGACCGCGCCTCGACTTCGCTCGGCGCAGGTCTGAACGCTAACGGCGTACTCTACTACAAATTAGAGACTTCAACCGACAGCGCGACTAAGAAGATGATTCAGACGTCGAAGTAAGATTAGATTTTTAATAAATAATGCAGGAAGCCGTTTCACAAATTACATTGTGAGACGGCTTCTTTGTTAATAATAAAAAAGGAAGCATCTTTGCCCTTCGACAGACCAGCCTACTATAGGTTAATTATGAAAATTTTCGTTATTGCATTAATACTGTTTGTGTCAGGGGTTAATTTTGCACAAATTGCACATGTCTATTCCGTCGATGAGGGATTGGCACAGGGCTATGTATCTGCATTGGCAAAAGACAAGGATGGGTTTCTATGGGTAGGTACTCAAAATGGGTTGAGCCGTTTTGATGGAATTCGATTTAAAAATTTTAAGACGGGGATAGGGGAGGGGAGCATTGCTTTTAATAAAATTAGCCAAATTATTGCCGATACGAATAATGAAATATGGTTAACCAACGGCGAGCAAATTCAAAAAATAAACCATGAGGACTATCGCTTCCAAACGTTAGATATAAGTTCGAGTAAGCAGTATGGAGAAATATTGGGGATGGCCTTTGACGCCGGGGGTAAATTGTGGATCATGCGGAAAAATGCGTTGCTTTATCTTGAAATTATTCGAAAAAACGGAGCCATAACCGCTAAGATATTGGGCGTAAACCCTTTTCAAAGGCCCAATTTTTTGCCGATAACAATGACATTAACCCATCAGAAAATAATAATTGGTACGGATGATGGTGTTTTTGAGTACAATATTTCGAATGGTGTTTTACAAAAAATACTTTACTGCCCGCTTCAAAGAGTTGTACAAATTTCGGAAGATCATAGTTTTGGTGGTTTTTGGTTTCACTCACATGAGGGAAGTGCACTGTGGAAAAACGGTATTTTTCAGTTTTTTCCCGAGGCGAAAACTTCTGCTTATCTAAAGTGCCACGTTGCACAAATTGTCAAGTATAAAAAAACGTATATCGTTGGTATTGACAAGGTATTTTCCTGGGACGGAGTTACGCTGCGCCAAGAAGTGTCTGATTTGCCGTACGATATTATCAGTACGCTCGTGGATGCACAAGGAAATGTGTGGTTGGGGACAAATACCCAAGGTTTGGCTTTGTATAACACGACCCCAAAGTCAATTGTTGGTTTTGAGGTTGGGAAAACAATTGGTGATATCGTTAGTAAGGATGGTAAGGGTACGGTATGGAATATGGAAAGTGTAAAAAAGCCCTGCGGTAAAGTATATGCAGTGAATGGCACCGCGCAATTCGAGGGTAAAAAATATGGCATTGATGAAACGGGATACCAATGGTTACTCTCCTGCGATAACCAATTAAAAAATACCTCTTTGGGAGTTTTGTTCCCATTAAAAAACCTGGATAACCGAGAGCCTGTTCAAAAAATGCGGTGCCTTAAAGGGCATATCATTGCTTTGGTGAAAACATCGGGGTTGATTTTAATCAATACGAAGACCCACCAGGAAATTTTGTTGAACGATGGAAATATTGCGCCATTACTACATCGTTCAAACGCCTTTAAACAAGAGGCAGATGGTACACTTTGGATTGGGATGGACGATGGTTTAGTATCCGTAAAAGCAGATTGGGTATCCGGTAAAGCGACCTATCAGTTATATAAAAAAGGAGATGATTTACCCAATTTAGAGGTTTTGTCTTTAGAAATTATGGATACGCCCCATAAGTCGCTACTATTTGGAACATTAAATGGTTTGTACCAGTTTAATATTGCAGAACGGCAATACACTCGTTTTTTTAACGGCGAAATTACACGCGATGAAGTCGTGTATTGTATGCAACGTGACTTGAAGCAAAGGATTTGGTTGGGCACTAATCATGGTTTAAAAATGTATGAATCCTCCACCGGGAAAACCAATTGGTTTACCGTAGTAGATGGCCTGCCCGCGAGTGAATTTAACCGGGATACGGAGTTTATAGCACCAGATGGCGTAATTTTTATGGGAACAGTTTCGGGAGGGATATACTTCTCCCCGGATACACTTTGTGCCGCACAAACAGAGTTGAAAATAGCCATTTCCGACGTGATTCTTAATGATACATCGGCTTGGACGGGGAATTATACCGCAATTGAATGTCAGGAAAACGACCGTATTTCCATCCAAATGACCTTGCTGGATTTTGTGTTAAAACCTGCGCACCGCTATCGATATCGTTTAATAGGCAGTTCCGAAGAGTGGAAAGTAACCAACAACGGGATCATAAATTTCCAATCGCTTAGTGCGGGTCGCTACACCTTTGAAATAAGTGGTACCAATGGGAAATCGGATTGGACATTACCCCTGCGCATCGAAATACGGGTACTTATGCCTTTTTGGAAAAAAATTGGAATTGCAGCCATTTTACTCACTATTCTTTTGCTGATTGGTTTTTTAATCAGGAATTGGTGGGTTGCTCCGTTGAACAAGGTGCACCGAACCGACGACAGCCCGCTGACATTAACTACGGAAAACAACACGGGGTCGGAAGTTGCAGATGGGGTAATCCCTTTGCACCAAAAAGTATTGGAGTTAATTGAACAACACTTCAAAGACAGCGAATTCAACGTTACCACAATTCAGGAATTGCTCAAAATTAGCAAGGTCCATTTGCACCGAAAAATGATCGATGAGACCGGTCATACCGCTGCGCATTTTTTGAAAAAAAGGCGAATGGACGAGGCCGAAAATTTAATAAAAAATCAGCCCCACATGACCATTTCTGAAATTGCGTATGCTTCAGGATTTAGTGATCCCAATTATTTTTCCACGGTTTTTTCGGCTTATTTTGGCCAGTCTCCACGGGTTTTTAGGCAAAATCTTGAAAAAAAATAGGCAATGGTACTTTTTTAAAGGTTTTTTTTCCAAATTTAAAGCCCGCAACAAGGCCCAATGGAGACTTTTGTGTCCATCTTAATGATGTGCATGATGATTGAAAATCAATGCATTTTCTTAACGGCCTATGTAGATTCATGAATCCCCCGTATGCGATGACGTCTTTCCGAAAGAATCGTGTACTTCTTGCCAAGTTTTTGTATTATCCCTAACACTGTCAGCCTGGTATGGGCTTAACCTACAAAAAAAAGCGGGCCACCTCAAGATGTTTGAGATAGCCCGCTTCGTATTTTTATTTAAAAAAATAATGATTCGGCCGTCACGCTTAACTTCAAGGTTGTGCACAAGGCCATTTTTTGTATGCAACGGGCCATTGTTGCCCCCTGAGCGGACCATTTCTGTCATTCTACTGTAAAACCCCGGCGCATTACATGGCTGTGTATCCGCTGAGCCAGAGAATGAACTACCTTTGCACCCGTTATGACATATCAAAATGACCTCTTTTTGCGCGCAGCGCGCGGCGAAAAAACAGAAAGACCGCCCGTTTGGTTGATGCGCCAGGCCGGTCGAATTCTCCCGCAGTACCGCGAACTGCGCGCTAAATTCCCCGATTTTAAAGCATTTGTAAAAACACCCCACGCCGCTGCCGAAGCCACGGTGCAACCCGTGGATGAATTAGGTGTAGATGCGGCCATTGTTTTTTCCGATATTTTGGTGGTGCCGGAAGCAATGGGGCTGAATTACGAAATGATTGAAGCCAAAGGCCCTAAATTCCCCAAAGTCATTACCGGACCAAAAGATATTGATATTTTGTTGGACGGCGACGCAGCGGCTGCCCACCTTGTTTACGTTTGGGATGCCATTGCCGAAAGTAAAAAACGGATTGATGGCCGCATTCCGCTCATCGGTTTTGCCGGTGCACCCTGGACCATTTTTGCGTACATGACCGAAGGCAGCGGTAGCAAAACCTTTTCCGTGGCTCGCCGAATGTTGTATCAACAACCCGAGGCGTCGCATGCTTTACTGCAAAAAATTACCACTACCACCATTGCGTACCTCAAAGGGCAAATTGCCGCTGGTGCCGATCTTTTGCAAATTTTTGACTCTTGGGCGGGTGAACTTTCACCGGAACAGTACCGGACTTTTGCCGTGCCTTATCTCCGCCAAATAGCCGAAGCGTTACCGGAAATCCCCAAAACAATTTTTGCAAAAGGGGCGTGGTTCGCACTGGAAGATTTTAGTGAATTGCCTTACCAAGTGGTGGGTTTGGATTGGAATACCCCCGCCGCTTTTGCCCGCGCCCGCGTGGGAACGGAACAGGTGTTACAGGGTAATTTTGATCCCTGCGGACTGTATGCTCCACCGGCCGATATTGAACGCAATGTACACGAAATGATTCGCCAGTTTGGTCCCGGTAAACACATCGTAAACCTCGGACACGGCGTTTATCCCGACACGCCCCTGGACAATGTAAAGGCGTTTGTACAGGCAGTGAAAGGTTTTTCCTGGTAAAAAAAGCATAAAAAAAGGTGTCTCTTACGCCGATTTATCGGTTTGAGAGACACCTTCGTGGAGCTGGCGAGATTCGAACTCGCGTCCGGACAAAGCGTCATAACGCCTTCTACATGCTTAGTTACGGATTGAATTTTCGAGCGCTTAGGAGGTTCTGTAACCGACGCTTAAGCACCTTAGCCGTTGAATCTCATCAGCAGTAACGGCGTTCTACTGACTATCCCCAAGTTTGGTTATACGCGGTACAATGTGTATGGAGCCTCAACTGTACGGCATAATGGCGTATTCTAACTAACTAGTAATTAGGCAGCCATGGCATACTGAGTATTGCCATTTATTGGTCGAATGTTATTTTTAACGGAGTAACCACCCATGCTCCGGCATGCTTACGAAACGACTACACTTTCCCGTCAATACCAGGCAGCCCCGTAGATTTATACTAAGTATGTCGAAGTATATTTCAGTGCAAAGGTAAACAGAAGTTTTGGTTGTTTTGTTCCCAAAAATAAAAGTTCGCCTTATATTTTCAAAAATCGCACGGGCGCGAATCCGTTTCTGGTGTCTTTGGCGCGTAAAATGTACACACCGGCGGGCCAATGCGCAACCGAAATGGGTGGACTGCTATTGCCGTGTAAAAACGAAAACATCGGGTGGCCCAGGGCATCGGTAATTTCCATTAGACAGGGGGTGGTGTCGTCCGCTCTTTTTACAGTGAGCAAATGTTGCACCGGATTGGGCAGCACGTTTAGGAATAATGCTTGATCGGGTACCCCCGAAATCGCCGAAACACCAAGGTTTTCCCGTTCAAAACAAAGTGCGGTATGGTACGTTTTCTCCGGCATGGTCGTCGGGTCGGCCAGCCCGGCGTAGGTGCTAATTTCGGCCATAACGATAATTTGACCGTCCGTATCGGTAAAAAGCGCCGTGCTGCGTACAATCGTTTGGTTGTTTTCAAAAACAATCGATCCTCCTAAATCGGCAGCCGGAGCATTGGGGTTCCACCGGTAAAATCGAAGGCCGGAATTGCCTGCACCATCAAAAAAAGTCCCCAAAAACAGCAGATTGCCGTTCTCTAAAACCGTTATTTCATCGAATGATATGGCTTGTCCGTTGGTATCCAGAATGGGGCCACTGTGCAAGAGTTCACCTGTTTCATTGAGCACGGCCAACGCGGAAAAAGGTTGGTCGGGCGAAGAATAAAGCGTATTGGCGGCCGGGCCATACACGTACACCCGACCGTTGCGGGCGATCATTTTGGGGAAAATAGCGTAAGAACACGCCGCCGAAAGGTCAATACTTTGGTTAATATTACCCGTTTCGTCAAAATAAGAGACAATCACCGCTACGCTCGAAGTATCTTCAGGGTCGGTTACCTGAGTGTATAAAAAAGCATAACGATCCTCCGCAACTTTAGCCAATCCACTGATGCGCGAAAACGAAAAACCATTTCCCAAGGGCAGGCCGTTCCGAACCGGGCGCGGCAACGACGAAAAAGTATCCAGCGCGGTGGCATCCGTTCCGCTGCCTTTTCTGATTTGTGCCACAAACTGCAAATCGGTGGTTACCCGGGTTCTGATCTCCATGTAATTATTGTCGGCCGTGCGGATAAGCCACGGTAAACCTCGATCGTTTAACCCGTAAAGTTGGTTCACCGCCGGAAAAATATCGGTTGTTGCGCCGCCGCTGTTAAGATCAGAAATAGCAAACATCCCGGCGGGCGGAATGGCCTGTATATTGTTGGAATATAATTTTTGCCCAATCACGCGCACCCCGTCGTTACCGGGAAAAGTATCTAAAGCAACGCCCACCAACCGATAACCCACGTTTTCGACCCGATTAGACGTTACGGACGCCAAATTTCCGTTGCCATCGAGGGTGGTCACCAGATAACCGGCCAATAAACCGGTATTGTGCAAAAAGTGAATTTTCCCGTTTTGGACCAAAAAATCTTCCGGGTACATGGACGTGGCGGGCGGGTTGAGCGAGGGATATTGAAAAACATAGCGCCATTTGAGCGGCAACCCGGAACTGGGCGGCATTTGCGCTCCAAGCGTTTGTGCGCAGGCAAGAATAAGCACTCCAAGGAAGTGTCGGGTAGTAAATGTTGGCATGTCTTTTAATTTGATTGTTTAGATGAAACAGGCCAATCAAATTTGGGTTGTGGCGGGTTAGGCCATTAACATTTAGGCAGTTTAGGTAATCAACCCTTTTTCCAACGCTATTTTAATCAAACTGGTCGCGTTTTTTATTTTTTCATGATTTTTTTCAATTTAAACCCAACGACTTATCTTTGCAATACGTCTTTTAAAACAAGGCGATAAAACAACAATATTTCCTTGTACAAAAACACTCAAAACATTTCAAATTATCTAAAAATATTAATTTATGTTCTCACACTTTCTCTCCACGTCCCGAAATAGCAGTAGGGGCAAACTGCTTTTAACAATATTTGTGTTCATCACGCTAATGAAAACAGCCATGATGGGGCAAATCACAGAGTGCGCTACCCCTCACCCAAGTACAGAGGAAATGGCTACAATTGCAGCATCTATTGTAAATAACTCCAACTCGGTCGCGGCTAACAGTTTTGTTTTCGACATTCCTGTGCGCGCCAATGTATTCAGGCTCAATGATGGCGGTGGCTATTTCATTAATTTAGACGAAGCCTATATTGATGGTTTTCTTGCTGATATGAACGCAAAGATGTCGGGCGGTACTAATACCTTTAATTTCTTCCGTTGTGGCCCCTTGAATGTAATTGATGTAGACCAACTTTATTACGGAAGTGTGGATGCATCTGACTTTTCTTATAATAGGAATTACTTAAACTTATACTTGTATAATAAATTTGGCGCAGTCCCCAACGCTACTTTTCCTTGGTCACCAGAACCAAGGGAGGTAAATTTGACCGCTGCATCGGCAGATGTGGCCAATGGGACTGGTTTTCATGAATTGGGGCATACTTTAGGGTTGTTCCATACCTTTTCTCCTCAAGCAACTTTTAGGGTACCTGTATCAACATCTCAACAAGATTACCCTTATATTCTTGGTGGTAGGGAACTGGTAATTAGGGATACGGTACTGAATAAACCTTTTCCTTACCCCAACGCAACTTATGCGGGTGATTGGGTAGCGGACACCCCTCCCGGTTGCAACTCCGATCCAGTCGCCGCCACTCAGTATCCGGACTCGAGTACAATTGCGGGGTGTTTAGATAACAATTCATCAACACCCTGTTTAAGTGGTTGTTTGGATGCAAGTTCGGCGACACCTTGCGCAAATGGTTGCAAATGGGATTTTAATAATTGCACATATGTTGGTAATTACCGCGATTACAACTTTGATCCTATAGTTGACCCTGGGAATATTTTAGCGAGAAATTATATGTCCTACACCGGAAGTTGCAGGACTGAATTTACCCCTGGGCAAAAAACGAGGGCATCTGAGGTTTTCCAGTCTAATTTATTTGGTTATTACGAGCCGGATTTTTGTGGAAATATGGTGGATAAAGTAGAGGTGGAGGGCAGTAATGTTGGCTTAAATCAAGTCTCCTTACGCATTACGCCGGTAGTTGATCCAAGTGATTACACGGCCGCAGTGGTAAGTACAAATGGACAATTTAGTGGTAAAATAATTGACAATCTTGTTGGAGTCCAAATTAGTTCGGATGTACGACGCTTCAGGAAAAATGATATACGAGCATATGCAAATGATTGGACTTCGGGTCTCAGTGTAAGTGATTTGGTGTGTATCGAACGCCATGTATTCCAGTATGATACCTTAAATGGTTATAAATTACTGGCAGCCGATGCCGACAAAAACAATAGAGTTTCACAATTTGATAAAATTTTATTCCGAAAGTTGTTATTGGGGATTGATACCGCATTAGCAAATTACAAGCAGCCTTGGCGTTTTATCCCCGAAGTAGTGACGCAATTACCCAACGGAGCATTTCACTCTGAGTTTGATGGAATAGGATCAGATAACCCTTTTAAAATTTATTATAATGACCCTGCAGCCGGTTTAGATTCCATCATTTCCTCTGATTATTGCGAACCAGGCTGGATCTACGGTGTTAAGAAAAATAACAATGGGCGTAATGGTTTTGATGCCGTCAAATTGGGAAATATCTGCAAAGACGAAATTGTGGTAACGGATTCCACCGGATTGGCTCCTTCGGACCCAAGTGGTAAGGTCCTGATGGTGAGTAGCGGCCATATTGCAGAGAATGAAGTAGTTGATTTAGTATTCAAGGCCCATAATTTTAAAAATATTGCCGGATTTCAGATAGGTGCAGATTTTCCATCGGAATATTTTGAGTTTTTAGGTGCGGAAAGTAATGTGTTGAATGGTTTTAGTCCTGAAAATGACTGTATTGGAGGCATTAATATGGGCAAAAGTGGTCTTAAGTTGCTCTGGCTTTCCGAAGAACAGTTACAGGAGAAGTCTATTACAGATGGAGATGTTGTATTCTCGTTAAAAGTCCGTGCCAAACAAGCCGTTACTGCGCTTGATGCAATGATGGAACAAAACCCACAAGTGCTTCCTACCATGTTTGTTACTCAGGGCAACGGTATAAAAAACAACGTGGGCTTGGAGGTTATTATCAAAGGTGATACCCGTTCCGATGAAAGAAATAATGCTACTGCATCGGGTGATGCCTCAACTACTCATTTGTACTGTGTGCCCAATATTGTGAGCGATGCCACCACGCTGGTTTTTCATGCAACCGAAGATTGTGAGGGTTTAGTTTATATCACCGATGGTATGGGTAAAACGGTAAAAACCATTTCCATTCGAGCAATCACTGGTATCAATACACTTCGACTTGAAGAGTTAGGGGATTTAAAAGGTGGGGTATATGCTGCTACCATTCAATGCGACCGTTTATTACAATCAACCAGATTTATTAAAAACTAAATTACTCGATGAAATTCAGTTATTTTGTAATAATTACGGTTGTTTTCTACTGCTGTTTGGGCCAGTTGCTGGCCCAAACAGCTACACCCACTCAAAAATGGAAAACCGTGGAAATGGCAGGGGAGATTAATCTGAGAGCACCCACTATTAAGGTCTCAGATGCTAAAAAATTGTATATGGTAACGAATGCCGATGATCTTCCATTTTTTGGGGGGGTTACCCTGATACGGTATGATTCCCTCGGAGAGGCGATATGGAATAAACAGGAGGTGCCCAATTCCGTTCCGTTCGCACCCTGTGCCTATGGCTCGTTTACGGTGGATAATAACAATGATTGTTATGTAAGCATAAACCACGCGCCCCTTCCGGATTTTAATTCACAGGTGGATTTATTTAAGTTTTCGGCGATTGACGGCACTGAAATTTGGAAAAAGTCCTTTTTGGAGGCTCCAGTCGGGAATAGTTTTCTTTACCAGAGTGAATTTGCCCCTAATGGCGACCTGATTGTGGTAGGTCAAAATATTAACAACAACGACACCTTGCATAATTTTACCTTTGTCACCGCCATAGACCCCGTCACGGGGGCTGCCAAGTGGTCCAAGCGATTTGATGGCGATTTTTTTGTCAGCAGTATGGCTTTGTTCGACGATTCCGTTCGCCTGGTTACGGTTACTTTTCCCTATTTCTCGCCCTATTATTTTTCATTAATTACGCTGGATTATACCGGAAACATAGTGTCGAGGTATGATAAGCCCCTGATTGGTGCTTTGAGCAACTCCATTGCCAGAGCCACGGGAGAGGTTTATTTGAGCAAAAACAGATTAAATTATGATTATAGCCTGACCAAACTCAACCCCGTAGGCGATACGCTTTGGCGGTACGAATATCCGAATCCGACCGAAGATAAAAATTTTTGGGTAACGGCTATGGTCGCCGACAGCGTGGGCGATGTTTACATGACGGGGCTGGTAAAATTATCCGATGGTAAATTCGCCAGCGCAACAACTAAGGTAGCGTCGTCCGATGGTCAGGTGCTTTGGCAGGTGCTGGGGCTTTCGATTAATAATTTGGGTGATGCCGGTGAGTTTTTAGCGGAAGGGGACGATTATATTGCCGTATCGGGATCAACTGAAATGCCCAATACCGACGTGGTAGGGTTTATCGCCGTGTACGACAAGGTCACCGGAGCAGAGGAATTTGTGATTACGCTGCCTTACGATAATATTTTTGAAGTGACTGGATTAAGTACTTTAGGCAACGAAATTTATTTTGTCGGAACCGGATTTATGACCAATCTGGATTCCATTACCGCCGTTATGGGTTGTTTTGTGTTGCCAATGGTTTCCAGCATTACTGGTCCGCCGGACGCTGAATGGTCAAATACCTGGTCGGTTTATCCGAACCCCACCGTGTATGGCATTCAGGTGTCGCAAATAGACCGGAGGCAGGTTGAATATTACCAATTGCTGAATGCAGCGGGTAGCGTAGCAATGGAGGGTAAGGTAAAAGCGACTGAACTTTATCTCGATGTGGAACAATTACCTGCCGGACAATACACCCTCGTATTGTCGGGTAAACAATTACAAATGGCTAAAAAGATAATTAAATTTTAGGATATAAAATTTCAAGTTCAGTAAAAAAATTGCTCGTCGTAGGGTATTTGTTTCACCGCTTGGGTAAAATAGTGAAAACATACTAAAACGAATAAAACGTGTACACTACGGCGGGCAAAACAAATTCAACCAATTCAACCAATTTAACCAATTTAACCCCTACCCAACTTCATCCAAATCCACTTCCTCTGGTTCCGGCACGTCGAAAAACTGCCGTTCGCGGTGCATCGTGCACCAGGCGCAATCGGGTTTGCCGCAGCCCGTGGAAAACGCGTGTTGTTGAATTTTGGCCCAAGTGTCCAGAATCAGGGTTTTCATCCATTGGGCATCCTGGCTGGAGAACGGGAGATCGTCGTAGCGGAAATTGCCTTTTTTATCGTCCTCAATCCACGAAATAATGCCGTTACTCACTGTTTCGGTGAAAATATGGCTCTGTTCCAGCAGCACTTTATAAAACAACAATTGGCGGAAATAATCGCCCCCCAGCGGGTTGTTTTCGTCGGGGCGGGCGACGCGTTCCTTTTTGGGTCTTCCGGTTTTATAATCCACAATGCGGGCGTGGCCGTTGTCGAGTAACTCAATTTTATCAATGGCCCCGTTCAGCACCGCACCGTCCAGTTCCACCTGCCGGATGTTAAACTCTACCCGCGAACGTTTGCGCCAGTACGGCACCTGCTCAATGCCATAACGCAGCATGGTGGCTTTTCCGGTGGCCAAACGTTGTTCAAAAACCGTTGGGTCGAACCGTTTTTGGCTGCGCAACATGTCTTTTTCAAACAATTCCGCCAACCGTTCCGCCGGTGGGTATTCGCGTTTTTCGTGGGCCTGCATTTCCAAAAAATAATGTTGCAAGGCGGCGTGCATGGCCAAACCCACGAGCGCCGCGCTGCTCGACGTAGAGGGTACACGCAGTATTTCTTCGTAATAAAACGCAATGGGGCAACGCAGGTATTTGTTTAAACCTTTGGCGCTAAGCGAAAATTGGCGGGTGTATTCGGCCAGTACCGCCGAATCGGGGAGCGTGATAACGGGTTGGTCGGGCAGGCCCAACAACTGCGCCTGGTGTTCGATCAATTGTTCCTCCGAAACGGCTACTTCGGTTGTTTTTAGGCCGGTTTCATCCACAAAACGGGCATATTCAAGCCCTTTCCCGGCTTCGTTTTTCAGGCTGAACGAAATCTGTAATTGGGTTTTGGCGCGGGTGAGGGCCACAAAAAACAGCCGTCGGCGCGCTTCCAAAGCATCTTCCTCGCCCGAGCGCACGAGCGTAGGCGGGTACGCAAAGTGCCGGTTCCGGTTTTTGGAAGGCTCCCAGTGGTCTTTGGTGCAATGCGGCACAAAAACGTATTCAAATTCCAGTCCCTTGGCCCCGTGGGCCGTGAGCAATTGTACACCTTTGCCCGTTTGGATATTTTGTTGCAACGGCAGTTCCACTTTGTTTTCTTCCATCGTGGCCATGAGTTGGAGCAGGCCCTTGAGGTGGAACTTTTTGTCGCGGTTTACCCCCGATTCGATAAACTCCTGCCAAGACGATAATACCTGTAATATCCACGTTTTATCGGGGTGTTGCAAGGCGTAATGAATAACCCCGAGGCGCGTCAGGAGGGTTTCGTTGAACAGCGGGAGGGGTGTGCCGTCGGCGGCGGTACCCACCAGTTCCACCAATGCCCGGGCGGCGGGCCAGGGCGCGTGGTGCAGGGCTTCGCGCCAGGTGGTGCCTTCGTTTTTGTGCAAATGAAGGGCAAATTGCGCCAATTCAATCGCCGGAATTTCAAAAAACGGCGCGTGCAGCAGCGCAAACAATCGGTGTTCGCCGCTGAAAGGCTCCCGCAGTTCGTCGCTGATATACTCCAAAATACCGCGAATGTGCGCAATAAGCGGCACGCTCAGGATATTCACCGGTCTTTTGGTCTGGTACGGAATGCCGCGTCGGTCGAGCAACCCGATGAGGCGTTTGTATTGCGCGTGCATGGCACAAATGACCGCAATAGAATCCGGTTCGGCCCCGGCTTGCAACAGCGTTTCAATTTGCCGGATAATGTCGGAGTCTTCGGCCAAAGGGTTTGGATACGCCAAAATCTGTACCGGCGT
The DNA here is from genome assembly GCA_013298845.1 of Chitinophagales bacterium. Taxonomy (GTDB): domain Bacteria; phylum Bacteroidota; class Bacteroidia; order Chitinophagales; family Saprospiraceae; genus M3007. The sequence goes on from JAAFJN010000065.1 coordinate 15,880, forward strand.
GGTGCCTCGTGTCTGCACCGACAACCGTTCGTTATCCTGCCGGTACGCCGTGAGTATTTTGCTGACGGGTACTTCAAATTGGGCGGCGGCCCGAATGGTATTTTGCTCAATAACGCGGTGTGCAGCGTCCAAAATGGGTTGCAACGAGCGATAATTGCGCGTAAGAACCACCGTAAGCAGGTCTTTTTTGTATTGCTCGTAAAAATCCAGAAGGTTTTGCAAACGCGCACCCTGAAACTCGTAAATGGACTGGTCGTCGTCGCCCACGATAAAAATATTGGGGGTGTCCCAATAGTTCATCAGTTGTTGAAGGAGGGCGTGTTGGGCGCCATTGGTATCCTGAAACTCATCCACCAGAATGTATTGGTAACGTTCTTGGTAGTTGCGCAAGAGTTCGGCGTGTTTTTCAAACGCCGTCAGGGTCCACAAAATCATGTCCTCGTATTCGTACCGACCGGCTTTTTCGAGCAGGCGCAGGTATTCGGGGTACAAGTCGGCGGCGGCGTGCAGCAGCGTCATTTTTTTGGTGGCTTCGGCGACTTTATTTTGTTTGAGATCGCCTTTTTTGCCGTGTTTGGAGTTCACTTTATACACAAACTCCTCGTATTGGGCCAAATTATTGAGCCATTGGCGGGCGGCGCGCTGAATTTCACCCGGTTTCCAACGTTCACTTTTCATCACGGCAAACAAATTGCGGAGAGATTGCTCGTTGGCGTACGGCGTTTTATAACCTTCGCGGAGCAGGTGCGCAACGGGCAATTTGTCCAACATCCCCCGAATCACTTCAATGCGCTCCACGTCGCTGAGTGTTTCGAGGTTCGATTGCCCAAAATAAGTGATATTTTCCTGAATGACCCGGTTACAAAAAGTGTGGTAGGTCATAATCGGGATACGGTGCGCCGTTGGCCCAATGAGCGATACCAATCGCTGGCGCATGGCCTGTACCCCGGCATCGGTGAAGGTGAGGCAAAGAATATTTTGGGGGCGGGTATCGGGTTGCAGGAGAATATTCCCGATGCGGGCGGCCAGTACCTGGGTTTTACCCGTTCCCGGCCCGGCCAATACCAAAACCGGCCCTTCCGTTTGGTCCACGGCCTGGCGCTGTTCGGGGTTTAAGGTATCCAAAAACGCCCGAAAAGCCTGGTTGTATTGTTCTGCTGTTGTAGTCAATGGTGGTGGTTAACCGGCAATACTCTGGCAAAGTTCGACCAATACCCCGTTTGCCGATTTCGGGTGCAAAAATGCAATAATTTTGTGATCTGCGCCCTTTTTTGGCTCTTTATTCAAGAGGGTAAACCCTTGTTGTTCGAGGCGTTCAATTTCGGCGTAAATATCATCCACTTCAAAAGCGATGTGGTGAATGCCCTCGCCGCGTTTTTCGATGAATTTGGCAATGGGGCTTTCGGCGTCCAATGCCTGCAACAGTTCCACTTTGCTTTCGCCCACGGCAAAAAACGAGGTGGCTACTTTTTCCCCCGCTACTTCTTCAATTTTGTAATGCGGTTTTCCCAGCAAAAGATGAAAAAGTTCGTTGGCCGATTCCATGTCTTTAACGGCAATGCCGATATGGTCAATTTTGTTCATTTTAAAGGCGGTTTCAGCAGTTTTCCACTCCGAAACGCAATGTTTTTCGGTGTCGAAGTTAATGCCGAGTTGAACTATATTTTTGGTTTCGGTGGCAAAGGCCGCCGCGTATTGTTTGGTTTTTATTTGGGCCAATGCCGCATCTGCGGATTGATTTACCTTAAATTCGAGGATAAAAATAGTGTTGGGCGTGTGCACCACGGCATCCATGCGGCCATCGGAAGTATGCACTTCACTTTGAATAAAGAACCCGAGGTATCTAAAATGCAAATGCACCAAAGCGTGGTAAAAATACTCCCCCTGATTGCTCAATAATAAACTGGGAATACTTTTTAACATGGCATTGATGATGGCCACCACTTGCTCCGGGTCATTTTTTAAAAAAGCCTGTTCGAGTTGTACCACCGGCCGGATCGAATCGGCGGCGGGACGGTGCAGCAAGGCTCCAATCAAATGGTTCGACAAGGCTTGTTCTACTTCGCGGTTGGGGTAGTCCAGGGTGTACAATCCGCGCAGGGTATCCGCTTCCCGGATAGTCAGGTAGCCGGTTTGAAACAACATAGCGCGCACGTCGAGTTGGTCGAGGGTGTAGTTTTCCAATAACGTTGTCCCAACGGTTAATTCATTGAGATTGAAGTACTTAGCGGCGGATAATTGTTTGACCAAAAAGGTGGGTGTCCCCGTTTTAAACCAATAATCCTGAAATGTGCCGGACGAAAAAAAGTTAAGAATGGAAAACGGGTTGTAAACGCGTTCGGGACTACTCCACGAATAGCCATTGTACCACGTTTTAATGTGTTGCAGCAGCGTTTCGGGCGACCAGTCGGGGTATTGTTGCAGTGTTTCCGCCAAACGGTCGCCAAAATTCATTTCCAATTCGGCCTGCGTATATCCCGTCAACGTTGCGTAGCGCGGGTGCAGGGTCAAATCTTCCAGGTTGTTTAAATCGCTGAATATGCTGACTTTGCTAAACTTGGAAACACCGGTGATTAATAAAAACGCGATGTTCGGGTCTGCACTTTTAAGAACGCTGTAAAAGTTTTTGAGGATTTTTTGATGTTCCAGCGCCGTGGGCAATTGGTCTTTTTCAAGATAATCAATAATGGGTTTATCATACTCATCCATGAGCAGCACCACTTTGCCTTTTCGTTCTGCTAATTGTCGAATCAATTCGGCAAAACGCTGGTCGTACCCTTGTTCCCGCAGTGTGATGCCGTGTTTGGCGGCTTCTTTTTCCAAGGTGCGTTCGAGTGCAAATACGAGTCCGTTGGTATCGTAACCAATTTCATTGAACTGAATGTGAATAACGGGCGAAACCTGCGACCAATCGCGTTGGTGTTCGATCCAAAGCCCTCGAAAAAGGTCCTGGTGGCCACTAAAAATATCCGAAATGGTCGAAAGCGTCAACGATTTGCCAAATCGCCGGGGCCGCGACATGAAAAAATATTTACCCGAACAAATGAGCCGGTGAATGGCCTCCGTTTTGTCCACGTAGAGGAAACCATTTTGCCTTATTTCGCTAAATGTTTGAATGCCAATGGGTAATTTTTTCATACGCACAAAGATAGTAGCGTTTTTTTAGATTGTTGTTTGCCTTACTAAAACCCGCGCCCAATGCCCGGCGGTGGGCCGCTGCTGCCACCCGTACCACCGCCATCTTGCTGGTCATCGGCACCGGCCTGGTTGCGGTCCAAAAAGCGCCAACTGATTCCCAGTCGGAAGGTCGTGCGGTTCTGCGGGTGATTGGCCGTGAGGTAAAGGTTCTTGGTCGGATTCCAAAACGGCGCAATGTTTTCAAAGCGAAAATAGAGCCGGAACGTTTGAATTTTGACGCTGGTAAAAATATCAATCCAGGGGTAAACGCCCTGCCGGATGGTGTCTTGCAAATGAAATTGCCCCACGAAGGGTTGGTAAGCATCGGGGGTAAACGACCCGTTGAGGCGAATATCGGCCCCAACGTTGGCCAACAGGGCTTTTTTGAACAAACGCCCTTCCACCGCGACGCTACTTTTGGCGTACCAATTGGGCAAACGAACGATATTTTCCTGGTTAATTTGTTGCAGCGCAAAGGAATGTTCGCTGCGCAAACGACCAATATTCAACCGCTGAAACACCGCCAATTGGCTCACCTGAATGATCGAATCCGTTTGCGCGGGGCGGCCGTTTTGGTCAAAATAAATGTAATTATTAACGATATGGTTGTTAAACTGCGCCTTAAAACCCAATTTTGGCAAACGGTACGTTGCGCTCAAACTGTTTTCAATCGGCTTTTTCAGGTCGAGGCTCCACACCGGGTTAGCGGCCGAAATCAGGCGGGTTTGCACCAGATCGGCCGGGCGGCGCTGGCTCAATAAAGAACCTTCGAGGATACCGGCTTTGCCTAAATCAAACAATACACGCCCGTCGAGGCGATACTCCGCGCCATTGGCCAATAACCCAAAGTCTCCGTTGGCGATCAAGGCCAGTTTTTCGGAAGGTTGAATGGCCACTTTTCCCGTTAAAAACAGGTTATTAATCGTGGAGTCGGGGAGTGGTTCCCGGTACAAACTAATGAACGAGTGCCGCACGCCCGCGCTGATGCGCATGGCTTCTCCGGCGGTTTTCCTTTTTCGTAGAGTGCTGAGGGTCACGTGGTTATCCAGTCGCCACAGGTCAAAATAATGCCGCACCCCGCGCGGATCTTTGAGGTAGGTAGCGTAAAAGGCTTCTTCGGCGGTTATTTCGCCATCGCGGGGGCTGTTGGTATCGCTGAATTTCCAGGATTCGGAGCGGAGATTCAGTTGGTGTTGTACTTGCAGTTGGTTGCGGGCTTTACCAATGGTGGCAAATTGGCTCAACTGAAAGTTATTTCTTTTGTGTTTGGTTTTGGCCTCGTTGCTAAATCGAACGGGCACACTGATGGGGCCATTGTACACGATGGAGTCAAAAAACATATCGGTAACGGTAATACCCCCGTTGTCTTCCTGTTGGTTGGTGTTTCCGGCGTAAATCAGGAAGATTTCGTAGTTTTTCCGAACGGGCCACCACATTCCGGCCGAAAAGGCGCTGTGTTTTACCCGTTGGAAACGGTATTCGCCGAGGTTATTAAAAGTTTGGTAATGCAGGGAGAAGTTCAGGCCCTTTTCAAACGTGCGGGACAATTTGATAAAAGAAGCGGCATCGCGTTGGGTACGCCCGCGCGAGAATCCGGCGTGGCTGTACGTACGGGTATGGCGGTAAAAACGGAGATCTTCGGGTTTTAACTGGTACAAATCAAAGGCGTGCATGCCCGTTTCAAAACCAATGCGGGAGCGGGTTTCAAACGCCAACGGCCGCGCGGCGGTCCCCAAATTGCCCAAATGACCGTAGTCAAACGCGCCTTGGCGGCGGCTCGGATCGTACATCCGAAAAAGGAGATCGGGTAAGGTATCGTCGGCAGGATAGCGTTTGGCGGGATCCAGCACCAGCGAATAAAACACCGGCAGCGTATCGGCGGGATTGTCGGGCAATACCGGCTGCGTGGTACTGCTGGCGGCTTCCTGCGCACCTAAAAAATGATTGTTTGCACCGGTGAGGATGCAAACAATCACAAGTATTGATTTTAAATAGTTCAATTTGATCAATCTAAGTAGTTTGGTGGGCTTATTCGGCGGGCGCAATCAAAGCGGGACTCATACCCATTGACGAGAAACCGCCGTCGTGGTAGAGGTTTTGCATGGTGACGTAGCGGGTCAAATCGCTGAACAACGCCACGCAGTAGTTGGCGCAATCCACCGCCGGTGCATTACCGAGGGGCGACATTTTTTCGGCGTAGTTGAAAAATTCGGTAAAACCTTTTACGCCTTTACCCGCCGTGGTCATGGTGGGCGACTGCGAAATGGTATTCACGCGAACGTTTTTGGCGGTGCCGTAGTGGTACCCAAAACTGCGGGCGAAAGATTCGAGCAGGGCTTTGGATTCGGCCATTTCCGAATAATCGGGGAAAACGCGTTGGGCCGCAATGTACGACAGGCCGAGAATACTGCCCCAATCGTTAATGGCGTCGAGTTTCCACATGATCTGCATCATTTTATGGAACGAAATGGCGCTCACGTCGAAGGTTTTGAGCATCCATTCGTGGTTGAGGTCGGTGTAGTCTTTGCCTTTGCGCACGTTCACCGACATCCCGATGGAGTGAAGTACAAAATCTATTTTACCCCCGAAATGCTCCAT
>JAAFJN010000066.1 GCA_013298845.1 Chitinophagales bacterium
GAAGAAGCCTTGCAACAGGCCGCGGTAAGCCCGATTTTGCGGTTTGTGGCCGAACAATGGGCCGGAAACCCCGCTCCAACGGCGTTCCCAGCCTTGGTGGAGACCTTGGTTCAAGCCACCGAAACCGACCCTGAACGCGCCGAAGCCTATCTCACTGAATTGTTGGAAACCGGTTTTCTCGAATGGATATTGCCCGAAAATGGCCTGTCGCCGTCGTGGTGCGGGCGTTTGTACCAGTTTTTGGGGTTTATTGAAGGTGGTAGTTCGCATCCGGTGATTACCGAAGCGGCGTTTTTGTTACAATGGTTGCGCACCGCTGCCCGAACTATCCCTTTTCAGCCCGTCGAAGAAGCCGCCCAAACCCAGCGGGAGGCTTTGCAACAAGTGCAGTTGTATTTTGAAAAATATTTGGGCGTGGCTCCGTCCATACCCGTGGAGCAATTGTTTTTTGAAGACGTTGCCACAACGGGTAATGCACCGTTTTTTGACGAAAATGCAGCAAAAAACGCCGTAAATGCCCTGCTTGCCCAACGAACCGACATCAAATTATCCACCTTGCGGAGTCGCATTGCCCGTCTGCTGGACGAACGCGGTCCGTTGCCAGTGTTAGATATATTCGCTGCCTTACAAACTCCGGCGTCCACTGATGATACACCGGTAGTGGTGCCCGCCCGCTCGCTGGAAGTACCCGTTGGGGCACTGTTGCAGCCTTTTTCAGAGGGAGGAAACACCAGTTTTGTGCTCAATGCGTTGTTTCCCGGCGGCGGAAAACTATTTGGTCGTTGGCTTCACCTCTTCGATGCCAAAGCCACCGAAGCGGTAAAAGCGCAACACCGCGACTGCCCACATTTGTACGTCCTGAATTGGTACCACGCTTTTAACGCCAATATGCACCCTCCGGTTGCGGCACGTACGGTGCAATTGCCGGGTGTTGCGGCCACTTCGGGAGGGCTAAAAGTGGGTGATTTGTTGGCCCGTCGCGCTGCCGACGGACACCTGGAATTATACCACCCAAAGGATCAAACGCCCGTTTTTTGGGCTGATTTGGGTTTGGAAGAAGCCACTTCGCGGCCATTGCTGCTGCAAATATTGCTGTTGTTGGGGCAGCTGCCGTTGTCCAAAAATCAATGGGTGGTTCGTTCGCCCGAATCTTTGCAGCCCAATGTACAGCACCAGCCCCGGCAGGTATTGGGTGCGGTGGTGGTGCAACGCGCTTCCTGGCGTTTTGAGGCCGGTTTTTGGGCCGAAATGCTCCATTTGGACGCGCATTTGTTTTTTATGGAATGGCAAAAAATGGCCCAATATTTTCAATTACCGACCGATTTATTTTGTAAAATACCCGGCGAATCGTCGTTATACGTGGGGGTAAATAGTCCTTTACACGTGGCATTGTTGCAAAAAACAATGCGCAATAACCAACCAGCCTGGGTTGTTTTGGAAGAAATGTTGCCCGTGCCGGAAGAACGCGCCTGGGAAGTGAGTTTTGAATTGTAGGGTTTTTACAACTATATTCGCACGGTTTTTAAGGAGCGGTTTATTTGCTCATTAATGCATCTAATGGACAAAACTATGCGTACAATATATCAATGTGGCCGCGTTTACACGGGCGAAACTGTACTCTACGGGGCATTTATTGTCACCGAAAACGACCAAATTACGGGTGTTTATCCCCAAAAGCCCGCTGAAATGGATGACACTACCAATTGGGTAGATTGGTCGGCGTACGCAATGGCCCCGGCCTTTATTGATCTCCAGATTTACGGCGGCAACGGCCATTTATTCAACAATAGTCCCACGGTCGAGACCATACGAGCCACCGTGGAAGCCGCCCGCGCAGGTGGCAGTTTTGCCATTCAAATTACCTTATCCTGCTCTCCTTTGGCGACCATGTGGCAGGCAATAGACGCTTGTCGGGCGTATTGGGCCGAAGGCGGCGAAGGTTTGATTGGGTTGCACCTTGAAGGGCCGTATTTTAACCCCGAAAAACGCGGCGCACACCCGCTCGAACACATCCGCAAACCCGAAGCCCAAGAGATAAAAGAATTGTTGGAACGGGGCCGGGGTGTAATCAGTTACATCACCATTGCGCCCGAACAATTCGACGATGAATGCCTCGATTTGTTATTAAACAGCGGTATTCCCGTGGCTGCCGGGCATTCTAACGCGACATTTGCGCAAGCCGCTCGGGCATTCGACCGGGGTATTACGCGCGTTACCCATTTGTTCAACGCCATGAGTGCTTTTCAAAGCCGGGAGCCGGGTTTGGTGGGAGCCACGTACGACCGTATGCCCTGGGCAAGTATTATCGCCGATGGCATTCACTGCGATTATAACGCATTGAAAATCAGTAAAAAAATACTGGGTAATAAACTCTGGCTCATCACCGATGCTGTGACCGAGAGCAGCGCCGGCGATTACCAATTTAAATTCACCGGCGACCGTTTCGTGGACCGCAACGGCACACTTTCCGGCTCTGCCCTCACCATGTGGCAGGCGGTACAAAATGTGATGATGCACGCCGGTATCCCGCTGGAGGAAGCCCTGCGCATGGCCTCCACTTATCCCGCCGAGGTGATAGGGCAGGGGCATCGGTGGGGGAAAATAAAAGCAGGGTATGCGGCGCAGATGGTGGTGATGGATCTTGCCGCCCCAAACAGATTACGGCGTATTACCGTCGTACCAACCGAAACGCCAAATCGCGGCCGTGGCCCTGCATAATGGCCAAATTGATCCACGATAGCGCAAATTGCTCCAATAGTGCCACTTTATCGCCTTTGCCAAAGTCCCAACAAGCGCCAAACCCGGCATCGAGGGCCAGTTGTTGGGCGGTTTGTTTGGCGGCTTCGTGGTCACCGGCCATAAACATGTCAATTTTTTCGCCGTGGTAAACAGGGTTGAGCATGTTTTCAAAACCCGTCGAATTAAAACATTTCACCGCGTTGCCCTTGGTTAATGCCGTGAGGGCGTGGTACACCGTATCGTAAATTTGGCCCCTACCAAAACGGCTTTTAAATGTTGGTGCAAAGTTATGGATTTATGGCTACTTTTGCCAATAGTATCACTCAAAAGTGCGATACACACTTTTGGGTTAGTATTTGATAATCAAATTATTACATGGAACATCTCGACATTTATCCGATTGGGCCTTCGGAAGTGGCGCAATTGCAGGCGATTGGTCGGCAAACGTTTTTTGAAACTTTTGCCGAACACAATACCGAAGAAAACATGAAAAAGTACTTGGAAGAAGGGTTTTCGGTGGAAAAACTAACCCATGAACTCCAACACCCCGATGCCCGGTTTTATTTTGCGGCGGTCAACGGGCAGGTCATTGGTTACCTGAAGTTGAATTTTGGCGCGGCCCAAACCGAGTTAAAAGATAAAAATGCCCTCGAAATTGAACGTATTTACGTCAAAAAAGCATTTCACGGCCAAAAAGTGGGGCAAATGCTCTACGAAAAAGCGATGCAGTTGGCCCGGGAATCAGCGGTGCAATACGTTTGGCTGGGCGTTTGGGAAAACAACCAAAGGGCGTTGCGGTTTTACGAAAAAAACGGTTTTGTGGCCTTTGGTCAGCACATTTTTACCCTGGGCAATGAGGCTCAGACGGACATTATGATGCGGTTGGATTTGTAATTGAAACAAAATAAAGGTGCTTCAAAAGAACCCGATTACACGGGGTTCTGTTAATTTTGCCCCACATAATTTTATCTACATGCAAGACGATACTATTCATATCACCATTATAGATCGCGACGATCAGGAACACGTTTTGGAAGCGCCCACCGATATGGGCCTGAGCGTAATGGAACTGTGCAAATCTTACGAATTACCCGTAGAAGGCACTTGCGGCGGCATGGCGTTGTGCGCTTCCTGTCACGTGTACGTTTTATCCGATCACGAACTCCACGAACCCACCGACGACGAGTTAAACATGCTCGATTCGGCTTTTTTTGTCAAAAATAACTCCCGACTCGGTTGCCAGTTAAAAATCAACCCGGAAATGGAAGGTTTACGCCTTAAATTAGCACCGGTTTAGAGAGTGAAAAGTGAAGAGTTTAGAGTGAAAAGTTTAGAGTGAAAAGTGTAGAGTGAAAAGTGAAAAGTGAAAAGTGAAAAGTGTAGAGTGAAAAGTGAAAAGTGTAGAGTGAAAAGTGTAGAGTGTAGAGTTTTTTTCTTTAAAAAATTAAAAATGAACGCTCTACGCTTAGTGAATCTTAGTGTATTCTTACTTTAGTGGTAAAAAAGTGTATGCTGCGACGGGCAAATTAGCGGCATAAATCTGCTAAATTTTGCAGATAGGCAGGCTTAAAACGAGTACGCTACGCGGGCAACAAATTCAACAAATTCAACCCTTAACAACAAATTCAACCCTTTATATGGCAAAAAAGCAAACATCTACTCGGCGCGATTTTTTTAAACAAACCGCCGTTTTAACTGCGGCCGCCGTTACGCCCAATACCGTGGTGAAAGCGGCCGAAGAGCGGGTATTTGATAAAGCCGCTTACGCTTTTGAGCAAGTACCGGTTGTCCTTAATATCAACGGAAAACAGCAAAAAGTAATGGTGGAACCCCGCGTAACCCTGCTCGATCTGCTGCGCGAACAAATGGCCCTTACCGGTACCAAAAAAGGTTGCGACCACGGCCAATGCGGCGCCTGCACCGTCCACATAGATGGCCGAAGGGTGAACTCCTGCCTTTGCCTCGCCGTGATGCAGGATGGTAAGTCCATTATCACCATCGAAGGATTGGCCGAAGGTGAGCAATTGCACCCCATGCAAACGGCCTTTATCGAACACGACGGCTTCCAGTGTGGCTATTGTACCCCCGGACAAATTATGTCGGCGGTGGCTTGTGTCAACGAAGGCCATAACCGCTCCGAAACCGAAATTCGGGAGTTTATGAGCGGAAATCTCTGCCGTTGCGGCGCGTATCCCAATATCGTTAAAGCCATTCAATCCGTTTCTTAAATGCAATTATTCCAATACCACCGACCCACCGATATTAAAGAAGCGTTGTCGTTGTTTCAAAAAAACGAGGGCGCGCAATACATCGCCGGTGCCACCAATTTGCTGGATTTGATGAAAAAAAACATCACTACTCCGGCGCACCTCATTGATATTAATCGGTTGCCGCTGCGCAATATTACCAGCGATGCCGCCGGGTTAACCATTGGCGCGTTGGCCCTCAATAGCGACGTGGCCGAACACGAAACGGTTGTCAGCGAGTACCAATTAATTAGCCAAGCGTTGTTGCAGGGTGCTTCACCGCAACTGCGCAATATGGCCACCGTTGGCGGTAATTTGTTGCAACGCACCCGCTGCCCGTATTTTTACGATACGGCTTTTCCCTGCAATAAAAGAACCCCCAATTCCGGTTGTGGTGCCAAAGACGGCATGAACCGGGGCGCGGCTATTTTTGGGGCCAGCGAGGCTTGCGTGGCTACCCACCCCAGCGATCTTTGCGTTGCGTTGGCCGCTTTGGATGCGCAGGTGATTGTGCAATCGGGAAAAGGCGAACGCCGCATTGCGTTCAGCGATTTTCACCGCCTGCCCGGCGACACACCCGAACAAGATACCGTTTTGCAACGCGGCGAACTCATCACGGGCGTTTTTGTACCCGCCAACCCGTTCCAGCGGTTTGCGCATTACCTCAAAATCCGTGACCGCGCCTCTTACGCATTTGCTTTGGTATCGGTGGCCGTGGCTTACCGGGTGGATAACAACGAAGTCATCCAGGATGCCCGAATTGCCCTCGGCGGGGTGGCCCATAAACCGTGGCGCGCCAGTGAAGCCGAAGCATTTTTAAAAGGAAAAAACAACACGGAGGCGGTATTTCGCCAAGCGGCAGCGTTGGCTTTAATATCCGCAAAACCGCTTAAACACAACGCTTTTAAAGTGAAAATGGCCGAAAATGCCATTATTCACGCCTTGAATAACACCATCTAAGCAGCAATTTTTATGAAAAATAATACATTGGCCAATAAAGATAACCGCGTGGATGGCGTTGCGAAAGTAACCGGCGCGGCCAAATACACCGCCGAATACCAATTTCCCAATTTGGTGCACGGGGTATTGGTTGGCAGCACCATTGCCAAAGGAAAAATTAAAAGTATTGATACCAAAGCCGCGGAAAAATCGGCCGGTGTTGTCGCCGTTATTACCCACAAAAACGGCGATAAAATATACGGTTTGAAAAAAGCCAAACGCGCCCAAACCCTCGATTTGGGGTTGCGTATTTTTCACGCCAAAGACATTCATTTTAGTGGTCAGCCCGTTGCGTTGGTTGTTGCCGAACGCCTCGAACAAGCCCAACACGCCGCTTCATTAATTCAGGTAAAATACGAAACCGAACCCCATACCACCGAATTTTCGGCGAATATGGCCAGCGCCCGCCCCACCACCATTCCGTGGGTGAGCGATTTAAAACGCGGCGACGACGGCGCCTGGGAAAAGGCACCGGTGAAAATCGTGCAGGAATACACGACCCCGGTAGAAGTGCACAATCCCATGGAAATGCACGCCACCATTGCCATTTGGGAAAGTGACGACAAACTAACGGTGTACGACAAAAACCACGCCGTGCAAGACGTACGCGATACCATTGCAAAGGCATTAGACCTCAAAAAAGACCAAATTCAGGTCAATTCCGAGTTTATTGGCGGTGGATTTGGATCGGGCTTACGCGTGTGGCCGCACACATTTGCCGCCATTATTGCGGCTAAAATCCTAAAAAAGCCCGTTAAAATTGCCGTCACCCGTCCACAAATGTTCACCATGACGGGATATCGCCCGGCGACTTGGCAAAAAATGTCGCTGGGCGCCACCGAAGATGGCAAACTCGTGGGTATCCGCCACGAGGCCATTGGGCAAACCTCCGAATACGAAGAATTTGCCGAAGGGGTGACCGGCATCACCAAAATGTTGTACGCCTGTCCCAACCTGCTCACCAAATACCAGGTATTGCCGCTAACGGTAAGCACCCCCATTTGGATGCGGGCACCGGGCGAAACGCCCGGCAGTTTTGCCCTCGAAACGGCAATGGACGAACTGGCCCACGCTTTGAAAATGGACCCCGTGCAATTGCGCAAAGTCAATTACGCCGATAAAAATCCGGAAGACGGCAAACCCTGGTCCAGTAACCACCTCATGGAATGTTTGCAGGGGGGCGTAAAACAATTTAATTGGAAACCCGGCTACGTCGAACCCGGAAGTGTGCAAAAAGGCGATTGGTACGTGGGGCGTGGTATGGCCGTTGGCAGTTGGGCCGCTTGGCGCGCCCCGGCCACCGCGTTGGCGCGACTTGACAGCGAAGGTAATTTGTTGTTACAAAGTGCTACGAGCGATATGGGACCGGGTACCGTGACCACGATGGTGAAAATAGCCTCGGAGGTAACGGGTATTGTGCCGTCAAAAATAAAATTTGAATTGGGTAAATCCAATTTGCCGCCCTCGCCCGGACAAGGTGGCAGCGTTACCGTGGCGTCGGTGGGATCGGCGGTGTACGAAGCCTGCGAAGAACTCAAGCAAAAACTCATTACCATTGCCGCTGGTATGGACAAAAATTCCTACAAAGAGGCCAAACCAGACGAACTGTTTTTTGTCAACAACAAAATCGCCATTCGCAACCGCCCCGACTCTTTGATAAAATTGGCGGAGGTTTTTGACCACGAAAAAATCAAAGAAGTGGAAGTGGTTAAAGCCTCGAAAAGTGCGGAAGGATCGGATAAATACGCTTTTTTCACGTTTGCGGCCCATTTTGCCGAAGTACAGGTGCACCGCCTCACGGGTGTGGTGCGCGTTACCCGTTTTACTTCGGTGGTGGACGCGGGTAAAATCATCAACCCCAAAACCGCCACCAGTCAAATTTCCGGCGCGGTCGTAATGGGTATCGGGATGGCGCTCACGGAAGAATTACACTTCGACCACGCGCACGGGCGACCCGTTGGGGCCGATTTTGCGGGGTACCACATACCGGTCAACCTCGATATTCCGGCGGATATTCAGGTGGTATTTATCAATCAACCCGATCCGTACCTCAACAAAATGGGGGCCAAAGGTTTGGGCGAAATTGGGCTGATTGGGGCCGCAGCGGCCATTGGTAACGCGGTGTTTAACGCCACCGGAAAACGGTTCCGCAGTGTGCCGCTCACCCCGGATAAGTTGTTGTAAATCTTTGTTTTATCTTTTTATAAAAATGTCCATTATGCAAAAACATTCTTTACTTTTTACCTTTTTTGCTTTGTTTTCCACGGCGCTTTGGGGCCAGTTTCAGGTTACATCGGGCAACCAGCCGCCGTACACCCCCGAAAACTTAGTGAGCAATTTTTTGACCAATTCGGGTATCAATGTACTTAGCGTTACATACAACGGTGCCCCGGCGGCCGTTGGTTTTTTTAATCAGGGAACTGGCGTTATTGGCCTGGAACGCGGCATTGTAATGAGCACCGGAAAAAGTATGGATGCCGACGGGGATGGGGCCGACTTTGCCAGCACGATTAATAATGGCCTGACTACTGAACCGCACCTTGCGCCGTTGTCCAATGGTTATCCGTTATACGACGTAGCCGTTTACGCTATCACTTTTCAATCGTACAACGACACTATGTTGTTCCGGTACGTTTTTGCTTCCGAAGAATACCCGGAGTACGCCTGTACGCAGTTCAACGATATTTTTGGTTTCTTTTTGGAGGGTCCGGGAATGCCAGCCGGTGGCCAAAACATTGCCCTGATTCCAAACACTAATTTACCCGTTTCCATCAATACAATACACCCGAATAACGCGGTGTCTCCACCTTGCCCTGCGGCTTACGAACAGTATTATAACAGTAACATAAATACGCCGTTACAACCGGTGTACGACGGTTATTTGGACGTTTTTGAAGCCAAATCAGCCGTTTTGCCCTGCGAAATTTATACCATGTACATTGCCATTGCCGACGTAGGTGACGGCGCATTTGACTCAGGCGTATTTTTGGAAGCCAATAGTTTTGGTAGCGGTAGTTTTGTGGCGGCTTCGGTGAGTCCTGGCAACAATGCCTTGCCCGAAACGGCAACCGCTTTACCCGTTCAATTGCAGTTTAGCCAGGTCCCAGCCAGTGTTTTGCCCCTCACCATTACCATTGAAGGGGTGGCCGAAAACGGCGTTGATTACGAGGCAATTAACGCCACTTACACGATTACTACACCTGATTCTTTGTTGGAAATACTGGTACAACCCATCGCCGATTCACTCGAAGAAGAAGTAGAAACGGTGTTGATTAAAGTGACGGGTGGCACCTGTTTTATCCAAAGCTACGAATTGTTTATCACCGATCCGGGTGTGGTTTTTGGCAATGCCGTGGATACGATCTATTGGGCCAATACTTCCATCACGTTGGATGCGACGGAATCGTTTTTTGGTGCCGGGGAAACTTTTTCTTTCCAAAATGACCAGGACAGCACTTTATCGGTAGCGTATAACAATTATATTTTCCCCATAACGGTGGATATACCGGCTTTTGGGCAAAAAACAACCAACGCGGAAATGTTCTCGGCCAACCAAAAATTGACCAATGTGAACATGATTTCGTCGGTGTGTTTCAATATCAACCACAATTGGGTGGATGATTTGGACGTGTATTTGGTGTCGCCCGACGGTAAATTTATGGAATTAACCACGGATAACGGTGCTAACGGCGACAATTACACCAATACTTGCTTTTCACCTTCGGCCACGCAACCGATTAACTACGGGTTACCGTTTGCACCAGCCTCCGCCGCGCCGTTTACCGGCACTTTCCAGCCGGAGGGCAAATGGGAAGATTTGTTGGGCAGCCCCCTGAACGGCAATTGGCACCTCAGCGTAGTGGATGACAATAACGCGGTCATTGGTACCATGAAAGATTGGAGTATTACATTCAACGGTAGCGCCTTCCAGACTTTTCAATACTCGTGGAGTACCGGTGCTACCACCAGTTCCATCGAAGTGGATGCCCCCGGTTTTTATACCGTAACCATCACTAACGCGGTGTCAACGTTTGAAAAAACCTACCATATTTGCGGCATTTGTGGAAATTCGGTTCAAAATTACACCGTGTGTTCGGGCGGCGCAGTGACCGTCAATGGCATCACGTACAACGCCGCGCAACCTTCGGGCACCCAAACCATCGCGAATAACGGTTGCGACTCATTGGTGTTTATTCAGTTAAATATTTTACCGGCGGTTCAAACGACCGAAAACGCGACGATTTGTGCGTCGGAAACCTACACCTGGAATAACCAGACGTTGACGGCAGCGGGCGTTTATACGGCTATTTTTACAACGGTCAACGGTTGTGACTCGGTGGCGCAGTTGGAGTTGGTGGTTCTTACTCCGGTTCAAACGACCGAAAACGCGACGATTTGTGCGTCGGAAACTTACACCTGGAACAACCAGACGTTGACGGCAGCGGGCGTTTACACGGCCAATTTGACAACGGTCAACGGCTGCGATTCGGTGGCGCAGTTGCAATTGGTGGTGCTACCGGCAACGAGCGATTCTTTATCTTTTGTGATCAGCATCAATGAAACGGTGGAAGTTGGCGGCCAGATTTTCTCCCAACCGGGCGACTATACCGTTAGCATACCGGGTTCCAACGGCTGCGACAGTATTTTGTACGTGCATATTGAATTGGTTTCGGGTACGCAAGACCTGGATGCTCAAAATGCCATTATCCTGATGCCCAACCCCGTTACGGACGTACTGACGGTGTCGTGGCCCGAGTCGGCGCGGTACACGCGGATAGAATTATTCACCTCCGATAACCGATGCCTGTATATGACCCCGGTCACCGGAGAAAATATCGCCCTCCCCATGAAAAATTTGTCATCGGGTACGTATTTGGTGCGCCTCAGCAACAGTGCCGGCGTGGTGCATAAAAAAGTAGTTAAACTGTAAATAGTGAAATGCGTAAAAAAGCCCCGCAAGGACAATGTCTTTGCGGGGCTTTTTGCATACCCCCCAAACGACAAAAAAAACGCCCCCCGCCAGATAACCAGCGGGGGGCGTTTTACTATATAACTTCGCTCAATAACTACAATACTTTTTTCAGTTCTTCCTCCAAATTAGCCCGTGGGTTAATGGCAACGATATTGCCGTCGCGGCCAATCAGGAAGGTTTTCGGGATGGAACTAACCCCGTACACTGCCGCCGGTGCACTGGCCCAATGTTGCAAATCGCTCACGTGGTTTTCCCAAATCAAATTATCGGCTTTAATGGCTGCAATCCATTTGGTTTTACCGTCCGCTTTGGCTTGGTCCATTTGTTCGGCCGGAACGCGGCGCGGGTCACCGCCGTCGAGGGAAACGCTGAATACTTCAAACCCTTTTTCTTTGTATTTTTTGTAAATAGACACCACTTCGGGGTTGGCTTTGCGGCATGGTCCGCACCAGGAAGCCCAAAAGTCGAGCAATACAATCTTACCTTTCAGGGACGACAACGAGTGTACTTTTCCATCGGGACCGGGCAAGGTAATATCGGGCGCAGGTTGGCCTACTTTAATCAGTTCGGCGGATTCCTGCTGGGCCAATTGCGTTTTTACCTGCGCGATGAGGCTGTTGTAATCGTTAGCGTATTTAGAGCCGGGCAATTTTTCCGTCAGGTCTTTGCCCAATGCTTCCAATTCGGTCATAAACGCCTGCGGGCTGCTGCCGTACAACTGCAAACCAAGGAATGCTTTCATCAACGGGGTACAACCTTTTTCAACGGTGGTTTTGGCCTCATCCGGCGATTTCAACGGAGTGCTCAACATCGTTTTGATGATGTTGTTGTAGCAACTCATGGTTTCAGAACCGCTAACTTCCATGTCCATTTTTTCGATGGTGGCCAGATTTCCCTTGATTTCAACGGTTTTTTCTTTGCCATCCAACATAAAATAAATGCGTTTTGCTCCGATGGACAAGCGGTACAAACCCTCTTTCCACGCTTCTTTTTGTTCGATGGTAAAATTACCGCTGCCATCACAGGCGGCTTTACCAATGGCCACGTTGGTGCGGTCAAAATTGGCTTGCTCCAACACCAATTGCATATTGGCAGCGTCTTTTATGGTGCCTTTCAGCGCGTACGCGTCCGAGCCTATGCCCGAACAAGCGGCCATAGCCAACAAAAGCGCCGTAATAATTGATAGTGTGTATTTCATATTTGTGTGTTTTTTTTAAGACAAAAGACTTTAGACCTCAGACTTTAGACAAAAGACCTTAGACATTTTGATTTGCTCGACGTAGAGCATTTTTTAGCGAAAAAGATGTGAAGTTTGATAAAATTTTATAGGTGTAAAGTGCTCGTTTTTAATAAAAAAAACTCATCACTCATCACTCTTCACTTTTCACTCATCACTCTTCACTTTTCACTCTTCACTTTTCACTCTTCACTTTTCACTCTTCACTTTTCACTTTTCACTCTTCACTCTTCACTTTTCACTAAAATCACGCCATTATTTCTTCCAAAACTGTGTTGTAGCGGCGTTGCCAATCGGCTACGTTACCCCAGTTTTCGCCGTCAATGACAAGGTCTTGGCCGCCAACGTTGCCTATTGCTTCAAATGCCACGTTGTTTTCGCTCAAAAACTGTTCCAAAGTCGCTGCTTGTTCTGTCGTTACGGAGACAATTACCCGACTTTGGGCTTCGCCGAATAACCAGGCATCTTTGCGGAATTGGTCGTTGGTGCGGATTTGACAACCCGTTTTACCGGCTTGTGCGCTTTCCAATACACCCACAAATACGCCCCCTTCCGATACGTCGTGCACCGATTGAACCAGGTTTTTTTGGATCAATTGGCGGATGGTTTGGTGCAGGTTATACTCTTTGTCCAAATCAAAATGTGGACAATTGGAGTGCGTTATGCCGTGTACCAAACGCAGGTATTCGCTGCTGCCAATGTCGTTTTGGCTTTCGCCGAGCAGGTAAATCACGTCGCCCGATTGTTTAAAATCCAACGTCATGACTTTGGTGTGGTCATCTACAATGCCCAACATCCCAATCGTTGGGGTAGGGTATACCGGCACCACTTTGTCTTTTAACGTGGCCTGGTTGTAAAAACTCACGTTACCACCCGTTACCGGCGTGTTGAACTTGCGGCAGGCATCGCCCATACCCCGAATGGCTTCGGCGAATTGGTAATACACTTCCGGGTTGTACGGATTGCCAAAATTGAGGCAATTGGTAATGGCCACCGGTTCGCCCCCGGCGCAAACAATATTGCGAGCGGCTTCGGCAACGGCAATCATACCGCCTTTGTGCGGATCGGCATACACGTACGCCGAGTTGCAGTCGGTGGTAATGGCCAAGGCTTTATCGGTGCCTTTTACGCGCACCAAAGCCGCGTCGGAATGGCGGTTGGTGGTCATGGTACCCGTGCGGACTGTGGAGTCGTACTGTTGGGTAATCCAGCCTTTGGAGGCGATATTGGGCGAAGCCCACACGGCTTCGGCTGCTGCTTTGTAATCGGCGGGTTGTGCGATTTGGGCCGGGTCGAAAGCGTCAATTTGCGTCATGTATTCCGGGCGTTTTTGTTCGCGGATATAAACGGGCGCGCCGCCACCCAGTACCAGCGGGTCGGCGGGAACGTCAGCGACCAATTCGCCGTGGTGGTAAAATTCGAGGCGACCCGTGTCGGTAGTGACACCGATTTGTTCGCAGGGCAGGTCCCATTTTTCAAAAACGGCCTTTAATGCTGCTTCGCCGCCATTTTTGCACACGATCAACATGCGCTCCTGGCTTTCGGACAACAGAATTTCCCAGGCTTTCATATTCGATTGGCGCGTGGGCGTTTTGTCCAAATCAATGCGCATTCCGCAACCGGCTTTGGCCGACATTTCGGAAGTGGAGCAGGTAATACCCGCCGCACCCATGTCTTGCATCCCAATAATGGCTTGGGTCTGAATGGCTTCGAGGCTGGCTTCCAGCAGGAGTTTTTCCTGGAAAGGATCACCCACCTGCACCGCCGGAAGGTCTTCGTGGCTGTCTTCGGTCAAATCCGCCGAAGCAAAAGTGGCACCGTGAATACCGTCTTTACCCGTGGCAGAACCCACGATAAATACCGGATAACCGGGGCCACCTGCCGTTGCCGAAACCGTTTCATCGGCTTTTACTAAACCTACCGACATGGCATTTACCAAAATATCGTGGTCGTAACAAGGGAGAAAATACACCTCGCCGCCCACGGTGGGTACGCCAAAACAGTTGCCATAATCACCAATACCTTTTACTACACCGGCAATCAGGCGTTTCATGCGGGCGTTGTCGGGTGTGCCAAAACGCAGGGAATTGAGCGCGGCGATCGGCCGTGCGCCCATGGTGAAAATATCGCGGTGGATACCACCAACCCCGGTGGCCGCGCCCTGGTATGGCTCAATGGCCGAGGGGTGGTTGTGGCTCTCAATTTTGAAAACACAGCCTAATCCGTCGCCAATATCCACCAAACCCGCGTTTTCTTCACCGGCACCTACGAGCAGGCGACCGCCGGAACGGGGCAGGGTTTTTAATTGAACAATGGAGTTTTTATAAGAACAGTGTTCACTCCACATTACCGAAAAAATGCTGAGTTCGGTAAAATTGGGCAAGCGGCCCAGTATTTCCTGAATTTTTTGAAACTCGTCCGGTGTCAGACCAAGACTTTTTGCGGTGTCAACTGTGGGTGTTGGGTCAGTGTGCTGCGTTGTCATGAAATGTTTTAAAATTGAAGGCGCAAAGGTAGATAAAATATACTGTATCAGTCCACAATTACCTCGTCCAAAAACAACCATGCACCCTCTTTTGCGCCGGGGAATGGCTCCGGAATAACGCCGGTGGTGGTCGCCACCAGTTTTACAAAGCGCGTTTTGGTATTGGGAGTCGAAATAACAATCGTTTTGATTTCGGCAGCGGTATTATCGCTGTACTCAATGGCTTTTTTACCCACCGAGCGGAAATTTTTCCCATCGTCAGATACGAACACCTCGATGCTGCGGGGCGGGTGAATCCACGATTGTTTGTTGTCTAAATAATGGGTAGTGACGCGGTTAATGGCCGTTACTGCGCCCAAATCAATTACCGGATCAATGTCGCGGTTCACCAATCCGACCCAGCCATCCCAGGTTTTGGAGCCACCCAATATGCCGTTGGTCAGGCCGTAAGTGTCGCCGCCGAGGAATTTGGTGGGCGCTTTGCTCATGGTGTAGGCTTTTCCGCTGGCTTTGTGCACGAGGTAATTCACCGTCAGGGTTTTGCCCAAAGCGGTGCCGCCGCGCCATGTACTGGCCTTCACGACCGATGATTTGGATAAAACAAAAGGCTGGGTGTACAGCGGGCTAACGTTGGTGGGCGCACTGCCGTCGGTGGTATACCGCACTTGCACCGATGGGTCGTTGCAGGTCAGGCTTACCAATCCTTCGGAGAAAGCGGGCGTGACATCGTAAAAACTTTTGGCAAAATTCACTTTATACGCCGCCAAACGTTCAAAATGCGCGGGAATTTTGCCTTTAAAGGTATCCCAACTGCGTTTTTCGGCGGGCGACCAGGCAATTTCCGCCAAAGCGCAGGCCCGCGGATAGGTCATATAGTCCAAATAATCGGGCGATTTGATGTATTCGGTCCAAATATTGCCTTGTACCCCAAGGATATGTTTGGCTTCGGTGGGGGTGAGCACGTCGGGGATGGGTTCGTATTCGTAGGCTTTTTCCAGGGTCAGCAAACCCCCAATGGCCAATGGTTCCGAGTTCGGGTCGCTTTGGTAATAGTCGAAATAACAATGCGAAGTGGGGGTCATAATGGCATCGTGACCGGCTTTGGCGGCGGCAATACCACCTTCAATGCCGCGCCAACTCATGACGGTAGCATTGGGAGAAAGGCCGCCTTCGAGAATTTCGTCCCAACCGATGAGTTTTTTGCCGTATTTGGCCAACATCTGTTCTGCTCTTTTAATCACGTAACTTTGGAGTTCGTGTTCATCTTTTAAACCTTCTTTTTTAATGCGTTTTTGGCAGTTGGAGCATTCTTTCCAACGGTCTTTGGGACATTCGTCGCCACCAACGTGCACGTATTCGCCGGGAAAAAGTGGCACAATTTCGGCAAAAACGTCGTTGATAAACGTAAACATATCTTCTTTGCCCGCGCAATAAACTTCCTCGTGTACGCCCCAGGTGGTGGCTGTGCTGTATCCCGAACCTTCGCAACCGAGGTACGGATACGCCGCCAGTGCCGCCAACGCGTGACCGGGCATTTCAATTTCGGGAACGACGGTGACAAACCGCTTTTTGGCGTATTCCACCACTTCTTTTACTTCGGCCTGGGTGTAATAATGACAATACGGAATACCGTCGTATTGCTCCGGTTGTTCGCCGTAATGGCCCACCAGGGTTTGCACCCGGCACGAAGATACCTGCTGGAGTTTGGGGTATTTTTTGATTTCGATGCGCCATCCCTGGTCGTCGGTGAGGTGCCAGTGAAAACGGTTCATTTTGTGCATCGCCAACAAATCAATGTACCGCTTTATGGACGATACCGGAAACCAATGTCGGCCTACGTCGAGGAGTAAACCCCGGTATTGAAAACGCGGAAAGTCTTCCACCGTGCAATTCGGCATGGTCCAGTTGATGCTTTGTTGGATCGTGGGTGCGTTAATTTCGGGCGGCAACAATTGCCGGATGGTTTGAACCGCGTAAAAAGCCCCCGCACCGCTGGCAACGGTAACGGTAATGCCATTGCTGCCCACTTCGAGTAAATAGCCTTCTTTTTGTTTGATTTTTTTGGTATTTAACTCAAAAAAGATCTGGTTTTTGGCAGCGGCTTTCGCGGTAGTACCTTTGGCCACCATTGGAAAACCCGTGGCGGGTTGCACTATTCCAGCGAGGTATTGGGCCGCCAGTTCTACGTCTTTTTGACCCGTCGGGTAGGCGATCGAAGTGGCGGAATTAAGGGTGAAAACCCCGCTTTTGACCGTTGTGGCAACGGGTTCGGGGATAATTTGAAGTTTGGCGGGTTTTTGGGCGCAGGCCAAAAAAGGGATCAGGACCAGCGTTAAGGGCAGTATCAGGCGCATTGTTGAAAAGAATTTTTTAATTTGGTGTTCGGTGTTTATACGGCAACGGCGGCTTTGATGCCGGGCCAGGGTTCGTATCCGACCAGTTCAAAATCTTCGTACGTAAAGCCAAAAATATCTTTTACCGCCGGGTTTATTTTCAGGGTGGGCAAGGCTTTGGGCGTGCGCGAAAGTTGGAGCGCCGTTTGTTCCAAATGATTGATATACAAATGAGTATCGCCGCCGGTCCACACAAATTCGCCGGGTTCAAGGTCGCACACCTGGGCTACCATCATGGTCAGCAGGGCGTACGAGGCAATGTTAAACGGAACGCCCAAAAATACGTCGGCACTGCGTTGGTACAGTTGGCAGGAAAGTTTGCCATCGGCGACGTAAAACTGAAACAGGCAATGGCAGGGCGCGAGTTTCATGTCGGGTAAATCGGCGACGTTCCAAGCGGAAACGACCATTCGGCGGCTGTCGGGATTTTTTTTAATGGTTTGAATCACCTCCGCAATTTGGTCAATGGTAGTGCCATCGGGAGCCGACCAGGAACGCCATTGCTGGCCGTACACGGGGCCTAAATTGCCCTCGGCGTCGGCCCATTCATCCCAAATACTGACACCATTTTCTTTTAAATAGGCAATGTTGGTGTCGCCTTTGAGGAACCAAAGCAATTCGTGAATAATACTTTTGTGGTGTACTTTTTTGGTCGTCACCAACGGAAAACCGGCCCGAAGATCGAACCGCATCTGGTATCCAAACACGCTAATGGTGCCCGTTCCCGTGCGGTCCGATTTTCGGGTGCCGTGGTCTAATATGTGTTGTAAAAGGTCGTGGTACTGTTGCATAAGTTTGTGCTTGGCACAAAGGTACTACTGTTTTACAAATGGCAAACCTTTACCCACATTCGTGTGAAAGTAATACAAACCCGCGGGGAGGTTGGCTACGTTCAGCGGTAGCAGCAGGGTGCCGGGTTCTACCGTTAAATTTTGCTCCAATACCAAACGCCCGTCGCTGCCAAAAATGCGAAATTGCACCTCGTGTTCGCGGTCCGATTGGTAAGCAACCACCAATTCCTCGCGCGCCGGATTGGGCGCAAGGGACAAAATTCCCCGGTCAATCCGGCGCTCCAGACGAACGATATTGGAATATTGCACGCTGCCGTCGGTGTGCGTTATCAGCAACCTATAATACGTCGAAGGCCACGGTTGGGCATCGGTGATGCGGTAGTTTTTGGGAGAGTCATTGCCGGATAGGGGTGGCGTAGTTCCCACGGTTCCCCATTGACCGCTGCCGGAAGCCGACCTTTCGAGGGTGTATTGGCGAATATCCTTTTCAGCGGCAGTACTCCAAGTTAACACATTTCCCTCTGATTCCGTTTTTCCTTCAAAAATTAACAATTCGACGGGCAAAGCCGTATTGTTTAAAATGGTCGCAAATTCGCCCTGCCCGGAACTAAATTGCAGGTAAAAATACCCCGAACTACCAATGGATGTGCCGGTAACGTTGGTAATTAAGGTGCCGGAGCCGTTGTTGTTAGTGGGCGTGCAATTGTACGGCGATGCATTGTAGCGCGAAATATTCAAATCGTCGATGCTGGCCGTGGAAACGGGTACAAAGGCACTTCGGAAATCGGCAAATTCGATGTCTGTATAAAAAAGCCGGATATCGCGGGCCGCCGTGGTATTGGTGGTATTGGTAATGGCGTAATAACGTTGCATGTATTTAACGCCGTTGCCGGTGCTTGGAATGGGTAAACTATTTTTGATTTCCTGTACCGTTACCGTACCGAGGTTAGAAGTGCTTCTAATCGCCAAAACGGGTGGGCCTATGTCCCCGGAGTTCGGTTTGCTGTAAATATTGTACCATTTTGACGGGGTTGTGCTGCCATTTACGCCCGTTTGGGTGTACGACGCGCAGGTAGTGGGTTCGGGCAAATCAAAGGTTTCGTGTACTTCGATGCAGAACGAGCCTTCTACATTGTTCCAGCCATCCACTTGAACATAATAAGGCGCATTGGGTATTAAGCCGCTGTAATAACCATAAGTATTATAGGTGTTACCAATAATTCCACCATCTTCGTTAGATACCAGCAAATCGTTGAGGGTAGTCGGGTTTGGCGTGGAATACAACGCAATTTGGGTATCGTCGTTGCTGCCTTGCGGCCATTTATCGGTCGTGACGTACACTGTGCCCGAGGCGAGGGCATTGAACCAAAACCAAACTGTTTGGTCGGCAGCGGTGAGCCAATAACCACCATTAGCGGACGAAGGGCTAAATTCACCGACACTTATCGTTGCACCCAAATTATTATAAATATTGCCGGTGCAGGTTTGTCCAACGATCAACTGAATGGCGTTAGAGGACAAATCATTTCCTGAAGGTGTGAAAAAACTAAACGGACCTATCCAGGTGCTATTGCCGTTTGGGCTGCCGCAAACGGCACGCACGTAAAAATCGTAACCCACCCCGGCGGTTAACCCCGCTAGTGTATAAGGCTTGGTAGATGTACTTACTACAGTTCCTGTTCCCAATGCAAATCCCGCCGTCCCCCATTGAATTTCCCAGGTCGTTGCGGTGCCGTTTTCGGTCCAGTTGAGCGACACGGACGTATTACTTACCGGGTTAGCAGTGAGATCTGAGGGTTCGGCACAGGGAGAAGCATTCGTTTTAAAAATACCGCCCGTGGCGTACCGCGACACGTTGCCCCCGCCGCAAATGGTTTGCACCTGCACTTCGTACACGGTACTGGGCGTCAGACTCGTCAGGTTATACGGCGGGTTAACGTTGTTTACGGTCGTCCAGGCACCGCTGGGCGAAAGGCGGTATTGTACGTTATAACCCGTTGCTCCGGCGACGGTGGCCCACCCAACACTGACCGAGGTATTGGTGATGCTGCTAAAGGTAATTTGTGTGGTGGCTAAACAGGTACTGGTGGGACAGTTAGCCGGAATGCAACTACTGCCCAAAGCATCGGTGACGGCTGCGCGAATGGCATTGCCGGGCAGTGGCCCAAAACCATTGGCCAGGTTGACACCAACGCCCCCGATCAGGTGGCAATAACTCATTACTGTGCCGCCGCCGGTGGGCGTGGGTGCGCTGCTGCACGAGGGCGGGGTTTCGTACGGATAACCGGCAGTGGGGCCGCAGTTGTCAATGGCGCCCCCGGCCCAACCGCACCAGTGTGTGTGGCGGGAATTGAAATTATGGCCCATTTCGTGGGCGACCACGTTCACCGTCCAGGAATACGTGGGATAAGTTTGGTAACTGCTGTTGATTCCGCTGAAGGCATAATTAACGCCGCCCGCGCAAATGACATCAATGTATGCGCGGCCCCCAGCCCCCGAACCTGCCAGTGATACCAAATGCGCCAACGCGCCATCGAACGTGGAGCGATAATCAGTAAACGTGGTTAATGCCGTGCCGCTGTCGGTAAAATCGTACGGATCGGGTGTGGTCCATACGTACACCTGCGAGAGGGCGATGGACACTGTTTCGTTGCTGTAAATGGTGGCCACGGCGTTAAAAAAGCCCGATACATAATTGACGGTATTTTGTACGCTGCCTTTGTTTTGATACAAGGCATAATCGGCTTCGAAAAACTGTTCTACGCAGCCACTTATTTCGACCTGCCCTGTATGTTTAGGCGTATGTGGTTCGGTGTTATCGGTGTCCACCGTTTGGCAATCGGCGAAAGGGGGCGGCGGTAAAAAACGCTCCTCAAAAAGCACGTATTCGGTGGTGTTGTCCCGGGTTTCGCGCCGCCCCAGGTTGAGGTTACCCCATTCGCGGTGGGCCATAACACCCATGATTTCGCCTTCGAACAAACTCACCGCGGCCAAACTACCCGCCGCGCCGCGAATAAGGCCCCGGTAATACACGCCCGGAGTGTACAGTGTGGTTTCCCATTGTCCGGTTTTGACTTCAAAGCCCGGTGCCAAAATATTTTGTTGGTACAAATCCAACGTCAATATTTGGTTATGCCAGGGTATTTCGAGGGTCAGGTATGCCGGTCGGAGGCGCATCAGGGTGGCTAGTTCTGCCGTTTGCAGCCGAAGGCGCTGGGTTTGGCGTTGTAGTTCATTTTCCGGAAATT
>JAAFJN010000067.1 GCA_013298845.1 Chitinophagales bacterium
CAACGGTAAGGGTAAAAGAGGCTTCTAACAAAAGCAACATGCTAATCGGTTTCCGTTTGGCGATGGACAAGTAAAACAAAAATCGCTCATCGAGGCCACTAAACCCCGATGAGCGATTCCAAAAAATCTTACTTCTTCATCATTCTTTGCGCCAGTAGGCAATGAGCGCGTGCCGAACATCGGCCCTCAAATCATTTTTATTTTTGGGGTCAGCGCGCTGAATTTTCAAAACATCAGGGTTATTAGTGGCTCCGGTAGCGGCATCGGTGATGTCGGCTTTCAGGAAACCCATATTTTGTTCCGCTCCCGTCAAGAGGAAATCGGACATGACTACCCTGTACGTTTTTTGGGGTTCAATGGGCTGGCCTTTTACCTGCCATTTACCATTGGATTGCGTCAATTGCCACAACTGAAGGTAACCTCCCAACCCAACGTTACCGGCGTGCGCCTCCAATGTTTTTAATAATAACGCGCCTTTCATATCTACTTCCGAAATTCCGCCGCCAAACGGCAGCATTCTGACAATATCAATCTCCGTGAGCGTACCGGTCAACTGATCGTCAATTCGGATCGAACCGGAATTAAAAAACGCGCAATCGGGATTTTTTTTGGCAACTGCCACCATCGCTTCATTAAGGATGGTACCAATGGGGGCCTGTTTAAAACGAATCGTCGTTTCGCGACAATCTAACGTTTCTGACAATTTTACCACCACCGTGTTCGCATTAAAACCACTGGAAGCCAATGACTCGTTTTTAATTTTTTCCCATTTGGCAATGGTAGCCGCGGTAACAGGATCGTCGGCTATCTTGCCATCAATGGTTTTTAGTTCGGAGGTCAACGTCGATTTTTTGGTTTTTTTATTGTACCGCAACGTGTGTACGTAGGCGGTTTTGGCGTTGGCATCGGCTTTTGCCACCACTGAGGTGCCCACCACGTGGCGTTGATTTTCGTGGTCGTGTCCGCCCATAAACAAAGGCACGTCCGAGAGCATACCCGCCAGTTTAATGTCATCAGCGGCGGCCAGGTGGGTGAGGCCCACGCAAATATCCGCGTTTTGTTTGCGCAGGTTGTCGCGGCTGTTTTTGGCGGCTTCGAACCAGTCAGTGTAGGTCACCCAGGGTTTTCGGCCGGTGTTGATCAACACACCAAATAAGCCCAATTTTACAATGGTGCCATCGGCGTCTTTTACAACCAGCGTTTGCTCATCGGGGCAATCCGTTTTTACCCCGTTTTTATTTTTAAAAAAGCGCACGGGTGCCTGGTTGGGATCGGGCTGAAAACGGGCGTTGGCGGCGAGCCAGGTAAACGACGATTCGTCAATGCGCGCTTGCAAATCGTTGTAATCGTCGTAATCAAACTCGTGGTTACCAAATACCACCCAATCAATTCCGGCCGCGTTCATGACATCCACCATTTGGCGGCCACGGATACGTTTGCCTTCGTATTTAAGGGTACCAATCACCGAAGGGCTGATAAAGTCGCCGGACAAAATGGTAAAAGTGTTGGGGTTTTTGGCCAATAATTCCCGGCGCAGGGTGGCTACCCGGGCCATTCCGCCGGTGCCATCGGACAGGGGGGCGATTTCATACACGTCGTTTATCTGAAGAAAAACGATTTCAATGATACCATCGTCGCCACTCGTTACTTTTTTGGACGCATCGCAGGCAACCAGAATGGACGAAAGCGCCAAAAGCGCGATAAAGTGTCGCATCATAAATAAGACTATTTTAAAAGTTATTTTTTATCCGCCGGAAACGGCATCCAAACACTTGGTTATCGGCGCCAACGGAAGGGTTAATATTGTTGCAAAAGTCGGCTAATTTATCAATAAACGGGTGGTTTTGGACTTATTTTCTCCGTTTCTTTTTACCTTTACGCCTCAATAATTCACCATGCAGATCTTAGTTTTCGCCACCAATAACCCGAACAAGGCGCGGGAAGTAGAACACATCCTGGGCGGTAAGTACCAGGTAAAAACCCTCAAAGACATCGGTTGTCACGAGGAAATTGAAGAAACCGCCGACACATTGGAAGGCAATGCCCAACTCAAGGCGCGTTACGTGAAAGAAAAATACGGTTTTGACTGCTTTTCGGAAGATACCGGCCTCGAAGTCACCGCGCTCAACGGTGCCCCGGGCGTGCACACGGCGCGTTACGCGGGCGAAAGCCGCGATCCCGGCGCCAATATTGCAATGTTATTAAAAAACCTGGAAGGGCATGATGACCGCAGTGCGCGGTTTCGGACCATTATTACGTTAATTAGTGGCGATCAGGAATACAATATCGAAGGAATTTGCCCCGGGCGCATTGCCACCCAACCCACGGGCGTTGGTGGTTTTGGGTACGATCCGGTTTTTATCCCGGAGGGTTATGACCAAACGTTCGCCGAATTGGGAGATGATGTAAAAAACCGGGTTAGTCACCGGGCATTGGCGACGAATCAATTGGTGGAATTATTGGGGAAATTGGGTTAATTGAATCGTCGTTCGTCCCCTTCTCCGTAACTATGGGTCCCCCCGTGGTTGCTCCTTCTCCGTAACGATGAGTTTAAACCATCGTTACGGAGAAGGAGCAACCACGGGGGAATCATTAGCGCAACAAGCGCAATAAATATTCACCGTAGCCACTTTTAATGTATTTATGGCCCAAACGGGTGAGACCTTCATCGTCAATAAAGCCCATTTCCCAGGCAATTTCTTCGATGCAACCAATTTTTAAACCTTGCCG
This sequence comes from Chitinophagales bacterium, assembly GCA_013298845.1. Classification (GTDB taxonomy): domain Bacteria; phylum Bacteroidota; class Bacteroidia; order Chitinophagales; family Saprospiraceae; genus M3007. The sequence goes on from JAAFJN010000067.1 coordinate 2,731, forward strand.
CTCTTCGATGGTTTGGATAAATTGCCCGGCCTGCATCAAACTGGTGTGGGTGCCGGTGTCGAGCCAGGCGTAACCGCGTCCCATGGGCTGTACGGTTAATTTACCCTGTTCAAGATAAATCCGATTCACATCAGTGATTTCATATTCACCACGTGCGCTTGGTTTTAAGTTGCGGGCAATATCCACCACTGAGTTATCGTAAAAATACAAACCCGGCACCGCAAAATTACTTTTGGGTACGGCCGGTTTTTCTTCGATGCTGATCACCTTAAGGTCGTCGCTAAATTCCACCACGCCGTAACGTTCAGGGTCGGCCACCTGATAGGCAAAAATAACTCCACCGTCGGGTTGAGAACAGGCCTGTACTTTTTCGCCCAAACCCGCTCCGTAAAAAATATTGTCCCCCAAAATCAAGGATGCCGCGTCGGAACCGATAAAGTCGGCCCCCAGCACAAATGCCTGTGCTAAACCATTGGGTTCCGGTTGCGGAATATAACTAAACGACATGCCCAATTCGCTGCCGTCGCCCAATAAATGTTCAAAATTAGGTAAATCATGGGGCGTTGAAATAATCAACACTTCTCGTATTCCCGCCAGCATGAGGGTACTGAGGGGGTAATAAATCATTGGTTTGTCGTACACCGGCATCAATTGTTTACTAACGGCCAGTGTAAGCGGATACAACCTCGTTCCAAGGCCACCCGCGAGAATAATTCCTTTCATCAATTATATTTTAAAAACGCCCGTTAAGCGTCAACGTCAGTACAAAAAAATGGTGCGCTCCACCAACGGAGCGCACCAAGACGGATTTTTTATTTCAAAATATCCAGCAATTCAACTTCAAAAATCAACGCTGAATACGGTTTAATTTTTGCACTGGCACCGCGTTCGCCGTACGCGAGTTGGTAAGGCAGGAAAAACTTGAACTTGTCGCCCACGTTCATGTATTGCAAACCTTCGGTCCAGCCTTTGATTACACCACCCAGTGGGAATTCGGCGGGTTGGCCGCGTTGAACGCTGCTGTCAAACACCTGGCCATCGACCAAAGTACCGTGGTAATGCACGCGCACTTTATCGGCTGCCGTGGGTTTTGCGCCCGGATTGTCGGCTTTTTTCATCACTTCGTATTGCAAGCCGCTGGGCGTAGTGGTTACACCGGCGCGCGTTTTGTTTTTGGCCAAAAACTCTTCACCCTGCTTCAGGTTAACTTCATTAACTTTCATGGATGCCTTTTTTTGGTAACCATTGTGGATGGTGCTGGCATTTTCGGCGGTAAACAACAACGAGTCGTCTTTGATGGTGGCCATAATGGCATCCGTAACCAATTTACGATCGAGGTCGTTGTTGGCCATTTGGCGTTTCAGGCTGTTGCCCAAAATAATACCGTACGCGTACGAAGCGCTGTCCTGGGCAGTTTTTAGCACCGGAAGCGCGGCTTTTACTACGGGCTGGCCCAAAGTAACCGCCTGAGAAGTTGGGTTAGAAGACTTTTTGTCTTTTTTAGATTTCTCCTGCGCCTGCGCGGAAAACGCCAACAGGACACAAATGGACATTAAAAATATTTTTTGCATGTGCAGAATTTGGTGTGTTATGTATATTGAATGAGTTCAAAAAACGTGCCTTATTTCTTCATTGCAGCGTAATACTGGTAGAAATAGGGAATAGTTTCGATGCCTTTGTAATAATTAAACAAGCCGTAGTGCTCGTTCGGAGAGTGGATATCGTCGGAATCCAAACCAAAACCCATCAAAATGGACTTGGCATTAAATACCTGATCGAACATAGCCACAATCGGGATAGAGCCACCGCCGCGTTGGGGCAATGGTTTTTTCCCAAATGCCTGTTCCATCGCTTTTTCGGCGGCTTTGTACTCCACCGAATTGGTCGGTACCACCACCGGATAACCGCCGTGGTGGGCCGTTACTTTAACCTGCACCGAGGGCGGCGCAATTTTTTCAAAATGGCGCTGGAACAATTTTTCAATTTTGTTGGGGTCCTGATCGGGCACCAAACGCATCGAAATTTTGGCGTACGCCTTTGAGGGCAACACCGTTTTGGCCCCTTCGCCGATATAACCGCCCCACATGCCATTCACGTCCAACGTTGGGCGAATACCCGTGCGTTCGATGGTGGTAAACCCGGCTTCACCCAGGAAATCGCCAATGTGCAGGTCTTTTTTGTAGTTTTTTTCGTCAAACGGCGCTTGGTTCATCATCTTGCGTTCTTTGGCCGATACCTTTTTAACATCGTCGTAAAAGCCCGGAATGGTGATTTTGCGTTTTTTATCGTGCAAAGACGCAATCATGGTGCTTAAAACGTTGATTGGGTTGGCTACCGCCCCACCATAAACGCCGGAATGCAAATCGCGGTTGGGTCCGGTGACCTCTACTTCCATGTACGAAAGCCCCCGCAAACCCACCGTCAGGCTGGGCGTTTGGTTGTCAATGATGCTGGTATCGGAAATTAACACCACGTCGCAGGCGAGTTTTTTCTTGTTGGCCTTACAAAACTTTTCGAGGTTGCGCGAGCCTACTTCTTCTTCCCCTTCAATCATAAATTTGACGTTGCAGGGCAATTTGTCAAATTTCAACATCGCCTCAAATGCTTTTACGTGCATAAAGAACTGGCCTTTATCGTCGCAGGCACCACGGGCAAAAATGGCACCGTCGGGGTGAATTTTGGTCTTTTTTACCACCGGTTCAAAGGCCGGGCTGTCCCACAATTCAAGCGGATCGGCGGGTTGCACATCGTAGTGACCGTACACCAATACGGTGGGGGCTTTTATATTCACCATTTTTTCGCCGTACACAATGGGGTGGCCGTCGGTTTCAAATACTTCCACGGCATCGGTGCCTACTTTGCGCAGGTGTTCGGCCGTGGCCTCGGCCATTCGGCGTACGTCATTTTTGTACTTCGGATCAGCACTAACGGACGGAATGCGGAGCAGTTCCATCAGTTCTTCGAGGTAACGTTGTTTATTCTCTTCTAAATAGTTTTTTAATTCCTTCATGTCAGGTCAATGTGTTTAAAAGCAAAAGAGGCGCAAATTTCAATATTTTTTTGAAATGAATGCACCACAAATCCAAACTTCTGCATCTTTCGACAAAATCGCTACATTTGCAACTCGTGTTGACGGAAGAAAAACTCATACAACGCCTGATTGAACAGGACCGCAGTGCCCAAAAAGCGCTGTACGATCGCTACTCGCCACTGATGTTTAGCGTGTGTCGGCGCTATTTGCGTTCACGCGAGGACGCGGAGGAGGCTTTGGTCAGCGGCTTTTACAAGGTTTTTTCCAATATTGATTCGTATTCGGGCAATGGCAGTTTTGAAGGCTGGATTCGCCGGATTATGGTCAACGAAGCCTTGATGAAGTTGCGTAAAACACAACCTTTGGTATTTCCCGGCGATACATTTATGCCCGTTGAAACGGAAGACGGGTTTAGTATTGAAGCCGATATGTCGGCGCGCGAAATTATGGCCTTGCTCGATGAACTGCCGCCGGGTTACCGCACGGTGTTTAACCTGTACGTTTTGGAGGGTTTTAAACACCACGAAATTGCCGAAACCTTACACATCAGTATCAACACCAGTAAATCGCAGTTGATATTGGCCAAAGAAAAACTCCGGAAATTGATGGAGACAAGATTCCGTTAAACGCACAATTACCAGCAACAAATGTCTGATCTGTTTGAATTTTTTAAAGAAAACGAATCCAAACTACACGAAGCGCCTCCCGCGCAAGTGTGGAACAAACTGGAGGAAAAACTCGAAAAGCGGAAACGCCGAACGAGAAGAGGGATTCGTTTTTTGCAATTGGGATACGTTATTGTGGCCGTATTGCTACTGCTTGTTATAGCGTTTTTGGTGGTGCGTTACCTGCGCTAACCTTGCCCGTTGAAAAATAAAAAAACAAAAAGCACAACTTTGTTTTGGCAGTTGGTAAATATCGTTTTACCTTTGCGCCCCGACATGAAAAGAGCAATTTTTGTTAATTACATCGTCGGTGAAGCCGGATAGTGGAATTTCGATTCCACTATCCGGCTTTTTTTTATCCTTTTGGACAAACACTAAACAAGTGGCGCTTAAACGGCGCGTTGTTGCTTTAACAAGATTATGCGTGACACCTCTATACATTCGATTCTGATTATTGGCTCAGGCCCCATCATCATTGGTCAGGCTTGTGAGTTCGATTATTCCGGCTCTCAGGCCAGCCGCTCCCTCCGCGAAGAAGGCATAAAAGTGGCCCTGATTAACTCTAACCCGGCAACGATTATGACCGACCCGGTAACGGCCGATTATATCTACCTGCGGCCGCTGACCCCGGAAAGTATTGACGCCATCCTGAAGGAGCACCGGGACAACCCGAATTTGCCCACTTTGGACGCGGTACTGCCCACTATGGGCGGCCAAACTGCCCTGAACCTCGCCATTGAATGCGAAAAAATGGGCATTTGGGCCGATTACGGCTGCCGGATGATTGGCGTGGATACCGCCGCCATCGAAATCACCGAAAACCGCGAAGAATTTAAAAAACTGGTGCTCAGCCTCGGGCTGGGTGTTGCCCCTTCTTTTATCGCCAACTCTTATCTGGAAGGTAAAGAAGCCGCCCAAAAAATCGGCTTCCCGCTGGTGATTCGCCCCTCTTATACCCTTGGCGGTACCGGTGGCGGTTTTGTGATGAAAGAAGAAGAGTTTGACGAAGCCCTCAAACGTGGTTTAAACGCCTCTCCTACCCACGAGGTATTGGTCGAAAAGGCCGTTTTGGGTTGGAAAGAATTTGAATTGGAATTGTTGCGCGACCAAAACGATAACGTTTGTATCATTTGCACGGTCGAAAACCTGGACCCAATGGGTATCCACACCGGCGACTCCATCACCGTGGCCCCGGCCATGACGCTTTCCGATACGTCGTTTCAGGATATGCGGAACCAGGCCATCAAAATTATGCGCAATTTGGGCAATTTTTCCGGTGGTTGCAACGTGCAGTTTGCCCAAAACCCCGAAAATGAGGAATTAATTGCCATTGAAGTGAATCCGCGCGTGTCGCGTTCCTCGGCGCTGGCCTCCAAAGCAACGGGTTATCCCATTGCCAAAATTGCCGCCAAACTGGCCATCGGGTACACCCTGGATGAGTTGAAAAACCAAATCACCAAAACCACCTCGGCGTATTTTGAACCAACGCTGGATTACGTTATTGTAAAAATGCCGCGCTGGAATTTTGACAAATTCCCCAACGCCGACCCGCGCCTTGGTTTGCAAATGAAGTCGGTCGGTGAAGTTATGGCCATTGGGCGTAGTTTCAACGAAGCCATGCAAAAAGCCTGTCAAAGCCAGGAAAATGGCCGCATGGGCCTCGGAGCCGATAAAAAAGAGTGGATGAAAACGGAGGATATTCTGGAGCGTCTTGAACGCGTGAGCGACGACCGGATCTACCGCGTCCGCGATGCCATTCGGTTGGGTATCCCAACCAAAACCGTGCATAAAATGACGGGAATTGACCCCTGGTTTATCGGCGAAATCAAAAAATTGGTCAAAATGGAAGATCGCCTGCTCAAATACAACGTAGCCGAAGATATTCCGTACGACTTCTTTGTCGAACTCAAGAAAAATGGTTACTCGGACGCGCAAATCGCCTGGGTACTGCGCATTTCGGAAAAAGAAGTGACCCGCGCCCGCAAAAACCACGGTATCCGCCGGGTGTACAAAATGGTAGATACCTGCGCCGCCGAATTTGAATCAAAAACCAACTATTTCTACTCCACTTTTGATACCAAAAACGAAAGTGTCCGCTCCGATAAAAAGAAAATTGTGGTGTTGGGTTCTGGCCCCAACCGCATCGGGCAGGGCATTGAGTTCGACTATTGCTGCGTGCACGGCATACTGGCCATTAAAGAAGTAGGTTACGAAGCCATTATGGTCAATTGCAACCCGGAAACGGTTTCTACCGATTATGATTTGGCCGACAAACTGTATTTTGAACCCGTGTTTTGGGAACACCTCGAAGAAATTCTGGAACACGAACAACCCGACGGCATCATTGTACAATTGGGTGGTCAAACGGCCCTCAAACTATCGAACGAACTGCATAAAAACGGCTGGAACCTGATCGGCACTTCTTATGACAATATGGACATCGCCGAAGACCGGGGTCGTTTCTCCGACCTCCTGCGCGATCTCGACATTCCGTATCCTGTTTACGGGGTGGCTAACGACGTGGACGAAGCCCTCGATATTGCCAAAAAAACGCCTTATCCGCTGCTCGTTCGACCTTCGTACGTATTGGGTGGCCAAGGGATGCGGATTGTCATCAACGACCACGAATTGGAACGCCACGTATTGAGCATTTTTAAACACCTGCCCGATAACCGCGTTCTGATTGACCAGTTCCTCGAACGCGCTAAAGAAGCCGAAATTGACGCTATTTGCGACGGCGACGAAGTGCATATCATGGGCATCATGGAACACATTGAACCGGCGGGTATTCACTCTGGCGATTCGTCGGCCATGTTGCCGCCGTACAGCCTTGGTCCGATTGTGATTCAAACGATGTGTGAACACGCCGAAAAAATTGCTAAAGCCTTAAAAATCAAAGGTTTGATCAATATTCAATTCGCCATTAAAGACGATAAGGTGTATGTTATTGAGGCCAACCCGCGCGCATCGCGCACAACGCCGTTTATTGCAAAAGCCTACGGTGTGCCATACCTCAATATTGCCACAAAAGTGATGTTGGGCACCCACAAACTAAAGGATTTTGAAATGGTGAACAAACTGGACGGCTACGCCATTAAAATTCCGGTGTTTTCATTTGACAAATTCCCGGGGGCCGACAAACGCCTCGGACCGGAAATGAAATCTACGGGTGAAGCGATTTACTTTATCAAAGACCTGAAGGATAGTTATTTCCGGGAATTGGACCGGAACCGGAGCATGTATTTGTACCAGTAAGAACGCCGAACACCGAACATCGAACGCCGAACATCGAAGTGTTGAATATTGAACATTTGAACACCGAACGCCGAAGTATCTGCTGATATTTAGGGATCGCCGTTTAAAAACGGGATAATACCAGATAATCCTCTGCGTCGTATTTTTAACGGTATTCAACTATACCTTATTTCGATGTTCAAAATTCGGTGTTCGATGTTCAAATGTTCGGTGTTCGATGTTCAAATGTTCGGTGTTCAAACTTTTTTTCGACTATTTAAAAGCATCCAAACCAGTAACATCCATGCCCGTAATGAGCAAGTGGATATCATGGGTGCCTTCGTAGGTCAATACCGTTTCGAGGTTCATCATGTGGCGCATAACGGGGTATTCGTTGGTAATACCCATACCGCCGTGGATTTGGCGGGCTTCGCGGGCGATTTCGAGGGCCATGTGCACGTTATTGCGTTTGGCCATGGATACCTGCGCGGGCGTCATGGTACCGGCGTTAGCCAAAGTACCTAAACGCCAGGCGAGCAATTGCGCTTTGGTGATTTCGGTAATCATTTCGGCCAATTTCTTCTGCGTCAATTGGAAACCACCGATGGGGCGGCCAAACTGAACGCGCTCCTGCGAATAACGCAACGCCGAATCGTAACAATCCAGCGCGGCACCCATTGCACCCCAGGCAATACCGTAGCGGGCTTTGGTGAGGCACGACAAAGGTCCTTTCAGACCCACAACGCCGGGCAATATGTTTTTCTTGGGTACCCGAACGTCTTCAAACACCAATTCGCCGGTAATGCTGGCGCGGAGCGACCATTTGCCGTGAATTTCGGGCGCAGAGAAGCCTTTCATCCCTTTTTCAACGATAACACCAACGATTTTACCGTCTTCGTTTTTCGCCCAAACAACGGCAACATCGGCCACCGGAGAGTTGGTGATCCACATTTTTGCCCCGTTGAGGATGTACGAATCACCGTCGTCTTTGATGTTGGTGACCATACCGTTGGGGTTAGAACCGTGGTCGGGTTCGGTAAGGCCGAAGCAGCCAATGTATTCGCCGGAAGCCAATTTGGGCAGGTAGTGGCGGCGCTGTTCTTCGGAACCAAATTTATAAATCGGGTACATGACCAAAGAGCCTTGCACCGATGCCATGGAGCGGATACCGGAGTCGCCGCGTTCCAATTCCTGCATGATAACGCCGTAAGCGATTTCGTCCATGCCACCGCAACCGTATTCGGCCGGGAGTGAAGGACCGTAAGCGCCTATTTCGGCCAAACCTTTAAAGAGATGGGTGGGGCATTGGGCCTTATCAGCGTAATGTTCAATGATGGGGCTTACTTCCGATTTTACCCATTCGCGCACGGCGTCGCGGGCAATTTTGTGTTCAGAAGTGAGCAGTTCATCCACGCCGTAGTAGTCGTGGTGTTGGTAGCGATCTTCGCGCTGTGATTTAGGAACGGAGGCCACATCGAGGCCATTATTGTGGTGGTTTGCCATATCGAGTACTACAAAGTCTTTGTATTTTATGCCACAAAGTTAGCGTAAAAAATAGCCTCAAAGGTAGTTAACGCGGGTTTTTGCGATATTTTTACAAAAAAATAGGCGATTTACAATCATTATAAATAGTAATTTTGCGGCGTGTGGACCAAAAATCTGTCGGAATACGAACGTATTTGCCGGGAAAATCAGTCAAAAATTCCGGTGTACTTTCAGCCTTGGTGGCTGCATGCTGCTTGTGGTAAGGGCAACTGGAGGCCGTACGTGCATTTGCCGTCGGAAACCATCTGGCCCGTTTACCGCAAATTCAAGTGGTTTATCCCGTACGTCACCATGCCGCCTTTAACTCCGCGTTTGGGTTGGTATTCGCCGGGTATCGCGTTGCCCCACGAGCCAGGGCCATTGCCGTTCCGGCCTTTTCACATGGTGCAACACGTGGCCAATAATTTCACCTTAAAACACTGGTTTGAAGCGCAGGGTTTTACCGTTACGGAACGCAGTTTTTATTTGCGCGAAGCCCCTTTTGTGGTCGAAAACCTGTGGGAAAGCCTGAGCAACATGTCCAAACGGCAAATCAAAAAAGCCGATGCCCAATTGCGCATTCAGCCAGAAAAAGACGCGTCGGTGCTGCACGATATGATGTTAAAAAGTTTGCGGCGGCACCGTATTCGCCACTGTATCGCGTTCGAACGGTTGCAGGAAATGGTATTGGCCGCACTACAACACCAAAGCGGCTGCATCTGGACGGCCCGCGAAGCCAGCGGACGACCCCACGCGGCGGCGTTTATGTTGTGGGACGATAAATCCTTGTATTTTGTGGGCGGCGGCCTTGACCAGTCCATCAAACAAATTGGGGCCTCGCGGTTGTTGCTCTGGAAAGGCATCGAACTGGCGGCCCAAACCGGTAAAGCGTTTGAATTTGGCGGCGGTACCGATCCGGGAGTTGGGGCGGTGTATGACTCCATGGGGGGGCGCCAAAAAATTTATTACGTGGCCATGCGCAGCCTGTTCCGGTAATTTTTACGGCGCGACGCGTCGAAGTTGATTCCTTTTAATACACGTACATCACTATACAAATGTCGAAAAAAAACATTGCGATTTTCGCTTCGGGCGGCGGCTCCAACGCCCAAAAAATGATTGATTATTTTGCCAACAGCACCACGGTCAACGTCGCGTTAATTGTGTCCAATAAAGCCGACGCGGGGGTTTTGGGCATTGCCGAACGGCACGGTATTCCCGCTTTGGTGATTCAACGAAATGGCTTTTACCACAGTGAACAATTGTTGGACGACTTACGCGCTGCCGGGATTGATTTTATTGTATTGGCGGGATTTCTTTGGTTAATTCCGCCGTATTTGATTCAGGCTTTTCCGCAAAAAATCGTCAATATTCACCCGGCGTTGTTGCCCAAATACGGCGGCAAAGGCATGTACGGGATGCACGTGCACGAAGCCGTAAAAGCCGCCGGAGAACCCGAAACGGGTATTACCATTCACTACGTTAACGAACACTACGACGAGGGCGATATTGTATTTTCGGCCAAAACCGCCATTACCCCGGCAGACAACCCCGCCGATATTGCCCGAAAAGTACAACAACTGGAGCACGCGCATTTTCCCCAAGTGGTAGATCAGTTGGTTGCTGCGCTTTGAACTATATACAACTTTTGCGAATCCACCACTGGGTAAAAAACCTGTTCGTGGTGATGCCCTTGTTTTTTGCGGCCCGGTTGCTGGAAGGCGACCTGCTGTTGCGCGCCGCCCAAGCATTTTTGGGTATGAGTCTGGTGTGTTCGGCGGTGTATATTTTTAACGATACCATTGACAAGGACTGGGATCAAAAACACCCCCGCAAACGGCTTCGCCCCTTGGCCAACGGCCTGGTTCGGCAAGATGTGGCGTACCTCATCATGGGTGTTTGCCTCGTGAGCGGGCTGTTGGTGCTGTCGCTGACGGGTTGGGCCGCTTTTGCGCTGGCCTTGGTGTATTGTGCGCTGAATATCGCGTATTCTTTGTGGCTCAAACACATTGCCATCATTGACGTGACGCTGATTGGCGTTGGTTTTTTGATCCGTATTTACCTCGGCGGCGCGGCCACGGGCATTGCGGTCTCTAATTGGCTGACGGTACTCACGTTTATTTTGGCCCTTATTTTGGGATTTTCCAAACGGCGCGGCGAATACATTATTTACACCGAAGGCATGAATATTCGCCGGTCGCTGGAGCAGTACAATTTGCCATTTTTAAACGTGGCGATTACGATTTGCTCCACGGTTTCCATTGTGGCCTACCTGATGTACTGTTTTTCGCCCGAAGTCACGCACCGTATTGGCAGCGACCGCATTTATTTTACCTGCTTTTTTGTAATTATCGGGCTGCTGCGCTTTTTACAACTCATGTACGTGGAAGAACGCACCGACTCCCCCACCCGATTGCTCTGGGAGGATCGCTTTTTGCAGTTGGTGCTGCTGTTGTGGGTGGGTAGTTTTGTGGGGTTATTGTATTTTTAGGGGTGGGTTAGGGTCGGTATTTGGGTCATTTTAAAACGCCATTTTATCCACAATCCCGCCGTAGTAGAGCCGCACGGCCGTGCGGCTCTACTACCCTAACGCCTGTACAATATCATCAATAATATCCTGATAATACTCCAAACCCACCGAAACCCGCACCAAACCGGGTGTAATACCCACCGCCAGTTGTTCGGCACTGCTGAGTTTGGAATGCGTCGTGGAGGCCGGGTGCGAGGCAATGGTGCGGCTGTCGCCCAAATTATTGGTCATGGAAATCATTTTGAGGGCGTTGAGGAAACTGCGCCCTGCGTCTAAGCCGCCTTTAAGTTCGAAAGTCAGGATACCTCCGCCGTTGCTCATTTGTTTTCGGGCAATATCGTAATGCGGGTGCGAAGGCAAATAAGGGTATTTCACAAACGACAATTGCGGGTGACTTTCCAAGGCTTTGGCCACCGCCAGGGCATTTTCGGCGTGTTTATCCATGCGCAAATACAAGGTTTCGAGGCTTTTGGTCAATACCCAGGCGTTAAACGGACTCATGGACGGGCCGGTATTGCGCACCATCAGGTATAACTCGTGGATCAGGTCTTCACGGCCCACCACTACCCCACCGAGTACGCGGCCCTGACCATCCATAAATTTGGTGGCGGAGTGAATTACTAAATCTGCGCCAAATTCAATGGGGCGCTGCACCGCCGGGGTAGCAAAACAGTTGTCCACCACGAACAAACTGCCGTGTTTGCGGCAAATTTCGCCCAAAAAAGCCAAATCAATAATATCCAAACCGGGATTGGACGGCGTCTCCACGTACAACATTTTGGTGTTGGACTGAATCATCGCTTCCACGGTTTCGGGTTTGCTCATGTCAAAATAGGAATAGGAAATCCCCCATTTGGGCATGTATTTGGTAAAAATAGTGTGGGTGGAACCAAATACCGCCGATGCCGATACAATGTGGTCGCCCTGCCCCAAAAAGGTCATAAACGTGGAAAAAATAGCGGCCATACCGGTCCCGGTAGCCACGCCATCTTCGGCACCTTCCATCGCGCACACTTTACCCACAAATTCATCCACCGTCGGGTTGGAAAAACGGCTGTAAATGTTCACCTCCAACGAATCGTCGGTGAAAGCAGCGGCCATGTTTTCGGCGGATTCGTACACAAAACTGGAGGTTAAAAACAACGGTGTGGAGTGCTCCAGTTCGTTGGTTCTTTTGCGCTGGAGTCGAATGGCTTGTGTTTGTGGATGCATTTTTTTAGTGAAGAGTGAAGAGTGAAGAGTGAAAAATGAAGAGTGATGAGTGTTTTATTCGACAATTTGCATTTCCCAGGTGAGTTCGGCACCGGCGCGGCGGAGGGTTTCGGCCACGCTGCAATATTTTTCCATGGACAATTCGATGGCTTTTTGGGCTTTTAAAGCCTCAACTGCGCCCGAAAAAGCGTATTTCAGGTGGGCTTTGGTCCACAAAGCGGGTTCTTTGTCCTGCTCGCGCTCGGCTTCAATGTCTACCGAAAAAGCGGTGACCTGTTGGCGTTGTTTTTTTAAAATCAACAAAATATCCACGGCCGCGCAGCCCGCCAAACCCATAATGAGCATTTGCATGGGCCGAATGCCCGTTGCGGATCCCCCCGCAATGTCGGGCAGATACAGGTTAACGGCGTTGTTTTGTTCGTCGGTGGCGATGGTGTGGGTGCCGTCGGGGGCGAGGGTTAATTGTATTTTCATACCTTATTTTTTTCCGGCAATTTTTACCAGTTCATTTAATTTCCAAAGCGCATCAATGGGGGTCATGGTGTTGAGGTCAATGCCCAATAATTCCTCTTTAATGCGCAGGGTGTATTCGTCCACGTCAAAAATGTGCAATTGCATGGGTGCCCCAATGCCCTTTACTTTTTTGCGCAAATTTTCGGTTTTTGGCTCCGGCGCGGTTGAAGTAACGGTTGCCGGTCCCGATTCGATGTGTTTTTCCTCCAAAGTCCGCAAAATTTCCTGCGCGCGCTCCACGATGTGTTGGGGCATACCGGCCATCCGCGCCACGTGAATACCGAAAGAGTGGTTGGAGCCGCCGGGGGTTAATTTGCGCAAAAAAATCACTTTATGACCCACTTCGCGGGTACTCACGTGAAAATTATGGATGCGCTCGTGGGTTTCGGAGAGTTCGTTGAGTTCGTGGTAGTGGGTAGCAAACAGGGTTTTGGGGTGCGCCCGTTCGTTGTTGTGCAAATATTCGGTAAGGCTCCAGGCAATACTGATGCCGTCGTAGGTACTGGTGCCCCGCCCGATTTCATCCAGCAAAATGAGCGACCGTTCGCTGATATTGTTCATAATCAACGCCGTTTCGTTCATTTCCACCATAAACGTACTTTCGCCCCCGCTGATATTATCACTGGCACCCACGCGGGTAAACACCTTATCGCAAAGGCCAATGACCGCCGATTTGGCCGGGACAAAACTGCCCATTTGCGCCATCAGGACGATGAGGGCCGTTTGCCGCAACAGCGCCGATTTACCCGCCATGTTGGGGCCGGTAATCAGCATAATTTGCACGTCGTCGTTGCCGAGGTAAATATCGTTGGGGATAAATGATTCGCCAATGGGCAATTGGGTTTCAATCACCGGGTGGCGGCCATCTTTAATATCAATCACCAAAGAATCGTTCATGTCGGGGCGGGCGTAATGGCGTTGTTCGGCCAGGCGGGCAAAAGCCAACAAACAATCCAAACGAGCGACCAACTGGGCATTGTGCTGAATGGGCGCAATAAACGCCGCCACTTCGTCCACCATTTCGCGGAAAATGCGCTCTTCCAATTCGAGAATTTTTTCTTCCGCGCCCAAAATTTTGCCCTCCAACACCTTTAATTCATCGGTGATATAACGTTCGCCGTTGGCAATGGTTTGTTTGCGCACCCAATCGGCGGGTACCTGGTCTTTCCACTTGGAGGTAACTTCTAAATAATAACCAAAAACGTTGTTAAAGGCAATTTTGAGCGAAGTAATGCCCGTGCGTTCAATTTCACGTTGTTGAATACCCAACAACAAATCGCGGCTATTGGTGACAATACCGCGCAATTCGTCCAGATCGGGGTTGGCCCCGTCGGCAATGGCCCCGCCTTTGCGCACATCCGCCGGTGGGTCGGGGGCGATCATGTGTTCGATGCGTTCGAGCAGGCTCAGGCAGGGGTTTAGGCCCTCGCCCAACCGTTTCAAAGCGGCGGGAATTTCCACGGCGGCACCGTATTGAGCCGGGTCGTGCAGCGCGGTTTTTACGGTGTGAATGGCACCCAGCGCCCGCCGCAACTGCATGAGTTCGCGGGGGTTAATTTTGCCCACGGCGGTTTTGCTCATTAACCGTTCGAGGTCGCCAATTTGGCGAATGGGTGTATCTAAATGGCTCGAAAAAGCGTCATTTTCTTTAAAAAACTGCACCGCATCGAGGCGCTCTTCAATTTGTCGTTGGTTGGTTAAAGGCAGCAGCACCCATTTTTTTAACATGCGTGCGCCCATTGGACTAATGGTTTTATCCATAATTTGCAACAGCGAAACGCCGGTTTCGTGGTTGCTGGCCACCAATTCGAGGTTGCGAATGGTAAAGCGGTCGAGCCACACAAACTGGTCGGTTTGCAAACGGCTCAAAGTACCGATGTGCGCCAAACGGTTATTTTCGGTGGTGGCCAAATAATGCAAAGCCGCCCCGGCCGCGCATTGCACGAGGTCTAATTCGTCAACGCCAAAACCTTTGAGCGAATTTACCTTAAAATGCTGCAACAGTTTTTCGCGCCCGTAATCGGTGGTAAAAATCCAATCTTCGAGGGTGGAGATATAGTGTTTGTCGCCAAATTGGGCCGCAAATTCCTTTTGTCGGCTTTTGGGCATCACAATTTCGGAGGGCCGGAAACTTTGAATCAGTTTATCGGTGGTGGCGGCATCGCCTTCGCTGACAAAAAATTCGCCCGTGCTAATATCGAGAAAAGCGAGGCCAAACTGGTCGTTTTTGGCAAAAGACAAGGCCAACAAAAAGTTGTTACGGTTGTGTTCGAGCAGCGAATCATCGGTGGTGACGCCGGGAGTAACAATTTCGGTGACCGAACGACGCACCACTTTTCCCGGCACGGGTTTTTCCATTTGCTCACAAATGGCCACGCGATAACCGGCGCGCACGAGGCGCGGCATGTACAAATCGAGGGCATGGTACGGAAAACCCGCCAGTTCAATATCCGAACCGCCGTTGTTTCGGCTGGTGAGGGTAATGCCTAATGCTTTGGCGGCTTTTACGGCATCTTCACCGAATGTTTCGTAAAAATCCCCGACGCGAAACAGGAGTAATGCGTCTGGGTATTTGGCTTTCACCTGGCCGTACTGCGCCATTAAAGGGGTTACGGTTACGCCTTTGTCGGCACTTTCGCCTGATTTTGTTCTGGCCATGTAATGTTTTTAACTATTTTCTAATTCCTCGTCATCGGGAGCCACTTCATCCTGCCATTGTTGGAATTGGGCTTCGGCCACAACATCCAGCATGGGGAGGTTAATCCACGCGGCTTCGGCGGCCGAGATGGCGCCAAACCGCAAAAAACCACCCGATGCTTTGGCGGTTTCTTTGGCCAGTCCGAGGTAACTCAGGTACAAATCGGCCCCGAGGGGATGATCCAATTTGGCCAAAATGGGATTTAATTTACTTAACCGGTCGGAAATCAATTGATTGCGCTGGTCCACATCATCGGGGTATTCGGCCAGAAAGGCGTCTAATTTTTCCAAAAAACCATTGGCGACCACACTGTAATAAGCGTTCAGGTGCTTGGGGTTATTGTAGGTGCGCGCCTGCATCAGGCGGTCGCTCCAGGTGCGCTCTTCGCGGTCCAAAACGCCATCGGCCGCGCCCACAAGCACGGTAATGAGGGCCGGAGCCTCCAGAAGTGCATCCAATTCGGTAGCATGAAGGTGGCTAAATCCGTCTAATAGTGTCCACATATTATTTCAAGTTTTTCGTGTGGCAAAGGTATGGTTTTTAAGGGTAAAATTTTACCGTAGCAACCGAAGCCGCGAAAGATTAGACCAGGTAATAAACAATACCAGGGCCAACCAGAGATACATCCAGATTTGAGCGGGAAAAATGCCAATGTGTTCTTCGTACATGCGCAAATCGCTGCTGGGTCCAACCTGGAAATCCTGAATGACGTACAGCACCGAGGCCATTCCAAAAAACATCACTACATTTTGATCCCACGTCGTTTTGAGCGCGATAAACACCAAAGCCGCCGCGTACAGCAGCAGTAAAATCCCACTGGAGGGCGTTGATGGCCATTTTAAAAACGAAAACACCATTAATCCGGCCAATACTAATAAGGCCGTTTGGGACCAACGGTGGCGTTTGATACCGATGTAAAACAACAAATTACCCAAAATGGCACTGCCCACGTAACCGCCCAATAAAATAATGGCGATACTGCCGCCCCGTGTGGTGGTGAGGCCGCTGCCGTCGGGGTTAATTTGTAAAGAAAGCACTTCGCCGCCGGTAATTAAGGCACCCAAAGCGTGGCCGGTTTCGTGCAAAAAAGCCACCAGCCAAATGACCGGATAGAGCAATTGCCGGGCCGCCCCGCCAAAATAATAAATGACCAAATAAATCACGAGCATAAATAAAGCCCGCACCAAAGGGGAATTTTGTTGTTTGTACGTCATGGCAATGGGTTATTTGATGGCGCAAGTCAGCAAATGGCGGTCTTCGATAAAACCTTCCAACACGTCTCCTTTTTGAACGGGACCAACGCCCGCCGGAGTGCCGGTGTAAATCATATCGCCTTTGTGCAGGGTAAAGTATTTTGACAAATAAACAATCAGGTGATCAAACGGGAAAAGCATGTTTTCGCTGTGGCCATCCTGCACGACTTCGCCGTTTTTTTTGAGTTGAAAATGAATGTTTTTAGGGTTATTAATATCCTCCAAAGCAATCCACTTACTGAGCGGGGCCGAACGGTCGAACCCTTTGGCAATTTCCCAGGGCAAACCTTTGGCTTTTTGACGATCCTGAATATCGCGGGCGGTAAAATCAATACCAAAAGCCACCGCATCGTAGTAGCGGGCGGCAAATTCCGGCTGCACCGAACGGCCATTTTTACACACTCTAAGCACAATTTCGCCTTCGTAATGCAAGTTTTCGGTATAATCCGGGTAATACAAAGGTTTATTGTTTACCAACAACGCCGTATTGGGTTTCATAAACACCACGGGGTCACCCACGGGAACGGGGTTGTTCAATTCTTTGGCATGGTCGGCGTAATTACGGCCAATGCAAAATATTTTCATAGACGTACATTTAAAAAAACTGGCTGCAAAGAACGTAGTTTGCCATTAAAAATTGAAGTACCAGCCTATATATTTGCGATTTTTATGCGTCTTAGTACATTATGAAAAACTTCGCAACTCTTTTGGGTTTGTCATTGGCGGTGACACTATCGGCCCAGGACAAACCCGCCGCTCTACAGTTTTCCGGTTACGTGGAAACATATTACGCCTACGACTTTAGTCGCCCGGAAAATGGTGAACGGCCCGACTTTTTGTACAATTACGACCAGCACAACGAGTTTAACATCAATCTGGCGTACTTAAAAGCAGCCTACACCGGCGAACACATTCGTTCAAACCTGGCCATTATGGCCGGTACGTACGCTCAGGCCAACCTGATTTTAGAACCCGATCTGGCCCGTTATGTCTTCGAGGCCAACGCCGGGGTGAAACTGGCCAAAAACAAAAACCTTTGGCTCGACGTGGGTATTATGCCCTCACACATTGGGTTTGAAAGCGCCATTGGCAAAGATTGCTGGACACTGACCCGCAGTATTATTGCCGAAAATTCACCCTACTATGAATCGGGGGCAAAAGTTTCCTACATCACCGACGATGAAAAATGGCAACTGAGCGGTTTTCTCCTGAACGGCTGGCAACGGATTGCCCGCACCAACCGGAGCAACTACCCCGATTTCGGCACCCAACTGTTGTATAAACCCAGCGATAAATTCACCGTTAACTGGAGCACCTACATCGGGAAAGAGAGTTATACCACGGCCCTGCTGAACCGTTACTTCAATAATTTGTACGTGCAATCCCAATTAAATAACAAATGGGGACTAACGTTTGGGTTTGATTTTGGGGCGCAGGAACGCAGCCAGGACAACAGCGCGCTGGATTATTGGTGGTCGCGGGTATTTATTTTGCGGTATGCCCCCGGCGAACATTTCCGGATGGCGTTTCGCTTCGAAGATTACGTGGACCCGAACAATGTCATCCTGAATTTAACCAACTCCGAATTCCGGGTGCGCGGAGCATCGGTCAATTTTGATTTCATCAGATTTAAATACGCCATGTTGCGGATTGAGCCGC
>JAAFJN010000068.1 GCA_013298845.1 Chitinophagales bacterium
TTTTTGACCTCGGAGAGGTCGTACATTGGTGGCTCTTATCGGACAAATGACACCAATGTGTGACCTCTCCGAGGTCAAAAAACATTGATTATCAATTCATTGCTACCAATATGCGACCTCTCCGAGGTCATTGGTAAGCGGCTGGATAGTTACGGTTTATTTCACTATTTCACCAATACCGAACTTTTCAGCACCAAAGCACCGGCGTTTTCCCCTACGCAAATCCGATATTCGCCCGGGTACAGTTTCCAGCGGTTTTCGGTTAAATCCCATTTTTTCAACTCCGCCGCCGGAATGGAAAAACGCACCGTGCCCTCCGCGCCTTTTTTTAACGAAATCCGCTGAAAAGCCTTTAATTCCTTCAATGGCATCCGCTCCACCGCCGGGTACTCCACGTAAATTTGCACCACTTCGTCGCCGTCGAAAGCACCCGTGTTTTTAACTTTTACCTCAAACGTAATCAGGTCACTTTCGCCAACGGTTGCCGCGGGCGGTTTGCTCCAAACCCGCGAAAACGTGGTATAACTCAGGCCATAACCGAACGGGTACTGCACTGCACCGCCAAAATACCGGTACGTGCGCCCTTTCATGGCGTAACTGCTGTAATCGGGCAGGTCTTGCAGCGATTTGTAAAATGTCAGCGGCAATTTACCGGAGGGCGAAACTTTGCCAAAAACCACATCGGCAAGGGCCGTGCCGCCCTGTTCGCCCGGATACCAGGCGTAAATAATGGCATCCACGTAAGGATCAATGGCCGATACATCCACGGCGCTACCGGTGGTAACCACGGCAATAATAGGTTTGCCCGGAATTCCCTTGCGCAGTGCTTTTACAAACGCAATTTGGCTCGCCGGAAGGCTGATCGTACTTTTATCGCCGCCACTTTCGGCCAAAAAAGCGTCGCCTTCTTCGCCTTCGTACACGGGCGTTAACCCCAAAACGGCAATGGTAACATCGGCGTTACTGGCCGCCCAAATGCCCCCGAAATGGGTCGTATCCGAAAAATCGCAGCCCTGGTCGTACTCCACCCGCGCACCCGCGTCCACCGCCGCCGTAATACCTTCCACAAAGGTGACGGCCTTATCCGTTACGCCGTGGTAATTGCCCAACAAAGCATCAAAAGAAGCGGCATTAGGCCCAATGACCATGTAAGCGCCGTATTTGCGCTGGTCCAGGGGCAGCACATTGTTGGTATTTTTGAGCAAAACCATACTTTGTTGCGCCATTTTGCGGGCCAAACCGGTGTGGTATTGATTGGCAACGCTGTCGGCCCCGTAACGGCTGTACGGATTGAGGGCGGGCGCATCGTAAAAACCGAGTTTGAATTGGGTTTTTAAAATACCGGCCAAAGCCCCGTCAATATCCGCCGGGGTCAGGAGTTGTTGTTCCACGGCTTTGAGGGCATCGTCTTGCAACATATTGCTGCAATCGAGGTTAATCCCGGCTTTAATGGCCGCCGCCGTCACTTCAACGCTGTTGTTCATCACTTTGTGGCGCGCCCAAATATCTTCCAAGGCCCAGCAATCGGTCACCACGTGGCCTTTGAACTGCCATTCATCTTTCAAAATACGGCGCAGCAGCGTATTACTCGTGCAGCACGGTTCGTCGTTGAGGCGGTTGTAGCCGCACATCACCGATTCCACGTCAGCATCCACCAATTTTTTAAAGGCGTACAAATAGGTTTCGCGCAGGTCTTTTTCGTCCACAATGGCGTTGAACTCGTGGCGGCCTTTTTCGGGGCCACTGTGCACGGCAAAATGTTTGGCCGCCGCCGAGGTTTTGAGGTATTTTTTGTGGTTACCCTGCAAACCTTTGATAAAAGCCGTGCCCATTGTCGCCGTGAGGAATGGATCTTCGCCGTAGGTTTCCTGTCCCCTACCCCAACGCGGATCGCGAAAAATGTTGATATTCGGACTCCAAAAAGTAAGCCCCATGTATTGCAATCTCCGGTTTTGCCGAACCGCCAAATTGTACTTGGCCCGCGCTTCGGTGGAAATAGCGTTGGCCGATTCCTGCATCAAAGCGGGATTAAAAGTAGCCGCCATCCCAATGGCCTGAGGGAAAACGGTGGCTTTACCGGCCCGTGCAACGCCATGCAAACCTTCGTTCCACCAGTTATAAGCCGGTATTTGCAAGCGCTCCACGGCCCGACTGCGGTAGCCGATCAGCCCAATTTTTTCTTCCAGGGTCAGGCGCGACAATAGGTCGTTCACCCGCGCCTCGGTGCTTAACTTTGGGTTTTTATAGGGCAAAATGGTTTGCGCAAGCAGATTTTGAGCCAAAAAACCACCCAAAACCGCGATTAAAATTATTTTTTTCAAGGTATTTCTTTTAGACATTAGACAAGAGTGAAAAATGAAGAGTGAAAAGTGAAAAGTGAAAAATGAAGAGTGAAAAGTGAAAAGTTTGCCCGTCGTAGCATAATTTTTTTCACCACTAATGTAAGAATACACTAAGATTCACTAAGCGTAGAGCGTTCATTTTTATGGTTTTAAAAAATTTTTTTTTCACTATTCACTATTCATTTTTCACTATTCACTATTCACTAAGCGTAGAGCGTTCATTTTTAATATTTTAAAGGAATTTTTTTCCACTATTCACTATTCATTTTTCACTATTCATTTTTCACTATTCACTCTTCACTATTCATTTTTCACTATTCACTCTTCACTTTTCACTCTTCACTTTTCACTAAAAAAAACCTCACCACCCAATTCCCCACCAATTCCCCTTGTTGTTGGCCATTGACGATGGCATCGCGGTAGTGAATACCGCCGTAGAGTCTCGAAATGCAGGCTTCTTCGGCGGCGGCGTGAAAAGATTTGAACTTTCGGGTGGGTAAATTAAACTCCACTTCGGTATCATCGGTGAAGGAAAAATTATCGCCAAAAAGTTGCGTCAGGACGCGAGCGGCCGCCGTGGAAGCCACGCTGTGCCCCGAAACGTATTCGGGGAAGGGCGGCGTTTGCAACAAAGGCTGCCAACGGGGATCAATCAGTTTTTTGATGGCCGTTTCGGGGCGCACCCGGTTGCTGCGGTATTTTTCGTCCCAACAAGCGATAAAAGCATCGGCGAGGGCAATGCTCACCATTGCGTGGGCGTGCACCGTTTGGGCCAGCGAGAAGTGTTGTTTGCGGCAAGCAATGCCCGTAATACCGATCCAGTGCCCGCCGGGCGATATTTTTTTTAAACCAAATTCCACGTGCCCAATCTGCTGCACCGCGAACGGATTACAGTCCCAATACTGCGCAATGTGCCGCTGCTTTTTGGTGGCTTTTTGCGAAACCTCGTACACTTCGCGGAGTTGTTGGTAAAACGACGAGGTGCGGGCCGTATCGTACGGCGCGGGCGGAGCCACCTTAAATTGCTGCGCCGAATCGAGCGCAAACGGGCGAATGGTGTTCCAGTTCGGCTCCACCGGTGCCATAAACGCCGGGGGCGTGGGTTGCCAATACGCGTCACCCACCTTGGGCGTATACCTTTTCAGGTTGTTGAGTTTGCTAAAACCATCGGCGCGAACGTACCCCAAAACGGGTTTCCACACGGCCTCCACCAGTTGAAGGGTATTTTGAAAAAGGGCAGTTTGTTGCTTTTTTTCGTACAAAACCGCCAGCGAATCCACGTGTTTTTTGAGCAAATACCCCGACGGCAACAGTTTTTCACCCGATTTAAAAACGGCCAAAATGGCGGCCAACTGCGCATCCGTGGGGCCAAAAGCAGCGCGGTCGAGAACAATGGGGCTTAAACCTTTCAGCCGACCCGACAACGAGGGATACGTCGCCGCGTCGTACAAAGACTGCGTTTCGTAAGCCGTGAGGTTGATATAAGCGTAATAACGGCTGGCGGCCACCGGCGAAGTCACGTCGGCAAGCATGATATCCGTTACTTTTTTGAGGGCCTGCACGTAATCGGTGGCACCCATCGGTGGCTCCGGCCGGGCATGGGCCGAAACCGCCGCGCAAAGCCAAATGATAACTACTACTACTGGACGCATAGCCTAATATTTTAAAACAATGGGAACTTGATTATTGATGCCCAACAACAGTTTTTTGCCGCCGTTGGGGGCGTTGACCGGGGCAATATCGCGCACGCAGCCTTTGAGGTTTAAACCCGATTGCGTTTGAGGAACGTAGGTAAAACCACCTTTGCCGTCCCCTTTTAACAAAACCCCTAAGTTTGCGTCCATTTTTCCAATTTTGATGCGCACCTGCTCCACGTTGCCGCCCAAAAGAATATCGAGGTGGCCGTCGTGGTCAAAATCGTCGGTGGCAATGCCGTACACGGGCGCGTAATTCGCGGGAGCGGGCAACGAACGCGCCACAAAACGGCCCCGTTCGTTTTCAAAATAGGTGGTATTCAGGTAGTTGACGGACAAAATTTGGGCTTTTTTTAATTGTTCTTCGGTCAACACCTCTTTGATCGTGGCTTTGGCGTACGATTCATAGTTGGGGAAACGCTGGCGCAGGCTGACGATTTGGTCGGTCATTTCGTCCCGCGAAGCCATGGGGTACGATTTGCCCTGCACGTAATAACACAACAGCGGATCGGTGTATCCATTGTTGTCAAAATCGCCGTAATACAAGGTGGCAGGTTCGGTTTCGGTGGCGCGCAATTGGCTGTTGGTGCCCCAATTTCCGGCCACGACGTCCACATCGCCGTCTTTATCCAAATCGGCTAAATGCAGGGTATTCCAGAGGCCATTGTATTTTTTATCAAAAAATTGGGCGGAAACATCGGTGAATTGGCCATTTTGCACCGAAAAAACGCTTAGAGGCATCCATTCGCCGCTGACCAATAACTCGTTGGTGCGGTCGCCGTTGATATCGGCCCAAACCGCATCGGTGACCAAACCGAGGGAAGAAAAAACGGGGGCGTACGTGGCCGTTTCGTCCAAAAAAATGCCTTTGCCGTTGTTCACCAGCAAATAACTGCCCGGCGATTCGGGGTAACGCCCCGATACGACCCGACCGGCCAAAAACAAATCCAGGTCGCCGTCGCGGTCAAAATCCAGCGGCACCACCTGACTTTCCGATAGCGTTTTGGCGGGTAAAGCGTTGGTTTTTTTGACAAATTTTCCGCCCTCGTTTGCGTACAAACGATCTTGCAACGCGGGTTCATTTTCGCCCGTCGAATAACCACCACTCACCACGTAAAGGTCCAGATCGCCGTCGCCGTCGGCGTCGAAAAACGCCGCGCCACAGTCCTCAGCCACCGCGTCGAGGGCAAATTGCGGCTGTTCGGAAAGCGCAAAACTGCCGTCGTTTTGATGGGTAAACAAAGCCCCGGCCTGATCGCGGGCACCGCAGATATACACATCATCCAGTTGATCACCGTTGATGTCTGCGTGCGCCACGCGAGGACCGGCGTAGGAAATCATGTTCAGCATGAGGGGTTGAATTTTGAAATCGTTGTACCCCTCGTCGCTGTGTTGGAAAGGAAGCAAACCTTCTACGGTTTGAAAAATAGGGTTGAATACGGTGTTTTCGGGTATTTTTTGCGCTTCTCCGGGATTGTGCCGGAGTTTTAATAATTGGTTAGTTGCTACATTGGCCGTTATTAACTGCCGGTCGCCATTGTGCCAACGCACCAAAATGGAATCCACTTTGGCGTCGGGAAACGAAAAATGCAAGGGTATTTGCATGGCCGACTGGAAGCCGTGAACGGGATAATTTTCCAACGTATAAGCCCCGGAAGCGGTAAAGACGGTCACGCGCGCACCCAATGCCGCCGTGTTGGCGGAGGTGCTTTGTAATTCTATTTTTAAAAAATGCCCCGAAGCGGCATTTTCGACGGTGTTGTTGCGGTAAATACCGGCAAATTGGTTCATCCGGTTGACCACCAGATCCAAATCGCCGTCGTTGTCCAAATCGGCGTACAGGGCACCGTGCGCGAAATCTTCTTCCGCAAATCCATCCTCCAACGAGCGGTTGACAAAGGCCAAATTGCCCGTATTGACGTACAAATAATTGTGCGTTGGCGTTGAAGGAACACCCTGAAGCAGGGTAAACATGCGGTCTTCGGTTTTACCCTGGATAAATTTCAAACGCTCATCGGCGTAAAATTTCACAAAATCGCGGTTAATCATGTCGCGGCCGTAACCATTGGTCACGAACAAATCCTTTTGGCCATCGTGGTTAAAATCGGCGAACAAAGCCGACCAACTCCAATCGGTATTCGACACCCCGGCCATCTGCCCAATTTCGCTAAATGTGCCGTTTCCGTTGTTGAGTTGCAACATATTCCGCATGAGTTGGTGGTGAAAACCGTGTTCCACCTGGTTATTGTACAACTCATAGTTATCGGGGGCGTACAGCAGTTTTTGGCGGCGGTTGTCTTCGGGCAGCATATCGAGGGTAAAAATATCCAGCCAGCCGTCGTTGTTGATATCGGCAATATCGCAGCCCATCGAAAAGTTGGAAATATGGCCCAAAGTCGTTTTTAACGACTCCGTAAACGTGCCGTTTTTATTGTTGAGGTAGAGGTAATCTTCCTCCACGTAGTCGTTGCTTACGTATATATCGGGCCAACCGTCGTTGTTGATATCGGCAATATTCAGCCCCAAACCGTAGCCCAGCGGGTTGGAAATAATCCCGGCTTTGCGCGAAATATCCACAAAACGACCGTTGACATTTTCGTAAAGGCGGTCGCCTGCGTCTTCATCCACCATTTTTTTAACAAAAGAAGCGTCGAAATTGCGCAAATTTTTGATGTTGTGGTTCAGCACGTACAAATCCAGGTCACCATCTCGGTCGAAATCAAAAAACGCCGCGTGGGTAGAATAACCTTCGTCGGCCACGCCCAATTCCTTGGCCTGATCGGTGAAAGTCAATTGCCCCTGGGCATTCAGACCGTTGTTGATAAATAACTGATTGGCGCGGTAAGCGCGGTCCACGCTGCCGGAATAACACAAATAAATATCGAGCCAGCCATCGCCGTTGACATCGGCGACCGTAACGCCCGTTTTCCAGCCCCGGCGACCGGGCACCCCGGCGGCTTTGGTGGCATCTTCAAATTGCCAGTTGCCCCGGTTGAGGTATAATTTGTTGGGTAGTTGATTACTGGTAAAATACAGGTCAACGAGACCATCGTTGTTAAAATCGCCCGCCGCAACGCCGCCGCCGTTGTAAAAATATTCGTACGTAATAATATTGATCGCGGGAGATTCGGTGAGGGTATTTTTGAATTGAATATTGGTTTTTTCGGGCAAGACCGGGGTAAACAAGGGGCTTTTTTGGGCAAAAGAACAATGAACGAAACAAATGAATACAATTAAAAAGGCGTTGCCCAGGTGCCGGTATTGTCGGTTTTGGTAAAATATACTACTCATGTAAATGCTGCACATCGCGTTAAAACGGATAAATTAACAGGTGGATAGAGATGGTTTGAGTTTGTTTTCGGGAAAAAAACATTTCCGTCCACCAATCCAAACCATCTCAAAAAGGCTGAAATATAGTTCAACTTTTCAAACCCACCCATTAAAATATCCTATCTTCACTAAAATTACTTATCCCACCATACACGGCTGACCCAAGTATCCCCACCGCTTAAGCTGGAAACACCTGCGCTGTAGTTAACGCCGTTTGCAGTGGCTTCTTCGGTAGGGTATATTTGTCTTCTTGGAATAACGCCGCCGGAGAAATTACCCGCGTAAGAAACCGCGTTTAATGCCGGGTAGCCGGAGCGACGCCAGTTATTCCAAGCCTCGTTGAAGTTCATCAACATACCGGTTGTTGCCCAATATTGCTCATTAATCATCTTCAAAGACGCATCTTGTGAAGAGGTATTTAACGGATTGGCTGCCACATAAGCCGCCGCTGCTGCCGCCTCTACGGCCGCGCTGGGGCTTAAAGTAGCCAAACTCTGCATAGCACCCGCGAGGGCGTTGGCGTAGTGTCCAGCGGCAGTACCGCCTACGTTCCAGCCTCTAACGGCGGCCTCGGCCAACAACAATTCCGTTTCGGCGTACGTGAGTACGAACTGTGGGCTGTTGAGGTTGGTGTACACAATCGTACGTGGGCGAGAGTATTTACCAATCGGAGTAGCATCGGAACCACTGCCCGTACCGCCGGGGTAGCCGGGGGCGTTGGCAATATCCGTAGTACCGCCGTTGAGGTCCCAACCGTTGGGCAAACCGACCTGGATTGCAGCGGTGTTATCACCACCCAAAGCAGGGTTTTGGTTAGCGGCCAAACCATCTTGTGGTACTTCGGCAATGCTGCTGAGGCGTGGGTCATTGGTTGATTTCAGGAAATTAACCAAATTTTCGCTCCAACGCACCTGGTAAAAATCGGCCGGAGTGGCGAGGGCGCGGCAGTTTTCGCTGCGGTAACCGTTCGCATCGTCGCCCTTGATGAAGGCATCGTCGGCGGCGCTTTCAAAAGTACCACCCGCAGCGGCTTTTTCGGCGTATGTTTTGGCTTTAGCCGCGTCCACTTTGGACAGGCGCATGGCCAAACGCAACATCAAAGAGTTACCGAGTTTTTTCCACTTGGCAACGTCGCCGCCGTAAAACAAATCCGCGCTGGGCTTTGCTTTAGAAGCGTCAAATTTTGCCAAAGCACCTTCCAATTCGGAAAGCATGGCGCTGTAAACGGCTTCTTGTTTGTCGTACACCGGCAACGACAGCCCTTCTGAACCTTTCAAAGCCTCAGAATAAGGGCAATCGCCGTACATGTCGGTAATGCTTTGCATGTGCAATACTTTCATGATGATGGCTGCGCTCACAACGTTTACTTTATCGGCGTTGTTAGCGTAGTTTTTCACTACTTCGGCGGCCAAACTGGCACCCCGGTAGTTCGTACGCCAAACGCGCGCGGCGTAGTCGTTCGTGTTACCGGATGGAACGTATTTGTCCATGTTGCTGTAATAGTTGGCAGCACCCGATGAAGTAGAGGACATCACTTGTGCCCAACCACTTTGGAACAAAATGGCACCGTTGTACCCCGTAATGGCGTTGATATAATGCGCCTGGCTATTCGACAAAAAATAGTCAGAGTTAAAATTTGCAGGGGATGACTGCGTAGGGTCGGTGTTGATTTTTTCAAAATCCTTGGTACAGGATGCTTGAAATAATGCCGCCGCCAAACCAATATATACAAAAATCTTTTTCATTTAAAAAATTTTAATAATTTTAAAGATGTAAACAAACTGTACGGGGCGTTTATCGCGTAAAAAATACCACGCGCCCCATGCAGGTTTAGAATTTCACGTTCAGGTTAACACCGTACGTACGGGTAGCGGGCAAACTGGTGCCTTCGATACCGTAGTATCTTACGTTGGAACCGAATGTTGCTTCCGGGTCAATGTTGTCGGCTTTGCTCATCAACAACAACAAGTTACGACCCACCAAAGACACTTGTACTGATTTGAATACCCGTGTTTTTCCTACGATGCTTTTGGGCAAAGTGTAACCCAATGACACCTGACGCAACTTGATAAAGTCGCCGTCGAGTACGTGGGTAGAAGTCACTTGTTGCGCCAATGCGCGGTAGTAACCCTGTGCGTCGGCTTTTACCGTGTTGCGGTCGCCGCCTTCGGTTACACCCACCGTGATGCCATCACGACCTTCGAGGGTCATTTTGTTCAAACCACGGAAAATGGAGTAGTAACTGGTAGCCGACAGGATTTTGTTACCGTAGTTATAGTCAATCAGGAACGAGAAACTGAGATTTTTGTAGTTAAATTCGTTGTTCCAACCACCGTACAAAGTAGGCAGTACACTACCCATTTGCATCAATTCACCTCTCAAAGGATAACCGGAAGCATCCACCACGATTTCACCGCTGCTGTTGCGCTTGTAATCGTACGCGAGAATTTGCGGGCCGGCAAAACCTTTTACGTAAGCCGTAATGGCGTTACCCAACGTGGCGCGGTTAGAACCGAGGTTAACGTTGTTGCCAGCGGCGTCGGTTTCCAATACTTCATTTCTAACTTTGGTGAGGTTGAACGTCGTGTTCCACACAAAGTCTTTGCTGCGCACGGGGCTGCCGGTAATTTGCAATTCCAAACCAGTATTTTTGGTAGAACCATTGGGGATAAAGCCGCTGGTGTAACCGGTTGCAATACTGAAAGAAGCACCCATGATTTCGTTGTTGGTCTGCTTGGTGAAATACGCCACGTCGAAACCTAAACGGTTGTTGAAGAAACGCAAATCAGCACCTACTTCAATTTCGTTGGTGGTAAATGGTTTCAACAAACCACTGGGCAAAGAAGTATTAAAAATACCCACGGGCGTACCGTTGAAGTTATTGGCCAATGAATAGTACACGGCGGTTTGGTACGCCTGCGTCAATTCGTTACTGGTTGTAGCGTATGAGGCTCTCAATTTACCAAAAGTCAACTTTGGAATGTCCACCAACTCGGAGAAGATGAAACTTCCGGAGAAAGAGGGTACAAAAATGGTGTTGTTGTCAATTGGCAGCGTAGAGTAAGCATCATAACGACCGGTAGTACCCAACGTCAGGAAATTGCGATAAGACAAATCAAACGTGTAATACGCTGAATTCACCTGTGACTTGGAGAAACCGTAATCGCGGCTGATGTTTTGTACGTTGTTGAAACTGTACAGGTAAGGCAAAATGAACGGACCACCGCCAATTTTGATGCGTTCTTCCTGGTTTTTGCGTAAGTTGGCACCAATGGCCGCGTCAAAACTAAGGTCGCGGGTGATGTTGTGTGAAGCACCAATCAAGGCATCAGCGTTGAGTTCGAAACGTTCCGTAGAAGCCAAATCATCCAAACCACCGCGGCGACCAGCCGAATAAGCCGTACCGGTTGGGGTTACTTTGAACAAACGGTCGTTGGCCAAATCGTAACCTACCCGCGCTTGTGCGTACAACCAGTTGGTGAAATTGTATTTCAAAGCACCAGAACTGATCAGACGTTTACGACCGAGGTTGTTCACGTATTGGTTTACTACAAACCAAGGGTTGGTCACGTATTCGTCGTCGCTGAACTGAATTTCGTTACCAGTAGCCGGGTCGTAACCGGGTGCCAAAATGCTTTGGTCAATGTTGGTTGCGAGGAACAAACCGTTGTTGGGATTCATTGGGCCATCGCTCAACTGGGCACGATTTCTGGATTTTTCGTCCACGTAGTTCGCCATAAATTTCAAAGAAAGGCGCGTGGTGATGTTTTGATCAATGTTCAAGTTGATCGTATTGCGGTTAAGGCCGCTGTTGCGCACGATAGATTCGTTGTCGAGGTTAGAAAACGACAAACGGAATGAACCGTTGTTGGTGCCTTTTGCAATGGCTACAGTGTTGGTAATAGACGGACCCGTGCGGTAGAAACGGCTCAGGTTGTCGGTTACCGCAGAATAAGGATAGGTTTTACCGTCGAACTGAATCACCTGACTGCCGTCGAGTTTTTCACCCCAACTCATACGCGCGCTTTGCAACGCACCATTGGCAGTAGTTGGTTTTACACCACCAACACCCTGACCGTATTCGGTTTGGAAATCAGTGTTATCCACGGCTCTGTCAATCATGGCGTTCATGTTGTACTCCACCGAGAAATCACCTTTTTTACCACTTTTGGTCGTAATCAGGATAACACCGTTGGAAGCGCGTGAGCCGTACAGCGCCGAAGCCGACTGGCCTTTGAGCACCGTCATGGTTTCGATGTCATCGGGGTTGATATTACCGATACCGTCGCCGTTGTCGGAACCACCCCATTCACCGGCAGAACCGCGTTGGGTATTGTCCATCGGGATACCATTGATAACGAACAATGGAGAACCGGAACCATTCATACTGGGCAAACCGCGCAGGAGGAGTTTTACGGTACCACCGGGACCGCCGTTGGTGCCGGATACTTTCAAACCGGCTACCCGGCCGCTCAAGGAGTTGGCCACGTTGGTTTCACGGGCTTTGTCCATTTGGTCACCACCTACCGTAGTAACGGCGTAACCCAATTTTTTTGCGTCTTTTGTGATACCCAAGGCGGTAACAACCACCTCTTTCAGGGTATTGTCTTCTTGTAGGGCAACGTCAATTTTAGTACGTCCGTCAATCGAAACCACGAGTTTTTCGTAACCGACGTAGTTAAAAACCAGACTGCCTCTCATTTCCGTATCTGCGAGTTCCAAACGGTAGGCACCATTGCCATCGGTTAATGTGCCTTTGTTAGAACCTTCCAGATTAACACTTGCACCCACCAATGCTTCGCCGGTATTGTCGGTTACGGTACCGGTTACCACAAAAACAGATACAGGAGCCTGTACGCCGTTCAACGAATGCTCGGTGTTTAACGTTGCAACGGAACTGCGCATACCTTGTGCTTCCGCATGGCTGGCGTAACCGATGATTGCTGACAAAAGCAGCAACCGCGTTAAACTGACACGCATGGCATTATGCCAGTTTACAGATCGTAAAATGTCAAATTTTTCCATAAATCATTAGTTATAAAATTTTAAAAAAGAGAAACGGTTTGTAGGGCGCAGCAAGTGCACCTTAGTGTTAGGCTATTAAATAATTGCTTGAATAGACCGGCACGTGGGTACCCGTCTATTTTTTTTGATGTGCTTTAGTTAGTTGATTTTCAGTTAACTTCATACCAATAGGACCTCTGCAAAGGAAATGAGATTCAAAGATGCTGCGTTTACATTATTTTACCACATTCTTCCAATATTTTATCATAATTATGGTAAAATATACTGACTGAAAGGAAAATATGGGGGGCGAGGCGGGCTTATAACACCTACTAAAGAGATTTACCATGTGCGTTACTGACCTGGAAAATAAATGCTCCATCGCGATTGTCCCCTCCCGCTTTTTTTCTCCCCATTTCCCAAAAAACACCTACTTTTGCGCCCGAAAATGATAAAGATAGGCAACGTAGAACTGGGAGAATTCCCGCTTTTGCTCGCTCCCATGGAGGACGTGAGCGACCCGCCATTCCGCAAACTCTGCAAACAACAGGGCGCCGATATGGTCTATACCGAATTTATCAGCGCCGACGGACTGGTGCATGATGCGGCAAAATCATTCCAAAAACTCGATATTTTCGACTACGAACGCCCCATCGGGATTCAATTCTTCGGCGGACAACTCGATAATATGGTGGGGGCTGCCGAAATTATCGCGGCCAAAAACCCCGACGTTATTGACATCAACTACGGCTGTCCCGTGGCTAAAGTAGCCTGCCGACTGGCCGGTGCCGGTTTGCTGCGCGATATTCCGCACATGGTGCGCCTCACCGAAGCCGTGGTCAAATGCACGTCCAAACCCGTGACCGTAAAAACGCGCCTCGGTTGGGACGAAAGCACCATTAATATCGTGGAAGTCGCCGAACGTTTGCAAGACATCGGGGTGCAGGCCATTACCATTCACGCGCGCACCCGCGTACAGATGTACAAGGGCGAGGCCAACTGGGAGTGGATCAACCGCGTAAAAGACAACCCGCGTTTGCACATCCCCGTTTTTGGCAATGGCGACGTGGATTCGGCGGAAAAAGCCACCGAATACCGCAAAAAATACAACGTGGACGGCATTATGATTGGGCGCGCCAGCATCGGTTACCCTTGGATTTTCCGCGAAATAAAACACTATTGGGCCACTGGCGAATTACTCGCCGCGCCCACGGTGCAGGAGCGGGTATCATCGGCGCGGCAACACCTGGCCGATAGCCTCGCCTGGAAAGGCCCAAAACTGGGCGTGCTCGAAATGCGCCGCCACTACGCGCCTTACCTCCGCGATTTGCCGCACATTAAACCGTACCGCGCCAAATTGGTGACCCTCATGGAACCCGCCGACTTGTTTGCGGTGTTAGACGAAATTGAAGAGGTGTATTCCAACGAACAACTGTTCGCGCCCGTAACCGAACCCGTACCCGCATGATTTTCAACATCCAACCCCACGAAAGAAAAGTATTTGAACTGATTGCCCAATGCGCCAGCGAAATTAACGTACCGGCGTACGTGGTGGGTGGTTACGTCCGCGACCGTTTGTTGGGCCGCCCTTCCAAGGACATGGATATTGTGTGCGTGGGCGATGGCATTCGTTTGGCCGAACAGGTGGCGGGCAAATTGTACCCGCGCCCCAAAATTGTGGTCTACCGGCGTTTTGGTACCGCCATGATCCGCCACGAAGACCTGGAAATTGAATTTGTGGGCGCGCGCAAAGAAAGTTACAGCCCCGACAGCCGTAAACCCGACGTGGAAGAAGGTTCCCTGGAAGACGACCAAAACCGCCGCGATTTTACCATCAACGCCCTGGCCGTCAGCCTCAACGAACGCGATTTTGGCAGCATCCTCGATTCCTTTGGCGGCCTTGCGCACCTGGAACAAAAACTCATCAAAACCCCGCTCGATCCCGGCCAAACCTTCTCCGATGACCCGCTGCGCATGATGCGCGCCATTCGGTTTGCCAATCAACTGGGTTTTGAAATTGATAAAAACACCTTTAAAGGCATTCAACAGCATAAAAACCGCATTTTTATTGTTTCCAAAGAGCGGATCACCACCGAATTGGAAAAAATATTGAAATGCCCCAAACCTTCCATCGGCTTTAAACTGCTGTTCGATTCGGGTTTGTTGCACCTGATTATGCCCGAAATTGCCGCCCTCCAAGGCGTGGAAGACCGCGATGGCCGGGGCCACAAGGATAATTTTTACCATACCCTCGAAGTGCTCGATAACCTTTGCCGCCGCAGCGACAATATCTGGTTGCGGTGGTCGGCGCTGTACCACGACGTGGCCAAACCGGCCACTAAAAAATTCCACAAAGACTTTGGCTGGAGTTTTCACGGGCACGAATGGGTGGGCGCGAACATGATTCCCAAAATTTTTAAAAACCTGCGCCTGCCTTTGGGTCCCGAAATGGAATACGTGCAAAAAATGGTCAAAATGCACCTGCGCCCCATTTCCCTCACCAAAGAAGAGGTCACCGACAGCGCAGTACGCCGCCTGCTCTTCGACGCTGGTCCCGACGTGGAAGACCTGATGAAA
Source organism: Chitinophagales bacterium (assembly GCA_013298845.1). Taxonomy (GTDB): domain Bacteria; phylum Bacteroidota; class Bacteroidia; order Chitinophagales; family Saprospiraceae; genus M3007. Next base: position 14,948 of record JAAFJN010000068.1, read on the forward strand.
CTTTGCGCCTCGGATATTACGACCAAAAACCCCAATAAAATGTCGCGTTACCTCGAAGGTTACGAGTACCTCAAGGAACGAATGGCCTTGGTGAGCGAAACCGACCGCATGCGACTCTGGCAACCCGTGCTCACGGGTGAAATCATTATGGAATTTTTTGGCATTCCACCTTCCCGTGAAGTGGGCATCATTAAAACGGCCGTCCGCGAAGCCATTCTCGACGGCGTTATCCCCAATGAACTGGAATCCGCCAAAGCGCAAATGATTATTGAAGGGGAAAAAATTGGGTTGAAAGTGAAGAGTGAAGAGTGAATAACGAATAGTGAAAAGTGAAAAGTTTTTTTGTTTAAAAAATTAAAAATGAACACTTTACACTTAGTGAATCTTAGTGTATTCTTAGTGCCTTAGTGGTAAAACAGCCTACGACGGGCAAAACTATTCGTTATTCACTTTATTAAAATCAACGCTCTTCTTCCGTTTCAACGTGTAAAATATGGAGCAGGCGGTGCACAACGGGCGCAAAAAAAACCGCTGTTATGCTCAAAAAGGCCACCCCGCTGTACAGGGCATACAACCGAAACGTTTTTTTAAGGAAAAACCTCCACGGCCATGGACATACTTTTCCCAAATGCCGAACGGTCAATGTTCAAATCGGCCATGACTTCGTCGAAATAAAAAATCATATTTTCGGTGGCCATATTGCCCGTCAGGTCATCTTTAGCCATGGGGCAGCCGCCGTATCCCTTAATGGCACCATCAAAACGCCGACAGCCGTTATCCCAGGCAGATTGCACTTTTTCGCGCCAATTGTGGGGCTGCGTGTGCAGGTGCGCCCCAAATTCTACGCCCGGATAGTTGGGAATGAGGTTACCAAACAAATAAGCGATATTTTGGGGATTAGAGCAGCCAATGGTATCGGACAACGAAAAAATATGAATGCCCAGTGGGGCCAATTGGTCAATCCATTTGTGCACAATATCCACGTTCCAAGGGTCGCCATAAGGGTTTCCGAAGCCCATACTGATGTACAAAACCAATTCTTTGCCGTGCCGGACGCACAAATCCTGAATATCTTTGGTGCGTTCGAGGCTTTCGGCAATGGTGGCGTTGGTATTGCGGATCTGGAACGTTTCGCTGATGCTAAACGGGTACCCCAAATACTGGATTTCGGGAAATTCGCAGGCTTGTTCGGCCCCGCGTTGATTGGCAACAATGGCCAGTAATTTGGTGGTACCAACGGAAAGGTCTAATTTTGCGAGCACTTCGGCGGTATCGCGCATTTGCGGGATCGCTTTGGGGTTTACAAAAGAACCAAAGTCAATGGTATCGAACCCAACGCGCAATAATTGGTTTATATAGGCAACCTTTGTCTCCGTTGGGATAAAATCGTGTAAGCCCTGCATGGCATCGCGGGGACATTCGACTAATTTGACTTTATTTATTTGACTATCAGACATTATTTATGAACAAATATAAGAACGCAGGATTAATTGCCGGTTTCCTCCTCATTGTACTGGGACTGACCAGCCTCATCCTTACTTTGGTGGGAATTCACTGGGCTTTTTTGGGCTGGGTCGAACAGTTTGGCCGATTATTCGCCTTTGTATTTAAAATCATCATGGTGATTGCCGGAGCCGTGGTATTTATTATGGCCCGTACCGACTGGGAACAGGAGCGAAAAGAATGTGCATAACTGTCAATTTGATGGTGGTTAGAGCGTGTATTATTACTGAAAGGCAAAAATACGCGCTAATCCGCAGTTGACACTATTCGCCGACAAAAAAATGCCATTCGCTACTTTTAAACGCTCCTACCGTACCAACGGAGCACGCTATAAAGCACCATTTTGTTTTTGAATAGCACCCTACTCCGACTACTTACGGGCAATGCCCTGGCGCAAATCATCATATTTGCCTGCATTCCCGTACTCACGCGCTTTTATCCACCCGATGTGGTGGGTGCATGGGGCGTAGCGTTGTCGTTTATCAATATTGTGGCGGCTTTTTCTCAATTACGCGCCGATATTGCATTGTTTCAAGCAACAACGGAGGCAGCGCGCAACCATCTTTACGTGGTGGGCATTGGGGCGCATTGGTTGTTGAGCGGCGTGGCTTTGGCAGTCGCCGCCGCGTTCCACTTGCTGACGTTTACCCAAGATAAATACTTTTATTTTACGGCCATTATTTTGCTGCTGCACGGTACACTGCAAATGTCGCTGAGCCGAATGGCGGCCTTGGGGCGTTTTGACCAACAAAACCACTATCGCCTTGCCATTGCCATTGTGGCCTATCCGGGCGCAATTGCGTTGTATTTTGCCAAGGTACCCGACGGTTTGTTTTTTACCTTATTATTGGGTAATGCGCTACCGTTGGCGTGTTTTTGGGCCAAAAACCCGGCGTTGAGGCAAGAATTTCACCAATTCAGGTGGACACAAGCCCAGCGCACCCTGGCCGCGCACCAATCCACCGGATTTTACCTGACGGCGGGTAATTTGCTGGCCAGCGTTGGCGACCAGGGAATGGTTTTGCTCATTGCCCATTTTTACAGTCCGGTGGAGGCGGCCGCTTGTTTTTTGGCCATGCGTATCTGTGGTGCGCCCCTGTCGTTGGTGCAAGGAGCACTTAGCCCCTATAATTATCGCATTTTTCAGGATTTAGCCCAGCGGAATGCCTTTCACTCGGGAATCATTGTGCAACACTGGAAAAAATGGTCCATTGTTGGCTTGATTATATTTATCCCCATTATAGTGGCTGGTCCCAAATTATTTTTTTTGTTTTTGGGAAAAGATTGGAACTTTGCGGGCCAAATTGCAAGTGTAATTGCGATCTGGGCATTTTCCAAATTTTTGAGCACCCCAACCAGCATGGGCTTTTTTGTTACAGGCAATACTCGTTTTTTCTTTTTTTCAACGCTAATGACGGCTATTTCACTGCCGCTTTGTTATGGGTTAGCCCTCGTTGGCTGGCCCTTGTTGCGCGTATTAATGGCCTTTACCCTATTGCAAAGTATCGCCATTTGGGGGTGCAATATCTGGATGCTCCGCATTATTGACCAGAATTTTCATGCAAAAAGCCTCTCATAACCTCGAAAAAGGCCCACCCAAAGGCGTTGTAGCCCTAGTGGCCAATTTGGCCTGGTCCATTTACAACTTCCGGTTACCGGTCATTCGGGCACTGCACCGCGAAGGCTATAAAGTCATTGTGATTGCCCCCGTGGATGAAACAGTGAGCAACCTGCTTCGGGAACCGGGCGTTGAGTTTGTGGGGCTTCAATCGTTTCGCCGCAACAGTACCAGTGTCATTTCCTCCATAAAAATGACGCTCGAATTTCAGCGTATTTACCAACGTACCCGCCCCGATATTGTGATTCATTACGGGGTACAGGCAAACGTTTGGGGGAATTTTGGGGCCAGGTTGGCCGGTGTTCCGTCAGTTTGCGTGGTAACGGGACTCGGGTACACTTTTTTGCACACTGGTTTTATTCCCTGGGTAACGCGTTGGTTGTACCGTTTGTCTTTTTTAAAAACGGCCAAAATTGTTTTTGAAAACGAAGAAGACCAGGAATTACTCATTAAAAAAGCCATTGTCCGGCGCGAAAACACCTTTCGGGTGCCCGGATGTGGCGTTGATACGAACTATTTTAAACCTTCGACTGTTAAAAGAAAGCCGCGTGGGCCGGTTTTTTTATTCATGGGTCGCTTGTTGTACGATAAAGGCATTCGGGAGTTTGCCGCCGCCGCCGCCCGGCTCAAAACCTCGTTTCCCCGGGCACAATGCTGGATTTTGGGCCACCTCGATGATCAGAATCCGGCGCATATTCAACGCAACGAATTGGTGAATTGGGTACAAGAAGATTATATTCAGTACAAAGGTGCCAGCGACGATGTACGGCCTTTTGTTGCCCAAGCCGACTGGATGGTCCTCCCCTCTTACCGGGAAGGTTTGTCAAAAGTGCTTTTGGAAGCCATGTCCATGGCCAAACCCATTATCACTACCGACACCCCCGGTTGCAGCGAAACGGTGCGCGAAGGTCAAACGGGCTTTATTGTCCCGGTTAAAGACAGCGAAAAACTCTATCAGGTGATGCTGCTTTGCTGCTCCATTGAAGCCGAACAACGGCAAAAAATGGGCAATGAAGCCCGCGTAATTGCCATTCAAGATTACGACGCGACGCTGGTGGGCGCTTTGTACGTTCGGCTTGTGGCGGAAATTATGCTAAACAAACACTAAAATTAAGTACCTTTGTCTCCCTTTTGGCAAACAAAGGCACAACACAACAAAATAATGTCTAAACACGGGAAAGCATTGGTCGCCATGTCGGGCGGTATTGATTCAACGGTTGCCGCCGTTCTTCTGCACGAAGAAGGTTGGGAAGTTGTTGGTATTACCATGAAAACTTGGGATTATGCCACGGCCGGCGGCTCCAAAAAAGAAACCGGATGCTGCTCACTCGATAGTATTAACGACGCCCGTCAGGTGGCCGTTAAATTGGGTTTTCACCATTTTATCGTGGATATCCGCGAGGAATTTGGCGATTACGTCATTGATAATTTTGTGGACGAATACATGGCGGGCCGTACGCCCAATCCCTGCGTCCTTTGTAATACCCATATCAAATGGAACAGCCTGCTCAAACGCGCCGATATGCTCGATTGCGAATTTATCGCCACGGGGCATTACGGCGTTATTAATGAATTAGACGGCCGTAAATACATTACTCGCGCCAAAGATTTGCAAAAAGACCAGTCGTATGTGCTTTGGGGATTGAGCCAGGAATGCCTGCACCGCACCAGTATGCCGTTGGGCGGATTTACCAAACCGGAAGTGCGCCAAATGGCCGCCGAACGTGGTTTTGACGAACTCAGCAAAAAAGCGGAGAGTTACGAAATTTGTTTTGTCCCCGATAACGACTATCGCGGGTTCCTCCGCCGCCGCGTGGATGGCCTCGACGATATGGTGCGCGGTGGCAACTTTGTGGATACCGACGGAAAAGTGCTGGGCAAACACGAAGGTTATCCGTTTTACACCATCGGCCAACGCAAGGGCCTTGGCATTGCCCTGGGCGAACCGATGTTCGTGACCGAAATCCGCCCCGATACCAATACGGTTGTGTTGGGAAAAGAAGAAGACCTCATCCGAAATGGCATGATGGTGGGTAAAGTCACCATGATGAAATACGCCAATGTCCCCGAATCGGGCTTGGAAACCATTACCAAAGTCCGTTACCGCGACGCAGGTACCGTGGCGACCTTATACCCCGTGGGCAACGATATTTCAGTGGAGTTCCACGCCAATGTAAAAGGGATTGCCCCTGGTCAAAGCGCCGTATTTTACGAAGGTGATGACGTGGTAGGCGGTGGCATTATTCAGGGAAGCGGGGTGTTTTAGGGAGGGTTACGTTGAGGGCGCATAGTTACGCTCCCAAGTCCGGGCTAATCTGCCAAATCTGTCAGATTTGATAGATTGATGACACTTACAGGTATCGCTTATCACAACTTTTAGATGGGTACATTTGTGTCGAAAGATAGAGTAAGACTCCACACTTGGGGTGCATCGTCACGCTCCCAAGTCCGGGCTAATCTGCCAAATCTCCCAGATTTGGTAGATTTTTTCCAC
>JAAFJN010000069.1 GCA_013298845.1 Chitinophagales bacterium
AGACTTTTACCCCAAAAAACGGCGTATCACCCGTGAGCGCGTGCAAAACCAACGCGTACAAGTTGTCTTCTCCGTGCCAGTCGGCGCGGCGCGGGTCCACGGCGATATAGGGCAATATGGGAAAATCGCGCATAAGGGCCTTGACTTCGTTCACCTGCTGGAATAGTTTTTTATTGATGGTGCGGTTCCAGCCCGCTTCCAAATCCATGAGCAAAATGGACGTTACCTGCTGACGGTTGGCGTAGAGCGGCAAATTGCGCAGGGCCACTTTGTCGAGGTAATATTGCAAAATGCCGCGCTTATCGGTTTTGAACACAATATTGCGCAGGGTGCGCCACAAACCGGCCACGCTAAAACCTTCCAACGCGGCGGTGGCTTCGGTGGCCTGGTTGATTTCTGCTTCGATATCCTCCCAGGTGTAGGACGCGCCGTTTTGGTGTTTTTCGTAGATTTCGGCTTCGGTTTGGGTCAAAATGGTGAGTCCCTGGGCCTGTAATGCGCTTTGGGTGAACAACTCGGCGTCCACCGAAGCGTTGCTTTCCAGTCCCAGCGATTCGCGCATGAAACGCAGCAGGAAATAACTTTCATCAATGCAGCCGCGATCAAAAATGTGGCAATGGGTGTCGAAAATGCAGTTGTTGTCCAAGGCGGCTTCTACTAAGGGGGATACGCGTCGCATGGGGTCTTTGTCCAGCAATAAGTCTGCTTGTTGCAGAAAAGTTTCTTTTGTCATTTTTTTTGGTGGAGGTTACGGTAGGGGCAGCCCTTGTGGCTGCCCCTTACTACCGGTGGAGTGTGAGATTATACACGGATGTCGGCCAGATGGGCAGCCACGAGGGGGTGTGTGGTATATGGGACATGGGCAGCCACGAGGGGGATGTGTGTGGTATATGGGACATGGGCAGCCACGAGGGCACACGAGTGGTATATGGGCGTGTGCGAGGGCGCACGAGTGGTATATGGCACATGGGCAGCTACGAGGGCGCACGAGTGGTTTACGGCACATGGGCAGCCACGAGGGCGCACGAGTGGTATGTGTATGGCACATGGGCAGCTACGAGGCGCACGAGTGGTTTACGGCACATGGGCAGCCACGAGGGCTGCCCTTACGGGGTCTCGGTGAGGCCGAGGTCGTGGGCGATGGCGGTGATGGCGAAGCCTTGGTTGGCGGCGGCTTTTTCACCGTTGGCGTTGATTTGCATACCGCCGTCGTCGGCACCGGTACCGCGGCTGTGCAGGGCGATCACTTTCCAGTTGTCGTTAAATACCGGCGATCCGCTGGAACCGTGTTCGGTATCGGCAATGTAAAATATCTTGTTGCCCCACACCGAAATCACTTCGTTGGCCCGGAAGGCCAATTGTTTCACGCCGCCGCCGGGGTGCTGGATGATATTGGCCGCGTCTCCTTTGCGCACTTCCATTTGGGTTTCCAATTCGAGGTATCCCCATTGTTTGAGGGGCATTTTTTTGTTGTCTTTTACCTTCACAATACAATAATCCAGCGCGGAGACGGGGCTTCTTTTGGCCGAATCGGCATTTAATTTGTATCGTACGGTTTGGTTTTCGCCTTCTTCAAAATTAAACTCAATTTCGGCTTTGGCCACTTTGGCAGCGTTGGGCAATACGTGGGCATTGGTCATAACGTACCCGCCTTTGAGCAAAAAACCGGTACCATCGGCGCGCCCACCCACCAACACGCGGCAAACGCTTTTGGAGGCCAGCAGGGCTTTGGCCAGCCACGCCGTGGGCAACATTTCGTTTTTATCACCAATTACTTTTTCCAGCACACCTTTGGGCGATGCTTCGTAGGTGCGGGCAACGGGCGCGAGTGGTACCACCGGGTTGGCCGTGGTCATGGCTTTTAAGGCTTCCATGCGGCGGCGGAGGGTCATTTTTTGGGGCAATTCGTCGTTGACGTAGTTGAGCATGGCCTTGCGAATTTTGGCGCGGGAAACGCGATAATCTTCGTTGGTGATGGTTTCTTCGTCGCGTTCGCGGTTGATATTGCGCAGGCGAGCGTTGAGTGATATGGCCATTTGCCCCATGTCATCGTCGAGGGGTTCCAAAAATTGGCGCATGATTTGCGCAGCATCTTCCAATTCGTCGTTACTGACCAATTCGCGGATGGTTTCGATAAAAAAATTCACCTGATCCTCAATCGCAATGGTTTGAGTAGGCTTGGGGGAGGGAGTTCCGCCGCCGGCATGGTTAAAATCTGCGGTTAACTTCATGGTCTGCTGTTGTTTAAAAGTAAAAAGGAAGATGCGGGGTGTAATTCGGATTAAAAAAATAGGTTTGGGGTGTTATTTGTTAATGTCGAAGTAGTTACTGAACGTTGAGTGCGTGACAAAATCGGGAACGGCTTTTATGTTGGCCGATATCACTTTATGCGCCGCCGGGGAATGGTAGTTGGTGAAAAACTTGTTCTTTCATGCCAACTTCCTACTTTTTGAGGCCAAAAAGTAGGCAAAAAGCCCGCGGCTGACGAAAAATCCTACGATTTTGCTTTCCGTTTCCGGCCGCGCCAAAAAAACTCGCCGGTCGACCTCACGGGGGCCTTCGCCCCTCAAATTACGTTTGGCTCAAACAGTTTTTGGCTTCATCGGCCTCCAACGGAGCAAAATCGGAATTTTTCTAAGGCCGCACCGGAAAAGGACGGATGGGTATTCGAGATACTGTCCCGATTTTGTCATGCACTCCCGAGTGTTAGTCGATGTATATACTGTGGCGTTGATAGTTGTGACATTCTCTAATGAAATAATTATCCCACAGTTACTTTATGAAAATTACATTTGCAGCGTGAACAGCCAATAGTAAAAAAATAAACAGATGTTAGGACACATTCAGGAAACGCTTGTTAAACCGTACGCTCATCCGTGGTGGCAGCCGTACGCGTCGTTGCTTGTGACATTGGGCAGTATTGTGCTGCTGCGGGCCAATCTTATGCAAATTACCCTGCTGTTTTGGTGGGAAATTATCCTGATGATCGCTTTTGCCCTGCTGCGGGCGTTATTCGCCTTGGATAATCGGTCGTTTTTTGATAACCTTTTTCAACGGCTTTTTATGCTCGTTATGGCTGGTTTTCTCGGCATCGGGTTTGTGATGCTGACCGTTGCTTTTACCATCAACGGCATTGATACCGACCGTGATTTGGGCAATGGATTTAACGTGGTACCACAATTAACGGTATTGGTGCTGAGTTATTCGGCGGGTTTTGTGCTGCATTACTTCATGAACGGCACGTACAAAAAAGCCAATTTTTTCGGCGAAATGATGCGCACCTACGTCCATGTGTTGGTGTTATTGGCTTTGTTGCAGGTATTTACCATGCACCTGATTCCTCGGATTCCGGGTTTGGATGCGGCCATTTGGGGCACGGTGGCGTTGGTAGCAATTAAATTTTTGGTGGATGTGTTGTTTGGGCGGTTAAAAGAAAAAGGCCCGGATTTTTTTTCGGCAAAAAACAATTAATCACGCCAAACAAAAGGAAACAACACAAAAGTGAGCGTCAGTAAAATGGCATCAATGGCCAGCAGGTTGATAATGTCTTTGGTGTAGGAAGTATCCTGCATGAGCCGCAACGCAATGGACGACAGGCGATTCAGGGTTAATAAAATGGGCAAAACGACCGGAAAACTCAAAATAGCCATGAGGGTGGCGCTGTTATTGGCCCGGGCCGCAATGGACGAAATAAACGTAAAAGCAATTGCAAAACCCACGCTACCCAGCACAATGGTCAGGGTGAACAACGGCACATCTTTCACCGGGTTCCCCGACACGAGCGCGTAAATGGCAAAGGCCAAACCACTGAGCACCAGTAATAAAATGGTATTGTACAGGATTTTGGCGATGAGAATGGCCACCGGATCGGCAATTTGGTAATAATACAACTGCCGCGCCCCGCTTTCCTGCACAAAACTTTTTACCACGGCATTGATGGAGGCAAACAACACGATGAGCCAAAAAAGGATATTCCACACGTTGGGCGCGACTTTTACACTGGCAATGTACACCACAAACACCATGCTAAATACGTAGAGCACAATGCCCGAAATAGCGTACCGCTGCCGAAATTCGAGCAGGAGTTCTTTGCGCAGCAAAATGGGAATCATTTTCCAATTCATGGCCCAAAAGTAGGCAGGAATGGGCATTGCAAGGAACCGAAACTAATAATTTATTCACAAATGATTCTTCGTGTAAGAGGTTTATGTACTTTTGCCCCCGCTTTGAATAAAATTCGGGCATTTTAACAAAAAAAACAACGGCAAATGAGTTGGTTTAAACGACTTCAAGAAGGTATTACCACTGCAACCCGCGCCAAAAAAGACGTTCCCGAAGGCGTTTGGTACCAGTGTAAAAACTGCAAAGAAACCAGTACAACCAAGGATTTAAAGGAGAACTTCTATAAATGCCCCAAATGCGATTACCACACCGCCATCGGGTCAGCAGAATATTTCAACATTATTTTTGACGATCAGCAATTTACCCGCCTCCACGATGATTTAATCGCGGTGGATATGCTGAACTTCACCGATTTAAAACCTTATAAATCCCGTATCACCGAAACCATCCAAAAAACGGGCCTCACCGACGCCATGGCACTCGCCGAAGGCACCGTAAAAGGCCAAAAATTGGTGGTAGCGTGCATGGATTTTAAATTTATCGGTGGTTCGATGGGTTCGGTCATGGGCGAAAAAATTTCGTTGGGTATTGATCGCGCCATTGAAACCGGTAGTGCCTTCATGATTATTTCCAAATCGGGCGGTGCCCGGATGATGGAAGCGGCTTTTTCGCTCATGCAAATGGCCAAAACCAGCGCCAAACTCACCCTGCTGGCCAAAGCCCGGTTGCCTTACCTCTCCCTCATGACCGACCCCACCACGGGCGGCGTAACGGCTTCGTTTGCGATGTTGGGCGATGTTCACATTGCCGAACCCGGTGCACTGATTGGTTTTGCCGGTCCACGCGTTATTCGGGAGACCATCAAACGCGATTTACCCGAAGGTTTCCAAACGGCCGAGTACCTGCTCGAAAATGGTTTTGTGGACCTGATCGTCAACCGCAAAGATTTAAAAGATACCCTGGCCGATTTGCTGGCGATGTATTTGCGCCGGTAAGCCTCGGTCACCAACACGATACCCAAAAGCGGATAAAAGACGGTAAAAGTCGTTTTTTATCCGCTTTTTTTGTGGGTAGCAGTGAAGTTGTATATTTACCGCAAAATTCACCACACGAAAAAATGATTGAAACCCAAAGGCTGCTGATTCTACCTTTAACGTACGAACAACTGATTCAATACCTTCGGTGCGATAACTCCCTCGAAAAATCGCTTCAATTGCAGGAAAGCAAACGCACGCTCTCGCTCGAACTGCGAGAGGCATTTGCGCAATCCATCCTGCCCAACGTGGCGGAGCCGGGCCGCAATTACCTGTACTATACGTTATGGACGGCCATTGACAAGGCCGAACAACAAATGGTGGGCGATTTGTGCTTTGTGGGAGAACCCAACGGCGTGGGTGAAATAGAAGTAGGTTACGGTACTTACGATGCCTTCCGGAACCGGGGCTACATGACCGAAATGGTAGGGGCCATGATTGAATGGGCCAAAACCCAACCCAAAGTGCGGTTTATATTGGCTTCCACCGAAAAAAGTAATAAAGCCTCTTTCCGGGTCCTCGAAAAAAATGGTTTTGTCCAACAAGGCGAAGACGATACCTTGTTGCATTGGCGGAAAGTGGTGAAGAGAGTGAATAGTGAAGAGTGAAGAGTGAAAAATGAATAGTGAATAGTGAAAAGTGAAAAGTAAGCTCGTTGTAGAGTATTCATTTTGAATGTTTAAACGAGTAGTTTTTATTTTTCGCTGTACACTCTTTACTACGCTACGCTTAATGTTTCTTACATTTTCTGATATTCTCAGTTGCAAAAAACCTATTCACTCTTCACTATTCACTCTTCACTATTCACTCTTCACTATTCACTCTTCACTAAAATCAGTTTTTCCCGATGCAGTTCAGGTCTTCAAACGCCTGTTTGAGGCGGGTAACGAAGGTTTTTTCGCCTTCGCGCAACCAAACGCGGGGATCGTAGTATTTTTTATTGGGTTTGTCGTCGCCTTCTGGGTTACCGATTTGGCCTTGGAGATACCCTTTTTTCGCTTCGTAGTAGCCGCGAATACCGTCCCAATACGCCCATTGCATATCGGTATCAATGTTCATTTTAATGGCACCGTACTCAATGGCTTCACGAATTTCCTCCTGAGAAGAACCGGAACCGCCGTGGAATACAAAGTTCACCGGATTAGGGTTTGAAATGCCGTATTTCTCCCGAATATACTCCTGCGAGTTTTTGAGGATAATGGGCTGAAGTTTTACGTTACCGGGTTTGTAAACGCCGTGCACGTTACCAAAAGCCGCCGCGATGGTGAAATCGGGTGAAATTTTGCTCAGGGTTTCGTACGCGTACGCCACTTCCGAAGGTTGCGTGTAGAGTTTGGAAGAATCCACGTCGGAGTTATCCACGCCGTCTTCTTCGCCACCGGTTACGCCCAATTCAATTTCGAGGGTCATGCCCATTTTGGCCATCCGTTCAAAGTAACGGGCGCAAATTTCGATGTTTTCGTGCAAAGGTTCTTCAGAGAGGTCGAGCATGTGACTGCTGTACAACGGGTAGCCATTTTTTTCGTAAAAACGCTCACCGGCATCCAAAAGGCCATCAATCCAACTAATAATGTTCAACGCACAGTGGTCGGTGTGCAAAATCACCGGAACCCCGTAGGCTTCGGCCATCGCGTGTACGTGTTGTGCGCCGGAAATACCACCCAAAATGGAGGCTTTTTGGCCCTCGTTGGATAGGCCCTTGCCCGCAAAAAACGCCGCACCGCCGTTGGAAAACTGTACGATAACCGGACTGTTTACGGCCGCTGCTGTCTCCAGAACCCCGTTGACAGTATTGGTACCAATTACGTTTACCGCCGGTAATGCAAAGTTGTTTTCGTTGGCATAGTTGAGCAGGTCGGTCACTTCTTTTCCATGAAGGACCCCAGATCTGAATTTACCCATTGTTTATTTTTGTTAAATGTTATTTTAAAAATAAAAAAACTCTACACTTTTCACTTTTCACTATTCACTATTCACTATTCACTATTCACTATTCACTTTTCACTTTTCACTATTCACTTTTCACTATTCACTATTCACTTTTCACTATTCACTTTTCACTCCTAAACCCCTTTTTCCACGAGGTAGCGCTCGGCGTCGAGGGCGGCCATACAACCGGTACCGGCTGCCGTAACGGCCTGGCGATAAATTTTGTCCTGAGCGTCGCCGCAGGCAAAAACGCCTTCAATGCCGGTAAAGGTACGACCCGGTTCCACTACGATATAACCGCTGTTGTCGAGTGTAAGCCAATCGGCAAAAATATCCGTGTTGGGTTTATGACCAATGGCCACAAAAAAGCCCGTTACCGCCAGCGTAGATTTCTCGCCGGTTTTGTTGTTTACGATCCGAATACCATCTACGCCCTGGTCACCGAGTACCTCTTCGGCTTCGGTATTCCAGTGCACGATGAGGTTTGGGGTGTTCAATACCCGCTCCTGCATAATTTTGGAAGCGCGCATTTCGTCGCGGCGTACCAACAGGTGTACTTTTGAGCAAATTTTAGCGAGGTACGTGCTTTCTTCGGCGGCGGTATCACCGGCACCCACAATGGCTACTTCCTGTTTGCGGAAGAAAAAACCATCGCACACGGCGCAGGCCGAAACCCCACGGTTTTGCAGGCGTTCTTCGCCCGGAATACCCAGCCATTTGGCGCTGGCTCCGGTGGCAATAATCACGGTATGGGCGTGAATTTCCTGACCCGATTCGGACCAGGCTTTGTGAATTGGCCCCGTGAAATCCACTTTTACGATAATTTCGTCGCGGATAACGGTATCGAAGCGCTCGGCTTGTTTTTTAAAGTCCTCCATCATCTCCGGGCCTTGGCGACCATCGGGATAACCGGGGTAGTTTTCAACATCATTGGTAATCATCAACTGACCGCCGGGTTGGGGGCCAGTGTACATGAGTGGGGATAATCCGGCACGGGCTGCGTAAATCGCCGCGGTGTAACCCGCCGGGCCGGAACCGATAATCAAGCATTTTACTTTTTCCATAATTTTGCGGCAAAGGTACAAATTTCAAAACGATTGCCATCTTTGCGGCTGCATTGATTGTCGCTGCCCTAACACTTTTTTTTATTTTTATGAGCACAACCGCCGCGAATACCAGTTTTGCCTGGGCCGACCGCCTTCGTAACCTGGCTACCATCATGGTAATTGCCATTCACGTATCTGGCCCGCTGGCCGAACAAATACCGGATATGAACACCTGGGATTGGTGGATATCCAATTGGTGGGATGCCACTTCGCGGGCATCGGTGCCCATTTTTGTGCTGCTCAGTGGGGCTTTATTATTAACAAAAGATTACGCTACGGGGCCTTTTTTGCAAAAAAGACTCACCCGCGTGCTCATTCCGGGTCTTTTTTGGATGATCGTGTACATGGTCTATGGTCATTTGGCCCAAAAAAATCCGGCCACCCTGAAAGAAGCCGCCATTCGACTGCTCGAAGGGCCGGTGCATTACCACCTTTGGTTTATTTACCTCATCGTGGGGTTGTACCTCACTTACCCGCTTCTGCGCCCGTGGGTGCGTACCGCCACCGACCGCGACTACTGGTATATTTTTGCACTTTGCGCCGGATCGGCGTGGTTGTACAAAATTTTATATTCTTTTTGGGGATTAAAAATGGGGTTGTACTGGGAAACATTTTCCAATAACGTGGGTTATTTTATCCTTGGTGCTTACCTCATGCAAAAGCCCCTGCCGGGTGAACCGGCCGCCAATGGCCTTCAGCCGTGGCCACTCACCCGCAGGCAATTGTGGTGGACCGCCGTGGGCCTCATTGTGGTGGGTAGCAGTGTCACTGCTTACGGCACGTATTGGGCCAGCACTACCCTCAACGGCGGCAAATTTCACCGATATTTTTACGATTACCTGACGCCCAACGTGGGCGCGTGCATTATTGGTTGGTTTTTATTGGCCAAAATGGCGTGGAACAAGTGGCCGTTGCTCGAAGTGGAAAAAGAATTTGCCACCGCCAGTTTTGGCATTTACCTCACCCACGTACTCATTATGGATTGGTGGTCGCAGTGCGGTTATTGGTTTGGCTCCACGTATCCCGCCAAATCCATCCCGATTATAGTGGCGATGGTGGCTATTACGGGTTTAATGGCCGTTAAATTTATCAAAATATTGCCCGGAGGCGATAAAATCACCTGATGCGACTACTTCGGCATTGGTTTTACATGGTGCGGGCCACGGCCTGGCTTTTTCTGACGTTTGCCCGGGCACACGCCTATTTCAGTACGCGTGCCATACCCGATTTACAACTTCCTCACCCCGAGTCCTTGTCGTCGGGGGAAAAGCGGCGGCTCAAGCACTATTTTTACGGCGGTACTTACCTGAGCATTATTTTTAGTGCCTTGCGCGGCCGCACGCGCACCTGGGAGGAAAAACACCGCCTGACCAATCTGGCGGCACTGGCCTACTTTTTTGACGATTTGGTGGACTCGTTCCGGCACCGCGACGATACCGGTATTTTGTGGCGCGATAACCCGGAAGAATACGGTTTGGCCGCCGATGACCACCGCCGGTTGGCCCTGCATTTTTTGCACAATATTTATTTAGAATTGCCCAAAAACCACCTCGAAGCGTTTAAAAATACCATGCACCGCGTGTTTAACGTGGAAACCGCCGGTCGGCAACAATCGCCCGACTTGGCCCGACCCGAGGAAATTGAGCACATTACCCGCGAAAAAGGCGGTAATTCGGTGTTGCTGTTTCGGATGGTGCACGAACCTTTACCTTCTTTGGCCGAAGAGCAGGCATTGTTGGAATTTGGGCAATTAATTCAATACTGCGACGATATTTTTGATGTTTGGTTTGATCTTCAAAGTCAAACCCGCACCGTGGCTACCGATATGGTCGTACAAGGACAAATTAGGGAATTACGCGCTTTATTCGAGCAACAAGTAGCGCGGGTGCGGTCGGCGTTTTTAAAAATTGGGCAGCCCCGTTACCGCGTAGAAACGGCGTTGCGGGTGGTGCATTATATCACCGCCATTACCTTGGTTTGTCTCGATCATTACGCCCGCCTTCAACGCCAATACCCGGAAATGCCCCTCCACGACCGCAAAAAAATGATTGTGGATATGGAGCGCTGGAAAAACCGCTGGGGAGCGGCGTGGTATTTGGTGGTGGGGTGAAGATGGGGGGCGGTTTATACCTTTCATTTGCTACATTAAAACAAAGCACTTAAATTTGCAAAAAAATCGTACAATGGATATTCAAACAAAAGATAATAAAATCATCATTACTCTCCCAGCGACCGTTAATCTGGAGGGGGTCCAACGACTCATCAACTACCTACTATACAAAGAGGCTACAAAAGATAGCAAGGCAAAACAAGAGGAAGTTGATCAATTGGCCCGTGAGGTGAATAAGCAATGGTGGCAAGAAAATAAACATCGCTTTTTGCCAGGATGAAATTTGTTATTGATACTAATATTGTTTTTAGCGCCATCTTAAACACTCAAAGTAGGATTGGTGACCTAATTATGAATTCTCACAGCACGTTTGAATTTTATGCTTGCGATACCCTACGTCTTGAGTTAAAAAGACATCAAGCCAAACTCATGGATTTATCTCAAATGAACGCAGAGCAATTGGATGAATCCATTCGCCAAATTACGAGCAACATCAATTTTACTTCGGAATTACTTATTCCATTTGAATTTTGGTTAAAAGGTGCCGAATTAGTGCGCGATGTTGATATGGATTACGTGGCGTTTTTGGCTCTAAATGAGTTCTTAGGGTTAAAATTATGGACAGGTGATAAAATCTTGATAAAAGGTTTAGCCAAAAAGGGGTATTCAAATTTTATCACGACAGAAGAGTTATTTAACCTTCGTTCAATACTTGAGTCGGAATAATTTTTTATTTCTAAATTAGACTGCATTTAAAGCCAAGCAGTGTTGATTTATCCATTTCAATACCGTACTAAAATTCACCACACCATGTTTCCACCCACCCCTAAAACAAAGTCAGGACTGCGGTTACTGCCTTTCCTGACCCTGTTACACCTCACTGTTTTTGGGCAAATACAACTACGACAAGCCTTTCAGCCCGATCAGGTTGTGCACAAAATACCGTACGGTGCCCACCCCACGGCCGGGCGTTACGCGCAAACCAAAGACGCCAAAATATATTACGAAGTGTACGGCGAAGGGCCAACCGTTGTACTACTGCACGGCGGTTTGTTTGGCTCTACCATCGAATTTTCGGAGATCATTGACCATTTAATTCCCAATTATCGCGTAGTGGCCATTTCTACGCGGGGACACGGCAAATCGGAAATTGGCACCGAACCAATGACCCTCGAACAACGCGCCAACGACGCCATGACGGTCATCAATGCCGTTACCAACGACAGTGTAACGCTCATTGGATTCAGCGATGGCGGCTTTACGGCCTATCAAATAGGGGCCATGTACCCGCAAAGGATCAAAAAAATAGTAGCCATTGGGGCGGGAGAACTCGTGCCCGGTATAAGAACCTTTGATTTATCCGCCAAACAAGCCGTTGAAATGGATAAAAAGTATTGGGAACAGCAATTGCAACTTATGCCGGAGCCGAATCGTTTGGAAGATGTGTTTTCGCAGGTCACCCAATTTTACAACCGCGCTACCGTTAGCAAAGACCTGTTGAGCGCCATCAAATGTCCGGTTTTGGTGATGGCGGGCGACCGCGACCAGGGAAATCCGGTGGAGCGGGTCGTCAGCGCGGCGCGGCATATTCCCAACCACCAGGTTGGGATTATTCCTAACGCCGGACACGTGTGTTTTGGTGATAATTTTGCGGCCACTTGGGCCAGTATTGCCCCGTTCCTGGACCAACCAACCGCGCAGTATCTGCCCCTGACGCCGGCGACACTCATGCCTCACCAGGTGACGTATGCACTCACCAAAATGGGTAACACCGACGTAGTGCGCGTGGTGAAAGATCCGTCCGTTACCGCCGTGGACGAACCTACTTTTGTCAAAATCAAGGGGGCCGACTGCCAGGATTGCGTTATTAAAGTAAAAGTATTGAGCAAATTATTGCCCAACGCCCCCGATTTTGCCCGGGGTTTTATCGGGGTTGCCTTCCGCATCAATGCCGATAACTCCGCGTACGAGTCCATTTATATCCGTCCCACCAACGGAAGGGCAAAGCAACAAATTCGGCGCAACCACGCCGTGCAGTATTATTCTTACCCGAACTACAAATTTGACCGTTTGCGGAAAGAATCCCCGGAACAATACGAATCTTACGCCGATATGGCCCTCGACGAATGGATTCCGCTCAAAATTGTGGTGAAGGGCGCACAGGCCGCCTTGTACATCTACCAACAGCCGGAACCGGTGCTGGTAGTGGAAGACCTGAAACTGGGTGCCCAACGTTCGGGCAGCGTTGGTTTGTGGGTCGAAGTGGGCACAGAAGGTTATTTTAAAGATTTGAAAATTCAGGAATTGGTGGAGAAATAGGGCGCGCGGAATTACCCCAACACCTCCACCCCCTTATACGTCCGCCCAATGGGCAATACCACCTGATCCAGCACCACTTCGCTGGCCGAGTAGGCCGTAATTTTTTGGCGGTGCACGATATTGGTTAACCGTAGAAACCGGGTCTGGGAAAAGGGTTGTGCCGGTGGTACGGCGGTAAAATTATTTGAGTACATGACAAAATCGGGGCAGCGTTACCAATCCACGTCCGTCCCTTACCAGTGCGGCCTTAGAAAAATCCCGATTTTGCTCCGTTGGAGGCCGATGAAGCCAAAAACTGTTTGAGCCAAACGTCATTGACGGGGCGAAAGCCCCCGTGAGGGCGACCGGCGAGTTTTTTTGGCGCGGCCGGAAACGGAAAGCAAAATCGTAGGATTTTTCGTCAGCCGCGGGCTTTTTGCCTACTTTTTGGCCTCAAAAAGTAGGAAGTTGGCATAAAAGAACAGAATTTTCACCAACTACGATTCTATGGCGGAGTATGAGGTAATATGGGTTAAAATAACACACTGCCCCGATTTTGTCACGCCCTCAAATTTTGTTAAACAATTGACAAAAAATTTTTACAATAAAAAGTCATCTAAACCCAAAGACACATTACCTTCGTTTTTTATCACTGTGTATTTTTAACAGCCATGTCCAATCCATTTCACACCATTGCTATTTCTTTATCGGGCGGCGGGTACCGCGCAACGGCGTTTCACCTCGGGGCATTGTCCTATTTAAACCACGTAGAGTACGAAGAAACGGTGTTGTTGCAACGCGTCAAACTCATTTCCACCATTTCGGGCGGCACTTTTACCGGAGTAAGTTACGTGCTGACCTTGGCGCAAGGCAACGATTTTAAGGTTTGTTTTGACAAATTGTACGCCTTATTGGACAACGACCAATTGGCCATTGATGCCTTGGAAATGGTGAACGATACCTCAAAATGGACGGCACAGGAAAAAAATAAAAACCTGATTAATGCTTTTTCCGAAATCTATCAGGCGCAATTTTGCAACGGCGAACATTTTAACAAATTGCTCGAACACGAAACCATTGGGCATTTGGATGAATTTTGTTTTAATGCCACCGATTTGTACAACACACTTCCGTTTCGTTTTCAAAAAACCGGCAAAATTGGCAATGGCAAAATGAACATTGACGAAGCCGCCGCCGCCGAAATTCGATTGGGTGATATTATGGCCGCTTCTTCGTGTTTTCCCGGCGGGTTTGAACCCATGGCGTTTCCGAAAGACTTTATTCGGGGAAAAGACTCGCCGCTGGAAAAGGAATGGCACGAAAAATACTCGACCAATATTGCGCTCATGGACGGTGGCATTCTCGATAACCAAGGCATCGAAAGTGTGGTTTTGGAAGGAAAAACCTGCGATACGTACATCGTTTCGGATGTTTCTTCGCGCAATGCGCCGCCATTTGTGCTGCCACCGACCGAAAAACCGGGCTTTTTGGGCCGAATGGCCTACAACCAACTGCGTTGGTTGCTGGCGCTGGTGGCGGTGCTTGGCGCAGCCGGTATGGTTTATTTCTGGGATGCTCACCCGCTATTCCTGATTGTATCCACCTTGGTCACCACGTTTACTTCGCTGGTTTTATTGGCCTTTTATTGGGTATTTCGGGCGGTAAAAAGCGCTATTTCGCAGGAATTAGGCAACCAGCACGAAACCACCGATATTTTCAAAAACCTCAATATTCTGAAAAAAACGCCCCTGCACATTCTCTGGAAATTAATCGCGGTGCGCCTTTTTTCGTTGAGCGATATTTTGGAAAATACCTTTATGAGCCGCATTCGCAGTTTGCAGGTCAGCAGTTTGTACAACAGCGATATTTGGAAAGACAGGGTTATTTCCAACAATATTTACAGTTTGTTCACCGATTACGAAAAGGCAAAAAACATTCCGGCGCCACCCGAATCGCTGCTGAAAATGCTCCAATACGCTGCCAGTATGCCCACTACGCTGTGGTTTACGGATGAAGAAAAACGGTCCAAAATGCTCGATAAATTGATTATTTCCGGGCAAATTAACCTTTGTTTCCAGTTGCTGCAATATTTGAATAAAAAGAAAAAAACGTTTCCTCCTGATCAACTCCCGGCGTTGGAAGCCTTAGAAGCCCGAATTTTGACCGATTACCAGCGTTTTATCGAGGATGAAAACTGGCTGCTGGACACGTTGATAAGGCCGTAAAATCGTACCTTTGCCCTTATTTGACAAGTGACATTACACGGCGGCAAATCCGCTCCC
Source organism: Chitinophagales bacterium (assembly GCA_013298845.1). Classification (GTDB taxonomy): domain Bacteria; phylum Bacteroidota; class Bacteroidia; order Chitinophagales; family Saprospiraceae; genus M3007. Next base: position 14,882 of record JAAFJN010000069.1, read on the forward strand.
TTTCCATGCCCAAACGTTTTTCTTACTGGACAATTGCCACCATTATTGTTGTGATAACCGCTTGGTTTAGTGAAGGTTATCACCATCCCGACGAACATTTTCAGATCCTCGAATTTGCTAACCTCAAATTGGGGCGCACCAGTCCGTACAATATGCCCTGGGAATGGGCGCGCGAAATGCGGCCCGGGTTACAACCCATGCTGACGGTGGGTTATCTGCGGGCCGTGGAAGCGGTGGGATTAACCAACCCGTTTCAACAAGTATTTTTGTTGCGGCTGCTGTCGGGTTTGTTGAGTTTGGCCCTGTTGTGGCGTTGGTACCGGGTTTTGTACCCCGAATTGGGCGATTATTTTGGAAAAATGGTCGCTTTCCTCTGGTGTATGCCTTATTTGGGCGTTCGTTATTCCTCCGAAGGATGGTCGGCGTTGTGTTTTGGAGCGGGCCTTTTACTCGTGTACGGCCCGGTGAACGCACGGCGGCTCTTGTTATCCGGCTTTTTGATGGGCCTGAGTTTTCAGTTTCGGTACCAAATTGCGTTCGCGATTGCGGGGTTGTTCGTGTGGATGTTTTGGGTCAAAAAAACGGAGTGGAAAAACCTTTTGTTATGGGTCGCGGGAACGGTACCGGCTTTTGGCATCGGGTTACTTGCCGATGGCGCTTTGTACGGCAAATGGCTGTTCCCAGCCTGGAATTACCTGAAAATCAATATTTTTGAAGGCGCAGCGGCGACTTTTGGCGTGGAGCCGTTTTGGTGGTATTTGCCCGAATTTTTAATGAAAATGTTCCACCCGGTGGGCATTGCGCTGTTGGTGTTGGCGTATTTCGGCTTTCAAAAAACCAAAATGAACCCGTGGATCTGGGCGATGGTGCCGTTTGTGTTGGTACACTGCCTCATTGGCCACAAAGAAATGCGTTTTTTATTTCCCGCTGTTATGGCATTGTTAATCACGGCGGCGGCGGGTTGGGAACGTTTGGACCGCGAATGGGGCCACAAAAAAGCCTGGCGTGTGGCTTGGCGAACGGCGGCAGGCATCAATATTGCGCTGTTGCCCGTCATTATGTTTCGCCCGGCGCTGGAAGCTATGCCTTATTTTCACTACGTGTACGATCACCAACAACAGCATTCCGACGCGGTGTTGTTCGTGGAAAAACGCAACCCGTATCACGTCGTGGGCACCTTACCGGCCAGTTTTTACCAACCCAAAGGACTAAAAATGGCCATGATGCCCGATTTTTCCGAAAAAATGCCGGAAAACAAAAAGCCGGACGATTTATTTTTATCCGAAAAAATAAACCATCCGGCTTTCCGTGATATTAACCAGTTTGAAACCGCTTATTGCTACTTCCCGAGTGCCATCCGATACGTTGATGTTGGCGGGTGGCAGGCCCGATCCCGCATCTGGAAGATCTATCGCCTCTCCCGGTAGGGCGTACCCTCGTGGTTACTCCACCCTTGTGGCCGCCCCTAAAACTCCACAATAATCCCAATAGTCGGCAATAAAGAGCCATCAAGGTTACTCAGGATAATGGGAATAGCATTACCGCCGTCGGGGCGAATGGATTGGCCATCGGTGGTTTCCCAGTCCGAATTATCAGGTTTGCGGGTAAACGTATAATTCGGTTCCGTTTCGGCTTTGTTGGCAAATGCGTTTTGAATATCAATAAATACGTCGAGGGTAGCGCGGCGGAAATTCCATTTTTTATCCACGCGAATATCACATTGCTGAAACGAGCGCAAACGCTGGGAATTTAAGCGATCAATATCGAGCGTACCCGTGCCCGAAACGAGATAATTGCGGCGGCTGGCATCCAGATCAAACGGCGTAAACGGCACACCGCCCTGGTAGCGGTATTTCACCCCAATTTCCCAGTTGCGCGGCAATTTATATCCCAAAATGGTCGAAACCAAGTGGCGATTATCCCAACCCGAAGCAATCAGGCGGCCGTCGGCATTGCTGAATTTTGACCAAAACAAGGTGTAAGAACCCGTAAAAAACAAACCTTTATAGAGTTTTTGTTGCACAAACAATTCAAAACCATTGGCTTCACCAGTACCGATACCCGATACCAATTCGTTGCCCAATACCCCAAAACCAGCGCCCTGATTGGCCAAACTAATGCCACTTTGAACACTCACCGGGTAATCGGCGTATTTTTTGATAAAACCCTCCAGCGTAATGCGCAGGGAATTGGTGGGCAAATATTCAAAACCCGCCACGTAATGGTCGCTGCGGATGTAGTCGAGGCCCGTGTTCACCAGTTTATTTTCGTTGTCGCGGAAACCCAACACCGTGTAAGGCGCAATTTTGAAATAACGGCCCACGCTCGCGTTCACTTTCCATTTGGGTGCAAAAGCGTACGAAACGCTGGCGCGTGGACTCAACGTGCGCCAAATATCGTTGCCCGTATCGGTAAAAGTATTGCCATCGGTGCGGAGACCGGCGGAAACCGCCACTCGGTTGCTCAAAAAACTGCGGTTTACCTGGCCAAAAAAGCCGTATTTGAAGAAGTTAATGTCCGTATTAAAGTTGACCGTTACGTCGGGCTGAATAATGGTGCCCTGGTCATCTCTAATTTCGGGAACAATCCGGTTGAAGGTGGTATTGTTGTATTTCACGTATTGTACGCCGCCGCCGAAGGCATATTTCCACGCGCCGACGTATTTATTATAGTCAAAACGCAGTTTATTTTCAATTTCCAGGCTGTTGATGCCCAATTTGCGTTTGGCTTCATCTTTTTGTTGACCGTCGAAATTATCGTTAAACTGGTCCAACTGGTTATCGAGCATATTGCGGCTGAACGTCAGGTTCCAATAGCCGTTGTCCACGAGGCGTTTGAGCGAAAAACCCTGGGTATAGTTCCATTGGTTAATGCTGGGCACCGAACCAAAAATATAGATATTCTCCGGGGTAGACTCTTTGGGCGTTGCGAAGTAGAATTTGTCAATGGCCCCGATACCAATGGTGCTAAACGTCGTTTTTGCGTTGATTTTGTGGGTTAATTTGTACTGAAAATCCCAATAATCGGGGCGAATGGGCAAGTCAATCAATTCAAACAAAAATTGCAAATACGAGCGCCGCGCCGAAGCGAGGAAGGTTGTTTTACCGTTTTTGGCCGCCGGACCTTCAAGGGTAAGGGCCGTTTCGCTGGCACTCACTCGGAAGTTGCCCTGTAAGCGTTCGGGGTTACCGTCGCGTTGGGTAAATTGCAACACCGCCGACAGCGGGTTATCGTAGCGGGCGTTGAATGCCGAACTGGACAAGGTAGCGTCTTCGATAAACGAAACGTTGAGCATACCCGTTGGGCCACCCGCCGCCCCTTGGGTGGTAAAGTGGTTGATAATGGGAATTTCCACGCCATCGAGGTAATACACGTTTTCGCTGGGGCCGCCGCCGCGAATAATCAGGTCGTTGCGCGCACCGCCGCCGCCGCCCGCGCCCGCGCTCACGCCCGGGAGGGCCTGCATCACCCGCGAAATATCAAAGTTGCCGCCGGGGTTACTTTTAATTTCTTCCACGCTCAGGTTTTGAATGGACAACGGCGTTTCCACCGAAGCAATGCGCACCGATTTATTGGTGGAAATGACCACTTCACCCAAATTCGTGGCGTCGGGTTCCATCTGAAAATTGATTTGGTTAACGTTACCGGTTGTTACCACCACGTTGAATTTAGTGAGCGGCGCATAACCAATGTAGGTAGCCGTCAGGTTGTACGAGCGCGGTGGAATGCCCGTTAGGCGGAAATTCCCATCCACGTCGGTGGTGGCCCCCAGTTCGCTGCCTTCGAGGCGGATGGTAACGCCGATGAGGGCTTCCTGGGTTTGTTTGTCAATAACGGTCCCGGTGAGAGCGCCGGTGTTTTGTGCCGTGAGCACGGTGCCGCAGCAAAATAATGCGACAATAATGGTGAATAATTTATTCATTTTGTGTTGTTTTTTTTCCGTTTGGAAAGACTTTTAGATCTTAGACACAAGACATAAGATCTTTTGTCTAATCTATGCGATTATTTGTTTAGTGTAAGTTAAACAAAAGACCTTAAAAATGGTTTATAAACAGACTAAAAAAAATAAAAAGGAATTTAAACAAACTATACTTCGGCTCCGCTGGTTTTGTTGGTGAAAACATTGTGCCTAAAAACAAGCGACGCTCAGTATAAATTACCTTTGCACCAGGCATGAATTATACACTGATACAGCAGTTAATTGGCGAATACGCCGAATACGAACAGCGGATACACCAAGCCGGGGAAGCGAATATGGCCGAATTTGCCCGGTGGCTGGCCATGAAACACAGCACCGCCATTCCCGAAAAGGCCGCCGCCATCAACGCCGCCGCCAGCGGTGAAGACGTGCAGGTCACCATTGGGCGGATTATTTTTTACCTCACGCGCTACGCCAAAGTCTACGCCAAAAAAGCGTTGGAAAATTCGGTCATCAACAGCATTGACGAGTTTGTGTACCTCGCCGGGTTATTAAATTTCAGCGAAGGCATCAGTAAATCGGAGTTGATCCGGTACAACCGCCACGAAAAACCCACCGGCATGGAAATTATTCGGCGGTTAATGGCCCTCGGACTGGCGACCCAAAAACCCTCGGAAAGTGATAAAAGAAGCACCTTATTAATGATTACCCCGCTGGGTATGCAAACCATTTTTCCTTTGTTGGAAAAAATGGGCCTGGTTTCAAAAACCATTGTGGGCAACTTAACTCTGGACGAACAAATGCACCTGACGGCCATTTTGGAAAAATTGGAGCATTTTCACCAGGATTTATTGGGCAAATTGGGCAATGATTGGGAACTACAGGATTTGGCCAGCCCGGAGATATAAACTTATTAGTATATTGACTACCTTTGCGGCTGAATAAACTTCAAACAAATATGAAATTTCTACTCAAATTTATTTTAGCACTTGGCTTTCTTCCTTATGTCGCAACTGCCCAGGAAACGGGCAATAAGAATGCGAAATCTACCGAACCTAAGAAGGATACTGTGGTTGTAGAAAAACGAATAGAGGCATTGGAGGAACCGGTGCAAATGATAGAAGAAACATACAGGTCAGGTCGTAGATCGGAATCTGGAAATAAACCGTATGAAACTATACCTATCAATGGAGTTGCTTCTGTTATTTTCCAGAAAAATCCAACTACAGGTGATAATGAATACGGTGTACTCAAGAATGGAAAAGAACTGCTGCCAATGATTTTTTCTAGCAGCTATTTCTCAGAATCATACTATTCAATGCATCGAATTTTGGGTATTGGGGGGAAATACGGGGTTTTTGATATTGAAACGGAGAAGTGGGTTATTCCCATTCAATTCGATCAAATTAGCAATTTAAATTCCTCTGCTTATATTGTAAGAAATGGGGCATATTACGGCATTGTAGATATTTTAAATAGATCAATAGTTCCGGTGGAGTGGAGCAAGTTGGAAAAAATAAACGGTGTAGATAATTATGTACTTGTGGGAAAAGGTGCAAATAATGGTGTTATAACACTAGTGTCCGGTTAAGAAAAACAAGGTCTTTGTAATGGTTTGATTTTAAAGCACTTACAAAGGATTTTGGTTCAAACGATTTCAAATGGAATATCTTGCTCAAAAGAGAGCAAGAATGAATAAGG
>JAAFJN010000007.1:0-96234 GCA_013298845.1 Chitinophagales bacterium
AGACGCAAGTCCTAAGACACAAGATTTTAGACATCAGACGCAAGTCCGTTTTTACGACTAAAAGTGTGTCTCCGGCGTGCCTCCGCACCAGATCCAGCCGTGCAAATCTGCCAAATCTCCCAGATTGGGTAGATTTTTTCCACAACAGGAAAACTAAAACACATACCTCAGAGCGTAGCGTACCCATTTTTTTCAAAAAAGAAAGTGATTCCGGTGCACATTAACGCAAATCTCATTTTTCAGAAAAATATAAAAAAATGAAGTGATTACCCCATTCTACACCGTAATTTTACCCCAGTCATTTCTTAAATTCCTATTTTATAACATGCAGCAAGCGCGTACCCACCTCGAATCTTTGCTCGCCGACGGCAAATTAGACGAAACAATTGACGTATATACCCAATTGAGTCGCCAATACCACGACCCCGAGCGCACCGAAAAAGGTATTTTGGAAAATAGCCGCTACAACGACCTCATGGCGCAGCACTTGCACGGCACCATTAGCCAGGCCGATTACCAATTGGAACGCGCCCGCCTGAACCGCAGTGTCCTGAATTTAATTAAAGAATTGCCCGCCAATTGGAAATTCCCCTACGAACCGCTGCCGGAAAACGAAACCCCGCCGCCTGCGGCATCCAATACCCGCCCGGCTCCGCACGCACAACCCCTCCCCCAAAAGTCATTTTTGGAACGTTGGGGCCTGATTTTGGGTATTTTAGCCAGTTTGGCGGGCATTTTGGGCGTTACATTGAAGGGTTTTTTATTTCCCAAAAAAGAAGAAACAACAACTACCGCCAATCCTCCCCAAAAGGATTCGTCCTCCACGACGGAGGTGGCCCCTACCCCCACGACGAGCACCGATCCGGCTGCCTCCCAGTCCAAGCCGACTGCTAACCCAACGAGACCCACGCAACAACGGCCCGCTCTTCCCTCGCAGCGACCCGCTCCGTCGGGGTCAAAAAACGCCGAACCGGACCGTTCGGAACCCGTACATACTTCGCTGCCGCCTTCTACCCTGGCCACGCCCGACCGCAAGTTTAGGAGTTACGCCAAACCCCAGGTTTCCGAAGACATGGAAAAAGGGTTTATCCTTGAAGGAAATAAAGTGGCCTACCGAAATCTAAGGACCAAGGCTATTTTATGCTGTTTTGAAGACGGCGAAATGTTTGAAAATGGCAAAGCGAAGGTGAGCGAAAACGGGAAAGATTATTATTATATTGATAAAAATGGTAAAAAAACGCAATAAAAACCCATGAAGTACCTTGTCTTTTTTTGCGGCCTGCTGTGCCTCGCACTGAACCTGAACGCGCAAACCCTGCGTCACGCGTTGGTGATTGGCAACGACCAGAGCATTGCTGCTGCCGTGTGGGTTTGTCATGCAGAAGGCATCTATGGAATCAAAATGATGCGCAAAAAGCCACTATAAAAATGTGCGTTTTTACCAATAAATGATTATTTATTCCACTTACAGTCCTTCACTTTTTCTCAAATCGCAAGCCCGTTGATCCCTTCTGGATGACAAAGCCACACAACGGCATCAGAGGCATTTGGTGTGCTACCCCAGTATGTTTTTGATATATGATTGATGATTTATGATAGCAGATAGCAGAAGTTTTAAAAGGTTTTTTAGAGGCAATCATCTATTCGCCGCTGTGCCCCTCCACCGTACGAATAAAAATCTCGTCGAAAGAAGGCAAAATTTCGTTAAAGGATTTGATGTGAATTCCTTTGTTGATCAAATAATGCAGCGGCGCGTTGCTGTTTTGTTCGGGCGATAATTGCAGGGTAACACCGTTGTCTTTTTGGCGGACAATGGTGAATTGTTCCCCCAAATCATCGGGGAATTGCCCGTTGACCTCAATTTTATACAAATGCTGCTTGTACTGGTTTTTGATGGACTGCACCTCGCCGTACAACACGTTTTTTCCCTTGTTAATAAGTGCGATGTATTGGCACATTTCTTCCACCTGTTCCATGCGGTGGGTACTAAAAATAATGCTGGTCCCCTCGGCATTGAGGCGTTGAATTTCCTCTTTGATCAGGTTGGTATTGATCGGGTCGAGGCCGGAAAACGGCTCATCGAGGATTAACAGGGGCGGACGGTGGATAACGGTGGCAATAAACTGGATTTTTTGCTGCATCCCTTTCGACAGGTCTTCCACTTTTTTGTTGTACCAGTCGCGGATGTCAAATTTGGTGAGCCAATAATCAATTTCCTGGCGGGCTTGGGCACTGCTAAGGCCCTTCAATTGCGCCAAATACAACAATTGCTCCCCTACCTTCATTTTTTTGTACAAACCCCGTTCTTCAGGCATGTACCCAATGCGCTCGGGGGTGCGGCTGTTGATTTTTTCACCATCGAGATAAATAACGCCTTCGTCGGGGGCGGTAATGGTGGTAATCATCCGAATTAAGGAGGTTTTTCCGGCACCGTTGGGGCCTAACAAACCAAATAGCGAGCCTTTGGGTACGTCGAAAGAGACGTGATCAACGGCAGTGTGTTTTTCGTAGCGTTTTACGACGTTTTGTATGGATAAAATCATTTTTAATGACTGATAATGAGCAATGAGTAAATGTATGTTAAAAAGTGTCACAATTTGCAGTGCCTGGCGCGATACGTGCTTTTTTTTCGGCTAAAGGGCGATTTGTCTCGAAGAAATGCGCGGGTGTGGACCTTTTTTAAACACCAACACCCGCGCAACGGGCATTAGTCCACCAAACACTGATACACCATCCGCCGAATTTTTTCGGTGTAATACCAGTGCGGCGTGGGTACTACCTGCATGGTCCAGACAATAAGCAGTTCTTCTTTAGGGTCAAAGACATAATCGGAGCCGTTGCGGCCGCCCCAGCGAAGTGCCCCTGGCGTGGAAGCGTCCTTTTGAGCGCCTTTTTCGGTGATAATTTCAAAACCAAAACTAAATTTGTTCTCAGAACCCCACATACTCAAATCACCAATTTGGTTGCGGCACATGAGTTCCACTGTTTTGCGGCTCAGGATTTGTTGGTTGTTGTACGCGCCATCGTTGAGCAGCATTTGCAAAAACTTGGCGTAATCCAACACCGTGGAGGTAAGGCCCGCTCCGCCCGACTCGTACGTGCGCGCGGTCGAAACGGGATATATTTCTTCTTCGCGATTGGGATGCGGGCGCAATCCCGCCGAATCAATGGTGTATTGGAGCATCAGGCGGGATTCGTTGCCTTTTTTAACGTAAAAACCGGTGTCGTTCATGCCCAACGGGTCAAAAATGCGCTTTTGTAAAAAATCACCAAAACGCATACCCGAAACGCGTTCGACCAAATAACCCAACATATCGGTATTGAGGCCATAGGTAAATTTTTCGCCGGGTTCGTGCATCAGCGGAAGTGCCGCCAATTTGGGCATGGTTTGGCCAATGGTAATGGGTTTGGTGCTAAAAAAATCGGGGATGCCGGCTTTGTAATACAGCGGGTGCGAATACGGAATACCGGCGGTATGGTTCAATAAATGCCGAATCGTGACCTGCTTTTTGGCTGGAACGGCGCTGTACGTGCTGTCTTTTTCGTTGTAATACACCAGTACTTTGGTATTGGCAAATTCCGGGATATATTTGGACGCCGGATCATCAAGGTCAATTTTGCCATCTTCGTACAACATCATCACCGCTGTGGTGGTGAGGGCTTTGCTCATGGACATGATTCGGAAAATCTGGTCCTTTTGAAGCGGCTTTTTGGCCTCCAAATCGTGGTAGCCTACGGCGTTGTGATACACAATTTTGCCTTTTCGGGCCACCAGCAGCATACTGCCGGGTAGGTGTTTTTTGTCAATTTCACTTTGCAAAAACTGTTCGATGGTTTTAAACCGCTCCGAACTCATACCCACCGATTCCGGTTTGGCGACGGTGAGTTGCTGGGGTTTGTTTTGAATGGCTGTTTGGGCCTGGGTGCATTGCAACCCGATAATAAGGCTAAAGGTGAATAATAAACGCATGGTGTATGATGGTTAAATCGTTTGCTGAAATTGTTCCGTTTTTTGCAAAATCGCTTCTAAATCTTCCACGGCATTTTGGAGGTGAAAATGGCGGTTGTTGGCGTTGCGCAACAATAGAAGTAGGGCATTTTGGTGCGAAAAACTACTTTTGGGGAAGGTCGGTATGTTGTTGGGATCACCGTACAGCAGATCAACGAGGTTGAGGTTTTTTCCTAAAATAGCCGCACATTCGTCGGTCTCCTGATCAAAATGCTCCAAATCTTGTTTTACCGTTGTTTTTACGAAAGCAAAAACGCTGGCCAATTCGCTGCGCAATTTTAAATCTTTAATTAAATAGGCATCACCGGCTTGCATCATCATTTCAAAAGTATTGGGCGGAAACGTGCGAAAAACACCCCGGTGGTACACTTCTAAAAAGTTGGCCAATCCCAACTGCACACTATCTTGCTGCGGCAGCCCGGTGTAGTGGATGGCGTTTTTTAAACATTCGAGGTCTTGGTTACAATCCAGAAGGTTCATTTTACAGGTTTTTAACTCCTCCTGAATGTCCTGATGAATGGCGGTGAGATATTCTTTTAGTTTTATTTGGTCTTTTTGCCGTTGCCGGTAACGGTCGGCATTGCTGGCAATAAATAAGGACACCAAAATAAGGCTGACCTGGGTCACGTATTTTTTAGCCCCGGCGGGATCAATGAGTGCAACGAATTTATGGTACCATTTTTTTAACCGCATCGGGCAAAGTTAGGTTATTGCTTGCAAGCAGCCAACCCCCCGTGAAGCAAAAGCGTCTTGAACGTGTGAAATGGTTTGGTACGATATTTTGGGTTATTTACGGGGCGTGTGCACTGGCGCAAACACCCCGGCAGGATACAACGGGGGCACGAGCGTCGCGACCGTTGATCTTGACCGTTGCGGCTGCCGACCGACCCGTTATTCAAAGCATTAGCACCAATAAACAAAACGTGTGGCTCAACGACACCACGCTCAAAGTCGTTTCCCCCGATGCTTTTCGGTCGTTGTTGCAATCGGCGTCATATTTGGCGGCGAGTTACGACCAATGGGTTCAACGCGATTCGCTGGCGTACGCGCACCTGTGGTTGGGAGCGTCGTATCGTTGGGTGCATTTTCGGCCCGCCAACACCCAGGTAACGCGTTGGTTAGAAACGGTTCGGGAGGAGCGGCAGTTTAGGGCCGGGCAGCCGATACAACCCGAACTTTTTGTGCGCATGCAATACCGTATCTTGGAAAATGCAGAAAACAACGGCTATCCCTTTGCCGCCATTTGGTTGGATAGTCTGGAAGTGGACAGCGCGGGTGGGGCTTCGGGGGTGTTGAACATTCGCCCGGGGCCGTATTTTTCGTACGCGGCGTTAAAAATGAACGGCGATGTAAAGTTGCCCAAGGCTTTGTTGGGGCGTTATTTGGGGATTCGGGAAGGGCGGCCCTTTAGCCGAAGCGAAATACTGGGGATTCGCGAACAGTTAAAATCATTGCCTTATTTGGAACAATACGCTAACCCGTCGGTGCGGTTTGCGGGTGATAAGGCGACGGTGAACGTATGGGTGAAAAAAAAGCGCGCTGGTCGTTTTGATTTTATCGTCGGGTTATTGCCGCAACCGGAGGTCGGTTCACGCGGGCCGGGTTTGTTACTCACGGGTTCGCTCAACAGCGTATTTTTGAATGCTTTGGGGCAAGGAGAGCGCTTATCGCTGGAAGTAGAGCGGTTGAGGCCGGAGACCCAAAAACTCGATATTCAGACATCGGTGCCGTACATTGTGGGTTCGCCGATTGGGGTAGAAGGCCGGTTAAATATTTTTCGCCGCGACAGCACCTGGATTGATGCCCAAGGGAATTTTGGGGTGTTGTATTTGTTATCTCGGGCCAATAAAGTGTCTTTTTTTGTGGAAAATCGCTCTTCTTTTTTACAAAAAGTGGATAGTGCCAAAATTGTGGCAACGCGTCAGTTACCGGCGCAATTAGATTTCAGGCAAAACGGGGTGGGCGCCGAAATTGAATTTACCAAATTAGATTATCGTTATAACCCCCGAAAAGGGGTGTATTTGCAAACCAAATTGTACGCCGGGCAGCACAGGACGGAGCGGAACGCCCAAATTGAGCAGTTGCGCGACCCGAACGACGAAACTTTTCAGTTTGCGTCATTGTATGATTCCTTATCAAAGCGGACGTACCGGATTCGCCCCGAGGGTAAGGTGGAAGTGTACATTCCTTTTGCCCAACGATTTACGGTGTTGATGCGCGCGCGCGGCGGTGGTATTTTTACCCGGGAACCGATTGCCCAAAACGAGCAGTACCGCCTGGGTGGGAACAAGTTGTTACGGGGTTTTGACGAAGAAAGCCTGTTTGCGACGCGTTGGTTGGTGGCTACCAGCGAATTTCGCCTGGTTTTGACCCAAAATACTTACATGGCGGCCTTTGCGGACGTGGGGTATTTGGAGAATATCACCCGAACGGTGCGGGTATTTCAGCGACCGCTGGGATTTGGGGTGGGGATGAACTTTGAAACCGGAGCGGGGGTATTTGGTATTAGCGCGGCGGTTGGTCGAGGAAATCCGGGTGAAGGGTTAGATGTTCGGGCGGCAAAAGTGCACATTGGGTATATTTCCATATTTTAAAACTTCGTTGGCTTTAAAAAGTAGTCGTAACGCCATGTTAATGGAGCAGCATTACGAGGAAATCATTAATTTTGCACCCAACCACTCGAATCGGTCATTGGCCATCAGTATAATTAAGGTAACTTATTTGTACTTAGCCCAAACCTCTTCGTTATTCGCTCAAAAACTAAGCAATAAAATGGCAAGCGCACAAAATATTGCCACCAAACGTAAACCCAAAGGGGAAATTGTTATTCAAATGCTAAAGGAAATTGAAGCCAATAGTTGGGAACTTGGTATAGCAGAAGGCAGGGTAGAGGGCATGGACCTGACCTTGTCGGTAATTAAGTACCTTAATACCCATCCGGAAACCAGTGACGTTGATGTCCTGCGATTATTCAATATTCCAGCCGAAAAGTTGCGTGAAATTCGCCAACTCATGGCGTAACTATATTTATGAAAATACTTTTTCGCGTTTGGGGAGTTACCATTTTACTTTTTGCTCATTTTTCTGTACTCGCCCATCGCGATAGTACCATTCGGTCAGTTACTGCTCCCGTGGGCAGTTGTAGTTTTTACTCCGGTGTGTACCTTAGGCATAGCCCCAAATTGACCACCAGAACCGGCCAACGGGTGCCAGGTGGAGAATTTAGCCTTGATTGGGCAACCACCGGAAAATTCGATTGGCACTGTGCGCACCGTTTTCCATTGTTTGGCGCTGCGGTCGTTTGGCAATATCCGGGCGCGGGTGCACATGGCCAGATCATCGGTGTTTTTCCCCATTTAACCCTTCCTTTGTTTCGTTTACCCACCTGGGGAGCCTTTTTTAGGGTTGGAACGGGTATGGCGTACGCGCAGTCTCCCCACAGTTCTTTTGACAATCCGGGGGAAAATGCATTAGGCTCTCATTTCAACAATATTACGCAGTTTCGCCTGGGGGTTACCGGAGTAATAAAAAAACATTGGTTAATCGGGGCCGGGGTGAAATTGACCCATTTTTCTAACGGCGGTTACGAACAACCTAATTTTGGTATGAATATTCCCGGCTTTTATGTTTCGGCCGGATATGTACCTGTAAAGGCGACTTTTTTCCCAAAAAACCGAATAATTAGCAAAAAAAATGTGTCTCGTCGGTGGGGTGCGGCCATTCAAAGCAGCGCAGCGCGTATTGAGTATGTGAGTATTGATGGCCCCAAGTACTTTTTATGGGCGGCATCGGGAGCGGCGACTTTTATGGTGCACCGTTTTAACCGGGCGTACGCGGGCGTAGAAGTGGAGCACAACAACGGCGTAGAAGCCTGGTTATTCAACAACACACTTTTGGGAAACAGCCGCGCGGAGGCCCGTCGGGGTGCCCGCCGCCTGGGTATTTTTGTGGCCGATGAATTTTTGTTTGGCCCCTTGGGGATTTACCTTCAAGCCAGTTACCACGTGGGCCGCGCGCCGTTGAACACATTTGCTATTGCCAATAACTACAACAAACTGGCGGCGCGGTATTATTTTACACTTCACCAACGCAGTGGCCTCAAAACCCATTTAGGGGTTAGTTTAAAGGCTTATAAAGCCGTGGCTGAATCTATTTCCCTTACTTCCGGCTTGCTTTTTTGACCGTAAAATTTCTTTTATGGCATATAAATTGCCTTTTTTGAACAAAAACTCAACTTTTAACTAATTTTGCCCGGTTAAAAGCCAACTTTTATAAAAAAGTCCCTTTTTCAAATAAACAATGGAAGATTTCAATTTACAAAAGGTCATTGACGCCGAACGAGAACAACTGAAAGAACGCCGCAAAAAATTGGGCATTAATACCCCCGACGGGCAATGGTTTGGCATTGCGCTCTCCGGCGGCGGTATTCGTTCGGCCACCATTAATTTGGGATTTCTCAAAACAATGAACCGTTTTGGTATCCTCAAAAAAGCGGATTATCTCAGTACGGTATCGGGTGGGGGCTATACCCACGCTTACGTACAGGGGACCTTGAAAGAAACGGGCAGTTACGAACAACTGTTTACCGCCGAACACATTGATACCATGCGCCAACACGGAGAATACATGATTCCAGGCCGTGGATTTTGGAAATCATTCAACGGGGTATTGCTGTTCGTGGCCTTTTTGGTAAGTTGGTTGATGAGCCTGATCAGCCCCGCAATCATTGCCGTTATTGTGTACATGATTTATTTGGCCGCGGTAGGTATGGATATCGTAAATCCTATTCCGCAACTGAGCGATGCCACCCGGCTGGAACTGTATGAAATGGGTGGTGTAATAACTTTAGCCCTGCTTGCATTCCATTTTATGGTGAATATTGCCATGAATTTCAACCTGAATGTTTCCAAACTTTTTAATCGGCTGGAGTTAGTAGTGTTGTCGCTGCTGGCAATGTTGTACTTGTTTGTGATGTTAGGCAGTTTTGAATTTACGCAAGATGTGTCCAGCGATATTGTGCCGCATTTTTTCGCGGCTATTGTGGGCTTAATTGCGTTTGGTTTTTTTGCAAATCCCAACGCGTTGAGTTTTCACCGTTATTACCGGAAACAACTGGCCGATCTTTTTTTACGGTTTTCGGGATTGCAAAAGAACATCCCGCTGATGAATCTTTTTAACGCCAACAGCGCCAATGAAAAAGATTATATCGCGCCTTATCCGCTCATCAATACCTGCCTCAATTTGCAGGCACCCACGGGCGACGATAAATTTAAAGGCTCGAAAGCAAGTGACTATTTTTTGTTGAGTCCCATGTTTTGCGGCTCTAAACTGACCGCTTATGTACCAACGAAAGCCTATTGGGACTACAAAAAAATGACGCTCCCGGCGGCGGTGACCATTTCGGCGGCGGCGGTAAACCCGGGAATGGGGATTTATTCGAATCGTCTGCTGAGTGTGTTGATGACCATTTTTAATTTCCGGTTGGGTTTCTGGATTTCTAACCCGCTCATTTTGAAACGTTCGTACGCGATTGTGTGGTGGCCCATTTATTTTTTTAAAGAACTGTTTGGGCGAATCGGTACCGACAATAAAATGGTGAATATTTCGGACGGTGGACACATCGAAAATTTGGGGGTGTACGAGTTGTTGCGCCGTGGCTGTCGGCTCATTATTTCGGTGGATGCCGGAGAGGACAAAGCCTATTCCTTTTTTGACCTGAATAACCTGCTCATTCGGTCGCGCAACGAATTGGGGTACGAAATTCGTTTTCGCGAAGGCCACCAACCGGAAGATGTTATTTTTCCGCGCCCATCGAGCGTGTATTCCAAACAACGTTATGCCATTGCCGATATTTATCAACATTGGGTAGATGAAAAAATAATTGACCCCAAAACGGGCAAGGAAATAAGCAATATCACCAATTTCGACGACCCGCGCAAGGTGGGCACATTTGTATACGTAAAATCGTCGGTAACGGCGCCGCAAGGCAAACCTTTTTTATCGGAAAAAGAAGATCCGCTTCGTTATGGCACGTATAAGTACAAAATTTACCACCCCGATTTCCCGCACGAATCCACGGGTGATCAGTTTTTTGATCCCATTCAGTGGGAATCCTATTACCAGTTGGGGCAGTTTATTGGTTCCGATATTTTGGGGATCGATAACCCCATGAAATACGTGGGCGATATTGACGTAAAACAATTGTTGTTTTGGTTTGATAAAGAAGTTCGGCTCTTCAGCGTACCGGCAGCGGTGAGTACCGAAGATGCCGAGGCAACCAAAGGAGCAACACGTGGCGCTGTCATGCCTGGTGCTGACGGCGAAGTGGGTTACCGGATGTAGCGTTAACGTCCCTGCTACACATAAAAGATGCCCCTGCTTTCGACTTTTGAAGCAGGGGCATTTTCAGTTATTGTTGATCATTACCATTGCAGGATAGATGGTTAAAATAGCCATTCGTGAACGACTTGGTGCGAATAAACTCTAATCCCAATGGAAGTACTTTATAAAATTTTATGGTACAGGTTTTTCCGTTTTTCAAACTGGTAGAGGCGTAGGTAGTGGGAAAACTTGAACAATTGAATTGAGTCAATAACACTCCAAATTCATTGTAAATTTTGTAATGGTATCCAAGGGGAGGCATTGTTGCAGGCGTAGTAGTACCCAATACTGTTATATTGTTCACCTTAGAATTGGTTAGACCCGCGCCAGTACAAGAATTGCCTGACCAACAAGCCCCTGAAACGGCTAAATGAAAGTCGAGGGCTGAACGATCTACAACTTCGGATGTCTGGTCGGCCTGGCTGGTCGTTTCGGGGGCTGCCGTTGTTTCGGTATCCTTTTGACAAGCGGTAAAGTAAAGTGCGCCAACGGCGAGAAATAAAACTGTTAATAAAGAGAAACGTTTCATTGTGTAAAAAAAATTGGTTAATGTGAAAAAATGTGAGCGTCAAAAAAAATGACAGGGCAAAGGTGCGGTGCGCCTCTGCCCTGTTTCAATTACAAAAACATCTTAAATTTCCGGGTTATTCGCTCATTTTAATGGCCTTAAAAAAGTGGGTCTCCGCCGGAAGATACAGACCGATAAAGTAAGTTCCCGGGGGGAGTTGAGCACCATCAATGCTGTACGATGATGCCCCGTCTGGTACGGCTACGGGAGGTGTAACCGGGCGACCAGTGTAATCAAAAATCCGAATATTAGCCTGTTCTATTTCGTATTCCTTTAGGTTTAAAACGGTAGAGTAATAAAATGGATTGGGGGCAATATCTTGTGATTTATTTGCAGAATCGTTGTTAGGCGATGGGATAGGCGGCGTAGGTAGTCTGCTCATACAACGATCAACAGTAACGGTTACCCTCGATGAAACGCTAGTGTTATAAATCCGGAATCCTTGGCAAATACCCGATGAATTGACCAGATTTTTAAGTGAAAATCTTGTAGTGCCGATCCGTCTGGAAGCAATAATTGTCCTGGAGTTGCCGTGAATATTATCAGCGTTTTCTGATGACCAGTTTGATTGAAATTGTAATTTAATCGAATCGCCAGGATTATATGCCCAAATGATGAAAGTATCGGCAACGGAATTATTATTGGTTAACGAAGCAATTGTTACTCGGAAAAATGAACTATCGGAGACGGCCATGTTGACATACGCATCATTATTGCTGAAGGCAACGTTCATAACACCCGCACATTCATTATTGTATTGGCGCATAATTTTGTCATCAATAATGATGATATTTTCCGGATCAATCATGACAACCTCCAAGCCACTTTGCCCTGAATCTTGTTTGGTTCCAAAAACAAAAAGGTGCAAATTACCATTGGTAAGGCCATCGGAAGTGAGTTCGTTACCCGTAAAATCGGAGATAGCATTATTCCCGGATACGACGTTGAGGTAGCCAACAGTGTAGGTATTATCCGTCGAAAATTCCCAAGTAACAAATCCCGAACCCGTTGCAATGGCTTGAACCTGTGGTACGGCCAGGTCTTCGTTGTAGTTGGTTTGAACTGTTGTCAGGAAGGCTTCCAAATCACTTGGTGCAACTTGAATCTGACTGCCGTAGTAATCGTACATTTCTGCCACCACTTCGCTCATGTTATTGGGTGTAATAGGAGCAAAGGTTTGGGCGTTGATGGTGGAAATTGCCATTGAAAGCAAAAAAAAGCATGCAAATCGGTACATTTTTTTAGTTTTTTTGTGTTAAAAATGATTAATATTGTTTTTTGTGTGGGCAAAAATATCACCTCCTTGCCGCCAATCTTTATTACATTTTTTATCGTTTTTTCTTTCCAACTTTGCGAAACCAAATAAAAAGATGCAAAAAAGTAAACTCATTGATACTATCGGGTGTCTCCAAACGGATGAATTGGAGCGTTTGGAGCAGTTTTTAGGGTCCCCTCTTTTTCATAATGAAGCACTTGATGCAACAGTATTGGCCTTGTTTAAGTATGTCGTATCCCACTGGGAGCCGCCGGAACACCCGGAACTGGACCGCGACCGGGCGTATCAATGCCTTTTCCCGGATGCCCCGTTGGTAAAAGGGCGTTTGGAAAAAGTGATGACGCGCTTGCTCAAAGAAGTTCGGCGTTTTATTGTTTTTGAACAACAACAACGGCACCTTCGAGAGGCGGAAGAAAACCGGTTGCTCACTCAGTTTTTCCGCGAACGCCAACATTTTGATGAATTTGACCGCAACCTTCACCACGCTCGCGCGGCTTTGCATGGCCTCGAAATAAAGGACAGCACATATTTTTGGAACTGGTATCAGTTGGAATATACTTATAGCCAACACCTGACCTGGTTTAATGACCGAAAAACCGACCTCAACACCGAGTCGGCTTTATTGGCCCTAAATGCCTTTTACTTATCCGTTCAGTTGGATTTTCTCATTTTGCACCTGTCACAAGCGCGGGTTGTGCCCCTGGAGCCGGGAACCCAACTCCCCGATGCTTCATTTATCCAGACCCTGGTTCAAAAACTGCCAATGGAACAGTTTCCGACCCTTAAAGTACAATATGCCGCGTACCGGTTTTTATCGGCTCAACCCGCCAGCCCCGATATGTTTATTGTTTTTACGCAGTTATTAGAAACCCACGAAACGGCATTAAACGACGAAAAATTAAAGGATTATCAGGCTTTGGCACGCAATTATTGTATAGGACAGTTTAATCGAGGCAACGAGGCTTTTTTCAAAATTGCTTTTGATATGTACAAATTGCATTTGGAAAAAGGGTATTTGTACCGAAACGGCATGCTTCATGGCTCGGTACTCAAAAATATTGTTTCCATGAGTTTGCGCATGGGCGAACAGGCCTGGGCGGTTTCCTTTTTGGAGGCGCACCGCTATAAAATTACCGGAGACTCGACCCCTGAAGAAGTTTATCGTTTTAACCTGGCTATGTGTTATTTTTACGCCCGTGATTTTGAGGAAGTACTTTCAATAATGAGTTTTAACTACGACGACTTGTTTTACAAAATTGCAGCCAAACGCCTCGAAATAAAAGCGTTGTACGAACTTCAGTCTACCATTCTTGATTCGCGGCTGGAAGCATTTAATATTCTCATTTTCCGGATGAGTGGCAAACAACTTTCGGAGGTGTATATCAATGGAAACAAACGTTTTGTGGCTTATTTGAGGCGTATTTTAAATCCCGCAACCTTATATAATACCAAACGCCGCGACAAAATTCGGCAGGAAATGTTGAGCGAGACAGTTGTAGTTGAAAAAGAATGGTTACTGGATGTTTTATCTCGTAATGCTAAATAAATAATTGATTATGAGGTTTTAGGTGTAGTTATGCTGGCTTTAATCAGCGTTTTTCCAGCAATGGAATACGCCCGCCGGGGTATAATGGCTGGTATTGGAAGATGAGTGGGGGCGGCGTTTGGCGCGGGAGGTGGTGAAGTTGGATTGATTATTCTTCATTATGCATCAGAGACCAACCATTTTTTTCATTTCTTTGGTTGTCATTACCTTTGATTTTTTTGATTCTTCGCTTGAAGCAAGAATCACTTATCTCCCCTTCATCCCAAATTCAATCTTATCTTTGCGCTTTACTCAAAACAAATTATTCAAATGACCCGATTATCGTTGATTTTATCCTTTTCGATGGCTTTTTGCCTTCAAATAAACGCTCAATTAACCCTCAAAGTAACCGCAATCCCGCTGAATACACCCGCCGGCAGCAGTATTCACGCCGCCGGGACCTTTAATAACTGGAACCCCTCCGACGCAAACACCAAACTTTCCCTTAACGCCGACGGGCATTATGTCGTGACGGTCAATCCGCCCGCTGGTACCGTCAAGTTTAAGTTTACCCGGGGCAGTTGGGCCACCGTAGAAGGCAATGCCAACGGCAGTTTTTTGCCCGATCGCGTGTTGACTTACAACGGACAACCCACCACGGTTGACTTGACTATCCTTACTTGGGAAGACACCGGTTCGGGGAGCAACGGCACCGCCGCCGGCAATGTACAAATCATGGACACCGATTTTTACATGCCTCAATTGAACCGCAACCGCCGGATTTGGCTGTATTTGCCGCCCGATTATAACACCACCACCAAAGAGTACCCCGTGTTGTACATGCACGATGGGCAAAATTTGTTTGACAATAACACCAGTTTCTCCGGCGAATGGGGCGTAGATGAAGCCCTCAATACCCTCCATGCGCAGGGCGATTACGGCTGTATCGTGGTCGGTATCGACAACGGTGGCCAATACCGCCTCGATGAGTATTCGCCTTGGATCAACACCACTTACGGCGGTGGGCAAGGCGACGAATACATTGAGTTTGTTGCCAATACCCTCAAACCGTACATTGATGCCAATTACCGCACCCTCGAACACCGGCATTCGACCGGAATTATGGGCAGCAGTATGGGCGGACTAATCTCCATGTACGGCTTTTCCGAGCGTCAGGATGTATTTTCGCGCGCTGGGATCTTTTCACCGGCCTTTTGGTTTGCCGGAAATGCCCCCGCCGACCACGTTGCCGCGCACCCCAAACAAGGCCCGGCCCGGGTGTATTTCCTCGCCGGTGGGCAGGAACCTGCTTCGGTTACGACCAATATGCAGGCCGTTGCAAACGCCATGACTACCGCCGGATTTACCACTGCCGAAAAAAAATTGGTGGTCGTGGCCAACGGCGAACATTCCGAGTGGTTTTGGAAGCAGGAATTTGCCGAAGCCTACCAGTGGCTTTTCGCCGATGCCGTTACCAATGCTTCGGATTTGGCCAACGTAACCACCGATTGGCTGGTATTTCCCAATCCCGCGACATCAGCGTTGCGGTTTGCCGGATTCGAACTGGAAACCAATGTCCGAATGTCCATTATGGGTGTTGATGGCAAAATTTGGCGCGACAGTGCGTTGAACAATACCGCCCAACCCGTTGGGATTGAAGATTTGCCCGCTGGATATTATTTTCTCGAAATCAGTACCGACAATGCCCGAAAACGTTGTTCTTTTGTGAAAAATTGATAAAATAGATATGAATACAGCACTCGAACGATTTCTTAAATACGTACAAATAGATACCCAAAGCGACCCAAACAGCCCTACCCAACCCAGCACTGAAAAACAAAAAGACCTCGGGCGGGTATTGGTGCAAGAACTGATTGAAATGGGCATTACCGACGCAGAATTGGACGAATTTGGTTATGTTTATGCCACTATTCCTGCCAATACCGATAAAAAAGTACCCGTTATTTGTTATTGCTCGCACATGGATACCGCGCCGGATTGTTCCGGTAAAGACGTAAAACCCATTGTGCACCGCAATTATCAGGGACAGGATATTGTCCTGCCCGATGACCCGTCCATTGTCATCAAAATGAGTGGTCACCCCGATTTGCCCGCGCAAATTGGCAACGATATTGTCACCGCTTCCGGGACTACCTTATTGGGCGCAGATAACAAATCTGGTGTAGCGGCCATTATGGACGCAGCGCACACGTTGATGACCAATCCTGGCATTAAACACGGTAAAATTCGGATTTTATTTACGCCCGACGAAGAAATTGGCCGTGGAGTGGATAAAGTGAATATCAAAAAGTTGGGGGCCAAATATGGCTATACCATTGACGGCGAAACTGCCGGGACCATCGAAAATGAAACATTTAGTGCCGACGGGGCCATTTTGACCATCAACGGCGTATCGGCGCACCCGGGTTATGCCAAAGGAACGATGGAGCACTCCATTAAAATTGCCGCCAAAATTGTGAGCAAATTGCCCAATAAATTTTCGCCCGAACACACCGAAGGCCGCCAGGGTTTTATCCACCCGACGAGCATCGAAGGTGGTTTGGAAAAAGCCACGGTGAAGTTCATTATTCGCGATTTTACCGATGGTGGCTTGAAAAAACTGGCTAAATTACTCCAAACCATCACCGATGGCGTGTTAAAAGATTACCCCAATTCCACCGCCGACCTCAAGGTGTTTGAACAGTACCGGAACATGGGTAAGGTGCTCAAACGCCACCCGCAAGTGGTGCAATACGCCGTTGAGGCCATTCAGCGTGCGGGTTATAAAGACACGCAGGCCGGTTCTATCCGCGGCGGCACCGATGGTTCCCGTTTATCGTTTATGGGGCTGCCATGTCCCAATATTTTTGCCGGAGAACACGCTTTTCACTCCAAATACGAATGGGCATCGGTGCAGGAAATGGAAAAAGCCGCCGAAACGATGGTGCATTTGGCCCAAATTTGGGAAGAACGCAGTTAGTTCGCCACATTCAGTATATTGAACCATGCAGGGCCAACCCACTATTTTTGACAAAATAAAAGCAACGGCATCGGCGTATTTGCCGGTGCCGACGGCTTCTGCTCCGCCTCCGTCCGACGCGCCGTTGACTACGACCTGCAAAAACTGCGGCCACGAGGTAACACTGCATTTTTGTTCTAATTGCGGGCAATCGGCCGATACGCCCCGTATTACCCGCAAAATGATGTGGAAAGAGTTTCTGCGGGTGTACATGAACGTGGATAAAGGGTTGATTTACAGCATCAAACGGATGTTAACCCACTCCGGATTGGCCCCCTTGGATTACGTGAACGGCAAACGAATTTCGTACATGAAGCCGTTTACGTTTATTGCCATTAGTTCGGCGGGGGCAAAAGCGGCAGTTAAGCAGTTGGGGGAAGATTTTGATCCGTATTTTAACGTTCAAGAAGTACCCGAAAACCTCATTTCGATGATTTTGGTGTCCACTGTTTTGTGCAAGATGTTTATCCGCGACAAACGGTATAACTTTTGGGAAGTGCTTACGTTGCAGGTCTTTGTCCATTTTGTTTTTATTGTTGTGACGGGGATTGGGGCATTTGCCCTGCCTGCGGTATTGTTGCACCAGTTGTTTTACGCTCTTCCGCCGTTGTACGCCATGTATTGCGCCGTAGCGTATTGGGAGTTTTTTGACCAAAAACAACCCCAAAAAATGGCGTGGGCGTGTGTATTAGCGGGTGTACAAACTATTTTGATGATTCAAAAAATGATGTGAAAATGGCAAAAGATATTTTTCATCATTTCACTTTGGGTATTTAACCCACAAATTAAATGTAGTGTATTATGGATAAAATAAAAAAATACAAGCAGTTTATTGTTAACCTACTTACAGAATACGTTAACTTGCCGGTAGAACGAGGTGTTCAACCAGAGGAGTTTCAAGAACAGTTAATACTTGATGAAAAGAATAACCATTATCAAGTACTAAATATTGGCTGGAACGGGATGAACCGTATCTATCTGCCCGTTTTTCACATTGACATTATTGATGAAAAAATTTGGGTACAAGAAGATGCAACAGATTTTAATATTGTTGAAAAATTAGAGGCTCTGGGCGTGCCAAAGTCTGATATTGTTCTGGCCTTTCATGCCCCCTATAAAAGGCCATATACTGAATACGCGATTGCTTGATTTTGGGAGAATTATCATGTCTGTAAAACTACTCTGGCAACCCGCCCACCACCACCACACTAATCTCGGTCGTTACATGACCTGGCTGCGCGAGCAGCCGCAGTTTGGCATTGTAACCGACGATTACCAAACCCTTTGGGAGTGGTCGGTGAACAACACCGATGTCTTTTGGAAATCACTGTGGTTGTATTTTAACGTCATTTCCGACGGATTTTCGCCCGAAAAACCCGCGCAACAAGGTGTTATGCCCCAAGTTCGTTGGTTCGAGGGCGCACACCTCAATTATGCCGAACACGTTTTTCGGCAATATTCCGATGAACGTCCAGCCCTTATTTTTAGCAGTGAACAACAGGCTGCGCACGCTATTTCGTGGGCCGAAGTCCGGCATCAAACCGCGTTATTGGCCGAATGGCTAAAAGAACAAGGCGTGGAACCCGGAGATCGGGTAGTTGGGTATTTGCCCAATATTCCGGCGGCAACGGTGGCGTTTTTGGCCACGGCTTCGCTGGGAGCGGTGTGGTCCAGTGCCTCCCCCGATTTTGGAGCCGCCAGCGTTCTGGAGCGTTTTGGGCAAATTGAACCCAAAGTGCTCATTGCCGTCAATGGTTACAGTTACGGCGGCAAAATTTTTGACAAAACCGCCGTTGTACACGAATTGCGGGAAAATATGCCCTCCGTCCGGCAAACAGTCCTGATAAATTACGTTTCGGGGGCCGACACCCTACCGGATACCATTGATTGGGATCAATTGCTCTCCCCCGATAAAAATACCCCGGAACTGACCTTTCAGCGCGTGGAATTTAACCACCCGTTGTGGGTTTTGTATTCGTCGGGAACGACCGGCACGCCCAAAGCCATTGTGCATTCGCAGGGCGGAATGTTGCTCGAACACCTCAAATACGGCGCATTTCACAACGATGTACAACCCGGCGAACGTTTTTTCTGGTTCACCACCACCGGTTGGATGATGTGGAATTACCTCAACGCCATGCTGTTGGGTGGTGCCACCATTGTCCTGTACGATGGCAGCCCCGGTCACCCGGACATGGGGTGTTTGTGGCGTTTGGTATCGGAACAAAAAGTACAACACATGGGCGTGAGTGCGGCCTATATTTTAGCGGTGATGAAAGCGGGTTTTGCGCCCAATTCCCTCGATTTGAGTGCTTTACGGAGTATCGGATCAACCGGTTCCCCTTTGCCGCCGGAAGGTTTTGACTGGGTTTACAAGCACGTAAAATCGGATGTGTGGCTTACTTCCATGAGTGGCGGTACTGATGTTTGTACGGCGTTTATTGGTGGTAATCCGTTGTGGCCAGTGTACGAAGGTGAAATCCAGTGCCGGGCCTTGGGTTGCGCCATGGAATCCTGGGATGAGCAGGGGCAACCGCTGCACGACGAAGTGGGCGAAATGATTGTCACCGTGCCTATGCCTTGTATGCCCATTGGTTTTTGGAACGACCCCGACGGCAGTAAATATTACGGCAGTTATTTCGAAGATTTTCCCGGTAAATGGCGGCACGGCGACTGGATTCGGATCACGCCTCGCGGCGGAATTGTGATTTTGGGCCGCTCCGATGCCACGTTGAACCGCCAGGGGATTCGGATTGGCACCAGCGAAATTTATCGGTCGGTGGAACAATTGCCCGAAATTCGCGACAGCCTCATTATCAACATTGAAAAAGAAGACGGCGATTCGTATATGCCGCTGTTTGTGGCCCTAAAACCGGGTTTTGAACTCACGGAAGATTTGAAAAAGCGCATTGCGAAACAGTTACGCACCGATTATTCGCCACGCCACGTGCCGGACGAAGTGATTCTGGTGCCGGATATTCCGTACACGATCAGCGGGAAAAAACTGGAGTTGCCGGTGAAAAAAATACTGATGGGAAAGCCGTTGGCGCAATCGGTGAATATTGGTTCGGTGCGCAACCCGGAGGCGTTTTTGTTTTTTGAGGGACTTAGTAACCGAAAATAATCCGGGAAAAGCGAAATTTGTGCAAACAAATTTCGCTTTTTTCGTTATGATGACCTGTGTTAGTTGTTTGATAATCAACGATTTGTGTTTTGGACTTGTTTTTGAATATACTACGGTGTATAACTAAAAACACAAACGCCATGATTTCGTTAATCATTATTGTACTCGCTGGTTTTATCGGTCTTTTTTCGGGCCGTTTTAAAGAAAACAATCGTATGTCTGGCGGTTATTACCGCGACGATTACGAGCCTTTTGATCCGTATTACAATGCTCCGCCTCGTTATCACCAGGAATACTACTACGATCGGTATTACACGCCGCGTTACGGTCGTGCACGCCGCAGTTCGGGTGAGGGTTGCCTGATGTTGGTGTTACTGATTATTGGGGTGATTGGGGGATTGATCTATTTAGGTGGGGGATAGGTTTCGTTTGGCAATCATCTCCCGCAGGCCTTTTACAACTTCCACGAACCCATCGTCGGGATGCTGATAGGCGCTGCTAAGGATCGGGTTTTTGTAGCCGGTTCCGGGTAAGCCCTGGTGTAGGCTCAGGATATGATCCTCTATGTCGCAGTTCCGCAGGAAAACGGGGACAATTAACCGTTTTTTGTGGTTTTGTCGAATGACATTACCTAATTCTTTAGAGTTAATGTAATCAGAGGCCAACAAATCGGCACTCAACAAGAAGAGCACAACGTCGGCTTTTTCAATATTGGTGCGAATAACCTCATCCCAAAGGTCACCTAGTGGGATTTGAGCGTCATCAAAGACGGTAATACTACCGCTGAGTTCCAGTGTTTTGAGGTGTTTTTTGAGTTCATTTTTCCATTTAACATCCTGGTGGGCGTAGGATATAAATACTGAAAGCGTTTCACTGTTGTTTTGAATTTGCCTTTGGTAAGATAATTGCAATCGCTCGTTGTAGGTTTTAATGTGTTCAAGGAGTTTTCGGGTAGCACTTTTTTTGTTGGTTTTAATTAAGGTGTTGTCCCGAATAGCCAATCCTAATGCGGTTCCTTGCAGGTTGAGTTCGGTAAGTTCGGTGTTATGTGCCAGCATGTCACTGGCTGGTAAATACGATAAATCCCGGTTATAGGAGAGGTCGAGTACCTTGAGGTTATTGTACTGTTTGATAACAGATGGTAGTGCCTTGAGATAGTTAACGGACAAGTTTAATGCTGTTATCTCAGAGCGGGTTACCGGGGTAGCCGATGGGAAAAAGTATAAAGATTTGGCCGAGAACTCAATAGATTCCTGCTTTTCCATTTCCGTCAACAATAGATCAGCGGCATTTTGGGTAAATAGTTCTGCTTTTTCTTTTAGATATTCGCAAATATTGCGATAAGAAGAAGGCGGAAAATCATCGCTGATATTCGCTAAGTCACGCCAATAGTCTTCGGGGGAGGTTCCTTCCTGATAGTAAGAGAATGTTCTTAACCAGTTTTTGATGCGTTCAAAAAACGCGAAATAGTCTTTTTGGCCATCCAAAAAGTCTTCCATCGTTTCGGCAAAAAAGGAATTGCGCTCACGGTCGGTGGCCAGCATCCGCACCGATTGCTCCACGGCATTAATGCGCTCCTTTATGGCCGCACACCATTGTCCCAAGTCTTTAATGTTGTCATAGCGGTCGAATTGCCGTAAGAGTGCCGCTTCGTGCAGGAAATATTCGGATATTTGGCGCATGAGCAGGCGATAAAAATTCAATTGGAACAGGGCAGGGGTTGAAATAGGGTCGCCGCCACTGGAAATATGCCAGCGGTCGTCGGAGCCATCAATGTTGAGTTGCCGGAGTTTATCGGCAAAAGCAAACGGAAAGGAGGATATGGGGTAAATCCAAAAACGCCCTGATGGGCCACGGTTAAACTTAGCGTTATCCTCGCTGGTAGATAATTCCAACAAAAGTTCGTGTCCGTAGGCTTTATGGCCGTGGTGTTCTCCTTCACCAATGAGGTAGTCCAGTAAAATAATGTCAAATGTTTGATCCGGCAGTTTTAGTTTATTGGTGGCTTGTTCAATGATTTCCGATGACCCTTTGGTGTATCCTTTAATTTCTACGCCTTTCAGGTCCGATAATATCTTTTGAATAATTCCCATTTTAGTGATCGTGGCCTCTTTTGAGGGCGTATAAATTGGATAATCGGCGTAATCATCCACCAAAAGAATATGCCATTTTAGATCGTTTAGGCTGAGATTATTATGTTTTTGGGCAAAGAACGTTTTAAACTTTTCGACTTTTCGTTCCATAATGGTTTCAGAATGGAACTTAAAAGGAGTAACAGCCTCGTGGTGGCCTCGGCCTCCGAATTGGGCAATAGTGGAGTTTTGCAACATCCGACATTGGAACTCAAGGGTGGATAAAGCGGCCACGGATTTGTACAGTTTCCACTCGATGCAGGTATACATTTTTTCAACCACTCTTGAAAAATTGTCGGAAAAAGATTCATTATATGCCACGTACCGGTGCCAGATACTGGAATCTAAAAATTTAATTTGAGGGGCCAAGTCCAGGTCATATTTCCAGCGGTTTTCCTGCCGGTTGGTTTTCCAATAACCCAATTCGGTTGCGCCTTCAAAATCAAGTCCCGGTGATTCTTCGTAAATTTCCATAATATCGGGCAACCCAATGGTGATAATGGGAAAATACCAATCATTTTGAGCCGTTTTGGGGCGTAATGGATGGTGGGTTTCGCGTAGATGAGCAAATTTCTCTTTACTCTTTTGGCATTTAACGACGTATTCCTCCGGCCCGCTCAGGTTAAAAAAGAAGTTTTTATCTTGTAAATGCTCCGTTTTTACCAAAAGGATACCGATCAAGTTATCCGTTTGGGTATAATCTTTTCCCGTGAATATCTTGTTCTGATTGTTTTTTTCACAAACCTTTTTTAGCACATTCAGCGGCTGTTGCCAGATTTTTAAAAAGTCGTCCGTGTTAGGAGAAAGGTTAAAATTTTCGTCAACAGCAAGGCGGATGATGTTTGCCTCCTGGTCAGCGGCAAAAAATACAAATTGGGCCATAAAGTATCAGTATTTAATTACAAAGGATAATGTTGAAGTATATTGGGTAGTTGTTCAAAAAGTTCGGGGTAATTGGTATGGCAAACGCGGATACGGGACCGAAGGTGGTCGGTGCCTTTGTATTTTAATATTTCCGCTATGTCCGATTTGTTGTATTTTCCTTCGCCCAGCAATTGTTCAATTTTGGTTAAATCATCCAATGCTTTGGCTTTTTTCGGGGGTAAATGCCCGTTTTGCGCACCGTTGAGGTTTTTCACCGGGGCAATTGGAATCGCCGACGGTCCCGCCATTGCCAGGGTACTTTTTAAAGCCTCTTCAAAACACCGGGCATCGGCTTTTTCTTTGCGGAGCAGGTCTTTCCAAATCATCATGCCTTCTACCAAGTTACACAATTGGCGAATATTACCGGGCCAGGGGTATTCAATAATTTTTCCAACCACTACCTTTTCCATGCTTTGCTCGATGCTTAACCCAAATTTTTCGTTGGTGTAGTGTTCCAAAATGGGTAAAATATCCTCTTTGCGTTCGCGCAATGGTGGAATTTCAACGGTAAAATTAAGGCGATACCGCAGGTCATTTCTAAAGGTGCCATTGGCTACTTCCTGATCAATATTTTTGTTGGTGGCGGTAATAATTTGTACATCCACTTCCATATCCTGCGCGGATCCAACTGGACGGATTGTTCTTTCCGCCAAAAAGCGCAGCAATTTTACCTGAATATCGTGGTCAATTTCGCCAATTTCGTCCAACATCAAAATACCACCGTTGGCTTGAGTGAAATATCCCTCTACGTTCATTGCATCCGTGAATGCCCCTTTGACGGAACCAAAAAGTGCACTTTCGAGTAGTGTTTTTGGAATAGCCGACAAATTTACGGACACGAATGGTTTGTTTTTTCGTGGGCCGCAACTGTGAAAATAACGAGCCGCCACCTCTTTTCCCACTCCCGTTTCTCCGGTGAGCAAGACCGTCATATTGGGACGTTGAGCCAATAGTTGCAACATGTTTCTGATTTCTACTACGCGTGGTGCTTGCCCAACAAAAGGATATTTGTCCTTGCCATCCCCTTCTTTGAGTGCTTTTACTTGTTTGGTGAGCGTTTTTACTTTAGTGTCTAATACTTTTACTTCTTTTTTGTTTTTTAAATTAAGGATTTCATCTGCAATCTGTTCGTTCCAGTACTTAAAGTTTACGTCGTTTTTGGGCAAAAAACTTTTTGCCCCCCTTTTCATGGCCTCCACGATAGTACTGCTATTTTCATCGGCAGTAACGGCGATCACGGGCAAATCGGGGTATTGCTCTTTCAACATTGGGATTAGGCTTAAACCGGATTCAATGGTTTCTCCGTCCAATTTCATATCCAACAGCAGCAAATCAAACCCTTTTTTGTGTTCCTTTAGTTTTTTCCACATTTTTTCAGCGTCCAAAGCACCGTCAATTTCGTAAGCCGAGCGGAAAATCATTCGAAAGTCCTTGTGGAACCGAAGATCATCGTCCACCAAAAGTAATTCGTAATTTTGTTCTTTGCGCTCTGATTGCTCCAAAGGGGCATTGGTCCGCATCACTTGTCTTAATTCTTTGATCCAGTGTACGCCGTCTTCTTCCTGTTTGGAAATAAACGTTTTAGCCCCGGCGCGGAGGGCATCTAAAATGGTACGGGCATTATCTTCCCGGCTCATGGCGGCAATGGGGATTAAAGGGTATTTATTTTTTATTTCCGGAATGAGTTGCAAACCTGAATTTACCGAAACGCCGTCGAGGTTTAACCCCAACAAAATCAGGGAAATATTGCTGTTTTGATGGAGTTTATCCCACATTTGTTTGGCCGAAAGCGCCTTGTCGAAGGTGAATTCATCTTTAAACCGCACGTAAAAATCCTGGTGGAACGTGCTTTCGTCGTCCACTACCAAAATTTGTATATTTTTTTCGTTATGTGCCATGCAGTTCTTTTTTTAATGTTTCCAGTTGTGCAAATGCTGTGTTTAAGGTATTTAACCGCTCTAAAAGTTGTTCGGGGTTGTCACAATCTTGCCAGCCGGCTTTTAACTGGTCTAATTGGGTTTCAAAAGCGGCTAATTCCTGTTGGCGCGGGTCGGCGCTAAACATTCCTTTGTAGCGTTTCCACCGACTTTGGATATTTTCAAATGCCTCTAAGGTATCCGGGTCGTTAAGGTAATCGGCTAAAATTTCGTCGTACAGTGCCGTATTTTGTGATAACTGTTCCCAACTGAGTATCGTTCTTCTTTTCGCCACGTTAAACCAATCGGTAAAACCCAACTTATCATGTCCATCCAAAAATTTTGCCCACATTTCGCCCAAATTTTCACCTTCTGTATCGTAAGGTACCCAGTCTTTAGCCGTGCTGGCCAGTTCAACAAACGCCTCAAAGTTAACGGGTAACTCGAACCAATTCAAATAATTTTTACCCGGTACTTCGTTGTGCCAACCCGCTTGTATCACTTTTAGATGGGAGAAATGTGTACTCAGGTATTTTTTCCAAACCGTTTCCGGCGAAATCCAGTTCCCTTCGTCGTCGCGTACTGGTGTTACCAGCAACAAGACATCGGCAGTGGCGAGTTCGGCTTGTTGGTAAGGCGCACAGGAATAACCCGCTTGTTCAAAATAGGTCTGCCGCGATGTATTTAGGGGCCAGTTTCCGGGGAAAAACAGGATTTTTTTCATGACTACAAATTAACCGGAATGTTTTTAAATAAATCAAACATACCCGTGTAAATAGTGCGTACATGGTTTGGATAATCCACTATATTTTCCCCGTTTAATGTGTCACTTACCTTACCGCGCAGTTGTTGGAGGTTACTCAGGGTGTCTTGGTGGTCCGAACTCTTTTCCAAATGATCCTGAAGGGTTGTTAACGCATACTGCTCCGCCTCTGCCGGTGCGTCACTCCGGGGCTGACCGGTAAAACAATGCAAGGCGTGCCATACTGTACTGTTCGATTGCAAGTGCCCACGATACGCACCTGAGTTATTCGCACCAAAATCAAAACCATCCGTATGTAGCCTAAAATCCTCCATGAGGCGATACACCGTTTTTTTAGGTGATTCCCAATAGTTGCGCCAGATGTACGCCAAATGTTCCGCCTCGACCTTTCGAGAATCTCTATCAACCATGAAGGTAGATCTAACCTTTTTGTACGCTGGTTCCTTGATCTCATAGGAAGTAGCAAATAATCCTTTGTCTCGATCACCCAAGATCCCAAATTCTGATTTAGGGCCAAAATACAATGGTTCCGTACCGCCCCCAAACAATCGAATGGTAAATTTACCTGTCCTTTTTATGGACTTATATAAATGCTCTATATTCAACAGCGTCGTGTTGTGGGGCGGATTTTTGTGCAACAATACCAGTAGTTCACCCTCCGAAGGGCAGGCTTCAATGGCCGCGTTTAGTTTTTCAACTTCCGTTTCGTTGATGGTAAATAGTTGATAACTGGCATCGTTACAAGCCCAAATGGTGTTTGTAGCATTCCAATCGGTGCGCAAATCACGATGAAAAGTCCAGTTAATGAGTATGTTTTTTTGCATAACTAAGATCCAAATAAAATTTTTGCGATGCGGTATTTCAATTCGATATCATCTTCCATACCGATACTGTTTTCGATGGCGGCCAAAATGGTTTCAATGGGGCGGAACAGCGTAATTTTTGCAAAACCCTCGTTACCACTTTTATCCAACGAGGTCCACCATTCGTTGCGTCCTCGACCTGTGGTCACCACAAAAAAGAAATTATCACGCTCTCCGATGAACGGAAAGACCTGTTCTTGCAGGAATTGTCCCACGTTACTGGCGTTGTTCGGCGACAGATTGGGGTTTTCGTGTTGTAAGATCCGTTCGATGAACGACAGGTGCATCACCAAAAAATTGGTTTCTTTTAAAAAACGGCGGTTATCTTCATCCAAAGCGGCAATCCAGCCGGGCATAGATTTGGTGCTTTGGGCCGAATTTTCCTGTAAAACCACCATTTTTAATTGGTCTCGGGCAAATACGGCGTAGTCGGCGTTATTGGCATCAATTCGTAAACGTTGGTGTACGCGGTCGTCAAAAATACAAACTTTAGTAGTGAGCAGTTCGAATAATTCCAGCATTTTAACATCGTCTTGAATACTGGGTTTTTCCTTATCCAAGGGCAAAAAATGGGTACGTAAAATGCCGTGGCTGCGGTAACGAATTTCGAGTACATCCGTTGTTGCGGCTGCATCACTTTTATGGGCAATATCCAACAACCATTCTTTGGCTTTTTGTTGGTCTTTGTCTAATATTTCCTCCATTTTAAGGTCAATGGGTGTTTCATTCCCCAACTCATTCGGTTCCTGATAGTCGAATTGCATCCCGTCTGGGGTTTGTTGTAATGCCAACGTAAATACTTCCTTACCAATATCACGCACCCGTAACGCGTAAAAATCTGGTTTCCCCAACAGGGTATGCAGCCAGGATTTATACGCGTAGGCTAAGCGATTCTCCGGTATAATCCCACTCAGGTCGTCGTTGATAATGCGCACAATACCGTGTTCCCGTCGCATTTTGAGTTTATTTTCTTCCGATGGTGTACAAATCAGTCCAAAACGGGCCGGGTTATCCCAGGCCGACAGAGCAGCATTGCCGGAATCGTACAAACTTTCCCCTTTCCAGACGTAAAATATCTTTTTTAAATAACCCACTTCCGGAAGTTTTTGCGGTGTGTTCGGGTCATTGTTATGAGATATTTTATAATCAATATGTTCGTTAGAATGCTCTTGTGCTTCATTAACAACGCTGCAACCGGGTCGCACCCAGGGATAGTAATTAATATCTCTGGGTGTGTCATCACGGCGGTCGCGGTCGGGATTTTTATCGCCGCGTTGCACCCACGAGAAATGCCCGTTAAATAAAAATGCCGCACAAATTTTATCCTGAAAAGTGCCTCCCAGGCGCGGCGCAAAACTACTGGTACGTGGGTTTTCGCCCCGAGCGGCTTTTTCTTTGATGGACGATTCACTTTCGTCCGTTTTATTAAAAATTTCACCGTCTAACGAGACCCATTTGTTTGAAACTACGTGGCCGTCGCCTTTTTTTAAACGCGTTGGGGTTTCCAGCCAAACGGACATGCGGTAAATTTCTTTGGCCTGACTCTCGTGTAGGCTGCATTGTTGTACACCAATAGCGAGGGTAAGACCTTCGTCTTGCATGACCTTTAACTCATCGCGGCTGTAGTGTTTTACGTTGCGAATTTCGTTTTCAATCATGGTATAAAAGGAATGTTTTCCCACTACACCACCCGGTAAAAATATTTTGATATCCTTGAGTCGTTGGCGCATGTATTCAAAGTCCTCCGGCACCACGTTTACAAAAGGACTCAATGTTTCTTCGTGTGGGGTTTTTCCACTTTTTTGGGCCAGGTCTGTACGGGCTTTGGACAAGTCCACCCAGGCAAAAATCCGGCTGTTTTCGGGTTGAAAAGTTTTTCGGTGATAATTCATCTTTTCGCCCCGGTTTTCCTGCACTTCGTTGTCGTAGAGGACAATTTTTACCTTTAGTTTTAAAATATCTTCCGTTTTGGCGATGGTACCGAGGTAAAACGGGTTGTTGATAAAGTCGTACCAAAGAATACTGTATAAGGAGCTCACCTTGCCACCTACGTTGGCATCGCGGGTAACTCCCCCCCAATAAGCACCTTTTTCGGTGAGAAAACGCAATAAATACGCTAACTCTCGCGCTAAAGAGCCGGGATAGTTAATGACTGCGCCACCGTCTTTGGGGGCTATTTTTTCTTTGGTAGTGCCTTGACTGTCTTTACGTTTTTTACGTTCGTTAATTTGATTTTTGAACTGTTTTAAAATTGCCGGATCAATCAACGGGTCATTTTTAAGGGAGGCTAATAAATTATCCCAATGCGCCTCTTCGTCGCCCAATTGTTTGGCCCGCCGGAAATACCACCACGACAGGGTACTCAACGCATGTGCACTCACGTTGTGCGCATAAGAGTCAATTAAAATAGAGGTTACCGATTGGTTAATGTATTGTTGGTAAATATGACCAGGGATGGCTTCGCTCAAGTCAAGCCGTTTCATAAAATAGGATTTATGGTGGCGGTAATACTCCTGGAGTTTAAGTTCTTTTAAAATTTTAGGGTTACCGGGGCCGGTTTGGCGTAAAAAATACGCCTCGTCGTTTCCAATGGTGTTATAAATAAAATCATAGATAGAAGTGGTTTTGGCCATACCTTCCCCTACGTTGTCCCAATCCAAAAATAAACCGTCGTATTCAATAATAAAGGCGCGGAGAAGTGTCCAAACGAGATCGTATGAAAGGGCTTTAGTGCTCTTTTGGATTTTTATGTTGAATATTTTTAGTATAGTATTGTATAGTTTGGATAGAATTCCTGTTTGTTGTTCTAATTGTATGTTATTTAAAAGTTCTTCTCTAAATATAATATGAACCATTCCATCAAACTCCGCGAAGCCAATTAGGGGTAATGAAACGTAAACAGTACGCTCAATGTCAAAAAAGGGCGATAAAACTGTTTTCTCCCATGTTTGTTCTTTCGAGTAGAGATTACCCTCACCTTTTTTAAAATAATCACTTAATCGTGATATTTCTATTACATCTTTAATCGCATAAGCACCAGTCTGAATGGCGTTGTATTCACCGGCACTTTCAATGGAATCTTTTTGGAGAATTAAGGCTCGTTTCAGTTCTTCCCATGCATTTAAATACACTGGGTCATTCAAAAAATCCGTTTCATTTATATTCCAGCGCTCCTTCAGGTTGCTTTCCAATAACTCTTTTTGTTTTTGACACCCCGCATAAATTAGGTTGGGACTTTTGTCGCGTTCCCAATACTCAATATTGGGATTATTTCTTGGTATCGCATTGATGAGCAATGTGAAATTGCTTTCGCCTTGAAACAGTATATTTTCTATACAAGTGTGCAGTCTGTCTTGCAATAAATTAAAAAACTCCTCAGACAGGGCAAGTGGGTTAACTGTACGGACATTGGGATCATAAAATCCTCTAGGTTTACTAATTGTTGACATGGCGGGTGTTTTTAAAGGTGAATCATTTTATTAAAAAGCAAATGAGCGTGTTAACCGAATGACAGGATTTAGCATGTCGCTCACAAAATTGGTTATATTATGCATTATTGAATCTTGATTTTGCATAGATAGTTCAAGGGCTTCCGGTTGAACCTCCTCCATTATTTTTTGGTAAAAGCGGTTGTTTTCTACGTGGGCGATACTGTTCATATCATACAGGTATTCTCCGGCTGGTATGGTAGTATCCAAAAGTTGAAGTTTATCAATTTCTTTTTTAACGAATAGTACCGTTGAAATGGACCGTCGTATAGCGGGAAGTAGTGCCCGCAAAGCCGCTCTTTGGCAGTATTCCTTACTATAGAAAATTTCTTTAACCGAAAAATGGTTAAACTCATACCAATGATCCGTTGGTACGTGTTGGTAAACCGAACGGCGGTTGAGTGTTTCCTGAAGGTTGAGTATCGCAGCCTTGGAGTCATTTTGGTTTTGTAAAAAATACACTAAAGGCAGGGTAATATTATCATTGCGCAAATCCGCAAAGGCATCTTCGGGTATTTTACTGCTGGTAGAAATATTATATTCTGGCAACACGTAATCATTGTTATCGTTGACCAATTGCCCTAACATGCCTTGAAGCAGTGCAAATTTGATAATATTTTCCCGTTGTGGACCTTTGTAGCCGGTTAAATCGGTAATCAGCGTGGCAATTTGCTGGAAAAGCGCGCCGCTGGTCAATTGTATTCTTTTTAAATAACTCCGGATAAACCATTCATTTTTGGACGGTATTCCGTTGTTGTTTAATAATTTCCAAAAAAATGAAATGGCGGTATGGTCTGTAACGGTATCTTCCACCGAGGAGTGCGCAGGGTAATTTGCTTTCACGCTCAGATATTTATCCACGGTGCCGTAGTTATCCTGCATATCTTGCCCCAGATCCACCAATTGAAAAATCCGGCGTACCGTTTGGCTCACCAGTTTATTTTTTTTTGAATCAGCGGGAAATACTTTTTGGTCTATGTACTCCCACAGTGTATCTTTAATCAGGTTACCCGCGATTAAATGTTGATCTACCTTTTCTTTGATCATTTGCCCGGATGCGTCGCGCAGTCCACCTTTTCCATCCAATATTCTATTGTGATAATATTGAATGGCTATGATTACTTCGGCAATAAAAGGCAACTGTTGCTCGTAAAAATGGGCGTTGGATTTATCAATTTTAACGCGCTCTTTTTCGGCTATTTCCGTTATATATTGCAATACGAGTCGGGAGAATAAACTCCGAATGCCCAAATCGTTAATTCTACGATTGAGCAATGGGTACACCCGGCTTTCCAGATTGTTGTCCATGGGCAGCAATGCTTTAAACACCCGGTACTCTTTTTGGATGAGTTTCCGGGTTTCAATCATTGTTATTTTACGTTGCGGTTGCATAAACCTTGGTTTGTAGTGTTAGTCACGGTCGCAGGTAATATTTATATTTACGAGGGCTATAAGCAAAACTAGTCAAATCTTCAACCTCCTTATAATATTTATTCCCTTCATTAAGTTGTAGCCTTGCTAATTTAGCTAATTGTTTTCCAAAAGGATAACCACAGTTTTTTACTGTACCTTTTATCTCGTCAAATAAATCCTGCTCCGATTGTTGTAATAAGTTGAGTAATTCGTTTCTGTTTTTATTGGAATTCAGGGAGAAATATACAATCAGAATCCAAGTGATATTGTTGTTTTTTAAGTCACACGCGGTATCTTGGGGTGTTTTTGCAATTGTAGCCTCTTCGTAATAACTGGGCAGTGTATCCACGTTATCATTTACCAATTGGCACATAATGGCGTACCGAATCGCAAACCGACGAACCTCCTCTTTAGCACTTCCTTGGTGGTGTAAAAGTGCCGCGACAAGGTCACCCATCATTACAAATAAGGCACCATTTTCGAGGCAAACCCGTTTGAAATACTGCTCAGTCACCCGCTTTTTGGAAGGTTTTACGCCGTATTCCAAACTTTTCGTCCATAGCCAGTCCATCAAAGTCTCCCCGGATGCATCTGGCTGGTACAACATTTCCTGAATAAAAGCGTCCGCTTTTGGGTGCAAAGTCGTAAGTAATTCCTTTTTTCCACAAAAATGCGCAAAGGAACTATTCTTTTTGTCCCAAAACTGCGCCATATCTACCATGTGAAAAATATTTTGCACAGTATCCAAAACCAAGCGATTTCTCTCCGGTTGGTCGGTCAGCACACAGTCTCTGATATAACCGTACAATAGGTCTTTTTGATAGTGGCTGGCAATTAACCTTTTATGGACGACTTCAAGGTCAATCTGCCCGTTGGAAGCCCGGACCTCATGCTTGAAGTCTAATACGTGGTTTTGCAAGTACATGATACCCATGAGCCATTCAGCAAGTAGTGGGAGTTGGGTGTCAAACAGCCGTAAATGTTGTGTTTGATCCGGTAAAATTCCTTTTTGTTCCATGTCTGCCTTTAAGTATTCAGACACTGCAAACGTAAAGTAACTTCGCACGCCTTCTGCTTTTAACCTTTCTAACATAAAGTCAAAAAGGTAATTTTTGGCTTGTGGCTCGTATTGTTCGGGTTGACTATAGCGGATAAACTCTGCTACAATTCGGTTTCGAACCTCATTCATGCCTATTTTTCTACTGTCATCCATAGGTAGTTAAATTTGTTCCAAATTTAACTACCTATCTAAACAATATGGTGTACTTATTTTTAGGTACTCCCCCGAAAATTGAAAGGTTTTTTCCCTTGCGTTAACAAATTCAAAGAAAATTTTTTATTCAAAATCAACGAAATGCGATTTTTGGCGGGTGTAAATTCCCCCAAAACCGTCCCCGTATTTTTTCCAAAAAAATTACCAATTCACACAAGTTTCCGTCAATTGCCCGTTTCTCAACTCATACAACTCGTGCACCAACATAGTGATGCCCGGTAAACCGTATTTGTCAAAAAATACAATGGTGGGCAATGTCTCGTAATCATGGGTATCTAAGTAGTCCGTTAACTGCTCCGCTAAATCCTCAATGTGCTCCACGTTTTTTACCACGAGTACTGCATTGGACAATGCCCCATGCTCGTTCAGCCAACTGGTGAAGTTATCGTCTTTCAACCCGTTAAAAGTGTGAATTTGGGTACCTGCGTTGCGCTCCAACTGAATATCAATTTTGCTGATATCTTCGTAGTTGTCCAACCCAATACTTACCCATTCGTGGGGCGTAACGGCTAATGTAATCATTTTCTCTGCTCGGTTTAAAGCAGGTTCTGGGGCCAATCTTTTCGCTGATGATGGCGGCGGGATTACTAGAACGGGATTATACTCTGTCATGAGATTATTGTTTAATAAATTAAAGTTGCCGCCGGCTGTTAACCGACTGTTAATATTATTAGTGCTAATTTTGTGCCAGTATGTCATGTCTTTGATAATCAATTGTTTGTGAAATTTTTTAGAAAGTCAAAAAAGCGAAATTTCCGAAAAAAACGAAAATTATAGTTCGTATTACTCGGCTATGACTCGCCCACCCAAAACGCCCCCGAATAACGGAGTAAATCTTGGGTAAGGCGGTCGTCATTCATCAAATCTTGGGTGTTGGGGCGTTTCATTGGGAGTTTAGCCGTCAGTGCGGAAAAAAGTTGTGCGAGGCTTGTGAATACGTTTTTCATAATTGACTTATTTATTGATGGGAAATGAGGATTGTTAGTTGAATAAAACCAGTGCCAAAGCGATAGCGCCCAGCAGCAAACCGATGAAAAAACCGGAGTTGAAGCCGCCGTCGTTGCGGATCCAATCTTCGCCGTCCCAGATGTGTTTTTTATCGGGCGAAAACAACGGTTCTCCACCCCGGTAACCACCACTTCGACGGCGGCGACCGTGGTACTGCGAATAGTTGCGTTGGGTAGGTGGCACGGCTACATCCGGGGAAATAACAGGTGTTGCTTGCGCGCTGCGGTGCCGAAGATCATCGGTGAATAAATAACCGAAAACCAAAATGACGATGCTGATGATAACGATTTCCATTGTTTGTAATGAATTTGATGGTGATTTCAATGGTGCGATGTTGTTGTTCTTATTGAAAAAACAGTGCCACACGGTTTTACAAGAACAAAGATTTTCTAAAAAATTGATTATCAATGTTTTAAGTTTTAAAACGCAAACGTCAAGATCAGAAAAAACGAAAAAAACAAGCAGTTTTTTTCGTTTTTCCCGAAAAATCCAGTGTACCATTCCCGTTTATTTTTCTGGTTGTTTTATTCGCCGGACGCGGGACTTGTATTTCCCGGCGTAAAAAAGGTTTTGCCAAAATGAAATTTAACAAAGATGAATCTGTTTTTTTCCAAAAATAATTTTGTGATTTTTTTATTTTTTTGGCTTAAATTTCAATGTCTCATTTCTCCCCCCTTTTTGTCCAATTCTTCCCTTACTGCCTCAACTCCTTTTTTCAAATCTTGCATTTAAATTCTACTATACCGAGCATTGTCAGGTTTTGTGTACCACAGCAAGGGAGGCTTCCGGTGTTTTTTGCACAAAACCTGCCGTGTCGAAGTATGACTAGGTTTATCTGTTCTATTATTTTAAATTAACTAACGTATGAAGCGAAAAATTTTTACGCAATACCTCAAAGCGGGGTGGGTAGGGCTTGTCCTCCTGTGCACCGCTTTTGTGGTGCAGGCCCAAGCGGTCAGCGGTATCGTAAAAGGGGACGACGGTGACGTACTCGTAGGTGTAAGTATCCGCAACGTTTCCCAACCCGGTATCGGGGCGGTGACCGATGGCAATGGTTTCTTTTCTGTCAAATCCAATCCCGGCGATGTCCTCTCTTTGTCTTACACCGGTTACCAAAATCTCGACGTAACGGTAGGGGCCGAAACACGCCTCGAACTGACCATGACCACCGAAGGAAATGTCCTCAACGAGGCCGTGGTGGTGGGTTATGGCTCCGTCAAACGCAGCGACCTCACGGGGGCGGTATCGTCGGTGACGGGTGAACAATTGCGCTCCAGTGTAACCACCAACTTCGATCAGGCGCTGCAAGGCCGCGTGGCCGGGGTACAGGTGACCCAAAACTCCGGCGCGCCCGGTGCTACCGCGTCCATCCGGATTCGCGGTGCCAGTTCCATTAACCTTTCCAGCGAACCACTTTATGTCATTGACGGTATTCCGATTCAGGGCGATGGTTACGGCGTGGCGGGTTTTGATTGGTCCGGCGGTGCCAACGGCCAAAATCAGGTGAACCCTTTGTCGGCTATTAATCCCGCCGATATTGTGAGCATCGAAGTGTTAAAAGATGCCTCCGCAACGGCCATTTACGGTGCCCGCGCGGCCAATGGGGTCGTATTGGTGACCACAAAACGCGGCAAACCAAACGAATCTCGTATTTCGTACAGTGGTTTTTACGCCAATCAGATGGTGGGCAAAACCTTAGACATGATGAATCTTTCCGATTTTGCCGAATACCAATTGCAGGTGTCGCGCGACCTCGGTTTACCGCCCAACCAACGTTACCTCGATCCTACGTTGCTGGGCGAGGGCACCAACTGGCAAAATGAAGTTTTCCGAAATGCCGGTATGCAAAGCCACCAACTCAGCGTAACGGGCGGCACTAAAAACACCAATTACGCCATTTCCGGTTCGGTTTTTGACCAGGATGGTATCATTATTGGCTCTAATTTTAAACGCCAAACGGTGCGCCTCAACCTCGATAATCAGGTGCGCACCTGGATGAAAGTGGGCGGTAGTTTTTCGTTTGCCAATATTGACGAAAAAATTACCCTCAACGACGGCGGCGACGGCGTTGTCAGCCAGGCTCTGGTGATGCAACCCGACGTGGCGGTGCGCGATTTTAACGGCAACTGGGCCGGTCCCGAAATTCAGGCGGGTGCTTCTACCTGGAACCCGGTGGCGTTGGCGTTGTTGCGCAACAATACCTTGGGCCGCAAACGTGTCATGGGTAATTTCTTCGGCGATATTAACCTGTGGAAAGGGATGACGTTCCGTTCCGAAATTGGTATGGACGATAACCGCTCCATTAATAAGTCGTTCCAACCCACCTATAAATTTGGTATTCTCGAAAACAACGAGAACCAATTGCGCCAACGCGATGAATCCAGTTTTTTCTGGGTTTGGAAAAATTACCTCACGCAGGAAGTGCATTTTAGCGAAAAATCACACCTCACGGTATTGCTCGGTCAGGAAGCCCAAAAATCCGCTTGGGAAGGTACCGACGTGCGCAAACGCAATTTTGCCTCCAACGATATTCAGGTGTTGAGTGAAGGAGAGGATTCGCCCATTCCGCCCAGCGGCTGGAAAGACGCGGCCACCATCGCTTCTTATTTTGCCCGTGCAAACTATAATTTTAACGACAAATATTTCGCAACGTTTACCCTGCGCGCCGACGGTTCCTCTAAGTTTGGTCCCGAAAATCGCTGGGGTTATTTCCCTTCCGGCTCGGTGGCCTATCGCCCGTCCAATGCCCTCAAAGTGCGTTTGGGTTACGGCGAAGTGG
Organism: Chitinophagales bacterium; assembly: GCA_013298845.1. Lineage (GTDB taxonomy): Bacteria > Bacteroidota > Bacteroidia > Chitinophagales > Saprospiraceae > M3007. Next base: position 36,462 of record JAAFJN010000007.1, read on the forward strand.
GTAATCAGGGCATCCCGAATTACCAGTTTGGTTCGGCTTTGCTAACGGTCAACACGCCATTTGGTACCTCGTATCGCCCGGCCAATATCCCTAATCCGCAGTTGAAATGGGAAGCAACGCGCCAGTGGAACCTTGGTTTTGACGTGACGTTGATCAAAAACCGCATTGATGCCACGGTGGATGTTTATTCCAAAAAAACCGATGGCCTTTTGTTGCAGGTATTTGTGCCCAATTACCTCGGTGGTTCTTCGTACGCCGACATTGGTGCGCCGTACGCTAACGTGGGCAAAATGGAAAACAAGGGTATTGACCTTTCCATTAATTCCCGCAACGTGCGCCGCAAAAATTTCTCGTGGAATACCGACCTCACGTTCTCGCTCAACCGCAATAAAGTAACGGCCCTGAACGACGACGGCGCTATTTTCTGGCGCAACCTCTACTGGTATTCGGAGTTCCAAACGGCTACCCAAACGGCCGCCGGATTACCCATCGGGCAATTCTACGGCTACGTTACCGAAGGCATTTTTAAAGATGAAGCCGATATTTTGGCGCACGCCGTTCAAATTAACGACCCCAACAACGATGGCAAAAACCTCGTGGACAAACGCGCCGGGGTGTGGATTGGCGATGTCAAATTTAAAGACCTGAACGGCGACGGGAAAATTAACTCGCTCGACCAACGGGTAATTGGCGACCCAAACCCCGACTTTACCTTCGGCGTAAACAACACCTTCCGCGCCGGTCCGTTCGATTTGGTGGTGTACCTCAATGGCTCTTACGGGGCCGATATCCTCAATTACCAACGCGTAATGACCGAGGGCATGACCAGTGTATTCAACAACCAATCGGCCAACGTGGCCAACCGCGCGGTGTACGGTTACGTGGACCCTGCCGGTTCGGACCTCGACCCGAAAAACGTGTACCTGGCCAATACCGAAGCCACTTTGCCGCGCCCAACGACGACGGACAACAACCGGAACACGCGCATGAGCGACCGTTGGATTGAAGATGGTTCGTATCTGCGCCTGCAAAACGTGCGCCTTGGTTACACGTTGCCCAAAACAATGTTGGCCAAATACCGCGTGGCGAACCTGAAAGTGTACGTGAACGCGCAAAACCTTTATACACTCACCAATTACTCTGGTTACGATCCCGAAATCGGGGCATTTAACCAAAGCCCATTGTTGCAAAATGTGGATATGGGCCGTTATCCAACGCCACGGGTATTCACTTTTGGCATTGACGCGGAATTTTAAAAAACGAATATCATGAAAAACAGCATAAAATTTATAGCAGTACTGTGCCTGAGCCTGTTGGCTAATAGTGGCTGTCAAAAAGATTTTTTGGAAATTGAGCCGGTGGACAAACTGACGCAGGACAATTTTTACAAAAATGCTACCCAAATCCGGGCGGCCACGGCCTCTTTGTACGGGTTTCCCTGGTTCGATTTTAACGACAAGTTTTATTGGTTGGCCGGCGATTTGCTGGCGGGCAATATGTACTACACTTTCGATCAGGAAGGCCAGTTTTTTTATTTCAGTTACGGCGAGGGTAATGCCTATTTGTCGGGTGGCTGGAAAGGTTTGTACCGCGTAGTATCGTACGCTAATTCCATTATCAACGATATGCCGCGCATTGCCCGCGCCAACAACGTAGCGCAGGATGTTATTGACAAAGCCCTCGGCGAGGCGCGTTTTATTCGTGGAACGGCCTATTATATGTTGGCCGAATATTGGGGTGAAGTGCCCATTGTGGAAAATTCTTCCGAATTGGTGGCTGCCAATAACCTGAAATTGCCCAAAAATACGCGTTCCAGCGTGTATGAAATGGCCCGCCGCGACCTTTCGTACGCTGCCGATGTGTTACCCGCCGTGGACCCCACGCCGGGCCGGGCCACCAAATGGGCTGCTAAAGCAACGTTGGCCAAATTGCACCTGACCATGGCCCAAAACCTGAGCGAGGGTGCTTCGGCTACCAATTTTGCCACTGCCCAAGCACTCGCCGCCGAGGTTATTGAACAAAGTGGCCTCGCTTTGATGCCCAATTACGCTGATTTGTTCAAAATTGAGCACAACAACAGCGCCGAGTCCCTTTTTGCCCTCCAGTGGATGGAAGGTGGCTACGCGTTTGGCAACAGCCGCCAGGCCAACTGGGCGCGCAGTTCGTACATCACCGGTAACTCCGAAGCCTGGGGCGGCGGCAAATGTATGACCCTCGACTTTATGCAAAGTGTGGAGCAGGGCGACAAACGCCGTCCGGCGATTTACATGGCTCCCGGCGACCGCTACCCCGAAATTCGCAAAGCCAGCGGCGGATACGAGTACCAAATTGTGTTGCGCGACCCGGCGGACCCCAATGTGGTGCTTGAAAATGCCACTCCGGTGCTCAATAGCCTGAAAAAATACGTGGTTGGTTCTGCCGAAGACAACGGTGGAAAGGTTTCGACCGGACAGGCAACGGCCCTGAACCAATACGTTATTCGCCTTGCCGATGTTTATTTGATCTACGCCGAAGCCACTTTGGGCGCGGCGGGTTCTACTTCGGACGCGAAAGCGCTCGAATATTTTAATGCAATTCGTTCTCGGGCTGGATTGTCCCCGAAAACATCTATAACCTTTAACGACATTTTTAAAGAGCGTCGAGTCGAATTTGCGCTGGAAAGTATTGCATGGTTCGATGTAAAACGCTGGTACTATCGCGAGTCTTCCGCAGCGTTGGCTTATTTAAACAGCCAACAGCGGGAGTACACCTATTATCGCGATCAATCACCCAATGCCGCTGATGAAAATCTGGTGGCTGGGTATATTTTAAATCCGCCGCCATCGGCAATTACCATTTCGGCAGCACAAATGCAGTTGCCCATTCCGGCCGCTGATGTGGTGTTTAACCCGCTTTTGGCCGCCGGTGAACCCGCGGTGGAATACGAATTCAAATAAGTGATGCTTCGGCGCTGCCGGTTTTGTGCACAAAAAAATTCAGATGCACAAAACCGGGTGGCGCTGAGTGTACATTCAAAAACGTAAAAACTGTATTATGAAATTTTTTGTAAAAATAAACATATTTCTGTTGTTTTTGGCTTTGGGTGCGGGCTTGGTGAGTTCGTGCCGTAAGGAAAAAGACACATCCCGCGATTGTCCGGGTACACCGGCCATTAGTTATATCCGCTCCACGGAAGCCGTTAAATCGGATTCTTTGATCGTGGGCAGTTTTATGGGCAGCCTGATCGCCATTGTGGGCGAAAACTTGTGTAATGCTCAGCAAATGTGGTTCAACGACCAAAAAGCCGTATTGAACCCCACTTATGTCACCGAAAACACCATTTTGGTCAACGTGCCCAGCACGGTTCCGGTGGAGGTGACCAATAAAATTCGTATTCTTTTTGCCGATGGCTCGGAGTTGCTCCACGATTTCAGTGTCAATGTGCCCGCGCCAACGCTCACCAAAATCAAGTGCGAATACGTACCCGACGGTGAATTGGTGGAATTGGAAGGCGATTTTTTCTTTGAACCCCTCAAAGTGGTGTTTGAAGGCGATGTGCAGGCCGATGTGGTGGCTTTGGACAAAACCCACCTCTCGGTACGCGTGCCATCGGGCGCACAACCCGGCCCCCTCAAAATCCAGACGAACTTTGGTACCATAAAATCCAAATTCTTTTTCCGCGATAACCGGAATATTATTTTGGACTACGATGCCAAAAAACACGAAACCTGGACGGCTCCCATCGGCAACAACGATCCCGCCGGATGTTCGGGCGATTACGCTTTTTTCAAATCGGCGGCCAACAGCGCCTGGCAGTGGACGAACGAACTCACCATGCAATATTGGGCACCCCGCGGTCGCGGCAACGTACCGGTAGCGCAGGGTTTGGTGAGCGACCTGGCTTTAAAATTTGAAGTAAACGTACCGCAGGAATGGCGCGACGTGCGCATGGAAATTTTCTTTAGCCCCTTCGCCGACGACCACGGCCGCGACGGTGCCGTTCACGCCCGTTGGCAACCCTGGAAAGCGGGTCCGTACAAAACCAACGGCTGGGAAACCATTACCATTCCGCTCAAAGATTTTAAATACGGCAAAGATGACTCCGACGAAAACGGCACCAAATCCATCACCAACCTCGGCAGTTTGACCAACGTTGTGATGATGATGTTTGGTCCGGCGGCAGGCCCCAATCCGGTGCATATCTGTTTTGATAACATTCGGGTAGTTCCTCTTTAGTTAAAAATAAATATCATGCAAAACATCATAAAAAAATACCTGTTGCCCTTATCGCTGCTCACGATGTTGCTGGCGATGTTTTTAGTGGTAGAATCGTGTAAAAAAGACGACGATACCGACGAATCACTCATTGTGCTCAACAGTTTTGGGCCTTCTCCGGCGTTGCGCGGGGGCGATTTGCGTTTTATTGGTAAAAATATGGACCAGGTAACGGCCATTATTTTGCCCAATGGCGTAGAAGTCACGACGTTTAAATCAAAAACGCCCACGCAAATTGTGATTACCGTTCCCGAAGCGACCGTTAATGGCCGCGTTACCCTCAAAACACCGCAGGGCGACATTCAGACTAAAACGGAACTGACGATTTCGGAACCCATTAAACTTACTTCTTTTGCTCCGGCCAAAGTGCGCCCCGGCGGCGTATTAACCATCGAGGGCGATTACCTCAATTTGATCAAAGAAGTAATTTTTAGCAATAAAAAATCGGTGTTGTCCACGGCTTTTGCCAGCCAAACCAAAACCAAAATTGAAGTACCCGTTCCGGCGGATGCGCAATCGGGTATTATCGTGATTTCTAACGGCCTGGCCGACCCCATCCTGATTGAATCCACCACGGCCCTGGAAGTTACCCTTCCGTTGGGCGCAACGCTGGCCCCAAATCCGGTAAAAGCGGGCAGCACCCTGACCATTTCCGGTACCGATATGGATTTGGTAAAAGAAGTGGTTTTCCCCGGCGGCGGCAAAGTGAGCACATTTAGCAGCCAAACGGCCGAAAAAATTGAACTTTCCGTACCCGCCGACGCCAAAGACGGTGAAGTGCGTTTGGCGGCGCAATCGCTGGTAGAAACCCCGGTTGCGGTGGCCATCGAACTGTTGTTGCCAACGGTGAGCGGCCTTGCGCCCAATCCGGTAAAACCCGGCACGACGGTGACCATTTCCGGTACCAACCTCGATCTGGTGACCTCGGTAGGATTTGGCGGCGGCAAATCGGGCGTAATTCAGGGCGGCGGCACGGCCACGGCCATTACCGTGAGTGTGCCCGTGGATGCCCAAACTGGCACCGTACAATTGGGTACGGCTTCGGGTAAATCGGTGACAACGGCGAATTTGGAGATGGTAAAACCGTCCATTACCGGCATGAGTCCCACCGATATTCAGTTTACCAACGAACTCACCATCACCGGGGCTAACCTCGATTTGGTGACCAATGTTAAGTTTTCGGGTGGAAAAGAAGCCGCTCCGACCAGCGCAACGGCCAACGAACTCAAAGTGGCGGTGCCCGTAGGTACCACCAATGGCACCATAACGGTGGTTGCGGCCAACGGTGATGAAGTAACTTCCGCGGTTTCGTTGAATATTTTGGCTTCTACCTCGGCGACCATTACCAATATGCCCACCGATGCCAAACCCGGCCAGATGATTTCCATCGAAGGCACTAATTTGGCCGAAGTTACCGAAGTCATTTTCCCCATTGACGTCACGGCCACGATGTTTGGCCAAAAAACCGACGTTTTGATTCAGGTCATCGTTCCGGCAACCGTAAAAACGGGTTTGGGCACCATTCAACTCAAAACCGCAGCGGGCGAAATCATTACCTCGCCGGTGATTAATATTCAGGGCGTTGATCCGGTGGCCGATCCGTCGTTGGTATTTTTCAACTTCGACGGCCTCGACGCATGGTGGGGCGACGCGGGTGGACCCGAAAATGACCCTGCTCTGTCGCTAAACGGCACCAATTACCACCGCGTGAACAAAGAATGCAACGGTTGGACGGGCTTTTTCTGGCGCAACGGGGCCAATAATTTCCCCGGCGCTGTGATCGGTACCAACGTGGCCAATTACGTGCTGAAATTCGACATTAACGTGTTGGAACCTATCACCGGCGGTGAATTTTCCTGGCGTTTGAAAGGCTCATCGGGCGATCACTGGTATTCCTGGAAACCGTGGGAAGCGACTGGCTCTTACGTCACCAGCGGCTGGGTAACGGTTACGATTAACCTCACCGATTTCTACGCGGGCGCTAATCCATTGGCCGATTTGTCCACCATCAACGAAGATTTCGGGGTGGCCTTCAACGCTGGTACTTCGAAAGTAAACGCCTGCATTGATAACGTTCGCTTCGAACTGAAGTAAAAGGGTTTTTGAAGGGTTGAATTGGTTTTGCCCGTTGTAGGGTAGCCACAAGGGCTACCCGTACATTGTTGCTCGTTGTAGTATATACGTTTTCGTCCGTTGCGACATACACGTTTTGAGGTGTGCCAATCTGCCAAATCTTCCAGATTTGGTAGATTTATGCCGCTAATGTGCCCACCCCGCAGGGCTTGGTTCATGTAGCACTTTATGTGCTGAAAAAACGTGTACGCTACAACGGGCAAAACAAGTTCAACCCTTCACAGTCTGTGGAAAAAATCTACCAAATCTGAAAGATTTGGCAGATTGACACGCTCTTGGGTGGTGAATTCGGCCTGGAAAAACGTGTACGTCGCAACGCGCCAAAACGTGTACGCTACAACGGGCAAAACCAATTCAACCAATTCAACCCTTCAAACCAATTCAACCCTTCTCCACCACTTCAACCCTTCTCCACCACTTCAACCCTTCTCAAGAAAGTATGCAAAGACACCTGTACACCATTTTTTTAGTACTCATTTCCACGGGTTTGGCCGGACAACAATTGGCCGATGCATTGGCGACGCCGCGTACGAAAGCGCTGTTTAATAATTTGCAAAAAGCCGCTTTGGAGCGCAAAATTCTGTTTGGGCACCAGGACGATTTGGCGTACGGCGTGGGTTGGACCAAAGTACCCGGCGGCTCCGATGTGCGGTTTGCCTGCGGCGATTATCCGGCGGTGTACGGCTGGGAATTGGGTAATTTGGAGCACGATTCGGCGGCGAATATTGACCGGGTGAATTTTAAACAAATGAAAACCTGGATTCGCGAAGGGTACGAACGCGGCGGTGTCATTACCCTGAGTTGGCACATGGATAACTACCACACCGGCGGTTCCGCGTGGGATACGACGGCGGCGGTGCGCGATATTTTGCCCGGTGGCCGAGCGCACGACGCGTACAAACAAGACCTCGACCGATTGGCCAATTTTGTGAACGACCTGCGCGGCGGGTCCGTTTTCCGGCGGCACCATATTCCGGTGATTTTCCGGCCTTTCCACGAGCACACGGGCGCGTGGTTTTGGTGGGGAAAAACCCACACTTCTCCCGAAGATTTTAAAGCGTTGTGGAAATTTACCGTTTCTTACCTTCGCGACGAAAAAAAAGTCCACCATTTGTTGTACTCGTTTAGCACCTCTTATAATTTTGAAAACGAGTCGGAAATGCTGGAGTTTTACCCCGGCGACGAATGGGTAGATATGCTCGGCATTGATTTTTACGCGTACAATAACAACCCCGAAACCTGGGCCGAATTCCGGAAAGTACAAACGATATTGGTCCAAACCGCCGAAAAACGGGGTAAAGTCCCCGCGCTCACCGAATTTGGTTTTGAAGCCATTCCGCAGTCCGACTGGTGGACGAATGTTTTCCTCAAAAACCTGCTCGATGACCCGTTTGCCGGTCGCATCGCCTACGCCTGCGCGTGGCGAAATGCCAATACCAAGCACCATTATGTGCCATATCCGGGCAGTACCAGTGCTGCCGATTTCCAGGAATTTTACCGCCACGAGAATACCCTTTTTGAAAAAGACCTCTGGAATTTTTATAAATGGTCCTCGGAGAGAAGACCTTAGATCGAAGACGAAAGACCTTAGACTGCCCGTTGTAGCGTAGTGAATAGTGTAGAGTGAAAAGTGAAAAATATTTTTTAAAACATTTAAAATGAACGCTCTACGCTTAGTGAACCTTAGTGTATTCTGAGTTTCTTAGTGGTAAAAACCGCTCTACGACGGGCAGTCTAAGGTCTTCTGTCTCAAAAAAAACAAACACTATGAATAAACTTGTACTTTTTATCGGATACCTGCTCCTGCCAATACTTACCTTTGCACAGGTGCCTGTTATTCAATCCGTTACGCCCGTTTCCGCTACGGTGGAACAATTCAACAAATTTGAAGCCCGCGTCGCTCTGAGCGCCGCGTGGACCAACCCGTACGACTACGACGAAATTCGGGTATTTGCGGTGTTTACGGCCCCCGATGGTACATCAACTACCGTGGATGGTTTTTACATGGAAGGTTTTCAGGGACCAAATACAACCACTGGTGGAATAACCGCCCAAACGGCTGGTAATGGGTTTTACATCCGTTTTTCGCCCCGACAAACCGGTGCCTGGACCTGCAAAGTATCCTGCGCTACCGCCGCCGGTACCGGTACTTCCAACGCGATTTCGTTTAATTGCACCGCACCCGCAACCGCCAACAACAACGGTTTTGTACAGGTGGGCGACGGCAATTATTTTAAATTCGACAACGGCAGCCAATACATTCCCATTGGCGAAAATATCGCCTGGCAATCGGCTAATGCCTACCTCGATTACCAAAAATGGCTCACCAAACTCTCCGACAACGGCGGCAATTTCATGCGCCTCTGGTTGTGCCATTGGGGTTTGGGCATCGAATGGAAAAACAACAGCAACGGCTTTTCCGGTTTAAAAAAATACAAACAATCCAACGCTTTTTACCTCGATTGGCTCCTGGATTATTGCGCCAGCAAAGGCGTTTATACGATGTTTTGCATCAATCACCACGGGCAGGTATCGTCGCAGGTGAATCCCAATTGGTCCGAAAGTCCGTACAACGCCGCAAACGGCGGCCCCTGCACCAATACCTGGGATTTTTTCACCAATACACAGGCCCAAGCCGCGCACAAAAACCGCCTCCGGTACATCGTGGCCCGCTGGGGCGCTTACCGCAGCATCATGACCTGGGAGTTGTTTAATGAAGTGAACTGGACCGATAATTTTGTCCAAAATAAACCTGCCATCGTGGATTGGCACGCCGAAATGGCCACTTACCTCAAACAAAACGACCCCGTTCAACGCCCGGTAAGTACCAGTTTTGGCAGCCCGGCCAGCGAAGACGCGGCACTCTGGAATAACCCCGACATGGACTATACCCAACGCCATTATTACGTGGACAGCCCCAATTTGGAATCCATTTTGGCAGCGGGCAGCCTCGAAAATTTGCAGGCGTACGATAAACCAGTGCTCATTGGGGAATTTGGTCTCGGATCGGACGGCAGCGGCCTCGGTAACCTGGACCCCAATGGCATTCACGTGCACAATAATCTTTGGGGGCCGCTCATGGGGGGCAGTATGGGAACAGGTATGACCTGGTGGTGGGACAATTACATTGATCCGCGCGACCTGTATTACCACTTTAAAGGCCCGGCGACACTGGCCGCTCAGGTAGAACTGGAAGCCCGAAAATTCCGCCCTAATGCTTCGGCTTTTGTGACCGGTGCTCCCGGTGATCTTAGCCTCAGCGCCGGTCTTGGTTGGGGCGAATTGGGCGATACTTCCATTCAGGTCGCCAGCAACGGCACAATTACCCCCGCTTCACCCAAATTGAGCCAGTTTTTGTACGGCTCCGTGTGGAATACCCAATACCGCCGCCCACCGAGTTTTTCGGTGAATATGCCGCAAGCAGGCACCTTTAAAGTACTCACCGGCGGGCAGGCGGGCAACAACCCCAAATTGGTCATTTGGGTGGATGGTGCGCAGGTACTCAACGTGGTTCCCGCCACAAACCAAACGTATTCGGTGAATGTCCCCGCCGGACAACACACCGTAAAAGTGGATAATCTCGGTACTGATTGGCTGGGTATTGCCGCTTATACTTTTAGCGGCATCGGGGCGAAGGTAAAACCCTACGTGATGGTGTCGGAAGATAAAAAATACCTGGCGGCGTGGCTCTTAAACACCGAATACAACCACGTTTACGTAAAAAATAACGGCGTTCCAACGGCAGTTAACGGGGCTACTTTAACGGTAGATAACCTGTTGTCCGGCGCGTATCAGGCGCGTTGGATCAACCCGCTCACGGGCGATTTGGTGTCGTCGGAAGAAGTGACGGTGACGGGCAATTCCCTGCAATTGGACCTGCCCGAACTGGTGTGGGATTTGGCACTGGTGCTCGAAACGGTTCCCGTTGGCACCGCCGATTTGGTTGCTGCCGTACCCATGAATATTTGGCCCAATCCGGTGGAGGCCACCGATACCCGTTTGCAATTTACCCTGCCGCAGCGCAGCGACATTGCTGTTTCGCTCTACGATGCCGCCGGGGCCTGGGTGCACGAGGTGTACGTGGGTACCCACGACGCGGGCGAACAACAAATTACGGTGGATATTCCGTCGTTTTTGGCCAATGGCGTGTATTGGGTACACCTGAAAACCGATCGGGCCGTGGCAGCCAAGGCGATTGGGGTGTTTAGATAGTATTCTCCCCCAAAACCTTTTATTAATGCGCTAAAAAATCCCCCCAAACGCTGTATTTTTGCCCCAATGGGCTTTTTGCGAACAATATTTCAAATCGGCGGCTGCGTGCTTGCGATCTTGTTGGTGGGTATTAACGGTATGGCGCAACGGCGCGAACTGGTGTTCGAAGCCATTTCTCCCGACAGCGAAATCGGGCAACGCACCGTATCCGGGATGTTGCAGGATCGGCATGGGTATATCTGGCTGGCTACCTGGTCGGGCCTATGGCGGTACGATGCCTATTCGTTTCGGCAGTTTGGCAACGAATCGGGGTTAAAAAGCAGCAAAATTACCGATGTTTTTGAAGAAAAAGACGGAACCATTTGGGCGGCTACCCGGAACAACGGCCTTTACCGGTTTAACCAGGGTACCGAAATGTTCGATCCCGTCGCCGAAGTATTGCCCGCCCAACAACCGCTTCAGGCCCAAAACATCACTTCGGTGTTCCGCGACCGCAGCGGTCGTTACTGGATTGGTGCCGAAGAAGGGTTATCCATGTACGACCCCGCCCGCCAAACTTTCACCGCCGTGGCGTTGCCGGGGGTAACCCCGCCGCCCAGCGAAAATATTTACCTTTATTCCATTTGCCAAACCGACGATGGCAGCATTTGGGTGGGAGGCTCGCACGGGGTGTATTATTTGCCGGGCAACGCCCCATCGGTGGAATTTAGGCAGGTGGTCATGCACCCCGACGGCGTTTCGCCCCAAAAAGTGGAGTTTCACAATTTTATTTACAAAGTTCAACCCGTAAAAGGCAATGCCTCGGCGCTGTGGGTCTGCTCCAAACAGGGACTCAAATGGCTCGATTTTTCCGGCGATTTTCTTCAAAACAACCGCCCCGCCCCCGGGAAAGTCACCTATTTTGAATACGAATCGGGCAATTCGGCCAGTTTAACCCACAATTTTGTCACCGATATTTGTACCAGCAATTACCCCGCTCCGGGTGCGTTGTGGGTTTCGACGTTTAATGGACTCAATCTGCTGTTACCCACCAACGGCGATATTACCGCCAATGCCTACAAAAACGGGCAATACCAGCGCATTTTTGCCAAAGACGGCGCGGGTGGCCTGCAATCCAACAATATTGCCTCGCTGTTTTGTGACCGCAGCGGACTGGTTTGGATCGGTACCGACCGCGGATTAAATAAATTAGACCCCCGTTTTTCCAATTTTGATTTGTTTCGGCTCCGTCGTCCGGCCCAATTGGCCGATGAAGCAGTGTCCTTTTTGTCGCGCACGACGCAAAATGTGTGGGTGAGTGCTTTTGGGGGCGGCATTTTTCGTATTCCGTTGCTCAATGGTCAGCCGCAATGGTCGGCAGCGCGCCACCATACGTTATCGGCGCCCGACCAATCGCCCGTAACGGGGTTTATTTCGGCCATTTTACCCGATAAAGAAGGTTATATTTGGGTGTTAACGCAAGGCGCGGGTGTTTTTCGTTTTCGCGAAAAAGACGCACCCGTTGCGGGAGGGGCCATTCCGAACACCATTGTTTTTGACAAAGGCAATACGGTAACGAGCCTGAGCGACAATTATATTATGTCGGGTGTGCTGCGCAAAGACGGCCAAATCTGGTTTGGGTGCTGGGACGCGGGCATTAACCTGTACCGGCCCAACAACGGTGGCAAAATGCTCCGATTTACCACCACTACCGATCAGCGGGTAGATTTTCACCTGTTGCCCGTGGTGGCATTGGCCGAAACCGAAGAAAACGGCGTTGCGTATTTGTGGGCCGGTACCCGTGGCGGTGGCTTGTTCCAATTGGCCTTCGACGAAACCAACGAAAGTTTAAGTTTGGTGCGTCGCTGGCACCGCGAGGCCGGTACCGCGAGTGATCAGATCAACGGTAATTTTATCACCTCGGTACAAACCGACCGCGAAGGCAACCTTTGGGTAACCTCCGAAAGTGCGCTATTGGTCAAGAAAAAAGGCGAAAAAGAGTTTCAGGCGAGTATCCCAACCGATTTTCCGCCCGCGCTCCATTACGAAGCCGTGGTGCAGGATGCCAACGGTCGCTACTGGATTAGTACGGGCAACGGCATTGGGTTGTTTCATGAACAATATACCCCCGAAGCGGTGTTTTTTACTAACCGCAACGGCCTGCGGGAGCGGTCCTTTAACAGCGGCGCGGCCATTCAATTGGAAAATGGCACCATTTTGTTCGGCGGGATCAACGGAATTACCCATTTTCAGCCCGAACAGATTCAACTCGATACGTTTTTGCCCGTTCCCGTGATTACCGGTTTGCGTTTGTTCAACAAAGCCGTGGTGCCGGGCCAACGCACCGAGGAAGGTTTTTTATTGGAAAAAAGCCTCGCCGCATTGCCCAAATTGGTGCTGACCCACCGCGACAACGTGGTGAGTTTTGAATTCTCCGGCCTGCACTATTCGTACGCCGAGCACCACCGTTTTGCTTATAAATTGGAGGGTTTTGACCCCGATTGGATTTATACCGACGCGGCGCACCGACTGGCGCATTACACCAATTTGCCCTCCGGAACCTACACTTTTTTGGTAAAAACCGCCAATGCCGACGGCGTTTGGAACCCCGACCCCGCTCGCCTCGTCGTGAAGGTATTGCCGCCGTTTTGGCGGTCGTGGTGGGCGTATCTGCTGTACGTTGCGGTGGTGTTGGGCGTTATTTGGGGCATTATCCGGGTATTGCTGATGCGCGCCGATTACGAAAATAAAATACAATTAGAGCGGCTCGAAAAGGAAAAATTGGAGGAAGTTAACCAAATGAAACTCATCTTTTTTACCAATATCAGCCACGAATTAAAAACCCCGTTGACCCTGATTATCAGCCCGTTAGAAGAAATCATTCGCAACCGAACCGCCGGAAACAACGCGGTGCAGGCCACGTTTTCGATGATGCACCGCAACGCCGTGCGCCTGTTGACCATGATTAACCAATTGCTCGATATTCGCAAAGCCGAAGCCGGACTCATGCACATGGAGCGGCAACCGGGCAATGTCGTGCAGTTTGTGGGCGAAATGTACCTCTCGTTCCGCGAATTGGCCCACCAACGCAAAATTCAGTTTGAAATCAGCACCCAACACACGCAACTCAATGCGTTGTACGATGCCGACCAATTGGAAAAAGTGTTTTTTAATATTTTGTCCAATGCCTTCAAATTTACGCCGCCGGGCGGGAAAGTCGCCGTTTCAATGGGCACCGATGCCGACCAAAAGCGTTATTTTGTGCGGGTGGAAGACAACGGGAAAGGCATTCCGGCCGATAAACTGCCCTTTATTTTTGAACGCTATTTCCGCGCCGAGGAACAAACCCAAATCGAGGCGGAAGACGGCGGCACCGGCATTGGTTTGTCGTTGGTAAAACACATTGTGGAACTGCACGAAGGCAGCATTGACGTGGAAAGTACACCCGGCAAAGGGTCGGTGTTCACCGTTTGGTTGCCCTTGCCCCCGGCGGTAACGGCCATTGAAGAAGTGCCCGATTGGTCGGAAGACAACGCCACCTTTGCGCCCGCCGAAGTGTTGCCGGAATGGAGCACGGCCCCCGCATCCACGCCCGTGTCGGGGCAGGAGCCGGTAGTAAAACCGCAATTGCTGGTGATTGAAGACAACGCCGATATTCGCGAATACCTGGCCGCGCACCTCGCCGAAGAATACGACGTGGAAATGGCCGAAAACGGCGAACAGGGCCTCGAAAAAGTGCTAAAACTGGTGCCCGATCTCGTTATTTGTGATATTTCCATGCCCGGCATGGATGGCATTGAACTGACCCGCCAGGTGAAATCGCGGGTGGAAATTTCGCACATTCCGGTGATTTTGCTCACCGCCCGCACGGCCCTTATTTTTAAAATGGACGGCCTCGAATCGGGGGCTGATGACTACATTACCAAACCCTTTAACCTGAGTTTGTTGCAATTGCGCATTCGGAATTTGATTGAATCCCGCCGGGTGTTGCGCGAAAAATTTGCCAAAGGAATGCAGCGGTTTGACCCCACCCCCGGCGATATTTTATTGCCCGATCTCGATCAGGAATTTTTGGCAAAAACCACCCAAATTGTGGAAGAAAACATCGAAGATCCCGATTTTTCGATTGATGACCTGGCCCGCAAATTATTGATGAACCGCAAACAGGTCTATCGCAAAATTAAAGCCCTCACCGACAGCACCCCCGTGGAATTTATCCGGGTGATTCGGCTCAAACGCGCCGCTGCGCTCCTGCGCTCGCACCAGTTTACCATTTCGGAGGTGACCTACAAAGTGGGTTTTCAGGACTTAAAGTATTTCCGCGAGCGTTTCCGGGCGTTTTTTGGGGTTAACCCGTCCGATATGATGGAGGATTAGTCGCTGCTTACCGCCGCGTATCAAACAAGTACGACAAATGCAACTCGTGCGACGAACCAAACGGCAGTTCAAAAGTCGTAATATTGTAATCGTAGGCGTAACCAATTTTTAAAGCCCCGTTTTCGGCCAAAAAGCCGGGCAAATTAAAACCCGCTTCCAAATGAACCAGGCCATTGGGGTTAAAACCGCCGCCCACCCAAAAGGTCCGCATGGGCTGAAACCGTGCCAACAGGTGTACATTGGTGCGCGCTCCGGTGGCATCTTTTACCCAAATGGTGGTTTCCAAAAAACTTTCGGCGTTAAAAAAGTGGTACCAGCCGCCCGTAAAAAAAACGTGTGGTACCCGCGTCACCGGCACCTGATTGGTACCACTTTGCACCTGCACCCGCGCCGCCAACAACTGCGGCACCGACAACCCGGCGTAGATATTATCGCCTTTTAAACGCCCTTTTTTAAGCCTTTTGTAATAAAAAGCCCCCACGCCCACCTCCGGCCGGGTAGTGGCAATATCTTCGGTGGGAATAGAACCATCGGTGAGGTCTTCCCACAAAATGCGTTCGTGTTGCAAGCGGTACTGGGTGGCTCCGGCGTTAAAACCCAACGAAAAAGCCCCCAAATAAGGGTCTTCGGCAAAAAGGCTGGCAATGCGCACGTGCGCCCCCGTGAGGCTGAGTGGCCCCGTTCGGTCCTGCAACAGCATCACCCCCGATGCCAGGTTAAAACCCCGGCCTCGGTTGTGGTTATCGTGGATAAAATCGACGGACGCGTGAATCGTGCGGGGCGTTTGCGGGTGCGCCGACCACTGCATCCGGTACGAGGTGTTAAGGGCGGTATTGTATTCGTACAAAAAATAATCGCTGTTCACCGAAGCCGGATTAATGTAACTGTACATTTGCCGAAACTGAACCTGATAAGGCAATTGTTGGGCGGTTAAAGCCGTCGAAAACGTCAAAAAAAGCAGTATAGCCGTATATTTCATGGGTAAAATCGTTGAGTTAGGGTATTATTCCAAAATAACCAAAGGGGTTTTGCCATCGGCTAAAAACAGGTTAGGACGTTGGCCGGTTTTGGTTTTGGGGCGTTTTTTGTCCACCAAAGCGGGCACTTCTTTTTGCATAAAATCAAACAACTCCCGAACGTCCAATTGGCGGTTTTGGTTAAGATCCAACGTGTTTTTAGCGTTGCCAAATTGTTGTAAACCTTTCATCAGCGCGTGGGTAAAAGCGCCGTTTTGCCAGGCATCGTCTTCGTAACTAAACTCGTCGGGTTGGCAGGACAGCAGCATATTGAGGCCATTTTTGCGCTCGGCAATGTGCGCAATACCCGAACCGGGCGCGTTGCCGCTGTGGCAGGCATCAATGATAAAAAGTTTGCGGCAAGGCACCGTTTGGATATAATTGATAATATCCTGCTCAAAATCGAGGCTGGTTTCTTCCAAAAAAGGCGCGTCGTAATCGCTGGCGGCCAACCGAAAACTACCGTCGTAACTGCCCATACCGTGGCCCGAAACAAAAATAACGAGCAGGTCTTTGGGCAAAATTTGCAAAGCGGCGTAGCGGTATTGTACGCGACGCAATGTTTTTAAAATGGCCGTTTTGGTCGTTTTTTCTTCCGAAAACAGCGTATCCACGAATATTTTATCAAAAGCCGCGTTGGGCAAACCCGTCATGGCGGCGCAAAAATCGCGGGCATCTTTGGTGGTGTATTTGAGGTCGGCGGCCGGTACCCCGATGCAAATCAAATGCAGGTTGGGTTTGGCGGGCGAATACGCAATGTTAAGCGGCTCACTTTTGATGGGGCCATTGGGGCCTTGCACCACGGCTTGCAGCACATTTTCGCCCTTTTGCAGGCGCACCGATTGCGAAAACGTTCGGCTGGCCTTATCGCCTTTTATTTGTACTTCGTCAAATTTGGCCCCGGTGCTGCACGGTACACCGTTGATTTCTAAACAAAATTGCTGTTTTTGAACGGGTTTGTTCGATACAATTTTAATTTGTACCGTAATGTCTTCCTGGGTCCAGACCAACTCCGAGCGTTCAAAATTATCAGGATTGGGATACACCCACACGGCCACGGTGTAATCGGCCTGAGCGGGGGTACTGTTGACGGGCAGGGTGGCGGCACGCACGTCGAAAGTGGCCGTTGAGGTGGCAAAATACTCCAGGGTTGCGTCGTCGGCGCGGGCCAGAAGTTGAAATACACTTTGCCCCACGCTGGTATTTTCGGGGGTAACGGGGAGCCAAAAGGTGGCCTCGGCACCGGGCGCAATGGCTCCCAAAACGGCGTTGGCCGGTACTTTTACCCCCGGCGGCGCGGTAATGGCCAAATTCACCTCCTGGGCGGTGGCATTTCCGGTGTTGCGGGCCACAACCCGCACTTGGGTCGTTTGGCCCAGCACCAATGCCGAATCGGGCGCGGCGATGGAGAGCGAAAGTTGTGGTTCCGCCACGCCATTGGTTCGGAGGCGCACCGTTTGTGGTGCCCCCACGGGTGTTGTCCCTACGTAATATTGCAGCCGTAATTCGTGGGTGCCCGCCGTAATATTTCCCGATAACAGCAACGGAATGGGGCGTTGGTATTCCTGGTTGGGCAACAAGGGCGGCAACATGATTGAGCGGCCCTGATTCACGGTAAAGGGCAGGCTCGTGGCGTTCAAAATTGTAGCGGATACCTGATACATGGGCACTTGCGTGGTGTTTTTTAATCCGGCGACGAAGTGCATACGTTGGGTATTGGCGGCGTTTTCCGGGGCCAGCAACTGAATATCGGTGGGCATGGAAATGCGGATATTTTCGAGGTTGGCCGCCGTTGTGAGGGCGGTAGACAGTTCAAACAGCCAGCCCTGGCGCATTTTGAGCACTTTTTTGGCCGTAGTACCCAGCGCAATCAAACGGCCGTCGGGGTGTTGGAGCAGGGCGCGTACTTCGTCGTCGAGTTTTGACCCGTAGTAAAAATCCTGGGGATTGGTGCCGGTGGCCGAAAGGAGCGAGAGCCAGGCCGAAATACGGCGGCTGCCCCGTTCAAAAGAAGCACTGCCGCCACCGGTCATCAGGCGGCCATCGGCCAATTGGAGGATACAGTGGCTTTGGTCAAATTCGCGGCCTCCCAGCGTGGTGTACGACTGCAAAACGCCCGTTTGGTCCAACAGGGCAATGCACCCGTTTTCGCGCAAAGGCGTACCGGTTACGTTGCCGGTTATGGCCAATTGGGCGGTACCCAAGGTCGTAATTCCGGTCCCGCACTCCGCTTGCGCGGTCGGAAACGTTTTTTCCATGGTCATTTTTCCCGCCGGATTTATCCCCCCGATCCACAGTTTATTTTGGTCATATTCGGTTACCTGTCCCGTCATGAACAACGTACCATCGGGGCCGTTGGTAGCCGCATAAATGGCCGTTGGAAGCAAATGGTATTGAAATTTTTTGTCAAAAACCACCTCCAACGCGGGCGAAAGCAGCACGACCCACGCTTGGGCGCCGCTGTTTCCGGCCAACCACACGGAGCCATCGGGCAGGGCGGCAGCGGCGGTAAATGCGTCATCTTGCGCGGTTCCGAGCAATATTTCGCGTTCGATATGGCCATTTTCGTTTAGAATTAAGGCCCAACCATCGCTTTTGCCAAAATAATTGGCGCGCACTTTCGATTTTCCACCGGGTTTTTCCGAATAACCGGCCAGCAGGTAGCGGCCATCGGGCAGGGTGATGATTTGGTGGGCGCCGTCGTCGCCTTTTCGGCCAATGTGGCGCTCGGTCAAAAGGCCCAACCGGCTGTCGAACAAGGCCAAACTAATATCTTGCCCCCCGTTATCGCCTTTAGCGGCGTTACCCACGCTGGCAATATCGCCGCGCCAATTGGTGCAGGCCGATACCAGTTCGTCTTGCCCGGCACTGCCAATATACCGCTGTTGGAGGGGTTTGGCGGGCAAAACGAGCGACTGCCCGGCTACAACAGTAACCAGACAGGAGCAATATAGAACGGAAAAAAATTTATTGAGCATAGACTTTGAGCGTGATAGCAACGGCCAGTTGGTGTTGAACGGGGTCGGCTAATGCTTTAAACGACATTTTTTGCGGCGAAAACTGCGCGTTGGGAGCCTTGATTAATACATCCCCAAACGTGGCTTCTACTTGTTCGGCAAAGGTGCCGTTGTGTTGGTTGAGTTGGGCCAAACGTTGGTCGAAGCCCGGAATAGCCGCGTGGCTGTACAAAATGCAGAGGTGTTCATAACCCGGCATCGGGATTTGCAGCAGCACATCTTCGGAGGGGATAACAATTTCTACCGTTTTTTCGAGCATAAACCCCGCCGAAGCCATGTTTTCTTGGCGGCGTGGAAAATGCAGATTGATTTCTTTTTGGGCATTTTGGCTAAAAACGTAGATGTAGCGGCCTTTGGGCACTTCGCGGGCGACCAGTTGAAACACATCGCCCACGTTAAATACCGGGCGTTCGGTGGTGTAATTTCCCGGCCATTCCGGCACGACTTTGGTGCTGATTTCTTCAAAAAACATCACTTCTTCGCCGTAGGCATTGGTCACGCTGCCGGAGGGTTGCCGAAACGCAAATGCCCCTTCCAGCGCGTATTGGGCCGAAACCGGTGCTTCGCCCGAAGTGGCGGCGGTCACTGGCGGCGCGGTGGCAGTTGGGGCAAAAGTGGTGGAGGTATTGGGTTGCGGCACAATGACGTAGGCGTACCGGCAAAGGCGTTCAAAATCGGCGAAATTCACCCGAATAAAGCCATTTTGCCCCCACGATGGCCCAAAACTATTGAACAATTCGACGTATTTTTCCACGCTGTTATACCCCACCAACACCAACGCGTGGTAGCCGTTTACCGTTTCCGAATCGGCCGGATCCCATTGGGTGGCACCGGGCAAAAGGTCAAAAAAACTTTTGGTAATACCCATGCCCACCACCAATGGCGTTTGGGTGGCCAACACTTTGCACACCTTCCCAATTTTATTTTTAGGTTCTTCGTCGAGGGTAAACACCGCCGCGTAATCTTGCGCTTTAAATTGCTGCGCCTCCAAAAAAGTTTGGTCATTGGGCAAAGAATGGCAATCGTCGGGGTTAAACGCGAACGACGCTTCCAAACAATCGCCTTTTTCTTTTAATACCCGCAGCGCATCTTCGAGGTAAGCCCCTTCCGAGCAATCGGTGTGGTTGGCGCGGACCTGGTTGTAAATAAACGCCGCCGAGTTGGCGTATTGGGTAATCTGGGCTTTATCGGTGGTTTGGGTCTGAATAGCGCGCTGAATCGTGGTAGCGCCATAACCCACGGCCCAGCCCACGCAGGTACCCGTCCGGCGTTGGTCGCCCGCCACCGGGCAGTACTTTTTCAGGCTTACTTTCACCGGTATTTCGTTGTATTTCACCCCGCTATAAGCCGGTAAAACGGGTATTTGGCGGTATTTTTCGTCGGAAACCAGTAAACCGGCGGATTGGGCCGTTAACCAATAAGCGGGCAAAAAAGTCGCCCAAATAAGGGCAAAAAGCAGTTTATTGTTGCGCATTTTGAATATTTTGAAGCAATTGGGCGGCTTGTGGGCCAAAAATACCATCGGGCGGAATAGCCGATAACACTTCGCGGGCAGCATCGGGGCGGTTGGTGGCCAAATAAGCCAACCCCAAGTACCAACGCGCTGCCTCCTGCACGGGTGGTTCGGGCGATTGCTGGGCATCGGCTAAGGGCTGAATGGCCTGTGCGGCCTGACCGTTCAGGAGGCGGGCCACGCCAAGGTAGGTTAATGCCGCAAAATCCGGGTTGTTTTGGGTATAATCCGCGAGCAACGGAATGGCTTGGGCATAATTGGCGGCATCGTAAGCCTGCATGGCGGTTTTTAAGGCACCGGAGGTGTTTACAAACAACACATTTTCCAAAGGTTGCAGCGCGTTTTGGGCCAATTCCTGCGTCGTCGTTGTTGTAACCGTGGCCGTTGCCGCCGCCGGGGCAGATGTCCAGAAATACACGCCGGTACCAACGCTCAGCGCCAAAATAGCGGCCATCAACCAGGTTTTCCAGCCAGTTCCCCCCGATGCGGGCGGATTAGCGGGCGGGAATCCTTCTTCCTCGATGACTTGGGAAAGGACCGCGTTGGCAGCCAACATTTCTTTGTTGCGCAGGGCAAGGGCCAGGTTTTGGCTAAACCGCAGTTCGTCGGCGAGTTCGGGTTGTTGCTGCGCCTGGTTGCGCAATTCCTGTACTTGCGCGGGATCTAATTTTTTTTGAACCAGATCGTGTATTTTTTCCTGAATGGGATAATTTGTATTTTCCATTGTTAGTTGTATTAACTGTTGGTCAAAAAGTTTTCCACTAATTTTTTGAGTTTTTTCCGGCAATCAAAAATGCGTTTTCGGAGGTTATTATAATCGTAGTTCATTTGTCGGGCAATGTCCAGCAGGGGCACTTCTTCGAGGTGAAACAGCCGGATAATATCGTCGCAGGGAGCATCGAGGTGTTGTAGGCAATGGTGAATGGCTTCAATTTGGCGGTCTTTGGCAATGGCCGCCGCCACCGAAATATCGTGGTCGTCGGTGATGGACACCCGCGACACGTCCAACTCATCGGTACGGCGCACTTTTCGCCGCCGCAGTTCGTCGCGCCAGGTATTGGAGGTCAGCATGTAAATAAAACGATCCAATTTGCCCTCTTCCTGGTAGCGATTATCGCGAAAAACCTGCCAAAGTTCCAGGATAACCGTTTGTACCATTTCGCGGGCATCGTTGTCGCTGCCGCTGTTTTTTTTCACATATCCGGTAATCATGCCGCCATAAGTGCGATATAAGTACCGGAATACCTCGGGATTATTGTCGAGTAAACCGTCTTTAATTTGTGTTGTTGTATAAACCATCGTTCTTATATACTGAGCGTCGCTTGCTTTTGTGCCCCACAACATGGGGCGTACCAGGGTTGGCAGGCACAAAACGTTGAAGTATAACCTCAAATATTTGCGCTTGTTTGCATAATATTGCGTAGTGCCGGAATTGTTACTGAAAAAAAAGAAAAAGTTTTTTTACCGATGCTCCGGTAACATTTTTTAAACGTTGCGATATGGGCGGGTACATTAACTTGAATTGACTATGATACTACGAGTAATATTAATTTGGATCTGCTGCACTCCGGCACTTTGGGCACAAGAAACACCCCTTTCAATGGGCGCGGGTAACGAAGCCGAAGCCCTCGCGCCGGGCAATGTACACGCGAGCGACGGCGTGTACGACAAATTTGTACTGGTGCGCTGGGATGCAGGCGAGCAAAGCGGGCAGTTCAGGGTATTTCGCGCATTGTCCGTGCGCGGTGCTTCGATGCAGGAACTTACCGCCAAACCCCAAAAAAGTACCTGGTTTTGCGATTATAGTGCCGAAAAAGGCCGCGATTATTATTACGCCATTTCGGAAACCAATGCGGCGGGCGAAGCGCAACTTACGCCTTTTGACAAAGGTTTTATCCGAAAAGACAGCAAATTGGTCATGGATGAATCTGTTTCTTCGGTGAACCTCGATAAAGTGGCCGCCGGAAAACAAGTGTATGTCCTCATCGAAGAAATTCAAACCGATACCACTGTGTTTGAGGCCGGGGCCACCGTGGCTTACCGCCTGCAATTGAGCAATTTGTTTGACGAAACCACGCCGCGCACCGATATTAAAATATTCCTCTCCGCCGATAATACCTGGGATTTTGAAGACCAATTGCTGGTATCTAAATCGTACAGTGGTTTTCCAGGCAGCACGCGCCCCTTGTTGAATGAGTTTTTGGAATTAAAAAAGCCGCTTGTCCCCGGTAATTATTTCCTGATTGCCGTTGCGGCACCCAAAGGGCAAATTTTAGAGGCAAAAACGGCCGTTACACCTATAACAATTATTGGAAAATGAGGTATTTTATTGGGCTATTGGCCTTGTTCGTGGCGTTTGCAGTGGCGGCGCAAGACCCCTGCGACCCGCCCTTGGCGGCTTCTTTGTCAGTATTCCCCACCGAAGTATGCTCCGACGGGGTTGTAACGGTCACGTTTTCGTTACCACCCGACGACGGCGACGCATTCGACGTAGTGTTTAGTGTTAACGGCGTTACGGCGCAATTGTCGGGAATTTTGGATGGGCACACGGAGCAAATAACCATTACGGGTACTACCGTTATCCGGCTCGAACAAGTCACCAACAACGACGACGACGACGATACGTGTTTTACCAATTTTAACACCCAAATCACCGTCACGGTATCGGGGATTCAGGTGGATTTTTCCCCGCAAAACCCTACTTGTGACCAAAATAACGGCAGTATTACCGTTACCGCCAACGGTGGTACCGGGCCGTATCAATACAGCCTCGACGGAGGGGCGGCGCAAAACAGCCCCGTTTTTTCGGGACTGGGAGCGGGTAATTATCTCCTTTCCGTCACCGATGTTGCGGGTTGCGCGGGTGAAATATTCGCCACTTTAACCACTGGTGATGCCCCGTTTTTATCGGTATTGAACCAAACCGCTCCGGGTTGCGGCCAAAATACGGGCACCATCACGCTCACGGCCAGCGGCGGCACTGCCCCGTACCAATACAGCCTGAACGGCGGCGCATTCCAGAACAGCGCGAGTTTTGGCGGCTTGGGCGCGGGTGTTTTCACATTTACGGTGCGCGACGCGGCCAATTGCACGGCGCAAATAACGGCGGAGTTAACCAGTCCGGGCGCCCCGTTTTTATCGGTATTGAACCAAACCGCCCCGGGTTGCGGCCAAAATACGGGTGCCATCACGCTCACGGCCAGCGGCGGCACTGCTCCGTACCAATACAGCCTGAACGGCGGCGCATTCCAGAACAGCGCGAGTTTTGGCGGCTTGGGCGCGGGCACGTACGTGTGTGAGGTGCGCGACGCGACGAATTGCACCACCAGTATCACCGCGGTACTCACCGATAACAGCATTGGTTTGCCACCGGCCAGTATTAGCGCAACCGATACGAGAGGCTGTTCCGATATGGTATTTGGTTTAACGGCCAATGCCCCCGCCGGAACCACGGGCACGTGGATGTGTTCCGGTTGTACCATTGCGCAACCCTCTCAACCTCAATTATCGCTGAGCGGACTTCCGCCGGGAAATACGGTGGTGAGTTGGGTGCTTTCAACGCCCAATTGCCCCAATTACAGCAGCGCATCGGTGACGATTACCATTTTTGATCCACCGGTGGCCAATACCGATGGGGTATTTCAGGTAACGGTCCCCAATCCGGTGGAAGTGCCCGTTTTGATCAACGACGCAGCCAGCGCGACCGTTTTTACCGAAATTATGGCACCGCCCCAAAAAGGAACGGTGACGTTTGGGCAAAACCAGGAGTTATTGTACCAGCCTTTTGCCAATGCGCAGGGGGCCGATACCTTGGTTTATCGCCTTTGTTACGATGAATGTCCGCAGGTTTGTGATTCGGCGATGGTGTTGTTTCAAATTATTTCCGAAAACGACCCTTGTTTTATCACGGGCGACACCACGAATATATTAACCAATGGCCTCACGCCCAACAACGATGACATCAATGACAAATTGGTGTTTCGGATCGTGGACGTGAAAGAGTGTGAAGTGAATTACCTACTTAGCGATTTGATTATTTACAACCGCTGGGGCGACGTGGTGTACGAATCTAAGCCCTATAACAACGACTGGGAAGGCACCAACCGCGATGGTACGCCGTTGCCGCCGGGGGTGTATTATTTTGTGTTGCGGGTGTATTTGGAGCAACCGTATTCGCAGTTTGGGAATGTGATTATTATTCGGTAAGGAGTATTTTTTTCAAAAAAAAGCCAGCACCGGTAACATTTAACCCGCCGTGCGATGTGTTGCAAACACGCACGATTCATGAAATACCGCATACTTGGGCTTTTATTGGCACTATTCATCGGTGCCGCACCGCTTTTGGGGCAACATTTGGGCACCAGCCTTAATTTTGGCCTGCGCAAAACGTTTAATTTTTCCGAAAAAAACCTGTGGGTGCTTCGGCAGCAGGTGCAATTGAACCCCGAAATAGAACGCTACAACGACCGTTATGGCGATTATTTTAACGAAGATGATTTTTGGGTAATTCCAACGCGTTATCAGAACCCGGACAACGATGCCGAACCCGACGACGATGATAATAACGGCTCCTCCTCCGGGGGCGGAAATACCCCGCTGTTCCCGGAACTCAACGACGCACCTACCCGCGTTTTGGTGGAGTGGCGTTCCACCACGTCCACGGTATTTACCCATAAAATACGGCCCTGGCTGCGGGTAAACAGCGCTTACGCCTTTTTTTACAACGGCAACGACCGCCGACACACTTTCCGTACCGAATTGGATTACCGCGTGGTGAAGCAGTTTTATCCCAAAAGCAAATGGGATATTTCGGTGCGCAGCCTGGTGCAATGCAGTGGCCAACGCGACGATGGCGCACTCGAATGGGCAACGTTTTGGGTGCCGCGTTTTGATGTGGAATGGAAATACCGCCCCCGGCACACGCTGGCCATTAGCCAAACGGTCAACGGCGTATTAGAAGATCAACGCGTGGCCTTTGACCGTTGGCGCTTGGCGTGTAACCTGCAATTTGACCTGAGTAAAAAACACCGCTACACTTTTGGATACCAGTACCAACGACGGCTCGATCAGCCCGTTCGTTCGCACACGCTCCAGTTTAGTTACGAAATAAGATTATAGGAATAGCAGTACAGTTTTCTATTGACCGATGTTACGCTTTTATTTGCCCTCCGTAATCGAGCACCTCGTCCGCTGTTTGGCGGATGGGGTGTGTTGTTTATTGGTGTTTCTTTTTTAGTTCTTTGGCCAATTTAATCGAATGTTTCAACGAGTTTTTATTGTTCCAATCGCTGTGCGCAATAATGATAAATTTGGGTTTTGGGTACTTTTTTTGCACTTTTTTGAGGGTTGCGGCGTATTCCAGCACGTTGGCATCGCCCAAATAACCGAGGGTTTCGTCGTCCGCGCCTTTAATTAAACACCCGCCGTAGAGGATTTTTTCTTTTCCAAACCAAAGTACAATATTATCGGCGGTATGTCCTTCGCCGGGGTAAAAGGTTTCAAAACGGTATTGCCCGATCTGGAACACCGTATCTTTTGTTGTCAAAAATTCCGCGCGTTTTTTGCCGTTTTTTTGACTCAATTCATCGGTGTATGCTGTCGTGTAGGTTTTTATGCCTTGTTGACGGTAATATTCCAGCCCGGCCGTTTTGTCGCTGTGCCAGTGGGTAGCAATGGCAAATACCACCTTTTGTTGGTGTCTTTTTTGAATGCTGTCGAGCAAGGGTTGAAACTGCGTGGTATCCCAAGGGGTATCAAACAGCGCAACACCCTGGTTGGTCACGAGGTACATGCCATTGGCGGGCACCTGGTAGCCTTCGTACAGGTTGTAAGTGGTGTAAATGTAAAAATCGCCCGTGAGGTGGGTGATGTTCAACGGTGGTTTTTGGGTTTGGCCAAAAATACTGTTCAGGGTGCATAAAAATGCAAAGATCAGGGTGGCAAAGCGCATAGTGGTCTTGTTAAAAAGTGGGTGTTATTTGAATAGTTTAGTCACAAAATTAGCGCAGCGGCCGCGCCATTCGGCCGGTTTTTCTGCCAAAAAGATATTTTACGCCTACCAAAGCGCGAATTTTTCCCAAAAGTTAATTTTGAGTAAATTTTTTTCCCGCCCGTGGTAACATTGTCGAGCCACTCCGATATACCGTGGAATTTGAAGTTTTACAGTATAAAAAACACACACCATGAATATTTTGATTGCTCCGTCTGGTTTTAAAGAAAGTTTAATGGCTGATGCCGTGGCTAATTGTATCGAAAATGGCGTTCGCCGCATTATTGGCAACGCGAATATCCATAAAATTCCGGTGGTGGATGGCGGCGAAGGTTTTGCCAAAATTTTGATCCATGCGACCGGCGGTACTTTACACGAAGTACAAACCACCGGCCCAACGGGTGAAAAAATACCAAGCCACTTTGGTTTTTTGGGTGGAGAAACCAAAAAAACGGCGATTCTCGAAATGGCCGCCACGGCGGGTTTATCGTTGGTTCCCCGCGATGTACGCAACCCCATGCTCACGACGACCTACGGGGTGGGTGAACTTATCCGCCACGCCCTCGACGCCGGTGCCGAACGGATCCTCATCGGTTGCGGCGACAGCGGCACCAACGACGGCGGGGCCGGTATGGTGCAGGCGTTGGGTGCGCGTTTGCTCGACCGCAATGGCCACGATATTCGTTTGGGCGCTATCGGGTTGTTGGACCTGCACACCATTGATATTACCCACCTCGACCCCCGGTTGAAACAAGTACAAATTGACGTGGCCTGCAATCCGCACGTACAGTTGTGCGGCGAACAAGGGGTTGCGCGGATATTTGGCCCCCAAAAAGGCGCTACGCCCGAACAAGTGAACCTGTTAGATGCTGCTTTGACGCATTGGGGAAGCCTGATTGAAACAAGCCTTGGGCAACGGGTAATCGGGGTGCCGGGCAGTGGGGCTTCGGGTGGATTAGGTTCCGGGTTAATGGCTTTTTTGAACGCCAAACTGCACCCGCGTTACGATATTATCATGAAATACCAGCAGGTAGAGCAAAAATTGCCGGGTATGGACCTGGTCATCAGTGCCGAAGGTGCCATTGATTTTCAAACGCCCAAGGGCAAAGTTCCCGCCGAAGTAGCCCGCATGGCCAAATTATACGGTATTCCGGTGGTGGTGCTGGCCGGTACCATCGGCAAAAATGCCCAGGACAACTACGATTACGGCATTGACGCATTTACCACCATTTTGCAAACGCCCTGCACCCTCGAACACGCCATTACCAATTGTGAATCGCTGGTAGAATCGGCTACCGAACGCCTTTTGCGGGCCATTTTGGTGGGTATGCACATGTCGCAACGAGCCCACGATGTCGCATTGGGCCAGGCGGCTTAATTACCTTTTTTGAACCGGAATTGCGGGTTAAATTTTTGCGCTATTTTTTATTTAAAAGATGAATAACCTAAAAAAATATTCCCAAGGGCTGCCATTATTGGTGGCTTTTGGGCTTTCTGCCGCTATATTTTGGGCTACGCCCGGATTATCGCCCGCTGGGCAGCGGACATTGGTGGTGTTTGTGTGGGCCATTGTCGGGTGGTCATTCACTGCGCTGGATGCCACGGTGGTGGCCATTGGTGCCGCCCTGTTATTGTGGGGTTTGGGCTTAACGCAGGGGCAATTGGTGTTGTCGGGTTTGGGCGATTCGTTTATTGGTTTTGTTATTGCCGGGTTTATGTTGGGTGGCGCGTACAAATTGACCGGTTTATCGGGCCAAATGGCGCGTTGGTTTGGCCAACGGGCGCACAGCGTCCGCGATTTGTTTTATTGGCTAACGTTGGCGTTGGTCGTCTTGTCGTTTGTTATTCCGGCTACATCGGCGCGGGCAGCCCTGATGTTGCCCATTTACACTGCGGTCTCGGCCCGTTTGCCCACCGCCGGGGCGCGCAAGGGATTGGCCGTTTTGTTTCCGGTCATTATTGTATTGTCGTGCGTTACGTCGTACCTCGGGGCGGGTGCCAATTTACTGACGGCCAGTTATGTCACCAGTGTCACGGGCGAAAAGATCAGTTACCTGCAATGGTTGTTGCTGGGTGGCCCCGTTGGTATCGTGAGTTGTGGGGTATCGGCCTGGGTTATTGTGCATTTGTTTTTGACCAAAGCCGAACGCAATATGCCTTTTGAGGTCATTGAAACCGACAATACGCCCGTCAATGGGACCAATAACCGGCGGTTGGGCATAGTCACCGGGGGGTTATTGGCCCTCTGGACGACCGAACCCCTCCACCATTTAGATGCCGGGATGGTAGCCCTGGCGGGTGCCTTGGTGCTTTGTGTCCCTCAAACGGGCGTTATGACCCTCAAACAAGCCCTTAAAGAAGTAGAATGGTCGTTGGTGTTGTTTATGGCAGCCACTGTAGAACTCAGCCGCGCGTTGGTGGACAACGGTGTGGTGGCGTATTGTATGGCGGCATTTAGCCGGGGCATCAACGGCTGGTCCGGCGAGTTGGTATTGGTGGTTGTATTGGCGGCGGCCCTCATATCGCATATTTTGATCCATTCCCGCACGGCGCGGGCGGCGGTGTTGTTGCCGGTATTGGTTCCGTTGGCCATGTCGGCGGGGCATTCGGGGTTATTGGTCGCGTTTTTCGCCAATGCCGCGATGGGTTATTGCATTACCCTGCCGATATGCGCCAAACCCGTGGCGTTGTTCAGCACTGCCGGTGACAATGCCTACACCAGCCGCGATTTGTTGCGCCTTAGCGCGTGGTTACTGCCGTTTCATTTATTGTTGTTTGTGGCGGGGTATTGGGTGTATCGGTTATTTTAAGGGAAAGGAGTTTTTAAAAAAAAGTAAAAAAACGCCGGTAACAATTTTTCCTACCCTGCGATGTACTGCCAAATATTTAACCAAACACATTTCATTATGAACAACACCAGTTTTATCTCAACGATTACACGTATTTGCGTTTTGAGCCTGCTTTTACTCGGTTTTATCTCGGTATCGGCCCAAAATTGCTCTCAACCTTCCAACCTTAATTCTATTGTATTATCCGGTGGTTCAGTGGCCCTCTCGTGGGCACCTCCCGGTGGTGCGGCCAGTTTTGTGGTGCAGTACCGCGTGGGCAACAGCGGTCCGTGGTTGGCCGGAGGCACCGTGACAACGCCGAACCAAGTCATTTCGGGCTTGTTGCCAGAGACCGTTTACACCTGGCGGGTACGGGCCAATTGCTCCACTTTTTCCAGCGTGGCGACCTTTAATTCCGGCGGCAACACGGGCGGCAACACGGCGTGTTCTTCGCCATCCAACCTCGATGCGTTTGTTACCTCCGAAACAAGTGCCGACCTCAGTTGGGCACCCATTGATGGGGCATTTTATTACACCGTGCAGTATCGCCTGAACAATGTGGGGGGCTGGACCAACGCCGGTTCGGTTTCCGGTACCAGTATTTCGGTGGTCAATTTATTGCCCAACTCTGAATATGGCTGGCGCGTAAAAGCCAGTTGTTCGGTGTATTCCAGTGTGGCCTTGTTCAACACCGGTATCCTCGGTGGCGGTGGCAATACTTCTTGCTCGCAGCCCTCTAACCTGGAGGCGGTGGCCTTGTCCAATACATCGGTGAATCTCGTTTGGTCGGCCATTCAGGAAGCCCAAAACTACACCGTTGAATACCGCAAAGGGTTGTCGGGGGCATGGTTAAATGCCGGAACCGTTACGGCTACGAACTTGGTATTAACCGGCTTATTACCCGCTACCGAGTACTCTTGGCGCGTAAAAGCCAGTTGCTCCGATTTCTCCAGCCAGGCCGTATTTACCACGGGTGGCAGCGGTGGTTCCGGCGGTGGCGGCGGCAGTACTTCTTGTTCGGCCCCTTCCAACACCAATACGTTGGTGGTAACGCCCACCACGGCTACCATCGAATGGGAAGCGCAAGCCGGCGCCCTCAATTACACGGTGCAATACCGCCGAATTAATGTGTCAACTTACATTACCGTGGGCACATTTACGGCCGCAACGGCATCCATTGCGGGTCTTTTGCCCAATACCGAATACGTTTGGCGCGTAAAAGCCAATTGTTCACCTTACGGTAGCGATGTCCAATTTTCAACCCCGGCGCAGGCTGGTAGTTTTGCCGCTGCGCGTTCGGTGGAAGAAGCAACCCTGATTTCCATTTTCCCCAATCCGGTATCGGGTGGATGGGCGCAAATTGTCGGGTACCAGCCGGATACGCAATTGGAATTGTACAGTATCACCGGACAAATGGTGCGCAACCAGGTTTTATTGGCCGATAATGCCCAAATTGATCTTGTTGGTTTAAAAGCGGGCACTTATTTTGCCCGTTTCCAACAACCCAACGTCGTGGCGACAACGCTTCGTTTGATGGTTGTTCAGGACTAATTGACGCTTCTAAAAAACAAAAAGAGGCCGCCGTACCACTCCCGGTACGACGGCCTCAACGCGTATTTATACTGAGCGGCTACGGGTTCTGTAAATGTTTACGCACAAAACCGGTAGCGTCAAAGTATAATGCTTGTTTATTGCTTCACAATGCGGCTGGTTACCACCCCATTTTCGGCGTTGTACACCCGAACCATGTACATACCGGCGGCTACACCGCTGAGGTTGACATTGGCTTGTGGGTTGGCAACGTTGTTTTGAACCAATACCGCGCGACCATTGATGTCGAACAATTCGATGCGACTGATTTCACCTTCTTTCAAACGAATGTTCACCACTTCGTTCGCCGGATTTGGGCTGATTTGTACATCAAAGGCCACTTTTACGTCGTTGGTGCCCGATACGGATTGGGTACCGAAATAGTTTTTAGCCGCTTCATTGCCGTTGTTCATCAAAGAATCGAAACCACAATTGATCGTGATCCACTCGATAAATTCTTCGTCGGTGGCAAACGTTGGAGCGGTAAACCAGCAAGCCGGAATGTCGGCAACCCATACAGAGTCACAGGCAACGAGATAGTTGATAAATTGCTGGAACGTCGTTACCGAGGGCGGAATATTGATCAAACAGGGCGGAATACCGGTGGTGTCGTAAGGCAATGGGCAGTTGTCCAATGCGTAACACACCACTTCGTGTACGCAAGTGAATGGACCTGCACCGTCGAGGCAAGTGTAACCTTCTGCCAACAAATCAGCGATGGCCTGTTCAACGGCAACCGGATCACAATCGCCCGTAGTATCAATGGTCGGTGGGCAGTTTTCAAACAGGAAATTCACTACATCATCCGTGCAAGCGAACGGGCCGGCCCCCACGAGGCAGTCAAAACCTTGAGCGATGAAGTCATTTTGCAGTTGATTCACAGAAGCAGAATCGCAAGGATTACCCCAACCCGTAGAATCTTGCGGGCAGTTGGTAAAGGCGTAGTTAAATACTTCGTCCACACAAACGAACGGACCGGCACCCACGAGGCAATCGAAACCTTCGGCGATCAGTTCGTTTTGAACCTGATACACGTAGTTAGAATCGCAAGGATTACCCCAACCCGTAGAATCTTGCGGGCAATTGGTAAGCGCGTATTCAAACAAATTATCCAAACACTCGAACGGACCGGCCCCCACGAGGCAATCGAAACCTTGGGTAATGAGGTCGTTTTGGCATTGGGCCACTACCGCCGGATCGCAGGGATCACCACCGATGGTATCACCGGGGAATACGCAGTTTTCAAAGGCATAGTCCACCACATCGTCCACGCAGGCAAACGGACCAGCCCCCACGAGGCATTCAAAACCCTGTGCGATCATGTCGTCGGTGAAAGCGGCCACGGTCAGCGGGTCGCAAGGGCTGCCGCCGTTACCGCCGGGCGGGCAATTGGCCAGGGCGTATTCGATAACGTCGTCGGTACATTCAAACGGACCAGCGCCCACGAGGCATTCAAAACCCTGGTTAACCAAATCGTTGGTAACATTGGCCACCGAGGTCGGGTCGCAAAAGTTAAAAGCATTGCTGTCGGGTGGACAATTGGTAAAGGCAAAATTGAGTACTTCATCCACGCAGGTGAATGGCCCGGCATTTACCAGGCAATCAAAACCCTGACTAATAAGCGAGGATTGAGCCTCGGCAACGGTGGCCGGGTCGCAAGGGTTGCCCGGCTGCGCCGATGCGAGATTGGCCGAAAAAACGACCGCAAGGATGAGGAATAATAATTTTTTAAGCATGATAAAATAAGCAGTTTTTGTGTTTAAAAATTAACGTAGGGCGCGGCCCTCGTGGCCGCCCGCATAGTTTTTGTGTTTAAAAATTTGACGTTGTGGGCGACCACGAGGATCGCCCGTATATTTTCAAAATGGCATAAAAAGGGCCATTGCAGTGCAGTTTGCAATGCATATTTATTTGAAAATCAAATATTTAGGCTAAGTTTAAAACCGGTGTGTCAATCCGGCGGTAATGCTCATTTGTTGCCAGCGGGCCTCCAACTGACCATTGGAGTGGAGGGCATTTCCCAGCCACCAAACCGCGCCGGGGGCCAGGTGCAGCGCGTATGTAGGGTGCAATTGGTACTCGAACCGAGTGACGGCGCTAATACCCAACCCAAAACGGCGATTGTACACTTCTTTTAAATCGAGAGTTCCCACGGCGGGGTCTTGGGCGGCGACCAAACCTTTGGCGCTGCGCCAGACACTGCCATCTACCCCTGCGCCCGCGCTAAAGGCAAACCGACCCATCTGTATGAGTTGTCGGCCCAAGGTCAGGCGCAAGTTGATAGATGCAAATTGATTGTACTGTACTATTCGGACCGTCTGCGTTCCCGCAATGACTGTATCGCCGTAGGTGCGAACTTCCGATCCAAAACCGTCGATGCGTGAAACTTTTAATAAGACATTACTGTACGTGTAATTTTTAGGCTGATCAAAGGTGTAGTTTAATCGTTCGTACCATTGGTTATAGTGCAGGCTGGCTTCCACAAATCCCTTTTTGCCCAAAGAACGTTGGAACCCGGCGTTAAAAGTGAAAGAGGGGAGCGCCGTTTCGGTGCTTTGCCGAAGTGCCGCGTATTGTTCCGATTCTCCGTCCACTACTCGGAAAACCTGCCGGGCACCGAGCCATCCACCACTGGCAAATACCGCAAAGGTGGCAGAAGGGGAATGTTTCTTGATAATGGTGGCAGTGGGTTCTTGCGGCGTTGGCAAATACGGGGCCGGTAAGGCGGGCAGAATTACCGTAGCCATGACCGGAACCGCAATACCACGGGCGGGAAGTGAAAAAATGTCGTCGTAGGTGCGGGTATAACTAACGGATGTTGCTGTTGTTTCGGGCACCGCGTTGGCCATTGGCACCGTATTGTTGCCGTTGGCCGTTGCAGCGGTATGGATTTCGTTGGCGGCGGGCGCGTTGTTCCCCTGGTTCGGGGCAGATTCCGGGGTTTTAACGGCGTTGCCGGAGGGGGCCGCCGGGGCATTTGTCGCAATCGGCTGGACACCGGCGGGAGGATTGGTCAATTGGTCGGCCGCTTTGCCGTTATGGGCCGCCTGTGGGGTATTCACCCGGCGGGCGGATTGGGTGAGGGTGGGTATAAATGTTGTATTTTGAACGGCTGAAGGCGTTGATATGCCGTTGGTTGTTGGGTTCGTGCTTGGAGTGTTTTCCGTACTAATGCCTTTTGAAGCATTGGTCGAAGTGGCTTCCGGGGTGGTTTGGAGGGCGGTTGTGACCGGGTTAACCACCGGATTTCCGACTGGTGCGGCGGGTTTTTCCGCCATGTCATTTTGCACCGGAGTTGCCGGAACTGCGCGCGTTTTTAGCCACAGGTAGGAACCGCAGGAACCCACAAACAGCAGCAATAACAACACAGTGGCCAGACGGCGGCTGCCCCGCTGGTGTTGTTGCACCCGGCGTTGGTTCAGCTCGGCCCACTCCCGGTCCAAATCGAGGTCCGATTCGTGCCCGAGTAAGCGTTCTTTTATGGTGTCAAAAATATTTTTCATGTTGTTAAATTACGTTAGCCATTTTTTTTTCAGGGGTGAATTTGCTTCTCAGCATGGCTTTTGCCTTAAATAATTGCGATTTGGAGGTTTGGGTACTAATGCCTAATTGATCCGCGATTTCCTGGTGACTAAAGCCGTCAATAACAAAAAGGTTAAAAACGGTTCGGTATCCGGGCGGCAACTCCTCAATCACGGCCATAATTTGTTCTTCCGAGAGGTCCTGCAGGGCGTTGTTATCATTTTCCGGTTCGTCGGGTACATCGGGAACGAGGTCAATATCTTCCCAGTACATGGGTTTTTTTCGCAGGTTTTTCAGGGCGGTATTAATGGCAATTCGGTTCATCCAGGTGTCAATACTGCCTTTTTCCGGGTCGTATTGGTGTATTTTTTCAAAAACCGTGATGAACGTATCGTGCATAATGTCTCTTGCGTCCAGGTGGTGGTTTTCGTAGCGGCGGCAGGTCGTCAGTAATTTTGGCGCGCAGCGGTTGAACAACAGGCGCTGGCAATGCTCCTGCTGCTGTTGACAACCGGCAATAATCTGCTCCAGATTATATTCCTGCCGTTTAGAAAAAATACTAACAATCTTCATGTCGCGCGCTCCGCAAACGTTGATTAAAAAATGATTTTACATGCCCATTCGGCCAAAATAACAGGTAAAACTCCCCGAAAGGGCCTTAGTTTGCCCATTTTGTACGTTCATCATAATGCCGCTGAGTTGAACCGTTGCGCGGTCGGTAATCCAAACCAAACCGGGCGCGAGGGTATCTGTTTTTACCGCTTCTTCGACGTTGCTGACGTTAATATTCAGATTGTCGGCTGCGTAATAATTAAACACAACGGAATCCAGTATAAGCGGCTGGTTGAAGTTGCGGCCCCGCAAAATCCAATCCTGAATACTGGCCAACGACGAATCGTCCATGATTACCGAACAACAACCCTGGTATGTACCCTCGGTAATTTTTTCTTCGGTGGGCAAAATAGGAGACCAAAACAAATTAAACGTCGGTATTTGATCTACGTATGATGCCAAATTATAACCCTCGTTTACACCTGGATTAAGCGAATCCGATTGAACCGTGCTGTAAATGGTATCCGCCGGTAATTTTATTGTTCCCAGCGTAAGGTTCCCGTAATACGTAATGAGCGTAGTATCGGGTTCAACTACTGGCTCGTTTTCCGTAACGTTGTATTCATTACCCCGGTAGCACGACGACCACACGGTAGCAACGACCATCCAAAACAGGTATATTTTTATGCGATTCATAAGTACAGAGATATTTAGTCGGTGAACAATAAAGTGCTTTTTGTGCCCCATGTTTTAACGTAACGCGGATAAAAAAAGGCAGCCGGTTAACCTGACTACCTTATATATCCACCCGGTTGCCAAACGTTGCCTGGGCGATGGGTAAATTTTTTAAAAAAAATTATTTTTCCACCACGCGCCCAAAAAGCGCTTCGGTGATTTTGGCCTGGTACTGGTTTAATACCCGCTCCTGAAACCCCATTGGGTGGTGTTTGGAGACGTATTGGCGCGATTTGAGGGCCACATCGAAGTTGTTTTTGGTAAAATGGCGAAATTTACGACGCCAAAAATTGACGGTCACCCGCATACACAGTTGGTCGGCCCAATTGCCCCTAAACCCACCCAATACCGATTCGAGCAGGCGTTTGGGCCATTG
This sequence comes from Chitinophagales bacterium, assembly GCA_013298845.1. GTDB lineage: Bacteria > Bacteroidota > Bacteroidia > Chitinophagales > Saprospiraceae > M3007. The sequence continues at coordinate 72,555 of JAAFJN010000007.1, forward strand.
GCGCAGTTCCGGGTGCACGTTTTTGGTGCAGCGGCGTTGGGTATTTGGGTAAAACTGCTGCGATACCCATTCGTTTGCATTCATAAAATCGTGGTACAACCCAGGGTTATACACCGGTAATAAAGTGGCGCATTCGGTGGCGGTAAAGCGGTTTTTTTCCTCAATTTCGAGGTGTTTGCTGTCAATTAAATAATTGATACAGAAATATTTGTGCGAATTAAACAAAAATATTTTTTTATACAATACCAGTAAGGTACGCGCCAGCCAAAGGCGATTGGGGCGGGTAATCAGGAAAAAATCAATGTCGCCGTCGGGGGCCATGGTGTTTTTGGACAAAGAACCAGATACCATAACGGCTTCTACAAAAGGAAACTGCCCGATAAATTTGCCCATTTGGTAGGCTTTGGGTAAAAAAAGCGCGGCCCGTTCGTTTTTTTCGCGGCGTTGAACCAACCAATTCGCATCCGGGGCCGATTGAAAATAGGCGTCGTATTGCCAAATCCGGCCACTTTCCACCATTTGTTGTAATACCAGTTGTAGTTCGGGGAACGACAAATCAGGGGCGCGGATAAAGCCCATGATTTCTTCGGCGGTCAGCGGATGCCGGAAGACTTCAAAATAACAAAGCACCTCCAGTACAGAGGACTGTAAGGATTCCCTTAACATGGGGCGTATTGTAGTAGTTGTAAATGTATTGGATGCGGACACTACGAGGTAAATGTGAAATCGAAGGTAGGTATACTTTTGAGTACTTGGCCCAAATTGGCTTATTTTTTTGTCAAAAGTGTATTTTAAAGGACAAAACAGCGTTTGTGTATCTATCTTTGTCCTCCTAAATTGTACTTTTAAGGAAATGAATACACAAAAAATACTCGTTACTGCATGGGCACTCGTTGTGTCCATTGCTGCCGTTTCGGCCCAAGACTATTCGCCCTATTCTTTTAAAGCGGATAAATTACTCGAAGCAACCTCCGTCAAAAACCAACAACAAACGGGCACTTGCTGGGCCTTTAGTTGCGCTTCCTACCTCGAAAGTGAGGTGCGCCGCCTCAATAATATGGAGGTGGATTTGTCCGAAATGTTCGTGGTACGCCACGTTTATCGCCAAAAATGCGAAAACTACGTTCGCCGTCAGGGCACGGCGCAGTTCAGCGAAGGCGGTCTGGCCCATGATCTTATTCAGGCCGTTCGCCGTTATGGCATTGTTCCCGACGATGTTTATCCCGGCCGCAAAGACCCTTCCAAACCCTTTAACCATAGCAATATTGAACGTACTTTGCGCGACAAGTGCAAAGAATTGGTGGAATTGGGCAAAAAAGGGGAATTGCCTACCGGCTGGATTACCGCTATTGATCAAATTCTCGACGAAGAATTTGGCAAATTGCCCGGCAAATTCAGCATTGATGGTCGGCCTTACACCGCGCAGTTGTACCGCGATTATTTGGGTATCCGCCCCGATGATTACGTTACCATTACTTCATTTACCCACCATCCGTTTTATGAGCCGTTTGTACTCGAAGTGCCGGATAATTTTTCCAACGGCCTCGTGCACAACCTGCCCCTCGACGAAATGATGCGATGCCTCACCTATGCCCTCCAGCAAGGCCACAGTGTAGAATGGGATGCCGATGTGAGTAACGAAGGTTTTTCGGCCAAAAACGGGTTGGCCATTGTTCCGGCTAAAAAATGGGCCGATAAAAACGAAGCCCAGCGCGAAGGTGCTTTCCGTTTTGTGGAGCCGCAGGTAAAAGCCACGCAGGCTTACCGCCAGGAATTGTTCGATAAACAAGTAACGATGGATGACCACCTGATGCACATTACCGGCTTAGAAACGGAAACCAACAGCGGTGAAAAGTATTATCGGGTAAAAAATTCATGGGGAGAAGTGTCGGACCTCAAAGGCTACCTGCGGGTATCGGATACCTATATGCGCCTCAATACCATTTCGTTTATGGTCAACAAAAATGCACTTCCCAAAGATGTTGCCACGCGCCTCAATTTGCTCGACGATCCCCAAGCATCCAAGGTTGACGATGGTAAAACTCCGGTAAAAATCAAAACCGTTCGCCCAACAGCCACTCCAAGTTTCAAAAAAGCATCAGAATAAAAAACATGCCCACCATTTTCACCCGCATCGTTAACGGGGAGATTCCCTGTTATAAAGTCGCCGAAACCGAACGTTTTTTGGCGTTTTTGGACATTTCACCCCGCACCAAAGGCCATACATTGTGTATCCCCAAGGAGGAAATAGATTATATTTTTGACCTGGACGACGCGCATTTACAGGACCTGATGGTGTTTTCCAAACGCGTCGCCAAAGCCTTACAACAGGTTGTTCCGTGTCTTCGGGTAGGGGTTGCCGTGGTGGGTTTGGAAGTGCCGCACGCGCATATTCACCTGTTTCCGCTCAATTCTATGGCCAATTTTGGTTTCGACCACCCGCCCGTAGTTATGTCGGGCGAAGAATTGCAGGCTTTAGCCGCCGCCGTGAATAATGCTTTTTTTAGTGAATAGTGAAGAGTGAAAAGTGAAGAGTGTATAGTGAAAAGTGAAAAATGTTTTTTAGTGTATTTAAAATGAATGCTATGTAATTAATAGATTTTAGCGTATTGCCTTTTGGTTATAAAAAGAATACCCTACGACGAGCAAACTTTTCACTTTTCACTCTTCACTCTTCACTCATCACTCTTCACTATTCACTCTAAAACCCCGCTTTAATGTAAGCCCAACCCGCGTCTTGTTTTAAAACAACTTCGACGATGCCCGCCGGAACGGTACGGCATTCGGAAATGAGGTCGGTGCGGGCAATTTTACGTTCGCGCAACGTATTTTCGCAAGCCACAAAATCAACGCCTTTTGCGTGTAATTCTTTAATTTTTTCGGCTTGTTTGGTGGTTGCTGTTTGTAAAAAAGTAATGCCATTGTTGTGGCAAACCACCTCTACTTTAGCCTTGGGAGCGGCTGCCATAAAATTGTAAATTTGTTTGACCAACGCCTTTTGGGCGAGGGTATCGTTTGTGGTGAGTTGAAACACTACTTTCAACTTTTTTTGGGTAACCACCGGATTGGTTTGTTGGGCCTGTGCGCCCGTTGCGAGGGCAACGAACAATAATAACGTGGATAAAAATTTCATCATGATACAAATGTTTGGCCCAAAGATACAAGTATAAACATTGCTGATTACTGTGACAATTATCACACAGCCCTCCTGATAATTTATCGTAACTTTGCAGCACACTAATTAATGAACTTTCTAATGGCTGTTTTTAAAAAAGAAACAAAGAAATACAGTATATTTTACCTGAAATGCCCCCGTTGCCACGAGGGTGAAATGTTTGAAACGGGTAGTTGGAGTTTTGTAAAACCATTCAATATGCACCAGCGCTGCCCTAAATGCGACCTGGATTATTTCCCGGAGCCGGGTTATTATTACGGTGCCATGTTTATTTCCTACATCTGGACGGGCTGGTTCTGTTTGCTGTTTGTGGCCATTTTTCACTGGATTCTCGGTTGGAGCCAAGAGTGGGCGTTTGGCCTGCTCATTGCCTTTTTGGCGGTCAATTTTGTGTATATTTTCCGTATTTCCCGCCTTATGTGGATCAATGTGAATGTTCGTTACGACAAAGACGCCATCGCCAAACACCAACAACCCACCCCGTAAAACCGCACGGCCGTGCGGTTTTACGGTACAATATTAAATCAAAAATTGTCCTTTCCGGTAAATCACATCACCATCAGCGGTAATGGCACCGCCTTTGGTCATATCGGTAATCATGTCCCAATGCACCGGTGATTCGTTTTTGCCGCCGGTTTGCAGGTAACTTTGCCCAATGGCCAGGTGCACAGTGCCGCCAATTTTTTCGTCAAAAAGAATATTTTTGGTCATTTTAGTGATGCCGTAATTGGTACCAATGGCCGCTTCGCCAAACCGGCGGGTACCCGGCATGGAAAAAATGTGGTCCAAAAAATCCTTGCCCCGTTTGGCCTCCCAACGCTGGATATAGCCTTTTTCAACCCACAAAGTCACTTCTTCTACCTCGTGTCCCTGGTAAATGCAGGGGAAGGTGTAATGGATAACACCCTCCACGCTGTCCTCCACGGGACTGGTATACACCTCCCCGGAGGGCATATTGGTTTGTCCGTCGGAGTTAATCCAGGTTCGGCCCTCGCACGAAAAGGTGAGATCAGTACCGTGGTCGCTGGTGTAACGCACCTGCTTAGTAGCGTTGAGGTGATCCACGATGCGTTGTTGGTTGGCGCGCAATTGCAACCAGGCGGCCTGCGGATCGGGTTCGTTGAGTTTGCAGGCATTAAATACAAAATCTTCGTATTCACTGAGCGACATACCGGCCTCCTGGGCGGCGGCATCGGTGGGCCACTGGCAGAGGTTGCGGCGCAGGCGACGGTCGGCCGTGCGTTCAAAATAGTGTTTATTTTGTTGTTTTAAGCCCTCTTGGCGCCATTTGACGCGTTCTTCGGGGGCATTTTGCATTTCCCGCAAATTAAAAGGCGCGCGGATGGACAAAAAGCAATCGAAGGTTTCCATGGCAACGCTTTGCAGTACACCAGGGGTGCGCAGCGCCTGTTCGGTGGCTGATTCGTGTAAAATTCGGTCGCGTTCCCGGAATGCCAGGTCAACTTCCACTACGGCGGCTCCGGCTTCTAATGCTACTTGGTAAAATGAACGCACCAGGGGTTCGGCGAGGGTAGTAGTGCTTACAAAAACTTTGTCGCCCGGGCGGATTTGCAAACAATAATGGGCGAGTAATTCGGCGTATTTTTTCATTTTAAATGAATGTTTTGGACAAAGGTAAAGCATGGCCGAAGAAAAAGTCGCCGACGAAAGGCCCGGAATCGTTTCTTTTGCCAGATAACCGGAATATTTCGGAAATTTGTGGTACTTATGCGCCTTGTAGCGTTTAAAATAGCATTTTTATACGGAGCGCATTATCAGAAGTATATGTTGAAATTATTGGCCAATTTCTTTTCAGTTATCGGGCATCCGTTATGGACGGCCTCGGCGTTTGCGGTGTGGGCATTGTACGCGTATGAGTCGCCGGAGCGCGCCGCCCGGTTGTCGTGGCTGGTCATTGCGGTCGTGATTGTGCCGGTCGTGTACCGCACGGTGCAAGGCGTTCGACGCGGGACGTACACCAATTTTGACGTGTCTAACCGCGAACAGCGGCAACGTTGGTACAATTTTCCATTGTTATTATTGGGAGCGGTGACGGCGGCGTTGTTCTTGAGCCAACAACCTTTGCGGCTTTCGGGCGCGTTTTTGTGCGTTTGGGCTTTGTTGGCCGCCGCTCAATTGTTGAATAAATACTTAAAGGTCTCTTTACACGTTGGGATAAATGCCTTTATTGCCGTTTTCCTGGGGTTAATGTACCTCCCGGCTGCCGGTTGGATGGCGCTGGTCGGTACGGGCGTTATTGCCTGGTCGAGGGTGCATTTGCAACGGCACACCTGGCCCGAAGTTGGAATCGGAATGGTTTTGGGCGTTTTGGCGGGCGGGTTATACGGTTTCTTTTTTGGGGCAAATTAATCCTTTTTCAACGCCATTTTTGCCGTGGACAAAATTAACCTGCGCACAGGATAGCGAAATATCGCTGAACCCATTTACATTTGCCATGTTTATATTAAGAACGTAAAAACAAAATTATGGAAGCATATATCGTAGCGGGTTATCGTTCCGCAGTTGGTAAAGCCGGTCGTGGTGGTTTTAAATCCTACCGCCCCGATGATCTTGCCGTAGATGTCATTACCCATTTGATGGCCTCCGTGCCGGATATTGAAAAAAAATTGGTAGACGACGTTATCGTGGGCTGCGCTAACCCGGAAGGGGAGCAGGGCTTACAAATTGGTCGCCTTATCTCCAATCGCGCCCTCGGCAAAGACGTTCCCGGCATGACCGTGAACCGTTATTGCGCTTCGGGTCTCGAAACCATTTCCATCGCCGTGGCCAAAATCCGCGCGGGAATGGGGCATATTTACGTGGCCGGTGGTGCCGAAAGCATGAGCCTGATCCCGATGACGGGTTACAAACTGGCCCCCAACTACAATATTGCCGCCAATACCCCCGACTATCTGGTGGGTATGGGCCTCACCGCCGAAGCCGTAGCCGCCAAATGGGATATTTCCCGCGAGCAGGCCGATACGTTTTCTGTGCGTTCGCACGCGTTGGCCGGTGCCGCCATTAAAGACGGCAAATTCAAAGACGAAATTGTGCCCGTTAAAGTAAAAGAAGTGTGGGTAGAAAACGATAAACGCAAAGAACGCGATACGATCGTGGATACCGACGAAGGCGTTCGCGCCGATACCAGCCTCGAAGGGTTGGGCAAATTGCGCCCCGCTTTCGCGGTGGGTGGTTCGGTAACCGCCGGTAACTCTTCTCAAACCTCCGACGGCGCGGCATTTGTACTCGTGGTATCGGAAGAAGTGGTTAAACGGTACAACCTTACCCCTATTGCGCGCCTTGCGGCGTGTTCAGTGGCGGGTGTAGAACCCATCCTCATGGGCATTGGCCCTTGCGCGGCAATTCCCAAAGCATTGGCGCAGGCGGGCAAATCCCTCAACGACATCGAACTGATCGAACTCAACGAAGCCTTTGCTGCGCAGGCATTGGCCGTAATAAAAGAAGCGGGGCTTAATCCCGAAATCGTCAACGTGAACGGCGGCGCGATTGCGCTGGGACACCCCCTCGGTTGCACCGGTGCCAAATTATCCGTCCAGTTGTTCAACGAAATGCGCCGCCGCCAACTCAAATATGGTATGGTAACGGCTTGTGTAGGCGGCGGACAAGGTATTGCCGGCGTTTACGAATTACTTAACTAAAAAAACGGGGTGTGCAAAAGTCCTTAATGGGCTTTTTGCACACCCTCCTCAAAAAAAAGATATGCTGACTGTAAAGAATTTGCTGATTGTCAATGCTTTGCTGGCGTCAGGTTTTGCGGTATTGATGTTCTGTTCTTTCGGCGGAAATGATTCCGGGAAATCGGCGGGCGCTACTTTGTCACCCGAACAAGTGATAAAAACCATCAACCTCGACAAAGATTTTACGTTTTGTGGGGAAAAATTCCCGATGGATAACCCCGATGTGCGCCAACGCCTCGACGCGGAATTGTTGCGCAACGTGTATTCACATTCTTCTACACTCATCGCCCTCAAACGCGCCAATGCGTTGTTTCCGGTTATTGAACCCATTTTGAAAGAAGAAGGTGTACCCGACGACATTAAATACCTCGCCGTTGCCGAAAGTGTATTGTCCAATGCCGTTTCTCCGGCGGGTGCACGGGGCGTTTGGCAGTTTATGAAAGCAACCGGTACCCAATACGGATTGGAAATTAGCACGGAAGTGGATGAGCGTTATCATTTGGAAAAAGCCACCCGCGCCGCCTGCAAATACCTCAAAGGGCAACGCGAACAATTGGGTTCCTGGGTGCTTTCCGCCGCCGCTTACAACGCCGGACCGGGCCGTATTTCGCAGGATAAAGCCACCCAACGCGCCGATAACTTTTTTGAAATGAACCTGGCCGCCGACGAAACCATGCGTTATCCGTTTCGGATTATGGCCATCAAAGAGGTGATGAGTAACCCCGATTTGTACGAATACAATATTGATAAAGAACACCTTTATCCCACGCTCCCTAAAGGTAAAGTGATAGAAGTGAATGAACCAGTGCCGAACTGGGGCGATTTTGCCAAAAAATACGGTACAAATTACCGCGATCTTAAAGTGCTGAATCCCTGGTTGATTGACAGTAAATTGACCAACAAGGAACGGAAAACCTACAAAGTGGTAGTACCATAAAGCCAGCGTATGATACATGCGCCAGATTTTTAGCGCAATCCACCGGTACGGCGGTGCGCCTACTTTACACGTATTTTATCATATCGTTACCGACGATACGGCTCCGCACGTGCGGGGGCTGTATCCTGTGCGCTCCATTCGGCAGTTTCGGGAAGATATGGACTGGCTTTTGCGTCATTTTATCCCCGTCACCCTCGATGAATTGGCCGCTCCGCCCTCGGCCCGGCCCGGTTTTCACGTGAGTTTCGACGATGGTTTGCGGCAGTGTTACGAAACCATAACGCCTATTTTGTTGGAAAAAGGGATTCCCGCGACGTTTTTTGTCAATCCCGATTTTGTGGACAACCGGGCATTCATGTACCGGTACACCGCTAGTTTGATCCTCCAACAACGCCCCGATCTGCGCCGCGAATTGTTACAAATGACCATTCACGACGACGATACTTTGGTGCAAATGGCTCATCAAAATGGCATTGATCCCGAAACATTTCTCCACGAATATCAGCCTTACATGACGCGGGCGCAAATTCAGGAACTGTCCAATTACGGTTTTACCATCGGGGCACACAGCATGAACCACCCCATGTACGCCCAAATCCCGGAACCAGAGCAAGTGCAGCAAACCCTCGACAGCCTCGCGTGGGTGCGTGCGCACACGCAGGAGACCAATCCGCCTTTTGCCTTTCCTTTCACCGATTTTGGGGTAAAAAAGACCTTTTTTGCCCAATTACCGCCCAATACCTTGAGTTTTGGTTGCGCCGGATTAAAAAAAGAAAACCACCCCGGCCATTTTCAACGGTTGGCCATGGAAAAAAACACCCGCAGCGCTGCCGCCATCGTGGAATCGGCGTACGCCGGGTATTTGGCTAAATTATTGCTGGGGCGGCACGTGGCCCGGCGCTAAAGGCTACGAAATCACGTTGTAGAAACGCAATCTTTGCTATCTTTGCACCCGCTATGGAAAAAACGACCAAACGCAGATCACCCCGTGCGCAGGCACTGCTTCAATTCGGGCTTATTGTAGGCATAATTTTCTTTGTCAATTTTATCGCCAACACCTTTTATACGCATTTTGACCTCACGGAAGAAAAGCGCTTCACGCTGACCAAACCCACCCGCGAACTGCTCAACGGGCTGAACGAACGCGTCTTTATCGAAGTATTGCTCGACGGCGAATTTCCGGCGGGTTTTAAACGGCTCCAAAGTACTACCCGCGAAATGCTCGATGATTTCCGCTCCGAAACCGGTTACGTGGATTATCGCTTCGAGGACCCCTCGGCAGGCAGCATCGACGATATCAACGACCGGCGCAAAGCGTTGAGTGAAAACGGGATCAACCCCGTGAACCTCCGGGTGATGGAGCAGGGCGAATCTACCCAAAAGTTGATTTATCCCTTTGCCATTGTGCACTACAAAAACCGGCAAATGCCCGTTAAACTGCTCGAAAATGAATCACCGACGCTCTCCCCCGACGAGGTGATTAACAATTCCGTGAGTTTGTTGGAGTACAAATTTGCCAATGCCATTAAAAAATTAGAGGCCCAGAGCAAACCCATTATCCTATTCACCGATGGTCACGGCGAATTAAGTGAACTGCAAACCACCGATTTGCAGCGCAGTTTGTCGCAGTTTTACGAAACCGACCGCATCATTCTGGACTCGGTGGTGGAAGTTCCCACCAAGTCCACGTTGGCCAAAAAACCGGCGCAACCCGGCGAGTTCATTCGCAAACCCTGCGAAATGTTGATTATCGCCAAACCCAAAACGGCTTTTTCCGAAAAAGATAAATTCAAAATTGACCAGTACGTCATGAACGGCGGCAAGGTTATTTGGTTGATTGATCGCTTGGGCGCTTCGCTCGACAGTATGCGCATAAACGGGCATTTTATCCCCCGCGATTATCCCATCAATCTCGAAGATATTTTGTTCAAATACGGCGTGCGGATTCAACCGGATTTAGTGGTTGATTTACAATGCACCAAAATTCCGTTGCAAACCGGCGTGGTCGGCAATGCGCCGCAGTACGAAATGTTCCCGTGGTTTTTCCACCCGGCGGTATTGCCCTCGGTGGATCACCCGATTGTAAAAAATCTGGACCGCACGGAACTCCGTTTCTGTTCGTCCATTGATACCATTCGCACCAAAACGGCGGTGAAAAAAACGCCAATATTGCGCACGAGTAAGTACAGCCGTTTGCAATTTAGCCCCATTGATTTGTCGTTTGATATTTTGCGCTACCAACCCGATCCGGCGAAATTTGACAAAGGAGAACAAAACGTGGGGGTATTGCTGGAAGGTATTTTTCCGTCGAACTACGAAAATCGGGTGTCGCAGGAAATGGCGGCCGGACTCACCCGCGCCGGGGTACAGTTCAAATCCGTGAGTGAACCAACGCGGATGTTGGTCATCAGCGACGGCGATGTAGCGGCCAATCCCACGCGGATTGACGAAAAGGGCGAAGAAACCTGGTTACCCTTGGGTTTTAACAAATTTGAACGCACCACCTATTCCAACAAAGATTTGATGCTCAACGCCGTTGAATATCTGACCGATGCTTCGGGCGTAATTGAAGCCCGCAGCCGCGAAGTAAAATTGCGTTTGTTGGATACGGTAAGCGCCAAATCCGAAAAAACCTTTTGGCAATCCGTCAATATTGGCACTTCGGTGGCTTTTGTGGCGTTGTTTGGGTTTTTATTTACCTGGTTGAGAAAAAGAAAATACAGCCGATAAGGTTTTCCGTACCCTAAAAAAAGAGGCCGTCTCACAAGTCAACTTGCGAGACGGCCTCTTTTTTGTTATAAATGGCTTGGCTTAGTCTTCTTCACCGTCGCCAAATGCCCCAAAATCAAACAGCAACGAGAAACGAAGCGTATTGTCGAGCGGGTTGCGGCGGTTGGTTGTTGGAACGATATACGAGAAATTCAAACCGAAAATTTGGTATTTTAAACCTAAACCAACGCTGAAATATTTGCGGTTACCTTTTGAATAGTTTTCGTTAAAATAACCGGCGCGAACGGCGAATTGATCATCGTACCAGTATTCCACCCCGGCACCAACGGTAATTTCTTTCAATTCTTCCTGGAAACCACCGGGCGCATCGCCAAATGACTGGAAAATACCACCAATGGGTGATTGTTGGCGGTAATCTGCCACTTCGTCCTCATCGGTATCACAAATTAGCGGATCTGGGTCATCGCAAGGCGTAGGCACAAGCAATTTGTTGAAATCGGCGGTAAACGTCAACGTGTTAAATTCGTCGAGGTGCATGCGGTAAGCCGTTCCCAAACCCATGTTGGTGGGCAGGTAATCACGGATGTTCGACTGCGTATAAGTTACTTTGTTACCGAGGTTCGTGATTGCAAGACCGAGGGTAAAATCGGCTTTTTTATCGGAAAAATTCATCGGTGTTTTGTACGTCAGCGACAAGTCGGCTGCACCGGCAACGGCTGGACGAATTTCTACGCCTTCTACCTGAACGCCGGTAGCGAGGCTGGAGAAAATAAATTTAGCCGCTACGCCTGCCGACAGTTTTTCGGACAGTTTACGGGCATAACCAGCCGAAATTTCAAATTCGTTGGGTTGGCCGGTACCCAGTGGGTTACCGCTATCGTCGGTGAAATCAATGCTGCCGAGGGAGAAATAACGCAAGCCAAAACCAATGGCCTGGCGATCATCCAGTTTTTTATAACCGGCCAGATAAGCCAAATACACGTCATTGAGACCTAAAGCGCGCATCCAGGGCGTAAATGTGGCCGAAATAGACACATTTTTATCAACGAAAGCCATTTTAGAAGGATTGTAGTGCATGGAGTTGGCATCTGCAGTGGTTGCAATGCCGGCATCGCCTAACGCGCCACCGCGTGAATCAGGTACGATACGAAGGAACGGAACAGCCGATACTACTGCGTTAGCGCATTTTTCGCCTGTAACCTTGTTAATGCCATTCACGCATTGTGCTTGTGCGTTTTGAGCGATCAAAATGCCGCAGATGGCTAACACTGATAAAGTAAGGATCTTTCTCATAAATTTAATAACAAAAACTGTCGTTTTTTAGTTGGTACAACGTATTATATGCATTGTAGTTTATACCTTGATACGCGAAATGGCGTTTGGGTTGCCTACATTTTTTAAAAAAGCGAAAATCGGGCCAAAGTTTCTTGGAGGGTTGAATTTGTTCGGAAGGGTTGAATTGGTTATGAAAGGGTTGAATTTGTTGAATTTGTTGAATTTGTTTTGCCCGTCGTAGCGTACACGTTTTTTGTTGCTCGTTGTAGGGTGTGCGTTTTTTTGTTTTTGGGATAAATGTCTTTCTGAGCGAGGCGTGCTTTATGCGGCTAATTTTTTTTAAAAACACCGACAGCGAAGATACCCGTCGTACTTTTGCCAGCAATGAAGTAGTTTGGATTTGCAAAAACAGCCCTTCATAAGTTCCTCAAACGTGTACGCTACGACGGGCAAAACAAATTCAACAAATTCAACAAATTCAACAAATTCAACAAATTCAACAAATTCAACCCTTTCACAACAAATTCAACCCTTTCACAGCAAATTCAACCCTTCTAATGGCAAAAATAGTACTATTGATCACCGCTTTTTTTCTTTGTTCCAGCGCTGTGCCGCCCAAGGCCATCGAATGGACTGTAGATAAACAATATGATTTCGGAACGGTTGAACTGGGTTCGGTGAGCGGAGCCGTTTTTACCTTTAAAAATGTTTCCGACGACCTCGTGGTGTTGCAAACCGTACGCACCACCTGCGGTTGTACGGCGGCCAAATGGACCGAAACGCCCATTAAACCCGGGGAAGAGGGCGAAATTCGCATCGAATATTCGGCGGATAAAACGGGGAATTTTCGCAAAAAAATCAAGGTATTCTTTGATGCCATGCGCAAACCCGAAATCCTTACCATTCACGGCGTAACGGAATAAAGGGCCGTTCTTTTCTATTTTATAATGTCCACTTTGGCCGTTTGACTGCCATCGCGGATCAATTGTGCCGTCGAAATAGTAATGGTCACGTTTTTGCCATCGGACAGGGCCACTTGTTGCCCATTTTTGAACGGTGGAACGGTGACCGCTTTTTGGGTCAGTTCGTACAACAGCGAATGGCTGTCTTGCAAAGGCATATTCACGTTAACCAATTCGAGTTCGTGGTGGCCAAATTCGCTCAATCCAAAGGTATAACCCGAGTTGGTTTCTCCCCCTTGCAAAATCCCGAAATACACCCAGCAGTACACAGGCAACCCGTCGCGGCCCATATTGCGCGCCGATTCGAGGTAATACCCTTTGGATAACAGCAGGTATTGGTTGTTCATGTAAACGCCCGGCGCGTCGTTAATACCAGCCAATGAACCAGCGGCCACCCGGGTGAAAATTCGGTAAAGTTCGACGGTAACCGATTCATCGCCGAGAATAGAGATCACCAATTGCGCTTTGTGCCCTTTGGTTTCCTTAGCGGCATCTTTCCAGAGCCACGAAATGCCGGCGGCAATGCTCATTTCATCGGGGTTAACCGGATAGTCTAAATACGCCAGCATAATGGTCGCTCCCGGGGTCGAAAAAACCGCTGTTTTGTCGGATATGGTAGATGAATCAACGCGAACGTACCAATTTGACGGCAATTCTGCTTTGATTTTATTAAAGTCGGGGCATTGTTTGCTGTTCAGCAGAATGGTACCCGTAATTACTTTAGTGGTGTTGCTTTGCGCCATCAATAAGGTGGTGGCCAAACAAAACAGAAGGGTGAAAAAACGCATTTTTTTGATGATCAGTTTTTAGAGCAGGTTTCAGCCATACTCTTAATAGGTTAACAAACTGCGCAGCGCTGCTTCCACTTTTTGCGCCGAAGGAATCATGGTGGCTTCCAGGGTGCTGTTCAGCGGGACGGCGGGCATATTTTCGGCCCCAATGGTACGCACCGGAGCGTCGAGGTATTCAAAACAAAACTCCGCGACGCGGGCGGCAATACTTTGGGCAAAAGTATTTTTGACCGGCTCTTCAGTAACGACCAAAACGCGCCCGTGTTGTCGGGCTTGTTCAAAAATAGCGGCTTCGTCCAAAGGTGCAATGGTGCGCAGGTCCAAAATGCTCACTTGCCCCGGCAGGTTTTTCGCAGCGTTGAGTGCCCAGTGGACCCCCATTCCGTACGTAATAACGGCCACGGCTTCTCCCTTCCGGATGCGTTCGGCATCGGCTTGTAATTCCAGCCGCGCTTTCCCGAACGGTACGCGGTAGTCCTCATCGGGTTCAACGGTGCGGGCGGCGTCGGTGCCGGGTACTTTGGACCAGTACAAGCCCTTGTGTTCCAGTACCACCACCGGATTTGGGTCGTCAATGGCCGATTTGAGCAGGCCCTTCAGGTCGGCACCATTGCTGGGGTACGCGATTTTGATGCCTCGGATATTGGATAAAACACTTTCTACACTGCTGCTGTGGTAAGGGCCGCCGCTGCCGTACGCCCCAATGGGCACGCGCAGCACGCACGATACCGGCCATTTGCCGTTGGTGAGGTAACAACTGCGCGATACCTCGGTAAATAACTGGTTAAGCCCCGGCCAAATATAATCGGCAAACTGAACTTCCACGATGGGTTTGAGGCCCACGGCGCTCATGCCCACCGTACTGCCCACAATAAATGCTTCCTGAATGGGCGTATTAAACACGCGGTGATCGCCAAATTTTTCGGCCAAAGTAGCGGCCTCGCGGAATACACCGCCCAACCGACGGCCCACATCCTGGCCATAAAGCAAAGTGGTGGGTTGTTGGCGCAGGGCTTCTTCCACGGCAAACAGGGCGCAATCTACCATGACCTTGGCTTCGCGCTGGTCGGGTGTGCGGTTTCCGGTTTCGGTGGTAATGGGCGTTGGGGCAAATTCGTGGGTGAACAAATCTTCCGGGCGCGGGTCTTCGGCAACTTTGGCCAGTTCAAAGTCATCCGTCACCGTCTTTTGCGCCTCTTGTTCGATATCTTGAATGTTTTTTTCCGAAAAACCGTTGTCCCGTAACAATTGCACCAGTTTGGGATAAGGGTCGCGGCTTTGGTGCTCGTCCAAATCGTCGCGGTACCATTCTTTGCGCACCCCCGACGTGTGGTGGTTGAGCAGCGGCACCCGTGCGTGCAACAGCATCGGGCGGCGTTCGGCGCGAATGGTTTGTACGCAGTGGTGTACGGCGGCCCAGCAAGCGGCAAAGTCGCTGCCGTCAATGCTAATGGCTTCGAGGCCGGGGAAACCAGCGGCGTATTGGGCGGCGTTGGCCACGCGGGTTTCGGCGGCGTTGGCCGATATGTCCCAACCGTTATCCTGTACCAGGTATAGGATGGGTAATTTTTTGAGCACGGCCATTTGAAAGGCTTCGGCGATTTCACCCTCTGTTACCGAGGCATCACCCAGGGAACACACCACAAAAGGCCGTTCGTGGGCCATTTCGGGGAACTGCGCGGGCATTTGTTCTTTGTACCAAAAACCCAAAGCCGAACCCGTGGCCGGAATGGCCTGCATGCCCGTGGCGCTGCTTTGGTGCGGAATTTTGGGTTTATCGGCATCGCGCAAACTGGGGTGGCAATAGTACGAACGCCCGCCCGAAAAAGGGTCGTCGCGTTTGGCCATGAGTTGCAGCATCAGGTCGTAGGGGCGCATCCCGATGGCGAGCAACATACTGTCGTCGCGGTAGTAAGGATAGGCGTAATCTTGCGGCTGTAAATGTAACCCAAGGGCGATTTGAATGGCTTCGTGTCCGCGCGAAGTGGCGTGCACGTATTTGCTGACGAACTTAAAATTATTTTCGTAGTGCTCCGTCATGGTTTTGGCGGTGGCCATAAGCCGAAGCGCTTTTTCTAATATTTTTTTGTCGGGAAAAATTTGGGCGAATGCTGGTGGTGGTGTCACCTTTGTTTGTTTTACTGTTTTTGACATTGTTTTATGCAAAAAATCATCGAATTGGAAGGGCCTCCAAATGAGCAGGCCAAAGGTACGCTGGCAAATTTGTACCAAACAATATTTGGGTCAACTGTTTCTGCCGAAATGCGGGAAAGGTTGGAATTTAACCAGGATATACTGCTTTTGTTCGCCGTAGACACCAATAATGAGGCCATTGGCTTTAAAATTGGCTACCGCGACGATCCCGAAACCTATTATTCGTGGCTGGGCGGTGTGTTGCCGCAGTACCGAGGGGAGGGCATTGCGGCGCGTTTGATGGAACGGCAACACGTTTGGTGTGCGGCGCGCGGCTATAAGTACGTGCGCACCAAAACCATGAACCAATGGCGTTCGATGCTTTTGTTAAATATCAAAATGGGATTTGACGTTATTGGCACCCAAACGGGGCGAAGCGGGGTGGTGAAAATTATTTTGGAGAAGGTTTTGTGATGAATAGAAATTGGTTTTTGGAAAAATTATTGAAAATTAAATAGTGGATTGATTAATGTGCATATTTTTTATTTAACTTTGTGCACTCATTTAATCTTCTGTCTATGAAGTATATCTTTATTTTAGGTGTCTTTATTGTTTCTTGTGTGAAATCGCCTTCTCACTCTTGTCTTGATACTAACTGTGCCAATTACACTTCCCAAAGTGAGGCTCAGGCTGCTTTTGATGCTGACCCAGAGTGCCGCAATGATTTAGATCAAGATAAAGATGGTATCGCCTGTGAAGAGCCAGGGAATTCTGTAAAAAATTGTCAATCTACTTCAAATTGTGGATGTTCAAATAAAACTAAATCTGAATGCGGTGACGACCCTTGTTGTAAGTGGGTGGTTGGCGAAGGATGTAAATGTAAATAAGAATTATGAAAAATGTATGGATTTTGATATTGCTCTTCTCAGTGCAGTTATCGGCTCAAAGTAAAATTACGCGCTCCGTTTCGTATATTTTAGATAAGTACGAAAATAAATGGCAGCACCGTGGAGGTGATGTAGAAACGATTCGTTTTGTAGCCTTAAAACGGGTAACAGAAAAGGATAGTTCAGTAACTATGCAACTTACAGTTACGAACAAAGATTGGGAAAAAACGAGTGTCACTCAGGGTATCGCCGTGGCTGGCAATGGTGGTGTCGCTATTGGAGGAGGATCAATCGAAACTGTTGAAAAAAAGGTTGGTTTTATTATTTTTTCAAAAATTGAAGCAACTGAACTTTTCAAATTTGAAAACGAAATGTACCTCAAATCTATTTCTGGCGATGATTTTGAAAAAGAAACGACGTGGACCCTGAATATAGGAGATAGGTTCATCTCGTCTGTTATTTACAATGGCAATAATAAATGGGTGCATATCTGGACTCTCGACGGAGCGAGTTTTGAAATTCCGGAGACTGAACTTTTGCCCATGTTTAGAAAGTTAAGTGTAATTTCTGGAATCATTGATTGATATTTGACTGTCATAAGCACAAGATATGATAAACAAGAATATACTCATTTTATCCCCGGAAGAAAAATCAAAGGTTCCCCCCTTTGTTTATGGTAAATATTATCTCAAAGGCCGTGAAGAGGGCGTTTTCTCGACCATCAAACAATATATGCTCAGCGTGCCCACTGCCACCAACGAGCAAATTTCCTCCATTTTTTTGGTAGATATTGAATTTGTTCAGTCCGTCCGTGCCTCCATTCAGGCCGAGCAACAATAAAATAAAACGTGCCATGCCGGATAACAATCTAATTATCGCCCCCAAAGACAAATCAAAGATACCTCCCTTTGTTTACGGTAAATATTATCTCAAAGGTTTTGAAGAAGGTTACAAAGAAGGCGTTTTCTTTGTGGTTAAGCAGTTTGTTTTGAATTTGCCCAACGCTACCAACGAGCAAATTTCCTCCATTTTTTTGGTAGATATTGAATTTGTTCAGTCTGTCCGTGCCTCCATTCAGGCCAAGCAACAATAATACCCGCCATTAAGGCAAAGCAAACGCCACCACCTGATGGCCCTTTTTGGTGCCTAATTTAGTGCCGCCGCAAGCCACAACAATGTATTGCTTGCCGTTTACCTCGTACATAGCCGGTGTTGCAAAAGCCGGAGCGGGCAGGGTTGTTTGCCACAATAGTTGCCCCGTGTGCCGGTCAAACGCCCGGAATTTCCCGTCTTTTGTAGCCGCAATGAAGAGTAAGCCATTGGCCGTAATCACCGGTCCGCCGTAATTCTCGCAACCCGTTGGGGCATTGTTGAGTTCAGGGGTTTCGCCCAGCGGAATTTGCCATTTAAATTGCCCGTTATTTAAATCAATGGCCGTTAAGGTGCCCCAAGGTGGTGCAATGCCGGGCAGCCCTTTGTTATCTAAAAATTTATGGTATCCCGTGTGTTGATAGGGGAGCGCGTGCGTAACCACGGCACTGCCAACTTCTTTTTTTTCTTGCCCTAATAACCAATTCGCAACGGCATTTTTTTCATCGGCCGCCAATTGTGGGAAACCGGGCATCATGCCTTTGCCAGTGGTGAGTAAGGTTAACATCGTCGCGTTGGTATGCTTTTTTTCAATTCCGGTGAGGGCAGGGTAGCCACTTTGTGCGTTACCCGAACGGTCGTTTTTGTGGCAGTTGGCGCAGTTGGCCAGGTACACCGCCTCGCCTTTGGAGATATTTTTTTGTGGTTTTGCCGCTCCTGCGGGTTCCATTTGGAGTATCCAGGCCATTTCGTTGGCATTGACGTACAAAATACCCGCTTCAGGATCGGCGGCCGCACCACCCCATTCGGCACCACCATCGTAACCGGGCAGCAAAAATACCCCGTCGAGGTTGGGGGGCGCAAATAAGCGTTTATCAGCCCGTTGGAAAGTGGCCAGCAGTTCGGCCTGGTTTTCGGCGTAGGGGCTAAGGTCTTTTTCGGTGAGTGTATGCGATTGTCGGGCGAATGGTTGGGGCAATACCGGTACCGGTTGCGTTGCCCAACTTTGCTCGCCCGCCAAATTCGACGTCGGAGCGGGTACCTCCTGCACGGGAAACAACGGTTGCCCAAAATCCCGGTCAAAAACAAATACGTAACCCTGTTTGGTCACTTGGGCTACGGCATCTATGGTTTTGCCGTGGCGTTGTACCTGAATCAAATTCGGCGGGGCCGGTGGATCGCGGTCCCAAATATCGTGGTGGTTGAACTGAAAATGCCATTTACGCCGCCCCGTGCGGGCATCGAGCGCGAGTAAACAGTTGGCGTACAGGTTTTTCCCAATGCGGTCGCCGCCGTAAAAATCGGGTGCGGCCGAACCGGTGGGAACAAAAACCAGTCCGCGTTCGCGGTCAATGGCCATACCGGCCCAGTTGTTGGCCGCTCCCACGGAGGTATTGCGGTAAGCATTCGGACTCCAGGTATCGTATCCCTGTTCGTAAGGGTAAGGAATGGTATGAAAGGTCCAGGCTAGTTGCCCCGTGCGCACATTAAAGGCCCGTATATCGCCGGGCGCCGCGTCCGGGCCTTCGGCGAGGCGGAGGGGCATAATAATCAAATCCTCAAACAGAGTGCCGGGCGTATTGGAAATAACAAATTTTTCCTGCGCCGAAGCGGGTAAACCCAAATGCAAATCTACCCGGCCACCATCGCCAAAACTGGTAATCGGTTGCCCGGTTTGGGCGTTCAGGGCGTACAAATGTGGCCCAATGGTGTATAAAATGCGTTTATCGGCCCCGTCTTCCCAGTACGTTACCCCGCGACTGGTGCTGTGCCACACTTTGAGTAGGTCGCCAAACCGCCAAAGTTCCTTGCCGGTAGCGGCATCGAGGGCAAATGCCTGTACCGTTGCCGATACACTGTACAAAACGCCATCCACAATAATTGGATTCATTTGCATCTGGCCACTGTCGGGTGATGCATACGTCCAGGCAACCTGCAATTGCGCAACGTTATCGGGGGAAATTTGTGAAAGGGTAGAGTAGTGGTTGCGGTCGGGGCCACCAAGGTATTCGCGCCACTCGGAGTAGCGTTGGTCGCGGGTGGTACAGGCCGATAAAAAAAGGAGGAACGGGTATAAATGGCGCATACATTGGTGCGGTTAAACGGCAAATGTAGGCGAATAAAAGCAAGAAAAGGCGGGTAACTGTTTTATTTTTCTTTGGCCAAAATGGTCATAAACCACACCTCAAATATGGTATAAACGACGTAAGCCAGCAAAAAGACCGCAACAAACCATTGATTGGTGGGTTGGGTAACTTCCCGATAAACAAACAACATGGCCAGCGCAAGCACCATTTTACCAAATACCGAGGCCGAAATAAGACCACTGAAAGCCATTCGGTTGGTGCTCCGGTTGGTGCTTTTCCCGGCGTAAAATAACCCCACGTTCAGGAGCACAAAAACCAGCAAGGTAATGATCGAAAGTCCCCAATGTTCGCGCGCTGCGGGCACGAGCAGGTGCAATAAAGCGAGTAAAGCGGCAGTCCCCGCAGTAACGGCGGCAAGTACCTTAAAAAAGCGTTGAGGAGACATGAGTTAGTCGCGCAGCAGTTGTTTGTACAGAGAGTACAGTGAACCCACCATAAAAAGTATGGTAAGAAAAACCGCCCACAGCGGGCGGTCAAGTTGCATTTTGGTATCGAGCCATTTGCCGATAAATACACCGGCGAGGCAAGCCCCCAAGAGTTGGATGGCCATGCCGCTGTATTTGGCAAATGCCTTAATTGTTTGTTGTTGCTTTTCCGGCGATGGTGGCACTGGCATTGGACTTTACATCTTCAGATTTAGTAGAGCCATTGGAATGGCCAGTTCCCATTTTGCAGTCTACGTTAAATTTAGCGCCGCTTTGTACCAACAATTTGCCGGTAGCGATATCGCCGTCAATTTCGGCGGTTTCCCGCACGTTGAGCAATTCGGTGACGCTGAGGGTTCCTTTAAAACGACCTTCGATAACGGCATTTTGGCAAGAAATTTCGCCTTCAACGCTGCCAGTTGGGCCAATAATGACTTTAGATTTGCAAATGAGTTTGCCTTTAATGGTACCATCCACGCGGATATCGCTATCGCAGCGCACGGTACCTTCAACGGTAGTTCCTTTTACGAGGGCATTAAGGCCACCGACCGAAGGTGTACTGGTGGTGGTTTTGGAGTCTTCTGAACTTTTACTACTTCCGAACATAGTTGTTTAGTCTTTATTATCCCGCGTCGTGGGCGGAATGTGATAAAAGAGATGCACGCGGTGGAAAAATAAAATCACATGCAATTGTTAAATGGGGATTATAGCGACACTTCAACATTCATGGGTACAGTCGCTTAAAAATTTAACCGCAAAGAAACGAAAAAAATTTCGATTCAGTATAACGCGCTTCCAAACAAGGTGGTAAAACTGCCGTTCAGGGGGCATTTCCTTGGTTTTAGTAGGACAAAAATGAAAAAGATTCCCGATGCACACAAGCAAACGGGAATCTTTTTTTGAAGTGTTAGTTTGTGAATTGTTTTCCACAAACCAACGTATTGCTAATCAATTCTTTGCAATACTTATCAACAGTGGATGCGAGTAAGTTTTTAGAAGTTCGGGCAATAAACACCACGACGCTCTGGTCCGCACACTTTATATAGCAAAGAGAACTCGAAAGCACCGTTACCGTTGGTGGCGTTGCGCAGGCTGGATGTATTGATGTCGTAACTAAAGCCCAATGTGAATTGTTCGTAATCGAAGCGGGTGCTCAGGATGATAGCATCCATCAATTTACCTTGATCAAGTTTGTTGGAAACACGTGCCCACGCACCCAACTGGAACGCCTGGTGGTAGCGACGGCTGTTGCCCAAAAGGAACTTGAAGGAGTTACCTACGTTTACCTGGAAAGATGGACCCTGGAAAAAAGATACCACCCCTGGCAACATACTTACACGTTGTGCTACTTCAAATTCACCGCCAAAGTGAGCAGTTAATTTGCCGTACAGCGGAATGTTTTGCTCCTGGAAGGATACGTTGGCGCGGTTCAAGTGACTAAATGCCGTACCAAAATAAAAGTTGTTGTTTTCATCAAATACACTGAACCACAACAAACCAGCCGACATGTCGAGGAACACAAAACTGGGGTCAAGAACAATACCAGGTGCCAAGTCAGGATTGTATTGGCCGCCGTCGTTTTGAGAAGGCCACTGCAATTGCTGGCTGTTGATAGAGCGGTTGCTCACCCCAAAATCAGCACCAACCACAAGGTAGTGGGCTTTGCGGCGGGTTCCACCCATTTTTTTGGCGTAAGAGCCGGAAAGACGTGCCTGAATCGTTGCAAATTCAGAAGCACCGGCTTTGTCACCCCAAAGTGTACCACCCAATCCGAAATAGTCATAACGGCCAGTAGTCATTTTCTGGTCGTACGAAGCGGAGTACGTATTGTAAGCGTTCTGCTTCAGTACAGAAGCCCATTGGTTGCGGTAATTGGCTGTGAAGCGGTGATTACAGTTCATAACGCCTGTCATCGCAGGGTTAAGGTTGAGCGGGCTCATGTAGAACTGTGAAAAGTGAATGTCCTGAGCCGTAACAGCAAAAGCCGAGCACATGGCCAACACAAGCACCAAAACATTGCGTAGCGTCGTAGTTTTTTTCATAAATCGGACAAACGGTGTGTTTGAGCAGTAAGTGGATAATTATTAAATTGCAGTAGGCTGTAAATTCCTTTGCTAAGGCAAAAGTAAGATGGAATTTATTGCCAACGAAATTTCAACCAACATTTTAACAGATTTACCTCGAATTTGAGTCCGAGGGCGTTTCAGGTGCTTTAAACGGGCAAATAAAAAGGATGTTTTTCGTTTCGTTTTTTTAACAAATCACCATTTATACAATGGCAACGCCAACAAGAAGCAATCCGGGGGTTATTCGCTGCCTGAAAGCCCGGGTTTTTTACCCCACTCCGGAAAGTCTTCCAAAAAATGCCAATCGTGCGCCGCGTAATCAATGCCACAACAATACGTCTGCAAACCATTGGTAATGGCCACAAAAGGCACCCCCAATGCCGTATTGTACCGCACAGCCTGAGACATTACCCCCTGGTCAACTGGTACCTTGGGCGATTTGCACTCCACCAATAACCACGGGCGTACATCCTGGTCAAACACCACAATGTCGCAGCGGCGCGGCATTCCGTTGACTTCAATCCCAATTTCGGAGCGGACGCGGTTGATCGGGTACTGCATACCTTGTAACAGGTACTGCAACGTCAGTTGGCGCAATAACTCTTCCGGGGTCATGACCACAAATTTTTTGCGAACGGGATCAAAAATTTTTTGTTTCCCCTCGATGACTTTGATTTGTAAGGCCGAACGGTACTTTAAAAAATCAAGTTGCAGCAGCATAATTTGGCCGCAAATAACCGCATTATTTGGATAAAAATAGTCACAAATGTGCTTAACGAATTTCGGTCACCGCCTTTTTTAAAATAACCCCTAATTTTGGCGACATTTTGTGACGTATAAAAACAATACCATGACAAGAATTTTTACTTTTTTGCTCAGCCTTTTATGGCTTCCTACGGGACTACTCGCCCAACATTATAACCAAACCCCGCCGCCCGAAGGCGTGCGCACCATGGCCGAATGGGAAGAATGTGGCACTTTGTGCGTCACCTGGCGCTCGTACCCCGATATTTTAGAAAAAATTGTAAAAGCCGCCCATCAGGAAACCAAAGTGCTGGTGTTGGTGCGCAACCAGGCATCCGTGGCAGCAGTTACCGATTCGCTGGTAAATGAAGACGTGGATATGGCCAACGTTCAGGTGGTGTTTGAACCCAGTACAACCGTCTGGATCCGCGATTACGGCCCCACCTCGGTGTATATCAACGACGTAGACTCGATGTTGCTCGTAGATTGGATTTACAACCGCAACCGCCCGGCCGACGATACCATGTCGGTAGGCATTGGGCAATTGTTGGGGGTACCAGTGTATTCTACCCGCACGGCTCCGTACGATCTGGTGAATACCGGCGGGAATTTTATGGCCGA
>JAAFJN010000007.1:96244-186928 GCA_013298845.1 Chitinophagales bacterium
CGATGGTTTGGGTACAGCGTTTGCTTCTGAACTTATTTTGCGCAACAACAACCAGATTATGGACGGTGAAAACGAATCGGCACCCAATGATATTTTTGGCACCACCAACCACACGGAAACGACCATTGACGAGGTTATGCTGCGCTATATGAGTATTGATCGCTACATTAAAATGAAAGAACTGCCTTACGATGGCATTCACCACATTGATATGCACATGAAATTGCTGGACGAAGAAACGCTGCTGGTGGGGAAATATCCAACCGGTGTTTCCGACGGGCCACAAATTGAAGCCAATATTCAATACGTTCTTGACTCCTATAAAACGTCTTTTGGGCGCGATTTTAAGGTCATTCGCATCCCGATGCCTTCTTTTAACAATAATTTTCCGCCTTACGCCAACGAGGCTTTGTACCCCACCTACGCCAATGCGTTGTTGGTGAATAAAACCATTCTGTTGCCCCAATACAATCACCCCGATGATCTGGCGGCGCAGGATACCTTTAAAAAATATATGCCCGGTTACCAAGTGGTGGGCATCAACTGTAATGATATGATTGGCGCGGGTGGTGCCATTCACTGCATTACTAAAGAAATTGGGGTATTGGACCCTCTGCGTATTGTGCACGCGGCCATCCGCACCGCCGACGTGGATAAACCCGAAGACTGGCAAGTGCGCGCTACCGTGCAGCACCGCAGCGGTATTGCTCAGGTGGAATTGTTTTACACCACCGATTTGAATGGTGCCTGGACCATGATCCCGATGCTTTATGATCCCACCATTGAGCAGTACGTGGCGGCCATTCCGCCGCAATCGCCGCAGAGTACCGTTTATTATTACATGAATGCCACGGCCAATAACGGCAAAAACATCAGCCGACCCATGCCCGCACCCGAAGGTTACTGGTCGTTCCGGTCTTTCCAAATTTCGTCCGTATCAACGGCCAATGTCGCCCAAATGGCCCCCATTTATCCCAATCCGGCCCGCGCTATTACAGTGGTACCGGTGCAGTTCGACCAGGCGGCCAAAGGTTCGTTGCGCTTATACAATACCTTGGGACAATTGCAAACCACGGTCTTTGAAGGGGAATTTCCGGCGGGCAGCAAAAATTATTTTATTCAGGCCGACCGCTTTCCGGCAGGGCATTATCTCGTTGTTTTACAAACCGCACAACAATTCATTACGCAGCAGTTGGTGATTGGTGAATGATATTGAAATGATCAAAAAAAAGACCTTTTTTGCCTCCGATTTCCATTTGGGCGTTGATATGCGCCATACTTCCATCGAACGCGAACGCCGGATTATCCGTTGGTTGCGGCACGTCGCCCCCCAGGCGGAGGCGATTTATCTGGTGGGCGATATGTTTGAATTTTGGCACGATTACAAATATGTTGTGCCAAAAGGACACACGCGGTTGTTGGGAACTTTGGCCGAATTGCGCGACTCCGGTGTGCCCATTTATTTTTTTCGGGGCAACCACGACCTCTGGATGTCGGGGTATTTTGAAGAAGAATTGGGCATACCGGTGTACAACCACCCCGTTGAAATCACTATTGGGCAAAAACGCTTTTTGATCGGCCACGGCGACGGGCTTGGTCCCGGCGATACGGGTTATAAAATCATGAAAAAAGTGTTTACCAACCCCGTGTGCCGGTGGGCATTTCGGCAGATACACCCCGATTTGGGCGTTCGGTTAGCGCGGTTTGCCAGCGGAAAAAGCCGCGCCGCCACCCCCGATGCCGAAAAAGGCTGGATGGGCGACCAAAATGAATGGCTGTTGCAGTATTGTTTGGGCAAATTGGCCAAAGGCGTGGAACCCGATTATTTTGTGTTCGGTCACCGCCATTTGCCCATCGACTGGCAATTGCCCAACCAACGCAGCCGTTATATCAACCTTGGCGAATGGATGTGGGCTTATTCGTACGCCGAGTTTGACGGAACCGATCTGCGCATATTATTTTGGGAAGAGGAAGAAGGGGTAGTGGTGCGGAATTATTGACGGACACTAAACACCCGTTCAAACGTATCCATTTTTACCGCCGTTCCCTTCCGCCGGGCCACCACTTTGGTGCGAATAATTTCGTTGGGCTTGTCGCTAAAAGGCAGCCTGAAAAAAGCCGCGCCGTTCGTTGCTGTTGGTTCTTTTTCGTTGATAAAATACCGAAAATCGCGGTAGTTGCACCGGCTTAGATCTTGAGTTTGTAAAAAAAGCACCATTTCTACCGTATCGCCCTGCACCGGATTGGGCGTGCTAAAATGGCATTCCAGATTGGGAAAAAAACAACTGGTTGGCGGCTGACTTTTTTCGTAAAGTACCTGCAACGCCTGTTGTTCCAATAACAAGACCAACAAATGGCATTTTTGCAAAAAATCGGGATTAGTGCCCTGGTCAGGGTTTAGTTGCAGGCCCAGATTGTACATACTATGTTGCAGCACTTGCTGAACAAGCGGTTCCGCGTACACCGGAGCCGCGCTCAATTGCCGAACGATTGCCCGCAGCGTATTTTCCCGCGTTGAATTTCTGTTATCGATTAATTCATTCAAATACCGCGCCGCTGAGTCCGCTAAAGTCGCTATTTGTTGGCCTTGAGCAATCCGGTTCGAGGCGTCGCTATTTTCATTTTGGACCAATGATTCGGCCAAAGTCTCCCGTCGGTTGGCGTTTTGTTGTTGTAAAAGGTCAATCGTGTATCCTGTAGAGTGTACTACTTTTTCCCGCAGTTCAGCCAAGGTCCGCAAACGCCAGCCAATGAGTACCACCAATCCCAAAGAAACGGCCAGCGGTAAGTATCTTGCAAAAAAGGTGGTATTCATAAGGTCGGTCGGATGCGTAAAGGAAATGAACGTACATAGGATTGCACTTCTTCGGTGAGGGGATTTTTGATCGTTATTTTGGGCTGTAACGTCATTTTTCCGGCCTGGTTCGCCCGAAAACGGTACCAATACAGGCCATTATTGGCTTGCAGGGTATCGCTATTGACGGTACAAACCATATTGTCATACAGCATATAAGTATTGTAGGGAACGACCGAAAGCCGGCCATTGTGACTGTTTTCCGACGGAATGCGTTCCAAAATGGGCAAAAGTGCCTCGGTATGTTGGGGCGCACAGCCCAACTGTTCCCGAATTGCCCGCCAATGGTCCAATTGCGCCCGGGCGGAATCAAATCGGGTCAATTCGTATTGTACCCATGCTTCGGGCGAACGTTTTTCAGCGGCGGGTAACGGCGTCGGGTTGTTGCGGTACGCCTTTATTTCGGCTTGTACCCCGGAGTTGGGGGGACAATAACGCTCCAACGTGTTCATTTCTCCGTACACCGCACGCTCGACTACGGAACAGTTCATTTTTATCAAATCCGCATCGGAGGACCAGTGCCCGGCGTTGGGTGTTTGATAACTGAGGTACGCGTAGTAAGCGCCCAAACCGATGGTGAATGCCCAGCGGAGTATGATTTTTGGTTGCGCGCTCATTTTTACCCAAAATATTTTTAATACGAAACGGCTTCCGCGATATTGAGTTCTCCTTTGAGCATCCGGTGCACCGGACAGCGGTCGGCGGCGCGCATTAATTGGGCGCGTTGGTCGTCGGTAAGGTCGCCTTCGAGGCGGATTTTCACCTGAATATCGGTCACGGTTTGTCCGTCGCGGCGTTCGGTATCCAGCGATAATTCGGCGTGTACATCGTCCAGGGGCCAACCTTTTTGGCGGGCCAGGTACCGGATGGTCATGGTTTTACAAGCCGCCAATGCGGAGAGTAATAAATCGTAGGGGGCAAAACCGAGGTCGGTGCCGTTGTCGGCTACGGGTTCATCGGCTAAGTAACCGTGGGTGCCATTGGACAAAATAGTTTGGTAACCAATGGGCATATTGCGCGCGTTTAATGTTGCTTTCGGCATTTATTTTTAGATTTGTGGTGTGCGTATAAAAACAAGATAACCAACTTTAGAACGTTATGTTCCACGAATTTAAGACCGTGTAGGAGCAATTTTCGGGGAGCGATTATTAAGTGATTTTTACAGGTCGCCTATCTCCTCGACCGATAACCCAGTGAAATCAGAGATATCTTGATTAGGTAAGCCTTTTTGTTTCATTTTTCTTGCAACTTCTTCTTTTGCTTGTTTATCTGCCCTCTTTTCTGCCCTCTTTTCTGCCAATTCTATTTTGCCTCGTTCATCTTGTTCTCTCATTGCTGCATAGTCATATGCATTTAATTCTTCTTTTTCCCAAGAATGCTTATTTGCATCGTGGTATGCCTCTTTCAAACCTTCATCGTCAACATTTTCAGGAATAACCGTTAGATTCTCTGCTTCCTTGATGAAAAATATCCACTTGTCCGTAATTTCCGTCAGTTCCTTCAACGGCTTTACAAACTTCGGAAGTTCGATAAAATAAAAGTCCATATCCAGAATGGCTCGTTCACCATCCTCCACATCGCAAACCGCATGATGCGACAAATATTTTTCCCCGGAAGTAAATTTAAAGTCAAAAATCCCGATAAAAATGACGGGTTTGAGTTCGGTATATTGTTCGCCGCTCTCTATTTGTTGGGAATACTCCTTGCTGGCGTAGTAAAGCAATCGTTTATCCAAGCCATCCGGCTCGGCTACCTGCATCTCAATGATGTAGGTTTTGCCTTTTTTGTCCTTCGCCTTTACGTCAATGATTGACGCTTTGAGATTTTTGATGATGGGGAGTTGGTAGGGGTTGAGGATTTCAACGTCCTCAATGACATCCTTTCCCTTTAACTTCATCACGGCATTGAGAAAGGAAATAAGGATGATTTTTTTGTTTTCATTGCCGAAAATTTTCCTAAAAGCGATATCATTTTTTATGTCTACAAACTGCATTTTTTTTAATTTTTAGCAAAAATACGATAAATTTGGAAAATCTACTCGCTTTTACTCCGCCTCTCCACTCATAATAAATCCATATATTGTACCAATAAACCCGCCAGCACAACTTATATCATTTTTTCTTCAGATAAATTACTCATTTGGATGGAAAAATATTTTTTTAAATTTTTTGGAAGAACTTTAAAGTAAAAACCTGTTTCTTTCGTCTTCCCTAATATAACGTGAATGAGATGCTAACTATGGCCGCACCAACCCAACAAAATATAACGGGGGTAATCAGAACGTACAGTACGAGGTTGCTGGGATTTATCCGGGATCGGGTAAAAACCGAAGCCGATGCCGAAGACATATTACAGGATGTATGGTATCAGTTCAGCCGCGTTGCTTCGGGCGAACCCATCGAACAAATCAGTGCCTGGTTGTATCGGGTGGCGCGGAACCGGATCACCGACCTCTATCGAAAACGCTCCACCGATGCGCTGGAAGACTTGGTAGAGGAAGACGAAGACGGCGAATTGTACCTCAAAGAGTTGTTTCTGGCCGCTCCCGATACCCCGGAAACGGAATATCAGCGACAGGTGTTTTGGGATCAACTTTTTGCGGCATTGGACGAATTGCCCCCCGCCCAACGCGACGTATTTATCTGGAATGAATTGGAAGATCAAACATTTCAGGAAATTGCCGACCGAACGGGCGATAATATCAAAACCCTGATTTCCCGAAAGCGCTACGCTATTCAGCACCTGCGCGACCGATTGGACACTTTTTACACCGAATATTATAACGCTTAACCACACCAGTATCATGACAAATTACGGATTCAATAACCGCCCAAAACGCTTTGGAATCGGCCGATTTTTCGGTTTCGCCCTGATGTTTTTGGTATTTGCAGCGGTCATGGGTTTTATCGTGATGTTCCTTTGGAATGCCATTTTACCGGAGGTGACGGGCGTACAACCGCTCAATTACTGGCAGGCTGCCGGTTTGTTGTTACTCTGTCGGATCCTCTTCGGGGGGCACGGCGGCCGGTGGGGCAAAGGCGGACGCGGCCCCGGCGGGCCACAACGCGAACGCTGGATGAACATGACCGATGAGGAGCGCCAAAAAGCCCGCGAGGCTTGGCGTAACCGCTGCCGTTCTAAAGACTAAATAATTCCCGCGAGGGAGATTCCATTACTACATGGTAAAAACGGGGCCAACGGTTTCGGCCCCGTTTTTACACTACAATTAAATTACTATGAAAGTTGCAAAAGTTTTTTTCGCGCTGATCTTCGGCGCAGTGTTTCTTATTACCCTTTTTAAAGTGTTGTTCTTTATGCTTTTCTTCGGGTTAATCTTTGGAGGCTGGATAATGGCCTTTAAATCAAGAAGTTATCGTTATCAGGCCGCTTATGCGCAACAACCGGCATCGCCGCAACCGTTTGCGCCCTGGAACCGCTACGAGGCTTCGGTTCAACCTTTAGATCCCAGTTGGAGTGCGTATAACACCCCAATTACGGCTTCAAGACGCATCGAGGTTCTGTAAGAAACTGTTTTTTCACTATTCAAATCAAGCACTAACTATGTACCACACACATGAAATGCGCGGACAGCGCGGTAACTGGCACGGCTGCGGCCAATGGAAAAAAGCAGCCTTTATGCACCGTTTTCAACAGCACCAGGCCGCGTGGCATCGCGGCGAACACCAAAATATCAACGTCAATATCCGGGAGCAACCCGATTATTACGAACTCTTTGTGTTTGCACCGGGGCGCACCAAAGATGCGTTTCACATTGCCATCACCGATGATGTACTTGTCATTAAAGCCAACGCCGGTACCCCCGAAGCCGCCGAACAATGGCTGCACTTCGAGCACAATCCCAAAGCGGGTTTTGAGCGGAGGTTTCAGTTGAATAAAAAAGTGGACACCGATGCCATTACGGCCCGGTACGTGGATGGGGTTTTGGAAATTACCCTGCCCAAATTGCCCGGAACCGAGCCGCAGCGGGTGAATATCGCGTAGGTTTTATTGCCCAATACCCAAAAACACCCACCGGCGTTGTTCGGGGCTGTACTTAAATTGATACGGGGTTTCCTGCCGCTCGGTGGGAGCCGTGAGGTTAAAATAAAACTCTACCCCGTGTACCGTTAACGTACCATCCGGGGCAAAGCGGATTTTTCGGGCGCGGTCGTCTCCGCGTGGACCAAGACCCTCTAAGGTGAGTTCCACGCGGGGCGTACCGTTGAAACTGCCGTCGGGTTTTAAACCCACCGACAAGATATTGCCATTGCGAGCGGCCCCAAAGTACAGGCGTTTTTCGCCGTTAATAAATCCAATGCCCACGCCAAAAGCATCCAAAGAATCCATTTGGGCGATAATGCGCATGTCGGTGGTATTTATGGCAAAAACGCGGCCTTTTTCTTCGTTTAAAGTGCTGCCAAATACCGAAGAAGCGTATAAAACGGCGTTGTCGCAGTCGTATCCCATGCCCAAAAGCCCATACGGATTTTGTTTGTTAAACGCGGAATCGGGGCGGGGCAGGTCAATGGCCATTTTTAATTCACCCGTTTTTTTATCGGTTTTCCAAATGCGGTTTTGCTCTTCCGGTTTGTTGTGGAGCAGGTTGACCACCGGTACGGGAGCCACCCAAACTTCACCTTTTTCGGTAATCACCATTGGCCCCAGCCAACCCGCTTTGGTCCACGAAGGATGCTGCCAGGTGCGCGCTTTTTTGTCGGAATCGGCGGCGGGCAATTCGGCGTACACCAACCCCATTATTTTGCGTTCGGAAGTGGTAAAATAGGCCCTTTGCTGGTCGAATTCCGTTTTTTGAATAAATGACGGTACCGTACGGCAATCGCGGTTCGATTGGGCGGAAGCCCCCAAAACGCAACAAAATACGAGGACAAAAGAAGTTTGAAAACGATGCATAAATGTGTCATATGTGATAACTACCGGGCGGTTGTAGTACCATCCGTTGCGCCGTAGCCTGCCGTTGGGTAATGAACCAATAACAACTGATTCCCAAAAACGTCCAGATAATATCGTGCGGATCAAAGTAAAATTGATGGGTAAACTGCTGGATATACTCCCAACCCAAAACGCCCGATAACGCAAAAATACAAGCCGAAAAACGGTAGTACAACGGGTCAAAGATACGTTGCCGGGCGTTACGTTCCAAGATATAAGGCATTAAAAAAGTATAACAGGCAGGGACGTAAATACCCGCCAAAAAATTGGGGGCAACACCTAATAAATAATTAATGGCATCAATGTGTGAATGCAGGTTGGGGCGAACAATATACTGTACACTTCTACACGAACTTTCACCTGCCAGATAAATAATTGCCCAAATTCGATGCGCTGCGGGGATATAAACCGGTGCTAGAGACATTTTTCAGCGTTTTTTTGTTTGTTTCCGTAACTTAAAAGCCATTTGGAATTACCGATGGTGGGCAAAATCCAAACAATCTTAGACGCAAACAACGGCTTTTACCCTCAAAGGTACAAGGGGGAAAGACTAACTTTAACCTTAGTTTGACGAATTTATTATTATTGTCTTAATTTTGCGGCATGAACTGGCCCGCTGCCGTGGCTGCTTTTCGCGGCTACCTGCTCCTCGAGCGCTCAATGAGTCAAAACACCATTGATGCCTACATTGTTGATGTACAAAAACTAATCCGTTTTTTTGAGGTCCACCAACCCGGGAAATTACCTCTCGACGTTACCCCCGACGATATCCACACGTTTATTCTCTGGATCAATGATTTTGGCCTCGAAGCGAGTACCCAATCGCGCATTATTTCCGGCGTAAAAGCCTTTTACAAGTTTTTATTGGTGGAAGATTTGCTCGACAAAGATCCTACTCTATTGCTCGATTCGCCCCGTTACGCCCGCAAAATTCCCGATGTGCTCAGTATTGACGACGTACAAACCATGCTGAACATCATTGATTTATCGGAACCATTGGGCATTCGGAACCGCGCCATGATCGAAACCCTGTACGCCTCCGGGCTGCGGGTGAGCGAGTTGGTGGAACTGAAATTTCGCCAAATATTTACCGAAGAAGGTTATTTGAAGGTCATTGGCAAAAACAACAAGGAACGTATTGTGCCCATTGGCGACGAAGCCCTCCGATTTATTGCCATGTACACCGAACACGTGCGGAACCAAATGGATATTGCGCCGGGAAACGAGCAGTTTGTATTTCTCAACCGCCGGGGCAAAAAACTCACCCGCGTTATGGTGTTTTACATCATTAAAGAAGTGGCCGAAGCCGCCGGAATTACCAAAACCGTCAGTCCACACACGTTTCGGCACTCGTTTGCCACCCATTTGGTCGAAGGCGGGGCCGACCTGAAAGCCGTACAGGATATGTTGGGCCACGAGAGCATTACCACCACCGAAATTTATACCCATTTGGACACCGCTTATTTGAAAGAAACGATTCAGT
Source organism: Chitinophagales bacterium (assembly GCA_013298845.1). Taxonomy (GTDB): domain Bacteria; phylum Bacteroidota; class Bacteroidia; order Chitinophagales; family Saprospiraceae; genus M3007. The sequence continues at coordinate 105,532 of JAAFJN010000007.1, forward strand.
TGTTTCATCCGAGGGTGAAATGGGCTAAAGACCAATAAGGGAACGATTTTTTCAAAAATTCAGTTTTGCCTAAAAAAGTAGAAAGTGAGATTTAATGTACGCCTCGTGCTTTCTTCTAAATATAAAGAGTAGTCCCCAGAACACAAATCCAACTACACTAAGTTTTTACAAAACGCCATAATTATTTATCTTTGCGCCTCTTTTGCCGCATCCATTCATATAATGTATAGAGAATTTAAATCACTCAATCTGCCCGCCATTGACGCTGAAATCCTTCAGTTCTGGCGCGATGAGCAGATCTTTGAAAAAAGTGTCGAACAGCGCGACCCCAATAATTCCTTTGTGTTTTACGAAGGACCACCATCTGCCAATGGTATGCCCGGTATTCACCACGTGATGGCGCGTACCGTGAAAGACCTCTTTTGCCGCTACAATACCCTCAAAGGTTTTCGCGTAGAGCGCAAAGGCGGTTGGGATACCCACGGCCTGCCCATTGAGTTGCAGGTGGAAAAAGAACTGGGCATCACCAAAGAAGATATTGGAAAAAAAATTACGGTGGACGAGTACAATCAGGCTTGCCGCGCCACCGTCATGCGGTACAAAGACCTGTGGGACGATATTACCCGTAAAATGGGCTATTGGGTGGATTTGGACAATCCGTACATCACGTTCGAGGACCAATACATCGAAACCTGTTGGTGGCTCCTTCAGCGTTTATACAACAAAAAAACGGCCAATGGCGACTCTTTCCTCTACAAAGGATTTACCATTCAGCCGTTTAGCCCCGCCGCCGGTACCGGCCTCAGTTCGCACGAACTGAACATGCCCGGCTGTTACAAAGAAGTCACCGATACCTCCGTTGTGGCCATGTTTAAAGTGCGCCCCGACGAACAATCGGCGTTTTTGTTCGACCATGCCGACGAAGATGTGCGGGTATTGGCCTGGACGACTACGCCGTGGACTTTGCCGTCCAACGTGGCTTTGACCGTTGGGCCTAATATCGAATACGTAAAAGTAAAAACTTTTAGTCCCTACACCGCCGCTCCGGTGAGTGTTGTATTGGCCAAAGAACGCCTTTCGGCTTATTTCGACGTGGCCAACGCCGAATTGCCGATGGAGCCGTTTGATACCGCCGCTAAAAAGCCCGCCATTCCGTTTCGCGCGGGGGAAGCCTTTAAGGGTAGTCGGTTGTTGGGTTTGCGGTTCGAACAATTATTGCCTTATGTTACGTCGCCCGAATTGGAAAAAGACGGTTTTCGGATTATTTCCGGCGATTGGGTCACCACCGAAGATGGTACCGGGGTGGTACACACCGCGCCGTATTTCGGGGCCGACGATATGCGCGCCTGCAAAGAAGCGGGCATCCCGATGATTGGAATTGCCGATGAAAAGGGCGTAATTCAGCCATTGGTAGATCGGCAGGGTAAATTTGTGAACGAAGTGACCGATTTTGCCGGTCGGTACGTAAAAGCCGAATATTACAACAAAGAGGCACAAAACGACCCCGATTTTAAACCCACGGATCTCCTCATTACCCTCAAATTGAAGGAAGATAACAAGGCATTCCGCATCGAAAAATACAAACACAATTATCCGCATTGCTGGCGGACCGACAAACCCGTACTGTATTACCCGCTCGATTCGTGGTTTATCCGCGCTTCGGCGGCCAAAGAACGGCTGTCGGAACTCAACCAAACCATCAACTGGAAACCCGAATCTACCGGTTCCGGGCGTTTTGGGCAGTGGTTGGATAATTTGCAAGACTGGAACTTGTCGCGCTCCCGCTATTGGGGCGTGCCATTGCCCATTTGGCGCACCGAAGACAGCAGCGAAGAAGTTTGCGTGGGTTCTATCCCCGAATTGGCCACGGAAATAGAAAAAGCCAATGCCGCTTTGGGTTTGAACCAACAAGTTCCCAAAGACCTGCACCGCCCCTACATTGACGATGTGGTGTTGGTATCGGCTTCGGGAAAACCCATGCGCCGCGAATTGGATTTGATTGACGTTTGGTTCGACTCCGGTTCCATGCCTTACGCTCAATGGGGCCTCGATTACGAAAAAATGGCCGCCGGTGCCGATAAACCCTTCAAAACCCCGTTTGATGTATCGTACCCCGCTTCGTTTATTGCCGAAGGGGTGGACCAAACGCGGGGCTGGTTTTATACCTTGCACGCCATTGCCGGTATGTGTTTTGATTCCGTTGCGTTCCAAAATGTAGTGTCCAATGGCCTTGTTTTGAACAAAGACGGCAGCAAAATGTCCAAATCACGCGGCAACGTAGTGGATCCGTTCAAAACCATTGACGCTTACGGGGCCGATGCAACTCGTTGGTACATGATGTCGAACGCCAACCCGTGGGATAACCTCAAATTTGACAGCGACGGGATTGTTGAAACCCGAAACAAATACTTCGGTACCCTTTTTAATACCTATAATTTCTTTGCGTTGTACGCCAATTTGGACGGCTGGAAAATGGACGAATCCAACGTGATGCCGTACGCCGACCGCTCCGAACTGGACCGCTGGGTGATTTCCAAACTGTACAGTCTGGTGCAAGATTACCGCGAGGCGATGGACGATTACGAACCCACCCGCGCCGCCCGCGCCTTAGAGACCTTTGTGGATGAGCATTTGTCCAACTGGTACGTGCGCTTATCGCGCCGTCGTTTTTGGCGGGGAGACATGAGCGACGACAAACGCGCCGCTTACGAAACCTTGTTCGAGTGTTTGATGGTAACGGCGCAACTATCGGCGTCGCTGGCACCGTTTTTCTCCGATTGGTTGTACCGCAACCTCACCGCGCCCATCCGGGAAAAAGCCATTGCGAACGGTACGCCCTTGCGCCACGAATCGGTGCATCTCAGCGATTTAACCGCCCCCGACGGCACCAAAATTGACGTGGATTTGGAAAAACGCATGGACTACGCGCAGCGCATTTGCTCGTTGGCGTTGAGTATTCGTAAAAAAGAAAAATTACGCGTGCGTTTGCCCCTGCAAAAAATCTTGTTGCCCATTCTCGACGAAGCCTTTATGGCCGAAGTGGACGGGGTAAAAGACCTGATTTTGTCCGAAATAAACGTAAAAGAGATCGAATATATCACCGATTCTTCGGGTTTGTTAAAAAAAGGAGCCAAGGCCAATTTCAAAACTTTGGGTGCCAAATTGGGCAAAGACATGAAAGCCGCCGCCGATCAAATTGCCGCTTTCACCAACGAACAAATTAACGACCTGGAAAAAGCGGGCAGCGTGGCGATTACCGCCAACGGCACCGAATACGCCATCACGCCGGAAGACCTGATTATTTCCACCGAAGATCTGCCGGGTTGGAAAGTCGCCACCGATGCCGGTCTAACGGTCGCCCTCGATGTAACACTCACCGAGGCGTTGTTGGCCGAAGGAACCGCCCGCGATTTGGTGAACCGCATCCAAAACGTGCGGAAGGAGAAAGATTTTAATGTTACCGACCGCATTGAAGTGGCAATAGAACCCCACCCGGCCATCGAAGCCGCCGTGGCCCATTACGCCGATTATATCAAAGCGGAAGTATTGGCCAATTCGCTCATTCTTACGGCCGAAGGTCCGTGGGAAACCGTGGAACTCAACGACGAAGTAACGCTGAATGTGAGGGTGAGTATGGCGTAGGTATGGGTTGTACGGTATTCTTCGGCCGTATAAAAAGCAAAAGCCTCCTTTTTGAAATTTTATCACAAATATGATTTCAAGAAGGGGGCTTTTTTTGTTTTAGGGGGCAGCGTCTCCCACACCCCACCATAAAAACCAAGTACCCGCGCAAGTACCTGCAACGCGATGCGACCGGTAAAATCTAAAACACCTAACTTGCCGGTAATTGTCGGACCTTACACCAAATAAAGTCCGTTTAAAACCCCACACGTATGGCCACACGTATCCCTTTTGCTGTACTGGTAATTATCCCCTTCATTGCTGCCAGCCAACATCACCCCACCGACCAAATATCCGCCGAAAAAGCGCTGGTGCAAGCCGATGTGGCGTACCAACACCACCAATTTCCCGAGGCCCGACAATGGGCACAAGGGGCTTATACCTTTTTTAAAGCGCAACGCGATACCCACTTTGCCCAAGCCGCTTATCAATTGGGCCGCTCCTGTTTTGCCCTCCAACGGTACGATACCGCCCGGCTTTATTTCGCCGAAGCGGCCCATTTTTTTCCTTGTCCCTCCATCCCGTGCGGCGATGCCTGGCACTATGCCGCCCGTTGTGCCTGGGAAACCGATCAACTCCCGGATGCCGAACTGTTGTACAAAAAAGGGTTGGAAATCCGGCAATCCATTCCGCTGGGCGCAGGCTGTGATATTGCCGAATCGCGCAGTGCCTTGGGCGATGTGTACCACGCGCAGAGCAAATATGCCACTGCCATCGAAGAATTTACGTTGGCCCTCGAAGCGCAGCAACGTTGTTCGGGGACCAATAGTTTGGGCGTTGCCCGGGTGCGCGGTAATTTGGGTATGTCGTATTTGCGCCAGGGCGATTATGCCGAAGCACGGAGCCAATTGGAGCAGTGTTTGTTGATTCAACAGCAACAATTACCCGCTGAACACGCAGATATTGCGCAAACGTTGTATTATTTAGGCACGACCTACCGTTCCATGATCCGACCGGAAGAGGCTTTTTTTTATTACGAAAAAGCAGTTGCCATTTACGAACAAGTGTACGACACCACGTACCTCGAATTGGCGAGCGTTTACGATGGCATTGGTCAATATTATTTGCAACAAAAACTATACGAAAAAGCGTTGCAATATTTGCAAAAAATGCACCAAATTATGGTGTTTTACGGGCAAACTGAATCAAAATCATACGCTTTTGCGTGCGCAAGTTTTGGGCAGGTGTACCTTGGTTTAAAAAAATATCCGGAGGCAATCGTGTGGTTTGAAAAAACGGTGGCGATTTGGCGCGCTAAAAATCCCCATCTTAATTCGCAATTAGCCTCCATGCTGACTTATTTGGCGCGGGCGCGGATAAAAAACAACGAATTTGAACGAGGAGTAGCCCATTTTACGGAGGCCATTGAGATTTGGGAACAATTAGGCCATCCGTACCTGCCGCAAGGTTATGGGTTGTTGGCCACTGCTTTTAAAAATGAATACGTCGGGCGTTTGGATCCCAATTTGCTCGAAAAAAGCCGCTTTTGGTACAAAAAATCAATAACAAATACCGTCGAACAATTGCGGTACGAAACCGGACAGGACGCCCTGCGGAAAATGTTAAACGAATATTCCCGCACGGTGTTCAACGCTTTTCACGCCGAGTACCTGAGCCAACAACGCCTCTCCAATGACCGCGATAGTGCCCTCCAAAATATGTGGATGTTGCAAGAACAGGTGCACGGCTACCAATTATTGGTCGCAATGCAGGAAGCCAAAGCCCGCTCTTTTGCCGATATCCCCGACGCCGAACGCCGACGGGATTCGTTGCTACGGACCGAAATTGTTGCTTTGGAACGCCAACGCATGCAGTTGCTACTGGCCGGTAAACCACTCGATGATGCCGCTGTATTGACCATTGATACCAAAATATTAGCCCAAAAAAGCACCGCAGAACGTGGATTGGCCGAATTGGAACAAAAATACCCCAACTATACCCAGCAACGGTACCAGCGGAACATGCGGAGTTTGGCCGAAATACAGGAGGCGTTGTTGCCCGGTCAAACTATACTGAGTTACATGACGGGCGATTCATCGGTTTTTGCAATGGTGGTCCAAAAAACGACCGCAAGCGCCTACCAAATACGGCTAAAAACTACTTTAGCGGAACCCATTTCCCGGTTGCGCAAAGGTATCGAGGGCTATTATGCCGGTACGGCCAAATCACCGGCGTTGTACGAACAATCGGTGACGCAATACGCCGCCGCCGCCGAACAATTGTATCAAACCCTGATTGCGCCCTTGACCGATGCGCTGACGGGGCAAATTATCATTATTCCCGATGGTGTCCTGAATGAACTGCCATTTGATGCGCTGTTAACCGGAACGCCGGGCGACCTGACCAATTTCGGGACGTATCCTTTTTTGGTAAACCGGTACCGCATTAGTTACGCTTATTCGGGTACGACCTACGCGCAGGTTAGTCGGGCTTCGGGGCGGGTAACCGGAAACGGATTATTAGCGATGGCGCCATTTTACCAAAGTGATACGACGTTGTTGTTGTCAGCGCGGGCCGGAACGGAAAACGCTCATCGGGAGGGTTTGGTGGTATTGCCGTATTCCGGGGAAGAAATTAAACGTATTCAGCCTTTTTACCGCGATAATGCGCGGTTATTCACCGGAAAAGCGGCGACCAGGGAACAATTTTTGGCGTTTGCCGGGCAATATCCGATTGTGCATTTGGCGACGCATGGTTATGCCAACCGCCTTACGGGCGCGTATTCGTACCTGGCCTTCGCCCCCGATGCGCACAGCGACGGTATTCTGACGGCGGGTGAATTGTACGCTTTGCGGCTGCCCGCGACCCTGGTGGTATTGTCGGCCTGCGAAACCGGGACGGGCGAGCGGCAAACGGGCGAGGGGGTTATTGGGTTGGTTCGGGCATTTGTTTTTGCCGGTGCGGAAAGTGTCGTCGCGTCGTTGTGGCGGGTAAATGACCGTTCAACCATGCAGTTAATGCACTTTTTTCACGAGGAATTAAACAAAGGAAACGATCGTCAGTGGGCACTTTCGGAAGCAAAACGCCGCTATATTTCCCAAAATCCGGGGGTACAGGCGCATCCGTATTTTTGGGCTGCATTTACGCTGCACGGCGCAACGGGTGTTATTGGTCGGTAGTTATTTGTTGCAACAGGTCGGTAGCCAATTGGCGATAAGGATATACCGGGTCGGCGGCCATATTTTTTAAGGTTTGAACGGCCGCGCTCGTTTTTTGGGTGGCCAATTGGCAAAGTGCCCAATTAAAACGCGCTTCGTGGCGGAACTGAAAACTATTGACCAATGCTGAAAAATCGGCGGTAGCGCGTTGCCATTGCCCGGTTTTCATGTGGGCGTTGCCGCGTAGGAACACTTCGGTTTCATCGGCGTTGGTGGCGGTATTTCGGGGCAAAAAAGTTAATGTTACGGCGTAATTTCCTTTTTCGTAAGCCATCATGGCCGAGTCGAGCCGGGTTGGCACATCGGGTGAATCACTGCTGCGGGTAAATCCGGTCAATGGTTCCCGCTGAAAGGATTGGGCCAGTGCCCTGTAGTTTCTGGGAGCCGGAGCGGGCTTTTTTTCAGCCACGGGCAATGGTTCCGACGGCGGATTTACCGGGGGCGTTGGTTGCTCTTTTTCGGGGGGCGTAAACGCGGGGGGTGGATTGGAATCGGGTGTATTGGTCATAAAATACCAGCCCGCGCCCCCGATGCCCACGAGCAAAAAAAGGGACAGCAGCCAAGTCGCCCACCGGCCCCAAACGGGTGGTTGGGGCGGAGATTGCAGGGCATCGGCAACTTTCAGGCGGGTGCGCATGGCATCGAGTTGGTGAATGACCTCTCGGTGCCGGGCTAATGCCGCGGCTAAATCGGCGTTTTGTTCCAACGCGGACTCAAATTCAGCGTGTTCTTCGGGTGGCAGTTCTCCGTTCAGATAGGACTCCATCCAGGTGTGATAATTTTTCACGGGCAATTATTTGTTCAGCGCCGAAGCGGCCATTTCAACGAGTTTTTTCATACACCGGGCGCGATGGGTTTTTAAGGCATCCACCGTTGTGTATGGGCTTAATTGTTGTTCAATAACTTCTTTGTCACGTTTTTCTTCGAGGTATTTGAGGCGGATTAATTGTTGACAAGTGGGCGAAATGGCGTTTAAAAAGCGGTTCAGTTGTTCAACGGCTTCCCAATTGGCCGGATCATGCTCTTCTTCTTCGGCTTGGTCAAATTGCTCCGACAGCGGTTCCACGTGCTGTTTTTTGAGTTTGCGCAGCCGGTGCATCATTTTGTTTTTCGCCACCTCAACGGCGAATGTTGCGGGCGAATATCCCTGAAATACATAGGCGCCACTCCTTATTTTAAGTAACATGGTCGCAATGGCATCGCCAATGAGTTCTTCAATGTCGGTATCGGGCAGGCCGCCACTGCGCGCCAGTTTGTACACAAACGGCGCAACCCGCGTGTACAGGCATCGGATAGCCCCCGATTCTTCGGCTCGTAACCCCTCAAACAGCAGTTGGTCGGAGGTGTACGCTTGACAATCTTTTGAAGATTGACGCCCCAATAAAACATTCAAAAAGCCAGACATGGGTTTATTTTGGGGCAATATTAATTCATTTGGGCTAAAAAACACCCGCTTTAACCGTTTATTCCGTTGGCGATTAAAAAGGTGACCGTTTAAAAAAAAATTTAAAAAAAAGGTTTGAGATGACACATTTGTAAAAAGCAGTGGAATAGAGGATTGAACGGCATTTAAATTTTACAAAAAAGAATTCTTATGTTACATCTTAAACGACTGACTTGTTACCCCATTCCGCTGATTCCTTTACTTTTTTTATTGGGATTATTCGTAAATACAACGTCCCTGCGTGCCCAATCGTGCGCCTCCATGACGGTGACGTGGGACAATTGGGAGCCTTGTAAATTTCGGGTTGTGCTCAACAACAGCACCGAATGCGTTCCTTCTTTGCGATTATTGCTCAATTCCGGGCAGTTTGCGGGTTGGAGCGCCAGTACAGCCAATGGTTGGACGGGCCAATTAATTGCGCCCAACGAAATTATATTAACCCACACCAACGGTTTTGTTCCCATTGGGCAATCCATACCGGTTGGCTTTTCGCTGGCTCCCGGCGTTGTTGCGGATGCGGCCCTTTTGTGGGATTTTACCTGCGGCCTGGGGGAAGGGTGCTTCTCTGAGACGACCCTCACCAGTTGCCCCGACCCCAATAATGCCAGTATTACCGGGGTGAAATACGTAGAATGTGACCCCAAAGCCTACGTTAACCAACCGGTAGTGCCCGGGTGGCCGATCCAATTGTTAAATATTGACGGTGCGGTCATTGCCGAAGAACAAACGGGCAGCGATGGCCGATATGCCTTTTACGATTTGCCATACGGCGTGTATTTGGTCAAAGAACTGGCCGCACTGGGCTGGACTTCCTCGGTTCCGGCCAGTGGCCAGATAACAGTGGATTTGGCCCCGTCGGGGCAGGGCACGGCCAATTTTGGCAATTGCCCGGCTTGTTCCTGCGATTCGGTTTTTATGGACGTTGTTCAGTTGCCCGTGACCAGCGATTCGTGCAGGTATCGTTTTGCGGTGCAAAACAGCAGTGCTTTTTGTTTTGGCCAATACGATGTGACGTTAACCACCGGACAGTTTACGGCATACACCGTAACGGCGGCGGGTTGGGTGGTGGTGCCGATTTCGGGGCAGCACCTCCAATTAACGGCCCCGGCCGGGACCATTACGCCCGCCGGCAATATTTTTCCTTTGGATTTTTCCATAACGGGCAATAGTGTACACGATATAAGGGTATCCACCATCAGTGGGGCCGGCATTGTTTGTTTTCGGTCCTTTTCATATCCGTGTCCACCCCCTGCCATCCCGGCTCCGTGTTGCCCGCAAGGCAGCACATTTGGGCCGGAATTAGTGGTAAACGGCGATTTTCAGGCGGGTAACACGGGTTTTACTTCCGGGTACAGCCCCAATTATTTTATCCCCGGTACCAATACCATGATTGGTTGGTACTCGGTGTTGCAGAGTAACCAGGTGTACGCGGCCAATTCCCAATGGTCGGCCATTGAGCATACGGCCTCGCAGGCCACGGGTAAAATGCTGATTGTGGATGGTAATAATTTTGGCAGTAATATCGCCTGGCGCGAAATGGTTAATGTTACTGCTGGGACCAATTACGCGTTTTCGGCCTGGGTGAATAATTTGGTCATTCCAACCCGAAATTACGCCGATCCCGGGGCGCAATTGTGGGTAAATGGGGTAAATGTAGTCGGTGTCGCAACCCTTTCCGAGGTGCCCGATCAATGGGTGCGCCTCTGCGGAACCTGGACCGCCACGGTTTCTGGTTTGGTAAATATCGAAATTCGCATGGCCAATACCACATCGGTGGGCAATGACCTGGCCGTGGATGATGTGAGTTTCCGGGCTTGTGTGCCGCCCACTCCGTGTCAGGTATCCATCAACGTAACGCCGATCAATAATTGTGGATTGGTGCAGGTATCGGCCACGGTGGGAACGGGTCAGGTCGCCACGTACCAATGGTGCGACGGCCAAACAACGGCCGGTTACACGGTTCAGTTGCCCTGCGGGCCGCACACGTTTTGCGTAACGGCCACTTGTGCCAACGGCAGTACCTCTACCGCCGTAGCCACCTACGTGGCATCGGATAATGTGCCGCCGGTGGCGCTTTGCCAATCGGTCATTACGGCGACTTTGACCCCCAATTGCGTGGCCAATATTACTTCCGGGATGGTGAATGCCGGTTCGACCGACAATTGCCAAATAGTATCGCTGCAAGTAAGTCCCGCCCAAATTACGGGTTGTAGTACCACGCAGGTGATTTTGACGGTGACCGATTGGTGCAACAACACCAGCACTTGCGCCACTTCGGTGCAAACCACCGAAAATGTTCCCCCCAATATTACTTGTCCGCCAACGGTCACCATTCTGGGGACATTGGGCGCGGCGGGGGGCTGCGTGGCGACGTATCAGCCCGCTACACCAACTGCCACGGATAATTGTGATCCGTCGGTAACCATCACGGGCACTGCACCGACGGTTTTTGGCGCGGGCACCACTTCGGTGGTTTGGACGGCGACGGACGATTGCGGAAATACCCGAACCTGTTCACAGCAAATTGTGGTGCAATGCTGCGCCAATTGCCCAACGGGCAGCACTCCCGGCCCCGAATTGGTGACTAATGGCGATTTTCAGGCCGGAAACACGGGTTTTTCGTCCAATTACATCGCGCTTCCGCCCACGTGCAGCCCCAATGAATACACCGTGGCCAGCGGCATTACCGTGCCCACTTTGTGCAACAACTGGACGGCCACCGACCACACAACTGGTTTAAACACCGGCCTGATGTACGTCGCCGACGGCAGCATGACAATCGGTGTAGCGGCGTGGTACACCCCGGTTACTTTGACGGCCAATACCCTGTATTCGTTGTGCGCTTTTGCCAATAACCTGAATGAACCCAGTTTTGATCGGCCCGATCCGATTGTAGAAGCCGTGATCATGGACGCTACCCTCAGTACGGTTATTGCGACGGTAAGTTCTACTGGTCTTTTGCCCGAAACCCCCGATGTGTGGTTTGACATGAGTACCACCTGGACTTCATCGGTAAGTGGTGCGTACAATTTGGTGTTCCGAACGGCGGGTACTTCTTTTGAGGGTAATAATTTTGCGCTCGACGATATTAGTTTTCGCGCCTGTGTACCGCCGCCGGTGTGTACGTGTGGTGTTTATTCCGACATGACGTACCGCCCCGCGCAGGGTACCATGAATATTCCGGTGGTGTGCGGCGACTCGTTGTTTGCGGATTGTACTACCACTTTCCCTTGGACCCTCAATGGTGTATTTATGTGCCAGGGCAACAATTGTCCGCCCGTTACAAATATGTTTTGGACCTTAAAAGACCCCGCAAATGCGCCCATTGCCAGCAATCCTTCTATGACGGCTAACCCCAATTTTTCGTTAAATATTAATTCTTCCTTGTTTGCTACGGCGGGTGTTTACACCTTGACCATTGGTGCTATTTGTGGTACCGATACCTGTTATTGCACCTATTATATTCATTCCAATGGTTGCGGTTGTTGCGCCAGTTACGATGAATTTTGCCAAAACTTGATGAATCACATCGTTGCCAGTGTGGATGCGGATTTGTGCAAAGCCACGGTAACCATTAGTAATTTGCCCAATTGCGACCGGGTTGACTGGATCAATTGGGGCGACGGCAACCAAACCGGTGGCCCATTTGTGGCCGGCAGTATGGCCATGCACACTTACAGCGGCAGCGGCGGGACTTTTGTTATTTCTTACCTGGCCATTGAAACCAACCCACAAACCGGTCTTATTTGTTTTGAAAAAGTGGTGCACGATACCATTGTGTTGCAATGTGATTCGTGCGCAACACCGCCGTCGGGAATGGTTGCCTGGTGGCCAATGGATGATCAGTTGGGCGATGCAGCGGCGGTGGACACCATTGGTGTATTTGATGCATTACCCATGTCGGGCGGTTCCATTGGGTTTTCGGCGGGACCAGACCCCGTACCGGGTAAAGTGGGCGGCGCTTTGGAATTTGCGGGAACCCCAACCTACGCCTTTTTGGAAGTGGCGGATGATCCGGCGTTAAATTTCGGCGCGGGTAATTTCACCATTGATGCTTGGGTAAACACCAATATGAGTACCCAAACGGAGCCAATTGTGGACAAATTAGGCAATACAAACACTGGCTACGGATTGTCTATTCAGGGTGCTTCGCCGTATTATTTAACGTTAGCCATTGGCAATGGCAGTTCGGTGCAGTACCTGAGTGGGCCACAAGTATTACCGGGTCAATGGACTTTTGTGGCGGCAGTGGTGAACGCCGGAACGGCTGATTTGTACGTCGGATACGGCGGCACGTTGTACCAGGTGACCGGATTACCCATTACCGGAACGGCCAACGCATCAAATACTTTGCCTTTGTTGATTGGCAAAAATCCCTTGAATCCGCATTGGAACATCACCATTGACGAGTTGGAAATATTTGATACGGCGGTGCCAATTGCGGATTTGAAGGCTATTTTTGAAGCCGACAGCATTGGTAAATGCAAACCCGCCACGAGTTCGGTGTGGACTCCAACGGGACGCGGCCTGCAAAAAATGCAGATATTCCCCAATCCGGCGTCGGGTGTGTTTAACGTTGCCTGGACTTTTGAATCGCAAGAACACAGCACGGTGCGCCTCGTGAATATTAACGGCGAAATTGTGCTGGAAAAAACCGTGGCCGAGGGGCAATTGAACACTCAAATTCAGGCCGGGCATCTTTCGGCCGGGATGTATTTTGTTCAGTTCATCACGGAAGGACGGGTGATTTCGGTGGGAAAAGTAGTGAAATACTAACTCATTTTTGCCAAAATTTATAAAAAAAGAGGCTGTAGAACATCGAATTTTGAACACCGAACATCGAACACCGAACATCGAATTTTGAACACCGAACATCGAACACCGAACATCGAATTTTGAACACCGAACATCGAACACCGAACATCGAACACCGACGTGATGTTTAATTAAATAAGGCGCATTGTGCTGATACTTCGATGTTCGGTGTTCGGCGTTCGATGTTCGATGTTCAAAATTCGATTAGTCTTTTGCCACGCTCATTTTGCGCTCCAACACCTGGCGGCCATTCACCTGAAGGTCGTAGATGTACAAACCGTTGTTCAATTCACCCGCCGAAATGGTAATTAAACCGGCGGCATCGGAAAGGTTAAACGATTTGATGGTGCGTCCGGTGAGGTCGTACACATTGATGCGGGCGCCGGTTGTTCCGGTTGGAACAGCGTAAGCAATCACGGTGTTTTGGCCAAACGGATTTGGACTGTTTTGTTCGAGGCGGAACCCGTCGAGGTTATTGGCCGATTGACCGGCTTTGAGATCGTTGAACTGGCTGCGCAGTTCGGCGATTTCGTTTTTCATGTCCTCCATTTCCGTTTTTTGGGCGGTAATAATCTGGTCCTGCTCTTTGATGGCCTCGGTCAACACGGGAATTAAAGACGTATAGTTGATACCGTAGTAGCCGTTGTCAAATTTAGCCACGATGTCGGGAATTACTTTTTCTACGTCTTGGGCGATAAAGCCGTACTGGGTGCCTTTGCCGAAGTTATATTGTTCAAATTCTTCGGTTCTGAAGGTATAGGTAGAACCTTGTAACTGGCGAATTTTACCCAAAGCATCTTCAACCGGACGAATATTATCTTTGAAGCGGCGATCAGAAGTGAGTACGTTGCCATTGGCGACTACATTGCCCGCTACGGTAAGGAGCACCGGACCGAGGGCAAAACCACTAAAATTAAGCGGATTGGTAGTGCCGATACCCACGCGGCCAGCGGATGTCATTGTCATTACCCGGAGGCGATTGGCGGTATTGAAGTTGCCGACAGGGTTTGCATTGCGGAAACTAAAGTACATTTTATCCAATCCATTTACCGGATTTTGGCTGGCAAAGTTCTCCTTAACATTCAGGTTGCCCGAGTTTAAATCCTGCCAAGTTAATTCACTGGCTTCTTCACCGGGGAATAAGGCATCTGTAGAATTGCTGGGGTCCGCGTTCCGGATGGCTTGCAAATTGATTGCGTTACCAGAAAATGGAGGTGCCAGGCCGTCAATTTGAGCGCGGAAACCTTCAATGAGCACCGGCTCCGTGCTGGAACTATTGCCGTCGCGACCCAACGCAGAGAATGTATTAACCGGATTGGGGAATGTCGTATTATTCAACGGAGCACCATTAAACACCGTAATGTTTTTGAAGGCGGCATCTGATTTTGTTGCATCCACCCAAAACGTTGTGCTCAAATCGGGGCCTGCCTGCGATGGCTCGGTCAAAATACTGACCGTTCCACGTGGATTGGCGATTAAAAGATCCCGACCGGTACCAAACGTAGCGGAGTTTTCGTAACTCCGGATAATAAATCTACTTTTATTGGTTCCGGTTGAGCCAAAGCCCGCAATCAGGTCCAATATATTATTACTATTGGCCAAAAGGTTGTAAAAACCAACGGAACCGTTTTCGGCAATGGCCAAACCGTAAGGAGATACCGGCCCGCCGGGGTTTCCGACGCCAAGACCGCACCATTTGGCTGCGTTAAAATCACCAATTTCACCGGAAACATAATGCGCAAGGATGCCATCTTTTACCGCAAAACGCGCCTTGGGTATGATACCAAGTGCCGTTTGAAGATTATTGGTATTTACCCCAGTAGGGACGAAGCCAATACCTATTCGGCCAGTTCGAAATCCATCTTGAACAATACCTGTATTCAGCGCGGCATTATTAGATAATTGTTGATACTGCGCAAAAGCCGATTGAGCAAAAAAGGTAAAAATGAAGAGTAATACTAAGTGATTGTGTCGCATAACAATATTAAATGTTAAGAAGGAAAAGGCGGCAAAACTTTTTCCTTGGTGAGGAGAAGTGTGTGGTACCAGCACGACACAAAAGTGCGGGTTCTCTTCTCCCAAAAAACGACAAAGCACGGCGCAGTACAACCATCAATTACAAAAATCGACGAAAACTGACCAGAATTGACAACAACGGTTATCGGGGGCGAAGGCCCAAAGTGGTGTCTTGGCAATAAACAGCGGGGTGCATTTTGAGCGGCCAGCCCATCACCAGGTAAATTTCCAGCACATCTTCAATTTTGAGCAGGTGTTTTTTGGGAATACTAATGCTGTGTTCCCGCAAAAAGGTTCTTAAATCGCGTTCACTGATCCCGTATTCGCGGGCCAGGTCATCGCGGCGTTTCATACATACTAAATGAGCATACTCGGCCGGTACTTCTACGTTTCGGCCATGAACAGGATAAATTATTGGTCGCATCGTTACTACATCGAATTTTGTGGATAATAAAATAATAGAGATAAAATGCACGGGATTAAAGCAAGTTTTGTGGAAGTACAATCAGGGAATAAAAAGAAAACGTCAAACAAATTTATGAAGAAAAATGTTTTGCAAAGATCGCAAAAATATTACAGTATAGTGCAAGATTGCTTTTTTATATTTTTAGGTGGTTTTTTAGCAGAATAAAAATGCCATTTCGAGGAGAACCCGAAATGGCATTTGCTTTTGTCTTGTTACTTGTTAAAACCGGCGAACCAAACCCAGCGATACCTGGTTGGAAAAGCCCGAATTAAACAAAAAATTAGTGCTGTAAAGAAAAAAACAGGCTCTGCCTAACTTACGTCGGGCAGCGCCTCATATCAATCTTCCTACCGTGTTTTAAATTTTTATTTGGAAGTACCCGGAGGTACCAGAAATGGCGTAACTATTTTACCCGGCAAAGGTAAAATTTTTTACATAGATATAACAAATGGGGAATCATTTTTTTTGGAGACCCGATTGCCGCTAAAAATGGGCATTTATGGGCAATAAAATAAAAAAGCCGCCGAACTTACGTCGGGCGGCCCATGAAAAATCAATCTTCCTACCGTAATTTTTTTCAAATTACATTGTAATTCTAATTCTCCTGTGTGTAATTCAATGCAAAGTTAAGCATTTCCTTTTTTCACCAGCAAATTATTTTTCTTAAATTTTTGTTAATGAAATCTTAATGCCTAAAAGTCGAACTTGATACCCTGCGCTAAGGGTACTGATTCTGAATAGTTTATGGTGTTTGTCTGGCGTCTCATATACGCTTTCCAAGAGTCAGATCCTGACTCCCGACCACCGCCAGTTTCTTTTTCGCCACCAAATGCACCGCCAATTTCGGCACCGGAGGTACCAATGTTTACGTTGGCAATACCACAATCAGAACCGGCCACCGACAAGAAACGCTCGGCTTCGCGCAGGTTTCCGGTCATAATCGCCGACGATAACCCCTGAGGAACGCCGTTTTGCATGGCAATGGCTTCTTCGATGGTATCGTATTTCATAATGTACAAAATAGGCGCAAACGTTTCGTGTTGCACAATGTCCCAACTGTTTTGGGCTTCGGCAACGCAGGGTTTAACGTAGCAGCCGCTTTCGTAACCCGGGCCTTCCAGTACACCACCATCCACGACCATTGTACCGCCCGCTTTTTTTACGGCTTCGATGGCGTTGAGGTAGTTTTGCACGGCACCTTTATCTATCAATGGGCCTACGTGGTTGTTGGCATCCAATGGATCCCCGATGCGCAATTGTTTGTACGCACCGGCAAGGGCGTTTTTCACGTCGTTGTACATGCTGGAGTGCACAATCAGGCGGCGTGTGGTAGTGCAGCGTTGTCCGGCGGTACCCACGGCCCCGAATACGGCTCCGGTCAGTACAATTTTCAAATCTGCCGATGGTGTCACGATAATGGCGTTGTTGCCACCCAATTCCAGCAACGACCGTCCGAGGCGTTCGGCGACGGTTTTGCCCACGGTTTTGCCCATGCGGGTGCTACCGGTGGCACTTACCAACGGCACGCGGCCGTCTTTGGTCATCATTTCGCCCACTTTGTAGTCGCCGTTGATGATGCAGGAAATGCCTTCGGGCAGGTTATTGGCTTTTAATACTTTTTGGAACAACAACTGGCAGGCAATGGAGCACAGCGGTGTTTTTTCCGATGCTTTCCATACGCACACGTCGCCGCATACCCACGCGATGCAGGCATTCCAGGACCAAACGGCCACCGGGAAGTTAAACGCCGAAATGATGCCCACGATACCCAGCGGGTGCCACTGTTCGTACATGCGGTGAGCGGGACGCTCCGAGTGCATGGTGAGGCCGTATAACTGGCGGGAAAGTCCCACGGCGAAATCGCAGATGTCAATCATTTCCTGGACTTCACCGTAGCCTTCTTGCAGGCTTTTACCCATTTCGTAACTCACCAAACGGCCGAGTGGGTCTTTGTATTGGCGGAGTACATCGCCGTATTGGCGTACAATTTCGCCGCGTTTGGGGGCGGGCATATCGCGCCAAACCTTAAAAGCCTCCTGCGCGCAGGTGATAACTTGTTCGTATTGGTCGCGGGTAGTGGTGGTTACCGAGCCAATGAGTTGGCCATCTACCGGTGAATAACTTTGGATGGAGCGGGCACTGCCCGTGAGGCTTTGTTGGCCCGTCCAGGTACCTGCATTTTTGGCTTTGAGGCCCAATTTGCGGAGAAACTCTTTTGGTTGCACTGTAAAATATAAGTTAGGTTCGAAAAATGAGGCGCAAAGGTAGTGAAATTTGGCCGCAAATCGGCAATTTAAAGTTTGTACCCGTAACTCAGCGCGATACTGGGCATTTCGGGGAACGTGGTTTCCAAACGAATAAAACTGCGATTTTTGAAAAAATACTGCACGCCTGCGCTCGCGGTAGCCCGCGCCACCCACTCGTTTTGATCCTCGAAAAAACCCAGTTTTCGCAATTTGGTCACGCTCATCCCAAGGCTAACATGAGGGGTCAGGCGTTTTTCGGGCAACAACAATATGTTGAAACGCCCCCTTATTTCGGTAAAATTGCTCTTGTACCGCTCCGTGGGAACGTAAAAAGGTCGCCGCCCCTGCACCAAATAATATTCGTGGCTAAACCGTTTGCTGGCGAAATAATTGCTAAAATTAACGCCCACAAGAACAGCCGATACCGCGCCATAGGTATTCAACGGTGAAAAAGAGGATTCGTCCTGCTCGTTGTACCGCACTCCGGCGTACATACCACCCGCTACGATGGTCAATCGTCGTTTTTTACGTTGTACAGTTGCCGAGGGCTGGGGAGTAACGCCGCAACTATTATTGTATTTGCGCACCAACCCGGCAATAACCCGTTCATCCAGTTCGGGCACGGTTGTCAGGCGGGCCTTTGGGCAATCCACAAACATGGTTTGCAGGGTGGCGTAATAAAATCGTTTAAAGGCGTATTCGCCCTCCAACAACCGGGGTAGGTGCGTTACCGTGTCTGATTGGATAATTTTACCGCTGTTTTTGTCGCTTAATGTGTTGATAACTAAGGTTAATTGTTCGAGGGGACTGCCATTTTTAGAGACGTACAAAGCGTAGTTAATTTCGGAGTTCTCCAATTTGTACAGTTGAACGGTGCCGTTTTCCAGCAGGCGCAAAAAACGCGTTTCGTATATTTTGGGTACGCCTTTAATGCCGCTGGGAGCGTTGTAATATTGTACGGCCTCCGAGCGGAAATGGGGGCCGGTATCAAACCCAAATCCTTTGAGTTGGGTGGGTTGCAGTTCTTGGGCCGCGTCGGTTTTTTCCGGCGTTTTAATCGTTATTGCCCGCGAAAGTTGCTCATAAGCGGCATCCAGGATATAACCTTTGGTGGTATCGCCGCTGTTATTGACGACGTATCCGGGCGAAAAAATTTGTTGGGCATTTATTCCAATAATCCCGCTCCATAAGAAAAGCAGGACGAGAAGTGCTTTGTTGTGCATGGCAAAATAGCGTATTTTATAGTTGAAATCCGACGGTGAAATTAAAGCCCGGCAAATCGGGAAATCCGGCTTCGGCGCGCAGAATGATGTGGTTGACGGTGGTATATTGTAGCCCCACGGCAATCAGCAGGCGCGCAACACGGTCATCGGTAATGAAGGTGTTTACGCCGTAACGGCGGGCAAAACCCATGCCAACGGTGGCGTAAGGGGACAACCGGTTGGCCGGGCGAAACAACGTATTTACCCGCGCCTGTATTTCCCAAAAACCGGAATCGCCATCACCACCCACATTGATCCGCACTTCCTGACTGAGCCGTTTACTTTCTAAGTTATTACCAAAATGCATACCCACACTCGCGTTGTAGTAGCCGTCGGGTCGGCTGAGCGGCGGTGTTAATCGCCCGGCACTCACCACCGATTTACCGGCTCCGCCGCCGCCAACGATGAGGTGTAGCACGTAGTTTTTACGCGCTTCTTTGTTGGCCATTGTGGTGAAAACCCCGCAGGTTTTGTTGTATTTTTGGACAAATTTAGCGATCAGATTGTCTTTTAATTCGGGTAATTCCTGTTTGGTAAATTTTGGACAATCGCCGGTGAGTTGCTGTAAGGTCGCGTAATAAAAACGCCGATAAACGTAGTCTCCCCGAATGAGTTCGGGTGCCCGTGTAACGGTATCGGAGGCCAGGATAGTGGATTGTTTGCGCCCCTCTACGCCTTCTACGGTGTTAATGACCATGTAGAGTTGCTGGAGCGAACCGCCGTTTTTGGAGAGGTAAAGCACGTAGTTAATGTCCGAAATGTCCAGTTTGAACAAATCGAGGGTACCGCTTTCAATTTGCCGTAAAAAACGCGTTTCCGACACTTTTCGGGTTCCGGTAGTGCCTTTTACCTTTTCTGAGTACGCCACCGGGTGCGCTTTGTAAGCGGTGCCATCCAGCCCAAACCCCCGTATTTCGGTGGGTTTAAACACGTCGGATGGGGCATTTTCTGCTTTTTTAAAGGTTACCTGTTTGGATTGTACTTCGTAGGCTGCATCCAGTACGAACCCCCGGAGGGTATCGCCACTGTTGTTGATAAGGAAGCCCGGCGAAAAAATCTGTTGTGCATTGGTCCCAATAATCCCGCTACACAGGAAAAGCAGGACAAGGAGTGATTTGTTTTGCATGATGAGATGTTTATGATAAATTATTCACCAGCAAATATACACGCACTTATAACCGATAATGTAATTGAAACGCTAAAAAATGTTCATACAACGAATTGCGATAGTTTTTTCCTTCGCCCGGGCGGTACAAAAAGTTGAGCGCACGGTTGTACCGGAACGACCAGCCCAAGTGGCGGGTGACGTTAAAACTGGCCCCCAGCAACAGCGTCGCGCTGTTTTCGTTCAGGTCTTCGAGGGCGGCATTAATCCCAAAACCGTCGTTAAACTTGTCTTTGTAACTAATAAGGCGGCCATAAGCCAGACCGGTGTTAAACGTCACGCGGTACCAGTCGCTTTTACCGTTTTTGCCTTCCATTAACCAATCGGAATAGTGCCATTGGAAGGGTACTTCCACGTAATTGAGGGTGGTGCTAAACAGCGGGTAGTACTGCGGCTGGTTGCGGCAACCCCGTTGCGTAAACAAAAACTCCACGCTGGCCGCTTGTTTGCCTTTGAGCCGGGCCGATACGCCCAAACCTGCTTGGACCCCTACTTTATGGTATCCGGCCGAAATGTCGCCGTCAATTTGAGCGGCGGTTAGCCCCGCAATGGCACGGGCCGAAAATCGAGGTTGTGCGTACGCCGTTGTTAAGGCCCCTAAAAGCAAAAAAATGGTGGTGTATGATTTATATCGGTTCATAGTTATGTGTTTTTAATTTTTTCGAAAATTTTGGGCGATGCGTACAGCAACGGGGCAAAGATAAGATAGTGCATTCATGTGGTAATAACCTTTTTTGGGTTGGTTTGTTGAGGGTTGCGCTGTACCTGACGCAAAAACAGTGTTTGTAGGTCGGGCAACAAATACAAAAAAAATGGCGGCGTGTGTTTATTTTATGCGGGCGTTGGTTTACTTTTACGAGTGATTAGCCGGAAAATTGCGTTTTTGCCGTTCAACGGTTGGGTTTTCCTAAAATAATCTTATCACCAACCACTTTTATGTTTAATCACCATTTTTGCCATTCTTTTTATCTCAAAAGCCTTTCCCGGTCCACATCGGTGCTTTTTTATCTCTTTTTTTCTGGTGTTGTTGGGCATTCCATTATGGCCCAAACTCCTTGTATGTGCGCCTACGAAAAAGAACGTATCCCCGAAATTGTGCGGCATTTTAACAGCGGGAACGTGGATTCGGCCCTGGTCATTTTTGAGCAAATCCGGCAAACGGGCCTTCCCGAGTGCCGAATGGCGTATTGTAACGCGATGGCGCAGTACTATTTTAACAAAAATGAATTCAAACAAGTGCGGCCTTACATGGACGAAGAGCGCCGTTTGTTGGATTCGCTCGGTTGTTCGCCGGTTGCCCGCGCCCGGCATTTTAACACGTTTGGACATTATTACCTGTCCATCAACAACTACGCAAAAGCCGTGGAATGTTACCTCGAGGCGTTGTCGAATTCCAATTTGGCCAAAGACCCAATGAGTAGTTATCGATCGCTGATTAACCTTTCGGTGGTGTCGAGCAACAACAAAGAAACCGAAAAATCGCTCGATTATCTTCAGCAGGCGGAGACCGCCGTTTGGGCCTTGATGAATAGTAAGGGCGATAACCCGCAACGGCCCAAAATGGACCATACCGACCAATTAAGTGAGGTGTACACCCGAAAAGCGGATATTTATAATAAATTGTACGCCTTAAAAAAAGAACCCGCGCTGGCCGATTCGGCGAAAACCCTGGCCTGCAAGGCATTGACCATTGCCCAACGCCTCCACAATGGCCACGTGATGAGCCATTCTTACGCGGCCTTGGCCGAACAGGCTTCCCTTACGGGGCAATACGCCGCTGCGTTGGCCCTGGCCGATAGCGT
Source organism: Chitinophagales bacterium (assembly GCA_013298845.1). Lineage (GTDB taxonomy): Bacteria > Bacteroidota > Bacteroidia > Chitinophagales > Saprospiraceae > M3007. Next base: position 127,587 of record JAAFJN010000007.1, read on the forward strand.
GTGGGCCTCCGCGCCGCAATCGTTGGGAAATATGTACAAATACCAGGCTTTTTTGCTCAAAAGCAAAGCATTGATGGACCAGGGCACGTATCCCCAATCGGCGGTTTTTGCCGATTCGGCCCTGTGGTACGCCGAACGATTTAATCCGCAAATGGTCCAAAATGCCTTGTTTCAGGTGTACGAAACCCGGAAAAAAATTCAACAATTCGACCGCGCTTTGGTGGCTTTTGAACGGCATACTCTGATCAAAGATTCGTTGGCCGGGGTGGAAAAAATAAATACCATCAACGAACTGGAACAGCAGTACAATAAGGTAAAAAACGAAAAAAGCATCCGGGAATTGACGCAGGAACGCCAAATTATTACGCTGCGCAACCGACTGCTGCTGCTCGGAGTGTTGTTGGCCGCCGGTGTCATTCTGGTGCTGGTTTTTTTGCAACGCCAACGCGCGATAAAGGCGCGGCAAAACCAGTTGGAAACCGAGCAACGCCTCAACCGGGCGCGTATGAACCCGCATTTCTTTTTTAATGCCTTGGGCGCTTTGCAGGCGTTGGTGTTAAAAAACGGCGATGCGCGGCATACGGCGGTGCATTTGTCCAAATTTGCGGCCATTATGCGCCAAACCCTCGATAGTACCTACACCGAATACGTGAGCATTGAAGAAGAAAAAAATTACCTCACGCAGTATTTGGAGTTGCAGCAACTGCGCTTTCCCGACAGTTTTTCGTTCGAAATTGAGGTGGATGCGGCATTGGACGAGCAGGAAACCCTGGTGCCGCCCATGTTGATTCAACCCTTTGCCGAAAACGCCATTGAACACGGTTTTTCGGACAAAAACCCCGATAATCACCTGGCCATTCATTTTGCCAAAGCGGAAAACATGCTTTTGCTCACCATTAAAGACAACGGGAAAGGGTTATCTTCTACCCAAACCCGCAGCGAAAAACACATTTCGAGGGCTACCCAAATTATCCGCGATCGCCTCGATATTTTGAACCAACAACAACAAACTCAAGCGCGTTTTACCATCGAAAACCGCCCCGGCGACGGCGTGCTGGCCCAGGTGTACGTGCCCTTAACCTACAAATCATGAAAGTCCTGATTATTGACAACGAGCGCCCCATGCGCGAGGCCATGCACCAACTACTGCTGGCCTTTTGCCCCGAAGTTACGGAAATTGAAATGGCCACGGATATTCCCGGTGGAACGGCCCTGATTCGGCATTTTCAACCCGATTTGTTGTTCCTCGACGTGGAATTGGACAACGGCGTAACCGGATTTGATTTGCTGCGGCAGTTGTCGGCCCCGTTTCATTTTGCCCTGGTGTTTGTAACGGCCTACGATAAATACGCTATGGAAGCGTTTCGGTTTAGCGCAGTTGATTTTTTGCTAAAACCCGTTGACCCCGAATTATTGGTGCAAAGTGTGCAAAAAGCCGCCCAAAACCGGCGAAATCAGCATTTAGCCAGTCAAATTGACTTTTTGCTGGAACGTATGGCGGCTCCTCAGGAAGCGCCCAAACGGATTGCCCTCAAAGATGCCGAACACATTTATTTCCTGCGGTCCAACGAAATTCGGTATTGCGAAGCCGACGGGGTGTACACCAAATTTGTTACCGAAAATACCAAACCCATCGTGGTTTCTAAAAATTTGAAAGAATACGAGCAAATTTTGGAGCCGCTGGGTTTTATCCGCACGCACAATTCATTTTTGGTGAATCCGGCCAAAATTGCCCGTTACGACAAAAATACGGATACCCTTTTACTCGATTCCGGGGAGCAAGTACCCTTGTCGCAGCGGAAAAAGGAGCAGGTGCTCAAATTGTTGGTGGTGTAACCGCGCATTTATTAGCGAAACGCCCGCACTTGTTATCCCAAATTCGGCACCCGTTTATGGCGGGCTTTTTTCCCATTTGTATACCATTATCTTTGTGACACAAATTACAAAGAAAATATTCTTTTCACATTTTCAACGCTTAATCCATTTTATATGACACCGATTTTTTACAAAAAAACAGCCTTTCTTGTTCTTGCGCTGTGCGCCGCCAACCTGCTTTCGGCCCAGTTTTCCACTTTTTTAAACTTTTACCGGGGGACTCACCCGTTTTATTACCTTAAATCGGTGGCGGCTATTAGCGACGGTTACGTGATTGTGGGCGAAAGCCAGTTCGAGGCATCTGCGCCAACGGAGGCATTTATGCTAAAAACCAATTTTGCGGGTGCCATAGAATGGGAAAAAAGTTGGGGCGGCCCCGGTTACATCACCTCCTTCACCGATGCGGTAGCCACCAGCGACGGCGGTTTGGTGGCTTTAGGATCGGTGGTGACACCGGATACCACGTTTTCGCTGATTCGATTGTTAAAACTGGATAAAGACGGCAATTTTGTGTGGGAACGCTCTTGGGGTCGCGGTACCGGCGACGTTTTTCCGTTGCGGTTAATGGCCTTAAACGACGGTTTTTTGATTAGTGGTGTATCGTTGAATTTTAGCCCCAATTACGCGTACGGGTTGTTTGTAAAAACCAACGAACAAGGCAATGTGCAGTGGAGTAGGGGCATAACTACGGGCCTAAATGACTTTTCGTTTCGATACACGGCCCAGGTGCTTAGCGATACCGTGTTTTATATTTGCGGAGCCAGCAGTGCCCCGACGGGCGTGATGAAAGTGGGCCAATCGAACGGACAGGTCATCGAAGTGGCTACTTATGGCGATCCGGGGCAGGTGCGGTTGACCAGTATGCGGGCCACCAGCGACGGGAATTTTTTGCTGGCGGGCGAAATTCAATCCGCTCAAGGGACTTCGGAGGCGGTTTTTTTACACAAAGTAACCCCCGCATTTCAGGTGCTTTGGACCAAAAAATGGCTAAATACCGCCGAATACACCCCGGAATTATTGGATGAAAACACCATTTTGCTTAAAAAAGATCAAGGTGATGCCATTTTTGCCCGCCTGAATACCAACGGAGAGGCGACCGAGGCCCGCAATTTCTTTCGCCCTTTTTCCGTGTTGCGCCGGAACGAAGAAGGTGGGCTACTATCGGTCGGTCAGTCGTTGAACCCATTTCATTGGCATCTTTTAAAAACGTGGCCAACGGGAGCGTTGCCCACCTGCGACCCATCTATTTTTGCTATTGCCACCGAAAACTACGATTTACCACTTAATAACCAAAGTTTTGCTTTGGGCGAAAACCTTTCTTTTGATAAAAGTGCCGATGTCATCGCTGCCGAAACTTCCGGAGTATTTCTGGAAGATTATTGCGGGGTTACGTCGAGTACGCACGAACTTCCAACAATGTTTCCCATTTCTATCAGCCCCAATCCGGTGCGCGGCGTATTTACCCTGCAAACCGAAGCCGGTATGAGCGGCCAATTCCTGATTGTTGACCCGCAGGGTCGCGTTGTTCACACCGGCTATTATATTGCTCCCTCTCAATCCATTGCGTTAGGCGATTTGCCCACGGGCAGTTACACCTTAATTGTAGAAGCCGATAACGGATTGGTTGCCCGCCAAATGCTGTACGTTATCCGATAGTTGAAACTTATTTTTTAATAGATCTCTGGATCAAGTCCCACGTGCGTACTGTCCTCCGCCCGGCGTTTGCCGGGCGTGAGGCCTCCAAACTATTGTCATTCCCCATATTTTTTTACCATTATTCATCATCTATGAGAAAATTATTCATGTTTTGTTGCTGTTGCCTGCTGGCAATGGCCCTCACTCCGATTGCCCGGGCGCAGGAATCCTGCTTGCTCCAACCCACCGACGCCCAATTGAAACACCTCACCGAAACCCGCGTTGCCCGCCAACAGTTTGATGCGCACGACCACGACGGGGCCGAATCGCCGGGAGGGATCAAATGGGTGCCCATTCAGTTCCACAACTGCGTATTAACCCTGAACAATGCCGCCGATGGATTTAATTACACGGGTTACGTGGACAATGCCATGTCGCGGCTCAATCAATTGTTTGCGCCGTACCAAATTCAGTTTTACGAATGCGGTATTGCCAATAAGTTTGTCAACGGCACTTTGTACGGTTTCGACGCCACCGAAGAGCCGCAATTGACGGCTTACGATGTCCCGAACGTGTTAAATGTTTATTTTTTCGGGGCCGTTACCAGTGGCGGTACCAATTATTGCGGTTACAGTTATTTGCCGCCCAGCGCCGACCGTATTATTATGAGCAAAGGCTGCATTGGCCTTGGTAACGAAGAAATATTTGTCCACGAAGTAGGGCATTATTTTGGTTTGTACCATACCCACGGCAAAAGTAATACCGCCCTCACCGACGAATTGGTGAACGGCTCCAATTGCGCCACGGCGGGCGATGATGTCTGCGATACCCCGGCTGATCCCAAATTAAATACCGCAAATACCAACCCCAACACCTGTGTATATGCAGGCACACAACGCGACGCGAACAACCAACTTTACCAACCCAATCCGGCCAATTACATGTCTTACGCCTGGCCAACGTGCCGCAACATGTTTACGCCCCAACAAATGAACCGCATGGCGTACGCCGTGCACAACGACCGCAGTTACCTCACGGGTTGCGCGCACCCCAACAATTGCACCACGCCGATTGCCACTTTGCCGCATGGTTTTGATTTTGAAACGGGATGGGAAGGTTGGTCCAACGCCTGGATCGAACCCGAATGGTACGTTCCGGCGTTGCTCAACAGCGGCCCAACACCGACGGCCAATACCGGCCCCGATCAGGCTTTTTCGGGCAATAATTACCTGCACGTGGAAGGTTCGGCTAATTTAAATGCCTATGAACGGTACGGTATTTTACGCAGTCCGTGTTTTGATTTGCGCGGTTATTCGTCCCCTAAAATGTCGTTTCGGTACCATTTGTACGGTGCTGATATCTACGGGATGTACGTACAGGCCAGCACCGATGGCGGTTACGACTGGAGCACGCTCCCGCAGCAGTTGTTGTACATCAACGAAAACGTAGTATCGCTCAATCAGTGGCGTTCTTTGGAGGTAGATTTATCGGCCTTTAACAACGTGCCCAATGTCCAGTTGCGCATTGGGGTGGCGTTGTGGTACGGCGAAGAAGGCGATTTTGCCGTTGACAGTGTTTCGGTGTACAACACGGGCAGCGTTGCGCCTTGTTCGTTGGCCATTGCGCCGTTGGTACAACATGTCAATTGTTTTGGCCAAAATAACGGCGAAATCGGGTTGCAAATCACCGGTGAAAACGGCGCGTTAACCTTTAACTGGTCCAATGGTGCCACCTCTGCCGGTATTGAAGGCTTGGCACCGGGCATTTATTCCGTTACCACCACCGATGCGCAGGGATGCACGGCAACGGCATCCGCTACGTTGTTGCAACCGGCTTTGCTAACGGTTGCGGTTACCACTACCCCCGCGACCACGGGCAGCAACGGTACGGCGACGACCACGGCCACTGGCGGAACGGCACCTTATTATTATTTCTGGTCGAATGCGGCCACCACTGCCAGTATCGGCGGTTTAGCGGTGGGAACTTACACCGTGACGGTGATTGACAGCAACGATTGTCCCGCCACGGCCACGGCCACCGTATTACCTCCGGCGTCCAATTGTGCCAGTACCTTGAGCGTATTCCCGGCCACGGCGACTTTTGAACAAAATTTCCTGGTTTTTGAACGAATTATGGGGTATTCAACCAATTGGGTGCGCCGAAACAGCCCAACGCCCAACGCCAATACCGGCCCCAACGCGGCGCACCAGGGGAATTATTACGCGTTTCTTAATTCCGGTCCAACGTCGCGAACGGGTGTTTTACGCACCAAAGATTGTTTGAACCTGTCCAACGTGACCAATCCGGTGCTGGAATTTTATTACCACATGCAAGGGGCCAATATGGGTACGCTGTACGTGGAAGTCAGTATGGACAATGGTGCGACCTGGACCACCGTCTGGTCATTGTCGGGCAATCAGGGCAACCAATGGACCAAAGCCTCCGTGAACCTGCAACCGTACAATAACGGCTCTACTTTGGTGCAATTCAGGGGCGTAACCGGTACTAATTCGTTGAGCGATATGGCTTTGGATGCCATTTACCTCGGTCCGGCGGGTAATAATCAGTTTGCCCCTATGTACCCCGAAGAGGCCCCGGTAGAAATGGGCAACGCGCAACTGTATCCCAACCCGACAACCGGCGTATTTACGTTCCAAACTGCCGCCGAAAACCCTCAAAACTGCGTGGAAGTGTACCACCAAACGGGCCGTTTAATCTGGCGTTCCGACGTAAAAGGTCACGTATTCCAGGTTGATTTGAGTGCTCAGCCTCCGGGTGTTTATTATTTGCGTAGCCACAACGAAACGGGCGTAATTAGCAAAAAAGTTTTGGTTAGTGAATAACGAATAGTGAAAAGTGAATAATGAATAGTGAAAAGTGAATAATGCAGTACGATATTTAGTTGTAAAATATAGTCGGCGTTGAATTGTGAAATAATTCGACCAAAAACACAAAAAAACTTACGTTTTTGTCAATTGTCGCAAATAATTCAGGCTTTTCTTAAAAAAATCACAATTTTTTAACCCAAAATGATTTTACGAGTAAACGTCGTACTGCACTATTCACTATTCACTATTCACTATTCACTATTCACTATTCACTATTCACTATTCACTATTCACCATTCACCATTCACTATTCACTATTCACTATTCACTCTTCACTCTTCACTATTTTCACAACATAGCGTTGTCCGTTGTTTTTGGTCAGGTACAGATAGTGGGTGCCGGACGGCGTTTGGCCGGGCAAAACAATGGAGCCGGATTGTACCCGCCCGTTGGCGATGGTTTGGCCTTGGGTATTGATCAAATCCCAGCGGGCCTGGTCAAAACTCAGGTCTTTCAGTTGCAAATGCGTCGTTGAAACGGCTGGATTCGGGTAAATTTCCGGCACAACGCTCGTTGGAACGTCCAAAACCGGCACAATACCGATGACTTCGCCTACTTCGTGGTGCGCAATATTGGTGATGATCGGCGGGTTAAAATCGAAATAAATACCCGCGCTATTATCAATAAACGTTCCAAACGGATTGTCTAATTGTTGGTTAATGCGGAACGAAATAAACCCGTGCGACAATGGCTCATTGGTAAAACTATCTACCAGTTTAATTTGCTCAAAGCGGAACGCGAGCAAATTGCCCTTTTCCACGGAGTAGGTAAAATTGTGGCTGGATTTCAAATGCCGAATGGACATTGGATCAAGGGCCGCCGGTAAAGTATCGCGGATCACGACGGTAAATGCCGTGTCAGTACCCGTGTTTTGGAACCGAATCAGGTAATCAATTGGGGTATTTGGGCGGATGAGTTGCAATTCACCCCAACCTTTGGGGAAACCCTGTTTATCGTTCGGGTCGTACGCCCCAATAACTTCTTTGCATTCTTCGTCCTGCGCGCTGCCCGGATCGTACAAAGGGAACATGGTAAAAGAACCCGTTGTGAAGGTGTTGTCGGTAGTGCAGCCTTCCACCGTTTTGGAGGGGTTGCCGGGAATCGGGTGATACGGCACTTGTTCGGCCTCCAAACGCCAGGTGGAGCCATCGGCGGGTAGTGGCACCGTAATAGATTCGCCCGCATCAAGATCAAACGGCGTCATCATGTACATCACGTGGTCCTGAATCACGATATAGTCGTTGGTCGAACTCATGGGAGCCGTACCAACGTTGGTAATTTTGAACAAAACTTCGGTACCGGTGCAGGTAGCCGTTACGTTTACACTGGCACCGCCCCATTGCGGCACTGGCTGCTGGCAATCGGTATCGGGGTAAGCGTGGACGCTGTAACACAAGGTTTGCCCTAAAAGGGTGCTGTCGCAGTCGTTCAGCGCAATTAATTGAAAACTAACGCATTGCAGCGGGTCCAAATCGCCCAGGTCAAACCGGTACACGTCTTCCGATACGGTCGTAAACGGTAGGGTAGCAGACGATACAGGTTCCATTTCTTCCGGCAGGGTTACAATAACATAAGCATCATCGGCGGTTTCGGAACCATTGTTGCACACTTCCACGTAAAACGGCACGTCGAAACAACGGCGCATGATGCCGCTGGAAATCGTGGCTTCCAATTCGGTGCACGACAAGGTACTTTCGACGCTAAAATTCACCTGAACCGTATCGGCAGCATTGCCGGGTAACGTAACTCCGTTGTTACACACCTCCCAGCCTGCCGACGGAGCCAAGGCAGTTACGGTAAATGGCCCCGAACTTGGTGGCACAAAAGCCCGGAAACGGCCATTGGCATTGGTGGAATACACGGAGGTTTGCCCCTGATTATTCACTACCGCAACTGGCCAGCGATTGGCCCCCGTTTCGGTAGTTTGGGGGGTGCAGTCGTCGTTGTCATCGGCCCGCACGTAACCTTCGATCAGTTTGTAACCAACCGCTTCATTACCCATGGACACGACCACCGTTTCGCCCGCGTCGTAGGCCGCTTTTATGGCCAAACCAAGCGAAGATTTCACCATTATGGTAGGAATGGTCACTTGCGCACCAGATGCGCCCTCGGCCATAAGAATAACGCTATCCGCCGTGTTGATAACGATGGCCGCAATGGCACCTTTCAACTGAGCATTGAGGACTTTTTGACCAAATTCGCAAGTGCCCCGCCGCAAAACGGCAATTTTGCCCGTCATATCGGTACCATCTTCAACGCAAAACATAGAGTCGGTTTGGGGAAAAATGACCTCTCCTATGACCACTGAATTGGCCAAATCACCGCCAAATATGGCCGGCGAGTGCGCTCCTTGCCCGTAGATACTAACCTGCGCTATTTCGCCGGGTTGTATTACCGAAAAATACTGAATCACCGGTTGTTGTTGGGCAAAAACCGTATGAGTCATCCATAAAAATACGCCAAATAATAGTTTAAAACCTTTCATAGGAGTTATTGTTGGTGATGAATTTTTTTTATACTGAGCGTCGCCGGGTTTTGTGCACCACTTTAGGGGTATTGTCCTGCGTTTTTATGCACAAAACCTGCCGTGTCGAAGTATATTCTGGTACAAATATTCGGCAATGGAGCAGGTTCGCCAAAATCAATTTCCACTGATTGTTAAAATAATTTTCAAAAAATAAAAACTAAATTTTTGATTATCAGTTTCTTACAAAGATATTTGTCCAAAAAATTACTGTCAACTGCTGCCTTTTAAACGTTAAAAATAATTCATCATGACCAAACTGCCAACAAATACGCCCAACGATATGGAACAAACCCCGGTTTGGCAGGTGCTGCGGGCTTTACCCGTAACGGCTTTGCTGGAAATTGAAAAATGTACCCGTTCGCCTTTTTTAAACCAACGCGACGATGTTGTTCAACTGTACAAAGCCCTGCGCAAACGGATTGCCAACGGCGGTAACCCGCCCGGCCGCGAGGTTTTGGCCCGCGAAATTTGGCCCGAAAAACCTTTTGACAGCAAACAATTTCGGGTGGCGTTGCATTTTTTGCAGGAACTCATTTTTCAATATTTGCGCCTCAAAAAAAACGAATCGGACACCGGACGGGCGCAACTGGATCTGGTGCAAGCCCTGCGGGAATTATCGCTGGACCATTTGGCCGAGACTATTTTGGTCAAAAACGAAGATTTTTTCCTGAATCATCCCCGCAAAGATGCCGCCGCCCACGAACGGCAGTTTTTGTATCGGGTCGAACTGCTGCGCCTCGCGGGTGGGGGCGCCCGCACCCGCAACCTCGATTTGCAGGGGCTTTCGACGCAATTGGACAAGGCTTTTATCCTCAAAAAACTCAAAACCGCCGCCGAATTGCTCTCGCACCAAAGGGTGTTTAAAGTGGAATACGATTTCGGGATACTCGATTGGTTGCTCACCTACCTGCACGAGCAACCGGCGCTGCTGGAGACCCCGGAAATTCAACTGTATTACAATTGTTGCATGGCGTTGAAACACCCCGAAAACAGCCAATATTTTTTGGCCCTAAAACCCGCCCTGCAAACGGTGGAAGATCTGTTTCCGCCCGAAGAATGCCGCGAAATGGTGCTGTTAACCCTCAATTATTGCATTCGGAGGCTCAATTCCGGCGAAGCGGCCTTTGCCCGGGAAGGGTTTGAACTGTACCGGACGGCCTTGGAAAAAGGTTATTTGCTGGAAAAAGGAGAACTGGACCGCTTTACGTTTCACAACGTGGTGGCCATCGGGATTATGCTGGAGGCGTTTGAATGGGTGGAGCAATTTATCAACCAATATTCCGGCAAAATTGCGCCCACGCACCGCGAAAGCATGTCGAGTTATTGTCGGGCGCGGTTGGCTTACGGGCAAAAAAAATACCCCGATGCCATTGGTTTGTTGCAAAAAGCCGATTACAACGACCTGTTGTTAAATTTGGCGGCCAAAACGATTTTGCTAAAAATTTACGTGGAAACCGACGAACTCCGCCTCCTCGATGCGCACCTCGACGCGATGACCAATTTCCTGCGGCGCAAAAAAATTATCGGGTACCACCGCGAAAACTACCTGAACATTGTGAAATACGGGCGCAAATTGACCAGTCTCAACCGTTTTGACAAAGCCGCCTGCGAAGCCCTGCGAACGATGGTTGAACAAGAGCCGAATTTGACCGAAAAAGCGTGGTTTTTGCAGCAATTAAGGTAACAATCCCCCAATAACCGCTTCGCGCTGCGCTTTTATACTGGCCCAAACCGCCGGGTCTAACCGCTTTTTTTGTTGCTGCGCCCGGTATCCGTTTCGGCAATCGAGGTAATATTCCGCAAAGAAGCCCAGCAGCGCCACCAGTACCACCAGCCCTAAATAACCGGCCCACGACGGCACCCAAAAACAGGTCGCCCACCGCAAGGCCCACAAGGCCAACGAAAACGTAAACAGTCCTGACAATACTTTTATCGTGGAGGAATAACCGATGTACAGGTTGAGTTTTTTATTCAGCCGATACGGCAGGTAACAAGGCAAAAACCAAAACAACATGGCCACCAAAAACACCGGCGCTCCCAGCCACAGCACCAGTTTTTGTCCCGCAGAAAACCGCTCGCTGAATACCGCGTCGGGGCAGTGGTGTGCTTGCAATTGGTCGTTGTACGCCCGCAATTGTTGCCAGGTGGTGCTGTTGGTCATGAGGTGATTGCGCACCAATTGCTGCGTTCGTTCAAACTCCACGCGCAGGGGGAGGGGTTGGGCATCGTGCAACATGGATTCGGCCAGGGTGACCAGCGTTTCACCCGCCTCGTCCACGGCATGGATGGTTTGGTCTTTCAACCGCTGCTCGATGTACTCGGTGAGGGCATCTACCGTGGCGGGACCGTTTTTTAACCAATCGGACAACCAGTCTTCCACCAAAATGGGCTCTTCCACGCACATCACGGCGTTGCTCCTGAACAAATGGGGGGCGTTGTACGATAACCCGATGGGCAAAATGCGCACTTTATTGTGGTACCGCGCTTCGGTTCCGAGCGCAATGCGGGCGGTTCCGGTTTTAAGCGGGCGCACGAAACGATTCATGTAACTCACGCCTTCGGGGGCAATAAACAAAGCCCCGCTTTTACCGAGGTGGATATAACTTTGCTCAAATGCATCTTCGTTGTCGCGCACTTCGCCTTCTTCCACGTCCTCTTTTCTTTTTACCGGAATACAATACAAACGCCGCAGAATCCAGCCGCTGACGGGATTTTTGAACAAACCGTAATTGGCCAAAAAGAACATCACGCGGGGAATAAAAGACCCCGGTAACAACACATCCATCAGCGTGGAGGGATGGTTGGCGACCACGATAATCGGCCCGTCGGTTTGTTTCAGGTATTCCTTTCCAATGACCGTCAGGCGTTGAAAATACACCCGGGCACCAACCCGGGCAATGACGCGAAAAAAATGGTACAAAGCCCACAAAAACGGGTTAATTCGCATATTATCGGCTGGGTCGCGCTATTTTACTGTGTTTATAACCGTAACTAAAATAAATTACCAGACCAATGGCCAGCCAGATAAAAAAGCCCAACCAACTGTGCGCGGGAATTTGCGCCATCATGTACAGGCAGCACACAAGACCCAGCACCGGAATGAGTGATAATTTATGAATAAAGGTCCAATAGGCCATGAGCAGGCTCACCAACAGGAACAACACCATCGGAATTTGGTGGGCACCGTCTTTGAACGATAACCAGTCGCGGGTGGCTTCGGGGTATTGGGTAAATAAACCAGCGGCACCCGCAACCAGCATAGCGGGGTAAATAAACTGGCCGTTGAGGTAGGGCGTGCGGAACTTGCCACGGGGCGCATCGGGGGTAATTTGCATTTTGAGTACCCCGGCGCACACCAGTACAAAGGCGAACAGGGTGCCCATACTGCACAAATCCAACACCACATCGCTGGAAATAAACAACATGGGTACAATTACAAATACCGCCGTCATGATGGTGGAAAAGTCGGGTGTTTGGTATTTGGGGTGAATATGGGCAAAACGCGGCGGCAAAAGGCCATCGCGGCTCATGGTCATCCAGATGCGGGGTTGGCCCAATTGGAACACCAGAAACACACCCGCCATAGCCACTACCGCACTCACGGCGATAATTCCCGACATCCAGGGCATCCCTAATTTTTCAAAAACAAACGCCAGCGGATCGTCCACGTTTAATTGGGTATAACTCACCATGCCGGTCAGCACCAAAGCGATAATAATGTACAAAACGGTACAAATCACGATGGAATACACCATTGCTTTGGGCAAGTCGCGTTGCGGATTTTTGCATTCTTCGGCGGTGGTTGAAATGGCATCAAAACCGATGTAGGCAAAAAACACCGACGAAACCCCCGCCATTACACCACCAAAACCATTGGGTAAAAACGGGTGCCAATTGGCCGTATCCACGTAAAAAACGCCCACGATAATCACCAGTACCACCACGGCCATTTTGAGAATAACCATCAAATTGCCCGCATTTTTGGACTCTTTAATGCCCACGTACACCAAAGCGGTAATCAGAATTGACATAATAATCGCCGGAATGTCGAGGATCATGCGCAGGCCACCCATCACCGGAGCGTTGGACCAGGCCGCCATGGCTTCGCGTTGGCGGGCGGTAATGTCGCCGCCTTTCCCCGAAGCAATCAGGTCCTGGGCAATTTGCACATCCGAAGAAGCGGTGCTGTAATCAATTTGGGCCCATTCGGGTATTTTCCACCCGACACTTTCGCACAAAGACGTAAAGTATCCCGACCACGAAACCGCCACCACAATATTACCAACGGCGTATTCCATCAACAGCGCCCAACCGATAATCCAGGCGATTAATTCACCAAAAGCCACGTAAGAGTACGTGTACGCGCTGCCCGAAATGGGCAACAGCGAGGCGAATTCGGCGTAAGCAAATGCGGCAAAACCACAGGCTACCGCCGTAAAAATAAACAGGAAGACTACGCCCGGGCCACCGCCAAAACTGGCTTTACCAATGGTGCTAAAAATACCGGCCCCGATAATGGCCGCGATACCGAACGCAGTAAGGTCCCAAAGGCCCAAACTTTTGGCTAATCCGGTACCGTGTTCGCTTTCATGTTCGGCTCCTGCAATGGCATCCGGAATGCTCTTTTTGCGGAAAAGGTTGTTGAATAAGGACATAAGTTGGTGATTTTTATCTTGTCTGGCGCGTTTATTTAAAATCTTTAAAAACAAGGGTGAACGCCAAAAGCGGCGAAAAGTAGATATTTCGTTTTATTCCAGCAACTATCCAACCTAAACTTTGTGTTTTACGTCATCTTTTTACGTTTTTATCTGTTATTAGACGTAAATTTGCGCCATGAAGAAATCTCATATTTTGGCAATCATTGTTGTTGCCGTTGCGATCGGAATCCTCATCTCTGCCAGTGCAGACGTTACTACTTACGCTAATTTTGAGCAGGCCGCCAAAACCGGTGACCGCGTAAAATTGGTAGGTCAATTGGTAAAAGAACACCCCGTAGAATACAACCCGGAAAAAGACCCGAATTTCCTATCTTTTCACCTCCGCGATGATAATGGCGTGGTGCGCCGCGTTGTACTCAGAGCCGGCAAACCGCAGGATTTTGAACGCTCCGAACAAATTGTACTCACCGGCTCTATGGAAGGCGAAACCTTTGAAGCCAGCGACATGCTGCTCAAATGTCCTTCCAAATACAAAGACCAGGAAGTGTACATTCGCTCCGAACAAGGTTCGTAATAACCGCCTGGTCCGGTAAATATTTGCGCGTAACCGAGTTGCATCGACAACATTTGCAGCCCACAGGGTGTTTTCCCCGCCGGTGCATCACTTTAGTATGACCCAAAACAAGGTTTCCCGTCAACGGGAACCTTTTTCAATAAGAGCCACCCAAAGGGGCGCTCCAATAAAAATATAATAATGGAATATATAGGCGAACACTTACTCCCCGGCCGATTTGGCCATCTTTGTGTAGTTTTATCATTTGTAGCGGCCCTTTTGGCGGCTGTTTCTTACTTTTTTGCCACCAACCGCCGCGCATTACCGGAATCGGAAGGTTGGAAATCGCTCGGCCGATTGGGATTTGTGGTACACGGTGTAGCAACGTTTGGGGTGATTATCAGCCTCTTCTATATCCTCACCTCCAAAATGTACGAATACCAGTACGCCTGGGCCAATGTATCGGACGATTTGCCGTTCAAATACGTTTTTTCGGCTTTTTGGAAAGAACAACAGGGTAGTTTTCTGTTGTGGTCCTTCTGGAATATTGTTCTTGGTCTGGTTCTGATTGTTCGTTCGGGCAAATGGGAAGGCCCGGTAATGGCCGTTATTGCCCTTTCCGAAGCCATTATCGGTTCCATGATTTTGGGTTTATACTTCGGCGATTTCCGCCTCGGCGTAAGTCCGTTTGAGTTGCTCCGCGATACCATGGACGCGCCCATTTTCCAGCAGGCCGATTATTTGGCCAAAGTAAAAGGCAACGGCCTCAATCCGCTGCTCCAAAACTACTGGATGACCATTCACCCGCCCACTTTGTTTTTGGGTTTTGCCAGTACCATTGTGCCCTTTGGTTTTGCCATTGCCGGTCTTTGGATGCGCGAACACAAAGAATGGCTGAAACCGGCCCTGAACTGGTCCTTGTTTTCGGGGGCCATCCTTGGAACGGGTATCCTCATGGGTGGTGCCTGGGCCTACGAAGCCTTGTCATTTGCCGGTTACTGGGCTTGGGACCCGGTGGAAAATACCTCGCTGGTGCCGTGGTTGACGCTGGTAGCGGGTATTCACACCAATTTGGTGGCGCGCGCCACCGGTTATTCCATCAAAAGTACGTACGGTTTTTACCTCGTTTCGTTCCTGCTCATCTTGTACTCCACGTACCTGACCCGAAGCGGTATTTTGGGTGATACTTCCGCGCACGCCTTTACCGAAATGGGTTTGGGCTTTCAGTTATTGCTGTTTATCGGCAGTTTCTCTTTGCTGGCGCTGATTTTATACCTGTCACGGGTGAAAGGAATTCCCACCATCAAAGAAGAAGAGCGGTTTAATACCCGCGAATTTTGGATGTTTATGGGTTCGCTGGTACTGTTGTTTTCGGCGATTCTGATGACGGGAGCCACTTCGTTGCCCGTATTTAATAAAGTCGTGCAATTGTTTGACCCCACGTACGAAGGGGCGGCGCTCAAAGACCCTGTCGAACACCACAACCGCTACCAAATGTGGATTGCGGTATTTATGGCCGTTTTGTCGGCGGTTGCCCAATGGCTGCGGTACAGTGAATCCAATTGGTCCGCTTGGGCCAAAAAATTCACCGTGCACCTTGGCATTGCGGCGGTAGCGGGTATTGCCTTAACCTTTGCCAACAGTTATTGGATTCGTTTGCAGGGCGACTGGCGTTTGTGGACCTTGTTATTCACGGCCATGTTCACGCTGGTTTCCAACGGTTCGTACATTTTTTCATTTGCCAAAGGAAATATCAAAGTGGCGGCTTCGGCGGTATCGCACCTGGGTTTTGGGGTGTTATTGTGGGGTATTATGTCTTCCGGGTTGAACAAAGAATGGATTTCGTCCAATAATTTTGCGATGGAAGGTTTGATTGAAGGCATGAACCAGGAAACGATGAACAAAAACGTGTTGCTCATGCGCAATGCGCCCATGCCCATTAAAGACAACTACGACGCCACGTACCTGAGCGATACCATCGAAAGACAAACCCGCACGTTCACTGTAGAGTTTAAAAAACGCGACGAAAAAGGCGACCACACGGGCGAATCATTTGTCCTGACGCCTAACGTGATGTACGACCGGCAATTTACCAAAGTGGTGGCCTCTAACCCGTCCACGCAGCACTATTGGAACTACGATATTTTCACCCACGTTTCTTCGTTGCCCAAAGCCGAACTCGATCCGGAATTTGCCAAACAACAGGAAGACAGCCTCAAATACGTGACGTACAATGCCCGCGTGGGGGATACCATTTTTACCAAAGAACATTACATTGTGGTGGAGGAAATTACCAAAACGCCCCGCCACCCGGATTATAAAGGCGAAAAAGGCGATTTGGCCTACGGTATTAACATGAAAGCGTATTCGCTGGAAGACCGTTCGGGTTACCCGCTTAACCCCATGATGTACCTCCGCCCGGACGAAGGGGCTTTTGCCCTCACTTCCTCGGTGCCGCAGTTGGAAATTAAAGCCAAACTCACCGACAAAGGCATGGAGAAAATTTTCCAAACCGAAGAAGCTCTTAAATACGAGTCTTTTGAGTTAAAGCGGGGCGCGTCTTTTCAGTTTAAGGGGTACACGGTGACATTTGAAGATATTTCGGCCAACGACATCAAACTTGCTTCGTACCAACCCGAAGAAGGGGATATCGCCGCCGGAGTAACCTTAAACGTAAAAAGTGCCAACGGCCAACAGTTTACCGTTCATCCGGTGTATTTGATTCGCCAAAACCAACCGTTTGGCCTCAAAGACGAAATCATGTCGGAAGGTTTGCGGTTTAACGTGCAAAAAATTGATCCGGCGAGTGGATTGGTGACCATCGGTGCGGCGCAAGCCACGCCTGAACAACAAAGTATTCCGGTGGAAATTGCCGAAAATGCCGGTCGTTCCGATTATATTGTACTCGAAGCGATTATTTTCCCGGGTATTAAATTGGTTTGGGCCGGTTCCATGCTGATGTTGCTCGGTTTGGCTTTGGGCTTTTGGCGCCGGATGCAGTCGAAATTGTAGGTTTTTTAAACCGTTTCTTAGTATGAACAACGACCACATAAAATCCGCTTGGTGATTTTATGTGGTCGTTGTTCAATATATTCACAATACACACCGATGACAAAAAACACCTTACTGCTCTGCTTATTCTTGTTGTTCGGGTCCGCCACTGCGGTTGCCCAATTGACCGAGCGCAACGCCTCCAGGCTCATGGACAGCCGTAGCCACGACATCATCGAAACCACCGATAATGCGGTGTTGGTCGCTTACGCCGCTGCCAGCCTCGAAAGTTTTGGCGAAGCGCTTATTGTGGTTCAAAAGTATAACCTGCAAGGCGCGCTACTTTGGGAAAAAACCGTGTTGGATAACCCCGATTACGACTTGGTAAATGATATTGCACTTTTGGCCCGCCCCGACGGACAATTTATCATTTTTGCCAGTCCGGGGGCTTGTGACGTAGGTTTGCCCTCTGTTTTGGCGCTTTGTTCGCCCGAAGGAATTGTGCAATGGCAAACCACCCACGCCACTTCGACCGAGGTTCGGTTGGCACCCGCCGAAGACAATAACTTTTACGCCATTACACCGGTGTTCGGTGCCGTAGAATACACCAAATATGCACCGCAGGGCCTTGTGTTGGAAATTGGCACCTCCATTTATCCCGTTATGGGCCTTCAAACCACCGATGGCGTGGTGAATTTCCGGGATAATGCTTTTGTAAAAACGCAAAACGGCAGCATCTTTTTTTACCCCTGGGATAACACGCCCGTGTATGCCCTCGCCGATTACGACAACGGCGATATTGCGGTGTTTGGATACCAAAAAATATACCGACTCAGCAGTAGCCTTGAGTTGGTGAGTATCCTTGGTTTTAGTGAAGAATACACCGCCGCCGATCTTTGCCCCGATGGATTTATGACCACGGTGGCCATTGACAGTTTTCTATTTTTGCAGCGCTACAATGATAACGGGGAATTAGTACAAATTTTAAATTTGGGAAAACACGCCGAAAACCCGAATTTTTTGGTCAAAAACAACCGGTTTTACCTCGCGGCTACCAATAATCCGCCGCAACAATCGTCGTCGAACTGGGTCATTAACGAAGATGTTTCTCTGAGCGGCCAATGGCAAAGCCAACATGACTTGGCCATTACCGGTATTCAGTTCAGCGGAGTACCTACGGGCACCATAGACCCCATTTTTCCCCCACCAAGTTATTCCGTTGATTACAAAGATGTGTTTGCGGTAGTGGAAAACAAGGGCAGCCAACCCATTCACCGTTTTCACCTCAAAACCCGCATGGATATTTGCCCTTCTGTGTGCGAAGGAGAAAACATCTTTAATATTACGGTGGAAAATACCATTTTGCCGGGCGAAACCAAAACGGTGTACATGGCCTATATCGCCGGTGGCTGCATCACATCGGATGTGCGCAACCTGTGCATTTGGGCGTCGGAAGTGGCCGATGTGCGCGACGACCAACCCGGTGACAACATTTTTTGTACCTTTATTCCCGATATTGTTGCCGTGCGCGAAAGCGTAACCGTTCCCTTGCGCATGTACCCCAACCCGGCGCAGGATGTTGTGGTGTTAGACGATCCACAGTACGTTAACCAACCTTATCGTTTGTACAATTCGGAGGGGAAGTTGGTGGGCAGCGGCCGTTTTACTGGAAAACGCCTCGAAGTAGGGGCGCTGGCAGCCGGTACTTACCACCTCGAAGTAGCGTTGGAAAACAACGTGTCGGCCGTTGGTTCTTTTGT
Organism: Chitinophagales bacterium; assembly: GCA_013298845.1. Lineage (GTDB taxonomy): Bacteria > Bacteroidota > Bacteroidia > Chitinophagales > Saprospiraceae > M3007. Next base: position 146,474 of record JAAFJN010000007.1, read on the forward strand.
TAAGAAATAATACTCAATATGCTTTATTCCAAATTCGGTTTAACCGCAGTAGCCCTCCTTCTGGTTACTGCCCTGCCCGCGCAATCCAAATGCACTGCTATTACCCTCAGCGCTTTACAGGTGATTGAAAACACCGCTCCTGATCAAAAAGAATCCAAAATTCTGTCGGCCGGTTTCGATTTACGGCAAGCGGTGCTTCAAAAAGACAATGTCACCAAGGTTTATTCTAAGTGTTGGGTGGTGTCTGGGGGCAAAAAAGATTATTTTGAACACAAACTTTTTTGGGATGCCAAAAACGATTCCATCAAATTTGCCATGCTCAACGAGCAGGATTTCCAGAGTTACCGCAAGGAATTAGACGAGCGGCACCCTTCGGGCGCGGGGGCCTCGGTGGTGGTGGGTAAAAAATTTACGTATTATCTCGGTTTTGAAAAAATTGACAATATGGATTATTACACCCTGACGCTGGTCAAAAACTAAAAAATCAATTCCATCTGGATGTTACAACGTTCATAGGGCGTTGGGCGGCCGTACACTTCGGTAAATCCCATTTTGCGGTACAAGTTAATGGCGGGTGTGAGGGAGGTATTACTTTCCAGGTACAGGTTGGCGGCTCCCAGGTCTTTGGCTTTTTTGATAACGGCCTGGCCCAGCAGCCAACCGATGTTTTTGCCCCGCATGGTGGGCGAAACGGCCATTTTTGCCAATTCAAAATGATAAACCGGGTCGTTCATTTTAATTAATGCGCACACACCAACGGGGGTATTTTCGTGCAAAGCCACCAAAATATGGCCACCGTTATCGAGAATATACGAACGCGCATTGTCCAATGACTTGTAATCGGACGCCTCCATTTTAAAATAAGCCGAAATCCATTCTTTGTTCAAGTCCTTGAAAGCCTGTTCGTACTGCGGCTCAAAATCTACAATGTGTACCGACGGTGTTGTGTGGGTATCGGTTAATTCTGGGGCAAATGTATTGGTTGGTGTCATGCGCTAAAAGGTAAAAAGTGAAAAGAATAAATGACCAAAATGTTCGGGTGTGTGAAGCACCAACTGCACCCGAGGGAAAAAGAAAACCTTAGAACACTATTTTCCGTGGTTTATTTTCCTTTTCCACGACATCCTGGATTTTAATGGGGCGGACAAATCTTTCTTTGCCACCGGTAATTTCTACGTAATCCCCGCGTCGATCGCGATGACCGCACAAACATCGGGGCAATTATTTATACCCGAAGATGCTAATTTTGCATAATTTTATGCCTTTAAAGCATAAGTGATTAACCGTTGGTTTTTGGTCAAAAAAACCAAATCAATAAATTTTTGTCAAAAATGGAATTACGGCAAATAAAATACTTTCTGGGCGTTGCCGAGACCTTAAATTTTTCGAAAGCAGCGATAAATCTAAATATTGTGCAACCGGCGCTGAGTCGGCAAATTCAGCACTTGGAAGAAGATTTGGGCGTGCTTTTGTTTGAACGCGACAAAAGAAATGTGCGATTAACGCCCGCCGGGGTCTTTTTCCGCGACGAAATGCTGCTGATGATCGAACGTTTTAAAAATACCCGCAGCCGGGCCTTGTCCATTCAAAACGGTAACGTAGGCTCGCTTCGGATCGGTTATCCGGGTTCGGCCCTGTATTCTATCTTGCCCGAAGCCCTGAGTTTGTTGCGCGAAAAACTGCCTTTGGTGGAGGGGATTCTTTCCGAAACCCACGAAGTCAATATCGTGGAATCGCTGCTGAACAACCATATTGACGTGTGTTTTTCGCGCGAGGGCATTGCTGATCACGTGCACGTGTGCCACCGGGAGTTGTTTTCCGAACCCTTGTCTTTGGTGGTGCCGGATAGCCACCCGATTAACAAAACCAATTTTACCTCCATTGCCCAATGCCGCGACGAAGCGTTTATTTTGCCCTTTATGGCCGATTGGCAACAGTATAAAAGCCAGGTTTTTGGTATTTTTAACCCGCATGGTTTTATGCCGCGCATTGCTTATGAATCGAATTACGGCTCTACCATTATGCGTTTGGTGGAAAAAAAACTGGGTGTGGCGATTCTGCCGTTGAGTTATCGCATGGGTAGTTCGCTCAAAGTGCGTTTTATTCCGTTGCCCCAGCATACGACCACCTTGTACTTGGTTTGGCGCACCAACGACCCCAGCCCGGTAGTGCGTAATTTTATCGAACTTTGTACGGAAGCGGTGCAGCACTTGGACTTTGATTTTGAAGGTGCTGAAATTTAAACCAAAGTGATGACGGGAAAAATACTGGTCGCGCGGCATTAAATCTGGTAAAAAACGCGCAGGAAACGGGATTCCGATGAACGCATCGTAACTTTGCCCTGTTTCGGAATGAAATTTTCGTTTTGATCGGGGATCCGCACGGCCGTGCGGATTAACACGGGTTATGATTGGATCCGCACGGCCGTGCGGATTTACGGATTTATTTTGATCGGGGATCCGCACGGCCGTGCGGATCTACGTGGGATTTATTTTACAATGGCTTATACACTTTCTAATATGTTACCCTTGGGCACCCTTGCGCCCGATTTTGAACTGCCCGAACCCGGTACGGGCAAGAATGTTCGGTTGAACGACATAAAAGGCGCACGCGCGACCGTAGTTATGTTTTTGTGCAACCATTGCCCTTATGTGTTGTACATCAACGCCGAAATTGTGCGGATTGCGCAGGAATACGGCCCTCAAGGCGTGCAATTTGCGGGCATTAACAGCAACGATGCCGAAACACACCCCGACGATGCGCCCGAAAAAATGGGACCGCACGCAATGGCCGTGGGTTATACTTTCCCGTACCTGTACGACGAAACCCAAGCCGTTGCCCGCCAATACGATGCCGCCTGCACGCCCGATTTTTACGTGTTTGATGCCGATTTAAAACTCGCATACCGGGGCCAACTGGATGGCAGCCGACCCAAACGCAACCCCGTTGAACCTACCGGCGAAGACCTCCGCGCAGCGTTGGATGCCGTGTTGAGCGGCCAGCCCGCCGCCGAGGTGCAACGCCCTTCCGGTGGTTGTAATATCAAGTGGAAAGAAGCCTGAAACGGTTTTTAGATCCCAAAATCCAGGTTGTTCAGGATAAGATTCCCGATGCAGCGCCCGCTGTTTATGCCTTCTTCGCAGGAGCGGCGGAACTGTACACCACCTACCACGCGACTCTCGGCCATTTGTTCACCGCAATGCGTAATGGATTCAAACTGGCGTTCGGGCAACAAAAACGGCCCACCTTCCGGGGTATATAATGCACTGCCGAGGTGGGTGCGATCTACGAACGTGCGGTCTTCGAGTTCCGAGACCAGTACCACCGGTAGCGCCCCGCCCAGTATGGCCGAAGCCGAAATATAATCCGGGTAAGGCGGGGTACTTAAAATGGGTTCCCATCCGGTGCTAAATTGCTCCTTGATGTACGTGGCCGGGCGCAGCATATTGTATTTGTATTTCATGTACCAGGCACTGCTGTATGCATCGGCGACGGCCAAACCGGCAAGGCAATATACCTTGGCGCAAAACGCTAAATCGCGTTCGTCTTTTTCCAAAAACTGTTTGGCAATATTTATCCAATGCCCCGCCGGGCTGCTGGTACGACCCGGCCCATTCTCAAAGTGGTAGGCCAATTTTTTGTTTTGATCGCTCCGGGGCGTATAATAAATTTCCTGGGCTTCTTTGTGAAATGTACTACCCGATGCCGTTGAATAAGGTGTAGGTTCTTCGGCTTCGCACACCTGTGAGTGCGCAATGACAAAGGTCCGCAGGGTACCCCACATGGGTTCAACTGGACTTTGATTGTACGTTGTACGGTCCCAATACCACGGGTGCGCGGCGTCGCGAACGGGCAATTGCGGCACAATATTCCGAATAATATCGCGGCCATCTTTTCGGGCGCGGGTGACAATAGATTGCCCAATGGCAATACCCAGGGCTTTGGAACGGTCAAAAACCGAGCGTTCCGAAATACCTGCACTCAATTTATCTTCTTGTCGTTCGGTTAAAAGCGCCACCGCGCTGCGTTGCGCATCGGTCATTTGGTCCATTACCTCCGGCAGCACAATCCGAAGCGCATTACACATCACAACCCCCCAATCGTATATTTTTAATTCGTCAATGGGCGCAGCACGCGGGTAATCGTTAATTTGCCCGGCCAAACTTTTGGCCCCCGGAATACCATTGTACAAAGACTCCCACAGCGCAAGCCCCACATAGCCGAAAGCCCGTGCCGCGTGCGGCCCGGACAGATTATTCTCCTTAATACATTGGTCACTGAGTTGTATCCAATCGTGCGCAAAAGTGCCACTGTAACCCGCCGTTTTATTAGTCTGATACAAATTTGTTGGTTGTTCATCAATGCCTTTACAACGCAACATAAATAAGGCAACCGCAGCCAATGCCACGACGTAGATATTTCTTAATTCCATGCTGATTAATTAGATATTACCGTAGTTCAAAAAAATAGTGAAATAAAACTGGACCGGAAAGAATGTTAGACGGAAGCACAAAGGTATAACAAAAAATGGTAAACGCACAAAACCTGCCGAGTCGAAGCATACATGTTTTATCTTCGCGCCTCTTGTTATTAAATTTTATTTTTCCGCACTTACATCATTACACTATGCAAAAAAGTCTGATATGCTTGCTCTTTTTGGCCCTTAACGGCCTTCTGGCGGCTCAAGGTACCTTTACGATGACGGAGGCCATTAACAAAAGAGTGGCTTTTGCCCCGGCTAACCTCCGGCAAATGGAATGGATTCCCGGTACCGAAGAATTCACCCACACGGCGGGTAAAAACCTGGTTCGGGTACACGCGCAAATCCTCAAAAACGACACCATTGACTTATTATCTTCGCTTAATCCGGCGTTGGAAAAAGCCGGGTATAAAACCTTAAACGGCATTCCTTCCTTCAAATGGCTCAACCGCAACGAACTTTGGTTCCAAACCGCCACCGAAGCATTTGTATGGTCCACTACCAACGGCCTTTTGCTAAAAAACAACCTCCCTGCCGACGCCGAATCGGTGGATTACCACGATAAAACGTACCAGGCCGCTTACACCCGTGGGCAAGCCCTGTACGTCAACACCGAAGGGAAAGCCACCAAAATCGCCGAAAGTGAAAAAGACGGCATCGTGTACGGCAAAAGTGTTCACCGCGACGAATTTGGGATTCGCAAAGGAACTTTTTGGAGCAATTCCGGTCGAATGCTGGCTTTTTACCGCATGGATGAATCTATGGTGACCCAATATCCCATTTACGTGCTGGATTCCATGCCCGCCGTAGCCCGCCAAATTCGTTACCCCTACGCCGGGGCCAAAAGCCACCACGTGACCGTGGGGGTCTTTAACATCGAAAAAAGCACCACCGTGTATTTGCAAACTGGTCAACCTGCCGAGCAATATCTCACCAATATTGCCTGGTCACCCGATGATAAATACATTCTGGTAGCGGTCGTTAACCGCGAACAAAACCACCTTTGGCTCCAACAATTCGACGCCCGCACGGGGGCTTTGGTCAAAACCATTTTGGAAGAAACCAACGAAAAATGGGTCGAACCGGAACAACCCGCGCAATTTGTACCCGGTAGCAACACGCAATTTGTGTGGCAAAGCGAACGCGACGGTTTTAATCACATGTACCTCGGCGACTTGGAGAGCAAAACCTTACGCGCCCTGAGCAGTGGCAAATTCCCCGTTACCAATTTTTACGGCTTTTCGACCGACGGCAAACGCTGTACGTACCAAGCTGCCGACGAATCGGGCCTGAACCGGTACATCTGGATGGCTAATTTGAAGGATGGAAAAACGGTAAAACTCACCGAAAATACCGGCGTACACAACGCCGTGGTTAGCCCCGATGGTAACTATTTTGTGGATATTTTTTCGGAGTTAAACACCCCACGCGTTATTTCGGTGCGCAAAACGGCGGGCGGCACCGTCACTGGCACTCTCCTGACGGCCGTTTCGCCCGTAAAAGAGTACAAAATGGGCACCACCCAAATTGTGGCCCTGGCATCGCCGGACGGCACTCCGCTCAATGGCCGCCTGATTTTGCCCGCTGGATACGACCCGGCCAAAAAATATCCGGCTTTGATCTATGTTTATAATGGCCCCCACGTCCAAATGGTCACCAATTCCTGGCTGGGCGGCGGCGAAATGTGGATGCACCGCCTGGCCAACGAAGGATACGCGGTATTATCGGTGGACGGGCGCGGTTCGGCGCACCGCGGGCGCGATTTTGAGCAGGCGATTCACCGCCGGTTGGGCGATAAAGAAATGGAAGACCAACTGGCCGGCGTTGACTACCTGAAATCACTTGGATTTATTGATCCCGCCCGCATCGGGGTGTACGGCTGGAGTTACGGCGGGTTTATGACCACCTCGCTCATGACCCGCCCCGAGGCCAAAGGCGTATTTAAATGCGGCGTGGCCGGTGGACCGGTGCTCGATTGGCGGATGTACGAAATTATGTACACCGAACGCTACATGGACACGCCGCAGGAAAACCCGGAAGGTTACCAAAAAAACACGTTGTACAATTACCTCGATAACCTCAACGGTCGCTTGCTGATGATTCACGGCACCTCCGACAACGTTGTTCTGTGGCAACACTCGATGAAGTACGTGCAGCAATGCGTTAAAAAAGGCAAACAACTGGACTACTTTATTTACCCCGAACACGAGCACAATGTGACCGGGCCGGACCGGGCGCATTTGTTCGAAATGATTGAAGGTTTTTTAAAGTTACGGTTGTAAAAATGAAAAAAGCGGCACCTTGTTTGTAAAAAAAATCCGTATCTTTTTTTTGGCTAAATTTTTCATAAATGCAACTGGATAAATTTTTTACAAATGACAATTATTAGCAAAATAATTTTATTTTTCCAATTTTAGAAAAAAAACTTGCGTAATATCCGGAGAAGTGCCGTATATTTGCAGCGAACACACAGGAGAATTATAAAGTTGAACCAAATGGCCGATTACGAATTACACAATTGAAATTAGAAGATGGAACACAGCCGTTTTCGACGAAATGTCGAAAACGGCTATTTTTTTGGCCACTCATCACAAACATTTCTCCGTCCGATGCGGCACCAGATTTTCTGTTTGTACCTTTGCGCCGGATTAGAGCATGTCTTAAATACATTTTTAGTATGAACAACAGTCAGGCGTATAACCAATGGGCCGAGCAGTACGACAGCAACAACAACAAAACGCGTGATCTGGAGGCCATTGCCCTCCGCAGCGTACTGGCGGAACGGGAATTCGAGCACATTTTAGAAATTGGGTGCGGCACGGGGAAGAACTCCGTTTGGCTCAAAGACCGCTGTACCAGCCTCACCGGCCTCGATTTTTCGGAAGAAATGCTGGCCAAGGCCAAAAGCAAAATTCCGGATGCGCACGTGGATTTTCGCTGGGCGGATATTCGTCAACCCTGGGCCGTTCCCGATGGTCATTTTGATCTCGTTACGTTCAGTTTAGTGCTGGAGCACATCGAGGATATTGAATTTATTTTTGCCGAAGTACGCCGTGTACTCCGTCCGGGCGGGACGGTATATTTGGGTGAGTTTCACCCGTTTAAGCAGTATTTGGGCAGTAAAGCGCGTTTTGAGATGGAAAATGGCGATGTTTTTGTGTTGGAATGTTTTAATCACCACACCTCGGATTTTTTTGCGGCGGCTAAAAAACAAGGGTTTCGCTGCGCTGATTTACAGGAGTGGACCGATAACGACGACGAGCATGGCGGTATTCCAAGGGTGTTGACGATGGTGTTTGTTTAGAAACTACTTATTTTTGCATCAGCAGATAGAGATTCACCGGCTTATGCGCATTTGGTGGAACTAACTCTAATGTATTTATCTACTATTTCAAAACACGCAAACGGAGCGTCTCCCCTTCACTATTTCCGCGCCAGATACAAGCCGCCCAAAATCATACCGGAAGCCAACGCATCAATCCAACCGATGCTTTCGCCGTCCCAGGCCCCAATGAGCATGGACATCACCGGCAACAAAAAGGTAACCGAGGTGGCAAATAACGTGGATGTCTTTTGTAATAAATCAAAATATACAATGGACGCCAACGCGGTGCCCACTATCCCCAAAAAAGCCAAATAACCCAAGCCTTCCCAACCACGAGGGTGGGTCATGGCGGTTTCCCACCCGCCCGAGCCAATCATCACCAACACCGAAGGAATGCCCAACAGCATAAACGATGCCGCTGCAATCGCCGCCGGATGGTGCCCCTGGAGTTTACTACCGATAATATTGGAATTTAAACCGTAAAAAAGTGTAGCAAAAGCGCACATTAAAGCGTACCCCAAATGACCGGATACCGCGCTTTTGGCGTTAAAAAACACCAATACCACCGCACCCGTTAATCCTAATAAAATGCCCGCCACTTTATAGACGTTGGCTTTCATCTGGAACAATAAAACACCCAACACCAGGGTAAAAAGCGGCGTAAGAGCGTTGAGAATACCCGCCAAACTGCTGCTCACGTGCTGTTGCGCAAACGCGTACATCAGGTTGGGTATGGCCGATCCGCACAGTGCCACCGCCAAAAAATAATACCAATACTTCCATTGAATTTTGGACCAATACACCACGGCAAACGGAATATACGCCAGTGTCGCCATGGTCATGCGCCACGACAACATTTGAACGGGACTAAAAATAGCAACGGAACGTTTGATAAACAAAAAGGAAAATCCCCAGACAAATGCGAGGCTAAACATAGTGATCCAGGCGCGGGTGCCCGGCGATTGGGTGGTTTGCATCGCGCAAAGGTAGCATTAGTTTATCTACTGAGCGTTGCCGGGTTTTGCGCAAACATCTGGTTTATAGCACTATTTTCACGCACAAAACCCGCAGCGGCGAAGTACAAATACCTATCTTTGTCTTCTATCTACACAAAAACTTCTTTAACTCATGTTCTTTCGAGTGCTTACTCCGGCGGCTTTTTGTTTGTTATCCTTGCCTTTTTTGGCCGCTCAAAAAATACAACCCGATAAAATTATCCTCAAAAATACCGAAATACAAACCGGTAAAATTATCGCCGTTGATGCCGATCATTTGCGGCTGCGCAAAGCCGATCAATCCGAATCTATTATTCCATTTGGCGACATTGACAGCGTAACCGGTCTTTCGTACCGCACCCGTTTTTTGGCGGGCGGCCTTGGTTTGGGCAGTTTTAACTATTATTCGCCCTATTTATTCGAGGATAACCGCACCAAAGGGGGGCATTTTTTACTGCGGGCTGGCCGATTCAAAAACCGACACCGCGCTACTTTTGGCCAACTGAGCATTATGCCCGGTACTTTTACCGTCACCCGCATCGGGGTGGGCTGGCAATACCATGTCTGGCAACATTCGGACCCCGTTAACGCGTACATCGGCGTGGTGCCGGAACTAAATTTAGTGGCCAATAACCCCGCGTTCGTTACGTTTTCGGGGCATTTGGGCGCTTCTTTTTTGGCGTGGGAAAAAGTGCGCTTTTTTGCGGAGGCCACCTGGCTCCGACCGGTGTTTAACATTAGTAAAGCCAATAGTTTTAACGTACAAATAGGCGTTCGGCTGAACCGCGAATTTTGGCCGTATTACAAAGCCCTCAACAATACCATTCGACCATGAGACCACTGTTTTTTTTCCTCCTCTGCATCTGTGCTGCCACCGCGCACGCCCAACCCGGCAATCGCTTGCTGGACCACTCCCAAATGCACGAAATCCGGTTGCGGATTGGCCTGACGGATTGGATTGATACTTTGTACCTGGATTATAAAACCGCCAACGAAGAAAGCCGAACGGCACCGGAAATATACCGCAAATGCCATTGGGCCAGCGTGGACGGGCAGGAAATTGGTCCGGTTGGCCTTAAAATGAAGGGAAATTTTAGCGTTTTATTTAACGCTGCGCAACAAAAAACCAAGTTTCCGTTCAAAATTGCTTTTGATGAATACATTGACCAAAAATACGATGGCCTGAAAAAAATTAACCTCAATACCAATACCAATGATCCCTCGTTCCTGCGCGAAGCCCTTGCTTACCAACTCCTCAACCGCGCCGACGTTACCGCCCCCCGAACGGCCTTTGCTCGTTTATACGTGAACGATACCTACGTCGGGCTGTATTCTTTGGTCGAAAATGTGGATAAAACGTTCCTGAAAACGCATTTTGGCAGCGACGACGACGGTAATTTATACAAAGGACTTATCTCCGGTTTGGGTTGGCGCGGGGCCAGTGAAGCGGATTACCAGGATGCTTTTGAACTAAAAACCAATGAATCAGAAGCCGACTGGTCGCGGTTGATTCAATGGCTTAATCTCATTAACAATACGCCGCCCGACAGCGTTTTTGCCACGTTGGAAAATGAATTTGAACTCGATCATTTTTTGCGAATGGTCGCCATCGAACGCTTGGTGAACGCCTGGGACAACTACTCGGGCGGCGGCTCCAATTATTACCTGTACGAGCGCGAAAACGGAAAAATTATGTTTATTCCGTGGGACTACAACGAAAGTTTTCAGTACGTCAACGGCGTTTTGGGCGTGGGTAAATCGTACCTGATTCCCCGCAACCAACGGCCTTTGCTCGACGCGGTATTTCAGCACGAGGCGTGGCGCGAACGGTATTTTGAAGTCGTTTGTGACATCCTTCAATCCAATCTTTTTTCGGTGGATTCGCTGCTGCCACAAATTCAGGCGTGGCACGAATTGATCCGCGAGGCTTACCGCGAAGAACCGGCTCCGTTGAGTAGTTTTGAAGATTTTCAGCGCAGTTTGGATGATGTTGTGGACGAAGTTGCGGCTTTTCCTAAAACCGGTTTTAGCGCCCGGCTAACGCGCTACAAGGGGCTTTTGCCTTATATCCAACTCCGGCGGGAATGGGCCATTCAGCAGTTGGAATGGTACCAATACACCTGCAATGCCCCCAAAGTTCAGTCGGCCCCGCAGCCGCTTTTTATATACCCCAACCCCATTCGTTTGGGTGAAACGCTGCACTTTTCCACCCCGCTTCCCAATGATATTACCCGTAGTTTTATCCGGGTAATAGACGCAACGGGCCGGGCTGTTTGGGCGCAAAATTGGACTTTTACGCCGCGCAACGCCACCCTGGAACATTGGCCACAATTGGCTCCCGGTCTCTATTTTATCCAAAAAATGGACGCCGACGGACAACTCTGGACGGGGAAGGTAGTGATTGAGTGATGAGAGATTTAGTGATGAGAGATTTAATGATGAGATATGAGATATGAACGATGAGAGATGTCTAAGTCCGGTTAAGTCGTGTCAACTTTTTTAGGAAACGACCGTCTCATCACTTCTAACTCATCTCTCATCACTAAATCACTCATCTAAAAATCTCTCAGTACTAAAAAACAACTCGGTGTACAATTCGGAGCAGCGCAAACAGCCCAGGTGAAACATGGCGCAGTGCACGCAGGTCAATACATCAGGGTTTAAAGCCGCTAAATGATGCTGATCCAACTGCATCAATTGGGCCAATACCTGGCGCTCCACCGCTTGCGCGGGCGGATGGGCGGCGGGCTGAAAGGTGCGTACCACGCGGCTTTCCCGAATATCAACGCGACCCAGCAGGGCGCACTGCGCGGAATACAAAGCGATGGAGCCGTTAAAGGTGAGTTCGTCCAATGGGTCGCCGTTGGTGTTGAACGAAATTTGGGCGCAATAGGCGCTATCAAACGTTATTTCCACCACAACCGCCCCTTCAATGCTGTCTTTTTCGTTAAAATAGACCAACAAAGTCCGCTCGGCATCGTTGCCCGGTAACGGAAGCGACAAGGCCTTGGCACCTTTGTTGCCCTGCGCCAGGGCCGGGTTTTTCCAGTCGGGCGTACCCGTGCAAGCCGCCGCGTTTTGCGCTGTCAACCAGGTATTTACCCGTTCCGAAGCGGTTTCCATAAAATGAGTTGGGTGGTAGGTTGGGGGCGAAACCGCCTTTTTAGGGTTGCCGGTAGCCATGCTGAGTAGCCCCGCGAGCAAACCCAAGGCCGAGAGTACAATGATTTTGTTTTCCATAAATTGACCGTTTTTTATACTGAGCATCGCCGGAGTTTAGCCACCGTCGTGTCGAAGTATTATGTGACCTTTCCGGGTGTTTTATTGCGTCGCAATTCGGATGGTGTGCACCTGCCCCGACTCGGTAATACAACGCAGTACATAATAACCCGGTGGCAATTGTCGGCGCTCCAAGGTGTAGGAGTTACCGTACACCGCCGCCCGGTGGAGCAACTGCCCCGCCACATTGTACAATTGCAACTCGATGCGGGAATCGTCCGTTTTATCGGGGAAATACACCACGGCTTCGGTTTGCAGGGGATTGGGCATTACCTGAATTTCAAACGCCGCCGGGGGCGCCCCCTCCGAAGTATTCGTGATTAAAAACGAAGTGCCGATTTGGTGAAATGTTTCGTTGGTGAGCGTCAAAAACGGGATGGAGTTCATATCCACACTGGCGCGGTTTAAAATCACCGTTCCGGCGGGTACATTCGGGTCCGGGCTAATGTGGTAACTAAAATACCCCCGCGATCCCGGTTCATTCACGCTGGAGGGCGGTAGTTGAATATTCGGAAAAACAACGGTAAGCATTTGATTTTCAAACGTGTACGTGTACGGATGCGAGGCTGCACCCACCCGAAAACTACCCATATTCAGGTCGGGCGACAAGGTATCCCGGATGGTAAGAGTAGTGGCCGAAATGTTACCTAAATTTTGGAAACGAATGCGGTATTGTAATTCCGTTTGCCGGTCAATCAGGTGTTCTTCCCGGTATCCCACGGGAAAGGCTTCTTTCTGAATTCCGCCAATGGTATTTCGGGCGGTATCACAAAAAATAAATGCGCTCAAATCGCCGCTGTACTGCGGATACTGGGTTAGGTATCCCCTGCTCGGGTCGCCCGTGCCGCACCCTTCCACACTCGCCGAAAAAAGCCGGGGATACGGATGGTTGTTGAGCGGATTCATCTGAAACGTGATGGTTTTGCCGTTGGGATTAGGCCATTCAATTGTTTTTACCGTACCGGAGTCAATGGTACCAATCGTATCCATCACGCGCATCAGGTGGTCTTCGATGATGATGTACGAAAGTTCGTTGCCCGGTGGCAGTTTTTGGCCCCGGTTATAGATCGAAAATACCGCCTTATCGTTGTCGCAAGCGCCCGTAAGTTGCAAATTCGGGCCTTCCCAACCCGGAGCGCCGTACAAACACGCCATATTACCATCTCTGGCCTGGAGACAAATGGCAGTTCCCGGCGTGACCGCGCACGATACGGCGGTGCTGAGGGTAATTTCCCGGCAGGATTGCCCCGGAATCGTGCCCAAAAAGTAAAATAAATCCTGGCCCTGCACCAATGACGGCGCCGGATCGGAACTCACAAAATTGAGCGACGCAGGTAGCGTCACCACGATTTGGACAAAATTATACGCACTGGTGCTGTCGTTGCAAATCAGTACTTTGCTCCCGGTATTATCGCACGGAATCCAGCCATCGTTGGCCGCACTGATGCGCAGGATATTACAATCCGATTGCGCCAAAACCAGCGATTGCGCCGCGATAAAAAACAATAAAAACAATATTTTTTTCATAGGATAAGGTAGTAAAACGATTTTTTGGGGTTTTTAAACAGTTATTGTACGGAACGTCGCCAAGTCGAAATACAAAGCGACTAATGGTGCACAACAATATTCAGAACGGAGGTCCGCTGTTGGTCGGTCACCATTTGCACCCGGTACATTCCGGCGGGCAAGTTACCCACCCCCAGGATATATTCGGTGCCCGACAACTGATCTTCCCGGATGCATTGACCGGTATTGGCCAAAACCCGAATCCGGCCAGTTTGGGGTTCGGCCCAACGGAGCACGGTTCGGTCCGAGACCGGGTTGGGCGCAGCGGTGGCGTGGAGTGGATTCAGGGCGGTTTCACGGATCGAAACTGGGCTAAAATTACTGTCAGTGACGTACAACAGCGCATCGGTGTCCCAGTTGGTGGTATTTTGCAAATATCCGCCCAACGCGTACAGTCCGGTGGTCGTAATGAGCGGCTTTACCTCCGAATGGTGCCACATCATGGCCTGATAAGGCGTTTTACTCCACATCAGGTTACCGTTGCTGTCCAATTTATGGATGGTAAAAACGGAGGTATAATTGGCATTGTACATCCCCGTTACCACCAGATTTTGCTGGTCGTCTTCCACAACCCAAGTGGGTGCCTGGACGTAATTGGTCAGCGAAATCGTTTTATTCCACACCAGATCGCCGTTGGCCACGTTGGCTTTTAGCAAATTTTTGTCGGTTGCCAGTACTGCGTTACCATCGGCGGTGAGGGTCATGCGGGCACTGCCGGTTTGGTAGGTTTTTTCCCACAACAATTCGCCCGCCGGAGTAGTGCGGCAGAGGTACGCCTGGTTGTTTTGAACCCCGCACATCATCAGGTCGCCATTGGGCAGCACTTCGATTTGGTACAGGGTGGCGTCCAGGATAACGGCCGATATTTCTTGTAAATTGGAGGTGAGCAGCGTCAGTTTAGAGGCGTTAAAGTTTGTCCAATAGCCGGAATTGGCCAAAAAATACAAAGTACCATCGGTGCCCCGCGCCAAATCGGAGGCGGAAGCGTAAAATGTGGCCGTCACCATTTGGCTACTGCTCCATTCCGCCACCAATGCGCCGTTGCCATCGTAGCGTTGCAGGAAATTTTTCTCATAATCGGGACCGTTTTTAAAAGTTGCCGTACCCGCCACCACAAAATGCTGTGTATCAATGACCTGAATAGACTGGCAAAAGGTAGAAGTATCGCCTACTTCAATGGCGTGCGACCAAATGGGATTGCCCGATGCATCGGTTTTTTGAATCCAACCGAATGACTTATACACTTCGGTGTACGAGCCAGTCATCAGGAAGTTTTGGTCGGTGGTTTGGGTAAAATCGTTGATGACATTATCGTTGTAAAAGCGCTCAAAGCCTTGGGCCGTCAACGTGATTGCGCCAATAAAAAAGGCGAGCAGACTAATGGATATTTTTTTCATGGTAAAGTGTATTTATTTTTTTGACCTTACAAATGTGCGGCGGCATTGGGAAGCCTGGTAGAACAAAAAAGCGCGATTACCGAAATTTTTCTTTTGGGTTAAATTGGCTTTTAACATTGACAATCAATTTTTTATAAAAGGTGTTTACCTATTTTTTCCGAAAAAAGTTTTTATCTTTACCCTTGTTTTTACCTTTAAAAAAATGGAACAAACCTTATTGCTGCACTACATGGGGCTTTTGTCCACCGCCGAACGCAACGCATTGGGCAAATTTTTGCGCTCCCCCTACCACAATGCGCGCACCGACGTGGTGGTTTTATTTGAACATTGTAGCCACAAAAAAAGCCCGCCCGACAAAGAAGCCCTGTTCGAAGCCATGTACCCCGGCGTGCCGTTTCAGGCCAAACAATTGAGTTATGCGGTGTCGTATTTGACCCAATTAATCGAAGATTTTTGGGCGCAGGAGCAGTACCAAAAGGCCGCGCAGGAACAGGCATTGGGTTTGGTGGAATATTTGCAGGAACGCAAAGCCGACCGCTTTACGGAGCGGGCCATCCGGCAGGCAACGGGGGCGCTGCATCGGACTTCGTTGCGCAATGCCGACCATTTTCGGCGGAGTTACCGGCTGCACAACGCCGCTTTGCGCAGCCAGTTGCACGGCGGGCGCAGCCGCGATTTGCCCATTCAGCCCTTAAATGAAGCCCACGAAAAGGCGTTTTTTATCGAAAAATTGCAGTTGGGGTGCATGGGCCGTAGTTTGCGCACCGTTGCCAATACCGCCGTGGACGAACGGTTTACGGAGGTTATCGTTGGGTTTCTGGACGGGCATCCGTGGTTGAGCGAACCCGTTTTGTCGGCCTGGTACAACGCCTACCAAATGTTGGGTGCGAATCCCCAAAACGTTTTTTTTGACACCTTGAAAGGCATATTGGAGCAGCACGGCGCGGCATTTTCGGCGGGTGAAAAGCACGATTTGTTTTTGGTGGCGGTGAATTATTGCATTCGGCGAATCAATTCCGGCGACGGGGCTTTTGCGCATGCGTTGTTTGAAATTTACAAAAATGGCCTTCAGCAAGAGGTATTTCTCGACAACGGCACCATCACCCGGTGGACGTACAACAATATCATCAACGCGGCGCTAAAAGTACAGGAAATAGATTGGGCGATGGCGTTTTTGGAGCAATACCGGCCCAAACTGGAGCCTGCCCACCGCGATACTTCCTATTATTTTAACCAGGCCCGCTGCTGGTACGAGCGCGGCAACCTCCCGGCGGCCCTCCGGGCGCTTACCCGGATTGAATACGACGATGTTTTGCAAAATTTAAGCGCCAAAACCCTGCAAATCAAAATTTATTACGAAACCGCGTCGTGGCAGGCATTAGATAGTTTGCTCGACAGTACGGCCATTTATATCCGGCGTAAAAAAGTGTTGGGGTACCACAAAGAAAACTACACCAATATTGTGCGGTTTGTCCGGCGGCTTACGGCACTGCCACCGGGCGACCGGGCCAGTCGCGTCGCCTTACGAGAAGAAGTGGAGGCGTGCACGGGTTTGTTGGAAAAAAATTGGTTTTTGCGGTTTTTGTAGGGGGGATTTTTGTGCTAGAATGGGCTCATTTACTCCACCACTAAACGCTCCCTCCACTGTTCCTGTCCCGCCTGTACTTGCGCCATGTAAATGCCAGGGGGTAAATCCCCCAGCCCTATCGAGAGGCGGAATGTGCCACTTTTTAGCGGTAGAGTCTGGTTTTTTACTTGTTTTCCGGTGGCGTCGAATAGGCTGAGGGTTGCCTCGCTGGAGTAGTCCGTTTCGAGGACGAGTGTGACGCTGCCCGTGGCCGGGTTAGGGAAAAATTGGATACTGGCACTATTTTTAATTTGCACATTTACGATTTTTGAATATTCGAACTGACCGTCGTAGTCCACCTGCTGGAGGCGGTAATAGTTTTGCCCTTTGGCTGGATCGGCATGTAGGAAACCATAATTTGATAATTTCTGCTGGTTGCCATCGCCTGCTACCCAGCCGACGCGCACCCAGTAAATACCGTCGGTACTGTGCTCTATGTGCCAGCCTATATTGTTGATTTGGGTAGCCACCGTCCATGCTACCTGCACGGCCTGCGCCTGCTGCTTTGCTTCTAATGCCACCCATTCTACTGGCAAGGAGGAAACCTCCCAGCGGGCGATATAATCCGCCTCGGCATTGCCCCCGGCATCCATGAATCCCCCGCCAACATACACATCACTGCCAGAGATGGCTATTGCCCTGACAACAGAACTGAGCCCCGTACCCAGCGCATTCCAGGAATTACCATTCCAGCGAGCGATATAATCCGCCTCGGCATTGCCCCCGGCGTCTGCAAAATTTCCGCCGACATACACATCGTTGCCGGAGATGGCTATTTTATTGACAACACTACTAAGCCCCGTACCTAGCGCACTCCAAGAACTACCATTCCAGCGGGCGATATTGTCCGCAAAGGCATTGCCCCCGGCATCCGTGAAAAGCCCGCCGACGTATACATTGCTGTCGGAGATGGCTATAGTATAGACATAATTATTAAGCCCCGTACCCAGAGCATTCCAAGAACTGCCATTCCAGCGGGCGATATTATTCGCAATGGTGCCCCCGGCAAATATAAAATTTCCGCCAATATACACATCACTTCCAGATATGGCTATGGTAAAGACTGACCCACTAAACCCGGTACCCAGCGCATTCCAGGAACTGCCATCCCAACGAGCGATTTTATCCGCATTGGCATTGCCTCCGGCATCCGTGAATGCCCCACCAACATACACATCACTGCCGTAGGTAGCTACAGTATAGACAAAACCATCAAGCCCCGTACCTATTGCATTCCAGCCGGAGGTGAGGGGTAAAGCGGGTACAAAGCGCAGCCCCACAACCGAGTCTATAATGGGAGTGTAGCCCGAAAAGTCCACGCTGCCGGAAAGTTGACTATTGTTGACGATATGGCCCTGCGAGTCGAGTACATCGGCAAGTGGAATACGTGGCGTTTCATGGGCGTAGAGGCCGAGAGTTGCAAATAAGAAAAGGAAAAGTGAGGAAAGAGAAATTTCATTCATATTATTTATTTTAAAAAATATATTAAATCGTTGCAGAAAAACATTCCCAGCCGACACGATTAAAGTATAACATTTAGAGCCGGTTTGAATTTTATTTTATTAAAAAGCCACCACAAAGATAAGGGTTACAAGCGAAAATCTAGACATCAATAGGCTTAATACGAACATTTTCTCAGAAATGATGAGTAAGTGGAATGTCTTTTATCTAAAGTCTTCTGTCCCAGGTTCAAATCATTCAACGTAAAAATACGTTACAAAACGTAAAAAAAAGTTGCACAACTAAAAACTACGCTGTACCTTTGTCGCATGAATTTGACAAAACTCACAAAATCGGAAGAGGAAGTGATGCACATGATCTGGGATGCCGGCCGCTGCACGGTCAGCGACTTGTTGCAACGCATCCCCGAGGCGGAGCGCCCGCCGCACAGCACCTTGTCGAGTGTGGTGCGTATTTTGGAAAAAAAAGGGTACGTGGGGTTCAAAGCCTACGGCAAAACCTACGAGTACTACCCACTCATCGAACGGGAAGATTACGGGAGCCGTTCCCTGAGCGATTTGGTGCGTGATTATTTTGGCGGATCGGCGCAGCGACTGGTCTCCCATTTGGTGCAAAAGGAGCAGTTGAGTGAGGACGAAATTTCAAAATTATTGGACAAATTAAAATAACACCATTGATATGCTGATGTACGTCGCGTACCTAACCCTCGGTTGGGCTGTATTTGCTTTGCTGTACCGCAGCCTGCTGGAAAAAGAAACTTTTTTCCACTGGAACCGATTTTACCTGCTTTTTGCGCTGTTGGGCGGTTTAATCCTGCCCGCGCTCGGAATGGCGTGGGCCAAAATGGCCACCAACGAAGGGGCCATTGGCGAAGGGACGGTGTTGCCCACGCTGACCAATTCGGTGTTGCAGGCCCAAAACACCGTGGCATTGCACCTCAACTGGATACAAATTGGGGTCACCGTGTGGATGTTGGGCGCGCTCGTGGGACTGGTGCGTATGTTGTACGGGGTGTACTCGATTGTCCAAATTGCCCAACAAGCCACCGAACGCAGCGGCAACGTGCGCTATTCGGCAGACATTGATATGCCTTTTTCCTTTTTTAACCGGGTGTTTATCCCGGAGTTGTACCGCGACGAACCCGCATTGGACAGCATGATGCGCCACGAACAGGCACACGTGCGCGGGTGGCACAGCGCCGATGTGCTGCTTTGCGAATTGCTTTGTGTCCTGCTGTGGTGGCACCCGATGGTGTATTGGTTTAAACGCCAATTGCGCACCGTGCACGAATACATTGCCGATGCAGCGGCAGTGCGCCATTTTTCCCGACAACAATACGGCCTTTTGTTAATACGGCAAGCGCAGTCCGGACCTGTACTTGCCTACGCCAATCACTTTTTACAATCACCGCTCAAACAACGTTTAGTTATGTTAAGCAAACAACATTCCGCTCCGGTCAGGAGCCTGCGCTACGCGCTTATTATCCCGGCAATGATGCTGTTACTCACCGTTTTTCAACAAAATACGGTGTATGCCCAGGCAAAAAACAAAAAAGTAGTGGAACAACCCGAACAAATGCCCGAATTTTTGGACGGTGGCACTGCCGGTTTAATGAAATTTTTAGCCGATAATATCACTTACCCGGCGGAAGCCAAAAAGGCCAAAATTCAGGGCGTGGTGGCCATTAGTTTTGTGGTGAATAAATCCGGCGGCGTAGAGTCGGTAAAATCGCTCAAACCCATCAATAAAGAAATCGAAGCCGAGGCTATTCGGGTGGTGAAATTAACCCGCTGGAAACCGGCCATAGACAAGGGTAAAACGGTCAATGCCCAGTTTACATTGCCCATTAAGTTTAAACTGGACTAAGCCATCCACCTAAGTTATGAAAATAAAACTGCCGGAATCGGTTCCCCTTGGAAACCGTTCCGGCAGTTTAATTTTGTCGTATTTGAAACGTTGGGGTATTAAACCAACAGTTTTTTTACAATTTCGGAAATCGCGCGGCCTTCGGCTTTACCGGCGAGGGCTTTGTTGGCGGCTCCCATAACTTTACCCATGTCTTTGGCGGAAGTGGCACCGGTTTCGGCGATAATGGCCTTAATGGCATTTTCCAGTTCTTCGCCTTCCATCATGGCCGGAAGGTATTTGCGAATGACCTCTATTTCTTCTTTTTCAATGAGGGCTAATGCCTCGCGGTCATTTTTTATGTAAATATCGTACGATTCCTGGCGTGTTTTGACCAATTTTTGAAGAATTTGTACTTCACGGGCTTCATCAATCTCCTGGCCTGAACCATCCGTTTTTACCAGCATAATGGCACTTTTAATGGCGCGGATACCGCGCAGTGCTACTTCGTCTTTGGCTTTCATGGCCACCACCAGATCTTTGTTAATCGTTGCTTCTAATGACATTATTGATATTATTTGAATTGTTTGTGTGGATCAACGTACGTTGGAATATGCTTTTAACAACCGGGTTTTGCCTTTGGTTCCGGTCGCTTCGATTAGCGGATTAAAGTCACGTCGCCGGTGCGTTGGAAAACTTCGCCGCTGCGGGTTTCAAATTCCGCCCACCACATGTACACGTCGGTGTGCATATTGCGGTTTTTTTTGCTGCCATCCCAGCCCTGGTTAAAGGCACTGTCGGGGTCGTTCGGAACGTTTTGAGCGTTAAAAACGGGTTCGCCCCAGCGGTCGTACACCCAAAGTTGCCGAATCAGCGTCACGCCGCGGTCGGCCGTGACAAAAAAGCGGTTGTTGGGTTCATCCAAGGTTGGGTCAAATACATTGGGGCCGTACACGCGGTGGTTTTTATCCACGTAAATTGTAACCTCGTCGTTGCTGATACAGCCGTACGAATCGGTGTATTGCACGGCGTATTTGGCCGGTCGGAACAACGGTGGCGTACAAAAAGTAAGACAATCGGGATCAACGCAGGGCGGCAGCGGGGTCCAATCCACGCGGTCCACCGGATACTGGGCCTGTAAGGTAATACAAATGGAGTCTCCGTCGGTTACTACGGTATCGGGACCGAGATACACCCATTGTTCGCGGAAAAACAAACTAATGTACACCAGTGAATCGCAGCCATTGGCCGAGGCATTGGACAAAATTTCCAATCCGCTTCGGTTCTCCATATCGTACACAGTACCGTTGACGGTGACCGATGCATCGGAGCAAAGGGTGTCAATCAGGTACGAAAAAGGCGGTGGTATAAACGACAATTGAATGTTAACAATACTGTCGCACCCATTTGACGCACCATTTTCAATAATTTCTTCCCCCTGGTAAAAGCCCTGGTGGTAAATGGTATTATTGATGTTGATGCTGTCGCCTTCGCAAAGGGTAACTGCGTAAGTAGATTCTACCGGTTCAAAAAAAGTCAGCATCACTTTAAAAATACTGTCCATTCCGTTGGCGGCTGCGCCGGGAATCACCTCAACGCCTTCGGTTTTGAATGGACCGTAAATGTGGTTATTGATGATGACAATCTGGTTGGAACAATAGGTTTGCTGGAACACGGCAGTATCGCCTGCGGGTGACATAGCCGCCACCCGACAGGCGATAACGCATAAAAAAAGTATTTGAAATACTATTCTCATTTTTTAATATTCAAAAGTGCCTCAATGGCGTCTAAGCGGCTGCGAAGGTACGCGTTTTCGTTTTTCAAACGGTCAATTTGTTCCTGCTGCTCTTGAATAGCCTTGATGGCCACCACACTTAAACCGCCGTAATTGACCATCAGGGTGCTGCCTTCGCCGTTGCGAACGGGGCTGGTACCCACCAATTCGGGGAACGCGCTGGCCACATCCTGGGCAATAAAGCCCATGGATAATGGTGCATTCGAGGACTCATTGTTGTAATGGTAAGTCACCGGGCGCAACAAATGCAATTTGGACAAAACCGAAGGCACTGCGTTGATGTCTTTTTTCAAACGGCGATCAGAAGGAGTATAGGTGCCATTTTGGGCAAAAACACCCGCCGGTGCACCCAAAGACGCGCTATTGTACAACGCCAATGCGCCTTGGCCATTTACCAAAAACTCCCAATTGTCACCCGTGCCGCCATTTTCCAACATAAAACCACCCGCGTCGTGGATGACTTTTAGTTTTTGCGGGCTGGAACCGGTGCCGCCAATGGTCACGTTGCCGCTTAGGCCATTTTGGCTTAATCCTTTTCCTTCCTGGGCCGTTTGTAGCACAATATTGGACGAATCCAAAGTACCAACCAGTAAGTCAGAACCCCGCAATCCTACGTAAGCGTTGGTGCCGGTGGGGGTTTCGGAAAACGAAATCTGGGGGTTGTTACCTTCTAATTGCACCATTTTGCCGCCCCCTTTAATGTGGAATTGGCTGGTGGGCAATTGGGTATTGATCCCCACAAAACCGGAATTGGTGTTCACAATGTGGTTGCCGGTTGTGGTCAGTTTCCACAAGTTTGCACTGGAGGTCAGGATCGTATCTAATTTAACGGTGCTGTTGGTTCCCGTGATACGAAGGGTAGTGCCGTTCAGGGTCAGGTTTTGCAACTCGTTGGTAATGCTGGGGTCACCCGTGTTATTGATGGTCAGGTTGGGTGCAGTACCCGTTATGCTGATGCCCGTTCCCGCCGCGTAGGTATTGCCCGTGGGAAGGTTAACGGTGCCACCGCCCTGTGAAAGGCTTAATGCGCTGCCCGTGAGGCTCAAAGTTTGCAATTCGTTGGTGGTGCTGGCGTCAATGTTCACCGTGCCGCCGCCTTGTGAAAGGCTTAAGGCATTACCCATAAGGCTCAACGCCTGCAATTCGTTGGTGGTGCTGAGGTCACCGGTGTTAACGATGGTTTCGTTCGGTGCAGTACCGGTGATATCAATACCGGCCCCTGCCGTGTAACTACTGCCACCGCCGGTGGATGGAACGGTAACACTACCGCCGCCCAGCGACAAACTAATCACGTTGCCGGCAATGCTAATGGTTTGTATTTCGTTGGTATTGCTCAAATCGCCCGCGTTGGTTACGGTAAAATTGGGCGCAGTACCTGTCACCGTAATGCCGGTTCCGGCGGCGTAGGTATTGCCACTGTTCAGGTCCGTACCCGGCACCCAATTGCTGCCGTTCCACTTCAGTACTTGGCCGTTGGTGGTACCGGGAGCCAGTTCCAGCGGCACCGAAGCCGTACCGTCGCCAATAAATTCAGCGCTGTGTTCTACCACCTGTGTACCCCAGTCATCGGCGCCGGAAGGAATCGTTGCTGGTATCCAGCGGTTATTCGCCGTGTTCCAAACGAGGGCCTGACCGTTGGCAGCCCCTTGTTGTGCAATGGCCAATGGGCTGCCACTGGTACCTAAGCCGGAGAGCGTGAGGTTGGTGGCCACGGTTTGTGCACCCCAACCATCGCCCGTTCCGCTGCCGGAAAGGGTAATCGGTTTCCAAATCATTAAGGCATCATCCCAGGAAAGCACCTGGCCGTTGGCAGCGCCCATATCATCCAATTTATCAGCAGTAACGGCTTGCGCGGCAATTTTCGCCGTAGTCACCGCATTATTGGCGATTTTAACGTCAGTAACGGCATTGTTTGCCAGTTCATTGGTACCAACTACGCCGGCTTTTATGTCTAAAGCCGAAAAAGTACCGGTGATATCGCCATCGGCTACCGTTGAGTTAATGATGTCGTTGCCAGGATCGGTATCGCCAATGTTGACGATGGTTTGGTTGGGAGCGGTACCGGTGATATTGATACCCGCGCCCGGGTTCAGGGTAAGACCAGTGGTCAGGTCGGCTTTGGGTTCCCAGATGTTCGTAGTTGCATTCCATTTGAGGACTTCGCCGTTGGCCGCGCCCATATCGTCCAATTTGGCCGCAGTAACGGCCTGATTCGCAATTTTCACCGTTGTTACCGCGTCATTGGCGATTTTATCGGTGGTGACGGCGTTATTGGCGATTTTCACCGTTGTTACCGCGTCATTGGCGATTTTTACCGTTGTTACCGCGTTATTAGCAAGTTTGTCGGTAGTTACGGCATTATCCGCCAATTCAGCGGTATTCACTACGCCCGGTTTTATTTGTAAATCACTAAATACGCCGCTAATATCTCCGTTGGCCGTTGAACTCAACGTAAGATCGTCCAATGGGTTGGTATCGCCCGAGTTGGCAATGGTCAGGTTGGGCGCCGTTCCCGTGATGCTGATACCCGTTCCTTGGGTCAGGTTAAGTCCGGCGGCCGCGGCGGCGGGTGCCCAGGCGGTGCCGTTCCACGTTAATACCTGTCCGTTGGTCGTTGCGCCCATGGCGTTCAATTTGGCGGCGGTAATGGCACCGTTGGTTACCTGAGCGGTGGTTACAGCATTATCGGCAATTTTAGCAGTTGTAATGGCATCGTCGGCAATTTTTGGGGTAGTAACGGCCGCATCCACGATTTTTGGGGTTGTTATTGCGCTATTGGCTAATTCCGTTGCACCGACTACGCCCACTTTAATTTGCAAATCATTAAACGTACCACTAATATCACCATTCGCCGAAGACGTGGTGGAAATATCGTCCGATGGGTCATTATCCCCGGAGTTGGTAATGGTCAGGTTGGGTGCTATACCCGTAATGCTGATACCCGTTCCGCCCGTGAGGTTGAGGTTGCCGCTTTGGTCGGCGGCGGGTGCCCACGTGCTGGTGGCGGTGTTCCATTTTAATACTTGGCCGTTGGTCGCGCCCATATCGTCCAATTTGGCGGCAGTAACCGCGCTATTGACCAATTGAGAAGTATTTACGGCATTATCGGCGATTTTGGCGTTGGTAACGGCATCGTCGGCGATTTTAGGGGTACCCACGGCGTTGTTGGCCAATTCGGCGGTATTCACGGCTCCGGCGGCAATTTGCAGGTTGCTAAATGGTCCCGTAACGTCGCCCGCGGCTTGCGTGGCGGTGGTAATATCGTCGGCGGGGTTGGTATCCCCGGAGTTGGCGATGGTCAGGTTGGGTGCTGCGCCGCTAATGGTAATACCCGCGCCCCCGGTGAGGTTGAGGGTACCGGTTTGGTCGGCGGCGGGTGCCCAGGTGGTGCCGTTCCATTTGAGGACTTGGCCGTTGGTAGCGCCCATTGCGCTCAATTTCGCCGCAGTAATGGCCGCATTGGCGATTTCGGGCGTTCCCACCGCGTCGGTTTTGATTTGTAAATTGGAAAACGTTCCGCTCACGTCGCCGTTGGCGGTGCTGCTGGTGGTAATATCGTCCCCGGCGTTGGTATCGCCGGTATTGGTCAATGTAAAATTAATCCCGTTGGGTTGCACCGCAATGCCGGGTCCGCCGGTAATGTTGATGGTACCCGGTGACGGAACAACGGTAAATACACTGGTGATACGGCCTTGCGCATCCACGGTAATCACCGGAATTTGGGTAGAAGAACCGTAAGGGCCGGGTGTAACGCCGGTATTGCTCAAACCAATGGTCCCGGCAGTGGTGATGGGGCCACCAGTAATGCCGTTGTTGGTATTGATTTGGGTGATGGTACCACCATTAGCGCCGGTATCGGAAATATCATCGGCGGGTGCCCAGGTGATACCATTCCATTTGAGTACTTGCCCAACGGAGGCATCTTGGGGGGCAATACCCAGTGGGTTGCCACCGGTACCGTTGCCTTTGAGGGTGCCGTCGGTGACTGCGGTTTGGGTACCCCAGTCATCGTTACCGCCGCCGCCGCCACCGCCGCCATTTTGGGCGTAGAGGGCAAACGGCACACTTAATAGTTCGGTCGAACCCAATTCCTCAAATACGTTCGGCGAGGTCTCCACCGATGCGGTGAGGTATTTGGGGCCGCCGCCCCAGTTAATGCCGCTAAAAGTCCCTTGCAGGGCTTCGCCGCGTCCAATGGCCAAATTGACCAAGCCATACTCGTTGGTATTGGTCACGTGGCGCTCGGTATAGATAACCTGTCCGTTGGCCGCTCCACTTCGGATGGCGAACAACATGGTTACTGTTTGATTGGCGTATGCGGTTCCGGCGGCGTTGCGCACTACGCTCTGGTAATTAAAACCTTGTGGTGCATTTTGGCTCCACGCGTAGAAAACGCTGAATATGGCCAACAGAATGGCCAGTGTAAAACGCTGTTTCATGGAAATATCAGTTTTTGATGAAAATTAAAATACTTTGGAAAAAGGAATACTCACCGATGATGTTCGGTCTTTGTGGCGGAGGATGAGGACGTAGTACCCGGCACTGAGGTCACTGCACGAAATCGTGGTGCCTCCTTGCGAGAGGGTAGTGATGTCCCGCACAACCTCGCCGGTAATACTGACGATTTGGCCTTGCAAATCGGAGTTGTCGGGGGCGCTGTATTGCACGTTTAACACGTCTACTACGGGATTGGGATAGGCTTGGATATCCCAGCCGACCCATTCTTCGGGGTTGTTGGTGGAAACGGGTAAACACACATCGGGTTGGTGAAAACCTTGGGTGAGTACTACGTCGACGCCTTCTTTTTTAAGGGTGAAAATAACGGTTTCGCCTACGGTGTAGGTGTAATGGAGGCCACTCTCGGTGGTGGATTGGCCGGTAACCCCAATGACCTGATGGCATAAACTGAGGTTTTGGGCATTTACCCCGTGCAGGGTGAATGCCGCTGCCAGGGATAGCAGAAATCGGAACATGGTTTGTACAATTTTAGATTATCAACAGGTTTGAACTGTTGGTGTAAAAACGTGTATAAAGGTCAAAGTTGGCAATTTTTCTGCACTCAAACGCGATTTTAACATTAGTAAGTCGAATATTGTGCTTTAACCCGAAAAATATGTTGTTCTTTTGCAGCAAAAATTACACCAAATTAGGTATTGAGTACACCCGAACGTTATTTTTATTTTTACCTGACAATTTATGCACACTAACTTACTGACGCTGCAAAAAGGTCTTTATTACACCACGATTTTTTGTTTGGCTTGTTGCGGCACTTTGACGAACGTTTCTTGCGTGAAGAAAAAACTCTACAAAACCGAATTATCCAACCGCCAATTGGCCGAAGCCCGCGAAAAAGTGCTGTACGCCGAACTCACCGACCGCAAGGCCGAAGCCGCCCGTATGGTGCTAAATATTGGTGACCTCAATAAAACCATTGGCCGACAGGAAAGCGAAATTGCCGAACTGCGCAGCCGAATCGTGCAGTTATCCACCAATGCCAATAAAACGACCACTTCTTTGTTGGACGAAAAAACGGCGTTGGAAAAAACATTAAACGAAAAAACGGCTGTTTTAAAGGAAAAAGAAAGTGAATTGGCCAAAATTAAAGCCAAAGAAACCGCTTTTAACAACAAACTTTCGGACCTGAGCAAATTGCTTTCCACCAAATTATCCGCCGCCGAAGGCATCACCGTTACTATCGTCGAACACCACGTGGTACTTACCCTGCCCGATAAATTGTTGTTTGAACCAACGGGCGTCAATATTAGTACCACCGGCAAAACCACCCTCGATTCTTTGGCCAAAATCCTGATCGAACAACCAGGGCTTCCCGCCCAAATTATCACCTATACCGATAACCAATTGCCCAAAAATAACAAAACCCTAACGGACACCTGGGACTGGAGCCTGCGCCGCGCCTCCACCATCGCCCGTACCCTGATTACGGACTACGGTGTAAATGCCAACCAACTTTCGCCCACTGGTCGCGGCGAGTTTTTCCCCGTCGCCACCAACGAAACCCCCGAAGGCCGACTCCAAAACCGAAGAACGGAGATGGTGTTTTTTTAAAGATTTTATAAAACGTGAAAATCCACGCCATTCGCTTACACAACCTGAATTCCCTAAAAGGGCACGTTGCGATTGAGTTCGACCGCGAACCTTTCGTACACGCGGGTTTGTTTGCCATTACGGGCGATACCGGAGCCGGGAAAACCACTATTCTGGACGCGATTACGTTGGCCTTATACGCCAAAACCAGCCGCGACCACGAAAAAGAGGTAATGAGCAACGGAACCACCGAATGCGGCGCTGAAGTGGAATTTTCCAACGAAAAAGGGCGCTTTTTGGCCCGTTGGCAACAAAAACGCTCCAACCGAAAAGCCGAACAACTGCCCGTCACCCGCGATCTGGCCCAATGGGATGCGTCTTCCGATGCGTGGCGCATTATTGCTTCCGGCAAAACGGAAGTGGACGGAAAAGGCGGCCGTGGAGCCGTGGAAGAACAACTGGGTCTCGGATACGAACAGTTTAAACGCACTGTCCTGCTCGCGCAGGGAGAATTCGCCGCTTTTTTACACGCCGACGAACGCACCCGCTCCGCCGTGTTGGAGCGCCTGACCGATACCGAAATTTATACCCGACTCTCCCGGGCGGCTTTTGAACGCGCCAAACAAACCCGGCAACGCCACGATCAGTTAATGGTGGAAAAAAACGCCCGCCAGGTGCTCAGCCCCGATGAAGTTCAGCAGTTGAACATCGAATTGCAGGAGCAACGGGAACTGGGCGACCGCGCCGATGTGGAACTGGCCCAACTCCGCACCCAGGAGGCGCTGATTCGGCAAATGACCACCCTTAACCAAGCCCTCGCCGACCTCCGACAGGCCGCAGAACGCCTCGAAACTGAACAAACGGCCTTTCAACCACAGGCGCTTCGGTTGCAATACCACAAAACCGTTTTGCCGCTCAAAACCACCGCCGTCCAATGGCAGGAAGCCTTAACCAGCCTTCGCACCGTGGAGGGACGGTTGGCCCAAACCAACGGCGAACTGGGCGTTGCCGCGCAAAAAACGAACGAAATAACGCCGGTTTTGACCCAAAAACAATCCGAAATTGCGCATTTAGAACAGGAAAATAAAACCCTTCAACCATTGGTGCAACAAGTCCTCCAATGGGACGAACAAGTGCGCCTGCAACAAATTGCCGTTGCCGATAGCCAGTTGGCCGCCGCGCAACAAACCGAAAAAATCGCGGATTTGGATCGGCAATTGACCGCCGAACGCGCAACATTGGCCCAACAAACCCAATTGCGCGTCGAATTGGACCAATGGCTCACCGAACACGCTTCGGCCGAAGAACTGGACCGTTACCTGCGCACCGTCGAGGAGCAACATTTGCCCATTTTGCGCGATGCCCGTCGCCGCGTTTTATCGCTGGAAGAAGCCTTAAAACAAGAGCAACCCCGGCTGGCGGAATTAACCGAACTGGCCGAAATCGCCGCCGAAACCGCCCGCCGAAATCAGGCCGCCGAACAAACCGCCGCGCAGGATTGGGTGAACTTGCTGGCCACGTTACCCACCGCCTGGCAAGCGCTGCAACACCCCGACGCGTTAATTCCTCAAATGACGGCTTACCAGCAACGATTGGAGGAATTTACGCGCCATTTTGGCGAATACCGCGAAAAAATCAGCCGACTATCCGAAGTTCGGGAACAACAGGAAGCCCTTACTACCGCCGCCGAACACACCTTGCTGCTGCTGTTGGAGGCCGAAGACGAACTCGATTGGGCGCGCCGAAACGAGGAAATAAAACGCATCCGGCTCGAACGCGACCGGCAAATTCTGAACTACGAACGCGACCGGGCCACGTTGTTGCTGGCCGGTGAACCTTGCCCGTTGTGCGGTTCGCTGCACCACCCGTTTTTGGAAGAAAAAACGCTGATGGCCATTGCCGACGACGCGCAAAACGATTGGAACAAAGCGCGTACTTCGCTGGATGAAGCCAATAGCCGATACCTGAAACTTAACCACGAATTGCGCGATTTGGGCGCATCCATCCAAAAAATCGAGGCGGAATTTGGGGAAATCCTCGAACACCAAACCCTCGATTTATTGTCGGAATACAGCGATAAAGAGCGGCTTTTGGCTACGCTCAATGACCAGTTGCGGCTGGAAGACGATGCCGAAATTGACGTGCAGGAAAATGCCTTGCGTACTCGATTGGAAGCCGTTCGGGCGCAACTTGACGCCGTGCAAACGGCCGCCAAACAAAGGCAAATGACCCAACAACGCCGCCTCGAACACGAGCGCACGCAGTTGGAAACGGCCAATGAACTGGCCCGCAAACAAGACCGGATGGCCCAGTTGCAAACTGATTTGGAAAAAGCCAACGCCGAAATTGAAACCGCTGCCACCGCCCTGAATGCACTGTTGGCACCCTGGCAGGTCACTTTTTCCCCCGATGCGCAATTTGCCGCCGCATTGGCAACGTTAAAAGAATTAAACGCTGTTTTTCAAGAAAAAAACCAAAATCGCCGGTCGGTTGAAAAAAATATCGCCTTGTTGGAGTCCAATACCACGCACTTGGAGCGGCAGTTCACCGAACGCCGCCGCGATTTGGAAGAACTGAACACCCGGTTAACCGACCAGACGCAGCAGTTGGCTGCCGTTCAACGAGAGCGCGAAACGCGTTTTGGCACCCGCGACCCGAAACAAGAATTGGCTTTTTTGCAAGAAAAACTGGAAATACTCCGAACGGATTTTGCCCGCGAACAAGAACTGGCGCAGCAATTGCGCGAACAGTTGTCCAGTTTAAATACCCAACAAACCACCCTAACGGCGCAACTGGAAGAAATCCGCCAACGCGCCGGTTATTTGGAAAAAGAAGCCCTACAGCAACTTTCCCAATGGTCGGATAAGGGGCAATTGCCGCCGTTATCGGGTGACCCATTGGCCTATTATTTCCAAATTCTTCTTCCCGAAGATACCGCCGGGGATTTGGAAAAAGCCAAACTTCAACTCGATGAACAACAACTGGCACTTTCTACCCGCCAACAAACACTTGAACGGGAGCGCAGCGAAGCATTGGCCAAACCAGGGGCCGATGCCGATCCGGAGACTGTAAAAACGGCACT
Organism: Chitinophagales bacterium; assembly: GCA_013298845.1. Classification (GTDB taxonomy): domain Bacteria; phylum Bacteroidota; class Bacteroidia; order Chitinophagales; family Saprospiraceae; genus M3007. The sequence continues at coordinate 177,371 of JAAFJN010000007.1, forward strand.
CCGGGCCGCCGAAGACACCCGAAAACGAATGGATCAGCGCATTGGGGCGATACAAACGGAATTGGAAAACAATAATCGCCGCATCCGGGAAGCCGCCGATTTGGTGGCACAAATCGAAAATATTGGACAGCAACTCCACCAGCAGGACGAGTTAAAAGCCATTATCGGGAGTGCCGACGGGTTATCGTTCCGGCGGTACGCACAGGGGCTTACCCTCGATCAGTTGGTGGGCCTCACCAACCGACATTTGGCGCGTTTGCAGGGTGGGCGTTATCGCCTGCGGAAAAGCCCCGAAAAAGACCTGGAACTGGAAATAACCGACACTTTTCAAGCCGATTTTGTGCGTTCGGTAAAAACCCTCAGCGGTGGTGAAACCTTTTTGGTGAGTTTAGCCCTGGCCTTGGGTCTGGCGGATATGACCAATCGAAAAACCCGAATTCAGTCTTTATTTATTGACGAGGGCTTTGGTGCCCTGGACGAAACCGCCTTAGAAATGGCCATTGAAACCTTGGAGGGATTACAATCGCAGGGCGTTATGATTGGGGTAATTTCGCACATTCGGGAAATGATTAACCGCATATCAACGCAAGTACGCGTGGTGAAAAAAAGCGACGGATTTAGCGCTGTAGAGGTGGTTTGAGTTCTTTTGAGATGAAAAAAAGGTGGCGCAATATCTAAGAGAACTACTTATTTTTGCATCAGCAGATAGAGATTCACCGGCTTATGCGCATTTGGTGGAATTGACTCTAATCTATCTCTCTAACATTTCAAAACACGCAAATATGGCTATCGCAAATATTGAAACGATTTTAACTCCTGACGAACAGGAGCAAATACCACCTTCCATTTTTGGAAAATACTTTGTAAAGGGGCAAGAGAAAGGTATCGAGGAAGGTATTGATATTGGCATTGAGAAAGGTATTGATATTGGTGTTGAAAAAGGTATCGGAATTGGCATTGAGAAAGGTATCGGAATTGGTGTTGAAAAAGGTATTTTAATTGGTATTCAACGCTACATCAAAAAGAATCCGACCGTTACAGATCAATCTATTGCAGATTTATTTGAAGTGAACATTGATTTGGTGCAGAAAGCCCGCCAATATGATGAACAACAGAGCATTATTTGAACTGTAGCAATTCAGTTCAAATAATGCTCTGTTTTGTTATCCTTATAATTCCCGAATCCAAATATTCCGGTAACTCACCAGGTCGCCGTGATCTTGCAACTGAATGGGGGCTTTGCCGTGTGCCACATTTTTGGGCAAACCGATGTATTCGGTAGTACCTTTTATTTCTGTGTGATTTTGAACTACAATACCGTTGTGCATCACCGTAACGTGACCGGGTGCGACCAAAACACTGTCTTTATTAAAACGTGGTGCGGTATAAATAATATCGTAGGTTTGCCATTCGCCCGGTTTTTTGCAGGCATTTACCAGTGGAATTGTTTGTTTGTACACCGATGCCGTTTGGCCATTAGAATAGGTGGTGTTTTGGTAACAATCCAACACCTGAACCTCGTAGCGCTGTTGTAAAAAAACACCGCTGTTGCCCCGGCCCTGGCCTTCACCTTTTACCACTTCCGGTGCCCGAAATTCAAGGTGCAACTGGCAATCGCCAAAACTGCGTTTGGTGCGGATATCACCTTTGCCCGCGCCGACGGTCATACTTTTATCGGCGTTTAAAGTCCATGCAACGGCGGTTGCACTATCTTTTACAGACACAAACTCGGAGAAATTGGAACCGTCGAACAAAACAATCGCATCCGAAGGGGCTTGGGTTGCGGTACCCGGCGTAACAACGCGAGGTTTCGGGTTCCATACTTCGGTGGCTTTCGGGTCGGTAATTTGAGCGGTAGCCACCTGTGCAAACAGGGCTACAAATAACGTGAAACTGATAAATCTTTGCATGGTATATTATTTTTAAATGTCAATACTAAACGGCGGGCATTTCCCGAAAGACCAAATTGTCAATCAGGCGTACTTCACCGGCCCAGGCTGCCACGCAAGCGACCACAAAAGCCGTACTTTCGTAATCCAACACGGGGCGTAAAGTAATACCATCTACAATATCCACGTATTCGGGGCGCAGCCCGGCGTCGGCCAATTGACGCATGGCCCATGCCTGTACCTGCGGGCAAGGGGTATATTGTACTTTTTCGGCGGCTTCCATTAAGGTATTATAAATAACGGGGGCAATGCCGCGCATTTCGGGCGTCAGGCGCATATTTCGGCTGGATTTTGCCAAACCATCGGCTTCGCGGATGGTGGGACACATCACCAGTTCGACCGGTGAACCCAGCAGGCGTAACATTTCCCGCACAATGGTGAGTTGTTGAAAATCTTTTTGCCCCATAAATAATTGGTGGGGTTGCACAATATCGAGCAGGCGTTTGACCACCGTGGCCATTCCTTCGAAGTGACCCGGGCGGAAATGGCCTTCCATTACTTTGTCCAATTGTCCAAAATTAAGCCGCAACTTGAGTGCATGACCCAGCGGGTAAATCTCTTCTACCGATGGTAAAAAAATGGCGTTGCAGCCCACTTTTGCCAATAATTCCGCGTCCTTTTCCGGCATGCGTGGGTATCGCTCCAGGTCTTTGGGGTCATTGAATTGGGTAGGGTTTACAAAAATACTGGCCACCGACCGGGTGCAAGTTTCGTTGGCGCGTTCCACCAAAGTCAGGTGCCCATCGTGCAAAGCGCCCATAGTGGGAATAAAGCCGATGGTCGCTCCGGCAAGACGTTCGGTCGCCAGCCAATACTGTAATTCGTATATCGTTTTAAAGATTTTCATTTTTTGCGTCAACTTGTTCAATAAGAACTTTGTCAATTTTGCTTTTATCCATGTCAACAATCTCAAAACGATAACCTTCGGTGGTGAAATGATCACCGGCGGTGGGTATTTCGTTGAGTTTATACAAAATAAAACCGGCAATCGTGGCGTAATCCGCGTCTTCCAGGTCAAATTCTTTCAGGTTGAGGTGTGCCCTGATCTCGTCAATCGGGGTTGCGCCTTCTACCAAAAGACTGCCGTTTTCGCGCACAATAATGTGGGGTTCTTCCACATCATCGTAATCTGGCAGGGCACCAAAAATATTTTCGGTCAGGTCGTGCAAGGTAATAATGCCTTGGGTCGAGCCATATTCGTCCACCACCACGGCAAAATAATTGCGTTCTTTGCGGAAGCGCTCCAAAATTTTGATGCCGTTCATACTTTCCGGCACAAATAGCGGGGGAGAGGTGATGGAACGCAAATCAAATTCGGGGTTACTGCGGTGCTCGATAAAATCGCGTAGTTTCACCACACCCAAAATATTTTCGATGCTATCATCGCAAAGCAGGAACTTGGTAAACCCGCTTTCGTACATGATTCGGTCGTTTTCTTCGCGGGGAGCGTTAATATCCAGCCATTCTACTTCGTTGCGGTGCGTCATAATGGTATAGGCATCGCGGTCGGCAAAACGGAGAATATTGTTGATAAACTCGCTTTCTTTTTCCTCCAAAACCCCCTGCTCGTTGGCCATTTGCACCATGTGTTTAATTTCCTCCTCCGAAATACTTTGCTGATCGTTGGGTTTAATAAACAAAAGGCGCATAAACATTTTGGTACTCCAACTCAAAAATGCGGATATTGGCCCCGTGATTTTGGTGATGAACAGCATCATCGGGGAGGTCGTCAGGGCCAATGCTTCGGCGTACTGAATGGCGATGTACTTGGGCGCTAATTCACCCACCACCAACGACAGGTAAGTAATGATCGATACCACAATCGAAATGGATACAGATTCGGCGTATGGCTCCAAATACGGTATTTGGGCAACAATGGGTGTTAATTGGTGACCAATTGCCACCCCCCCATAGGCCCCTTCGATGATACTGATAAGGGTAATTCCTATTTGCATAGCGGACAAATAATTGTCCATATCATCGAGCAAATCAATGGCTATTTTTGCGTTGGTATTTCCTTTTAATTTTTCCGCCTCCAAGCGAGCGCGTTTTGCCGTAATAAGCGCTATTTCGCCCAACACCAAAAAACCGTGAAGGACAATCAAGACTAATATTATAAATATTTCCATAAAATTAGGCACAAAATTACAATGACTTTGTGATATATTGCCTCGTAAAACATCAAAATAAGCAAATTAGCGATGGATTTAAACAAACATTGTCATAATTGCGACCACCCACTGCCCGAAAATAGCCGGTTTTGTTCCGCTTGCGGCCAAAAGGTCTTTGACGGTCGTATCCGGCTCAAAGAAATGCTTGCCAATATGATGATTAATATTATTCACCTCGATACCAAGTTTATTCGGGTGTTTTGGCGGCTTTTTATTCCCGGTAAAGTCAGTACCGAGTATTTCGAGGGCAAAATTATTCGTTACCCTAATCCGGTGCAATTCTTTTTTATTATTGCCTTTTTTTTCGTTTTAACGGCCTCCAAACAATGCAACCGCAAATTGGAGGCGGGGATCAACATTAACCAAAAAGGCCAACGCGATAGTACGACCCTCGTACAAAGTGACCCTACTGCCGCCGAAACGCCGAACGAAACGCCGCCCAATAATTCGGAAAAATTAGCGGGTAATATACATCAAGATACCTCCGAAGTCTATACCGGTTTAACTATGTTTAAAGCCGCCGAAAAATACGTGGAATACGAGAAGATCCGAAGAAAGTATCACCTTTTACCCGATTCCATGAAGTCGGCTACCACCGATCGCGTTTTGGATACCATATTAAGCCAGCGGAAAAACGGCCTTTTTAACAGCGATTCTATTACCATCAGCCTGTTTGGAAATGTGTTGGAGGTATCTATTGTAGATTTAGTGGTCATGGACCTCGACCAATTGACACAACATTACGGTGTTTCCACCTGGTACGACCGGTTGTTGTTCAAACAGGGCATTAAAACCATGCGCGATATTCGCTCGGTGAACAATGCCTTTATCGGGAGTATCACTTGGACCGTATTGGCGTTTATCGTTGTGATGGCGGCGTTTTTTTGGCTGTTTTTACGGCGAAGGCGCAACTATTACGTAGAGCACTTCATTTTTTTGATGCACTATTTTTCGGCGGTATTGTTGGTTTTTGCGGTCATTATGGCGGTTGACTATTGGTTGGGTGATTGTCCGGGGTGGGTTAGCGGGGTGAGTTTTTTGTGGTCAATGGTGTTTATGTTTTTGGCCATGCGGCGTTTTTACAATACCTCCAACGGGATAACTTTTTTATATTGGATGGTATTGGGTATAATCGGACTGGTTTTGTTTGTTGTTTTGGGGATAATTGGTCCAATAGTGTCGTTACTGACTTTTTAATTGCTACAGAAAAATACTTTTACGCATATTTGCTCCATGAAAATTGTAACCTTAACCCTCAATCCGGCGTTAGACAAAAGCACTTCGGTGGAAAGAATGATTCCCGAACAGAAACTACGCAGTGCGGCCATGCAAATTGATGCCGGTGGCGGAGGGATAAATGTCTCAAAAGGAATTGCCAAATTGGGCGGACACAGCACCGCCGTTTTTCCAGTGGGCGGACACAACGGTGGATTGTTGCGTTCGTTGGTGGAAGATGCCGGAATTGCCACGGCTACGGTGGAGATAAAGGGCGAAACCCGCGAAAATATATCGGTGTTAGAAACAACCTCTAACCTCCAATACCGTTTTACCTTACCCGGAGCGCCCATTGGCCTGGCCGATGCGCAGGCTTGCCTGAATCAGGTGCGGACCTTACAACCCGATATTTTGGTGGCCAGCGGTAGTTTGCCGCCGGGGTTGCCCGAAACCTATTTTGAAGAAGTAGCGGAATTTGCCAAACAAATCAACGCCAAATTCATTTTGGATACCTCCGGGAAACCACTGCAACACGCGGCCGATGAAGGGGTATTTTTGTTAAAACCTAACCTGGGAGAATTAAGTGCCTTATCCGGCGTTCCTGAACTGGCGCTGAATCGGGTGGACGATGCGGCATTGGAGATTATTAACGCGGGGAAATGCGAAGTCGTGGTGGTCTCCTTAGGCCCGCAAGGCGCATTACTGGTTACCCGCGACGGTTTTGAACACATTCCGGCGCCCACCGTAAAAAAAGTAAGTACCGTTGGCGCGGGAGATAGTATGGTCGCTGGTATGGTATGGGCTTTGAGCACCGGTAAATCGTACCTCGAAATGGTACAAACCGGCGTGGCTTGCGGTTCGGCGGCTACAATGAACACGGGCACGAAGTTATTTGACCGGGAACGGGTAGATGAATTATTGGAGTGGATTCGTACCTTTAGCAGTAAGTACCGATTGACCGATTTTTAGGATTTACGTTTTTAAAATACAAACGACTAAATAAATAGACTATGATTAAACACTTCCAATGCTTTTGTTCCGTCCTGCTTTTATGCGCCACCGTGGCCTTAAACGCACAAGACCCCATTTTTTCGCAATATTACGCCGTACCGCTGCAAATTAATCCCGCTTTCGCCGGTAGTGCTTTTGCCCCGCGTTTTGGATTGGCCTACCGCCAGCAATGGCAAGGTTTTGACCGCGCTTACCAAACTTACGCGGTGTTTTACGAGCAGCGAATCAGTAAATTAAACAGTGGTATCGGGTTTCACCTGGAGGGCGATAACGCCGGTAACGGTATTTACAAAACCAACCGATTCTCGGCTCACTATTCGTACCGCCTGATGATTACCGAAAATTTGGGTGTAAAAATTGGGATAGAAGCCGGTGCTTACCAGTCGCGTTTGGATTGGGAAAAACTTATTTTCCCCGATCAAATTGACCCCATCGGTGGGTTTACTGAACTTACTTTGGAAAATCGCCCCGATTTGTTAACCACCACGCGTTTGGATTTATCCAGTGGTTTGTTGTTGTTTGGGCGTAATTTTTGGGCTGGTTTTGCGTTAAAACACCTTAACACGCCCAACGAAACCCTGCTTTTGGTGAACAATAACCTGGCGCGGGGCCTGCCGTTGCGTTATACTTTACACGGCGGTATGGATATTACTTTGAGAGAAGGCAATAAAAGTAATCCCGAGACGTTTATCTCGCCGAATTTGCTTTACGTGTCTCAAGGGCCGTACCAGCAACTCAACGCCGGAGCATACGCCGGAATTGGGAAATTCTTTGCCGGGGCCTGGATGCGCCACACTATTGATCAAAACGTGGATGCGGCCATTATTTTGCTAGGTTTTAAGTACGATATTTACAAGATTGGCTTCACTATGGATGCTACTTTGTCGCGACTTTCGCGTGTTTCGGGTGGCACTTACGAGTTGACCATGAGTTTTTTACTCGATCAGAATAAATATTTGAAAAAGAAGAATAAACTGCCGGACACCTCAGAGTGCCCAAAGTTTTTCCGTTAATTGGGGTAAACGCCAATTTTATATAAAGTAGTAACTGATATTTGGAATATAGAGTGGCTTAGTGTGAAAAAATCATTTCGTTAAAAAACGGTTTGTTCGTATTTTGATTGAAGGGTTTTATCTACTTTTGCCGTTCGTTTTCTCAAACCTGATTTTTTAATTAATACGATGAAAAAAACGCTCATTCACGGGTTAAGCGTCGCACTTTTTGGATTGGCACTGGCCAGTTGTGGTGGTAAAAAGGAGAAATCCTCAACTACCGGCTGGAATTACAATGACCAAAAATGGGGCGGCTTTGAAAAAATTGATTATGAAGGCCAAGCCACCGGTCCCAATCTTGTATTGATTGAAGGTGGTACATTTGCGATGGGTGTCACCGACCAGGACGTCACCTATGAGTGGAACAACGTTTCACGCCGCGTCACAGTTTCTTCGTTTTACATGGACGAAACTGAAATCTCTAATACCGATTATCGCGAGTACATGTACTGGACTGCGCGCGTATTTGGTGAAACTTATCCCGAAGTTTGGAAACGGACACTGCCAGATACCTTGGTGTGGCGTGAAGAGCTCACCTTTAACGAGCCTTTGGTGGAAACTTACCTCCGCCACCCGGCTTATGATGACTACCCCGTTGTTGGTGTTACCTGGAACCAGGCAGTAGATTACTGCAAATGGCGTACAGACCGCGTTAACGAGGCTATTCTCATTAAAAAAGGCGTTCTGAACGTAAATCCAGACCAAAAAGATCAGGATAACTTTAATACAGAGGCTTATCTCCTCGGTAAATATCAGGGTAGTGTTCGTAAAAACCTCCCCGATCTTCGTACCGGTGGTGAGCGCCACGTCCGTCTTGAAGATGGTATCGTGCTTCCAGAATATCGCCTTCCAACGGAGGCTGAATGGGAATACGCCGCCCTCTCTCTCGTAGGGACACAAGCGGCCTCTAAAGACGAGTTGATCACCGATCGCCGTATCTATGCTTGGGATGGTAATACCGTGCGTTATCAAAAACGCAATAAGTACCAGGGTAAAATGTTGGCTAACTTCCGTCGTAGTTCAGGTGACTATGGTGGTATGGCTGGTGCACTCAACGATAAATCATTCACGCCTTCTCCTGTGCGTACCAACTGGCCTAACGACAATGGCTTGTACAACATGGCGGGTAACGTGAACGAATGGACCGCTGACTTGTTCCGTCCGATGACTTCATCTGACCTTCGTGAGGTGGATAACCAGGAATTGAACCCTTATCGCGGTAACAAGTTCTACACCAATGCCCTCGATCCCGATGGTGTTGCCCAACTTGACAGCCTTGGTAAAGTGATGAAGCAATTGGTAGATACTACTTCTACTGCTTTGCGCGATAACTATAAGCGCCCCGAAACCTTTAACTACCTCGACGGTGATAAAGAATCTACGGTAGAATACCGCTACGGTCTTAGCACCCTGATTTCCGACAAAGCGCGCGTTATCAAAGGTGGTTCATGGGCCGATCGTGCATTCTGGTTGTCACCCGGTACACGTCGTTACCTCGAGGAAGACAAAGCCAGCCGTTCCGTTGGTTTCCGTTGTGCAATGACCCGTACGGGTAGCCCGGAAGGAAATAACGATAACGCAGGCAACGTTTTCAAAACAAAACGTAAAAAGCGTAAGTAGTTCGATTTTACCGAACTTAAATATTGAAATATAAATCATCCCGAATTTTGGATTTCTCCAAAATTCGGGATTTTTTTTAATGCCGAGTTTCGAACAAGCCGAACAAGTCGAACATCGAACACCGAACATCGAACACCGAATTTAGAACACCGAAGTATCTGCATCATGCTCTACGCGGAGTATTTTAACCCTATTAATTAAACATTACTTCGGAGTTCGACATTCGGTGTTCGGAGTTCGACATTTTTTATTTCGAACATCGAAGTATCTGCATAATGCTCTAAGCGGAATATTTTACCCTTATTAATTAAAAATCACTTCGGTGTTTGATATTCTAAATTCGACATTTTAAATTCGGTGTTCGGTGTTCGGTGTTCGGTGTTCGGTGTTCGGTGTTCGGTGTTCGGTGTTCGGTGTTCGGCATTTTTTAATTTTTTAATGTCGAATATCGAACGCCGAACACCGAACGCCGAAGTATTGGCTGATGAGACGGCCCAAAATAACTTTCTTAACTGGCCAAAATTCAAAAAAAATGCAAGT
>JAAFJN010000070.1 GCA_013298845.1 Chitinophagales bacterium
ACGACGTTCGCGCTGTGGAGTTTGCAAATTTTTTGTCTTGTCGCTTTGTTCATTTTTCATGCCGAAAGATAATGGTTGGGAGTGGAATTCTCAACTCTCTATGTCAATGCTTTTCGGGCATGTCCATTCACTCTTCACTCTTCACTCTTCACTCTTCACTCTTCACTCTTCACTCTTCACTCTTCACTAAAAAACAGCTATTCGTTGCGGCCGTGTGATATTGCCTTTGTTATCTACACCATATATATAGTAGATACCTTGGGGCAAGTGTTGCACATCAATGCGGGTGGGGAATTTACCGTTGGCAGATGCCGATAACACCGTGCGGCCATTGGTATCGTGGAGGAGCAGCGTAGTTACCGATACTTGCGCCGCTGATACCTGCACCATCAGATAATCGTTGGTGGGATTTGGGTAAATACTCAGGGTACCCCGATCCGTTATTTCACCCGTGCTGCTTACATCGTCAATGATACCGTTACAGTTATTGTCCAAGTCATCTTCAATTTCGAGGGCCAGCGGGTTAATATCCGGGTTGGTATCGTCGCAGTCACCGGTTTGCAGTACAAAACCCGTTGGAACGGTTGGGTTACAGGATTGTAAGACCATTGTCAAATCACCAAAACCATCGCCATCGGCATCCGGATAAAAAGTAATGACGTCGAGGTTATCGTCAATTAACCCGTTACAATTGTTGTCCAACGTATCACAAACTTCCACGGCGGCGGGCGAAATGGCCGGATTGGTATCGTCGCAGTCACCGGCAAACGCCGTTAAACCGGCCGGAATAACGGTTTCACACGATTGAATGGCCGTTCCCGGTACCCCAAAACCATCACCATCGGCATCCACGTAATAAGTAAAGAAGGGCAGGTTATTGTCAATATCGCCGTCGCAGTTGTTGTCAACTCCGTCACAAACCTCCGTAGCGTCGGGGAAAATGGCGGCGTTGGTATCGTCGCAATCGCCCGAAAGTGTCACAAAGCCAACCGGAATGGTCGCGTTGCAGGTTTGTACCAACGTACTATCGAGGCCGTAGCCGTCGCCGTCGTTATCGGCAAAATACTGATAGACCGGAATATCTTCGTCAATGAGGCCGTTGCAGTTATTGTCAATATTATCGCAGATTTCCGCCAGGCCCGGGTAAATGGCCGGATTATTATCATCACAATCTTCGTAACTATACGACCCGTCGAGGTCATTGTCTTTATAAAAAATGGTTTTGGCCTTGTTAAATGCCTGAATACCGGCAATTTTACCCAAATTACGCCCCGGAATATCGTCAAAAGGTGGGTGAATACCGCCCCAAATGCGCGAAAGACTGGTCTGGTCGGCGGCATCGCGGTACGTAGCCCATTGCAACGCAATGGGAACCGACGGCCCTTTTTCGATGGTCATATACGTGGTGGCAATGGCAAATTCACCCAAGCCACCGGGGAAAAATGCGTCTCCGGTGAACAAGGTTAGTGCCTCGGCGGCGGCGCTGGAGAAGGTGGAGTGCCCCGAAATAAAGCCGCCAAAAGGAGGCGTTACAAACGTATTTTTTTGAAAAGTCCACCATTCTTGCGCCAAAACCCAACCCACACCCGAAATGGGATGGGTTGGTGTCACTTCGTTGGGGCCTTTCCAGGTGTATATTTTGGCGCGGCCCACGTGTTCGTTATTGGCTCCGGCTAAGGTATCACCGGGTTGAATTAACTCAATAAATCCCGGAATAACGGGCAAACCGGCCGGGTGGTAATACGGCAAATCGGGGAACGAACTTTGGCCTTTATCCGCCATGTACCGAATGGCCGAAATGGGCCGAACGGCGTTGTACCAGCCTTTAATACCCCAGGCCGTTATGGCGGCATCGTGCAGGGCACCGCCGAGGATAAAGTAGGTTTTTGCGTCCCATTCGAGCGGGTCCAGTTCGGGGCCTTGTCCGTTGAATTTGCGAACAAACAGCGGGTTATCCATCGTTTTGTTGTAAATGGAATACCAGTGCCCCGGCGGAGTTTCGGAGTTGGGGCCATCGGCCCAAAACTCGGCCAATACCCGCGTATAATCGCCCCGAGGCACTATCTGTGGCGTGTAAGGTTGACCCGTTCTGGGGTTAATGGCGCGCCCGGTACCGTTATCGCCGCCGTTTTCAAAATCGTAAAAAGCCTGGTATTCTTCAAATGTTTCGGGGTAAGCCTGCACGTTACCAACGGACGCGGGCGAAATATCCCAATACACGCTGTCGGTAACGGAGTGGTGGCTTCCCCAGGCCGCAACCAGGGCCATATTCCATTTAAATACCTCCGATTCGGGGGTAATCGCCGAAGTATCAAGTTGGGGGGGCGCACCGGGATCGTTATAAATAACAAATTTATTGAGGCCCCGGATGCGTTGAATCGTATCTTCGGGCGAAAGGGCAAAGGGCGTAACTTTTCCCCAAAGCGGGCTTTGAAACACCTGCGTGGCCGGAATGGGGTTGCCGTTTTGGTCAATCGCCGTTAACAATTGCAAGGGTTGCCAGGCGTTGGGGTCCACTATATTGGGGTTGCCCGGCAGGTCGGGTTGTAGCACCGGATTCGTTGGGTAAAAAAACGGCGCGGCGTAATTCTGTTGTTCGTTGGCGCCGTCCTGATAACCCAGTTCGAGGTAACATTTGCCAATGTAATTTCCCAAAGATGCCGGGTTGTTGTCCGCGTAATTAATGCCTGAATAAAACGGATCGTAGCCCAGTGAATACATGAGGTTGGATATTCGTTCGTACATCAAAAAGGCATTGGGTGAAGTTTGAAACCGCTGCAAAATAATGCGGAATGCCGCGTAACTCATGGCCATTTCCCGCGCGGCTTTTACATCGGCGGGTGGCGTTACCCCATCGAAGGGGCAGGTGTAATTGCCAACCTGCTTGCCCAACAAATAGGTGTCGGCAATGGTATCGTACACCGCCCAGGCATCGTACATGGCTGCCGAGAGGTAATACAGGTTGCGCGCGTGTACGGGCGGGCGGGCAAAATCCTGCCGGATGGACGCAATAAGGGCTTCGTTCCAGCGGCGGGCAACGGAGTGTTGCGCGAAAGAACTGATCTGCGTACCGATAAAGAGTAATGCGAGTAGTAAATGTTTTTTATTCATGTGCTTGAAAAATAAAGGCGGTTTGGGGATAAAGAGGCGTGTTAAAGTACTACAAAGGTACCAAATAATGGATATGGCCCGTTTATTTGAAAGATTTTAACCCGTTATTAGCAGGATTTTGGGCTTTCGCCTAATTTTGCATCCAGAATTTATTTATTGATCTGCCCGGTGTTTTAAAAACAACTTATACGTTCGTTGAACAGAACCGGCAGCAACACCAAACCACAACAATGCACGCACAGTTCGATACTTTTCAATACAAACGCCCCGATCTTCCTGCTATCAGCCAGTTGTTCGATCACCAGTTACAAGCATTTATTGGTGCCAAAACAGTAGAAGACCAGATATTGATTTTGGACAAACTCGTTCGCCTTCGGGAGGAGTTTTCAACGATGTACAATCTTTGTCATATTCGCCACACGGCCAATATCGCGGATCTCTTTTACGCGGAAGAGAATGATTATTTTGACCAAAGTTTGCCTATTTACGAAGAATTGAGCAATAAAATGTTCAAGGCCATGCTCGAATCTCCTTTTCGCGAGGCCCTGGAAAAGCAGACCGGCAAACAGTTGTTTACGTTGGCCGAACTTTCGTTAAAAACCTTTGATCCGTCCATTTTGGAATTATTGGGCGAAGAAAATGCCCTGAGCAGCGCTTATACCAAAATTAAGTCACACGCCGAAATTGAGTTTGAAGGCCAAAAGTATAACCTCACCGGTTTGTATCCGCTCGAACTCTCCGATGACCGCAGTATGCGCGAACGAGCCTCGAATGCCAAATGGCAGTTTTACGTCGAAAAACAGGCGGAAATTGAGGAGATTTTTGACAAAATGGTGAAAACCCGCCACAAAATAGCCCAACAATTGGGGTACAAAAATTTTGTGGAAGTGGGGTACGCCCGAATGCGCCGCTCGGATTATAACCCCGAAATGGTGGCTAATTTCCGCAAACAAGTGCGTGAACTGATTGTGCCCCTGGCCACCAAACTCTACGAACGACAACGCCGCCGCCTCGGTTTGGAGCAGTTGAACTGGTACGATGAAGAGTACAAATTTACCACCGGGAACCCCAAACCCATTGGTACACCGGAACAAATTATTGCCAATGCCGCCAAAATGTACCGCGAACTATCGCCCGATACCGATAGTTTTTTCCAGTTTATGCAAGATAGCAAACTCATGGATTTGGTCAATCGCGCGGGGAAAGCACCGGGGGGGTACTGTACTTACCTGATCAATTTTAAGGCACCGTTTATTTTTTCTAATTTCAACGGTACCAGCGGCGATATTGACGTATTGACCCACGAAGCCGGTCACGCGTTTCAGGTGTGGAGCAGCGGGCAACGGTTCGAAATGGAAGAATACCATTGGCCCACCAGCGACGCCGCCGAAATTCATTCCATGAGTATGGAGTTTTTTACCTGGCCCTGGATGGCGTTGTTTTTTGGTGACCAAACCGAAAAATACTATTTTATTCACCTCGGCGGATCGGTGCAGTTTTTACCTTACGGCGTAGCGGTGGACGAATTTCAGCACATTATTTACGAAAATCCGGAGATGACCCCGGCCGAACGCAACGAAGTTTGGCGCAATTTGGAGCGGATTTATTTGCCGCACCGCCAGTATCCGGGCAATCCTTTTTTGGAGGCGGGGGCTTTTTGGCAAAAACAAAGCCACATTTTTAACCATCCTTTTTATTATATTGATTACACGCTGGCGCAAATTTGCGCGTTCCAGTTTTGGAGCCGCGATCGCCAGGACCACACTTCGGCGTGGCGCGATTACGTGGAGTTATGCCGGGCGGGGGGGAGCCAATCGTTCCTTCAATTGGTGCAACTGGCCAACCTGCGTTCCCCGTTTGAAGACGGCTGCGTCGCGTCGGTGATTGACGAAATTGCGGCTTTCCTCGACGGTGTGGACGACAGTAAGTATTAATATAGGATTTTAATTGCTCAGGTATTTGAGCGCAAATTTGATCATTTCCTCTACTTTGGTGGCGTTGGGTTGTTCTTTAAAAACCTGGTTCAAGGCTTTTTGAACCGGAATTCGACTGAATCCCAGGGCCATCAAAGCAGAAAGGGCTTCTTCCCTTACGGTATTATCGTTGTTGAGGCCCGGCAAAATAGCGGGTCCATCGGGCGATTCTTTCGACAATTTATCCTTCAAATCCAGAATAATTTGTTTGGCGGCTTTTGGTCCAATGCCCTTGGCCCGCTGCAATACGTGGGCTTGTTCGCCCAAAACGGCGGAGCGAATTTCGTCAACGGTCATGGCCGACAACAGGAGTTGGGCGGTAGATGGCCCCACACCCGATACCCCAATGAGTTGGACAAAAAGGTTGCGTTCGGCCTGCGTTGCAAAACCGAACAAAGACTGTGCGTCTTCCCGAACGTGAAAATGGGTGTACACCAGTGCTTTTTCTTTTCCCTGCAACGCCGTAAAGGTGCTAAGGGGAATCATGAGGTGATAACCTACGCCATTTACCTCGAGGGTAATAAAAGCGGGCGTGCAATACGTAATTTCTCCTTTTAAATATGCAAACATGGTGCAAAGGTAAATTAATCCTGCCAAACAAATTCTCCCGACGCAACTTTACCCAACCCTGTCAAAATCGCTACCTTTGCGGCATGGTACATTCATTTACATTCAATCCGGTAGAGGAGAACACCTATATTATATACGACGAAACAGGGGAGTGTATAATTATAGATCCCGGCTGCTACTCGGCGGCGGAAAAAGAAACGCTGCGGGCGTTTATTTTGGACAATAAACTAACACCGGTGCGGCTGCTGAACACCCACTGTCACTTCGACCACGTATTGGGGAACAAGTTTGTGAGTGAAACCTGGAACCTGTCGCTCGAAATTCACCGGGGCGAAATGGAGGTATTGGAACGTTATCCCGATGTGTGTCGGCGGTACGGTGTAATGCCTTTTGATCCTTCGCCCATGCCCAATCGTTTCATCGAAGATGATGAGGTCATCCGGTTTGGCAACTCCGAAATAAAGGCCATTTTAGCCCCCGGGCATTCTCCGGCCAGTTTGGCATTTTACAACGAAAAGGACCAATATTTAATCGCCGGTGACGTGCTGTTTTTGGGTAGTATTGGCCGCACCGACCTGCCCGGCGGCGATCACGAAACCCTGCTTCAAAGCATTCGCGAGCGCATTTTTGTGCTGCCCGGCGAAACCATGGTGTACCCGGGACACGGCCGCGAAACGACCATCCGCCACGAAGTAGAGTATAATCCGTTTTTTTGAGACAAAAGACATTAGACAAAAGACCTTGGATTGCCCGTTGTAGCGTATTTTTACCACTAAGGTTGTAAGAAAATGTAAGAAACACTAAGCGTAGCGTAGTGAATAGTGAAAAATGTTTTTTAAACCATTTAAAATGAACACTCTACGACGAGCAAAACTCATCACTCATCACTATTCACTCTTCACTATTCACTAAAAAAATGCGTATAATCTTCATGGGCACCCCCGATTTTGCGGTGCCGTCTTTAGAAATATTAGCCGATAACGGTTACGAAATAGCGGGTGTGGTGACGGTAGCCGATAAGCCCGGTGGCCGCATGGGGATCATGGAATCGCCGGTGAAAAAGTGTGCGGTAGCGCGGGGCATTCCGTTGTTGCAACCCTTAAAGTTAAAAGACCCGGCATTTTTGGAAGCATTGGCGGCTTTAAAGGCCGATTTACAGGTAGTAGTGGCTTTTCGGATGTTGCCGGAGGTCGTTTGGCGAATGCCAGGCCTGGGGACCTTGAATTTGCACGGCTCTTTGTTGCCCAAATACCGAGGGGCGGCGCCCATTAACCACGCCATTATGAATGGCGAAAAGGAGACCGGGGTAACCACTTTTTTTCTGCAACACGAGATAGATACCGGCGATATTATTCAGCAACGCCGGATGGACATTGGCCCCGACGAAACGGCGGGTGAACTCCACGACCGAATGATGTTGATGGGGGCACAGGTCGTATTGGAGACGGTGAATGCCATTCGCGATGGGGTAGTGGTCACCATGCCTCAGCCCGATGCAGAGGCAACGCACGCCCCCAAAATTTTTCACGAAACCTGCGAAATCAACTGCACTCAACCGGCGGCGGCGGTGCATAATTTTATCCGTGGACTGAGTCCCTGGCCCGGCGCGTGGATGCGTTTGAAGGATGGAAAGCAGTTCAAAATTTTTCGGACGCGCGTATTGGAAGGCGCCTCGGATGCACCGCCCGGCACTTTTGTACAACAACAAAAATGCACTTTACAGTTGAGCACCGGTAGTGGGTTGGTCGATATTTTAGAAGTTCAATTGGAGGGCAAAAAGAAGTTGCCCGTGAAAGAATTATTAAATGGTTATGATTTTTTGGGGGGATAATACGGTGGTTGTACCCGTGAAAATACCTGATTGCAGGTATTTTAAAAAAAACATGCAGTAATGTTTGGGCAAATAATGGAAAGATGCGATATATTTGCCCCCGATTAGCAACAGTTACAGGAATGCCAACTTTTTACCGCTCCTAATTGTCATCTATTAGCAAAACAAGGGATAATAAACTTAATTTAATCCACAGTGACCAAGTTTTGTGACTTACGAACCGATAACCGTCTGTACCTTTGCATCGAAAATAGTGATATGAGAATATCAGTTTAGGTTTTATTTCTTTTCCGTGATGTATAATTTCTTTCCTCATTAGTGTTACGCAGTTTACTGCGTCATATATTACTCGTGTATTACTTCCTTTCTTACCTGATGATATTTGTATAGCGTTCTTTCCGATGTGAAAAATCAATTAATCAAGTGACAATTGAGGAAAATTTAATATTGTTATATTGGAACATTTTTATACTCGTTTAAAGTCTTTGCAAATCCGCAAGGGCAGTTACATTTTGTGCCTGCTTTTAATTGCCGTTTTGCAATGTTTATTTGGTCAGCGCTTATTTGCACAAATTGCACGTATTCAGGTAGTTAACTTTTCGACTACTATTGGTACGTTTGATTTGTACGCAAATGACTCTAAAGTGTCAGAGGATTTATCCCTGTACACGGGTACTCCCTTATTGGATGTGCCCGTAGGAGTTGTAGGCTTTGTAGCAACCCCTGGTACTGCTACATCCATCGCCGAGGGCATCGCCCTTGCTGATTACCCATTAGTTGCAGGTGGTAAGTACATTGTTGTATTGTACGATGCGCTGGTAGATGGTGTTTTAACGCCCTCTTTCGCGTTATTGGACAATAATAATGTCTTTTCTGGCGATCCGGCGAATGCCGAGGTGGCTTTCTCGCACGTTGTGCCGGGAGCACCCGCAATAGATATTGTGCTGCGCAGCGGCGGAATGATTGTGGGTAACCTCGGTTATGGTGCTACTACCTACGATGTGCCGCTTTCGCCGATTGATAACTTCCTGGATGTAAAAGTTACCGGAACGGCCAATATCCTCGGTACCTATCGTCTTTCGCTTCAGGGTTACGAAGGCAAGTCCAAACACGTCCTGATGACCGGGACCATCCAGAACAATAACACGTTGAAGTTCTTTTCATTGGATGATGAAGGCTTCCTGTTCCCGGTGGATGCCGCTCCCATTTCCCGCGTGCAGTTTATCAACGCACTTACTTCCCCCATTGATATTTTTAAAAATGGTACCCGCTTTGCCGATAACGCGGCAAGTGGCTCGGCGATGGAATACAAGTTTATCCCAGCGGCCCTGGTGATGAACATCGCCATTTGTGACCAAAATAGCTTGACGGCCAATAGCCCGTTGAGCGTTACTCCATTTACATTCCAGAACATGGTATCGTACACGGCAGTGGCCGGGGGGACCATGTTGGCGCCATCCATGTTTCTGCACCACAGTTCCAGAGAAGTGGCAACCGATGCCAACGCAGTAGAAATATTATTTTTTAACGGCATTTCAAGTTTCCCGTTGGTAGATGTAACCAATGCCAGCGGGGCGGTGGTATTTGACCATACGGCCTACGGAACGTATAGCGATTATCTTGCAACTTACGAAAATAAAGAAACGTTCACTATCCGGGATGTAATGACCGGTAATCCGATTGCGGCATTTACGGCCGATCAGTTAGACACTTTAAAAGGCAAGGCGATTACGATGTTGCTCCGAATGGTCGGCGGCACGCCATCCGTGTTTATTGCGGACGCGGCCGGAACCACAACGGTGTTACCAGCGGCCACGGTCTCGACCTCTGCTTTGGCATCGGGTGCCGGTCTGGTGATGGGCAGCAATATTGTGCGGGAGGCCATTACGCTGTACGCACAAGCACCGACGAGTTTCGGGTATAGCATTCACAACATGACCGGTCAGGTAATGAACACTGGTCAGGTGGATGGGCAAAGCACCACTTCGGTGTTGGTCTCTGACTTGCCCACCGGGATGTACCTGCTTCATATAGCCAATTCAAAAGGCGACGTTTTGAATTTTAAATTTATTAAAGAATAAACGCACGCTAAACATAATGGAGTTTCCTCCAAAAAAATCAAATAACAGAATTTGTATTCATCGCCTCAGTTGGCGCAAAATTATACTAATGAGAAATTTTAACACCATGACATTCATCAACCTGACTACACTCTTTACGGTCTTGTTCAGCATCGTAAAAAGAGTTATGCCATTCAATTTGTTGATGACAACTAACCAACGAAAAAATTTGACGTATTCAACAGTAAGAGTATTCAAATCGGGCGTTCGCTCTACCGTAATGGTAGCAGCGATGCTTGCATTAAGTATGATTGCGTATCAGCAAGAGGCGAAAGCCACTTGGGGCGCGGGTACAAGTTGTACCTTGTCAACCCCTCCCGGGCCTAACTGCGGAACGGGTTTTGTGTGGGGCTACACGGAGTACGGTGGCAGCGGGCAATTCATCCGTTGGCAAATTGTTCCGGGCACTACGGCAACGATTACGCGTAACGCCAGTAACGTGGTGACGGTAAACGCCCAAATCCAGATGGAATGGAACACCAGCATGAAGGCAGATCTGACGATGACCTTCAACGGTTATAGCACCTCTGGTACACCACACGAAGGGCCATGTACTGGCGGCTCTACTTCCGGTTGGGAGTACTGGAGTTCCTGGACGGGAACGGTAGTGGGTAAATCCGGCACGAATGCGGCGGGTTTAAACGCTACGTTGTCGCGTGGTTCATTTCCGGTGGCGCACTTTGGAAACGGCGGCAGTACCAACAGCCCCGCTACCCAATTGGGTGGTGCGTGCTGGATGAGTACGGTGATTAATGCGTTGCCCTCCAGCGGCACTTGGGGTGGTTTTGGCCCGGTGGGTTACAACGGTCAAAGTGACTTTGAGGCAGATATTAACAACTGTACTTCTACTTCAACGTGCAGTAATGTAACTGCGGGTGGTACCATCGGTTCTAATCAAAGTATTTCATCTGGCTCAACGCCGGCATTGTTAACCAACGTTACACTGCCTTCGGGTGGTAGCGGTACCTTGGAGTACTTGTGGTTAAAAGCCGAAACGGCGGTTTGTCCGGCGGTGGGCAATTCCAGTTGGGTAACCATTACGAATAGCAACTCGGCTACGTATCAGCCGGGAGCACTTACAACAACAACTTGTTTTATGCGCTGTTCGCGCCGGGCGGGTTGTACGAACTACGATGGAGAATCCAATGCGGTGACGATTACGGTTTGCCCGGGTTCGGTATCTGGTTCTAACTATAATATGCCTTGCAGCGGTAGTTTTACCAATTGTTCGGGTAATTTTTATGATTCGGGCAGTTCGGGTGGTTCTTACAAAGACAACGAGAACTCGACGTTTACGTTGTGCGCCACCAATAGCACAGACCGCGTACGTCTGGCTTTTTCGGCGTTTAACACCGAAGCAGGCTACGACTACCTATATATATACAACGGTTCCAACACTTCGGCACCTTTGATTGGTTCTTACTCCGGTACTACATCGCCGGGGACTATTACTTCCACGGGTAACTGTCTGACGTTGAAATTTGTTTCCGACGACGGTGTTACCAGTTCGGGTTGGGCGGCAGCCATCAGTTGTGTTGCCCCTCCGGCGGGTTGTAGTTGTCCGGGGAACATTATTCAGAACCCCAGTTTTGAAAATGGTATGACCAGTTGGGAGTCTTGGAATGGTAACAGTTACACCGGGACTTACGCGCCCCAATGCGGTGCCTACCATTCCGAGTTTTACAATACATCCTCCGGGTACGGTGGTATTTTCCAAACCCTCACGGATATTCCGGTGGGTTCTACTTACACGTTAACCGCCAAAGCGGGTGTACACAACGCCTCGCTCGATGCCAAAATTTTAGTGGAGTATTACAATAGTTCGTGGACTTGGTTGGGTGCTTCGGCACCGCAGCAGGTAGACGCGATATTGCCTTCCATGGGAACATATACCATTACTGGTACGGTTCCAACCAACACCTATTATGTTCGAGTAGTAGCCATGAATAATGGAGACTATATCAAAACGGATATTTGGTGTATGACGTATAATCCACCGGCCAATCCGACGTGTCCGTTGGATCCGGGAGATTACGCCGATGTTGCTCAACCGACAGGCGCATGTTACACGCCGTGGGTGTATAACCATAGCGGACGTTTGTTTAATCTGCAAAATGGTAAAATTTCACGGAGCACAGGCAACGTGATTACTTTAACTGCTGATTTGGTGAGCCAAACAAATGCGTCCAATAAACTGAGTTTATTCATGACGTTCTCTGGTTACACTACTACGGGTTCGCCGCACAGCAATTGTCAAAATCCATCCAATTTATTTTACCTGACCAGTGCAAATGGCACGGTGACGGGTTCTGGTGGTTTGGCGGGCTTAAATATTACCTTGTCGCGGGGGTCTTACGATCCGGCGCAGGTGGGGTTGGGCGGTAACACTAACAGTCCTTCAACGTTTTATGGTATGTCGACGTGGCTAAATGCAGTTGTCACCAGTGGTGGTGGTATCGGAGGTTTCCCGGCGAATGGTGTCAATGTCCAAGCCGACTTGGAGTTGGACTTTACGGGTTGTGGCGTGTGCGGCGTTACGGCCTCTATTAACGGTGCGACTACTTATTGTACGGGTAGTGCCGCGACGGATATTACGGCAGTAGGCGCAAACGGTACCGCCCCTTATACTTATAAGTGGAATACCAACGCAACCTCTGCCAATATTAACGTTTCGCCCAGTGCCACTACTACCTACACGGTAACGGTAACGGATGCTTACGGCTGCTCGGCCACTGCAACCCGGACCATTACGGTGTCAAATCCTCCGGTGATAGATTGCGAAGCCAATGTGAATAATACTGGTTGGCAGGTGTTGAGCAATTGCGCGGTATCGGTTTGTCCCGGTGCACATTTGCAATTGAGTGTTAACCCCAACGTAAGCACGGTAAACTGGACGGGTCCAAACGGATTCACAGCGACAGGTGTTAACGACATTATTATCAACAATGTAACATCTGCTCATGCCGGTAGTTACGTTGCCACATTGACCCAAAATGGTTGTACTGCTACCAAAACCATTGTGGTAACGGTAAGTAGTTTAACGGCAGGTTTAACCAAAAACGGGGATATTTCTTGTACTACGCCAACACGCACTTTGACGGCTACCCCGGCTACCGGTGTGACTTATGCCTGGAGTGCGGGTGCAACGGCAGTAGCGGGAACAAATACAGCAACCGTAAGTGCGGCGGGTACCTATACTGTAACCGTGACAAATACTACAACTGGTTGTACCGCCACTGCGACGGTAAGCGTGACAAGTAATATCGCACCGCCAACGGCAGGTTTGACCAAAAACGGGGATATTTCTTGTACCACCCCAACGCGTACATTAACGGCTACTCCGGCAACGGGTGTAACTTATGCCTGGAGTCCGGGTGCAACCCCGGTATCGGGTACTAATACGGCAACAGTAACGGCGGCGGGCACTTATACCGTAACGGTAACCAGTACAACAAACGGTTGTACGGCTACGGCTACGGTGAGCGTGACGGGTAATACCACCCCACCAACGGCTGGTTTGACTAAAAACGGAGATTTGACCTGCGTTGTTACCACGCGTACATTAACGGCTACTCCGGCTACTGGTGTAACTTATGCCTGGAGTGCGGGTGCAACCTTGGTATCGGGTACCAATATGGCGACAGTAACTGCCGCCGGTACATATACAGTAACTGTAACGAGCACTACTAATAATTGTACCGCAACGGCATCGGTAACGGTATCTTCCAATACAACACCACCAACGGCCACAATTAACGGCACCAATACAATATGTGCCGGTGGTAATTCAACCTTTACAGCATCCGGTGGTGGCTCTTATTTGTGGAGTGCCAACGCAGGAAGTGCAACAACGGCCAATATCACCGTTACAACTGCGGGAACCTATACCGTAACGGTAACGAATACTACAAATGGTTGTACGGCCACAGCATCACGTACATTAACAGTAAATCCATTGCCTAATGCGGCCATTAGTGGCGCAAATATCATTTGTGCCGGTGGAAAAACAAACTTTATCGCATCGGGCGGTGGTACATACTTGTGGAGTACTACTGCCACAACGGCATCTATTGAAGTAGATGTTGCCGGTACTTATACTGTAACGGTTACTTTGAATGGCTGTACTGCTACTGCAACGCGTGTGTTAACGGTAAATCCATTGCCTACTGCTGGTTTGGTAAAAAGTGGTAACCTTTCTTGTGCTATCACTTCTATAGTATTAACTGCGACTCCGGCTACTGGCGTAACCTATGCGTGGAGCGTTGGAGCAACCCCGGTATCGGGTACGAATACGGCGACGGTAACTGCTGCCGGTACTTATACCGTAACAGTCACCAGCACAACAACGGGTTGTACTGCCAGTGCCAGCGTAAACGTTGCAGCGAATACAACGCCACCAACGGCTGGTTTGACCAAAAGCAACGACTTAACTTGTGTTGTAACTTCTTCTACGCTAACCGCCACTCCGGCGACGGGTGTAACTTATGCCTGGAGTGCAAGTGCGACTGCGGTAGCGGGAACCAATACGGCAACGGTAAACGCTGGTGGTACTTATACTGTAACAGTAACCAGCACCACAAACGGTTGTACGGCGACAGCCACCGTAGTGGTAAATGCGAATACAACGCCACCAACGGCGGGCTTAACTAAAAACGGCGATCTGTCTTGTGTGATCACCAGCCGCACGTTGACGGCAACTCCGGCAACGGGTGTAACTTACGCTTGGAGTGCTGGTGCGACTGCGGTAGCGGGAACCAATACGGCGACTGTAACTGCGGCAGGTGTCTACACAGTTACAGTAACGAGCACAACCAACGGTTGCACTGCTACTGCTAGCGTAACGGTAACGGCGAATACAACGCCACCAACGGCTGGTTTAACCAAGAGCGGTGATTTGTCTTGCGCAGTTACTAGCCGCACATTGACGGCGACTCCGGCGACGGGCGTGACTTACACTTGGAGTGCTGGTGCGACTGCGGTAGCGGGAACCAATACGGCGACAGTAACTGCGGCTGGTACTTACACGGTAACCGTAACGAGCACAACGAATGGTTGTACGGCTACTGCCAGTGTAACCGTAAACGCAACAACTAACGTCCCCACCGTAACGGTAAATAGCCCGGTAGTATGCGCAGGGACAAGCGCAACCGTGACGGCTACTGCCGCACCTTTAACCGGGGTAACTTATTCTTGGACGGTACCGGCTGGTGTAACTAATCCCGGTAATGTGTCAACTTTCTCTACCACAGTTTCTGGTAATTACACGGTAACAGTAACAATTACGGCAAGTGGTTGCTCTGCATCTGCAACGGGGAGTGTTACGATTAACCCGGTTGCAACAGTAGATGCAGGTACTAATGCAACTATATGTGCAAACGAAATTTTGAATCTTGTTGGTAAAATTGGTGGTGGTGCGACATCCGCTACTTGGTCAACTTCAGGTACTGGTACTTTTGCGAACGCAACCAATCTTATAACCGAATATACACCGTCTCCGGCAGATATCAGCGCGGGTTCGGTCAGTGTTACATTAACGACCAATGATCCGGCCGGACCATGTGGCCCGGTATCCGAAACAATTGTTATTACATTCCGTGAAATACCTAATATTTCACTTTCTGCCAATTCACAACGCGTTTGTGCGGGCGAAACGGTGACCATTAGTGCAACCAACCTGCCTGGTTTAACGTACAGTTGGGTAGGACCAAACGGCTTTACAAGTGCGAGCAGCAGCATAACCCTGACTAATGTTCAATTGAACCAATCAGGCGTGTATTACTTGCGTGTTGTTGATGATTTAGGTTGTATGAATAACGTATCCAATACGGCGTTTAAACTTTTGGTAGATGATGATAACTGCATTACCGAAATTGCTAATTATATTGGCAAAACAAACTGGAACCAAGATTTGAATATTGCTAAGTTCAATGGTAACTGTGGTACATTACAATCGGTTAATTATAAGGTAAACGGAGTTTCAATTAGCGCAAGAAGGTATGAATCTACGGCAAATGGTTCGTCTAATGTCTCCATTAACGAAACCAATAATTTGTCGGTAACGCCACCTTCGTCTGCTGCTTTAAACTTACCATTAAACCAAACAACAACTCAAACGGTTTCCACTTTTGATGGAATGGTTGATTTTGATGGTACATCAGGTTTCCGTGCATCAAATCAAAATTATACGAATACAACGGGTTCTTCCAGTTCCTTCGCGACGTATACGGGTGCTGGTACTGTAACCTTCCCGGCAGCAGCCACGGCATTCATGACTATGAATTCCACGGGTGGAAACAACGTCTTCAGAATTGAAACCTACATGGGGGCTGATGTAGTTATTCATTATTGCTACTCTTCTCCATTATCGGTAAACTCCGCTACAGTATGCGCGGGTTCAACAATTACATTGACTGCTACGGGCAATAATAATTTCCCTTACAATTGGACAACACCATCAGGTACTACCTTCACGGGTAATCCATTGGTGATTAATAACGCAACTGCCGCTAACGCGGGGAACTATGTTGTTACTCAAGATCGCTGCGCTAGTTGTGTGGTTGCTTCAGCAACGGCAACTGTTATTGTGAATGCTAACCCGGTAGTTGCCTTGGTAAAAAGCGGCGATTTATCCTGCGCTAACACTACCCGTATTTTGACGGCTACACCAGCGACCGGCGCAACCTATACCTGGAGCGCTGGTGCAACTCCGGTAGCGGGAACCAATACGGCGACAGTAACTGCGGCTGGTACTTACACGGTAACCGTAACCACAACAACAAGTGGTTGTACGGCTACTGCCAGTGTAACAGTAACAGCTGATGCCACTGTGCCAACGGCAGGTTTAACTAAAAACGGTGATTTGTCTTGTGTCATCACCAGCCGCACTTTGACGGCCACACCGGCGACGGGTGTAACTTACGCTTGGAGCGCGGGTGCCACCCCGGTAGCGGGTACAAATACTGCGACAGTCACTGCGGCTGGCACTTATACAGTAACCGTAACGAGCACAACGAATGGTTGTACGGCTACGGCCAGCGTAACCGTAACGGCAAATACAACGCCACCAACGGCAGGTTTAACTAAAAACGGTGATTTGTCATGTGCAATCACCAGCCGCATCTTGACGGCTACTCCGGCAACGGGCGTAACTTATACGTGGAGTGCTGGTGCCGCTCCGGTAGCGGGAACCAATACGGCGACGGTAACTGCTGCTGGTACCTATACAGTAACAGTAACGAGTACAACTAATGGTTGTACTGCGACTGCCAGTGTAACCGTAACAGCGAATACCACACCACCAACGGCTGGATTGGTGAAGAGCAACGATCTGACTTGTGCTGTAACGTCTGCAATTTTGACGGCCACACCGGCGACCGGCGCAACCTATACGTGGAGTGCTGGTGCCATTCCGGTATCGGGAACCAATACGGCGACGGTAACTGCTGCTGGTACTTATACTGTGACAGTAACAAGCACAACTAATGGTTGTACTGCTACGGCCAGCGTAACCGTGACTGCAAATACAACGCCTCCGGCGGCAGGTTTAACTAAAAACGGTGATTTGTCATGTGCAATCACCAGTCGCACCTTGACGGCCACACCGGCGACAGGTGTAACTTACGCTTGGAGTGCTGGTGCTGCTCCAGTAGCGGGAACAAATACAGCAACGGTAACTGCTGCTGGTACTTATACTGTGACAGTAACAAGCACAACTAATGGTTGTACGGCTACGGCCAGCGTAACCGTGACTGCAAATACAACGCCTCCGGCGGCAGGTTTAACTAAAAACGGTGATTTGTC
>JAAFJN010000071.1 GCA_013298845.1 Chitinophagales bacterium
CTGTCTAAGGTGAAACAGGTGACTGGGGCTAAGTCGTAACAAGGTAGCCGTACCGGAAGGTGCGGCTGGAACACCTCCTTTTAAGAGTACATAACTTAGAAGGCACGACTACTCCTTTCTTTTTATTACACTTCGCTATCTTGTCAATGTTATTATTGAAAGTTAAAAAGCCCCGCTTCGATTCGTTCGAAGTGGGGCTTTTTATTTAAAAACCCGCACACCTCGACTTCGCTCGGTGTGCGGGTTTTTAAATAAAAAGTGGATAAAGCAATAAATAAAAAAAGCAACGCATGCCGAGCGAAGTCGAGGCATGCGTTGCTTTTTTTATTTATTGCGTCGCCAATTGTGCATTAATCCAGCCCCAACCAAAATTACCGTGGCGGCTCGGGAAATAATTGCCACTCGATTTAAGTCGGTTAAATACCTGTGTCCTTGTCCAGGAAGGATATTTGGACCATACCAATCCCGCAATACCCGCCACGCTGGCCGTTGCGACCGAAGAACCGCCTACCGTAGAAGGATCATCTGAAACTTGGTCCAGCGATAATGGTGTGCGGCCGTTGGAATTTTTTTCCATCACCATCACAAAATCCACTTTGCTGCCCTGGTGACAAGCGTTGCAGCGGCTGGTCAGGTTGTCTTTGATACCCGTCACCGCAATGGCTTCAGCCATACTGGCCGGGAAAATTACCCCGGTAAACCACGCCGTCCACGAAAAAGAAGTACCTGCCGCGCAGAAAATCATTTTTCCCTTGTTGTACGCAAATTTAATCGCGTCCGAAATTTGGGAAGAAGATGTAATTCGGCCCATACTCATACTGATGATCCGCACCGATGCATTGTTGCCCGATTGTGTAAACGCATTAGACACCCCGGTCACTTCGCGACTTTCGTCCAGGAAAACATCCACTGCCGCCCGGTAAACGGTCAAGTTTGCACCGTAAGCAATGCCCGTGGCCGCACCATCTTCACCCCGCGGCGCGGCGCAGGCACCGGCCATTGAAGTACCGTGACCACATTGGTCGTGCGGTGTTTCCGGCGATCCCGTCGGATTTCCCCAGAAATTGGTAGCCTGAGGCAAGGTCACCAACCGACTGATATAACGATAACTCGAATAGCCCTGGTTAAACTCTTCGTTCAGGTTATTCTGGTCGTCGCTCGAACCCGTGTCAATGATAACAATGTCCGTGCCGCTGCCGGTACTGTTGTTCCACGCGCCGGTGATATTGTGAAAACTGTGGTTCCACGACTGCTTGCAACCGGGCAAAATATTGTTGTAATCTACATTAAGGACCAGACCCGGTTCTGCGTTATTGCTGCCACAACCCGAACTGGAACGCTCGCGCATTTCTTTCATAAATGGCTCATAACCAATTGGTTCGGCGTAGCGCACCAGCGCCGAGGCCCGCAAAAGACCAATCGTTTCGGGGTTGGTCACCCGTACATTAATGGCCGGTATGCCCAATACTTCGTAAGCCATAATATCCTCCGTACGGAGACCCGGCGTTCGTTTTTGCTCCGATTCCAAAATCAGATCAACGACGCGGCGACGGGCATTTTGCCACGTTTCTGACTGAAGGTCAATTTCGTGGATATGCGCGTCTAAATCCACAAAACCTTCGGGTTGGAAACCAACTGATAACACAAAATCAGCGTTGTTGAGGGCCGTCCAGATTTGTTCGTTGCTGGCCCACGACCACAAAAACTGGCCGTCGTTTTCCACCTTTTCACGAATAAACCGATCTAATTCGGTATTGTCGGTAGCAGCGGGTATTTCTCGGGAAAGGACGGGGCTGGGATTATTTTTTTGACAGGCATTAAAGGTGGCCAGTACACCAAACAATAATAAGGGTAATGCTTTTTTCATGAGAGAACGAAAAATTTGATGATGATTTAAATACAATGGGTATTAACACAGATGCCGCAGCATCGCAAACGTATTCACAGGGGCGTTGGTGTCGTTTTTCCAAACTTAACTTGGGATTGGTTTGTAAAATCGGTGAAATGTACGGCGAAAATTCGTTCTGCAAATAAATGTGGTAAAAATAAAAATCCCGCCACTCGAAATGATCGAATAGCGGGATTTGTGTTTTTATAAAAAAATGGGTTGTTTTACGCGGGATACGGGCTTTTTTTCAAAATAGCCGCCGCAATCAGGCTGATAATTAAGGCAAAAAATAAGGCGACCAAAATAAACATAATCGTAGTCGGCATTGGCCCCATAAACATCTCTGAATACTTAATGGCCTGATCAATTTGGTCATCGCTTAAGCCTTGTTTTTCCATTTGTTCGCGCGTTGCGTCCAACATGGTTTCGGTGTACGATGAATTGATGACCTTGGTGTATATCACCTGTAAAACGGCTCCAACTACACCCGTTACAAGTCCTGTTTTTATTCCTAATCCAGTGGCGCGTCCAAACTCAATTAAACCACCTAACTGCTCGTCGCGGTCGGTGATAATGGCCGTCCGGATGCACCAAATGGCGACGCCTAAACTGAGAATACTGTACGCGATTTTGAGGGAGGTAGGGGTAGTGGGCATGGAGGCGTCGGTGTCCGTCAGAAAACCCACTAAAGTTAATATAAAACCAGTTGCTGCCCAAATGAGGCCGTAGCGCACGGCTAATGACCAGTTGGATGTTTTTTCAGGTGTGTAAAATGGAGATGGCGTGTCTAAAATGCTCATATAAATTAGTTTCGTTTTTTAATGCAGCAAACCTAAGGGCATTTGTTGGGCTACCCCCCATACGACACGATTACAAGCCGTTTTTTCTCGACGAAAAGAACTTTTTCACTCATTTAGTGAACTACAGGAACAGTAATAACAGCCCGATGCTGATACAAGTAATGGCTGTGATGGCAAAATAGCGTTGCAGATCAGGGCGAAACATACGCATTACCCCGCCAATAATCAGGCTGGGAAACGACATTCCGATGACGACGTACGCCATTACTTTTTGGCCCATTTTGCCGTCGTTAAATTGCCACGCAACGGCGTAAGCCCCAACGCCAACCAACAGCGTTAGCGCAAATACAAGTGCGAGTTTTTTAATTGATAACATCTTCCGTCCAGATTACACCGCCGAAGCGGTCAACGTATTGCCATTTATCGTGTACCACCACCAACGCCAAACCTGCCCGAAACGGTGTCGCCTGGTGAAAACGGGGTGGAATTGCCCATTGCCCGTCGGTATGAATATACCCCCAAAGGCCGTTGTTGCGTGCCTGCGCCAAACCGTCGGAGAATACCCCGGCATCCTCGAATTTAGGTGGAATTATAATTTTGCCTTCTTTGTCAATAAACCCAAATGCCCCGTTGATTTCTACCAATGCCAGCCCTTCGCCGTAGTCACCGGCAAAGTCAAACATGGGTTCTACCACCAAAACACCGGCGTCGTTGACAAACCCGTATTTTTGATGTTGGTAGGCCAAAGCCATACCATCGAAAAATTCGCCGTAAGAGTGGCCCTCCACTATCGTAAACTTTGGCTCCTGCAATACTTTTCCGCTGGCATTAATCAATCCCCAGCGGTTGTTTTGCGTAACAACGGCAACATTTTTTTGGAAAGGTTCGGCGTTGTCCCACTGTGGCGCAATGGTCCATTCTCCGGCGCGGTTGATATAACCCCACCGACCATCTACGGCAGCGGGAGCGAGGTTGTTGGAAAAGTTTCCGGCGTCGTCAAATTGGGGCGCAATGGCAAATTGTCCGTTTTTATTGATAAAACCCCATTGTCCCTGAAATTTCACGGCGGCTAACCCTTCGCGGAAATCCTCGGCTTCGTCGAATTTAGGAGAAATGACTTCGT
The DNA here is from genome assembly GCA_013298845.1 of Chitinophagales bacterium. Lineage (GTDB taxonomy): Bacteria > Bacteroidota > Bacteroidia > Chitinophagales > Saprospiraceae > M3007. The sequence goes on from JAAFJN010000071.1 coordinate 3,812, forward strand.
TGCCGCGCTCATCAATAAACCCCCACATTTGTACCAATTGAACGCGAATGAACTGCTCGCTGCAATTACCAATGGTGCGGTAACTGCGTTTTAGTAATAATCGGCCCAAATTATCCAAAGGTGCCCAGCGGTCGTTCAGGCGCGCGCGCGTGAAACCGTTGTGGAATTCGCCCGTTTCCAGATATTGAGGCTCGATGATGATAGCACCGGAGGCGTCAATAAATCCGTAACGGTTATTTTCCCTGATTTTGAATAAGGCTGTTTGCGTGTGTCCAAATAACATAAGCGGGCGCAAAGATACCTGATTTAGCCTAATTTTTTCAGTTATTCTCCAATGTTGGTATATTCGTTCGGGGGGTACTTTATGTGCTAAAGTGGCTGTAATATTGCACCATGTATCGAATAGCAGTGGTTATTTGTTTGCACGCGTTGTTTTGGATAACGCTGATGCTGGTTCCCATCTGGATGCTGGGGCCTATGCCGCCGTCTATGGGTACGCCACCCGGACATGATTCTTTTGAGGCCTGGTATTATCTGGTTTTGGTGGTGGTTTTTTACCTGAATTTTTTCTGGTGGATTCCGTATTTTTTAAGAAAAAAGGCTGTCGGTGTTTATATTTTGATCTTTCTTGCCGCTTTTTTGCTCTGGCTCAGCGTACTGGATCTGGATCAAAGAGGACAAACCCGTTTGCCACAAGCCGAACCACCGAACCACGAAATACGGCCAATGCCGGGCCGAAATCCACATCGGCAATACGAATTTAGTCGGGTACTTACTTTTTTAATTGTGTGGCTGACCAGTATGGGTGCGCGTTATATGATTGATTTACGTAAAACGGAACAACGCCTCTCCGAGGCCGAAAATGTGCGCCTCCGAATGGAGTTAGAACAGTTGAAAGGGCAACTCAATCCCCATTTTTTATTTAACGTGCTCAACGGCCTGCACGTACTGGCTTTGGAAAAATCCGACGAGGCGGCGAGTGTAGTTATACACCTGGGTGATTTGTTGCGTTATTTGCTTGAAGATACGCAGCACAGCAAGGTGTTGTTGGAAAAAGACATCACTCACCTGACTAATTTTATCGAATTGCATAAAATACGCCTCGGCGATAACATCATAGTGGATTTTAAGGTGGAGGGTAATGTGAAGGGTTGGCTGGTACCGCCTTTGTTATTTGTGGTTTTGGTAGAAAATGCCTTTAAATACGGTGTAAGTACGGCCAATAATGCCCATATCACCATTAATTTAACCCTGAAAAGGACCGGACAACTTCAGTTTTTTTGCCAAAATCAAATCTTCCATGAAGTAAAAACCGGGACCCAAACGGGACTAAAAAACCTACGCCGTCGTTTGGATTTACTTTTCCCCGACCAGTATGTATTGGATATTCAACGGGAAAAAGACCAGTTTACAGTTTTTATGCACCTTCAGTTAACCGAAAAAGAAACAACATGATCACAAGTATCGCTTTAGATGATGAGCCGCTGGCACTCCGGTTATTAAAAAACTACATTGAACGCACCGATGGCATAGAATCGGGGGGGCTTTTTCTAAATCCTTCCGAGGCCATTTCGCGGCTCCATGCGGGAGGTGTTGATCTTTTATTTATTGACGTCAATATGCCTGATGTATCCGGTTTGGAAGTCGTCAGTCGGTTGGTGCACCCGCCAATGGTCGTTTTTACCACGGCGCACCCTCAATATGCGGTGGAGGGTTTTGAGTTAAACGCCGTGGATTATTTGTTAAAACCCATTAGTTATGATCGTTTTTTAAAAACTTTGGCGCGGGTAAATGACCTAAAACGCCTAAAAGATGCCGTTCAGCCTGAAATTCCGGCAACCATCACCGTAAAATCTGATTATCACCTCGTTTCGGTTCCGGTCAACGATATTGTTTTGGTAGAGGCATTGGACGACTACATTAAAATTGATTTGGGGAGCAAAAAAATTGTTTCCCGGACTACCATGAACCACATGGAGCAGTTGTTGGAACCCCACCGGTTTATGCGGGTACACCGTTCTTATATTGTTCCGGTCCAACGGATTACCTGGCTGCGCAATAAAAAAATGGGGGTAGGGGACCACGAAATTCCGGTGGGAGAAAAGTATTTGGACGCCGTAAAAAAGTATTTATCCTGAGGTTTCACCGACACATTAGGGTATTTGGCCTCATTTAACGAATATTGATGCAACGCCGCTGCCGATAGCCGACCATGAAGTTGTAGTTTCACGTTACTGTATTTGTAAATCAACAACTAAACGCTTCACAATTATTATGAAAAGAAAAGATTTTTTGCGCGGTATTGGCCTGGCTGGTGTGTCCACCTTTTTGCCCTCTACTAAATCATTGGCTGGCCCGGTTACGTTTAATTCGGCACTGGGAGGCCCCATTTGCACCTTAATTCCCTCCGAAACGCAGGGGCCTTTTCCGTTAGATTTAACGGCAAACACGACTTTTTTTCGGCAAGATATCCGGGAGAGTAAAACGGGGGTGCAACTGAATTTAAAAATGAAAATTTTTGGAGTGGACAACTGCGCGCCCATGCCCAATGTTCGCGTCAATATCTGGCATTGCGATAAAGACGGACTTTATTCCGGTTATAGCCAACAAAATAACCAGGGACAGGCAGGTTTAACTTATCTGCGCGGTTACCAAATCGCTGATGCCAACGGCGAAGTAAACTTTGTCACCATATTTCCGGGGTGGTACACGGGCCGTATTTGCCATATTCACTTCCAAATCTACGTGAGTTCGGTATACGCGGCTGTTTCACAAATGACCTTCCCCATCGACGTAAAAAATAGCATTTACGCCAATAATTCATCGCTGTACACCAAAGGCGCCGACCCAATGTCTCTGGCCAGCGATAATATTTTTTCCGACGGTTATAATTTTCAATTGGCTACCCTGACGGCCAATTCCAGCGTTGGTTATGATGCTTATCTCGAAGTGGCGGTGAATGGTACCGGAACCCTGGCTACCCATGAACCGGAGACCGGAGGCCAGTTTAAACTCGGACAAAATTACCCCAATCCCTGGGAGGATACCACAGTAGTGCCGTTTACCCTGATCAATGCCGCTGATGTTTTGCTCGAAATCTGGGATCTTTCGGGCAAAAAAGTGGCCGAAATTAATAAAAAGGACCTTGGTACGGGCGACCATACCATTGAAATAAATCGCGTAGCGCTCGGACTGGCAAAAGGCAGTTATGCTTACCAGTTACAGGTACAAAATAATTACGGTACTTATCGTCAGTCAAAATTGATGACAGCAGCGCACTAAAAGTTCATAATACACACTGAATCAGGGGAAGGAGGGGGCTTCTTTCCCTGCATTTTTATCTCACTTTTTTTGTTTTTTTATGAAAAGGAAAGAAGTAGCAATACCACGGTTTGGCGCTCTAATATTATCGAAACCGGTCAACCCAATTTATCCGATGGCTACATTCCGCTTTCGGGTACACTTACAGTATACGCCATTAATTCGGATACCCCATCGTGGAATACCCCGTGCGGGTGTATCCCAATCCGGCCAAAGATTATGTGATGGTAAGTTACCCCAAAAAAAAGGTAACGAGCGCATTGCCCTCGTTACCTTTTTTTGGGGTGGAGGTGGCTTACACCCCCATATCCTTGTACCGCTGCGTATTGGCGGGATCCAGTTTGACCATAATTTGGAATACCCGTTGGCGTTGCTGGATGGTGGCATTTTTCATCATTTCCACAATTTCGTCGCGTTTGGCCTGCGCAAACAATTGAATAATCATTGCATTCAAGTATGCCACACCGGCTTTTTCAATGTCTTCCAGCGAAGAGATAATTGATTTGCGGGCTTCTTCCTGGTCAACGGTAAACATATCCAACCCTTTTCGGTGGTAAGTATAAAAGCCGTTGCGCATGATGCGCGTACGCGGGCTGTTGAGGTTTTCGGCCAACCAATAACGGCTACGGCTTTTATCGCCGTTGGATGGTCTCCAACCGGGTGATTTATTGGTGGATGAATTTTGGATGTTTACAATCATTTGTTGCGCCGTTTGGAGGAAATTATCCCCGCCGTATTGCGAAAATGAATCGTAATCTAACCCCAAAATGACGTACGCATAAAAGGCAAAAATGGCGGGCAGGTTCTGATTCTCCGAATTTTCGGGGGCGAACTCAATCGGTTGATTTTGTTCGTAAACGAAACTAACATCTTTGTCCTGGGTTGCAAAAATGGTGGTTTCGTACCCGCTTTTGAACACGGGGCGCGTGGCTTGTACCGCCAAATTACCGCTGAATGCATTGTTTTCACCCTCCGAATCAATGGTCATGATAAACGTGCATTTAATCCGTTCGTCTTGGGTGAATTGATCGGTACCCCACTTGGTATTGTTCAGAAATTCGCGGAGCGAGGTTTCTAATTGGTCAAATACCTTGCGCTCAGTGCGTTGCAACTGAGGGGTGTTGATACGCACGGTGGCGTTAAGTTCCTGGGCCGAAAGTTGGCCGGCTATAAATAAGCAAAAAAGGGAAAAAACTACATTTTTCATCGTATTATCAGACGCTTTCTGTCTTGATTTGGTTGTCTGCCAAAGTAGATATTTCAGCGACAATATCTTCGGCCACCGCCGTTTTTGATTTTAGATCAAAAGCAATTTTTGTGCCGTTTTGATGGAGAATGGTAATTTTATTGGTGTCATAACCAAAACCTGCTCCGGCATCGCGCATAGAATTGAGGACAATAAAATCAAAGTTTTTGCGCTGCAATTTGCCCAATGCGTGGTTTTCTTCGTCGTTGGTTTCCAGTGCAAAACCAATATTGATTTGGTGCTGCTTTTTTTCTTTGCCCAAAGCCGCCGCAATATCAACGGTACGTGCCAGTTCGATGCGCATATCGTCGTCTTTTTTCTTTATTTTCTGATCGGCAACCTGACTGGGGCGGTAATCGGCCACGGCAGCGGCCAATACCGTAATATCCGTTTCGGAGTAAAAACGTTGACAGGCTTCGTACATCTGTTGGGCAGTGCCTACTTTGGTAATTTCGATGCCGGGAAATATGGTTGAAAGTGCCGTTGGCCCCAGCACCAAACGCACTTTTGCGCCGCGTTTGGCGAGTTCTTCGGCGATGGCAATGCCCATTTTCCCGGAGGAATGGTTCCCAATAAAACGAACGGGATCGAGGGGTTCGAAGGTAGGTCCGGCGGTAACAAGGGCGGTTTTTCCGAGGAGATTACCGGCGGCGGCACTGGATTGACGTTGTAATAAACGTTGCCGCACAAATTGAATAATTTCTTCCGGTTCGGCGAGTCGTCCGGCCCCGTTTAGGCCACTGGCCAGTTCACCGGTACCGACGGGAATAATTTCGACGCCGTAGGATTGCAAACGGGCGATATTGGCTTGGGTGGCGGGATGGTGCCACATGTCCACGTCCATAGCCGGGGCTACAAATACGGGGCAACGTGCGGATAAGTACACTGCGCACAGCATATTATCACAAATACCATTGGCAAGCCTGCCAATGGTATTTGCGCTGGCGGGTGCAATCACGAATGCATCCGCCCAAAGTCCAAGTTCAACGTGGTTATTCCAGCCGTTTTCCGAATGAACATCGGTGAGGACCGGATTTTTAGAAAGCGTAGAGAGTGTAAGCGGCGTGATAAAATCAGTAGCCGCCCTGGTCATCAGTACTTTTACATCAACCCCTTCTTTTACCCAAAGGCGGGTGAGTAACGCTGCTTTATAGGCGGCAATGGAGCCGCTTACACCCAATATTACGCGCATAAAAAATTACTGTTGTGGTGGCTGCGGTGGAGCATCCTGATAACGCCAATGCATGTCGCCGGTCATAAACTCTTGCGTAGCGATAATGGCCGTGTTGGGCAGGCGCTCGTAGAATTTAGAGATTTCGATTTGCTCTTTGTTTTCCTGTACTTCTTCGATGGTATCGGAATTCACGGCAAATTCTTCAAGTTTGCGTTGAATTTCCCATTTCAGGTCGCTGGAAATCTGGCGGGCACGTCGGGAGATAATGGCAATGCTTTCGTAAATATTGCCCGTTTTTTCCACCAATTCGAGTACGTCGCGTGGTTGAACGTTTGGATCTAATCCCTGTGCTTTTGCTTTGATATCGCTCATGTATTGTGCTATTTATTATTGTTGTGAGTATTCGAAATTGTGTAATGGGGTATTTATTTACTGGCCGCTTTTTCGGATTTTACGAGGGCTTTGATTTCTCTTTCGGCATCTTTTTTAATTTCCCGTACTTCTTTGGTGTATTTACCGCTGTTGTACTTGGCCAAAAATTCTTCGCTGCGTTTTACCGTTTCCGAATAGCGCTCTTGTTTCTTCTCCACAACGGAATTACCGCTGAGTTGTTGCATGGATTTCACAATGAGGTACCGAACCCGCTCTACATCGGGAGATTCGGGGTAATCTTTTAACAAATTGTCGAAAGAGATCACCGCCGATTGGTACTGTTTGAGGTTGTAATAGAGTTCACCCTCGTGAAATGCCTTTTTTTCTAATTTACGGCGCAACTCGTCAATCAAAACGTTGCACTCTTCCACCCGTTTGCTATCGGGGAATAAGTTGGCAAACGTTTGAAACTCTTCAATGGCCGTTAACGAAGCACCTTGGTCCAAACGATACGAGGGTGATTGCAAATAGTTGCAATACGCACTCAGGTACGCGGCCTCTTCGCGCTGGGGCGAATTGAGGTAGGTATTAGAAAAAGTTTTGAAATAGTAAGCCCCCAGCAGGTATTGCTTGAGGTGATAATGCGTGTAGGCGTATTGGAAATTAGCCTTTTCTGCGTCGGGGCGTGCTCTGACGTTACTTAAAACGAGTTCAAAAAGGGTTTGCGCCTTTTGATACTTTTTATCTTCGTAATATTCAAAAGCCTTTTTGAGGATAAGGTCGGCATTGCCGCTAACCCTAACTTTCTCAAATTCACTTTTGCAGGCACCATTAAGTAGTATAATGGCGCAACAGAGCATCCACAGGATGTTTTTAATCATAGCGCGCAAAGGTACGATGTTTTTTGAAAATGATGGTAAAATTATTTCGGGTTAATAACGAAAAAAGGGGCAAAATCGCGGCTTTGTGAAATTTTTTTTACACATTTCAATGTATTTTGTTTGTTAATCAGTTTTTTGTGTAACTTTACGCCTTTATCAATGTACCAATTTATTACACAAACTAAAAATAGTTATGTTATCTGAAGTAGCTCTGTACAAGTCTATCTTGCAAAAATTGAAGTTGGTTGAGCCTGAAGATCTCGCCATTTTGGAAGCCTTTACAACGGCTTTATCACAAAACGAAGGAGATAAAGAAAAATCAACGTCTCCGCATTCGCCAGCGTATTGGAGAAAAATCATCGAAAAAGCCCAGGCTGCCGTTAAATCGGGAGCCACGGAGTAATTTTTTGATTGCCGGGATGGCGCATTTTACAATGCGTCATCCCGGTTTGTTTTCCATTGGTGCCCGTCGCTATTCGTTATTTCTTTTCCCCAAATGGGTAACTCTGCTTTGATGCGTTCGACCACTTCGGTGCAAGCGTCAATGGCGGGTTTGCGATGTTTGGAAGAAGTGAATACAAAAAGACAAATATCGCCGGTGGCCACTGTTCCAAGGCTGTGATAAATGTGCATGCAGGTCAATGGGTATTTGTCAAAAATGGCCTCTCTTATTTCGTGCATTTTTTGTAATGCCATTTCCTCATAAGTTGTGTACTCAATGGCAGTCACGACCCCTCCTTCTATTTGGTCAGCCCGCACCTGCCCCAAGAATATACTGTGCCCGCCAATTCCCTGTTTCACACTGTGTTTCTGGATGCTCTCGGCAATAAACGCCGCGCCAATTGGCCCTTGGATAAATATGTTTTTCATACCTTATTTATTCGTTCCGTTTATTTTTTGTTGAATCGTTGTTCGAAAATTGGCCAAGTTGGTCAAAATCGTTTTGTTTTTCTGCACCTCGTCAGGCGTTTTGGGGTTGGGAATAGTATCTACTTTATTTAGCCAATCCATTGCAGCGGTATAATTGCCCAATTGGGTGTGCGAAAAGGCCAGATTAAATTTACCCTCGTCGTATTTAGGGTTAATGGTAATGGCTTTTTCAAAAATAGGAATGGCGGTCTCGAATTGCTTTACAGTGGCCAACGCTGTCGCGTAATTATTCAACACCTGAAAACTCCAGGGATTAAGGGCCACAGCTTTTTCATACAGCGCTACGGCTTCGTTGGTTTTATTTAATTTGTACATGGATGTTCCTTCGTACCATTCAAACGGAATACCCACGTCGTTGTACTCCAGAAAAGGATTTTTAGCGGCTTTCGCCTCTTTAACAACCGTGTTATAGTCTTGTTTTTGGTAAGCCCGCGCCATTTTTACGTAGTGTATTTCGCCGCTCACCCGAAACCAACCAATAAGGGTGCTATACAGTAAACCCACCGCGATTATACCTAAAAAAGGTGTTCGCAAGGGCACTGGTAGTTCAATGCCGGGGCTTTTGGCCCAAAAACCACCGCCATAAGTGGCCGCGGCGGCAAAAAAGACGGCCAATATGACCTGCATTTCAATTCGCTCGCGCGGAAAATCAAAATATTGAATAAAACAATAACCCAATAGCCCGGCCCCAATGGCCAATATGGAAGCGGCTTTGTCGCGGTGTTGGCGCAACGCCCAAATTAACGCCGCTGCGGCTAACACAAACAACAAAATGAAATAAACCGCCCCAATCATACCCATTTCGGCGCGTATTTCGAGGTAATCGTTGTGGGCGCGGGTAAATACAATCCCTTTTTCCTGCAATCGGTACGCGCCCTGCAAGGTTTTGGAAGGCAGCCAAAACTTCCAACTGCCATTGCCCACCCCCCACCAATAGTGGTCGGCATTGAGCAGGTCGGTTTTGTACCATACAAATCGCCGTTCGTTGGCCGAAGCACTTTCTAAATAGGTGAGCGGATTAAGGCGTTCGCTGAGGCTGCCTTCGCCCTTAAAGACCAGTACGGTTAACCCCGCAATGGCTAAAACACCAACCGGTATCCACCGCTTCAAAAATTCAGGTCGGAACGTTGGTTCCAGTATATATCGCCCCACGCTGTACAAAACGCCACTCATCAAAAGCGCCAAATACACCGTGCGGGTTTGTAATAGTATAATCAAACCCAGCAGGAGCACCATATTTATATAGTACACCTTACGTGTTTTAATTTCCTGATGGAGATAAACATTGAGCACCAGCAAAAAAAACAAAAAATCGCTGGCTAAACCTTTGTTTCCGTTTAGGCCGGAAGCATACGCGTATAAATATTCGTTGTCCAGACCCTTCTCGGAAATAGCCAGCAGTAATTGTCCAATCACTACGGCCGAAAGTATCCAGGTAAGTCCCAGCGTAATTCGGGTCAGGTGGATTTTGGTGAGCCGGTATTGGTTGGTCAATGCTTGTTGGCACAACCAATAGGTGGTAAACAACAGCAACGTTTTTTGGGCAAAAAAGATCCCTTCCGACCAACTCATGGCGTGAAAAGCCGACGCCAGATTGAGGCCGTACCAGCCAAGTAGCAAAAGGTCGAATAAGTGCAGGCGCCAATGTCCGTGTTGGAGCAGTTCTTTGCGCAGGGCGATCAGGGAAACGATTAACGCCAGCGAAAGAAACAAAAATCGGGGTGCTAAATACCGGTCCAGGCATTGCCAGATAAAAAAAAGAGAGTTGGCAAAAATAACCAGCCAAAGCAAGAGAGGATAACCAAAATTAGGCGTGTTGGAAACCGCCGGATGGGTTGCTGTTGGGGTACGAAGTCGTTGGGCAGCGCTCATAATGGGAGCAAAAATAGGGGGGATTTTTTCAAAAGAAAAATTTCACAAAATGTTTGTTAGTATTAAAGATATTGTATTACCTTTGCGGGCATTTTTAGCAAAAGTAGTAAATTTTAGATAAAATAATGGAAATAGTAGCCATTCAGGGACACAAAAAAGAAGGTTCCGGTAAGAATTACGCAAAGCAAGTTCGCCGTTCCGGCTTGGTACCTGCAAATATGTACAAAAGCGGTGGTGGCGAAGCTACGCAATTTGCGGTTAGCATTGACGATTATCGTACTTTGATTTATACTTCGCAGTTTAAAATGGCCGAAGTAAACCTGGACGGTAAAATTCACAAGTGTATCGTAAAAGATATTCAGTTCCACCCTGTAAACGAACAGGTGATTCACATTGACTTCCTGGAACTCGTTCCTGGCGTTAAGTTCAAGGCAAATGTGCCTTTGAATTTTGTGGGAACAGCCCCCGGTGTTAAAGCCGGTGGTAAGTTTATCGCTACCTTGCGCAAAGTTAACGTCATCACTACGCCGGAAACTGCGGTAGATTCGATGGACGCTGACATTTCTACCATGGAATTGGGCGGTACGCTTCGTGTACGCGATATCACGACCAAACAAGGTGTCGAAATCACCAATACAGCCGCAGTACCGGTTGCATTGATCGAAATCCCTCGTTCTTTGCGCGGCGGTAAGTAAGAACAGATTCGGTTATCGGGGTTCGCCCCGTAACTTTTTTCTCTCCAATAGAGGCCGACTCACAGTGTGTATTGTGAGTCGGCCTTTTTATTATTTTGTGGCCTGTTCTTCCTTGTAATAAAAATACGACAACACGACCGGAATAATTGCCAGACATATCGGTGCCGCTATCAGCACGATTATGGCGAATCGGGTGGGCACCACAAAAGCCAGTGCGACAAGCGCCAAACCGCCCCAAAACATCATTTTCCCCCCGACTCGGTGGGTGCGCCGCCATACATTTTCATTTTCCAAAGTCCATGGTGTTCGTATCCCCACAAAATAATTGGGTTTTATATTGATTAAATAATTGCCCAAACCGGCAAATAAACCACCCACCAATACCGGGATTAAAGTGGTGATACTTTTGCCGCCGTCCTGGGTGGATTGAATAATAACAACCCCAATGGCACTGGTGAATACCGTAATCACCAGCCGGATATTGTTCATTACCGATGGGTTTTCGGAGAGTTTATTGCGGGGATCTATTTGCGGTAAATATTTTAACAAAACCCAAGTGAGTGGCCCCAGCAGCATCAGAACAAAAATTAACTCCTTTTTGGAGCCGTACCGGTCGGGTTCTCCGCTGGCGTTAAAATGTAAGGGTACTTGATCGGGCAGGGTATTCCAGATGGTGGCCAACCAGATAAAGGGGGCCAATGTGATGGCCACGATGAATGTTTCGTACCAAAGTTCCTTTTTCATGTTGTTTTAATTTACGTTGTTATTTGTTTAGCCCAATCAACCAACTGACGGCTTCGTTGAGTACACTGGTGTTGAGCGTGTACATAATAAATTGACCTTTGCGGTAACTTTCGACCAACCCGGCTTGCCGCAACAAATCCAAGTGGTGCGACATGGTGGGTTTAGTGGCGTCAAAATGATCCGAAATATCACCGGCACTCAGGTCACCACCGCGCAATAGTTCCAAAATGCGCCGTCGGGTTGGGTCATTTAATGCTTTGAATATCAGGTTCATTATTTGTGTTTAGAAGTTTAGACAAATATCTAAATGTTTTGGCGAACGGTGTGTATTTCTACGACAAAAATTGCAGATTTTAAGATGAATCACCTTGTTTTACGGATAAATTCGGTTCGAGGGAGGTCTCCTACAAGGCCAGCACACCGCCGCGTACACTCAAAAACTGTTTATCAGGGAGATTTTCCGACCATTTGTGAGCGGTGCTCAGGCTTCTTTTGCCCGATTGACAAATAAAAATAACCGTTGGGTGCGTAAAATCACTTTCGGCTATGGTATTCATGGCAATCCGTTGGTGTGGGAAAGCCGTCAGACCCGGGGTTTCATAGGGTTCCCGAAGGTCAATCAACTGCACATCGTCGCGGTGCAGGTATTGGTGGAGTTCGCTCCCACCGATTTCCAACGTTTTTTCCGGGATGCCGCATAGGAGTTGGTAGTTGGTTTGTTCAAAAGCCGCCCGGTCTTTGGGAATCAGGTGAATGGTTTTGGGGAGCGCGTGAATTTTTAGTTTTAAACTATTATTGGTCAGTAAGTTATACGTCATGATGGCATTGGCCAATGGTCGCCCGATGCCCGTAATGATTTTAATGACTTCGGCGGCTTGCAAACTCCCGATAATGCCCGGTAATACCCCGATAACCCCGGCTTCGGCGCAGTTTTGTACGGTGCCCTCGGCGGGAGGTGTGGGAAAAATATCGCGGTAATTGGCCGCCGGAACGCCGTTTTGGGGTAAATTAAACACCGAAACCTGGCCTTCAAATTGCGAAATTGCCCCAAAAATCAAAGGTTTTTGTTGCAAAACGCAGAGATCGTTGAGCAAATAACGGGTAGTGAAATTATCTGTCCCATCCAAAACCAGATCGTATTGTCCAACAATATCCCAGGCGTTGGCGGGGGTTAACCGCGTGGGGTAAGCCACCAGTTGAATCTCCGGGTTTTGCGTGGCTAATACGCGCCGGGCAACCGTTGCTTTGGGTTGGCCAATGTCTTCCGGGCCGTATAGCACTTGCCGGTGCAGGTTAGACAACGCGACCACATCGTCGTCCACGATACCGATGTGGCCCACGCCGGCGGCAACGAGGTACAAGAGGGCCGGGCATCCCAAACCGCCCGCACCCACTACCAGTACTTTGGCGTTGAAGAGTTGATTTTGGCCGGTTTGGCCTAATTCCTTTAGAATAATTTGACGATGGTAACGCGACATTATCCGCCCGAAAATGGTGGTAAAAGGGCAATTTCGCCGTTGGCCGGAATGGCGGTATGGTCATCCGCCAAGGTTTGATTCACCGCAATGGCGACGGAAATATGGGCCAT
>JAAFJN010000072.1 GCA_013298845.1 Chitinophagales bacterium
AACAACCACCCCTAATGCCGCCACAAAACTGTAGGTTAATACAATGCGCCACCATTGTGGCATCCGAAAACCGGCAAAAAAGTGATCAAACGACAAAAAGCCATTCGTTTCGACGTTGTACGCCGCCTGGGCAAAACCGCCCGGAATGGGTGCAATAAAAAAAGCCGCTATCAATACCCCCGCAATTTGGGTGATTATCCCAACGGAGGGGCTAACAATGTTTGCATCGCCCTCTAAGGCCGATTGCATGGATAAGGCAAAATAACCGGCAAAGACAACGGATAATATCAGTGCGAGTACCAAACCAATGGCCAGATAAGAGAACGTAGCCCCCAAAAATGCTGTTCGGCGGGCATTGGTAATTTCAAACGCGCGTTGCCAATAATAAAAAAATTGGAACGGTTTGGGGCGCCTAATTGCTTTTTCAATTTTGGTTGGAAATTCCATTTTGTTTGATGATTTTAAAATTAAAGCGCTAAGGAACGAAAAAACTAAATAATGGTTAGTAATAATGCTGCATATTTGCGGCAAATTTTTTATTCAATGGAATCATTTGAACATAACCATCCGCTTGATGATGGAATTCAAAGCGAATATGGTTTTAAACAACTGCAAGTGAACGAGCGCGTAGTGAAATATTGGCTTGAAATTGCTAATTGGTGCATTTTTTTTGGAATCTTTTACTTGTTTTTGTCACTTATTATCCTTCTGGGGCTTATGAATAAAGATGACCTTTATCTCGGCGCCGAAGTGGTAGGTAATCTAAGTTTTGTTTATTCATTACTCATTTATGGTACTTGCGGGGGCTTGTATTGGGCTACGGGTGCAAGTATTCGGTTCGGGTGCAGCCGCTCCGAAACCACTTCGATGGAATTGGCTTTTCGCCGATTTTATTTGTTGTACGCCGTTACGGGCATCATTACTATTATTAGCATCTTGCCCGTGGTGTACATTTTGTATAACCTTATAAAATACTACATGAGACATGGATCATTTTGACAATTTGATTGAACCCATCGAAGTTACGCCCAACATGACCGAATCATGGAAAAAAATAAGCGGATGGGCTTATTTTTTTAGTATTTTAGGTTTTCTATTGGGTATAATATTGGTTTTGATTTTTGCGATTTACAATTTTGCCATTTTTCAATTGTTGCGCAATGTTTCGGATTCCCAATACATCTCATCGTTTCAGGAACAACGGCTAAATACCATTCGTTGGACGCTGGTCATTTCCGATCTCGTTTTTTTATTGAGCATTGGGGGTATTTTTTTTGTTCAACGCGCGCATTTTTTGTTTGCCAATGGCATTACGCCAGCGGTGCGCTCGTTCCAGCAAAACAAATTTGAAACGGTTTGGCTGCATTTGCGCAACCACTTCCGGTTTTACGGCATATTCATTATTTTCATGCTTTTTTTGTTTTTTGCCCTTTTGGTGTGGAGTACTTTGTACATAAAAGCGCCGGATTATTATTAAAACGTTTAAAAATTACACTTATGAACAGCAAAAACATGTTTACCCTACTGCTGCTCGTTGCGGCTTTCACCACCAATGCTCAAACCATCTTGCGCACGGGCGAATGGTGCTCACACTTTAACACCAATTACCGCGCACCGGTCGTGAACAATACCGATGGACGCAGCGATTCAATTGATATTATACACACCCACGTTGATTTAAACGTCACCGATTTTGTCAATAACCGCATCAAAGGGGCGGCAACCCTTGAATTTACCCCCAAAATAGCGGCCGTAAACACCCTGCGGTTCGATCTGATTAACCTCACCGTAGACAGCGTTCAACTGCCGGGATTGGGCATGACCTGGAACTACAACGGCAAACATATTTTGGTAGAAACCACCGCGCCCTTCGCGTTGGGCAATACGTACACAATCAAGATATTTTACCAGGGAAAACCGGCGACCGACGCTTCGGGTTGGGGCGGATTTTATTTTCAGGCGGGCTTTGCGTACAACCTCGGCGTGGGTTTTGACGCGGATCCGCACAATTATGGCCGGGTTTGGTACCCTTGCTTTGATAATTTTGTGGAGCGCAGCACGTTCTCGGCGGCCGTCACCACCCCTGCCGATAAACCGGCGTTTGGGAATGGCTTATTGCAATCGGATGAAGTGCTGCCCAATAACCTGCGCCGCCGCACCTGGGATATTTCGGACCCGATTCCGAGTTATTTGACCTGCGTGGCGCTGGGGCCATTTACATCGTACGAACGCACAGTAGCGGGAGAATTGGGTTCCATTCCCGTCCAAATTGCCGTTCCACCGGCCGATACCAACAAACTCAAAGGGTCGTTTTTACATTTACCCGAAGCCGTTGCCGCATTTGAGCATTGGTATGGGCCTTACCGTTGGGAAAAAATTGGTTACTCGGTGGTGCCTTTTAACGCCGGAGCCATGGAACACGCCACCAATATCGCTTATATGCGCTCGGCCGTTAATGGCAACCTCGATTCTGAAACGTTGATGGCGCACGAGTTGAGTCACCACTGGTGGGGCGATTTGGCCACCTGTTCTACCGCCGAAGATATGTGGCTGAACGAAGGTTGGGCCTCGTTTTCCGAACATTTGTTTTTGGAATGGGTGTACGGCCGCGAGCGGTACATCCGCGCCGTGGAGGAAAACTTCCTCGACGTTGTTGAAACTACGCATATTTCGGAAGGCGGTTACCGGGCAGTAACGGGTATTCCGCACGAAATTACCTACGGCAGCCACGTGTACGACAAAGGTGCCGTGGTACCGCATAATTTACGCGCTTACCTGGGCGATTCGTTGTTTCGGATTGGCTTGCGTGCCGTGATGGAGCAAACCCAAATGGAAGATTTTTCCAGTGCCGAACTGCGCGATAAACTCACGGCGGCCACAGGGGTGAACATGAACGACTTTTTTGAAAACTGGGTATTTGAACCCGGTTTTACCGATTTTACGCTTGATTCCACCCAATTTGAACCCCTCGCAAATGGCAACACCAAAGTATCGGTTTGGGTAAAACAGCGGTTGCGCGGCACCAACAAATACTACAACAACGTCCCCCTCGAACTGAGTTTTTTGCGCCCGGGCACTACCCCACTCTACCGACAAGGCACGGTAAGCGGCGTACAAACCAAATTGGAATTTGAGTTCCCCGCCAACGCCAACCTCAGCGGTAAAGTGTGGGTAAATACGCGCAGCACCCTCACGCAGGCGCGCGCCGTGGCCGAAAAAAACATCACCAATAACATTGTCAGCATCAGTTTTGCGCCCGCTAAACTCGATATAAAAGTCAGCGACCCCATCGTTGATACGGTCAAATTACGGGTAGAGTACCACTACGCCAACCCCGATTCGGCGGCTCCGGCGGGTTATCAACTCACCAATCGCTTTTGGGTGGTAGATGGTCAAATTCCCGATAACGCCAACGGAACAATGGTTTTCACTTACGACGGCCGGGGGCAAGCCGATCAATTAGACCGCCTTTTGTTTTTGGCCACGGGACCTAAAGAAGATAGCGTACGGTTGTTGTACCGCCCGCACGCGGGAATGCCTTGGCAAGAACACCCGGCGTACACCAAAAACACCTTGGGCAGCACCACCGACCGTTGGGGGCAATTGCGCACTTCGCGGGTATTGCGGGGCGAATACACCATCGGGAAAGGAGCCAGCACCGTGGACGTACCGGAAATTTCGGCCCTCACGGATGACTTAAAAATGTATCCCAATCCGGCCAACCACCAATGCACCGTGGAAATGACCCACCCGATTCAACGGATTCAGGTGTACGACGCCAGCGGCAAATTGGCCCTGGAACGTACCGGCATTGGGCAACATATATACAACCTCGATGTGCGCGAACTCCCGCGTGGAACGTACCATTTGTTGGTTCAGGATGTGGATGGTAACGCAGGCGTATGGGAATTGATCAAAATATAAAGTAGATAAAATCGTTACTACCCCCATGAGAACAACCATTATTATATAGGGCCTCCTCATTGGGGTATTAACGGGTTATTGGTACTATTTGCGCCAGTAATTATCGTTCTGATTTGGCGAAAATTTCCCCTTTATTTTTCCAACTGTTTGCGCAACGCTTCTAACTCTTTGAGGAGATTTTCGGCTTTTTGACGCTCCGCTTCTAATTCTTGATCTTTGGCCTCTAATTCTTGCGTTTTAGCAGCAATAATTTCATCTTTTTCCAAGGCTAATTTGGTCAATCCACGCTCAAAAATTCGGTCTATTTCATCTTCGACATCCATAATGTCGCGGATTTCCTCATTCGCAATCGCTCTTTCTAACCTGGCGACGATTCTTTGTACCAATGGATCGTTCATATCGCCCTGAAAATCCAGCCGATGCTTGTCTTCCATCGTGTATTCTGGACTAAAGACCTGTAATACTTTTTCCAATTTCGTCCTCGACTTTCCGGCTAATAATCTCAATTGTATCAGGTAGGAATCGTGGGTTAATAACTCAACAAAATCCTCTTTAACGTCCAAAATCTCTTGGGTAATAACATCCCGGTAATCACGATTAATCTTTACAACTGCACTTTTGATATTATCCAATGAAAACCCAAGAAAATAGATGGTCACAATTGGAAGTGGTACTTTCTGGGGGGCACCGGTATCAGCCAAAACAACATCTTCTTTACGGTAGTTATCGGCCAAATACCGCCTAAATCGCATTACATCAAAGACTTGTTTGGCTTTTTGTAACTCAATTAAGGCTTTTTTATGCGCTCCAGACTTGGTTTTAATGATGGCTTTGAAATCAAACCGCTGTATGCTAATACTTGCAGCAGCATTTTCTACGGCTGTTTCTTGCGGTTTTATATCTAAACTAACAATTTCCTCCCCCAGTATGGCGGAAAGCAATTCGCGTGCGATTTCTATATCTTCCAGAAGATATTTGAAAACCACATCGTATATGGGATTGGCGATGATCATAGATTTTTCTTTTTTAATTCTACGACAAAATTAGGCTATTTTTCTCATTTGGCTTTTATTTTTACAAAAAGGGCGACACTACGCGGCATCGTCAGATGACCGAGTTGTGCCGCCCCTGTTATTGGCTAAAAGTAACCGAGCAATTAAGGTTTCTCTTTTTTCACCACATTGCCGTTGGCATCAATCGTAATGATTTCGATACCAAGTTCTTTGAGGCCCGGCGTGATTTTTTGCGCATCACCGGCCATAAACCAACCCAAATTATCGGGTTTGATCACTTTTTTCGCTACTTCGCGGGTGTCTTTCAGCGTCAAAGTGTTTACTTTTTTGCTGTAATTCGCCCAGTAATCGTCGCTGAGGCCGTAACGCACCAAACTGCGGGCGCTGGCGTTGACTGCGCCGTTGGTTTCCCACATGCCCGACATACCCATTACGGTATTTTGTTTGGTTTTGTCAAATTCCGCCTGGGTCATTTCTTTGTCGCCCACAAACGTATTCACCTCCTTAATAATCTCCTGAATACTTTCTTTGGTTTTGTCGGTTTGTACCGGCGCAAAAATCATAAACGGACGCTGACCTTTGGTGTTCTGGATAAACGAACCCGCACCGTACGACCAGTGTTTGTCTTCGCGAATGTTCAGGTTAATACGGCTGGTGAAATCGCCGCCCAATACGTTATTCATTTGCTCAATGGCCGTTTCGTTCATCTCACCGTATTTCGACGTGAGGTAACCCGACATAATCATACTTTGTTGGCTTTCGGGGCGGTCAATGAGGTAAATTTTACCGTTATTTACCGTTTTTACCTCCGGAATTACCTTTTTAGGCGAATCCCCTTTTTTCCAGGTGGCAAAACGTTTTTCCAATTTCTCCACCACTTCGGCCATCGTAACGTCGCCCGTTACCACGATGGTGGCGTTGTTGGGGCGAATCCATTTGTCGTAAAAACTGCGCACGTCGTTGGTGGTCAAGGTCATTACCACGTCTTCTTCGCCGGAACCCGACATGGGCATGGCGTAGGGGTGGTTTTCGCCGTACATCAACTTAGGAGCCACGCGCATCACCATGCTTTGTGGTTGCTTTTTTTCGTTTTTGATGGTACTTACCTGTTGGTCCTGCAAACGTTTGAAATCCGCTTCGGGGAAAGACGGATTCAGTACCACATCAGCCATCAAATCGAGGCTGGGATCGAGGCTTTGCTTGAGGGTATTTAGGGTGACGTACGAAAAGTCGAGGTCGCTGGAAGTGTTGAGGCTGGCACCGAGCAATTGCAGTTCTTCGTTGATTTGCAAAGCGTTGCGCGATTTGGTGCCTTCGTCGAGCATGTTCATCGAAATGGATGCCAAGCCCAGTTTACCACCAAATTTATCGGAGCAAAAACCCGCGTCGAACATCATACTGGCCACCACGGTGGGGCTTTCTTTGCGACGGGTGAGAATTACTTTCATGCCGTTTTTGAGCGTTGCGCGCTCAACGGTTGGGAAAGTGGCTTCAACGGTGCTGCCCAGAGGCGCAATTTTAGAGCGGTCGGCTTCGGTACCGGTGGTGCTGTATTCGGGGAATGGCGTGCACGTCATCACAAATTTACCATCCGACAACCAGCGATTAGCCGCGTCTTTGAGGTCTTTTGTGGTAGTGGCGTGATACACCTTGAGCATTTTTTTGTAATAATCAGGTGTGTTACCGTACACTTCGTTAGAGGCAAGCAAGTCGCTTTTACCACCAAAACCACCGATACGTTCCAAACCTTTGATAAAACCGGCAAAATATGCGGCTTTTACGCGTTTGAGTTCATCAGCATTGGGGCCATTGGCCAAAAATTCGGCCATAGATTCGTTAATGGCTTTTTCAACTTCTTCAATGGTTTTGCCTTGTTTTACGCGAGCGGCAATGACAAAGTTACCGGCAATTTCGGACGGACCATTGAAGGCAAATACGTTGGTGCAAATTTGCAAATCGTACACCAATTTTTTGTACAAACGGCTGGTTTTACCCGTAGCCAATACATCGCTCACAAGGTCGAGGTATGCCGCGTCGTTGGTGCCCCATTGCGCCGTATTCCAGGCAAAAAGCACCTGTGATTCGGGTACGCGATCTTGGAAAGAAGCGCGGGTTTCGCCGAAACGTTTGGGGATATTTACGCCCGGAACGGTGAGGGTTGGGCCAGCGGGAATATTACCGAAGTATTTGAGTACTTTTTCGTAAGCAGCTTCGGGGGTAATGTCCCCGGCGATCACCAGCACCGCGTTGGAGGCGCCGTAATAGGTTTTAAACCATTCGTGTACGTCTTCCAATTTGGCCGCGTTGAGGTCCTCCATTTCACCAATAACGGTGTGTCCGTACGGGTGGTGCGGTGGGAACATCTCTTTTTGCAGGATATCCCAACCTTTGGCGTAAGGCTGGTTTTCACCCTGGCGTTTTTCGTTTTGTACTACGCCGCGTTGTTCATCCAATTTCGCCTGGTCAATGGCACCGAGCAAGTGGCCCATACGGTCACTTTCGAGCCACAACACCTGATCGAGGGCATTGACTGGAATGTTTTGGAAATAGTTGGTACGGTCCTCGTTGGTTGTACCGTTCAGGTCCGTTGCGCCAATGGCTTCGAGGGCCTGAAAATAATCGGTATTGTAGTGTTCCGAGCCGTTAAACATCAAGTGTTCGAACAAGTGTGCGAAACCGGATTTGCCGGGTTTTTCATTTTTGGAACCCACGTGGTACCAAATATTAACGGCAACAATGGGCGCTTTGTGGTCTTCGTGGACGATGAGGCGCAAACCATTGGGCAATACAAACTTTTTGTAAGGAACATCAATAGCGTCAGGGTTGTAGTCCTGAGCGGTTAGGGTATTGTTGACGGCTGCGGTGGTGAGCAGCAGCAGTGCAAAAAGTAATTTTTTCATGCTTTGTGTAAATAAATGTTGACTGTCAATAAAAATCGGGTGCAAATTTGCTAAAAATGCACCTAATGAAAGTATGTTTGGATAAAAGGTTGCTTTTTATCGTTAGAATGCGGTCATCGTTGTATGGGGTTATTCGGCGAACAAAGAATTACCCTCAACGGCAACGTCAATGTAATTAATTCGATTGCTGTTATTTAGAGCGGCAAACATGGTAATTAGGGTGATAAATATTTGCTTTTTAGTTTGAGAGTGATGTAAAAAAACGCGTTTTTTATTTAAAATCCGCTCCACATCATTTTTTGTTACCTCATAATCCGAGGTGCTAAACTTTACTTCGCAGAGGTTAATTACCTGATCATTACGGTCAATCAACAAATCAATTTGCGCTCCGGGTATTTCCTCTTTACGGGAGGCTACAAAACTGGACACTGAAGAAGCCACTCCCGAAATTCCCAAGGCTTTTTTTATTTGTTGAACGTGAGACAAGCATACATTTTCAAAAGCGTAACCGCTCCACGATTTCCACTGTGGCAGATCACTTAATTGCGTAAAATCAGTTTTGCTATTGGCTCCCAAAGGTTCAATAAAAGTCAGATAAAACAACGAATACTGATCCGTCAATCTATACAGACTTTCTTTTACTTTTTTGCCATATCCACCATAAACGGTGATAAAACCAGACTTATCCAGTTCTTCCAAAATCTCGGTCAACATGCCGCCATTGCTAAATTTAGTATTTTGTATAATCTCTTGGCGTGTTAAACCAATACGGCGTGCGGCTAAGGCGCGAATAACGGCTATGTGTTGTTGATAATTGGAAAAAAGGGAAGCGTACAAGCGATCAAACTCATTCCTAAGGTAACCGGCTTCGGAAAAACAAATGTCCTGAATATTCTGTACGGCTGACTTTCCGGGCTTTAACTGATCTAGATACATCGGAATACCGCCCATTGCCATATACAACAACATAATTTGATAGCGATTAAGATTAATCTGCCTCATTACGCAGTAAGTTTCGGTCTCGGCCAAGGTAAACGGATACAGATACAAAAGACGGGTGACCCGATTGTGCAGTCCTCCCCGATCGTTGATTACTTTTTGAACCATCCAAGAAGCGGCGGAGCCACAAATGACCAAAACTACGGGCCGGGTTGATGCCCATGAATTCCAAAAAAAACTTAAAGCCGTTAAAAAACCCGAACGGCTACTTCCCAGCCAAGGTAATTCATCCAGAAAAACGACCATTTTTTCACTTTTCCCTTTTTTTTCCAATGCCTGCGACAAAAAATGTAATGCCTCTAACCACGAGGTTGGCCGGTTGGGCAACTTGTATTCCGGGAAATATTTGTCCATCGCAAATACAAAATTGAGCAATTGCTCGCCTTTGTTCGTGTTTTGCAAACCCGTTAACTCAAAATCAACGCGCCCGGCGTACACTTGTCGAACCAGATACGTCTTACCAACTCGACGACGCCCCACCAAGGCAATCATTTCGGATTTTCCCGACTGTAGTGCCTCTTCTAATTCCTTAATTTGTGCTTTTCGCCCAACAATAACATTATTCATTACGTTTATTTTTGGAGCAAATATAAGAGATTGAGCGGAACTAATAAAACCAAACCCGCTCAAAGTGGTAAAAAAAAGATAGATTGAGCGGAATTAAAGACCTAAAACCCGCTCAATCCTCTCGCAACAACCAGCGGCTCAGGGCTTTTTTAGAAGCATCACTTAGCGGGAAACTACCTTTTTGGGCGTTGTGCACCTGAACAATAATTGTTTCCGCCTTCGCCACGCAAAGGTCATTTTGAAACAATGCTTGGGCAAAAACCACGGAACTATTGCCAATTTTCCGAATTCCGGTGCCAATATCCACCTGGCCGGGCCATTTGATTTCGTTTAAAAAATCCAATTTTAAGGAGGCGAGGACAAAACTTGTGTCTTCTCCAAGCACCGGATACTGGGGATCGAATAAAAGTTCGACCCGGCCCGTTTCGAGATAAGTGGAAAAAACCGCATTGTTCACGTGGCCCTGGCGATCGGTGTCGGAGTATCGAATTTTATCGAAAGAGACCAGTGGAAAGTCTTTTAGTATCATATTTTAACTATCTTTGAAACACCCGCTTCCCCATTTTGAAACTCTATTTTTAGCAAATACACCCCACTTTTCAAACCATCCAAAGGCACTTCTCCCGAAGCCTGCGGTTCAAATACCCGCTGTACCTGCCCCCAAATATTGGCAATTTCGATGGAACTAATGGTCCAATCGCCTTTGGGGCGAATAAACACCCAATCCTGCGCCGGATTGGGATAGACCGAAACACGGTTGCTTACTGCATTGGCATCCAACACGCTGGAGAAAGGGCATTCCGCCGACGGGTATTGGCTGGAACCGTTGAATTGATAACAGTTTAAGGAGTTCCAACAATCAAGGGAACGCATATACTGGGTATTCATAGTGCCGTTAAGACTACCTACACCTTCAATCCAGATAATCGGATCCTGTGGATCGTTTAATTGAAGTCTTTTTCTTTTTTCACCCGAAACCAGGGTCACCGAATCTACCGCGAAAACCGGAAAGAAACTCGAAAAACCAAAAAAATTCAACTCCAGGGTATCCCCTGCTTCGAGGTTAAAATCATAAATCATGTTCTCCGGGTCAGTTTCGTTCATTTTCATAAAAACTTTGCCCGCCTCTTCCCGATAATATTTTCCGGGTTGAAAATTACCGAATTGATTGTTGGTTATCAATTCCAGATAGGCGACATTATCTATCCAAACCGAATCACCAAAGTAGTATTCGTAAGCGTTGCAATTGGTTTGACCCGTTGCAAATGAGATACAACAATTGTCAACCCACCATTTATTGGCCTGGTTTACAAATGATTGCGCTTGCGTGGAAAAATGGGCGATGATGCTCAGGAAAAATAGTAGTGTAGTCGTCTTTTTCATATTAATATAAAGTTTTTTTTTGCAAAAATCACCCCTCCAGCACCACCGCCGCCGCCTTCTCCGCCGCGCCCGAATCGCCTAATTTATGCCGCAATTCCCGGTACGCCAACCGCATTTCAGCCGAATGTTGCGGTTCTAATATATGCCGCAGAGCGCGCTCTACTTCATCGGTATTGAACCGCTCCTGAATCAATTCTTCCACCACCGGCGCATCGGCGATGAGATTAACGAGCGAAATATACCCTATTTTTATCAACCGGCGGGCAATTTCGTACGAAAGGCGGTTACCCGTGTAGCACACCACCTGCGGAGTACCCAACAGGGCCGTTTCCAGCGTCGAAGTACCCGATTTGACCAAAGCCGCTTGGGCTTGTTGCACCAATTCGTAGGTTTTGCCCTGCACCACCCGAACACTCGGGTAAACGGCCGTGTATTGCTCGTACACCGACACCGGCAACGCCCCCGAAGCCGCCACCACAAAGGAATAATCGGGGAAACGCTCCACCACCGACAACATAACGGGTAAAATCCGTTTTACTTCCTGCATCCGGCTGCCGGGGAGCAGGGCAATTGTTTTTTGACGGGGCGTATCCAACACATCGGCGGGAATAATATCGAGCAGAGGGTGACCGGTAAACTCGGCGGCAGCCCCGTATTTTTCGTAAAATGCCTGTTCAAAAGGCAAAATAACCAGCACTTTGTCGAGGTCGCGTTTCATGGCGTGCACCCGCGACGTATGCCAGGCCCATATTTGCGGGGCGATATAATACAAGGAACGGGCGTGCAAATGTCCGGCGTTGTTTTGCTGCCGCAGCCATTTGGCCACGCGCAGGTTAAACCCTGGATAATCAATAAACACGACCACATCGGGTTGAAAACGGGTGATATCGGCCTTGCACAATTGCATATTCCGGAGAATGGTGCGCAAATTCGCCACCACTTCCACAAAACCCATAAAGGCCAGGTCGCGGTAATGTTTCACCAACGTCGCCCCTTCGGCCTGCATCAAATTGCCCCCCCAGGCCCGGATTTGGGCATCGGGGCAACGCCGCCGAAGGGCTTTAATTAAATTGGCTCCGTGCAAGTCGCCGGAAGCCTCGCCAGCAATGATGTAAATTTTCATTTGCGGCAAAATTAAGGTAACTATCCAGTTGAAACATAAAACATGGAACTCAATGCCGAATTTTTTGTTTATGCTTGTCGTATCTTTGCGACCTGAATTATGATGCATTTTGAACCGCGAGACGTTTTTCGCAAATTAGAGTTTGATAAAGTACTGGAACTGCTGGAGAAGGAAGCCCTCACTCCGATGGGCGCTGAACTATTGGCCAATCTGACACCGGACACCTCATTTACCCGAATTGACCTTGCCCTGCGCGAAGTACGCGACTGGCGGCTTGCCCTCGAAAAAAACGACCGTATCCCTTTTGCGGTGTTTTACGACGTTCGCGACGACTTGCGTATGCTCGATATTGATGGTTACACCCTGCAATCGGAGTCTTTTCAACGGGTTTTACAAATATTATTGGTGATGCGCGATTTGTTCAAGTTTTTTGGACAAACGGTAAAACGCGAAATTTATCCAAAAATTTACGATGTTTTGCGCCCGCTGAGTTACGACGAGGGTTTATCCAAAGCCATTATGGCGGTTTTTGACGAAAAAGGCGAAATACGACCCGATGCCTCACCCGAACTACAACGTATCCGCCGCGAAATCATTAGTAAAACCCGCGATTTGGACCAACGTTTCCGACAAATTGTGCAGGATTTTCGCGCTAAAGGCTGGTTGGCCGAATCCGGCGAAAGTATCCGAAATGGCCGACGTGTATTGTCCGTTCCGGCCGAACACAAACGAAAAATTCGGGGTATTATCCACGATGAATCAGATACGGGTCGTACAGTGTTTATTGAACCCGACGTAGTCATTGAAATAAACAACGATATTTTTGACCTCGAACACGACGAAAAGCGGGAAATATTCCGCATTTTAAAAGCCCTTTCGGACCAAATTCGCCCGTATTCGCCCGTTATCGCTTTGTATTATCAGGCGTTGGTGCGTTTAGATGTAATTCAGGCCAAAGCCAAATTGGCCATCTCGATGCGGGCCGGTATGCCAATTTTAAAAGAAAAGCCGGTTTTTAGTGTTAAAAAAGCCTACCACCCGCTGTTATTCCTCAAAAATAAAGCCCAGGGCCGCAAAACCGTTCCGTTTGAACTGCGGTTGCATTCCGAAAATTATATCATGATCCTTTCCGGCCCCAACGCGGGCGGTAAATCGGTGGCGATGAAATCGGTGGGTTTATTGATTTTGATGGTGCAAAGCGGTTTGTTGGTACCCTGTCACGAATTGAGCGAATTTGGCATTTTCCGGCAGGTTTTTGCCGACATTGGCGACCAACAAAGCCTCGAAGATGATTTGTCTACCTATTCGTCGCGGTTGCAGAATTCGCGCGTTTTTCTCGAAAAAGCCGATACCCAAACCCTGGTGTTGATTGACGAAATGGGCAGCGGTACCGATCCGAAACCGGGTGGCGCCATTGCCGAAGCCATTTTGCGACAGTTACACCGCAAGGGCGTGTACGCCGTTATTACCACGCACTATTCTAATTTAAAGGTGTTTGCGTTCCGAAATCCGGGGATTTTGAACGCCAATATGCACTTTGACAAAGATACCCTCTCGCCCACGTACGAACTCAAAGTAGGTCGTCCGGGCAGTAGTTATGCTTTTGAAATTGCCACCAAAAGTGGGCTTCAGCGCGACCTGATTGATTACGCCCGCAAACGCACCGGCTCCGAAACGGCGGTGGATGACGTACTGATTGAATTGCAACGCGAAAAACAGGAACTGGAGGAAAAACTCCGTTCGGTGTACGATAAAGAACAAAACCTGCAACGCCTCATCAAAACCTACGATTCCATGCACCAGGAATTGGAACTGGGCCGAAAGCGGTTGAAGATGGAGCAAAAAGAGTTTGAACTCCGCCAGTCCTCTAACGCGGCCCGCGAGGTGGACAAATTGATTAAAGAATTAAAGGAGTCAAAAAGTATCGAAAAGGCGCAGGAAGTGAGCAGCAAACTCAAAACGGAACGCGCCGAAAAAGCCCGCCAGGTGGACGCCATCAACGAACAGGTGATTCAGTTGGAAGAGCAAAATACGCCGTCGGCCTCAGCGCGGCCTTTGCAGGCGGGCGATCACGTGCGCTTGCGCTCGGGCGGGGCCACGGGCCGGATTGAGCAGATTAACGGCAACAAAGCCACCATTTCGATGGGACAAATGAACGTTGTGGCCCATTTGCGCGATTTGGTATCCGTGGTAGAACCCGAAGCAACCCGCTCTACGTTACAAACCGATATTCGGCAAGTGGCGGCATTTGAAGGAAAAATTGATCTCCGGGGGTTAAGCCGCGATGAAGCATTGGCGCAATTGGAAAAATTTGTGGACAATGCCTTGTTGAGCAACGCCTCTTCTCTGCGCATTTTGCACGGCAAAGGCGACGGTATTTTGCGCAAAGCCGTTAAACAAAAACTCAAGGAATACGGCGGCAACGTGGCCAGTATTTACCACCCGGCCCAGGAAATGGGCGGCGACGGCGTTACCATTGTGGATTTAGCGTAGAGTAGTGAAGAGTGTATAGTGAAAAGTGAAGAGAGAAAAGTGAAGAGTTTTTTTCAAAACATTTAAAATGAACACGCTACGCTTAGTGTATCTTAGTGTATTCTTACAACCTTAGTGGTAAAAAAAACGCTGCAACGGGCAGTCTTTTGTCTAAAGTCTTTTGCCTAAGGTCTTTCGTCTCACGTTCAAATGTGGGATTTTTTCAAAAAACAGTAATCTTAAAATCCGGGGATGGGCGGCCCGTTGCCGGGAAATGTCATTTTTTGTCATTTGGGAACATTTAAACGCCCCCGAATGACCGAGTGGGAAACGCGAATTAACGCATAAATCGTAATTACACCCTGGCGGGGGGTAATGATAGTTTTGTTGATATTTTTTATTTCACCAAACAATTATCGATTATGCGTAACACCTTTAATTTTGTTAGATGGTTGACGTGCGTTGCGTTTCTGAGCCTGTATTGGGTCTCGGGAGCGGCACCAACCGACGCATTTGGCAACGGCATTCATCCCGCCGAAGCCCCTGTGTCTTGCCCGTCGTTTACGGGTCCTGTTGTGAGCTGTGTGAATCAACTTGAAACCTACATGACAACTCCCGTTGCGGGAACCACGTATGCCTGGTCGGTATCGGCGGGCGGAATTCTGTCTAATACAACCGGGCCATCAACCCTTGTTAACTGGACCTCCGCCGGCACAAAGTTCGTCATCCTGACGTCCACGGCTGGTGCTTCGGTGACCACTTGTTCGCTGGCAGTGAACGTGTCGCCGCAGCCAACGCCCACCATTTCGACGGATTTTGTATCGGATTGCCCGGAAGACCGCAAGGAAAACCAGGCGGCAGTACCCAATGGCGAAAAAAAAGAAGACTGTTGGGTCGTTTGTGAAGGAATGACGGTCAATTATTGGACCACCAGCGTTACGGGAAATACGTACCAATGGGTGGTTGTAGGCGGTACACCCACAACAGCAAGTGGCCCAAGTATCAGTGTGACCTGGGGCCCGGCCGGAACGGGAACGATTATTTTGACAGAAACGGCTCCGGGCGGCTGCTCGGAAACCAAAGAACAGTGTATTAAAATTGTAGAATCTCCAACGGCAAAATTCACGTTTAACAATCAGGATCCACTCAGCGGTCCTTTGACTATTTGTCGGGGTGAAACGGTGTATTTTCAGGATTTATCCACCGGCGGCAGTTATTGGTTGTGGGAATTTGGCGACGGTGGCACCTCCACCCTGCAAAATCCTTCGCACCAATACAATACACCCGGCACTTACAACGGCACTTTAACGGTAAAAAATGAATGCGGTTGCACCTCGGAAGTGCCATTTACGGTGATTGTAAAAGACCTGGCTAGTCCCGAAATTGTGTGTGTTTCAACGGTTTGTTTGAACGATTGTGCCTTTTATTCGGTCAATAACCTCAGCAATTGCCCCGATGCCGTATTGACCTGGAAAATTTACGGCGGTTCCATTATCAATAACCCCGACGGCACTTCGGTGAACGTAAAATGGGACGACAACGACGGTTTTATCCAATCAAATGGCTTTGGTAAAATTTGTGTAGAAGTGACGGGTTGCCCCGATTTGTGCGACGGCGTTGTTTGCGTGCACATTCCGGTGATTCACGATGTAAAAATATTAGGCCCCACGGTGGTTTGTGAAGGTGATCCGGTGACGTATTACGTTCCGATTCAACCCGGTATTAATGAAGTAGGCGGCAGCCTCGACGGCGTTGATTTTGATTGGGTGGTGAGCGCCAACGGTACCATTATTTCTACTGCGCCTTATTCCAATTCCATCACCGTTATTTGGAACGGTAGTGGTACTGGCACGGTGGATCTGGAGGCTTACCACAACTATTTGACTGGCCAGGAATGTCAGTTTGATCCGTCTCCCATCAGCGTTCAAATCAAACCAACTTTCACGGTAAACCCCGAAACGGCCACCATTTGCCTGGGCGGTAACCAAACGTTTTTTGCAACGGGCGGCGGTCCTTTCAACTGGACAGTTACGGGTCCCGGCGGTGTTGTTGGCCCTATTTCAACCGGCAACAGTTACAATGCCGCCCCTACGGCGCCCGGCACTTATATTGTGAGTGCGGCATCCACATCGGGCAATTATTGCAACGTAACACCTTCGGGCGTTCTGGAAGTATTGCCGGCC
>JAAFJN010000073.1 GCA_013298845.1 Chitinophagales bacterium
AAGACTTTGCTCGTCGTAGCGTACACTTTTTACCACCAAGAAAGTAAGAATACACTAAAATTCACTAAGCGTAGAGTGTTCATTTTAAATGTTTTAAAAAATATTTTTCACTCATCACTTTTCACTTTTCACTCATCACTCCTCTCTCATCACTCTAATCATACTGCTTCGAATAATACGTCTGGTACGCCCCCGAAGTCACGTGATCGAGCCATTCGGTATTTTCGAGGTACCAAAGGGCCGTTTTGCGGAAACCTTCTTCAAACTGAATGGATGGTTCCCAACCCATTTCATCGCGCAATTTGGAGGCATCAATGGCGTAACGCAGGTCGTGGCCCGGGCGGTCTTTTACAAAAGTAATCAACGACCGCGACGTGCCGGGCGCACGTTCGAGCAATTCGTCCATAATATCGCAGAGTTTTTCCACCAAATCAATGTTTTTCCACTCGTTATTCCCCCCGATATTGTAGGTTTCACCCGTGCGGCCCTGGTGCAAAATGGTATCAATGGCGCGGGCGTGGTCTTCGACCCAAAGCCAGTCGCGGGTGTATTTGCCGTCGCCATAAACGGGCAGCGGTTTCATTTGGCGGATATTGCTGATCATCAGCGGGATCAATTTTTCCGGAAAATGATACGGACCGTAGTTGTTGCTGCAATTGGACAATACCACCGGCAAGTGGTACGTGTGCCAATACGCCCGCACAAAGTGATCGCTCGATGCCTTGGACGCCGAATACGGCGACCGCGGATCGTACGGGGTGTTTTCGGTAAAAAGACCTTCTTCGCCCAATGAACCATACACCTCATCGGTACTAACGTGGTAAAAACGTTTGCCGTCCAGGTCGTTTTGCCAGGCATTTCGGGCGGTATTGAGCAAGGTAACCGTACCCAACACGTTGGTTTGTACAAAAGCCAAAGGATCGGAAATGGAACGGTCCACGTGGCTTTCGGCGGCGAGGTGAATCACCGCGTCGAACTGGTACTGATCGAACAATTGCGCCAAAAAAGCCGCGTCGAGGATATTACCTTTTTCGAAGCGATAATTGGGGCTTTGGTCAATATCGCGCAGGTTTTCGAGGTTGCCCGCGTACGTAAGCGCATCCAGGTTGACAATGGTAGAACCGGGATATTGGGTGACCATGCGGCGTACCACGTGTGAACCGATAAAACCGGCGCCGCCCGTTACCAAAATAGACTTGAACATGAGATTTATTTTACGGCTTGCTTAAAGTATTCGTACGTGAGTTTCAGCCCTTCTTCGCGGTTAAACTTAGGCTCCCACCCCAGGAGGGTGCGCGCTTTGGTGATATTGGGCTGGCGTTGTTTGGGGTCGTCCTGCGGGAGCGGGCGGTAATCAATGTACGCTTTGGGGTTTTTCACCAGGTCAAGAATTTCGTGCGCAAATTGCAGCATCGTAATTTCCGAAGGGTTACCCATGTTGACCGGCAAATGGTAATCGCTCAACAACAGGCGGTAGATGCCTTCCACCAAATCGTCGACGTAACAGAAAGAACGCGTTTGGGTACCATCTCCAAATACCGTCAAACCTTCGCCGCGAATGGCCTGGCTAAAAAAGGCGGGCAATACGCGACCGTCGTTCACGCGCATGCGCGGGCCGTAAGTGTTAAAAATGCGCACAATCCGCGTTTCTACCTGGTGGAAATTGTGGTAAGCCATCGTAATGGCCTCGAGGTAACGTTTGGCTTCGTCGTACACACCGCGTGGCCCAACGGGGTTTACATTGCCCCAATATTCTTCCACTTGCGGGTGCACCAGCGGGTCGCCGTACACCTCGGAGGTGGATGCCACGAGGATACGCGCACCTTTTTCTTTGGCCAAACCGAGGCAATTGTGGGTACCCATTGCGCCTACTTTGAGGGTTTGAATGGGCATTTGCAGGTAATCAATGGGGCTGGCCGGGGAGGCAAACTGCAAGATATAATCCAATTTGCCGGGGATATGGATAAACTTGGTTATATCGTGGTGATAGTACTCGAAGTCTTTTTCTTTAAAGAGGTGTTCGATGTTCGCCAAGTCACCCGTGAGCAGATTGTCCATTGCGATAACGTGGTAACCTTCTTTCAACATGCGGTCGCAAAGGTGCGAGCCAATAAAACCGGCACCGCCGGTGATTAATACGCGTTTTTTTTCCATGATGATATTTGAAAACAGCCTTTACGCGGCGCATAAAACTAATTTGGCGTAAAGTCTGGTGCGCAAAGGTACTCGAAAGGCCGGTGATACGGATATTTTTAGGGGAATATTTGCGAGGTGAAACTTGCTAAAAATATAATATACTGCTGTGAGTCTCAATGCGTATTTTAGTGAATAAAAATTCATAAACTTATGTGTTTATCATTTTTTTTACACAGCAGACACTAATTTGCTTTTATTTTTTTATTTAACATTTTTAGAGTTGTAAATAACGATTTACTTCCCATACCTTTGCAATATCTTTCACAAAACATTTTTCATTATGGAAAACATTTCATTTTACCCCCTCTAATTTTAAAATAAATTTTAATAAATTTATTTTCTTGCAATTACTCTTACTTTTCTCCATTTCATCCCCAATTATTTCCCAAACTGTTTATGGCAGCAATTTCAGTTTTGACTGCGATGACAACTTTGAAACGCTGAGTGCTGACTCTGTTTCTGAAATTAACAATCAGGGACTTAATTTGCAGAACAAAAAAATCGTCATTAATGGTACTTTTACGGTGGATAGAAATTTCAGTCTTGTCAATTGTAAAGTAAAAATGGGACCAAATGCGCAGATTATTACGTCCGGCAACGTAAGGTTTAATGCCGTTTGGACAGTTTTCGCAGGTTGTACATCTCCGTGGAGTCGCATCACAATTAACCAAGGAGCAACCATTCGATTTACCTCCTGTTTGATACGAGATGCAAACAACATGGGTATCAGGTTTGCTCAGGGTTATGGCCCACAAAATGGTTCTCCCAGTTGGATTCGGAATTGCGTTTTTGTAAACGATGCCATTGGGATACAGGCACTCGGTGCTCAACTTCCGGTGAATCTTGGTGCCTTGAGTTTTTCGGGTAA
This sequence comes from Chitinophagales bacterium, assembly GCA_013298845.1. Taxonomy (GTDB): domain Bacteria; phylum Bacteroidota; class Bacteroidia; order Chitinophagales; family Saprospiraceae; genus M3007. The sequence goes on from JAAFJN010000073.1 coordinate 3,065, forward strand.
TCGCTTTTTAAGCGAGGAAAACACCTTCACCCCAACCAATGTCCCTTCCATCACCATGAGAATTGGGATTAGTCTTCAAAGTTGTAACGGACAAATAGGGAGTACCGGAGCCGTTAATGTATTTAATCACTCCGAAAATGATACCCAATGTGGTATTATGATAAACAGTTCCAGTGTCAGAATTTCGAACTGCGAATTTATTGGTTTTCGACATGGCGGTGTAAATAACGAGACCACCGGGTGTGGGATTCTTGCTACCGGGTCGGTACTGTACGTTGAAAAGAGTGGTACTTTTAACAAGTGTACCTTCAGAAATTCCTTCCGGGGAATAGTCACAAGAATGTCACGAAAAGTCAGCATCAAAGGGGCTGAATTTTATGATACTCAAACTGAATTTTTCCGAAAGGCCATTCTGTGCCTTTCGCCGGAGACATCCTCTAAGATTGAAGTTAATGATAATTTCATTTCCTTGACTCGACCCATTAGCGCTATTGATGTGCGACGTCCAAGTGCACCCCTAAGTAGTGATTCTATTTCTACAATAAATAATAATAAATTGTATATAGGCGGGATTCAGGCAGGGTCAACTTTACACACTGGTATCCTTGTAGCCGGGGATAATAATTCTTTTAATAAAATGCTTATTAGGAATAATCAAGTGCATTTTATAACAGGATGTCGTGATTGTAATGGAATAGAGGTTTTGGGAGCAAACATGACAAAAGGATATAAAATACAAGATAATAAGGTTTACTATAAAGGAGATTTGCTACCTGGAAACTCCTCTGCTTGGGGAATAGCCCTGGAAGCTTCGGACAGTGGTGAACCCTTGGGAAGCGAATTAGCCCACGAAATTAGTGATAATGTAGTGGATATAACTGATTATCAGACCGGAACCGGTTTTAGTCGGCTTGTGAATAGCTGTTCCCCCGTACAGTGCGGAATTCATGTCCGTGCATGCCCTAATTTAACAGTCAGGAATAACAAAGTAGGAAATGCGTTTAGAAATTTCCACATGCAAAACGATAACAATAATTGTGACTTCTCTTGCAACGAAATGAACGGCGGCTATTGGGGCCTGTCGTGTAATAACTCCGATTTGTCTGACCAAAATTTTAAAAACAACAAATGGCTGGTTGGACATGAGCAGGCAGACGCATCGTTGTGGTTATGGTTTAATAATGGCAGTACACCTATTGATCAAAATCCGGCATACTTTTTCAGGGCAGATCAAACTAACCCGATTCTTTTTCCTGATTTGATTGAACCAACGACATGGTTTGTTGATGACAATACCGTACCACGAGTATGCGGTTCTCAAGTTATCACACCAACTAATCCGAATGGGGACATTCGCAATCATTTTTCGTCTTTTCATACCAACGTTATTTTAGGAACGAATAACCCAGGCTGGACGGATGTAAAACTTTGGGATGAAAAGCGGCTGATTCACCAAACACTGCTTAGAAACCCCAGTATTGCTCAAACCATTCCGGCGGTAAATACGTGGAAAATTAGCCAAAATAATACCTCCGCGCAGCAATTTGCCCAAGCAGAAGTGGGCATGTTTGGTTTGGTAGTCCCCTCTGCTGCAATGGCGGCGCAGATACAGCAATATTACCGTCAAATTGATGCTTATTTTGCAGTGTTTAGTAACCTGAGTGCCGCTTTAGAAGCCGGTACACCAGATAGCACAGCAATGGGTATTCAGTTAAATATGTACAGCGATTCACTGGCACTTGTGAATAAGTTACTTTTGAGTGCACTTGAGGATATTCAAACAACCAAAACCAATGCCCTAACTTCCTACGAGGGTAATCTTCTCGCCCTGCCGGACACTACACCGCAGGAACAACTCAGAAAAGAGTTTTTGCTGCTTCGTATGCAACAATTAAAATCCGATACTTTTACACAAACCGCCTTTAACCGATTAGCCGAGATAGCCGATACTTGTTACTCGGTTTATGGAGAAACGGTATTGGATGCACCACGTTTGTTACCGTATGAAATGGGCGCGGAATACATACACAATGAGTATCCGATTGATAATTGTACACCACGCGAAAGAAGCGTTGTAGGTGGTGAGCAAAGTCAAATCGCTAACATTCAGGTAGCACCTAACCCGGCTTCTGAGGTGTTAAATATTCACGCTGCATCGCATAAACTAATTTTGAGATGGGAAATATTTAGTCAGTTGGGAAAAGTGCAACAAACCGGTGAACCAAACGCCGCCCAATTCAGCATTGATATTCGTAATATACCCACTGGTACCTGGTATATAAAATGTTATACCGATGGCAATGCTGTTTCCACTACAAAATTCATCATTATTCGTTAACAACAATTAGCAAGGGTAGCGGAATCCTTCCGCTACCCAAACCATAAAGTGATATGAAGCAGTTCATTTTTTGTCTCCTCTTCGTTTTAATTCCACTGCTTACCCACGCCCAAGACAAACACGATTATAATTGGTTACTGGGACTTCACCGCGACGGCATTGAACGCTTTGCCAATCACTTTGATTTTAACCAAGACCCGGTTGAAATACGGCCATCGGCACTCTTGGGTGGCTTGCAGCAGGGTACGGTTATGTCCGATGCCGATGGGCAATTGTTGTTTTACAGCGGGGGGTGTTATATTGCCAACCGCAATCACGAAATGATGGAAAACGGTGACTCCATCAATGCGCCCGGAGGGCCATATTACACTGATTGCTCAAGAGACACTTCCGGTTATTTTTTGTTTCAGGGAATTATTTCTTTACCTGTCCCCGGGAACAAGGACTTATATTACCTTTTTCATCTGCGAAAACCTCAAAAAAACAAAGAGCCTGATATTTTATGTTATTCGTTGGTGGACATGAGTTACAACAATGGGTTAGGGAAAGTTATAAAAAAGAATATTACAATTGCCGAAGGTCAGTTTGCCGATGCCGTTACTGCCGTTAAACACGCTAATGGCCGAGATTGGTGGATTGTAGCACCTGAAGACGATGATATATACCATATCTTGTTTCTTTCTCCATCCGGAATTACCCATACAATCCAAGAGGTTGGATATAACTGGTCTATGGGGCGTTGGGTTAATAATGCTGTTTTTTCACCTGACGGAACCAAATATGCTAGATTAGGTGAAGGTAATAAGTTGCTATACATGTGTTTTGATCGCTGTTCTGGTTTGTTTTCCTGCCCGATTCTTATTCAATTGGATATTTTTTTGGGCGCGACGTTTGGCATTGCTTTTTCACCCAATTCACAATTATTGTACGTTTCTTACATTGAAGAACTATTTCAGTTTGATACAAAAAACCTGTCTAACAACAGTAAACCCATTTTGATTGACCGCTACGACGGATTCAAATTGGGTTTTGCCGCCAATTTTTTCCGAATGTCGTTGGCCCCCAACGGAAAAATATACATGTGCTGCGCCAATGGTATTGCCGTAATGCACGCCATCAATGCACCGGATTCGGTAGGTACGGCCTGTCGTTTTGAGCAGCACAGCATTCCATTATTTGGCTCTAATCACATTGGCATCAACCATTTTCCTAATTTCCGGCTCTACGACCAAGCCGCCAGCAGGTGCGATACCTTGGGTATTGATACTCCCGAACACCTGCCTGAACCAGCCCGTTGGGTTCCCGTGGAGGGTATGCACATTTATCCCAATCCAGCCTCCGATTATTTTAACTTAGCCGTGGCCGCCTGCGAATCGGGGCGATTGCGTATTCTTAACGCTGAAGGACGGGTCATGTACGAGGTGAGTAATTGGTCCGGTCCCCAAAATATTGACATTGACGCAACGAACTGGCCCGGCGGGGTGTATTTTGTTCACTTGTTCCGCTACCGGTTTCGGGTGATTCATTCGGTGCAGAAGGTGTTGGTGGTGCATTAGGCACTCTCAAAATCGTGTTATTTTACCCCTAATTTCTCCAATAACCACTCTTTTTCCGCCACGTATTGCTCTTTTTCGATGCGGCTGCGCAGCAGTGCTGCTTTGCGGTTATTGGGCGTGCCGCTCATTAGTTTTCGGGTGTATTTAATCAGATTGAGGTAACTCAGCCGCTGGTAACCAATGTCGGTTCGGCGGCGCAGAAACGAATAAAAACTCCGTAGCAGGGAGTCCAGCGCCTGCCATTCGCGGAGTTCGAAAAACGACCGTAACAACATGTGCCGGGCGTTGATTTGGGTGTCGCGGTTAAATTATGCCCTCCCGAATCAAATCGTGCAAATGAATCATCCCCAAATAATCGCCTTCGGGGCTGATCACGGGCAATTGCGAAATGGATTTACCGCGCATCACGCTCAGGGCATCCACCGCGAGGGCATCGGGGACGATGGTGGTGGGGTTAGCGGTTTGGATCTCGGCGGCGGTAAGTGACCCGAAGGCACCGTCTTTGCGCTGAAGCATTCGGCGCAGGTCGCCATCGGTGATGATACCGGTAATGGTACCCGATTCGGCGCAAACCATCGTAGCACCGAGGCGTTTGGACGATATTTCGAGCAAAATTTCGGGTAAATAGGCCGTTGTATTCACCAACGGCCGCCCGTGATTGGGGTACAAATCGCGCACGCGCAGGTAGAGTTGTTTGCCCAATGCCCCGCCGGGGTGGAATTTGGCAAAATCATCGGGGCTGAAACCGCGTTCGGCCAGCAGCGTTACGGCTAAAGCGTCGCCCAAGGCCATTTGGGCGGTGGTACTGGCGGTAGGGGCCAAATTATTGGGGTCGGCCTCCCGCACCACGGGTGTGAGCAGCAGAAAATCGGCTTGTTGGGCCAAAAACGATTGGGCGTTGGCCGTCATGGCGATGAGGCGGTTGCCAAAGTTTTTTAACAACGGCACCAGTACCTTAATTTCGGGGGTTTCGCCACTTTTGGAAATACAAATCACCTGATCGGCGGGTTGCATCATCCCAATATCGCCGTGAATAGCGTCGGCGGCGTGCAGGAAAAGTGCCGGTTGGCCCGTAGAATTGAGCGTTGCTACAATTTTTTGGGCTACAATGGCACTTTTCCCAATGCCGCACACGACCACGCGCCCCGACGATTGAATAATTGCCTCGACGCAGCGGGCAAAATCGGGCGTGTGGCCAATGGCCTCCGAAAGGGCACTCAACGTTTCCTGTTCAATGAGAATCGTTTGCCGGGCCATTTGGATAATACGCTGTTCGGAGGCCGTCATGGTTTATTTTTTACGATCTAAAACGTCTTTTACCGCCCACAAAATGTCTTTTTTGCTCATACCGTATTTGTCGAGCAATTCGGTGGGTTTTCCGCTTTCGCCAAAAGAATCCTTCACGCCCACGTATTCCATCGGAACGGGGAAATTGTGCACCAGCACGTTGGCAATGGCATCGCCCAGGCCACCGGCGCGTTGGTGTTCTTCGGCTACCACGACGGCACGGGTTTTACGCGCCGATTCAATCACGGCTTTTTCGTCGAGCGGCTTGATCGTGTGGATATTAATCACCTCGCAGGAAATACCTTGGTCGAGCAGTTCTTTGGCGGCTTCCACGGCCGTCCAGGTCAGGTGACCGGTGGCAAAAATAGTCACGTCGGAGCCTTTGCCCAGCAGAAGGGCTTTACCAATTTTAAACGGCAAACCTTCGGTGAACATGGGCCAGGCCGGACGGCCAAAACGCAGGTAAACGGGGCCTTTGTAGTTGGCAATGGCCATCGTGGCGGCCATGGTCTGGTGGTAATCGCAGGGGTTAATAACGGTCATGCCGGGCAACATCCGCATCATCCCGAGGTCTTCGAGGATTTGGTGGGTTGCACCGTCTTCGCCGAGGGTTACACCCGCGTGGGAAGCGCAAATTTTAACGTTTTTGTGCGAATACGCCACGCTTTGGCGAATTTGGTCGTACACGCGGCCCGTGCTGAAATTGGCGAAAGTACCGGTAAAAGGAATTTTTCCGGCCGTGGCCAAACCCGCCGCAATACTAATCATATTGGCTTCGGCGATACCCACTTGGATAAACCGTTCGGGGAATTCCTTTTTAAAATGCTGCATTTGCAACGATTCCATCAAATCGGCCGTTAAGCCAACAATATCGGGATTGAGGCGCGCCGCCTCCAATAATCCCTGACCAAAACCATCGCGGGTTGCTTTGTTACCCGTGGATTGTATATCTTGAATGTTCATTTTTTTTGCTAAATTTTAAAAATCCCCTAACGTGGTTTCGGGCAATTGTTTCAAGGCGGAATCTAACTGCTCCTGGTTGGGCGATTTTCCGTGCCATTTGTGGGTTCCTTGCATAAAATCAACGCCGTAGCCCATTTCGGTGCGCATAAGTACCACCACGGGGCGGCCTTTGCCGGTGCGGCGTTTGGCGCGTTTGAGGGTATTTATCACCGATTCGAGGTCGTTACCGGCGTCGAGTTTAATCACATCCCAACCGAAGGCTTTCCATTTGGCGGGCAGATCACCGAGCGACAATACTTCGTCGTTGGAGCCGTCAATTTGCTGACCGTTCCAGTCCACCGTAACTACAAGATTATCCACTTTGTTGTGTGCAGCGAACATGATCGCTTCCCAGCATTGGCCTTCCTGCAACTCACCGTCGCCGGTAAGGGCGTACACGGTGCGTTTGTCGCCGTCGAGGCGTTTGGCCAGGGCGGCACCAATGGCCACCGAAATCCCCTGCCCCAAAGAACCGGACGCGATGCGGATACCGGGCAAACCCTCGTGGGTAGCGGGGTGGCCCTGCAAGCGGGAATTCAGTTTGCGAAAAGTATGAAGTTCTTTCACCGGAAAATAACCGGTACGCGCCAAAACGCTGTACCAAACCGGTGAAATGTGCCCGTTTGAGAGAAAAAACAGGTCTTGTCCGCGGCCTTCCATTTTAAACGGAGCGGGCTTATGCTTCATAATAGCACCATAAAGTGCCACAAAATACTCGGTACAGCCCAATGATCCACCGGGGTGCCCGCTTTGCACGTTAAACACCATGCGCATAATGTCGCGACGGACTTGCGTGCACAATTGTTTTAAATTTTGTAATTCAGCCATGTAACAAAAGGAATCGGCAAACGGATTGTCAAATGTTCACCAAACGGCGCAAAGTTAAAACAACTGTTGCTAAACCCGGCCAATTCGGCCAATAATCTTGAAAATCATGGGCACAGCCTCGGTCTCGGGCCACACCATATCCAATTCCTGTTCGAACAAATCCACCGGATCATTCCCGTTTTTGTTGATATAATGTTGCACGGCCGACCACGAGCGCAGGAAACCCAAGAGCATGGGTTTGTCCCAATGGTAGGTCATGTACTGCTCCTCGAACGGGATTTCCTCGAATGGAAACGGGATGGTCGTGTATTCTTCGTCAATGTAACGCCGCTCCGGGTCCCAATACGGCCCCACGGTAAGCGAATAAAAATGCAGCATAGCGTTCAATACCGCCGGATGCGCAGGTTCGAGCAGGCCGTACCCAACGGCCGCAATAATGCCACCGGGCCGCACCACGCGCCGTACTTCGTGGTAAAAAGCGTCGAAATTGAACCAGTGAATGGCCTGGGCAATCACAACGGCATCCACCGAATGGTCGCTCAACGACGAATGCTGGCATGGTTCGCAGCGGTATTCGATGTTGGCCGCCGGGGTAGCGTGCGCAATTTGGTTGGCACTGAGGTCGGTAGCAACGACCCGGTTAAAATGGTCGGCCAATACAGTGGCCATTTGGCCGTTTCCGGTGGCACAATCCCACACGGTAGCGGTAGCGGCACATTGGCTGGCAATCCATTTGCCCAATTTATAAGGATAAGTGGGCCGGAACGCAACGTACGTATCGGAGTGTTTGGAAAAATTATCCTTCATGCTACGGTGTATTTTTTAACGATAAGATCAATTTCGCGGGCTAAATCGCGGTCTTTTTGGGTAACAACGTTACCATCGTCGTGGGTACAAAGATCAAAATGCACGGTATTCCACACGTTGCTCCATTCGGGATGGTGTTGCAGGCGTTCGGCGGCAAAAGCCACTTCGGTCATAAAGGCAAAAGCCTCCGTGAAGTTGGCAAACCGGAAGGTGGCCGATAGTTTGTTATTTTTTTCTTTCCAAGTCATAAGGTAGTGCGTTGCAGGGCGTAAAAGTAAAAAAGAATTATTGTTCTGTTTTTTTTAGAGGAATAATGTTTTTTTAATTTTTTTGTTTGAAATTTTTTGTGTTTAAATGTTGGTTTTTACCTTTGCGCCATGCCAAACGACTACGACAAAATATTTAAGGAAAACCTGGAGGAACTCATACCGTACCTGCTCCAACTGGTCACTAAATGGGACATTCCCAAGTTAGAAACGTTAAAAGACAAGCATCAAATCACCATTGAGCGCGAAATGGATGATTTGAAAAAAGTAGTACACGATGATCCATCCCTGGACTATGGTCTGCACTGGGAAATTCAAGGTAAAGACGAAGACATGCGTCGGCGTATGCTCCTCTATTTTGCCATGTTTTACCACAAGTACAACCTGCGGCTCCGGCAAATTATCATTTATATTGGTGATGAACCGGCCAACCTAATTAAGCAAAATGTGCTCGAAATGGAAAATATTCGTTTAGAATTCAGCGTATTGGACTTGCGAAGTGTTCCCAAAGACGTATTTTTGCAGTCGGACAAACCCGAATGTGTTATATTAGCCATTTTGTCGGACTTTGGCTCGGATAAACCCGAGTTGGTAGTGCGTCAAATTTTAGATAATTTAGTAAAACTCATCGGTAGAGTTCCCCGTTTAAAAAAGTATCAGAAACAACTACACGTGCTTTCGCGCTTGCGCAAGTTAACGGTAATCACTAAAAACGCAATTGACGCCATGCCAATCCACTATGACATTGAAACAGATGAACTCTACCTAGAGGGTATCGAAAAAGGTATTGAGAAAGGTAGAGAACAAGGTAAAGAAGAAGGTAGAGAAGAAGGTAGAGAAGAAGGTAGAGAAGAAGGGCTAGAAGAAGGAGTACGCCTCAAAGCCGAGGAAAACGTAGTAAATATGTTGAAGCGAGAGCAGTTTACTTTACGCGACATCACTGAAATCATCAATGTTTCTGAGGAATTTGTGTTAGAAATCGCCCAAAGACTTGGCTTTAAAGTCATTTATGAATTACCCTAAAAAAACCGGGGAGATGAACCTTTGGTAATCCCCCCGGCGCATCTGCTCTTATAATTTGATAAATATTTTCCTTTTGTACAAGACCCAACACAACGCCCAACAAACGAGCATGTAGGCCAATGCATAAAGGAATGAACCTAATTTTCCGCTGTCGATGCGTTCAAATACCGAGTGGTAAGCCCAACTTAACGGGTTGCCTAATCCCAATTTATCGAATAAACCGGCAGTTTTTCCAATAAAACTCGACAAAACGTAGGCAAACAGGGAGTTCGCACCAAAAACGAGAAAAAACGTCAGGCTGCCCGTCCATTGTTTTATGTCAATGACCCACACACTGAAGGCCAATAATATCATGGAAATACCGCTGGTGTTCAGCACAAAGGAACTGGTCCAGAGGCTTTTGTTCATCGGGAAACCCAAGTCCCAAATAACACCCGAAAGCGCCACTATATTTCCCCACAATAATAGTTCGCCCACCACGCGCATTTTGTCCATTTGGTAGCGGTGGATAATTTGACCACTCCACCAGCCAAACAACACATTCACCGTAGCGGGTAAAGTACTAAGCAGACCTTCGGGGTCGAACGGAATACCTTTGCCATTCCACAGGTGCGACGCACCCAAAACGGTTAAGTCTACCGTGCGCGCAAAGTTATTTTCCAAACTCAGGTCGCCGCCCCACGCCATAATGCCCCAATAACCAAACAAAATACCCACGGCGGTAATCAACAAAGCGCGATTGGACAGAAAAAGGGCCAATAAAGCAGCAATGCCGTAACACAACGCCAGGCGTTGCAACACACCTAAAATACGCAATTCGCCCAACCCTTTACCCCAAAACGGGTACCAGGCCAACACCAAACCTACCAAAAACAACAATCCCGTTCGTTTCAGGATTTTGGTAATGGCTTCCTTATTGGCCGTGCGGCCGTATTTTTCAAAAGAAAACCACATGGATACCCCGATAATAAACAAAAAAGACGGAAAAACCAAATCAGTGGGGGTGCAGCCGTGCCAGTCAGCGTGTAACAGCGGGGCAAATACCCGATCCCAACTGCCGGGATCATTCACTATGATCATAAAGGCCAGGGTCATGCCCCGGTAAAAGTCAATGGAAAGGTAACGCATAAATTAGTTTGTTCGTTTCGGCCGCTAATTAACGATGAAAAATTTACTTTTTCGTTTCCAGTAAATTTTTTCCCTGCTCCGCTGCCGCTTTGATGTCCTTAAAATTCTGTTCCATCTTTGACTTTTGGTCGTTCAGGTATTGCAGCGCCTGTTCGGCGGGGGTATCCTCGGCGGGTGGAGTGTACGATTGCATCCACGTCATCATATCGGATTCGGCGTGTTCAATTTTGGCCAATGCCTCCCGAATAGATAGGTATTGCTGCGACAAAGAATCGGTTGTTTTTAAGGTTTCGCGCAGGCTGCGCGCCGTGCTGTTCATGGGCCCCATCGCCTTCATGGCTTCGTCGTGGAGGTCCATCGTGGCTTTTTCGAGGGTTTCTACGGCTTTGCGGTCGTTGTTGCAGGCCGCGAATAACAATAAACAAATAATGGTGGTGGTGAAAAATCTCATGTGTATTTGTGCAATTTAAATGGTCTGCAAGGTCGGTTTTTTTAATGGAAATGGCTGCCCGAACAGTAGTTTTTTTCCTTCCATACCCTTTGTTAAATACTTCTTTGAAACACAGAAGACCTCAGACGAAAGACAAAAGACACCACATTCTATCCGTTTTAAAAAAAAACACTCAAACGACCCACTTTTCACTCTTCACTTTTCACTCTTCACTTTTCACTCATATCTCTTCCACCGCGTAAACAATCCGTTTTCCGTGTTCTTGCCCGATGCGCACCATTTCGTCGGCACCGCCGGAAGGGCCGCCGATGCGAAACACCACGTCGCATTTGCTGATGAGCCGGATGGCTACCGGGTGAAATAGTTCGTTCCAGATATCGTCGCCCATTTCGTGCGAACCGGCGGTTTCGATAAGCGGTAGGGCAAACCATTCACCCAATACCGGCAAATGCCCCATTCGGTACAGGGTAAGCGCCATTTCGTTCATGGCATCCACGTTTTTTTGGATCAAAACGGGGTCGTCGTTGGTACCGGAGCGGTACGGGCCAGCCACTAAAATCAGGGCGGGCGTGCTGTTTGTGGTCATATATTTTTATGTTTAGTGCGTGAAAGGTAGTTTGTTCACCGGGTGGCAATGCTATCTTTGTGCATTATTTTGGATAAAAACGGTTTTGAACAAAATACTCATCATAGACGACGAGGAAAAACTGCGAACGTTGCTTGCCCGGATTATTTCCCTCGAAGGTTTTGAGGTGGAACAGGCGGGTGATTGCAAAACAGGCCTCAAAAAATTGGAACACTTCGCCGCCGATGTGGTGCTCTGCGACGTAAAACTCCCCGATGGCAACGGCGTGGATATGGCCCAAACCATCAAAAATAAGTACCCGCTCACCGAAATTATTTTGCTAACGGCCTACGGTAATATCCCCGACGGCGTGCAGGCCATCAAAAATGGCGCGTTCGATTACATTACCAAAGGCGACGATAACAACAAAATTTTACCCCTGCTGCACCGCGCTTTGGAAAAAGTAACATTGACCAAACGGGTAAAACAATTGGAAAAACAACTGGGCCACCAATATTCTTTCGACCGGGTCATTGGTACATCGCCCGCTATAAAAACGGCCGTGGCCTTGGCGCAAAAAGTAGCTCCTACTGATACCACCGTGCTGCTCACGGGCGAAACGGGATCGGGCAAAGAGGTGTTTGCGCAGGCGATTCACCAGGCGAGTTTACGCCACGCGGGGCATTTTGTGGCCATTAATTGCGCGGCTTTTAGCAAAGATTTGCTCGAAAACGAAATGTTTGGCCACCGGGCGGGTGCTTTTACCGGCGCCAACAAAGACCAAAAAGGGTTATTTGAAGAAGCCCACCTCGGTACTATTTTTTTGGATGAAATTGGTGAAATGGCGCTCGATTTGCAAGCCAAACTCCTGCGGATTATCGAAACCGGCACTTTTTTAAAAATTGGCGATACCAAACCCACCAAAGTAGATGTGCGCATTGTGGCCGCTACCCACCGCGATTTGTTGCAGGAGGTCAAAAACGGCCATTTTCGCGAAGATTTATACTACCGCATTTCCGTGTTTCAAGTGCATTTGCCCCCGCTCCGCGAACGAAAAGAAGACATTGAACCGCTGGCCCGCCATTTTTTGGCGCAGTTTTCGGACAAAACCCACAAAAAAATGGACCGCCTCGCCCCCGCTTACCTCGCGGCTTTGCTGCAACACCCGTGGCGCGGCAATATTCGGGAGTTAAAAAACATCATCGAGCGCAGTCTCATTTTGTCGGATGGCCCCGAACTCGATCCCGCTACCTTGCCGCTCGACCTGCTGTCACCCTCGGGAACGGGCGATACCGCCGCCGCTTCGATGGAATTGGCCCTGGCCGAAAAAGCCCATATCCAAAAAGTATTGGCCTTTACCAACGGCAACAAAACCCGCTCCGCCGAACTCCTGGGCATTGCGCTCACTACCCTCTACCGCAAACTGGAAGCCTATGGGCTGGAGTCGTAACGGCCGCAGCAAGGTATTTGCCTTGGATACGCCCGCAAAACGTTGACATAGTTGAGTTGAGAGTCCCACTCGGTTAAAAAGTAAAAGATGATCAAGAATAGTTGATGTTCATTCAATTTTTTTGATTTTCAAGATAG
>JAAFJN010000074.1:0-9212 GCA_013298845.1 Chitinophagales bacterium
TCCTGAGCGTATCAATTTTTGACAAAACACCTGTAAATCAATTAGTTACAACTATTGGCTCACAAAATCAGGCAGATGACAGTCATAACTCATTGACTTTGTTTTAGTTAGAACCGGACACTAGTGGTGTTATAAGTATTATTGACAATAAACTCACGATACCTTGTATGTATTCGATGGTTTATTCAATTAATAAAACCACGATGTTTTGGGTGAAAAAGAATAATGCGTACAATATTGTTGATATAAACAACAAACCTCGTTTTAAAAACTGGTATCAGGAATTGAATATACCTTACAACAAACGGAAAAATTATATCGTGAAATTGGACGATCGGATGGGTATTATTGATGAGGATGAAAAAATTGTACTTCCTATAGAATATCTGGAGATTAAATCAGAGCCTTACAGAGATGGCTCCTATTTAGCCAGAAACAAAAACGGCAAATACGGCTGTGTTACTATCGACGGCCGTATTACTTTACCTTTTGAATACGATAATCTGGCAAATAGTACTTACGATAATTCCATCCTGGCGATAAAAGGTGATAAATGTGGTTTAATTCAGGTTAATGATGGTGTGCCGTACGAGATTGTATCTTGTGATTTTGATACAATTGCGTATTCAGGTACGGTATTTATTGTAGAAAAAAAACAAAAATTCGGGCTAATGGACCTGTTTGGGAAAATAATTACCCCAATTGAATTTGATAAAATTGAGATCAATGTAGATAGACGTGAATCTTATAACTCAACTATCGTGTTTATTGCCACGAAGGATAAGTTTCAGTTTTTGATTAATGAAAAGGGCGAGACTCTTAATGCCTCAAAGTATAAGAAAATCCTACCCCTGTATTTTTCAAATAGAAATGATTACTACTCTAATTATGGGCGGTCTAACTATTTCGTCTATTACAAAGATAACAAAGCAGGGATTCTGGATGTGTTTGGTAAAGAAATTACCGCCAATATTTTTGACGATGTTTGGTATATAAATAGAGCCAATAACCTCATCGTCAAACAAGGTGATAAAGTGGGATTATACAGTCTTTTTGGCAAAAACATGGTCATTGAACCCAAATACGATCAGATTTTTGAGCAAAATGGCAAAATATACGCGCAACTCGGTAATACTTTTTATCTGCTGACAGTGGATAATAACGGAAAGGTAACCGAAAGCAAATTGTAACGGGTACATTTCCCGAATGACAAAGCCCAATCAATAAGCGTTGAGCGGTAAACAAAAACACGCTCCCCGTATTTTACCCAATATTTCGATCCCATAGATTCCTCCTGAAAGACAAAGCCACATAACGCCTTTATAGTTCTTTTGAGAGCAGGGACTACGCAGGAAAGAGGTGATGTTTGTCAGGATAGATGTAAAACAGGGTAGGGCATCTTTTGCCCTTTCCACTTGTCTCGTACCCGTTCGGCTACTACATTTCAATCGTCCCCAAAAAAAATAAATATCTCAATCCAACCATTTTTCCCTCGCCGTCGTCTTTATTCCAGAAAACATTCAAAACAATATCTATCCTAACTTGTTTTGTTTTTTTTTGCATACTTCCGTTCAATCAATATTTAAAAAGCCACTGGCACAGTTATTGCCTATGACATAGTAGATTACATTTTCTTCAAACCAACAATCTTTGTTATAATGAGTACCTTCCACACGTGGCTTAGTTTCCACAATCGTATCCGCCCCATTTCTTCCGTTCGGAACAACTGGTTTTTTATCGTAGCATTTTTATCAACTGCTACCTATTCACTCACCGCGCAAACAAACACTGCCAGTTTGTGCGAACAACATTCCAATTTTATCGGGGAATCCCGTATCGGCTCCGGAACTGCGATGAACCGTTCCTCTAATATCGGTGCGTCCATCAGCGGGACCGTTCTGATTACCGGTGACTTTGAAGTGGATGCTTCCTTTTCGTTTCTCAATGCTCAGGTAAAACTGGTGCCGGGTGCGCGTATTTTTGTCAACTGCCCCGCTGCCAGTTCCCACACCGGCGTTACCCTCGCGCTCGACAACAGCCAGTTTTTTGCCTGCAATGGTATGTGGCAAGGTTTTGAATTGGGGCCTCTCGCGTCCATTAGCACCAATAATACGCAGGTGGAAGACGCAGAAACGGCCATCAAAGCCCACCATTTTTCGGCTTTGTACTTGCAAAATACCGTTTTTAACCGCAACCGAACTGGCCTCGACCTTTTCACCAATCCCAACAGTATGGCCTTCGCGGGGCCGTCGGTGTGGGTATTTGCCAACAACCAATTTACCTGCTCCGGGCCACTTAACAGCGGCCCAACGGAATATTCGGACGTTGGGGTTCGACTGAAAAACACCTACCTGTTTGCCTACCAGTCGGGGCAAAACACGTTTTCCAACCTCAATTACGGCATTTACGCGGAAGGTTTGTACAATGCCATTGGTGGACAGCACCTGCGCATGAAACAAATCCGCAAAGAGGGTATTTACCTCGAATCCGGGATCATTGACCTCGATTTTTGCCATTTTACCGATGTTTTTGAAACCGCCGTTCACGTCAATACCGCCCAATACCTGGAACTTCGGAATGCCACTTTTGATTACCACGTGGATGTTTTGCCGTGGGACGAATGGAATTTCCGGACGGGCATTATGGTAGATAAATTTGCCCCCAACGCCCGCGTCAATGTTGTAGACATGGTATTTACCGCCGATATGCAGGGCACGAACAACCGCATCCGGGGGATTCATTTAAAGGGCAGCAACGTGGGGGCCGGTACTCAAATTGCCATTTGGGGCAATAACAGTCAACAATCCAGCCGCTTTGCCATTCGGTCCACCAATGCCCAGGGTATTTTCCTCGACGGCCTTTTTCCCGCAACTACCACCACCCGAATCGAAGGAGTTACCTTCCAAATTTCTACCGTTGGTGGTTCAACCAGTCGCCCGCAGGGCATTTTAGCCGATTTTGGGGACAAAAACAACCTTTCCATTGTGGGGAATTCGTTTACGGCGTTTGCCCAGGCCATTCTGTCGCAATGGAGTACGGGACTGCACCTGAAAAATTCGGCGGGCACCAACAATGCCGTTAAAAACAATATCTTCAACAATGACATTGACAACCTGCTGCAATACGTCATCGTAGAGGCGTTCCAAAACACCCATTTTTGCTCTAACAATACGTACGGATTGGGTGGATGGGCCTACGAATTTAAAGGCATTTGCACCGGAACCATTCTTGAAAATAACAAAATCACGGGAACGGGTTACGGTTTGGTGATTCGCCCAGGTGCGGTTATTGGCCAACAAAAACACATGGGCAACGAATGGCACAATATCCCGTTACCGCCGCCTTATATTGCGTATAGTTGCGTCCAACACGTGTGGTGCGAAGGTGACCCGGTAGCCAACCAATTTGTGGTACACACCAACCAAAGTACGTGCACGATTGACCCAACGTGCGTTAATCCATTTTTCCCCGAACACGTTTTGTCCGATTCCAATAGTTTGTTTTTTATGGTAGATCCAACGGGTAAACCTTCCAGTGGCTGTTTAGACGGTTTACAAAAAACTACCGAAACGGACCCCGGTATTGCGGGTTTTCGCACCGTAAACGCCCGCTTTTTGGCAGCGTTGGCCGTTCCCGCAACGCAACGTGGTACCCAAACCGCCGATGAACTGGCAGCAATGGTGCACCAAATGCGCACTACTATTTCCCCGGTGCATAACGCCACCGAAACCACCCGTCGCCGCGAACAAATGCAACAGTTATGGCAACAACAAGCCGCTTGGGAAACCGAAAAAGCCGCGTGGGAATCAAAGGTACTCGCCCAATTGGAAGAAGCCTGGGAAACCAACGAAAATGTGGTGGCGACTACCCCCGACGCTGAACAGGAAAAAATCGTTTACTGCGCCCGGCTGGAAGCACTGCTCCACCACGACGGTGCATTGGCGCCCGAACACCTTTCGGCTATCGTAGCCATTGCCGCCGGAAATGGCACCGCCGCTCAAAAAGCCCTCGACATTCTGGATGCATCGGAGCGGCCCGAACGCGAAACCGTGCACACCGTGACCGAACAAGTGTTCGCCGTAGCCGTTGAGCGCACCGAACCAATTGCCGCCGCGCCAACGGTGTTTACCCTGGCCCCCAATCCGGCCACCGATCAGTTTTCGGTACTGGACCCCGGCGGCAATGGAATACGGGTCACCGTGACGGATATTGCGGGAAAAATGTGGGTTTCGGCCCCGATGACGGGCGAAACCACTGTTGTTCAACGCCCCGCAAACATGCCTTTTGGTTATTACCTGGTGCGGGTCGAACAACGCGACGGACGTTTCACCACCCAAAAACTAATGTTAAACAACCAGCCATAAAGGTTGGCTTGACCAGTACATTTTTCACTATTCACTCTACACTATTCACTTCTAAATGAAATCCAGCCGGAAAGCAGTGCTGCTGCGCCGCCGCCCAATAACGTTCCTCCAAACTGCCAAAACCAGGGCAGGGTGGGGGAACGTTCCAAACCCACGGCCAGCGCCACGGTGAGAAACATAAAAAAGAAAAACTGAAAAATCCCGCGCGTGGTGGGCCGAATGTGATACACCCGGTAGCACAACCACACCATACTCAGCGCTACAAATCCCTGCGTTACCACCGAGGCTACCGATGAGCCAATGGCCTTGTACGTGGGCACCAGCGCGAGGTTAAGGGCAATGTCCAACGCGATACCCCCGATAAAAAAGCGGTTCATCTGGCGCAATTGTTCCCCGGCGGTGAGCAAGGTGCTAAAGATATAGGTGATGCACACGGCGGCAAAACTCCAAATCAAAATACGGCTAACGGTGGCCCGGTAAGCAATATCGCCGTGCTCGGCGTCGAACATGAGCGCGGCCAGGTCGTAACTGTGCAGCGTAACCGCCACGCAGGCCGTGAAACTGCCCGTCCAGATCAGGCGAAACCCCAAATGCGTCAGTGGTCGAATATCGGTTTTGGCCGCCAATTGTTTTGAAAACATGGGCAAAAGCAGCGACGCAAACAAATAGCCAAACATATTGAGCGCATCCAGTAGGCGATAGGCCCCGGCGAAAATATCGTTGTGCAAAGCCCCGTCGGGCAGCAGGCGTTCCAAAAAAATCCCGTCGAGGCGGGTATAAGCGCTCATGAGCAAAACCACCACGGCAAATGGCAAACTTTTGCGCAGCAACACGAGCATCACTTTTCGGTGGTAAGGACCGTGTTGCCACCGCAGCCGGACGGGGCGTTTTTGGATCAAAACCCAGGCCACTACCGCTACGGTAACGATCAGCGCCGCCGTTTGGGCGAGAATGAACCACTCCATTGGGAAGAAACCGCTACCCGATACCGACCACCACCACAGTGCCGCGCCGCAGAAAAGAAGCATCAGAAATTTGTCCAGCGACGATAAAAGGCTGTCTATTTTGTAAAAACCCAATCCGCTGATATTGGTGCGCAAAAACAAGGTCATTTGCGTCAGAATTTGGTTCAACAACAATATGGCTAACCAACTCAACGCTGCGCCGGAGTAACGACCAATCCACAACGCCGCCAGCCAGGCAACCACAAAATAACCCACACTTAACCCGATTTTCAGCGTAAGTAAACGGCCAAAATACGGTTCCAGCAAATGCGGGTGCCCGCTCACGTGTTTGGTATTGTAGTTTTGAAGGCCAAAATCGCCCACAATTTGGAATAAAAAAGTCCAGTTGAGCAGGGCAAAATAAAGGCCGTACGCACCCGGTACCGTTTGGTTTTGTACCGATAAATCAATGCCAAATATAAAAAAAGGCTTGATGAGGACATTCACCAAAAGGAGCAATGCGATATTTACAAAAAAGGCTTGGCGCATGTGTGCTGCAAAGGTACTCGATTTATTGTTGTTGGCGAAAAGGTGCCGCCCCTCGTGATGAACAACCCAACTTTTGCTGATCGTCCGATAAAAAAATTGCGCTTTTTTTTATCTTTGCCGCAAATTTTTAATACAGTTTACCATGACAAGATACTGCCTTTATCTGCTCTCTGCATTTATTTTGCTGGCGACACCCGTTTTTAGCCAAAAATCGGGTGCTGCTTATTTGCCCCCGTTAAATACTGAAACACCCGAATGGTTTCGGATTTTTTACGAACCCGATTTTACCACGCGGGTTAATGTGCACACCTTGGATCAAGCGGCCCTCGCTTATCGGGATGCCATGAAACAAACCTTAAAAAGAGCCGAAAACCAGGAAGTATTGACGGGCGAGGAAGAGGAAGATGTGTACTCCAACTACTACAAACGTTGGCGGCGTGCGAACAACAAATACGTGCAGGAGGACGGCACTTTACGCATTGTTCCCGAAGAAACTGCGCTGAACGACATCCCAACCGCCGGAAAAATAACCGGCCCCACGTCGCAGTGGAATTTGTTAGGACCAGTGGAAACATTTTGGGCCGGTACGAATAATAAAGCCCCTTGGCAAACCAATATTTACGCAATGGCAGTGGCGCCGTCCAATCCCAATATTTTGTACGCCTGCCCCGAAACCGGTGGTATTTTTAAATCCACCGATAAAGGTCTAAACTGGACCTGCCAAACCCTCACGTACCCCATTCGGGCGGTAACGGCCATTCAGGTGGACCCCAATAACCCGGACATCGTGTATGCCGGACGCGATAATCAATACATTCGCTCCACCGACGGCGGTGCAACCTGGTCCATCACCTCAATGCCTTGGGGCGATGTGCACACTATTCGGGTAAAACCCTCTAATACATCGGTTATTTTTGCCGCCACCGAGCGTGGTTTGTTCAAACGGTCACCCGCCGGAACGGCCATTGAGCAAAATGTCCCTTTTAATTTTAATAATTTACAAAATACCGACCCCACATGGGTCCGTAATGGTGCCGACGGTACAACCTGCTCTTCATCGGCGGGTACTTCACATTATTACAAAGTATTTCCGTTTACGGTATCAACAGCGGGTAATTACACCTTTAGTATGTGTACCCCATTTTCCAACTGGGATGGTCACGCTTCTTTGTTTCAAAACGCATTTGACGGTACCAATCCTTGCGCAGTTCCGTCGAACCACCTCTATTCCGACGACGATGCCAACTCCGGGGTTTGCGACAATGACCCCCTGTTTACGGTTAGTTTAACAACGGGAGTAACCTATTATTTGGTGTCAACCTCGTTCAATAATTTGTCGACCGGTTTTTACCAATGGTCGTTTACGGGGCCAGGCGGTGCCACTTTGAACTCCACAAACGACGATTGGGTGCAGGTGCCTTCCGTTACTACCAATTGCATGGATGTGTTTTTTAAAGAAGGCGACGAAACAACGATGTTTGTCCTGAAACAAAATGGCACTAAAGTGGAATTTTGGAAATCAACCGACAGTGGAACGACCTTTTCGGCCAGCATCAGCGGTTGGCCTACTGTGGCCACGAATGCAGGACGGATGACTACCACTGCGGCCGATGCCAATCGGTTGTACGCGGTGTTGTTGGGTACTACCGCGCCCTCTAATATTCCCCACATTGTTCGCTCCAACGACGCTGGTGCTACCTGGTCGTTGATGTGTACGGGTGTCACGGGCCTCACGGGCAATACCAGCAGCCCGTTGGGAATGAGTAACGGACAAGGGTTTTACGACCTCGATATTTTGGCCAATCCCAACAATGCGGATGAAGTATTGGCGGCGACTACTTCGGCCTATCGCTCGGTGGATGGTGGCGCTACGTTCACGGGTTTTGGCGGGTATATCGGTAATTTTGGTATTCACCCCGATATTCAGGAAATGATTGCGATAAACGGCGATACCTGGATTACCACCGACGGCGGCATCAACTATTCCACCGATTTTTTTGGCACTTTGGCCAACTTTAGTCCGCGTTTTAAGGGCATTTACAGTTCCGATATGTGGGGTTTTGGCCAAGGCTGGAACGAAGATATTGTGGGCGGTGGTCGTTATCACAACGGTAACACGGCCCTCAGTGAGCAATACCCCGACGGCGAAGCCATCCGATTGGGCGGTGGTGAACAAGCCACGGGTTATTATATGGTGGGTCGCCCTCGCCACCTTGCGCTGTCGGATATTGCGCCAAAAATTGTCCCAACTACCCGCAACGGTGCTTTGGCCGATTTTTCCTTTAGCAAATTCCCCAATGAAGATGGCTACGGTAACGACATGAGTGAAGTAGAGTTTTTGCCCTCCTGTTACGGGCACGTTTATATTGGCAACGAAAATGCTTTTTGGCGTTCGACCGACGGTGGTTTGGTGTGGACCCTGTTAAGCACTTTTTCGGGACGGACAAAAGAATTTGAAATTTCCCGAAGCAACCCCAATGTCATTTATTTGGCCACCAATGCCGCCACGCAATTGCACAAATCCACCAATGGCGGTGCTACGTGGTCGGTGCTGACTTTACCATCGGGTGCTTCGGCGAACCGGGTTTCGTTGGCACTTTCCGCCACCGACGAGAATGTACTGTGGATGGTATCGCCCAGTAATACCAGCGGCAACCGGGTGTTTAAAACCACCGATGGCGGCGCAACTTGGACGAATTTGACCACCACGGTGATTAATGGACAGGCTTATACCGCCATTATTCACCAGCAGGGAACCGACAATGGCGTGTATATTTTGGGCGATAACGGCGTGGTGTTTTACAAAAGTGATTCCGAAACGGATTGGGTACCTTTTGCTACCGGCTTACCCCGCGTGCACAACAACGAACACGTGCGGCCTTTTTACCGCGACAGCAAATTGCGCAGTGCCGGTAACCAGGGTATTTGGGAAATTGATTTTTACGACGAAGGGGCACCCATCGCGCAGCCTACCGTTGATAAATTAACCACGACTTGCGGGCGCGATACGTTTTATTTCGACGACTATTCCTTCGTCAACCACACCGGAACCACGTGGGCGTGGTCATTTCCCGGTGCATCTTACGTGAGTTCCAACACGGCGCGTAACCCTAAAGTGGTGTACAGCACCCTTGGCACTTACGATGTTTCACTCACCATCACAACCCCGCAAGGCACCAGTACCAAAACAGTAACAGGTATGGTGACTGTTATTGGCAATGAATGTGTACCCGACACCATTCCGGGCAAAGTACTCACTTTAACGGCAACCACCGATTACGCGGTGCAACGAACCGCCCTCAACGTAACCACCAACAATATCACGCTCAGCGCCTGGATCAAACCATCGGGTACC
>JAAFJN010000074.1:9222-14557 GCA_013298845.1 Chitinophagales bacterium
CAACGCCGGTATCTTGTTTACGGGCAGCGGCGGCGCAACCGGGTTGAATTTTATGTCGGCCAACCAAATTGGTTACCACTGGGCCGATTCTCCCGGCTCTTACAACTGGACGGGCGGACCCACGGTTCCGGCCAACGAATGGTCGCACGTGGCTTTGGTGATTAAAGATGGCCCCGGCGTAGATACCGCAACGGTCTACCTCAACGGTATTCCTTATACCCGCACCGGAACCCATAGTCCAGTGGCCTTTACCACGCCGTTCCAGATTGGCCGCGATCGCGGCAGCAGCAGTCGCAATTTTGTGGGTTTGGTGGATGAGGTCGTGATGTACGACCGCGCTCTGAGCCGGGCCGAAATACGGGAACTAATGAACCTGACGCGGAATAACCCCAACGCGGGTAGTATGCCGTCTAATGATCCCAACTTAATGGCGTATTATCAGTTTAACGAGGTAGTTAGTCCCTTGCCCTATGATAAAGTGGGTACTCGCCACTTGTCGTTGTTGGGCAATGCAAACAAAAACAACCCGTCCACGGCACCCGTGGGTGGTG
The DNA here is from genome assembly GCA_013298845.1 of Chitinophagales bacterium. GTDB lineage: Bacteria > Bacteroidota > Bacteroidia > Chitinophagales > Saprospiraceae > M3007. The sequence goes on from JAAFJN010000074.1 coordinate 9,774, forward strand.
GCCGTTTCCACCGCTTGTCGGTGACCAACGGCGGTTTAAAAACGTTTACCAATGCCAGTGTGGCCCTCAATTTCCCGGCATCGGGGACGTACCCGAACGGCGATATGGTGGCTACGCGCCTCAATGTTCCTTCGGATGAACTGTGCGCCGGACAAATATTGCCGAACCCCACGGGTTATTGGATTTTGCGCAACTATGGCACTAATCCCACGTTCAGCCCGGCCAATGAAATCCGGTTTCTGACGGTGCAGGGAACCACACCGGCCATGACCGTTACGCCCAATGCCGTGGGTTTGTACCGCCGCGACCATAACCAGGACGGTGCAACCTGGGGCGGGGCCGTTTATTTGGCCGATGTTGTGACCAACAACGCCGGTTTTGGCGATGTAACCTTTAACAATTTAATTTCCATCAGCAGCGGTTGGCACCAGTTTGAAATGGGGGTTAATGCCTCCGTGTTGCCCTTGGATTTATTGTCGTTCAAAGCAATACTCACCGCCGATAAATCAGGTTTACTGGCGTGGGAAAGTTCGCAGGAAAAAGACTTTAAAGGTTATTACGTGGAGCATAGCCTCAACGGCCGCGAATTTGAAACCCTCGGTTTTGTGCCCGCAAAAGGTGGCGGAAATTATGAGTTTTTGCACGCGCCATTGGCCCCGGGAACGCATTATTACCGCTTAAAAATGGCCGATACCAACGGTGCATTTGTGTATTCGAACATCGAAGTGTTGAACTATTTGAAAGAAGCCGGTGACGTTGCTGTGTATCCCAATCCCAACTCCGACGGTTGGTTCTGGTTGGATATTCAGCGCTCAACGGCCGATCGTTTGCACATTTCATTTACCAACGCCGAAGGGCAGTTATTGCACAGTTTTGACCTTGATGAGGTGGGCAATGCCTCCAAAAATATATTCCACCTGCCTTTCCCGGCGGGCGTGTATTTTATGACCATTACGCCCGATAATGGTTTGCCGGTGCAAAAACGGTTAGTCATCGGGCAATAGTAAAACGGCTATTTCGCACACATAACCGGATAGGAACCGTGCGACGCCATTGGGCAGCACGGTTCCTTTTTTATTTTAATGCCATATCATGTATCAGCAAATTCTGCAACGGCTTTCGCAGTTCATCTCCCTCAACCCGGATGAACAGGATCATTTTATCCGTAAATTGCAGGTCCGGGAATTCAAACGGAAGGAACTCATTTTGATGGAGGGCCAGGTGTGTCGGTATTCCTATTTTATTAATTATGGTTGTCTGCGTTATTTTTACAACGTTGACGGTCGCGAAAACACCGCGCAGTTTTTTTTTGAAAATGGCTGGTACACCGATTACGAGAGTTTTTTGTCGGGCAAACCATCCAAACAAAACATTGAAGCCTTGGAGAAATGCCAGTTGTTGTTGTTGTCGGCCAAAGACATGCAGGAATTGTACATTGATATCCCTAAATTTGAAAGATTTGGTCGAATGATGGCCGAAAATGCCTTTTTGGGCGTGCGAAAACGCACCGAATTGCTCGAAAATCAAACCGCCGAAGAGCGTTATTTATCCTTAATGAAGGAGCGGCCCAAGGTTTTTGAGCGGATACCCCAACATTATATTGCTTCCTATTTGGGTATCAAACCACCGTCGTTGAGCCGAATTCGCAAAAGAATTTTGTCAAAAAAATAAGTTCCAGCCGGTATTGGAGCCGGAGAACGCCGTTTTCTTAACCTGGGTGAACGTTTTCAACCTTCTCCTGCCGTGACCTTTGTGGCATCATTTGTTCATCAAAACATTTTTTGCCACACTATGAAAAAAGCATTTTTAACCACAGTTATCGTATGGGCGAGTTTGTATTTCGCCCACGCCCAAACCTACGTTGATGCCAGCGTTGGAACGTCAAATCAGGACATTGGTTTTGTTAACCTTGCCGTGCGCAAACAATTTTCCGAAAAATTTCGGGCGGGTTTGGAACTACAAACGGCTGCCGTGAAATACCGTTTTATCGGAGCCAAAGTAATTGACGAAGGACAAAGTACCACATTGAGCCTTCCTATTTCCGTGCGTTTGTACCAATTCAATCGGTTACGACTGGACTTTTACGGAAGAGTTGGCCTTCGTTACCAAAGTGTGGCGGAGCAGTTTGCCACTGAAAAAAAATTGTCCGACAACACTGCTATCGGATTTAACGCAGAGCCTGGGCTTCAGGTCAGTTTGGCGCTTTCGGAACGGCTCAATCTTCAATCCGGGGTTAGTTTGCCCAATTTTTTTGAGATACGCCCCGCGTTTTTGTACGAAAACAATGTTACCAACCTGTTTTTCGGGTTGGGGCACCAATTGTCTCCCAAGGCCATATTGATGTTCAAAGCCAACGCTGGCCCGTCGGCCGGGGCTTCGGGCGATTCCCAAAAATTCAATTGGGGCGTACAGGCGGGTATCCGGGTTTCTTTAACCAGCGGTGCCGCCGCCCTTCGATTAGATCCAACTTTTTAAACAAAAAACGTAACAACAAACATTACAAAGGTTATGAAATACGCTATTCTTTTATTCGCCCTGCTAACGTTCTCCTTAGGCACCAACGCGCAAGATGCTGCCACAAATGCCACCGCAAAACCACGTAAAATAGGTTGGTTCCTCACGCCGGAATACAGTTCGATGTTTTTAAATGACCACATCGGGAATGCCGTTGGTTTTTCGATGGGGATCAAATTGTTCAAAGATCATTTAAAAATCGGGTACTACAACTATGGCCGCAGCGGCCCCATTAATCCCCACACGATCAATACGCCATTGCCCGCCGGTATGACGTACAAAGGCAAAAGTTCCATTGATTTACGGGCCGATCACGGCGCTTTTGGGTTAATGTTGGCACCCGCGTGGCGGTTCTCCAACGTAGAATTCGATATTCCGGTGTACATCGGTTCGTTTGGGGCTGGTTTTTACCTGGCGGGCGATGACCGTAAAACGCCCGATGGAAGGCGGGTGAGCGCCTGGGAAAACGAACTTTTTGAAGGCAAAGACGCGGCTTTTGCCGGTATGTTCGAGGTTGGCGTGCGGGCATTAATACCTACCAAAATCAACGGGGTACAGTGGGGCGTTGGGGTGCATTATCTCACCATTCAGGACTGGAGTACCTACGCAAACCCATCGGGAGATTTTTATAAAAACAAGTTCAGAGCGTCGTTTTTTGTCAATTTTGGCTCAAAATAAAGGTGGTTTATTAAACTTTTGGGATTTAGTAAAGTCCAAATGGTTCAATAAATATACTTTAGGATATGCACAAACACCTACTTTTTTGGTTCATTGCGGTGGCAATGGCCACAACGGCGCAAGCCCAGTATTGCACCACGAACCAACGATTTTCGGAAGTTCCCTTTTTCACCGATGACCAAATTTCCACCCAATCCAATATTCCCTACGCGACGGTAATCAATTGGACGGGGGCCAGCGAAGTATTGCGTTTAGACGCCTATTTCCCCAAGTTATCCGCCGATACGATGGCCAAACGCCCCCTGATCCTGATGATTCACGGGGGCGGATTGGTGTCGGGGGATAAAATTAATTTCACCCGCGTTTGCCGCGAATTTGCCCGTCGGGGTTTTGTTACCGTTTCGATTGATTACCGCCTCGGCTTAAACTGCGTGGCCGATATTACCTCCAAAGAAAAGGCGGCTTACCGTGCGCAACAGGATGCCAACGCTGCCTTTCGGTTTGTGGTCGAAAATGCCGATGTATTGCGCATTGATACCGTCTGGATGTTCATCGGGGGCGGCAGCGCCGGAGCCGTCACTTCGTTGAGTCTGGTGTATTTAAGTCAGGCGGAATGGAATGCGTACGCGCCCGCTATTCCGGCGTTGTTGGGTAATTTGAACAATTCGGGCAATAATTTGACCCATTTGTACACCATTAAAGGCATATTTAATAATTGGGGGGCCATGTTATCGGAATTTATACAGCCCGAAGAAATGTTGCCTATGGTGTCGTTTCACGGCGATAACGATGCAACAGTAGCGGTAGATTCGACCTTGGGCGGTGGTTGTCTCGAAGATCAGCCTTCGTACGGCTCCCGAACTTTACACAAAATTTTGGTGGAAAATGGCGTTTGCAGCGATCTTTCGGTCAAACCCGGCGGCGAACACGGGGTGTACGAAGACTCCATTGGTACGGCATTCCGGGTGGGACGCGCCGCTTGTTTTTTTAAAAGTTTGTTTTGTAATTCGTGCGGCTCTTTTTATCAAACCGACAGCATTCCGGCCAATTGCAGCCAAGTTTCTTCCGCCATCCAAACGCCTCGGAACAACGCTCCGGCGCTGGTCGTAAGCCCCAATCCGTTTACCCACCGAATTGCGGTGCAAAACGCGCCGGGGCTGGTGCATTACCGGTTATTTCACCCGTTGGGGCAACTCATCGACGAAGGTTCGGCACTCGAACAGCGGGATTTCTCCCATTTGTCCCCGGGCATTTATCTTTTGGTCGTCGAAACAGCGCACGGTATGCAAACGGTTAGGTTAGTGAAGAGTGAATAGTGAAGAGTGAATAGTGAATAGTGTAGAGTGAATAGTGAAGAGTGAAAAATTGCTTGTAGTAAAGTTTTTTTTAATATTTATAAAAAGATATTTTTTTTTCACTATTCACTATTCACTATTCACTCTTCACTATTCACTCTACACTATTCTGGATACGCCCGCAAAACGTTGACATAGTTGAGTTGAGAGTCCCACTCGGTTAAAAAGTAAAAGATGATCAAGAATAGTTGATGTTCATTCAATTTTTTTGATTTTCAAGATAGTTCTTTGACAAGG
>JAAFJN010000075.1 GCA_013298845.1 Chitinophagales bacterium
ATCCACTACTTTCACCAACTGCACATAGTACTGTGGGTTAGAGGTTGGTGGGAACGGTGACGTTGGTAAACACCAATCGTAAGCCGTCCACGTGCGCAGGATTTTGTACGTGCCGTCGCATACTGGAATCAATTGATCCGCATAAGTAACCTGTAATTCGCAATAGTTTGAACCTGGCCAAATCGGGTAATTTTTTGGACCCGATGGGTAGTTGAACGTGATAAACGGTGTTCCCGTGGCCGATGGGCTGGTGTTCACATTCGCAGCGCAACTGATAATCGCGTCGATTGGGAAATTCACGTCGTACACGCGGGCACCCACGATGTTAATGGTTTGTGTGCAAGATGCAGTGTTGCCGCTGTTATCCGTTACAATCCACGTCCGGGTGATAAAGCCCGTGATGCTGCTCGCCGTTGGTGAAGTGGGGCATTCGAGATCCGTCCACACATCGTTGTGCGCGTAGGTCACGTTGCTGCAATTTTCTACCACCGTTGGGTAAGCATTGGTAATGCCCAATACGTTCGCCAAATAAGCCGGATCGGTGTTGGTTTCCGCGCACGAAATAGCAATCGTGTTGCAGGTCACTACCGGAGCCAGTTTGTCTTCTACTTTAATCAGGCCCCAGCAAGAGTTGCCGCCTACCAAATGGGTCACTTTTACCGCCCACGTTTTGCCAATATCATTTACACCCAATACCACCGGCGTTGCCCAAGGGCCGTTGCCCAAAGGAAGTGTGCGGTCAATGGATACTTCGTAATCATCAAAACAAGCGTAAGAACCTTCCAAAATCATGTCTGGTGTTACTTCCACCGAGCAATCAGCGTCGAGGGAAACTTGCACCAGATTATTACAATTTACTACTGTTGGGGTAGCGACTACCGCAACAATGGTAGATACGCTTTGGATACAACCGGGGTCATTGGCACCGTTAGCCTTTGGCACACCGCCGTTTACAGTATATACAATGGTGTATTGACCAATGCCAGCGCCGGGGTTAAACGTCGTAGCGGGTACGCCATTTACCGTAAAGCCTTGTGATACGATGTTCGCATCCCCGGGGTTACCCGTCAACGTCACCGGATCGGAGTATAAGCAGAATGGACCAGTCAAATTGGAAGTAATCGCCGGATTTGGGTACGCGCAGGTATTGCCAATGCTCAACGATGTTCCCGCCCCGTTAGATACGGTGATGGTGTAACCAATGGCGTCAATATGACGGCCATTGAGGGTAAACATATTACCGCCAACGTTGGTCAAAACCGTTCCTACCGTAATCGGCGTTGGAGCCGCCGGTGGAGCCGCACTTGTGGTCGTGAATAAGCCATTAATAGCGGTTACCGTCCACGTTTGTGTAGAGGGCGCATTTACTTTTATTTGTTCGCCAAACTGGCCATTGGTCAACGTTGTAGCGTTGTTCAGGCAAGTACATGGGTCAACAATGGAGGCACTACAGTTAACTTCAGAAATGGTAATTGTACCCGTCATAGAACTTGTACAACCACCAGTAGAAGTAGCAACTACTGTGTAGGTTCCACCCGTCGTTTGTACCGGGAATGCAATGGCGTTTCCAGTACCCGCCACTGGCGCACCAGCGGGTGCATTATTTACCAACAACTGGTAATTAACGTTCAACTGAGAACCCGACAAACCTACTGGCAAACCGCCGTCGGTGGTACACCGTGAACCACCACCGGTAATTGTGAAGGTCGTAGGTAATGGATTTACGGTAATTGTTCTTGTAGCAGTTGCGGTGCAACCACCAGCATTTGTAACCGTAACAGTATATGTACCCGTAGCATTAACCGTAATGCCAGCGGTTGCGGCATTAGTACTCCAAGCGTAACTTATACCGCCAGAAGCAGTCAACGTTGCGGAAGAGCCTTGACAGATAATACCATCATTTATGGTAAAGCCGCTTGTTTCCGTTACATTAATTAACGGTACGGGTGGAGTAGAAACAACGATAGAAGTTGTATCACGTGGACGGCAACTCGGGTCAGTTGGCGTTGGTGTCAATACAGCATAAATATATTGGAAACCAGCCGAGAGAGTAGCCGTTGTTGATGCAACCGCGCCGCCGCTTGTCAGTGCCCCGTTGGCTACTGTAGCCACAACGGTACCACCGGTGTAAGGGTTAGTGGTCGCCGCAGGGAAAGACACAAAGTTAATACCGTAAGTAGCACCCAAGTTTGACAAGCCGGAAGCGGTAAGCGTAACCGGAATATTGGTACAACGTGGTGAGGACACCGATACATCACCGATAATTGGACAAGTTGCACAACCTCCCGGAATACCCAAGGTGAAGATTGCCGATGATGTACAACCATTAGTACCCGTAACAACAACGGTATACGTTCCGGCTGGCAACCCTGACAAATCTTCGTCATCTTGTTGTCCGGCCGGAATACTTCCGGTACCTGACGTAGTCCATGCATACGTAGATGGAGTAGCATTCGTTACCGATATATTGATAGCACCATCAGAAGTTACGCAGGTAGTAGGCTCCGTTAAAGTAACAGAGATAGAAGGCAAAAATAATGGTGTTAACCCTTGCGCTTCTGTATCGGTACAACCATTGGCATCCGTAACAGTAAGACCGATAACCGATGGAGCACCGGGCATTACCAAATTAATTGACTGCGTCGTTTCGTTTGTTCCCCAAAGATAAGAAACACCACCACCCGCGGTTAACGTAATCGTTGCTCCGGCACAAGCAGAAGTAGTACCCGAAATCGTTGCAGTTGGTAAAGGGTTAACCGAAATAGTAAATGTTGCAGTGACGGCACAGCCGCCGTCAGTTACCGTAACGGTATAAGTACCCGCAGCAGTTACTGAGATAGCAGCTGTTACGGCCGAAGTACTCCACACATACGTTGGTGCACTTGCTCCGGTAGGCGTTGCGGTAAGTGTAGCCGAAGAACCGGCACAAATAAATCCATCATTAACCGTACCAGAGGTTTCGGTAACCACAACCGTTGCGGAGAATGGAGCAGATAATTCATCCGCCCCAATCGTTGGCGTTACCTTTCTGGCCGCGCAATCAATGTCTTCTGTAACTGAAAGCGCAGTACCACCACAACTTAATGCAGGATTTGATCCCGCAGCAAGGCGAAAATCTGTCGCAGATACAAAAACAGGATTTACACTTTGTGAATTTAAATTACCACCCAAATTGGTCTGAATGGAAGCCAAAGTAGGCATTAAAATTGGTGTCGCTCCAAAACGGCCAAGGTTAGGACCAACTGCCGAGAAGTAATCATTGTGATTAATCGTGCCAAATACCGTATTGGAAGAAGCTACGATAATAGCAAAACGATCACCCAATGGTTGGGTCTGATTGTTAACCAATATATTATTTACCAAATTTATAGACCCAGCAGTTGTAATACCAGATGTGATATTGATGGCCGCTGGTCTCCCTAGTGCTGCGGCATCGAATTGGTTGGTATTCATATTTATCGTATTGAAATAAATATTATACCCACCACCACTCACTGCAATAATACCATATCCATTATCACCAATTCCAACGCCATCAAATCCATCTGCGGCAACATCAGAAATTATGTTGTTGGAAATTTCAATATTTGTTGCAGGTATGAGCGTACACGCCAACTGAATACCTGTAGTACCAAAGCCGGTTGCATTGGTATTTTTGATATCGCTAATTTGGTTTTTAGTGATGCTACCACCAGAGGATGTCCCTCCAATACGAATACCAGATGTAGTAGCCGTTGTAGCTGTAACAACCCCCTGCACAGTATTAAATGAGCAATTAATGCCCTGTTGCTGGAACAAAGTAATACCATTTCCGCCAATCTTACTCGCGGCAACAGTAGAACCAATGATATTCCCTCTAACAACGTTGTTAACTTCATTACCAACGGGACCCACCAAAACAATACCTGATAAGGCCGCACTTACTACGTTGTTTTCGAATGTATTGTTGCTGTTTGGAGCTTCCGCTACTCCCCCTAACACTGTACCGCTGAGCATAACGGCTACAAATGTTGTTGTTGGGGCATTTCCAATAATATTGCAGTTCTTGACTGTATTATTATTTGCACCATTTCCCGCAGAGGCACTGCTAATCCAAATAACTGAACTCGAAGTGGAGTTACTTGTATTTGCAATCGTCAAGGCTCTTGTTGCTACTACCGGAACAGGGCAGAAAGAATTAACAGTATTCCCGATACTACCATCAATAGTCACAAAGTCTGCGCCATTAAGTCGGATAATTGGCCCTACGCTAGAGCCGCTAATAGTAGTGGTAACGGTCGGCTTAATCGTCAATGTATTTATTGCCGAAGCCCCCGGATTACTCTCAAAAGTAATCGGAAATGTTTCACCGGGGTACGTAGCATCCGTAAGGCTAAACAATACTGGTCCTGCAAGGCAGCCAATATTATAGGCGTTGGCTGCGGCCGTCAAAGTGGTGAAGTTGCCGCCAACACCTACGGTATAAGTACCAGATAGAGTTGGTGCAATCAGATAAGTAGATGGCGCATTCGTAGGTGTAGATGCCGCGGGTGGATTGGCAGTAAAACCAGAGGCCCCCACCGAAGGAGCAGAACCTACATTGCCCAGGTTATCCTGTGCAACTATATAATAAGAAACTACATCACCTGAAAGAGCACCCGCACCAAAAGTAAAATTGTAGGTACTGCCACCTCCAAATACAGCCGTAGAAGCCGTATAAGGACCAGCATTGATACGCCAATAAAGGACAGGTAAGCCCACACCAGCAGTAGGTACACCATCCACATCAGTAATTGTAGCAGAAAGCGTCCGAGATGTACTTAAACAAGTATTTGCCAATGAAGTGTAGGCAATAACTGGGTAACTGAAAAAATTACCGGCATCGGCTCCAATGTCAACCGGAGATGAAGACAACCTTAATTGTCCGTCAAAATCATCAGCAACTGTAGCCATAGTAGAACCCGCTCCCTCAATTGGAGTAGGGGTGGCAACGTGCAAATCTACGGTAGCAGAGGTACCGGCAGGATTGACATAATTCGGATTAGCATTGATACTGTTGGCATCTTGCCCTACAGCAGCCTGCCAGGCAGTTAAGTCAGCCACATCCAATAAATTAAAAAAGCCAAATACAGCACCTGCTCCATTGGCAAAATATACATTATTGTTGATTGTCAGGCCAGCAGGATTAGGAGTAGTGCCACCAACACGAACAATATAGTTTTTACCCGTTGCACCACTATTGCTCCTGGCATTAAAGAAAATATTATTCCTGAAACTTCTTGTATTTGTCGTTTGTGCACTGTTAAAGGCGTACGAAGGGCCTACACCCGCGGTTGGACTACCGCCAATGTATACACTATTATGGAAAAAGTTATCTGTGCCTAATGCACCATTAATACCACTGATACCACCCGTTGTAGAACCGGTACCCATCGCATTAGCAACGCCGACACCGATACTAATCATGTTGTTTCGGTAGGTAGTCGTTCCGCCAGCCACTCTGATACCATTTATTTCACCAGCGGTACTATTCGTAGCCGATACCAGACCGGTAATAAGATTCCGCTCCACCACATTAGCACCAGTGCTACCAGTATATTGGATACCGGTAACTACAGTCGCAGCAGTAGTATTTGTATTGGTCAGGTCTGATATGGTATTTTGCGAAAGGGTATGGTTAGCCGAACTGGCACTCATACAAATACCAATAACGGATGCTGTTGTTGTCGTACCGGTACCACCAGCAGCAGTCAGGTTACGAACGATATTACGGGTAAGTGTAGCAGCAGGAGCACTATTCAGAATACCTTGAACAATAGAAGCCGCAGCAGTAGTTGTACTTTGCAGTGAATTTGCAACCGTGCCACCAATTAAGTTATCATTGGCAACCCATGTAACACCACTTCCTGTAAAACAACGTAAACCGTATACATTTGAAGCGCCTGTACTCGAGTTAGAAGCCGTAATACCACCAATATTATTATTGTTCGTTACCCAAGCCGCTGAGCCAAAATTAAATATGCCAATGATATCACTTGTGCTTGTGGATGAACTTGTGTACGTAATACTTCCAGTTGTCGATTGACTACCAATGGTATTGTTGTTAGCAGTAGTTAAACCAGAAGCAACATAAATGCCTCTAAACGGGGCAGCGGAAGAAGTTCCTGACATGGGACCAGATATCGCAAAACCAGCAATTGTATTATTTGAAACGTTACTGGCGGTAGTGGTACCTACACTTACAGAAATAGGAATTACCACGGAAGATGCTGAAATACCCACAAAGGTGTAAACACCGGTTCCTGTATTGGACGCAAAACCAACCGTATTACCAGTTACTTGAAAATTATTGCCAGAAGTATTATTGATATTAATACCGTTATGCTGCGTACCCGTAGTCTGGGTACGAGTGGCTGTTTGGTAAATACGATTGTTCGTGATATTTATATCGGTAGAGCCTGCACCGATAGAAACGCCGGCACTGGTAACCGCTGGGCCAAAACAATCAAAAATATTATTATTACTAATAACAATACCGCTATTGTTGAGTGCGGCATTCGTTGTTGAGCCAATACACTGTATCCCTTTAGTTGGCAAATTGCTACCTTCCGGGCCAATGTTGCAATTCGAAATGGTATTATTATCATTACCATTTAGAGTAACCGCATCTGTGCTAATCAGAATGTTTGCGGTTGCGGTTGTCAAAGCGGCATTAGAAGAACCTAAAACCGTTGCATTCGTAATCGTGTTATTCGTTGCTCCTCCGATAAGACGAATGGTAGAAGTTCCTGCCGTGGCAGAAACAGTACTGTTTGTAATCGTTAGAGCGTTGCCTCCAGAATTCAAACCATTGATGGTGACATTATCTGCACCAACCAAATCTATTAATGGTAAGCCAGCAGTAGCAGCACCTGAGATTGTTCTCGATCCTACCGGTGTAATACTAATACTTGTATAACTGGCAGAGCCTGTTCCGGTTGCATTCAGGACAGCACCTCCAGCCGGCTCCGTAGTATTGCCTGTAACACTAATTGTCACAGCACCCGTGTGCGTGCCGAGATTAATAGCATCAAAGGCTTCTTTGAGCGTAGCATAAGAGCCAGCACCCGGATTAACTGTTACGTTCTGTGCAGAGAGCGCTGCAACGAACATAACCAGTATCACGAAAATAGAAAATATTTTTCTAATGTACATGTTTTTCATGAGTAATGAATGATTAAATTTTTAACTACTTTTTCAGTATTGAAAGAATGTATTCGAATTCTTTTTCGCACATAATTTCAACATTGTTGTCGAAATTAGGTTGCTGCCGGATACCTACCATAGCCTCATTATAGCCATTGTACAAAGCTTGCGCGACATCCGATTGTTGACTTAATTGAGATTTTATACTGACAACAATGATCCTCCGGTTTGAGAGAAAATCACTTGCAGCAACAGCGCTAACCGTATGTGATGCGGTTTCTCCATTGTCAGGAGAATGTTCAAGAGTAGCCTCAACAAGTGTGAGGGATTCAGATGCAGGTTTCCAATCAATCGCAGATAGATCGGACAAACTCAATATCTGAGCCTGAACCTGACTAAAAAATGTACTGAACAAGCAAAAAACTAATGCGTAATAAAATTTCGACATCGTACTTAAATACGGTTATACCACTCTTTTCAACCGATGAAAAAAGTAGCGTAGTGAATAATATTAGGTACGAAAAGAAATTGGGGAGCAACGCACTCTATGCGTAAACAGTTGAATGTCAATTTCTTTTCACGAGATTAAGGATGGATTACCAAAAAATAAAGGCTAAGGTACTCACTTTTTTCTTTTTACAAAAAAAAATTGAGAGGCACATTTACAATGCACCATTCACCGTTTTAAAAATTGATACATTGTAAGGTGGTTTTTTCCCAGAACTTTAATGCACCCGCTCACTCCCACTTCATCCTCACATCCAACACCGAATTCACCGGGAAACCGTTGACCGTCGCCGGAGTAAACAAAAATGATTGATCGTTTAATATACTCCTCGCCGCCTCATCCCAACCGGGGGCAATACCCGATTTTAGTTTGGTGTACAGGCTCCCATTCTTCGTTACTTCCACCTCCACGATCACTTCACCACGGGGTTTATTGGGTTGTTGAAAAAGTCCGGGATACCTCCAGATACTTCGGGGCAATTGCCGCAGCCCGTACGCGCCGTACCGATACGTGGCGGGGGTATCGGTTTCGGAAGCCAGATACACCCGCCGTCCGTCCGGGGGCGGTAATTCAAAGGGGTTGATGGGGGTAATACTCAAGGTCGCCTTGCACACCTGAACATACCGTATTTCGTGGGTACGGCAGGGATAATTGTCCAGACGGTACTCCTGCCGCCCATAATACACCAAATCCCTCGCCGCAAGCAAGAACAAAGAATCGCCCTCCAATAATTCCAATTGCAGTTGGGAAACGGTACCGTCTTTTTCCACCACAAAATCGGCTTTACACGTTCCGTTTAAGTTTTTGGACCACCATTTCATGGGCAATCCGTCAAAATAACGTTCGGGTCGGTTGCCGGGAGCCAACATCTCCGCTTCTTCGTATATCCGGCTTGCAGCCTCCGCGGCGGCGGTATCGGTACAAAAAACAACCCGATCAACGCTGGTATAAGTAAAACAGGTATCGTAAAAACACTGCGGCACCCAATATTTTCGCGCCCGCAAATACGTTTCGGCGGCATCGCCGCAGCCGTAACCGGGATCATTTAACGCCCGAACCGATTGGAGTACCCCGTCTGGGCCAACTACACTTTCCACGAAAACCGGGATATTGATACCCGCTGCACGGGCCGCTTCCGGAATGATGAGTTTCACCGAACCGGGGGCGATTGGATGCGGTTTCAGGGATATGTAAAATTCGCCGTAACACTCCGGGGGGATTTGGACAAACGCCTCATAATCATCAAGATACCCCTCCCCGATCCACCGCACCTGCCCAGCGTGCGTATGAAAATAAACATAGTACAATACATGCTGCCGAACGGAATGACCATTGGCCTCCGCCGGAGACCAGCGCGATAAATGGAGGGTCACAAAGTCGTGCAACATACGCGCACACAGTGTATCCGGTGCGCGCAGAATCCGTAAATTACTAACGCTACCGTCGTGTTCCACCACAAAACTCACGTAAGCCACCCCACCCCGTCCGGCTTTTAAAGTTGCTTCGGGGTAATATATTTCGCTCCTTATTTTTTTGTATAATTCACCGGTACCACCCGGATAACTGGCCGTTTTACTCAAATCAAAAGTACCGAACACCCGGTCAATTTGCGCCCCAACAACAATGGGGAATGCCAGGCACCAACACAGTAGCCCGAACATTCCCCATTGGTAAAGTTGGGATTTAACGCTCTTTTTTACGCTCATTAAACCCAACATGGTCGTTTATTTGTCTTTTATGCGCAATACAAAACCGTAACTGTATTTTTTACCCAACAACCGGAATTCGTCGTGGGGTTGTGCGCCCCAAGAGTTGTCGCCCCCTACCCCGCGTTGGCCCAAGTCCACGTGCAAACACACAAAACGGCGTTTAGCAATATCGGTCGTGTGGTGGTTGTGTTTAATGGTGCCCTCGTCAAAATCTTCGGTGAGTTGGGGCATGGCACTGAACGACAGCGGTTGTAGACCCGTTACTTCCACCCCAAATCCGGCGGTGTTGCGCACGCTTACCTGACGGGTATCGGTTTTGTACCCGCTTTCCTGCGGACGGATATAATTGCGCGTCCAGCCGTTGTCGGTGTGATCGCTCCATTTGCCAATCAGCGCCGCCGTTTTGCGGTCGCTGTAATTTTCCCAAGGGCCACGGCCATACCAATCCACTTCGGTCCAGTCGGCGGGCAGGTAAAAACGCATGCCCATCCGCGGTACTTCGGGCGCGTTGGAGGTAGCGGCAATGTCGAGGCTCGCGTTGATTTTGAGCGAACCGTCGTTTTGGATGGTGTATTCCAGCGCGTAATTGGCGTTGACTTCCGGCAAGAAATACGTGACCGTAATGGGCTGTCCTTTATCGGTTTTGGTGCCCACGTTTACGCCTTTCAATTGGCGGGTTTTGTGGGCCACGCTCCAGGAACGACCGTAGTTTTGGAAATCGGCGCCAAAGTCGTTATCCGTGGGGGCGCGCCAGAAATAGGGTTCGGGAAACCAAGCGTATTCGTTATCGTATTGGCGCAAAATATTCGTGCCTTTGTGCGCGTACATGAGCAAACGGCCACCTTTGGTATCAAACATACCCGATACATCGCCGGAGGAAAACATCAGCATATCGCCCGCGCGATTAACCGTGAGGGTACCGCCGTTGTCGAAGTTTTCTTTGTTAAAAAACGCGCCGTCGCCGATGAATTGTTCCTTCGCTATTTCGTGCCCCGCCGGAATGGCCGCCGTGGCTACCCGTTGGTAAGCGTACACATTCAGGGCCACTTCGGTGCCGGGAACCAGACGGAACACCGGAATTTCCAACTGCACGCTGGCCGTTTTGCCCGGAGCCGCATCCACCGTAAACGCACCGGTTTTGGATACTTCGCCGTTGAGCAGCAATTCGTATTTAAAATCAAATTCTTTTAAATTCGTGAAATTAAATTCATTTTTGACGCGAATTTTGCCCAAAGACCAGTTTTCATCTTCAAAAAGAATATTTTGATACACTTTTTTCACCTCGTACAAACTGGGGTGCGGGGTGCGGTCGGCGGCAATGAGTCCGTTACAAACGAAGTTATAATCGGTGTAGCGGTCTTGCGCGCCAAAATCGCCGCCGTAGCCGTAATAAATGCGCCCGTCGGCGGTTTGGGTGCGTACGCCCTGGTCCACCCAATCCCAAATACAGCCCCCTTGCAGGTTATCGGAAGAGCGGATAACATCCCAGTATTGTTTAAAATTACCCACCGAGTTGCCCATCGCGTGCGCGTATTCGCACATGATCATCGGGCGGGGTTTGGGGTTTTCCTGTCCCGGATACGGCGACGAAAACGACGTGGGTACGTGTTTTTGGTTCGGGTCTTTGGCGCATTTTTCCAAATCGGGCACCAACGGATACATCGGCGTAATAATATCGGTATTGTACTGCACCCCGGCCTGTTCGGACATAACGGGGCGCGAATCGTCGCGTTTTTTGCACCAATTGTACATTTCGTAAAACACCGGGCCGTTGCCGCATTCGTTACCGAGCGACCAGGCCACTACGCAGGCGTGGTTTTTATCGCGCTCCACGCAACGGCGTTGGCGGTCGTGGTGGGCTGCTTTCCACATGGGGTTATAAGCGGGGTGATCGCCAAAAATTTCGCCTTTCCCGGTGTTGGTTTCCTGGTTTTTAACGGGTGCCCAGGGCATGGAAATTTGGTTTTTAACGTCGCGGAAAAACTGAAACTCGGCGCCCATTCCGTGCGATTCGAGGTTAGTTTCGTCAATCACGTACAGGCCGTATTCGTCGCAGAGTTTGAGCCAACGCGGGTCGTTGGGGTAATGCGAAGCGCGACAGGTATTGACGTTGAATTGCTTCATCAATTTGATGTCGGCAATCATGGTTTCGACCGTTAAGGCGCGGCTGCCATTGGCTTCGTGTTCGTGGCGGTTTACCCCTTTTACCAAAGCGCGTTCGCCGTTGATGAGGAATTTGGTGCCTTTAATTTCCACTTTTCGGAAACCTACTTTGGTGCCCGTGCATTCCACTACCGCTCCTTTTTCGTCTTTAATGGTAATTAATGCCGTGTATAAATTGGGTTGTTCGGCACTCCATTTCAGCGGATTTTTCACCATTCCGTTAAAGGTCACCTGGGCTATTTTAGCCGGGCGTTCGGAACTTACTTTTTGCGATTGGGTAAATACCGCGACGCGATTTTGGTCCAAAATGGTTAAATCCACGCTGTAACGGGTCAATTCCGAAGTTTGGCGAACGTCCACGGTGGCGGCCACCGTACCGTTAATATACTTATCGTCGAGGCCACATTTTACCCAAAAATCCGCCACACCGGTTTTGGGACGGGCGTACAACATCACATCGCGCTCCAAACCACTCACGCGCCACATGTCCTGGTCTTCGAGGTAGGAGCCATCGTGCCAGCGGAATACCTGCACACAAAGGTGGTTGCTGCCTTTTTTGAGGTAAGGGGTGATGTTAAATTCAGCGGCGGTTTTGGCCACTTTTGATAACCCGACGGGCTGGCCATTTAACCAAACATAGGCGCAACCATTGATACTGCCAAACGACAAAATCACTTCGCGTGCGGCCCAGTTATCGGGCACCGAAAAGGCCGTGCGGTACGTGCCCACGGGCGCGTAATCGTGGTTGATCAACGGCGGATTGGGCGTAAATGGCAACAAAAAATTGGTGTAAATGGGTATGCCAAAACCCTGCCATTCCCAGTTACCGGGCACTTCGATATTTTTCCAGTTAAAATCGTTGTAACCCGTTTCAAAAGCGTTGGCGGCGCGTTCTTCCGGGGTATTGGAATAATGGAATTTCCAGGTCCCGTTGAGGCTTTTTTGCCAGGAAGAACGGCCATAATCGTCGGCAATGACCTCATCCGGGTTCGAATAGGTCATAAATGTCGCGTGGGGCGGCTCTTTGCCCAATTCCACAACGGTGGGGTCTTCCCATTCTTTAAACGTAAATTTCACTTGCGCGTGGGCGTTGTACATCGCCAGCAAAAGCAATATGAGCGTGGTATTTTTCATTATGTTGACTAATATTTGTTAGATTATTTTAATTTTACCAATGGCGTCCGAAACGTTTGTTGACCAATGTACACCGTGAGCAAAAACCAACCGGAGGGCAACGCGTCGGTGTTAAAGGTGGTTTGAAAAACAGTACCCGAAACGGCCCAATTTTCAATCAATGGGTCGTAATCGAGGTTGTATACCCGCCCTTGGGCATCGGTTAAAAAAGCATCAATGGGCCGATTCACGGCTTGTTTGGGGGTTTGGGCTGTCAGTTCAATGCGAATATGCTGTTGGGTAAAAACCGTCGGGAAAGCGCGAAATTTCCATTTTAACCAGTCCAGATTGTCGGGCGGATCGGTATCTTTTCGGTAAAACAATACCCACGTAATATTGGAATCGCAACCGAGATAGGTGGTGCCGTACTCATTCACCGCAATATTGTTGTAACGGGGTTCACCCAAAAACCAGGTGCCGCGCAACAAGGTCGTATCGCGAATGAGCAAATAAACGGGCAAGGTGCGCACCTGCGTGGCGAGCAACGTATCACCTCCGGCCAGGGTATCGGTGACAACCAGCGAATCGCGCCCAAAAACAATGCCCTGCCACGATTTGCCCGTGCACAACGCCACGGTATCGGTCACGAACACCACCTGCGCGGGAAGCAAAGCCGCCCACAGCCACAGTACCGATACCAGCAGGTTACGCATGACGAAGAATTTCGGCGGCTTTTTCGGGGGTGATATCGCGCTGCGGATTGGCCAGCATTTCGTATCCAACCATAAATTTTTTCACCGTAGCCGACCGCAACAACGGCGGGTAAAATGCCATGTGCAAATGCCATTCGGGGTGGGCCGTGCCGTCGGTGGGGGCTTGGTGAATACCCGCCGAATACGGGAACGAAGTGGCAAAAAGCCGGTCGTAGATTTGGGTTAGTACCCGGTACATATCGGCAAAATGGGTGCGCTCGACGTCGGTGAGGTCGGTGATGCGGGCCACCGCCCGGCGGGGCACAATCATGGTTTCAAATGGCCACACCGCCCAAAAGGGGACGAGGGCGACAAAATGTTCATTTTCGGCAATAATACGCACTTGTTGGCGCATTTCTTCGGCCAAATAATCCGATAACAAGGTTGTGCCGTGTTGCTCATAATAAGCCGATTGAGCCGCCTGTTTTTTGGCGGGTTCATCGGGAATGTGCTCTTGCGCCCAAATTTGCCCGTGCGGATGCGGGTTAGAGCAGCCCATAACAGCGCCTTTGTTTTCAAAAATCTGGACGTATTGGATAAAGTCGTGCGCGCCCAGGGTTTCATATTCGTGGCACCAGGCATCCACCACTTTTCGGATGGCGGCAGTGTCCATTTGGGGAATAGTAAGGTCGTGGCGGGGCGAAAAACAAATGACCCGGCAAATCCCCCGCTCGGCCTGGGCTTTAAATAAATCGGTATTCGGCATGGCCTCGATGGATTCCTCGGGCAAGAGCGCCGCGAAATCGTTGGTAAACACAAAAACGTCCTGGTAATCGGGCGTTTTTTCGCCATTAGCGCGCACGTTTCCGGCGCAGAGATAACAGGCTGGATCGTGCGGGGGACGGTTATCGGGCGCGAGGGTTTCAGTTTGTCCCTGCCAGGGGCGTTTGGCCCGGTGGGGACTCACTAATACCCAGGAGGCAGTGAGTGGGTTCCAGCGACGATGTGGTGTGTCCATGTATTAGTTGTGTTTGTGCGTGAGCAGTGTATCAGAGATGGGGCAAGTATCCCGGGTGGGGCGAGTGCGACTATCCCGGGTGGGGCGAGTGCGACTACCACAGGTGGGGCGAGTGCGACTATCCCACGTGGGCGAGTGCGACCTATCCCACGTGGGG
>JAAFJN010000076.1 GCA_013298845.1 Chitinophagales bacterium
GGGACAACCTCGTTTCAATCCTCATCATACTGGCGAATGGCTGAAAAGCCTGGTCGTGCAAAATCGCAACAATCCGTCCCTGTGTTTCAATCCTCATCATACTGGCGAATGGCTGAAAAGAGGCTAGAAGTAGCCTCCCTAAGGTTGGCCAGTCTTAGTTTCAATCCTCATCATACTGGCGAATGGCTGAAAAGAGCAAATTTTGGTCAAAGATACTGACGTTCAATAAGATACAGGCAAAAATGCCCCGCAATTTTTTGCCTTTTTTTGTTAAAAAAATGTTAAAAAAAGTGTCTTTTGGGGATTTTTTTCGGTAAAACTTAACGCGTCCCGCAGTTTTATTACATTGATAATCAATTATTTACACCCAAAAAACAAGGCTTTTTTTAGCCAAAAACGATTTTCAGGGATAAATTACCCCCGAAAATTACAGGCAGCGAATTTTCGCAATCAACGGTCTTTATATTGTAAACAATCTGATAAATATCTGTTACCCTCGTTACACATCCGTACAAATTTGTGAACGAACTGTCATCAACGACGCACTTTTAAAGTAGCCCATTGGTTTTTGCGCCGTTTGTCACGCTCCATTTGAGAAACGGCAAATAGCGCACAAATCCGACAGTTCAATTGCACTTTTTACACCGGCACAACCCATAACCGGGGACACGCCACAAACACATTACGGTATGGATATTTATTTAAAGTCTTTTGGTGCCAGACTGAGATCAAAAGACGGCTTATTTGAAATTACAGTCCCCGATATCAGCGGGGCGGGCAAACATTTAGTAGCCCAACACCCCGTACACGAAGTGGAGTCTATCATGCTCCAACCGGGAGCCTCCGTTTCCACTGATGCTTTACTACTCGCTTTTGAAGGCGACGTGAATGTCCTGATTCTGGACAAATTTGGCAACCCTTCGGGCCGAATCCTGCCCAATCGCCCCTCCTCTACCCTCTTGATCTGGAAAAATCAACTCGCCGTGTCGCTCCAAAAAGAGGGCCTCGAACTGGCGAAATCCTGGATCGAAACAAAAATAAATGAACGAATCAGCTTCCTGCTAAAACTTTGCGCTTACCGCTCCGAAGCACAAACCAACCTGATTCAGCAAAATTGCGGGACCATGAGGGGGTATTGAATCGCCTTAGTCAACTCCCCATAATGGCCCATACCGCCGATATAGCCGCTACCATTCGGGGTTTTGAAGGAGCAGCCGGTAAAATATATTACGATACCCTGGCCCAACTGCTCCCCGAAGAATACCGGTTCGAACACCGCACGCCGCGCAATCCCTTCGACCTGTTCAACGCATACTTGAACTATGGTTACGGCATCCTTTATCGGATTGTCGAAAACGCATTGATCGCGGCGGGTGTACACCCCTACATCGGCTTTTTCCACTACGACGGATACCAAAATAAAAGTATGGTGTATGATTTTATTGAACAGTTCCGGGTATTGGTTGAAAAATCTATTTTCCATCTCTTTTCCCGCAAAATCAGTGCCTGGCAGCACCTTCAAACTTCGGGCAGTCAGACATTGCTGAGCACTGAAGCACGCCAATTGATCACCAATACGCTCCGGCAACAACTAGATGCCGAGAAACCGCAGCGGAATAACAAAATCTTTACTTACCAATCTTTTGTACGGGCCGAAGCCATCGAACTCGCTACCCGTCTCCGCCAATATTCCACGCTTCACAATTAAAATTTTAGTGCTATGTTCTATTGCGTTGCCTACGACATTACCTGCAACAAAATCAGGCGGCAGGTGATAAAATGGTGCAAACAGGCAGGTTTGCGCCGAGTGCAAAAATCGGTTTTTGCCGGTCCGGTGCCGCCGCCGCAACTAGCAGAACTGATGCAGCACTTCAAATCCATTTCATTTTTACCCTCGGATAAAATCTCTTTAATCCCGCTTGACAAAAATGCTTTAAAAGGTATTGCTTTCCTTGGCGATGCATCTGCCGCACTCCAATTGCAGCAAACTTCCAACGCTAACCTGTTTTACTAATCCAATCATTACATACGATATGAAATACTATTTTAATAACCAGTCCGATCTTAATTCGCAGCAATTGCAAACGCTGGCCGATCGTTTTGTCAACCTCACCAGCGTGGAAGGATTATGCCGCTTGTTGGGCATTACCGAACAAACATTGGCCAAACATATCCTCAAACCCGAATACCAAACCTTCCACATTCCCAAACCCGGTGGCAAAAAAAGATTAATTCAACACCCGGCAAGTGGCCTGAAAGCCATTCAACAAACGCTAAATAAATACCTGCAAGCGGTTTATTACACTGTCCGCTCCGAATCGGCCCACGGATTTATTATTTGCCCCGCCGATGATTTACAACCCAGAAATATCTACACCAATGCCCTTGCCCATAAGTCAGGCGAGTGGTTTCTGAATATAGATTTCAAGGACTTTTTCCATACGGTCACCACCACGCACTTGAAAAACCTGTTCCGGAGTCTGTTCTTTTTTTCGCCGGAACTCACCACGGCCCTCACCACGCTGATGACCTGGCAGGGGCGATTACCAATGGGTGCACCCACTTCACCGGTACTCAGCAATCTGGTATGCCTGAACCTGGACTATCAAATGGAGCAACTCGCGCAGCAGCACAAGGCCATATACACCCGATATGCCGATGATATTACTTTTTCGTTCCGAAACCAGCCCTCGCCCGACTGGATGAATGATATGATGGTGATTGTACTCCGGCACGGATTTACGATTCAATCCGAAAAAATGCGGTTGCAAACCCGGCTGGAAAAACCAGAAATTACCGGTTTGATTATGGGAGAAGGCCCATTGCCCACGATTAGTAAGGTGTGGCTCAAACGGTTAAAGGAAGAAATCCGGATTTTCCGTTGGCTGATGAGTGAAGCCGTAAAAGAACGGGGCCTCTTTAATGTTTTTGTGTTTGATAAATTCCGGCAATCGGTGACCGGGCAAATTGCTTTCGTCGGCTATATGCTGGGCAAAGACAGCCGCGAATACCGGAAAATGGCGGCCAAACTGCTGTAAAGTTGTTTAATATGGGGGAAATAAGAACTGGTACACCCCGACCGGGGAGGGCGGAATGTACCAGTGTGGGTCAATGAGCCAAAAGAATTATATGCCTTACTTATTGCTTGAAATTACCAATAAAGTCAATCATTTCGCGCAAGCGTGCGTACAACGAAAACTTGGAGTTCGCGGCTTGGCAGCGGTCGTAATTCAGGTTGTAATAAAAACCGCCGAAAAATACGAAATACTTATTGGTTTTTTCCATGTACTTGTCCAATAAAAAAATATACTCCCGCTGATCTTCTGGTAACGACAGCATAACGTCTTGATTAGCAATGGGACGATTCTGACAATTAAAAACAACAAAATCATACTTATCGGCCGGAACAAACTTGTTCAGAACAAAGTCCGGCTTGGGAAATGGCGCACGATCAAAAAAATCTTCCAAAATGGCTTGATCTTCTTCGGTGCGGGAAACGACGAGAATGCGAGGTGACGACATTTAATTTTTTTAATATTTTAAATAAAATGAAATTAATTCAAATCCAATTGAACAAAACCTAATAAAATTTCGTCGCCATTAGCCATTATTTTACGGGATTTGTAACGCGCTGCTTCTTTTTGACGGCTAGTTTGATTCCAAACTTTATTGTCAGGATCGGGCTGATTAAGAGTGCTTTTATGATTACGAAAACGCCAGTCGCCTGTTACACTATGAAATCCGCTATGACCCGCCATTCTTAGAATACATGTTTTTGGGGAGGATTCGCTTATTTTTTTCAAGTCTTTAAGTTGATTTACAATCATATCAGTATCATCTGCCTGATCGTATGTTTGAAAGAAATCAATCTCTCGATCTAAATGTGCGGCACTACAGCGATTTATAATCTTAAATAAGTGTTCACCAGGTTCTGAACCGATGACTTGATTATAATATTTGGGCAACATAGGCTTATTTATTTTTGCACCTGCTTCACGAATGATTTCGCCCAATCCATTAGCAATGGATAGCCGGAACTGATGCATAGTATTTACTTTAAAATGCTCTACACTAACCTTAAATCCATCTTTAAAATCACTTTCCCAAGTTGAGCCATCACGATATAAGTTAAACAAGGCAACATTGTTTATTTCGGTAGCATTAGGTGGCATAGCCACATCGGATGGCCTGATATAACGCATGAGGCTTTCGCCAAAACTACCTAATAAATCATTATTGATGAATTTATTATAACCTTTTGGGTTTGTGCTATCCCAAATGTAGTGAAATATTGCGCTTGTAATAGCTCCTTTTAGGGAAGATCCAGGTATGTAGGCTCGTCCTTCACCATCTCGTGTAAGCGTACGAATCTCATTGGTTAGCGAACCTCCCGAATGTTTAAAACTGTACAATGAAATGTCTTCTAATTCAAAATTTTCCGTTAAAAATTTTTCGACATCATACCATCGTCCATTTTTTGTTTTATTTAAGTATAGGTTTAACAGTTTTTCGTCTTCAAACTGTTCAAAAAGTTTGTTCTTGTCAATAATCCAAACCTTACCTTTACTTTCAATAAAGTCAAATCCCCTTACCCAACTCTTATCGATCCCAGCACCAATATGAAGCGGCGAGCGAACTGTAAGTTTTACTGTATAGTTTGTACTTAATACACGATTATTATCCATCTTTTTAGAATTTAGGGTTACAAGATAATGTAAATGGCCTTCCTTCCCGCCAAATAGGATGCGCATTTCCCATGATTTCGGGGCGAAGATCTAATAATTTACCTTTAAAATTATCCGCTGTTGTCCCCTCCAATACGCTTCCTTCTGCCATCATATAAACTGATTTTTTTCGATAAGAAAGCGTATTTTCATCGGCACCATTCGAAATATACCCACCTCTTTTTATTAGTGAATAAGCACTGTTTTCTAATATTTTAGAAGAAACTTCCTCCTTTGACGCTGGACAGTATAAGGATAAAAATACCCGGTGAGAACCCTGTTCCGGTGTCATCAGGTCTATCTCTGCTTTTTCCCATTTAAATTGACCATTACCGGTATTTCTATCCATTCCTAAGCCATTTTCCGATAAAGTATCCAATGCATTTTCAATAATAAGAACCTTATTTAATTCCTTAGGCCATTGGATAAAAAAGTAAAGACCAGCATCGGGTGAAAAAAATGTTCGCTCGATATAATAGGGTTCAGGTTCTGCTTCACCATTAGAATACCGAGGAACAACCACTTTCATCATAGTTTCGCGCCTGAAAATATAAAAATTCGGACGTTCCCGCTCCTCATTAGAAATGGATTCAGAAGCCATAGTGGGTTCATGCCCTGCTGCATCCTCACAAAGTAAGTTACTATCAATATAAATACGTCTATCATTTAGATTACGACCATTCAACATGTCTTCAAAAAATGACTTTCCGATAAATTTAAGTTTTTTTCCTGCTTTTTTTACTTCTCTTCCAAATCTGTCATAAATATCATGTGATTTGCAAAATGGTTTAGGAAAAAAATACTCTTCTTTATAAAAAGGGAAAGCCGAAGATACGTGAAAACTATCCAGAAACGGATTGGTATCTCCATCTGAATGAATACTTTGATTCACTTGTATCGCAGCAGCAAACAAAGCGGACTTTATCGTATCAGAATGCATAATCTCCTCACCTGTTTCATAAGATCCGCTACCTTTTGATAGATGTAATGGGCCATCAAAAGTCATTTTTATCACGGAGTATTTCATACTTTAGACCATTCTTTGAATTTGACAATTGGAGATAATTTTTCTACTATTGATCCATCTTCGCCATATTCTTTTGTCTTTATAGACTCTACTTTAAACTGAACCTGTCCATTACCTCTGGAGCCTCCCCCTCCAAGATAATCATCTTCTATTAGTTGTAAAGCACCCCAAACATGTTCAATCATATCATCTTCATTAGTAAAAACATTTAGCACAATTCTTAATTCAAATTCAGCATCTCTGGGTACACGTTCAAAAAAACGAGGATTGGCAACCGCCGTAATCCGATCAATGGAGTTTTCTGCTTTAATTTCAGAATATGGTAGTTCTGTATCCCGTAAGCGTTTCTTCGTTTCTGAAGTCATTGCTCCATCACGGACAATTAACCGTGATGGCTGCTGACTATTTTTGTTGTTTTGCCTATCCTTGATATGCCCAAATAATATAGCAGCACTATGGTTAGGATTTTGAGTAGGGCCAAAATTAGTGCCGTTAGCACCTATTTGTCCACGACTCAACTCATACAATGCCCTCATTTTTCCTTTTAGGGTAGAACCTGGTATATAAGGCTCTTTCGTTACGGGATGACGTACAATTTGTTTATCGGTACCCCCAATTTCTAATCCAGAAGAAGTACCGCCAATCATTAAACCAGTTTCAACACGAACTTTGCCGCTGATAAAATATTTTTTTAAAAGTTTCTTTGACATAATTAAAATGAGTTATTGAGGTGAGTTATTGACCGCCATATACTTTGTGATAGGCAATAATGGCTTCAGTGAATTGGCTGAATCGCAAGAAATTATCTTTATCTTCGCCAACAGCCTGATGTGCTAGTTCCATTAATTCACGAAACTGCTTTATACGGTTATCTCGTTTTTGGGGGAGTAAGAGTACACGGGCTGCATTGTAAGCAATTTTAGGACGAAGCATTAGAAAATCATGCCTCCAATCAGTATCATCGCCGTCTGATTGACTTACTACTTTTGCATGAATACGTTTTACTTCGCTGAATACGTTGCGCAACTGCGTACTTGTTACAGCATTGAACCCAGGAGAAGAGGCATTGGCTTCTTTTTTATCACATAGATAAAAGCCAAAATTTTCTAGATAATCAATGCCCTTTTCATCGAGTTTATCAGTAATCCAAGAGGATTTGAATTCCGTTTCGAAATTAAAATTTGATTTGACTACACTCATAATTATGAACGTTTAGTATTTGATGATTTATTATTTTTCAGACCTAAGATCATACTCGGCCCATCGTATTGCGACATTAAGCAAGTCAAAATAATCGTAATTGGAATCAATTGACTCTGAATTATGACGCTGTGTGAAAATATTAATAGATAATTGTTCCACAAATTCCTTACCTTCTTTTGGTTTAACACGGTCTTTTGACCTCGCTAACTGATAAGCCACCTGCCATCGCCACGAAGGTGTTTCGTCTAATTTTTTCTGGTTGCTTTTGCGCTCATAAAAAGAGGCAAGGCCCATCATTATACTTCTGGGTATGTCTTCTGCTTTTACGAGTCGAACAAAATCTTCTTTGAGGTTTTTAACTATTTCATACTCTGACTCCCAATTCAAAGGCAAATCAAAAATGGTAATAGCATTTTTTTCTTTAATTAGGGCTCTTTTTGTATCCGCAGTTATGTAATTCCCTTCCAAATTTTTTTGGTACTCTTTAACAATTTGGTGAAGCTTAGCCACATATTCTGCACTACCCGATTGCGCTGCCGCTTTGATTATAGGATATTTATGGGTAACTAGCACAAGACCTCCAGAAATGCCTATACCATCATGATAGCAAGTCCATTTTTTCAAATCATTCCTTATTTTTTCTGCAAAATCCATGAGGCAATCCCATTTACCAACGATAAAAAGATCATCCCCGCCGGAATAAACAATTTGTGTCCAATCCTTCCAATTGTAAGTATGGGTAACACCTTTTTTCCAAAGTGTATTCAAATAACCTTTAAAAAACCAATCCAATTGCCTACTCAATACTGAAAAATGGGCCAGTGTGCCCTGTGCTCCAAATCCTTCACGAAAAACACCACTTAATCCATCAATATCCATTCTTAGTATAGCAAGACGTTTAAATGGTTTTTCTCCCGATTCGTCAAATTTGGTCTTATAATTAGAATCTTCTTTCGATCGTTCTTCATCAAATGCCCCAGCCATTTCGCTGAATGTTTTTGGAAGGTCTCGAACACCGCCACCCTTTGCAAGACTTAGAGGAAAGTCATTGCCGCCATAAAATTCAAACCCATTTATCGTAGAACCTTCATCTTTATTGAGCAGTAGGAAACCATCTGGATCATTGATACTCAATCTTTTTAGCAGCGTACCCTTAGTTTTTTGATACCCATTTTGGTTCAACAAGTAATTGACAGTACGATGTCCGGGGAGGTTCATTTCTCGATCTTGTTGAAAATCTTCTTTTATGTCCAATTCAAACGCCAAATCCCCTTCAAGCCTGTAAGTTTTATCTCTAAGAAAAAATCCAGCCATAATTTGCTGTTGAGTGCCTTTTTTTATAACAGGAGTTGAGATTTCCAATTCATCAAACTCCCTTAAACTATCTATACGCTTTGGCACAGCATCGCCAATTTTGTAGATTGTTCCGTTTCTTACCTCTTCATCATTAATCTCTTCGTTTGTAATAGCATCTCGTCTAGTTTCTCCCCCAGCCTCTTTAGGTACAAATAAATCATCGAAGTTTTCGGAAATCAGGATATTAAATCTTGATCTCTTTTTATTCCGTAAATTATCCTGCAATCTCATCCAAATCTCGCTTCCCAATTGAGAACCGGATAATTGGTCTTTGCTGAGTTCTATCCAATCAAAGGTGATGGAAAGACCTACTTTATGCGCCTTAAATAATTCAACTGTAATTTCTTGTTCTAAACGTTTTATTTCTGAGATAATACTCTCATTGTTAGGAGTCAGCACATAGAACTTACCACCCGAAGCATATAATACATTGGCTTGAGTTAAACTAGTGTCCTGCAAAAAGCGCTGTACAATGCCATCGATTAAGAGATGAAGGTAAAATGAGCGTCCTTTTAGATTTTTAGCAGCATTTTTACTCACTATATCAAAAATAAATTCTTGAATACCACTTAAATCACCACCGACTAGCAGGAAAGGCTTCACCTCGTCACTCTTTTGGGATAGACAAACCGCAATCGCTGCCTTTAATTTTGCATGATCGTATAGGGATATAGCATCGTGCTTTCCCGACGGGACTACTGTGCAATATTTATGCATTAAGTGCAGTAAGGTCTCGCCGCGTGCTATTAAATCTAAATGAGCAATTTTTTGATAGTCCGCCTGAAACTTTATCTTTAAGTCGTCTTTACTTCCTCTTGACTCCGGTTGCGGGAAAAAAGAATCATCCAAAGTCATTGCGGTGAAAGGGAAATATGATTTCTTCCCGAAAACAGGATCCGACGGTGGTTTTTCTCGAAGACGAACTGGCAAAACAGAAAAGATAGACTGGACCAAAGACTCAGCCATTGATATGTGACCAGTAATTGATTCAGTTTTTTCCAATATTCTACTTTCGTGTTCCGTGGCATTAGGCCATTCAGAATCAGGTAAAATACCCGCCTTACAAAGATCTTGAATAAGGCTGTAAAGGTAAATATTAGCTTGAGTCATATTAATTTTTGATGTGGGTTGGGTTCTACCATTTTAGCAACTCTGTAAGAGGTAATCGTATTATCAATCAAGGTCACAGGAGTATTTGCCATGTGGAAAAAACTCTCTTTTAGCCTCTGGTCAGTTTGGCCTTTAATAAACTCAGTTTGGCCTTTTGCGTAAACTAACAATGGTTTGTCGGGATGAAGTTTAAGCAGATCAATTAAAGATTCAAGTTTATCATCTTCCCCTTTCTCGTTCACATTAGACCTATAAATGACAAGATCATAATTAGCAGGGTCAAAATCACTCCATTCTTCACTTCCTAGTTCAATAAAATCCGGCATATTGAATATTTGGACAAAGCGATACAAGTCGTTCTTCTTCATCTGCTGTAACCGTTCAGCGTTTCCAATAACCACAAAGCGGCCGGTCCTTGGATTGGCACTACTGTAGTAATTGATAAACTTTTGATAAGATTGCTCTGCTGCTACAAGTTTACTTTTAGCTTCGTCAATTTGAGCCTCATACAATTTAGTATTAATATCCATCTGCTCTTTGTACTCAATAAATTTCGCAGTTGCAATGCTCTCTATTTCTGTTCGAGAATTCCGAATACCCTTGAATGTATCGAAACCCCAAAAAGTCAAAATACCTAAAACGAAAGCAATGAAGCCTCCGCCAATTTTAATAGTGTACTCAATAAATTCACGATGCACTACCCGTTCCTCTTGGATAAATTTTCGATACGTCTCATTTTCCTTTTGTATGGCGTCTCGCTGTGCCTTCATCTCGTTTTCTAGATATTCATAATGTTTTTCAATGGCCTGAAGTTTTGCGTTGTCTTTAGTGGACTGCGCATAACACAGGGTTCCCAAACAAAATAATGTAAAGGCTAGAATATGTTTAACCTGTCGCATTTCCATAATATTATCGTACTTCATTGTTTTTAGTATAAGTTTCTTTACTCCCTCTCCGCTCCCCAACCCCCTTCACAACACCCCACCCCACACTACACCCCTTCCCCAATCCAAGGTAATCAGGCAGCAGCACATTACTGCTAAATTCGAGGGAAAAAGCGCGCATTTTGACGTGTTTATACGTCACCCAGTTTTCGGTTTTGAGGTTCGAGATATGCACCTGCACCTGAATTTCGGGTTCCACGTTTAACTGGTGGAGCAGGTCCACGATTTGGTTTTTGAGGATATTTTGCAAAAAGAAAATCTTTTCGAGCAGGGTATTTTGTTGGTGATAGAGCGGGTAATTGTCGTCGTTGAGGGCGATCCAGTTGCGAATATGGTAGCGACGGGTGTGGGTGCTGGTGGTGAGTTCGAGTTGTTTCACGTCCAATTTGGCGATGCGCACGGGCGTAGTTTTGCCGTTGAGGCGCAGCGTCCAATCAGGTTGGGAGAAAAAATGCTGGAGTTCTTCGATGCCTTCGTTGAGGCAAACCAGCATGGGTTTTCCGTGCTCCTGTTTGTACTGAATCAGCGGATGTCGGTAGTGAAAACCGCCGTCGGTATTGTTGTGGTTGTGAAATAATTCGTGCTCAATGCCGGCCTTGCGGGCCACTGCACCACGAAAAGCGGCGAGTTCCCAAGGCTCCAAGGGCGTGTCGAACTGAACGGAGAGTAATCGTAGCATATTAATAGTTAGGGTGTGATCCTTTGCATCGGTGGGTTGGGTGCCTAAAACCGGGGAAAGTATCCACGTTGTACAGCACAAAACCAAGCGACGCTCGGTGTAAAAAAGTTTGGATGCGCAAAGATAAGGTCAATTTAAAAAAATGTCAATACCATTGATTTCGAGAATCCCCGCTTTTTTACATTTTTTTAAAAAATGAGTGCAATAATATAAAGGTGTACTTTTGATTTAAACAAGGCATTTAAGGGCTTATTTTTGATTTTTATTGAACAAACAATATTTTTACAAAAGAATTAATAAGACTAATTTCCCCGCGTAATTTTTTTTAAAAAAATTTTAAAAAAATTTTTTGCCGTATAAAATTTCAAAAACAGGACTTATTCTTACTTTTTATTCTTCAGTTTTTTGGCCACGTTTGGTTTTGGGGACCCAACGTTGCGCTACCCTTTTTGATGTACAAAATTTGCGCCAAAATACTACGATTTAACATTTTTAAAAAAATATTTTTCAAAACGCATTTTTTTAAAGAGTTGGCGCAGTATTTGATGCAAAAAAAACGACGTTTATCCCCAAACAAAATATTAAAAAACCATCCACTCTACACTTTTCATTATTCACTTTTCACTTTTCATTATTCACTAAAAAATGCATCTCTACCTGGATTCTTTTGGGGCTTTTTTATCGGTGCGCAACGGAGCGTTTCGGGTACGGATGCGGTCGGGTGAGGAGCGGTCGTTTGCGGTTCGGTTAGTGACGGCGATTTTGCTCACCAAGGGTACGGCGATGAGTACCGATGCGGCGTTACTGGCGGCAGCGCACGATGTGCCGGTGCTGCTGATTGATGCCAATACGCATTTTCCGTTGGCGCAGGTGAGTTCGGGCCGACCGGGCAGTACGGCGGCGATTAGGCGGGGTCAATTGGTATTTAGTCGGCAAGCCGAGGGCATGGCGTGGATAAACGGGGTGTTGCGCCTGAAAATGGGTCGGCAAATGGAGCATTTACGCGCATTACCCGGACAATTTCCGTCGCTGACGGCTTCGGACGTGGATAATTCGCTGCGGGTGATGAATAACCTTCAGCAGCGGATGGAGCGTTGGGCGGCACCCGCGCCGTGGGACGAGGCGACGTATTCGGCCGCGGCGGAAACGTTTCGGGGGCAGGAAGGCACGGCTTCGCGGGTGTATTTTGCTACTTTAGGGGAGGTATTTGCGACGCTCACCGGGCAAGATTTCCCGGGACGGATTCAGCAACCGGCCTACGATCCGGCGAATGCGCTGCTGAATTATTTGTACGGCATATTATATACGCAGGTGCATTTGGCGTTGTTGAAAAGCGGGATTGATCCGTACATCGGGGTATTGCACGCCGACCGCTACGGAGGTGCGCCGGTGCTGGTTTTTGATTGTATTGAGCCGTACCGTCCCTGGGCCGATGCCGTGGCGGTGCAAATTTTGGGCGATATATGCCGCGATGTGGACGTGCATTTTGGGCCAAATCCTGACGAAACGGGGCTTTGGCTCACGAGTGCCGGTAAAAGTATCGCCATTGATGCAGCCCTGGCGATGTTGGCTTCGACCGATGTGCGCGATGGTCGGCAGGTGCGGCGTAGCGTTCAGATAGATGCCGATGCGCGGGCGTTGGCAGGGCGAATAGTGATGAGTTATGAGCGATAAGAGATGAGTATTTTTTAGTGATGAGTTATGAGCGATAAGAGATGAGTGTTTTTAGTGATGAGTTATGAGCGATAAGAGATGAGTATTTTTTAAAACTAAAATTCGATATATACCGATGAACAAACAGATTTTGATTTTTATGCTGCTGGCGCTTTGGGCGGGAAGCGCGGCGGGGCAACAGCAGGACCCGGACATTGAGAAACGGGAACGGGAAGTCATGGATGAAATTTTTCGGACGAGCGACCAACCGGGCGAGGTTCCGGTGGCGCGAGGCGCGCGCGAGCAGCACCGCAAGCGCGTGAGTGTTCCGGCGGGTGCGTTTCGGGTGGGTTGTGTGTGTATGGATGATACACGCAGCGACACCCGCAGTACGGGGGCGTGCAGCGGGCACGGCGGCGTGCGGTTTTGGGTGTATCAGACGGTATCGGGCGACACGGTGCAAGTGCTGACGGCCCGGCACGAGCGGCATCCGCACGCATTAACGGCGGCGGAGCGCAGTTCGATTACCCAAAAAATGGTTGAAAAAACCCAACGTTTGCGGGCCGGGACTGCGCCGGTGAATGCTGTGCAGCCATCGGTGGTGGTGTTGCCGCCAACGGTGGGCAACGGCGGCGGCACTTGGAGCGACGGTTCATTAAATATCAACGATGCTCTTTTTTGGGCCATAGCGGTCGTGGGCGCCTATTTTGGGCTTCGGCTGGTATTGGGCTGGATTGGGCAAAACCCGGAACTGGTAAAATATGCATTACGTAATTTGTTACGATCTGGAAAGCGACCAGAAACGCGCTTACGTCGTAAAAACATTGGAAAAACACGGTTGTCTGCGCGTTCAAAAATCGGTCTTCGTGGCCCCGGAGATGGCGAAACGGGACTTAATTCTACTGCGGAACGACCTGAAACGGGCCTGGACGAGGGCGGATAACGGGCCTTCGGATAATATCGTTATTGTGCCGTTGGGGGCGGAAATGGCGAAAGCGGTGCTGGAAATAGGCGATAACAAAATATTTACAAAAAATTTGAAAATTCCGCCAAAAATTATCTTGTAAATGGGTGAATAATGTCGGAATGATTTGATTACCTTTGCGTAACGTATAAGAAATTGTACGGCTTTCAGCCATTCGCCAGCATGATGAGGATTGAAACTTTTGGCTTTGATTTCTTTGGCGAGTTCTTTTGCATCACTTTCAGCCATTCGCCAGCATGATGAGGATTGAAACGATGAAAGCCGTTTCACATATATATTAAAATCAAGTTACTTTCAGCCATTCGCCAGCATGATGAGGATTGAAACTTTTCATAATTCTTATTTTTATGTGTATGTTTACAATCTTTCAGCCATTCGCCAGCATGATGAGGATTGAAACTTTTATAATCTTTTATAAGCCAAGTATATTCTTTATTCTTTCAGCCATTCGCCAGCATGATGAGGATTGAAACGATTTTATTCAGTAAATCATTATAAAAACATACTTTCAGCCATTCGCCAGCATGATGAGGATTGAAACATACAGTAGCAAACGCTATGGGTAAAGAAATTGGACTTTCAGCCATTCGCCAGCATGATGAGGATTGAAACTCAACGGGGTAGATTTTCTCAAAAGTGTCAGTATTTCTTTCAGCCATTCGCCAGCATGATGAGGATTGAAACTTACCGTTACTTTCGACTTTAAATTTCATAAAATTCACTTT
>JAAFJN010000077.1 GCA_013298845.1 Chitinophagales bacterium
AATAGATTCCTTCTGAATGACAAAGCCACATGGTATTTTTTAAGGCTCTTGAGTGGTGCGGCATACTTTTGGGAAATGTCTTTTGCTGAAAATCCGAACCGCTCTGAGATGTCATCCACTCCGTTCCTCCGGGATGCACATCTCGCCGCTGTACGCACGATGGCGGACAAAAACTTCTGCTATCATACCAGAAATCATACGTCCCGGCCCACGAAATATACATAAGAACCGCCGTGTGGCTTTGTCATTCAGAAGGAATCTACGGGATTACAATATCGGGCAAAAAGCGCGGAAGAAAAGCGTGATAAAACAACCGTCATGCGCTTTAAGTACGCACGTTGCCTGTGATATTTTATTCAAAATCCTATGCTAATAGATTCCTTCTGAATGACAAAGCCACATGGTATTTTTTAAGGCTCTTGAGTGGTGCGGCATACTTTTGGGAAATGTCTTTTGCTGAAAATCCGAACCGCTCTGAGATGTCATCCACTCCGTTCTTCCGGGATGCACATCTCGCCGCTGTACGCACGATGGCGGACAAAAACTTCTGCTATCTACTATCATACATCAGAAATCATATATCAAAAGAACCACGGTGTTGAGCGATAGCCGAAATACATACTGGCGCAATCCACAAAATACGCTAAAAACTACCTCCCCTCCAACAACGCCAAAATAAGTTTTACTTTTTTGTTTTTGGCAGCGGTGTATTCATCACGAGTAATCGTTCCCAATAAATAGTCGTGCTGATCCCTTTTTAACTGCGCCGTCATGGTAATGATGTCGTGGTCGTTATCCAGTTCCCCGCGCAGCAATTGCAGGGCCTGGGTAATTTTATCTTCGGCCAGGTAGGTTTTGACCAGATTGGCGGAAAAAACCTGAATTTCTTTTAAAATATCGCGAATGGGCACGTCGTCAAGTGATTCATCACATTCGGCAGTGAAGTCGCCTTTTAACAGTTTTTTTCGCAGCGTATCGTATTTGAAATAATGGGGCTTTTTCTCCTTTTTACAAACGCGGCAGGGACAAGGCACCAATTTTTTGACCTGCAAATTTTTAAACTTACTGTCTTTGTGAATAGCATTCAATTGGCTGATGGTTTCGTTCAATAATTGGGTTTTGTCGTTGCCTTCGGCGATCAGTTCGATAATATTTTGGTCGTAGGTTTCGTAGGCCAGCACCGTTGCACCGTCTTTTTCGCCAAAAATCACCGCGTTGTTCCACACCTTGGGTTCCAAAATACGGTGGTGTTGCCGACAAATCAGGCGGGTCAAAAAACCTTTGGGCAAAAACTCGTATTCAAACAGCACCCGCGTGGCCGTGGCACTTTCCTGAATCTCGATGTCGCAGGGCGGTTGATTTTGTGGGATTAAATACCGCTCGCCGCCGGACATTTCGTAACACATTTCAAAGTTGCGCATGAGTTTTAACAAAATGCCGTGCATGCCCCGGTACTCTTCGCCGCACCAAATATTTTTGACCGATTGGCTATCAATAATCGCCTGTTCGCGGCGCTGGTTGTTGTCGTAGAGCAACTCAAACAAGGCGTCAATAATCCATTTAGGTTTAAGAAATACGTAGTTTTCTAAGTCCAAATCGTGTTCAAACCAAAGGCTGACGCCCAATTGGTGGTAACTGCGCAAAAAATCGTACATGGTCGCACGGTTGGTCATGCCCTGCTTTTCGCAAATGGCCTCGTAGTCCTCCAACCGGATAAAATGGTTGTTTTGCCCGGCGGCTTGCAAATCATCCTGCAACAATTTATACGATGCGGCGTAACTGCGGCCCACGTGCGGCAACCGTTTGGCGTGCGAACAAATGGCCTCTTTCAGGTCGCGGAACGGGCGATAATCGGCTTCCCCCGCCCGTTTGAGGTTTATTTTAACGGGATCCTGCACGTTGGGAAATGCTTTACGAATAGCGGCCAGTTCCTTGATATCCTCACCGTGGCCCTCGCGTTGGTTTTGCACAATAATCACCGGACTGTCTTTGCCCAACAAACTTATAATATTCAGCCAATAACTCAGGCCGCCGTCTTCCTTGCGTTCGTCGCGCACAAGGGCATAGACCACCGAATCCGATAAAAAGAACTGGTGGGCGTAGTGTTGGATATTCTGCCCGCCAAAATCCCAGATCCGCAGGTCAAATGGCCCCGCTTCAGTGGAAAACTGATAGGTTTCGATGTCAATGCCCCGGGTAGTTTTGTCTTCGGCAGGTAGGTCGGCCTGATCGTTCATGATTTTGGTGCGCAGGCTGGTTTTGCCCGCCCCCGCTTGCCCAACGACGAGCAGGCGGGCTTCGTTGAGGGTGAAAGTGCCGGAGCGTTCTTGTTCTTCCCAGTAGCGGAGGATGGCGGCGTTGCCTTGTTCGACGATTGCTATGGGGGGATTGGTGAGGGGGCAATCTTCGACAAAAATGCCGTCTTCTCCATCAGCATTCCTCCATTTTACAGGAATGCCCTTTTTTATGATTATTTTAAAGGGGGACAAATCGCTCATCGGCATAAAACTAACGTCAAGTTGTTGCAAATTGGTTAGATCTTTCAATGGCGACAAGTCACTCACTTGTGTGTAGGAAACGTAAACTTGTTGCAAGTTAGTCAGGTCTTTCAATGGGGACAAATCGCTAACTGGTGTATTATATATGTTTAGGTGTTCCAAGTTAGCCAAACCTTCCAATGGTGATAACTCTTTCACCAGCGTAGAGGAAACAGAAAGTTGTTTTAAATTGGTCAAATTTTTCAAAGGAGATAAATTGACCACTTTTGTCCAACGAGCGTCAAGTTGTTGCAAATTGGCTAAATCTTTCAAGGGTGATAAGTCGCTCACATGTGTCTTGTGAATGAAAAGTTGTCGTAAGTCAACTAAATTTTCCAAGGGCGATAAATCGCTCACTGGAGACTTATGAACGTCAAGTTGTTGCAGATTGACTAAATCTTTCAAAGGCGATAAATTGCTCACCAACGTACAAGAAACGTAAAGACGTTGCAGATTAACCAAATCTTTCAAGGGCAGCAAATCTGTCACTGGTGTGTAAGAAATGTCAAGTTGTTGCAGATTTGTCAAATCTTTTAATGGCAATAAATTGCTTGCTGGTACTCCCCAAATACTCAATCTTTGTAAATTGGCCAACTCTTTCAAGAACGACAAATTCTGCAAATTGCCATTTCCAGATAAAATCAACTCCTCCAACCAGGTCAGTTCAAGTAATGCCTCTGGAAGTTCAGTCAGATCACAATTGCTAAGGTCAAGGAAGGTGGCGAAAGAACCTTTGACTTCTCTAATACGAGATAAAGATTTAGTATGTCTACCCAATTTTTTTCCTTTACTCATACCTCACCCCCTTTTTCAATTTTACCTCAATATCTCCGGCTGTAGTCACCTGTCCATTCATTAACAGGGGCAATAGCCAGTCGCGGAGGGCGGCGTGGTTTGCTGTTATATTGTGTGATAGCAGTGATTCCATATTGAAATTTTTATTAGTGAAAAATTATACAGTCTGTTTGGAAATAATGGTCAATTAACAGTTCTACCAATCCAATTTTTCCCCCATATACCAAACCTCTACAACTCCCGCGTAGTTCGGACTTTCGGTGCTGAGAACAATCATACCGTAAAAGTAGGTTTTTTTTTAGTGATGCATGCAGAAAAACCTTTTGGTATGTTTCCTTTTTTACAGATCGTCTTTAACGTAACTCCTGGTTCAAAAACAGCGCAAAAAAATTTTTAAAAAAAATACTCCAATCGCCCGACCATTTTGTTTATCCCTGCGACATACCGGAAAACAGACCAATGATTCAGTATGAGTACGGCAATTTACAACGAAAAAAGCAGCGATGAGATGCTCCGCGAGGGCTGCCTGCAACAGCATCGGCTGGCGCAGGAAATCTTGTATCGGCGGCATTTTGAGCGGCTGATGCCCATTCCCTTGCGTTATTTCGGAAACCGCAACGAAGCGGTGGAAGTACTGAATCAGGCTTTTTTAAAAATATTGAACGGGATGGCGCATTATGCCGGCAGCGGCTCTTTTGAGGGCTGGATGGCCAGTATTGTCAAGCACACCACCATTGATTGTATTCGGCGGAAAAGTGCTTACCAGCGGAATATTACCCTCGGTGATTTTACCGACCAACCCATTCAAAACAGCGCGGTAGATCACATGGCCGCCGAAGAACTGTTGGGCCTGATCCAACAATTGCCCGATCAGCAGCGCACCGTCTTTAATCTCTACGTCATTGACGGCTATAAGCACCGCGAAATCGCCGAATTATTGCACATGGACGAAAGTACCTCTAAATGGTATTTGTCCGAGGCGCGCCGACTTTTGCAAAAAAAATTATCTAAAACCGTCAAACTACCCGCATTCTTTTTGCTATGAAACCACAAGATTTACACGACGAGTTAAAAATCCGGGAAAAGATCCAGGGTTATAAAACGCCGGTGCAAGACAGTGACTGGCAGAAAATGCTGGCGTTGCTGGAAAATGACACCAACAAAGGGAGCGAACCGCTGCCGGAAACACCAACCCCGGTACCCGGTCCCGCGCCGATAACCCACCCGCGCCGGTATTTGCTGTTGTTCCTTTTGGGTTTGCTCACCATCGGGGGCTGGGCCACCGTGGCCGGGTTATGGCCCGGTTTTCTTTCGCCCGGCCCCGATACACGTTCGGTTGGGCCGGAACAGCCGGGTACTGACCGCAACGTTGCACACAGCCCGCATCCGTTGGACAGTGCCCGGCTCAACACCAGCCCGGCGGAGAATAACCCGGAATTAGCGGGGGCCTTGTCGTCGGAAAATGGTGCGTTGCATTCTACTCATCCACCAGTGGGCAACCGGGTAATCACGGCTAATCCGGCACCCCATAACACCGCTAAACCAGAAACTTCATCCCGGGCCAATCAAAGTGAACCATCGCGGGGCGTGAATGGACAATTGGCCCCAAAACCGTACAATCCGGCTTCTTCAGTGGGTTCAAACAGCGAAAACGCGGCTCCAACCGGACAAACATCTCCTTCGGCGGCTGTACCATCGGGCAGCGAAAATGCGGCTCCAAGCGTGCAAACATCTCCTTCGGCGGCTGTACCGTCGGGCAGTGAAAACGCGGCTCCAACCGGACAAACATCTCCTTCTTCGGCTGCTCTATCTGGCAGCGAAAACGCGGGTCTACCCACCCCGGAACTGCCTTTTTGGCAAGATTTAGCGGCCTTGTTTCCCTTGCCCCAGGTAAAAACGGAACTGACATTGCCCCCTGTTCGCCCGGATACCATCATTCGCCCCGCTACGCAATTGCCCCGAAAACCACGGCGGTTTCAACGCGGCCTGGTGTTGGGCGGCAATCTGAACGTGGTCAATTACGAGACCGGTCGCCTGAGTATTATGCCACAATTGGGCTATCATTGGAGCGTGCCGGTGCGGAGTGGGTACCGTTTTCAGGCGGAAGTACAGTTGAAATACGTGACCCATTACCAGCAGCGCACCCAATTTTTTTACGTTTCACCGGGCGGCTCGCTGGATATTCGTTGGGAAATGGATAACCTGTTTTTTATCGAAATGCCGTTGTTGCTGAAACAGGAAAACCGCGAAATTGGTAAAATGGCCTGGTTCGCCGGGGTAAAACCCGCCTGGTGTAAACCCATATTTCCGTACGGCTCCAATACGTCCAGTAGTAGCAGCGGGAGTGGTCTTAGTCCAAGTGTTTTTTTAAGGTTGAGCGACGGTGTCCGGGCTTTTGATCTTGGGTTTGTATTCGGGACGGAATGGCGGTTTGCCCGCCGCTGGTCGCTCGATTTGCGCTATAACCAGGGTTTTTTAGATCTCACACACGATAATTTTTTCAAAAATACAACCACGCATCTTAACTCCGATGTGCAGGTCACGTTGCACCATTACATTCATCCATACAAACGTAATCGCCATGCGAAACACACTTTATTTCCTGAGCCTCATCGCGATCATTAGTGCCTTGGGTTGCAAAAAAGAGGTGGACATTCCCCGCGAAATCAGGCCCAGCGATTTTTATGCCCAATGCACCGTACAAATACCGGAAGACACCATCCGGGAGTTTCGGGTGCGGGGCGAACAAAGCATTTTTTTGGACTCCATTGGTAATATGGCGTTCAACGTCACTATTCGACAACATTGTGAATACGGCATTTCCCTGGACAGCAACAAATTCATCGTGGGTGGTTTGTCCTATGATTTTCTTTTTGGTTGGGCGGCGGCGATTCGCTTGTTCCGCGACCAAAAAGCGTCCGCTACGGAGCAAAACCCGGAATGGCGGCGCGAAGAATTAGAGGAATTGCTGGTGCCCGGCCGCGAATTTAGTTTCGGCGATGGCCCCGGTCAGGCCCTGTTGTTTTTGAGCCAATGGAACCCGGAAATTACCGTGGGCGGCGACAACCAACAACCCCAATCGGATGCTTTTTTGCGCCTGGAATCGGTGGAAGATTACGGTTCGCCGGAAGCAGGTGTTCCTAATTATGGCAAAATGGCCCGTTTTCGTTTTGGGGGAAGTTTTGAACGCGAAGGCAACGTCCAAAAAGTCACCAACGGCGAAGCGGTTGTCTTTTTTCGTTATTTTAACTATTAAAAAACAGTCACCATGAGAAAAACTACTTTGTTGATTGCCCTCTTGTTGGTTTGCTGCGTGGCTTGCCGCGACCAAGTGGAGGTAGAAGTAAGCCCCTGCGGTTATTGCCCCAATAACACCACCTGCTTGGAGGACGAATGCGGCTGCCCGCCCGACCAAATAGACATGGGATCGTGGTGTATGCGCAAATATGAAGGGTTGTTTGTGGCCAAAGACATGTTAGGATGCCCCTGTTTTGAGCCGTTTGGTTTGGTTTTGTTCAATATTGAGCCGGAACTACCGGGTACCGTTATTTCAACGTCGTTGTACAGCATTGAAGCAAGGGAAACGTATCTGTCGGCTATGACCAGCAATTTTGCGTATTACGAACGTCCCGGCGGCGACAGCATCAGTATTTTTGCGATGGCTTTGCCAAAGGAATTATTCCCTAATACCTGCCGTTTTTCCTCAACGCAGGAATGTATGGCGCATTTGGGGGGGCGTTTTGTGGGTCCCGACAGTATTCGCGCCGAAATTCGCTGGATTCTCTGCACCGATTCACAAAACAAACCCGAACCTTATCGTTTTTGGTTGGTACGCCAGCCGTAAATCCTCATTTTTTAATGCTTTCCAATGAAAAAAATCCACTTTTATCTGCTTTTTACATTCATCAGTGCGTCGGTTCAGGCGCAAAAAGACCGCTTTTCCGTCGTTGCCGAAGTCGGAACCGGTATTGCTTACCACAGCAACACATATACAAACTGGGGTTATCACAATATTGCCTTGGGGGGCGAATACCGTTTTCACCGCCTGTTTTCGGCCGATGCTGCCCTGCGTTACCAGAGCAACGACGGTGCTTTTGGAGGGTATAGTGTTAACAACAATTGGAGGGTTCGGCCCTTCCAAAGACTACACGCCGTTTCGTTGAGCCTGGGGCCGCGCCTGAATGTGCCGTTGGTCAGTGGTATGGAACTGAGTTTGGCCCCTCGCGTTGGCCTGATGGCCCAAAAAATAATGCAACCCATTTTGTTAAATGCGGAGTTGCACACCGTGCGTTATTACCAACCAACGGTGTTGCCGGTGGCCGATATTAGTTTACGTTGGTCGTTGTGGCTCAACCAACAAACCGCGCTGGACCTTGGGGTCAATGTTTTTAGTACCCTCGGCCCGACGCGTCGGATGACCGTTACCCGGGAAGCCTTGAATCCGTTGCCCGATATTTCGGCGGTTAGCCCCGAAATGCAGCGATCATTTGAAGAGGATATCCAATGGGCCGGAACCCAAGGTGCACAAAGCCTTATGGCCGGTATTCGCACCCGTTTGGGGCAAAAATCATCCGCCAAAGTGCGCGTTGCCCAATCCTTTTTTGAATGGGGCATACTCATCGGCGGGCAAATAAATATCCCCAACCTGCAATCCCGGCAGCAGGGGAGTGGTTTTCACGTGGGTTTATTGGCGGCCAGTCCGTTGAAAGAGCGTTGGTATTTGCAGGTGGAGCCGCAGTTAAAATACAGTTCGTGGCGCAGTGCCCCGGTGTCGTTTAAAGACTATATCGCAACACCCACTACCTACGGTTTTGCGTATAAAACAATCCAATTGAAGGGTATGACTAATTTTGAACTGCCCATTTTGTTCAAGTTTGTACCCCGCGACAATGGCCGCCACGCTTGGCTGATGGGTGCACGTGCGGCGCTTATTGCCACCCGGGCGCAAGAAAGTGCGGGTTCCTCTAGTGCTGGAGCGGTTGGCTTAAATGATTTTGACGATATAAACTACGCCTCGGCGGTGCGTCGGCAAGATCTGGGTATTAGCCTCGGACACGAATACGCTTTAACGCCCAATTTGCGGTTTTCCATTCGGTACACGCAGGGCATTTTTGACCTGACGCACGATAATTTTTTTAAAAACAGCGATACCTACACCAATTCGGATGTACAAATGTCGCTGAGGTATTTATTGGACTAACCTGCTTTACAATCACGTTTAACAAAAATCTTTTTATGAAATCTATACGTTTTATTATTCCGTTTGCCGCTTTATTGGCCCTGGCGACTTCCTGCAAAAAAGATGCGGATATGGTGCCGGAAGAACGCCCTTTTCCCCGTGAATTTTACGTGGAAGGTGTGCTGCGCGATTACGATAATAGCGATAAACCGTTTGAAATAGTAGTGGGTACTCAAGAGGATGAGCAATTTAGTAACTTATACACGAATAAATCAGCCGGTAGTTTGGGGGCTTATAAGGCTATAAAATCGGAGTTTTATGGTATTCATGGTTCCCAACCACATTTTTCATTTATATTTCGGCAGGAAACACCGGCGGGTTCGGGTGATTCAGAAACTTGGACAAAAGCCGAGTTGGATGCCTTTTTTACGCCCGGAAAAGTATGTAAAATAGACGGAACGCCGGGTAATGCCCAAATTCGTTACTTAGTAGAAATGCCTGATTTTTATTACCTAAAAGACTATGCTATAGGCGACGGCAGCGGTATCAACAACCAATTGACCATCACCGCCGTGGAGGATTATTCGTATCAATTGTTAAATATTTTCAATAGTGTAATAACCCTGAGTGGTAAAAAAGTGAGTTGTACGTTTAGTGCCCATGTTCAACGCCCCGTTTGGAACATTGATCTTCAACAAATAGAATACAAACCGGCGCGGATTGAAAACGGCAAGGCTACTTTTTTTGTGCGCGCGCAGTAAGAGCAGTTTTTCCGTTACTCTTAAAAAAATCCCCTATTTTTGTCGCTCTTTTTTGACTCATTACACTTTAAAGTATGAAATTTTCCGCTTTTTTGATGGCGCTGTTTTTGATAGCGGGCGCTTTCACCTGCACAGCACAAACGACCACCACGACCGACGGCTTGGTGTGGTACACCGAGTTTTCCAAAGCCCAGGCCGCCGCGGCCGAGGCGAAAAAACCCATTTTTGGTTTCTTTACCGGTAGCGATTGGTGCGGCTGGTGCCATAAATTACAACGCGAGGTTTTTGCCAAAGAAG
The DNA here is from genome assembly GCA_013298845.1 of Chitinophagales bacterium. Lineage (GTDB taxonomy): Bacteria > Bacteroidota > Bacteroidia > Chitinophagales > Saprospiraceae > M3007. The sequence continues at coordinate 9,570 of JAAFJN010000077.1, forward strand.
CCTTCAAAACCTGGGCAAAAGACAACGTGATTTTGTTTGAAATTGATTTTCCCCGCAAAAAACAATTGTCGCCCGAAATGGCCCAACAAAATCAGGGACTCCAGCAAGCATTTCAGGTGCAGGGTTACCCCACCATCTGGATTTTTAACGCCGTAACCGATCCGGCCACCCAAAACATCAACCTCAATGCGTTGGGTTCATTGGGTTATCCTTCGGGGGCCGAAACCGGCAAAGAAGAGGTGAAATTCCTCGAAAATGCCAAGGAAGTACTCGCTAACGGTCAAAATTAATTAAAATCGGGGCAGCGTCACCAGGCCCCGTCCGTCCTTTACCAGTAAATGACGAATCTTTTCACCAACCGTCATTTTCTGCGGCGCGTGAGGCGATGTTGGTCAGAACAATAAGTAGCCCCGGTTTCGTCACACGCTCAAATTGATCACACAAACCCCAGTCGCCCAAATTCACCCCCCAAAACGGCTTTGGCATCTACGCCCAACCAGTTTTCCAGCAACGTAGCATACACTCGCCGGAAATCAATGTCGTAGGGCAAATCGCCGTCGGTGAGTTGCGACAAATCGGGCATCCCGTTCAGGATGCCCGATTTTTTTAGACCACCACCCGCAAAAAACATCAGGTTGGCGGCCCCGTGATCGGTACCGTTACTGGCATTTTGCGCCACCCGGCGGCCAAATTCCGAAAAGGTTACCACCAATACATCCTGCCAGCGGCCCTGCTCCTGCAACGTTGCCGCAAATGCTTCCAACGCCTGGTTCATGTCCTCAAACAAACGTTTCTGCTGTCCTTGCTGGTTCACGTGCGTATCAAAACTGCCGTGCGAAACGTAATACACCGACGTGTCGGCATCGGCCAAAATCAATGACGCAATGGTTTGAAAATGCCGCCCCAATTCGCTGTCCGGGTAATTGCCCCGGGCCGTTTTGGCTTTGCTGCGCTCCAACAAATAATCGGCCGAACTCAACGCATCGCGCATGGTTTTGTACAAATAACCCACCGGATGATCGTCCGGGGCGGTGGTATTGGCCGTTGCCGCCGCGTAGTCTTCAAAATAAGCACTGTGGGCCATTTCGTACAATCGCTGCGGATTTTGCAGGGCCAAACCGTTGTTTTGGGCACCTTTTAACGCCAAACCGAGGGTATCGTCAATTTCCAGCGCGCCCGTAGCGCGGGGGCATTGTTCGCCGCATTGAGCGTCGAGGTAGCGTCCCAGCCAGCCCTGCGACCAATATTCGTCGGCGGGACTGCCCGTGTGCCAAATGTCCATACTTCGAAAATGCGAGCGGTCGGGGTTGGGGTAACCCACGCTGTTCAATACCGCTAAATGCCCCTTGTCGTACAGGCTGCGCAGGGCAGTGAGCGATGGGTGCAATCCCGCGTGTTCGGTGAGGCGCAATGCCTCTTTGGGATCAATGGCGATGCGCGGACGTTCGCGGTAATAAATATCGTTGCTGATGGGGGCGAGGGTGTTCAACCCGTCGTTGCCCCCGCTGAGTTGCAGCATGACCAATATTTTGCCGTTGGGCCGCAACAAACCGGGTTGGGCCTGGGCTTGTAAAAAACGCGGCAGCCATAAAGACGCGCTGGCCAGCGGAATATTTTTTAAAAAAGAGCGACGTTGCATGGAAAAATGGGCGTTTAGCACAACTGATATTCCGGCGTTGCCATCAATTGAATGGCCGTGCTGCGGACTTGTTGCGGGTGGTTAGAAGTATCGGTGTGGCGGCGGAGCACCTCCGTCGGTGGGGTAGGGGTAGGCAATTGCCAGAGGAAACGCGCCATGTCGAGCGGAAGCGCCGAGGCATTGGCCTTGGGGAACAGGCGTTCGAGGGCCGAAAAATCCACGGTAGCGGCTAGTTTGCGGCGCAGCGCCGATTTTTTGCCTTCGCCCATTAATTGGTCGTCGTCGTCTTTGGTATTCAGGTCAAAATCGCCGTTGGCCGCCACCATTTGTGGAATACGCAGCCGCAACAGCAGCGAAGTAGCGTCAATCCAGTTGCGGCCACCGGGCCAACCCGCCACGTTGGGCGGATAAAACAAAACCTGTCCCAGCGCATTTTGCAGCAGAATTTGGTGGTCCGGCTGTTCGAGTTGCACGTTCAATTGGCGGCACATACCCACCCACAGTTCCACCGGCGATTTTATTTTTCGGCCAATGTTTTGGTCCTCGTAAAACCACGCGCTTTGGGCAATGGCATCGAGCAGGGGCATGATTTCGTAGTTGTTTTTTCGAAAAATAGCCGCCAATTCCGCCACGCGTTGTTCGGGAATTTGGGTGTCGTTGACCAAAAAACGGTACAATTTGCGCACCATCCAACGCGCAGTGGCCGGTTGTTCGAGCAAAATGCGCAGCACATCGTCGCCGTCCCAGCGGCCGGTTTGGCCCAGCACGGTTTTGTTATCGTCGTCGTGCCAGATTTTTCTAAAAGCAAAAGTCCCGTCTAATTTATGGCCCCAACCCGTAAACGCCCTGGCTGCCTCTTTTACGTCGGTTTCGGTGTATTGGCCGCGCCCGAGGGTGAACAGTTCCATCACTTCGCGGGCAAAGTTTTCGTTGGGTTTTTTCTTTTTATTTTGCTGATTATTGAGAAACGACAACATGGCGGCGCTTTTGGAAACCTCCGTCAGCAGGGCACCAAAATTGCCCAACGCGTGCGTGCGCACCACGTGCAGGAGTTGTTGTTGGTACAATACATTGATGTTGCGGCTGGCAAAATGCCCGTGCCAAAAAAAGGCCATTTTTTCGCGCAATTGCGCCCCGGAATGGGTCATGGTATCGGTCCATTGCAGGTTCAGGCGTTGCAGGCCGCTTCGGCTGCGTTGGCGCACCTCCTTTTTTTCTTCTTTACTGAGTTCGCGGCGTTCCATGTCTACCGTTTCGCCAATGCCTTTCAGTAGTCCGTCGAGCACCGAATCGGCAATAATCAAGGGTTCAACGGGCGTTTGCAGGGCCGTTTTTCGGAGATTCGCCCAAGCGGCAGCGGGGGTCAAGGTTTGCCATTTCGCCCAATCGGCGGCTTTCGGCCCGAAGCCAAAGCGCCAAAGCAAGTGTTGAATGTGCAGTTGATGTGTCATAATCCTAACGGCTGTGGGTTTCAGCCGGACCTAAGACGCACGGAGTGGGGTAAGGGTTTAATTTAGTGAATAGTGAAGAGTGTATAGTGTATAGTGAAAAGTTGATTTCAAATTTTTTTTAAAATTTAAAAAATCAAAAATCTTATATCGGGGTTCTTAAATAAAAAACTGCGGTATTGAGCGATAGTCAAAATTCACCGTATTGAGCGATAGTCAAAATTCACCGTATTGAGCGATAGTCAAAATTCACTGTATTGAGCGTTAGTCGAAATTCACTGTATTGAGCGTTAGTCGAAATAAGGCCCAGCCCACAAAATGCCCTAAAAAAACGCTGTGTGGCTTTGTCATTCAGAAGGAATCTATGGGCTTGCCATTGGTAAAAAAAGCGATAAACCCGAAGTGAGGCATATAAACTACGTCTTTGGTCGGAAATCCGCACCGCTCTGAGATGTCATCTCTCCGTACCTCCGAGATGCACATCTCGCCGCCTGACGCATTGCGACGGGCAAAAAATCCTGCAAAATTCTGATTCAGACAATAATTGCGATCTCATGAGGTGTAATTCCAGTTTGATGTAAAAAATACATTCCAATGCTGTTGTCTGAATCATTATTGCAGGAAGGATAGATGTTTTTGCCCCAAAAACACCAAAAACATCTACCATCCTGTAACCCCCTGATTCATCGGGGGGCCGAATGGCAGGTCTCGATCACATCTATCATCCTGACAAACATCACACCCGCATCGCGTGGCAGGATCAATATCCCGAAAATCGGGGTTCCGACAAATTTGCCGCGTGATTTTTACATCAAATTGGAATTATAGCCAGCATATAAACTACGTCTTTGGTCGGAAATCCGCACCGC
>JAAFJN010000078.1 GCA_013298845.1 Chitinophagales bacterium
GCGGATCATGGGGTTTTCGGAAACTTTGAAGGATGGTGCTTCGGAGGGAGATGGTGCGCCGATCAGGGGATCGGGGAAAAAGAAGCCGTGGGTGGCGACGTGCAGGATGCGCGGCGCAGGGCTGTTTTGACCAATGGATTTAAAGGATTCTTCGGTGGCTTCGGTGCCTTTTTTTAAGGTTGTGGCAATGCCTTTGCCGTTCATCACGGCGGCGGTGGCGGTGATTTCCTTGTTTGTCCAATGGAGGTATTTCAAGGTGTCGCCGCGCAGCGTGGGGGCGTTTGGATCAACATCGGAGCCGCGTCGGGCCGCAAAATCTTCGAATGTTACGGGCGAAACCGAGGCCATTGCCGGCGTGGCGGCGTACTGAATGCCGCCGTAGAGTTGGGCACTGGCGTTTTGGGTGGTGGATAAAATAGGGGGTATCACCAATTGGCGGGTGCTGCCTACGGTGGTCAAATGGTATTTGTTGGCCAGCATCCGGCCATCCGGGGTAGGAATGGCCCCGAGGTTGAGGCGGTGCAATAGGCCGGAAGGGGCGTAATAAACAACGGCATTGTCGGGCAGCGCAGCGGCAATGGGTTGCCAGATCATATCGTAGAGTTGGCGGCCTTTTTTATCGGAAGCATACAGGTCATTGTAAGTAGCGGCCCGGACAGGGGTTGTCGAAGACAGTAGCGCTACGAGTTGTTTTTCGGGAAAAAGGGCAAAAAAACGGGGCGATTCGTCTTCGGGCAACAGCAGCAGGGCGGCGTAATATATGCTGTCTTCGGTGGCATGGGTGTTGATGCTGTTGAGGTCAAAACGCACGAATTCAAGGGCGGCTTCATTGGTTTTTAACCGCGCCTGCACCTCTTGCCAGGTTACTTGTTGGATGCCTTCGCCGTAACTGGCGACCGAATGGGCCAGTTGTTTTTCGATGTCGTTGGCTTCCGCTTCCAGGTTGGCGGCTATTTGTCGCTCCGCCAGTGGCTTTGCGTATTCGTGGGCGAGCCTGCGGTGACAGGATTTGAGCAGATGGTACATGGCGGTTGTAGCGGAATCCCGAAGGGCCGATTTGCGCAATTGCAGGGCCGATTGCAGCAAAAAACCTTTGTAAAAAAGAAGGTCATCGTAACAATTGGCCGACAGATCAGCGGGTTGTTGCGTAGCCAAAGCAAACCCCATAGCGAGGCTTTTTGTAAATTCACGGGTGTAAGCGGCCATTTCGCGTTCTGAAAGGTGGTGGGTGGCGTTGAACAGCAATTTTCTTTTGGCCGCTGACGATTCAAGGAACACCAATTTGGCCGCTTCCATATCTCCGGCACTGACGTACATTCTTGTCAGTTCAACCACCATTCTGACGCAATAATTAGGGTGGTCTTTGCCGAGTGTTTGTGCGTAGCCATCGCGAGCGGCCAAAAGAAATGCTTTGGCTTTTTCAATATTCTTTTGATTCAAAAAAAGAACACCCAGGGATTCCAGCGTTAAAATGTAGTCAGGGTGATCTTGATCCAATATCTTTTCACCCAGCGTTTTCGCTTCCATATACCATTTTAAGGCCGCTTCGGGTTGGCCTTTTTGGTCGTATAGCACGCCTAAATGTTGAAAAATATCAACGTGTTTGACGGTAGAAATATCCGTTAGTTTTTCGCGGAGTGCTTTCGCTTTTAAATAATTGTTTTCGGCTTCCTCCAAACGGCCCATTTTTAAGTATGCTGTGCCGAGGTTATCCAAACCCAATGCATATTGTTCGCTTTCCGACTGATCGGTTTGGGCCAGAATGTCATTGGCTTGCTGATATAACCGGACTGCCTGGTCAAAATTATTGGTAATGTGATAGATATTGGCCAGGTTTACAAGACTGGCCGCGTATTCAGGTGCGTTTTGGCCCAGCACGCGCTCACGGATGCGCAAGGCTTTTTGCGTGAATCGCTCGGCCAGTTCATAGTCACCCATTTCTTCGTACGAGGTACCAAGATTGCTCAACACATCGGCGCAGGGGTTACTTTCCTCGCCAAACAATTGTTTTCTGATATCAAATGCTTGTTGGTAAAGCGGAATGGCTTCCTCATGGCGGCGCATCAGGTCATATACAATGGCTAAGTTGTTGACGCTTTTGCCATAGTCTTCGTGCGCGGTACCCAATACTTTTTCCCGAATATTTTTGGCGCGTAAATACCATGTTTCTGCCTCCCGGTAGTTGCCTTTGAAATGCATGATTCGTCCGTGGTTAAAGCAGGTATTTCCAAATGCGGCGGACGTAGCGCCTCCAGTTACCAACGCCAAATCTTCCGCTAATGCGCTGGTTTCTAATGCTTTGTCAAAATTATTTTGGTCTGTTTGTGTACGCGACAACAATATCAGGCTGTCCACCTGTTGAATGGCCACCGGATGAACATTTTGAGCGTTCAACCCGGTGGCAACCCAGCAAAAAATTAACAATAATGTATTGCGCATGGTGTGCTTTATTGTTTAACGTTTTATCTAAAATTAACAACGTCCAGCGCCGTGCCCGCGTCATTTACGAAACAAAAGGCCGCCGTAGGCACAGGATTATTATCATCGCTTACGATGGCCAATCCGGTGGTTCCGCGGGGCATTTGTTGGCTGATAAAGTAGTTGGTTGGCGAAAATTCGATTTTTACGTATCCATCGGTGTCAAAAACAAGTGAGCAATCCACTGCGGCGTCATTATCCATACCGGAGTCGTACACGGCAGGCAGCATACTCAAATGGTTACCGATTACAGAATCAGGGTAAACAACAAACCGACCGTTGTTGCGCAATACCCCGATGTACCGATCGTCAAAAGAGGCCAAAATTTGTAAACTTGGCAAAGTGGGTATGTGTCGGCCCGGTTTTAGAACTTTGGCCAGGTTACTGCCCACGGTCATTTGCCCGGCAGTGGTTAATACCAATCCTTCCCTGGTGATGGTAATAAACCTGTTTTCCCAAAAAAAGCGGATGTAGATGGCAAATTGCAGGGTCTCTCCGGCCTGGTAGGCGTCGTCGCCAAAAGGAACTAAAATGTTCAATTCTTCGGCCGAGGTCGGGTTGGACAGCGATATTTGGGTTTGAAACTCGTTGATGGGCAACGACGTTGGGGTCAACTTGACCGTAATGGTTAATTGTTGTAAAGAATCTCCATTAGGGTTGATCACCAGCAAGGATACACCGGGGTCGGCGGCTTTTATGTTTTTAACTTCAATTGGGGGTGGTGTTTTTTCTAACATGGTATAAAATTTTTTTGTGTGATAATGTGTTGTTGTACTCATTTTCAACACCTTATCAGGCGTGAAATGCAAATTTAGACATGCTCTTACTCCACCAGCACGAACCCTGCCCAATTATACGCATCGCCGTACCGCGCCTTCAGGTCCGTCTGCGTGGCCCGAAACGCTGCCGGAATGGTCATTTTTTCGTCCAACCAGTGTTTGTAAAAGGTCGTCATAAACACCTGGGTCTGAAAATCAGGTACTATCCACAGCGACATGATGAGGTGGCGCGCACCGGCGATTTTGAAGGCGCGTTGCAGGCCGTACACGCCTTCGTTACCCACGAGGTCGCCAAGGCCCGTTTCGCAAGCGGAAAGCACCACCAGTTCGGTTCTATTCAGGTTTATTTGACTGATTTCGTAAGCCGTGAGGATGCCGTCTTCCAGATCGGGGCGCAGGGGTTTGCCGGTTTTCCAGGCGTGGTTGCCACCGGCCAATATCAGTCCGGAGCGGATCATGGGGTTTTCGGAGACGATGAAGGCCGGTGCTTCGGGGGGAGATGGTGCGCCGATCAGGGGATCGGCGGTACGGGAGCGGGGACGGGGATCGGGAAAGAAGAAACCGTGGGTTGCGACGTGCAGGATACGGGGTGAAGGGCCATTTTGGCCAATGGCTTTGAAGGATTCTTCGGTGGCCTCCGCGCCTTTTTTGAGTTCAACCTCGTAACCTTGGTTTTTCATCGTCTCGGCAGCAGTGTTGATTTCCTTTTCTGCCGAATGGAGTTTAACCCAGTTCTCGACGCGTAAAGTGGAATCTGCTTGTGTAAAATCAAGGCCGCGTTGGGTCGGGGAATGATCCGATTGGTTACTTGTTTTGGCCGGTACAACGGGCATGGCATCGTACAGGATGTCGCCGTATAGTTGGGCGGTGCGGTTATTTTGCGTTCCCAAAGGTGCTGGGGTTAAAAATATCTGACGGGTGCTGCCCATCACCGTAAGGCGGTGTTTTTGGGCCAATGTATGGCCATCGGGTGTGGGAATGGCCCCGAGGTTGAGGCGGTGCAGCAAACCGGAAAGGGAACAATATACGGTGCTGCCTTCGGGTAATGCCGCCGCAATGGGTTTCCACACCAAATCGTAGAATTGCTTCCCTTTTTTATCGGCCGCATAGAGGTCGTTGTAAAAATCGGCCCGGGGTATGCCATCGGTTTGGAGGAGCGTCGCGAGTTGTCGTTGTTCAAAAAGGGGGATGAATTTGGGTTGATCCTCGCCGTTTGGCAACAGAAACGCAGCGTAAAAAACACTGTCGGTGCTCCACTGTGCGCTGTTGAGGTAATAATTGAAACGAACAAACTCAATGGCTACCTCGCCAGGATCGAGAAAGCTCTGTACATTATCGCAACGGACGTTACGGGTGGGATCCAAATAGCCCATACTCATGATCGCAAACTCTTTTTGCAGATCGTTTGCCTGCGTTTCGAGACTGGTGATCAATGCATTATCCCTTTCGGCAAGGGGCGTGGAGTAGGCATCCCCCAAGCGGCGTTCGATGGTTTTGAGTTGGTTTAGTTGCGCTCTTTCGCCAGGGTTTTCGTCAATCGTGTGGCGGATACAATTGGCCGTGTTGAGCAGAAAACCTTTAAAGTACAACGCGTTATCGTAACAAGTTTGGTATAAATTCGCGTAGGATGGTTTGGTCGGGTAAGATGTTTTGGCCAAAGACAGGGCGCAATCTTGAAGATAAGAAAACTTGCGGAGGTACTGCGCGGTCTCTTTTTCGGAAAGATGGTTGAGGGCCATGTCCATCAAATTTTTGAATTTTTGAGAAATTTCAAGGTGCAATGCTTCCGATTTTTCATATTTTCCGGTGTAACTGTACAAAATGGCCAGGCTGTTTAATTCCTCCAAATTATTACGACTTTCCGTTCCCAGCAAGTTTTGATTGGTTTGAATCACCGATAATAAAATGGGTTCTGCTTTACCAAATTCGCCGAGTTCCATGTACTCTACCGCCAACATTTTGGCGCTGTTGAGGTATTTTAAATTCTCTTTGCCGTATATTTTTTCTTTGGCGGCCACAATGTCAAGCAGCAGCGGCAGGGCTTTCGGGTGTTGTTTGGTTTCAACGTACAATGCTGCCAAATTGTGCTGGCACTCCAGGTATTCCTTACTTTTTTTTCCAAAAGTATTTTCATACACCAACAATGCTTCATGGAGCAAAGGCTCCGCTTTGGAATATTGGTTGATGTGTAAATAACTCATGGCAAGATGATTCAAACTGACGGCATAAGTGGTTATCCCATGTTCGCCCAATTGGCGCGATACATCAGTCGCCTCCAAGGCAAATGCCAAGGATTTTGGGTAATTCCCCATCAAACCGTAAAAACCGGACAGGTTACCCGTGACAAGCGCATAAGGTGCGCTTACCGGCCCTTGTGATTGGCCAACAAGGTTCCTTGCCTCCAAAAACAAGGGTTCGGCCGCCTGATAGTATCCAATCGTGGTGTAATCATCCGCGATATAGTTGAGGTCGAGGGCCAGTTTTTCTGCCGCCGCAGTTAGTTCAATGTTTTTGCTCAGTTCCAGTTGACCCCTAAGCCCACGGGAAACCTGAATCAGGCTGTCCACCTGCCGCAAAGCGACCGAATCTGCCGTTTGGGCCGTTAGGAAAAAGGGGGACATGCAAAGCACAAAAAACAATATTTTTTTTATCATAAAATCAGTTTGTAACGTTGCCGATGGTGGGATTAAAATGCAGGGCCAATGCGCCCCCCGCTCGCAGCGTACTGCAAGGGCATATACTTCGATTCGGGAGGTTTTGGGCATAAAAAACCAGATTGTGGCGCACAAAACCAAGCGATGCGTATAAGAACCGGTATTGTATGTCGAAAACTTATTGTAGTAAACCCACTGCCTTACGCGCCTGCCGCTGATAAGGGTGACGGGGTTGCTGCGCTATCTGTTGAAACAATGCCAATGCTTTTTCCGATTTATCATCCAACAACAGGGCCAATCCGCGATACCATTGCAATTGTGGTTCCCAGGTGTTGTGGCGGCCCTGAAGGGCATTAAAATATACCAGGGCTTCGGTGCCTTCTCCCCATCCTAACAAAGAATAACCTTTCAGATAACGCGTGGTGTCACTGTCGGCTATTTGTTCCAACGCATCAAAAGCATCCTCAAAATTTCGTTTTTTCAGCAATGCGTCAACTTTAGCAAACTGGCCGCCCACGCTTAAACCATTCAAAGGGTAATCGGTGTACCAAATTTGGTCAAGTAAGGCTTTGGATACTTGTTGGGTACCGCCGCTGCCGCCGCGCGTCAATACCGCTTCGGGGGCGGGGTAGCGCGGATCCGGCAGCCGTTCGCCGGGCGTAAGTTGCGCCATGGGTTGTGGTTTGTCCAACGGCTTATCCACGGGGCTGGTGGGGGTATTTACGGGCGGGGTCGCTGGTTGTTCCTGTGGTTGCGGCGTCTGGGTTGGCGCGGCCGGTGTTTCTTTTTTGCCCAAAACAAAGTATATCGCGCCGACAACCAATGCCAACGCGATCAACGCAACCAATATCCGCCGCCAAATGGCGCGTCGTTCCAATACCTGCCGTTCGGCGGCCACTTCTTTCATTTTGGCTTCGAGCCTTAGCCCGGCCAAACCCTCCATGACCTGTTGGGCGGCGCGGCGCTCGTCGTCGTCGGCATTATTACTTAGATATTGTCTGTGATCTTCCATTTTTGCGCAATTTGAATCAACTTTTTCATGCAGTCGCTTCTTTTGATTTTTAGTGAGTCGGTCGTTGAATAACGCGTCCATCCTTGTCGCACCACTTCTTCGTCGCTGTAACCCTCGATATGGTGCAACCGGATAACGGATTCGCAAGGCTCGCCCATTTGTCCCAAAAACTGCCGCACCAGATCGGCCGATTCGCGTTGCCGGTAGTGTGCTTCTACGTCCGGGTCGTGCAAATCAGCGTGGTTTTCGAGCGGTTCGTGCGTTTTTTTCTGCGTTCTGGTCATCGAAAGCGCCACTTTTTTGATGATTTCTACCAAAAACGAAGAAGGTGCATGTCCTTGAAACACGTATGAACCATCGTCAATTTTTTTTAAAAAAATCAAGGTGCTTTGGTTCAAAATCTCCTCATCGCATTCCGGCGGGAGGCCGTATAGTCGGGCAAATTTACGCGCCGAGGCCATCGCCTTATTTTGCACACAAACAATGGCCGTGTTGTTGAGGCTTTTTAGGGCCAAAAACAAACTTTCATTGTCATCAAACTTCTTACAAGGGTTAGAAGGACTCAGCCAATCCGTAATGCGCATTGTGTTGATAATATTTATATTGCACCTGTTCTGACAAAGGTAAGCGTAGGCATCACTTTTTTAAAAAAAATTCCGTTTTATGTTTATTTGGGGTATATTTTACGAGGAAGGGGCGTTTTTTGGGGGTAAAGTCAATTATTGTAGTTTTGAGAGCAGGCAAGGTTTAGCCGGGTGTTTACCAAATAACCGTTATCCCCTCTGATTCATATTGTTTGAGCGTCGCATCTTTACTCAATAGTACATACCCTCTCTGTTTTGCCAGCCAAACTAACATCCTGTCAAAAGGGTCTCGATGATAAAATACCTGAAGTTGGTGGTAAGTAGAACAGATATCCGCTTCAACTGGTATAACTTCAATTTCCATTTGCCGGCATAAGCCCGGAAAATCCTCAGGAGAAATATTTTCCAAAATAACTTTTCCTAAACCATGTTTCAAGGAGATTTCCCAGAAGGTAATAGCGCTCACTGCTATTTGTGATTCTGTTGTTTCTAATATTTGGCGAACCCGTTCTGATAACTTCCCCGGCTCAACAATAGCCCAAATCAGAGTGTGTGTATCAAGCAAGTATTTCATAGTCCGAGGAACTCCGTTTCGGTTATTTTGAAATTGTCAGTAAAAACAGCGCGTGCAGTACCTTCCAATAATCCCAGAGGACGTTTATCAGGCACGGTATTTAGTCGAGGTACAAGATAGGCTACAACTTTTCTTTTTTTTCCGTAAGCAATGGCTACTTGTTCTCCCGAACGTACCAACTCAAGTATTTCTGAAAAGTTTGTTTTTAAATCTCCGACAGTGTAAGTTTGCATAGAATTGTGTAATTTTGTACAAAGGTAAGTCTTTTTGTCAACTTGTCAAGTATTTGTCTCTGCTACCCGGCCATTCCCTTCGTTTCACCAGATAAAACAAAACGAATTCGCTTATAAAAAAGCGGGGTACTGTCATGGATGATTTTGTACAGGGCCATCAACCCTTATTTCATGTTGTTTAGTTCGACTAATATTTCGTCAACTTGCTTATTATTATTGAAAATTTCTTCTTCAATTGCACCGCCTCGGCCTACTACAACGGACTGATAAAATATTTCATAAGATTTAATTCGTAAGTCACAATACGTTTTTAGTTTAGCATTTCTTAAGCGGATATTTTCGGGCAGGTTTAATTGGTCTATCTCTTCCATGATCTTTTGGTTTTGCTGCCAATTAGAAATGCTTTTTTCTCTAATGGCCGTTAAAAGTTCTTCTTTTGGAACTTCCTGAATCATATCATAAACCGCTAAAGCCTTTGTTTCATTCTCGGCGAATTGGGCCATTTTCTTTTCATACGTTGCGAAGTCATTCGGGATTTTCGAGTAAGCAAAAACCGATATAGCCACCACTAAAATAGTCAAAAGTGCCACGGTTGAATATTCTTTTTTTATGTTTTCCGGTTGTTTTAAACTTGGAATAAATGCGTATCCCATGATTATTCCGCCCAAAAGCCCCCCAATGTGCGCCGCATTATCAACCCCGGCTTTTAACCCGGTTATTAAATTATATCCAACAAAAACGGCGATACTGGTCATCAGGTCTTTACGGTCATTTTCTTCGATTATCTTCGTGGTTAATAAAGCGAGAAAAACGCCGTACATCCCAAAAATTGCCCCCGATGCTCCGGCACTTACGGTGATATCGTGCCACCACAAACTGACCAGACTTGCCGCTAATCCCGATAACAAATAGGCGGAAATAAACCTTAATCTTCCTAAAATATGCTCCAATAATAAGCCAATGAAGAGTAAAGCATACATATTCATTAAAAGATGAAAGATGCCAATGTGCAAAAAGCATGCTGTTAACAGCCGCCACCATTGTCCATCTAAGGTCATGGGTTTAAAACTAGCCCCCCAATGGACGAGGCTTTCGCTACTGGGTTCGAAAATACTTACCCCACAAAGCGCCATGAGCACAAACACAATAATATTGAGGTCAATTAATATCGGTGTTATGAAATACCCTTCTTGTGGCGTAAAAATCAGTAAAAAACTTCTAATTTTTTCACCGGTGGTTTCCGGTGCTTTAGTAAATGGGTCTTCTTCCCAGGAATTAAAATGTCGTAGGAGTTCAGCCTGTTTGAACTCGATCTCCTCGGCCGTAATCGTTGATTTTACCTCTTCAAAAGTGGCGATAAAATGGTTAATCGTTTTTTTGTTTTTACCCCAGTCCACCATCTCGCTACCCGTTGAGGTACTCGTCAGTTGGGCAGTATCCTCCTCAAGTTGAATATCAATTTTGGAATTAAAGGAAAGCACACCATTGTTTGTGTAGGCGATTAAGCCAGATCTGCCGATGTATTTTAATCTCCAACCCAATTTCTCGGCCGTTTCAACGGCCAACAGGAGAAAATGTTCGTGGGTTAAGTCGTTGAGCGGAAATGGCTCAACGTGTTTTGGGGTAAAACCTACTGCCATGTCTTGTCTTGTTTATTTTTAAATTGTTTATCGAATCAAAAACTGCGCCACTCCTTTTTGGTTACCGTTGTCCAATTCCAGGAAATAAGTGCCGCTGGTCAACGTCGTAATATCCATCGAAAAGGTCTGCGGTCCGGTTGCGGCGTATGCTTGTTGTTGTACAATCAGGCGGCCATTGGGGGTGTAAACTTTAAGGATGACTTCACTTTTTTCCTTGGAATTGTAATGTAGCAAAAGGGTAGAAGCGGTAGCGGGATTGGGAGATACGGTAAAATCAAGCCGGATATTGTCGGCTACATCGCCGGTTGAAGATGCCTCGTTGTTGAGGTATAGTTTTGCAATATTGGCATTTATGTATCCGCCGGTAAGGAGTACATCGGTATTTCCGTCGTTGTTCACGTCCGAAAATGCAACGGCCCCATACCAAACACCGTTAAATGGAACATCGGTTTTTTCCGTGAAGGCACCGGTCCCGTCGTTGGTGTACAATTTGGTAATAATCATATCCGAACTGCCCACGCCCGTCAGCAGAACATCGTCGTAACCGTCGCCATTGACGTCCGAAAAAGCCAGCGCACTGTAGAACGTTCCTTCAAATGGCGTGTCCAATGTTTCGGTGAAATTCCCCGTTCCGTCGTTGGTGTAGAGTTTGGTAATTCGGACTTGTGCGTTGTTTTCTCCCGAAATAAGCAGATCATTGTAGCCATCACCGTTGACATCCGAAAAGGCGATGGAACTGTGCGCAATATCGGTGAACGGAGTACCGGCCACTTCGGTGAAAGTGCCCGACCCGTCGTTGGTGTATAGTTTTGTTATACACAGGCCCACGTAATTTATCCCGGTGATCAGGACATCCTGGTGCCCGTCGCCGTTGACATCCGAAAAGGCGGCGCTGCTGTTTAAAACCCCTTCAAAGGGCGTGCCCGTCTTTTCGGTGAACTGCCCGGTCCCGTCGTTGGTGTACAGTTTCGCAATGCGTACCAAGGTTTTGTTGATACCGGTAATAAGGACATCGCGGTGGCCGTCGCCGTTGACGTCCGAAAAGGCGACGGAACCCGAATAAACGCTGTCGAAAGGGGTGTTTGTTATTTTGGAGAAAAGGCCCGTCCCGTCGTTCATGTACAGGGTTGTATTTGGCCCAAATGAAGTGTCTCGCCCGGTAATGAGGACGTCGTTATGCCCGTCGCCGTTGACATCCGAAAAGGCGATGGCACTACGCGACACACCGTCAAATGGGGAGGGTATTATCTCCGAAAAAATACCCGCTCCGTTGTTGGTGTACAGTTTTGCAATGGGTAATGTTGCGTTGTTTTCCCCCGTAATGAGCACATCGTCGTACCCGTCGCCGTTGACATCCGAAAATGCCATGGACGCTGCCCGAACGCCTTCAAAGGGCGTGCCCGTCTTTTCGGTGAACGTTTGGGCCAACAGCATTTGGGTTTGGATCAGTAATAGGAGGACAAGTTTTGACTTCATTTTGTCGCGTTTTTTAATGTTAAACCACCGCAACTGGTAGCAAATAGTTTTATATTGGGCAAACATACAGCAGTTTTTTATATCTTCAAAAGATGAACTGCTTTTTATCCGGCCTCCTGCACACGGACCACCTTTTTGTGTAAAAACCAGAGCCAACTACGTGGAAGAGAATGTTTTTAAATAACGTTAAAATTTTGTTAAAAAAACATTTTGAAAGAACCTTTAAAAAGCGCTTTAGTTGTGTGTTTTTTGATAACTTTTTAAAAACAATTCTTATAATTATGACAAAGCAATTTTACTTTTTATTTTTCTGTTTAGCCTTTTTTACCACTACCGTACACGCACAACTTAAAAAAGGCACGCTGCTCCTGGGTGGAGACCCCATTACTACCGAATTTACAGGTGGTTTAGGGAGTCTGGGTATTGTCAGTGAGGCCGCACTTTACTCCTTTTCGCCGCGTCTTGGGTATTTTGTTTCTGACCGATTTATGTTACAGGGCGGTTTGGGTATTACCGGGTTAAGCGCTGATGGTGAAGGATTTAACATTTTCACAGCGGGAGTCGGTGCTCGTTTTTACCTGAACCCCACTCATCCTAAAAACAACTTCTTTTTGGAAGCGCAGCCTAATTGGACAAGTGTTAGTTTTTTGGGTGAATCTTTCAGTGAATTTGGGTACAATATCGGAGTAGGCAGTACGTGGTTTTTGGCGCCGGGAGCCAGTTTTGATACCCGACTTTCATTTAGTAGTCTCTTCCCAGACGAAGATAACTCCTCCGAAACGCGGAATTTAACGCTGAGTACCGGTCTTAATTTTTATTTGAACCCCGAAATGAAGGCGGGCAGTAAATCCACCGTGCCCGCTTTACAAAAAGGCAAATGGATGATCGGCGGCAGCAGTGGAAACTTTGGCCTCAGTTTTAATCCCGATGCCGTTGACATAACGCTTTTGCCTAACGTTGGTTACTTTGCGGGCGATCGTTTTGTTGTTGGTGCAAAATTGGGTGTGTCCTATCAAAGAGTAGAAGGCACTTCTGGCGAAGATGCCAAGATTAGTGTTTTTACGCTTGCACCTACTGCTCGTTATTATTTTGGTCAAAATACACGTTTGCGCTGGTTTGCCGGCAGTAGTTTAGCCTTAAATTATACCTCACTTGATGACGGTACTTTTGAAGTAAGCGATAATTCCTTGAATTGGGGCCTAAACGGCGGCTTTAACCTTTTCTTGACCCCCAACTTTGCGTGGGAATTAGGACCTTATCTTAACGTTAATTCCGACGATGTTTTTGGCGGAATTGGCGTGGGTTTTAATTATTTTGTTCGGTAAGTGATTGATACTGGGATGCAGACATTTGAATCGCCCCATTGATTAACAACAATGAGGGGGCTTCTTTGATGGATAAACTCATGCGACGAAAATAAAAATCTGCATTTAGAACTCAAGCAAACAACTCTTTTTGGACGACCTTCAACTGGAATTATTTCATGGAGGATTAGATTGGGTTGTTTGCTTGTGGTATTGATTGAAAGACTGTCGTGAGTTTGTGAGTTGTGTGAGTGGGGACTCTATGTAGTAATTAATGTTTTGGCTTTGAGGAAGACATTGTTTGTGGCTATTCATTCGTAGATTTACTCAACCAAACAGAGAAGATGATACATATCCCCCCACTTATCAAAAAGTTTAGACAATAGTTTATCACCGGATTCTCAAATACTGGAATCAGGGCAAG
>JAAFJN010000079.1 GCA_013298845.1 Chitinophagales bacterium
ACGCCGGAACATATTCCGTAACCGTTACCAACGCCGCCGGATGCACCGGAACCACCAATGTTACCGTGACTGTTTCTACGTCATTAAATCCGCAGATTACCGGAAATCCGGCGTTTTGTCCGGGTTTAAGTACGGTTTTGAATGCCGGTAGCGGATTTTTTACCTACAATTGGAGTTCGGGGTCGAATACAGCCAGCATCAATATTGTTGCGCCGGGCACCTATACCGTAACGGTTTCCGATGCTGCCGGGTGTACGGGTACTGCCACCCAGGTAGTGTCGCAAAGCCCCGCACCGGTGCCAACGATTTTGGGTAATACACAAATTTGCGCGGGAGCCAATACTACGCTAAATGCCGGACCCGGTTTCGCTTCTTATTTGTGGACCAATGGCCAAACCACGGCCGCGCTCCAGGTGAGCCAGCCGGGAGTTTACACCGTTACCGTTTCTGATGTTTCAGGTTGTACCGCTACCGCCAGTTTACAGGTAAACCAAAGCGTTTTAAGCGTTAGTTTTGATGCTGTGCCGCCTACTTGCGCGGGTTTTGAAAATGGTGAAATTACCGTAGAAGCCGTCACAGGTGGCACCAATCCTTATGTGTACAGCCTAAATGGCGCGTCCGGCACAGTGAATACATTTGACGATTTACCCGCCGGTACCTACGCTTTGGTGGTGGAAGATGCCGAAGGTTGCGAATGGGAACAGGATATTGAATTGGACGAGCCGATACAGGGCACGGTTGATGCCGGTCCAGATCGCACCATTAGCAAAGGGGCTTCCACTGTTTTGACGGCAACGAGCAATTTGACCTCCGCTCAGATTGCAGTTTCCGCCTGGAGTCCCGCAACCTGGCTCAATTGCGCCGATAACTGCCTCGAAACCGTAGCAACCCCCGTCAATACACAGGAGTACACTATTTCAATTACGGACAACAACGGCTGCGTGGTTTCCGACCGGGTTTTGGTGCAGGTGGAGGAAGAATTTAACATCTATTTCCCCAATGTCTTTAACCCGCTGGACGAAAACAACAGCAAATTTATCATTGGCATTGGCGATGGTGTACGCCAGATAAAGTCGTACAATATCTTTGACCGCTGGGGAGAACGGGTTTATTACAAAACGGGTATTGCCCCTTCTGACATTGATAATGTTGGATGGGATGGTACTTTCCGGGGAAAAAACCTCAATCCCGGCGTTTATATTTACACCGTCGAGGTGGAGTTATTAAGCGGAGAGGTCAAATTGTACAAAGGCGATGTTACGCTTTTGCGATAAAAAATTTGTAACAAATTTCTTTACCGCGTTCCGGTATCATTTTTAACAAATAAATACCCGCCGGCCAATTTAACGTTTGAACCGTTATTTGGCCGGCATTTTTTTGGCCATTTGCCCAGGTTTTGCCCTGTAAATCTGTAATAAACCATGCACCGGAACAATCCGATTCTATCCGAATGGAATCGCGCGCCGGATTGGGCGCAACCATCACCTTGGGAGCGTGTACCGCACCAACCTCCTCGGTGTTGTTCACCAGGTCAATTGCCAGCGTGGTGGTGTACATTCGGATACCGCCGCTTTGGATACCAACCGCCATTTCCAAATAACCATCTCCGTCTATATCCGCAAAAGTGGGCGAACTTTTACGACCGGGCGAAACCGCCAGCCAGGGGGATAATGGCAAAAGAGTATCTGCCGAATTGGTCAAACCCGGATACGCCCACAAATTCCCCTCCCAAGCCCCACTAAACAAAACCAACGAACTGTCTGCCAAGGTGAGTACCACCGGGGTGCTGTACCCTTGTCCCGGTATGGTCGCGGTATTGGCCCCAACGAGTGATACAATATCCGGTTCTTGCACAAACACAGGCTGTTGTTGGGTGCCTTTATTTGGGTAAAAATTCACATTGCCCGTTCGCTCGCCCACCAATAAATCCAACAAACCATCTTTATCGAGGTCAAAAATAAACGGCGTGCTAAAGGTTCCCGGATCAATTTCCCACCAATTGGCAACGGGGGGCGCAAATTGTGGCATTCCGTTTAACAGTCCTTTATTTTCGATAAAAAACAAAGTACCCGCCGCGTTCCCCAACACGATATCCTCATCTGAGTCGCCATCCAGATCACCAAAAGCCGGGTAAAAATCAAAAAAACCGGGCGACAATTGCGAAACATGCAGCCAATCGCCATCCGCCAGGACAAATACGGGTTCTTGGGGCGAACCCGTGTTTAAGTACAAGACCAAACGCGAAAATTTAGGGTTCATCGCCTCCAAATGCCCAAAACTGCCCACCACCAAATCCATTAACCCATCGCCATTAACATCCGTAAATACCGGGTGCGCCCCCGTCCCGATGTCAATCATTTGTTTAACCATAAAACGACGCTCCTGTTGCTGGTATCCATCGTTGGCTTTTTGATACAACCACACATTATCAAAGTCTTCCATCACCGCCGATCCGCTGGAGGAGACCAAAATTTCGGGTACCTGGTCGGTGTCAACGTTGATCAAAAACGCCGCCGGGAAAATAAATAAATTCACCGGGTTGCCCGCCGAAGGGAAGGCCGTATCCTGTTTCGTCATCCAGGCTTGCAGGTTATCCGGCGTGTTTTCCAACAAGGTTAAACAACTGCTGCCAATGCTACCCACTAACACATCGGTATCACCGTCGTTTTCTGCGTCGAGGGTGGTAATGGTTGCGCCGGGATGTAGTTTTTGGGCCGACTGAGCGGCATAAATGAAACCTTGGGCGCAAGAATCGGCCTGCGGTGCAAGTATTTTGGCGCAGGTGGAAATGGCCGGATCCGCAAAACGGCCCCAACAAGTGCTTTCGAGGCGAAAAAGAACCGTGTCGGGGTTGGTCATTTCGGTGGCCATATTTCGGTACCACCACAGATGCTCTCCCGTTGCAATATCAAACGCCAGCAAATCAATGTCGCCGTCGGCATCAACGTCGTCTATGGCCGGAATACCCAAAAAACTCACGTACAGTGGGTACCAATTGGCCATTGTCTGGTCGGTGTAGGGGACAAAAACCGATGGGCAAACGGTACAACCAGGGTAATTCCATTGCATTGGTTCAAACGAAAGTGTGTCGTTAACAAACTTACCACGAAAGATACGGACCAGTTCAGCCCCATTATCGTCTCGGCCCGCCGCAAACAAATCAGTAGCGCCATCGCCGTTAACATCTCGGAACAATGCCCAATGGATGCACGGTGGCAGGTATTGCTCGTACGCAGGCGCATACACCCAACCGGTATCTCCGGTTTGGCCATTGCCCAAAAACGAATGAAACTGTTGGGTAGTTCTTTCAAACACGACCAAATCGGGGTACGCATCGTTGTTGAGGTTAACCGCCGAAAACTGCGGGGCATTAAAACCGCCGGCAAAAGGGTAAGCCATTGAGTGGCCCGTGGAATCGAGTACCGGCGCGTTATAAAAGGATACCGGAAGTGATTGCGCAATAAGCACTACCCGACAACTGATGAACAGGGCAAACAATATATATTTCATGGTGTGTTAGTTTAAAGCAAAAGTAGCGGGTGATGAAGGCTGGAAAAATCATTTAAAAACATTGTACCCCATTTTGTCCCCGTTGAAAAATGGCAAATTAAGGATGAATTAATGGTTATTTGCCCAATATTTAAAAAGCACAAACGCTGTTTTTTATAAAAAGCACTGCTGTTTTAGTGTTTAAAAAACCGAGATTTTATCCAGATATCCAACAAACTTCGATGCGATTACAATATTTTTATCCACTAATTCATTGCTCATGAAGAAACTATGTACTCTACTTTTTGTACTCATGCATGTTGTTGCTGTAAAAGCGGCGACCTGGTATGTGTCACCTACCGGCAGCGGCAGCGGTACCGGATGCGGAAATCCGGCGGGCGCATCCGCTTTACAAACAGTTATTAACGGTGCGGCTAACGGGGATGTTATTTACCTGTTGGCGGGCACTTTTACCATTTCTACCTCCATAAACATTTCCAAATCCATCACTTTAGAAGGGGCGGGCATGGGTAATACAACGATTCAGAGTTCGGCCTCGGCGTTATCCCCATTTAGTATTACGGCCAATAACGTAACCGTAAAAAACCTCACGTTGCGGGCGTTTACTGGTTCGGTCAATTTGGCCAAAGGTTTTTACATTGACGGGAAAACGGGTATTTCGTTCGAGAATATCGAGTTTAGAGATATGCCATCGGGCCAAAACTCCGAAATTGTCAACGTCAGAAACGACAACGGCGGAGTAGGCGTGAGTTTCTCCAATTGTTGGTGGCATAATAATACCAATTCCAATTGCCTCACCGTAACGCGCAATTCGAGTACCAATGCCATCAATGTTACGGTAACGGGTTGTGTATTTGCCTCAACCGATGATTCGCGTGGGTTTCCCGCCGGCATTTATTACAACCAGATTCTGGGTAGTGGAACGGCCGCGGCCAATTTCAATATCAGCAATTCGTTGTTTTCGTGTCTCACGGCGCAGCGTGGCCCGGCAATCGGGATGTTTGGGGGTAACAGTACCCTCAAAGCCACTTTTAACGTTAGTACTTGCACGTTTAACGGCAACCACAATACCTCCACGAGTGAGGGCGGTGGCGCGGTGTACGTGTACCGGAGTGTTGCGGCCAATATCACCAACTGTATTTTCGACGGCAACGACAGCGACCACAAAGGCGGCGCTATTTATTCGGATGGTTCAACCCCTACCGCCGTTGACTTATTGGTACAGGACTGTATTTTTCGCAACAACGTTGATGCCAGCGGCGGCGGTGCCATTCATTTAAGAAAACCCGGCACAACCACCCTTAGCACTGATATTGTTAATTGTTTGTTCCACAACAACTCATCGACGGGTGGAGCGGGTGCCATTGGTACCGAAAGTTCGACCTATAACGTAAATATTGACCGTTGCACTTTTGCGCAAAATGACGGCACCGGCACCACCAAAGAGGCCATTGAGGCCAATACTGCTGGTACTGTTTTGGTGACCAATTCCATTATTTGGGGAAATCCGGTGAATGGCACCACCAGCAAAGAACTGCTGGAAACCGCCGGAACCACCGGAACGATCAATAATTCGGTGTTTGTGGCCGCTAATAACACCGGTTTTAGCGGTACCGGCAACAGTACCACCGACCCCGCCTTAGACGGCGGTTATGAACCCACATCCGGCACTGCGGCTGGTTACCGGGCACCCGGCAGCATTGGGGGTAGCCCCGGTGACAATACCGTCAACGACGAAGATGGCTGTGTTTCGGCATCCTTTAATTACCCGGAAGTAAATCCTTTTTGTGTAAGCCCCGCCAACGATAGCGGTACCGCCCCTACCTCCGGCGGAACGGCAGTAGCCAATGTTGCGGCCAACGATTTGGTAAATGGCAATACCGCAACTTTAGGCCCATCGGGGAATGCTACCGTGGCGGTTTCGGGCACCTGGCCCACTGGAATTTCGCTCAATACCAATACCGGCGCTATTGACGTTGCCGGTGGCGTTTTGGCCCCCGGAAATTACGATATTACGTATGTTTTATGCGATAAAGGGGTACCGCCTTCTTGCAAAACAGCCAATATCACCGTTACGGTATCGGCTCCGGCACCCGTTACCTGGGTTGATTTTTCAGCCCAAAAACAAAACCAAGATGTAAGGTTAAACTGGACGACCGCGCAGGAAATCAATAATCACTTTTTTGAGGTGCAGTACAGCACGAATGGTTATCACTGGAATACGGTGGGTACCGTGGCCGCACAAAAACCGGGTACTGGTTTTACCTATTACCAGTTCACCGACCACCCTGCCGATGCCAACGCCGCCATCATGTATTATCGGATTAAACAAGTGGATACCGACGGGCAGTTTAGTTATTCGCCCATTCGCAACCTGTTTACCGACCACAAGAACGGTATTGTGCGGATTTTCCCCAATCCGGCTTCTCGCACCGATGTGTTGCACATTACCGCGTCCGAGGGTATTGGCAGTATTCGGGTATTTCATCTCAATGGTGCCTTGGTACTTTTCGAAAAAATACAAATCACTTCGGATAATGCCGCAGAAATACCACTCGGCACATTACCCAAAGGTGTGTATATCCTGGAATGCACCAACCAAAAGGGGACAATCAGCCACCAATTATTTGAAGTGATTTAATAACAAAACCTACTGTGCCGCCCTACAATGGGCATTTTGGATAGATGGACAGTGCCCCGGTTGCCGGGGTGCTGTTCACTCCCCATTGCACCGGACCGAAAAAACTACAATAACCGAACAAACTCTTCCAATTTATCGGCCTCCGACATGCCCAAACGCCGCCGCAATCGCTGCCGCGTTTTTTTCACCGTATCGGGCGAAATACCCAGGGTGGCGGCAATTTCGCGGGTTTCGAGGTTTATTTTAATCAACAACAATAGGCGCAGTTCGGCCTGTGAAATATCGGGGTAGTTTTGTTTAATTTTGAGTAAAAGACCGGGATACACCTTGTTTATTTTCTCTTTAAACAACTCCCAGTCTTCTTCTGTAAGGATACGTTGCTGGTAAAAATCGGAAAGATAATCGGAGAGTTGCTCCGGGTTAATTTCCAATTTGGTTTGTAATTCATCAAGCATTCGGGTTTTTTCCTGAATTTTTTGGGCAAAAGCCGCCAATTCAGAATACGCCAGTTTAAGTTCGGCATCCTGGGTTTTGGCTTTTTCCAACAAAAGTTCTTTCTCTTTTTGCAGCAACAATTGCTGGCGGCGATAACGCACGTAAAACCACCCGCCCACAATGGCGAAAGCGGCAAAAAAACCGCCAATAAGTACCCATAAACGGATTTGATTCAGGTCGTTTTCGTATCGTAGGCGCTGAATTTCGGCTTCTTTTACCTTGCTTTCGTATCGTTCGCCCGCCTCCGCGATAATTTGCAACTGCTGTCGGCTGGTCAAAGAATCTTTCAACTGGTCATAGGCCAGCCTGTATTCGAGGGCTTTTCCACTTTGCCCGGCGCGTTGGTAAAGTTTGGACAATGCGAGTTGAATATTGGCCACTTCGCGCATTTCGTTGGCAGGGGTCAGGCTGGTATTAGCGCGGTTTAACACGGCTTCGGCTTCGGTTAGTTTCCCCATTTCGATGAGGCAATTCCCCAAATTAGAGAGGCAAACAGGGATGTAACGTGTATCGCCACTTTTTTCCATCATTGCCAAACCCTCGCGCAAATACACTTCTGCGGAGGGCAGGTCGCCGCGTCTTTTGCATAAATGAGCCAAATTATTGGACGAAACACTTATACCCCGCAAATCCTGCAACTGCTGATACAAATGAAGGCTTTCTTTCCCAGCCTGATAGGCGGCCTCAATACTGTCTAAGTGATTTAGGGCTACGGTAATGCCATCGAGGATATAGGCCATTTGAACCGTGTCTTGGGCTATTTTGAAAAAACGATATGATTCCCGGTGTAAACCCAGCGATTTTTGAAAATCTTTTAGGGAAAAAAATACGGTGGCCAATTCTATTTGACTTTGGAAAAAATCGGTACTGTCGTTGGTTTTGCCAAATTCGCCCATGGATTTATAAAAATAATCCACCGAAACGGGCATCTCGCCTTTGGTCATATAACTCGCGCCCAATCCCCGGTAGGCTTTGCCCAACGCAACGGTATTGGCAGTGCGTTCGAGCGCCGGAATAATTTCGTTGAGCCAATAAATGGCTGAATCTGGTTGGCCCGTATTTTGGTAAGCACTGGCCAACGAGACCCACACCGTAAACGACGTTGGTGGAATATGCTGCTGCGCAAATGGCAAATAATCTAATACTTGTTTAAACTGATTGTTGCGCTCCAATGCCGTGAGCCGCAGTGCCAATGCACTGTCTTGCTTTTGGGGAGACAACGCCGACAGGTACCGGATAAATTCGGTTGTTCCAAGTGTATCGCTTAACCCCGCAACGGGTTGCAAAGGTGCATCATTGCGTTTCGACGTACAGGAAGACACAACCACAACCGCTGCCAAAAATCCAATCCAATAATATTGTTGAAGTGATAACATACCTACCAAGTACGACCCCGATTTCAAAAGTAACGTTTTACACATCAGAAGTCGTTCTAAAAATTTTGTGCCCGGTAAAAGTAGGAAAGATGTAAGGCCGTGTTATAACTGTGGGTAGTTAAATTTTATTTTTTACAAAAATAAGTCTTTTTTGGGCTAAAACTTCTCTTTAACAGTAGGTATGAACCCTGTTTTTTCTCCGTAACGCCGGGTTTAAAACCCGGCATTACGGAGAAAAAACGGAGCGGTGATTCGGTTAGTCTACCACAAAACGGCGCGTCAAAATGCCCCATTTGGTTTGCACTTTAGCCATGTAATGACCGGCCGTTAACGTTGCTGTTTCCACGGAAACATTGTGTTCTCCGGCGGGCAATTGGAGTATTTGCTCGGTGCACAATTTTCCGGCAATATCGTACACGGCCAATTGGCCTTCCAGTAATTCGGTGGTGGCCAAAGTTAAGGTTACCGGTTGGCCTTTTAGCACCGGATTAGGGCTGAGTTCCACTTCTACTTTTTGGCTAACCTCACTGGCGCTGCTGCTCAAATCGCGGCTTTTAAACACTTCCAACGGAACGGCAGCCGTGCGCTTGCAGAGGTCGCCATAACTGTACGGCGTAACGCGCCAGTACAAAGTGCGGTTGTTCGGAATACCCGATGTTATGTTCACTGAAGTAGCGTCGTACACGTATTTATTGTAAAATGTAACACTAAAACCAGGCGTAAGCCCCACTTCTACTTTGTAAAAAGTGGCATTTTCGACGGGTGCCCATTCCAAAACAACGTTGTTGAATTGTTGTACCGCCGAATCCGCGGGAGTTATCAGCGTTATGGAGGCATTGTCGTCCACCGGTGGCATTTCCTGCGAATTCAATAGGTACTCAGCGTGCTCGGAGTACAGGTTTTGGCGCATGGCCGTAATTTGATCGGGCGAAAACCGGCGCATACAAATTTGATCGGCGTATGACATCAGCAAAGTGCCATCGGCGGTAAATTGTTCACCATTGGGGTCGGTTTGCACCTGGTTGCTGCGCATTTGATCGTTGCAGTTCCAGCGGAAGGGCAGGTAATCGGGTCTGGTATCACAAAAACCGTCGGCCGAATTGAGGCAATTGGAGCCATCCATGCGTTCTACCTCCCAGCCGTTCCAGTCATTAGGCGCTGGTTGGCTATAGTCCCAACTTTCGCCTTCCCAGCCAAAAAACGTGTGGGGCAACGAATAGTGGTGGCCCGCCTCGTGTGCCCACACCGAAGCAGGGGAGTTAGAGCAGGCTTTGGCCATAACAATCACATCGTAACCGGCATAACCGCAGTTACCCGCCGGATCATCCACGATGTAGGCATTCATACGACCCGGAATGCGGGTATTGTCGGCCATATCAGCACCACCTTGCCAGTCGTGGTCGTACCAGTAAGTGCTGTTGTGTTTTATAATCATTTCGCCGGGGACCAGGAAAAAACGAACACGAACGGGGGCGAAATACTCGTTGGTTTCGCACATAATTCGAAAAATCTCCGTTTCGGAATAATGCCCGCCGCCGTTGTTATCGCCTATGGAGTGAATAGTGGTAGGAACGTATAACCAATTGGTATCGGCGCTCATATCGGGCATTTCGTGCCGGTGTTCCTGGTACCATTTGAGCCACGGCGACTTCCCGTGGGTGCCGCACGGAGCGGTTAATGGCTGGTTGACCTGAGCACTTAAAGAAGTTACGCCCAACAAAGCAATAATAAAAGCGGTGTAATTTTTTTTCACGATGAAATATTCTATTAACTATTTGAAAACTGATTAAAACTCTATCTATTCGGCCACGATTAACGGACGAGTTATAACACCCCATTTGGTGTGTATTTGCACCAAATAATGCCCGGGAACGAGCCGACCCGGTTCCACCATTAGCGTATGTTCACCCGCAACAAGTTGCAAAGCCTGCTCCCAACGGGTTTTACCGGCAATATCACTAATGCGCAACTGCCCGTCCATACTTTCGGAAATCTCCAGGTTTAACTGAACCGCTTGTCTCCCCAAAGCCGGGTTGGGTAATATTCTAAAATCCGTGACCTGTTGTATTTCTCCAACTGCGCTTACGTTGCGGGTTTTAAACACCTCAATGGGCAAAGGGTTTGTCGTGCGGCACAAATCCCATTGGCTGTACGGGCGCACGCGCCAGTACAAAGTCCGGTTATTGGGCAACCCCGAAGTGATGGTGACCGAAGTAGTGTCAAACACAAACCGATTAACAAATGATATGGTAAAATTGGGTGTATTACCCACTTCTAAACGGTAAAAAGTGGCATTTTCGACCGGTTCCCACGTAAAAGTAACGTTATTGTATTGTTGAATGGCCGAATCCACCGGTGACACAAACGGTACTTGTGCGTTGTCGTCAATGGGTTCTTTTTCGATGGAATTGACCAGGTAATCGCTGTGTTCGGAGTACAAATTTTGGCGCATGGCCGTAATTTGATCGGGCGAAAATCGGCGGCGGCAGATCTGATCGGAATATGACATCAGTAGGGAGCCGTCGGAAGTAAACGTTACGCCGTCGGGATCGGTTTGTACTTCGTTGCTTTGCAGTTGGCTGTTGCAGTTCCAGCGAAAATTAAGGTAATCGGCGGGCGTATCACAAAATCCGTCGGCAGAAAAGGAACAGTTAGAACCATCGGTGCGCTCTACCTCCCAGCCATTCCAATCGCTGGGCGCCGGTAGGCTATAATCCCAGGTTTCGCCCTCCCAACCAAAAAACGTGTGGGGTAACGAAAAATGGTGACCGGCTTCGTGCGGCCAGGTGGTATAGTTAATATCCGAGCAATTTTTGCTCAAAACAATCGCGTCAAACCCCGAATAACCGCAGTTACCCGCCGGATCTTCCACTATATAAGCGTTCAGGCGGCCGGGGATAAAGGTATTCGCCACCATATCGGCACCACCCTGAAAATCGTGTTCGTACCAATAATCGGAAGCGTGGTACACGATCATTTGCTCGGGTACCAGATAAAAACGAATCCGTGCCTGCGCAAAATGGTTGTTCAGGTCGCACATATTGCGAAAAACCTCGGCGTCCGGGAATAAACCATTGCCGTTGTTATCGCCCACCACGTGAACAGTAACCGGCACGTACAGCCAGTTTGTATCGGCACTGAACTCCGGCAGTTCGTGTTTGTGTTCGTGGTACCACCGCAGCCAGGGCGACATACCGTGGGTGCCGCAGGGATGCGGTTCGGGTTGATTTATTTGCGCCGAAACGTGTACCCAACAACAGGCGGCCAAAAGCAGTGTGTAGAAATTTTTCCCCATAATTAATTTCGTTTATTATACTGAGCGTTGCTTGAAACACCGAAGTATTAATTCGATGCAAGGTACCACGAACAGCCGAATATTAATTGGTCGGGCGCGGGAAAAACGCGGCAATGACGGCATTTTACCAAAAAAACAACGGCACAGTGGGGAAAGCAACCACGCCATTTGCCCAATTCATGCCTCAAAAGCAGGTTTTGGCCAAACAGGAAGGGCATCTTTGGCCAAAAGTCGTGTTTTATTAAAGTTTTGGCCAAACAAGCACGTTATAACTGGCCAAAACTTGCATTTTTTTTGAATTTTGGCCAGTTAAGAAAGTT
>JAAFJN010000008.1:0-131822 GCA_013298845.1 Chitinophagales bacterium
ACGACGTTCGCGCTGTGGAGTTTGCAAATTTTTTGTCTTGTCGCTTTGTTCATTTTTCATGCCGAAAGATAATGGTTGGGAGTGGAATTCTCAACTCTCTATGTCAATGCTTTTCGGGCATGTCCACCTTCTCATAACTCATATCTCCTCACTCATCTCTCTAATCTTTTTCTTTTCGGTGAGGTAGGGCGCGCCGGAGGTAATGACCCGCTGCACCTGTTCCAATCCGCTGGCGATAATGGCCTGGTCACCTTCGAGGAACGCGATTTTAACCGGTAATTTTTTCACCGAAGTGCCGTCTTCGGCGATGGTAAACACAAAAGCCGATTTACCGTCGCCTTCCACAATCGCTTCGATGGGCACAATGGTGTAATTGCGGGGCTGCTGCGCGTTGATGTTCACCTGGGCAAACAAACCGGGCGCAAAACGTTTGCCCTGCGGCTGTACTTTTACTTCGATGGGATAAAGACCGTTGGAAGGGTCGGCGGTGGCGGGTAGTTCGCTCACCGTGCCTTTAAATGCCGTTTCCGGGTAAGCATCAAAGTGTACATCGGCGGATTGGCCCTTGCTGAGGCGCGCCCAGTCGCGGTCGCTCACGTCAATTTTTACAATCCAGTCGTTAGGGCCCGTTTCAAAAAGCACAAAAACGGGCATGCCGGGGCCGATCATTTCACCTTCATTGGCCAATTTTTTGACAATGGTCCCCCCGCGAACGGCGCGAATTTCGGAGTATTGGTTGTTGAACCGGGCAATCCGAACGGTTTCTTTGGCCACGTCGCGGCCCGTGGTGGCGTTTTGCAACAATTCGAGGGTGGCGCTGCTGTCTTTGTACAAGCCCTCCACGCGGGCGAGGTCGCGCTCGGCTTTTACCAAACCCTGTTCGGCTTGGTTGACCTGGGCTTCAATTTCGGTTTTATCCAAAATAGCCAACAATTGCCCCGGGCGTACGACATCGCCTTCATCTACCAATATTTTACGGATAATACCGCCGGTTTTGAACGACAAACGTTGTTCAGAAGTGGAGGTTAACGCGCCGCTGGCGTGAATGGGCAAGGCGATATTTTTACGAACAATGTCCACGGCGTTCACCGGAATCAGTTCGGTGGTACCGGTTTCGGCTGCCGCAACGGGTGTTTCTTTTGATCCGCAGGCGGCTAAAAAAAGAGCGAATATAAAAAATGGAGTATAGCGCATGGTAAAAGTTTGTGCGTGTTATTGGGCAATGGCTTGTAAAAAGTTCAAATGAGCCTGTACGGCGGCCAGGCGCGACAACGCCGTTTGCAATTGGGCCGTGGTGACGCGGTTTTGGGCGTTGCTCCATTCGAGGTACAATACCTGCCCGGCTTTGTATTTGTTGTTGATAATTCTATAGGCTTCTTCGGCGGCTTTTTGGCCTTTTTCGGCCGACAAAATGGCGTTTTTGGCGCTTTGAAGCGCATTAAACCGGTCGGTTACCTGCATCGAAATTTGTTGTTGTACCTGGGCAATCTGATTGTCCATTTTATTCACTTCGATGCGGGCCTCCTGGATTTTGTTTTTTTGCAACCCGCCGTCGTAGAGGTTATAGGTCATGCCCACCCGCGCCAGGATATACGCCTGCTCGCCGGGATTGTACCCAAAACCCTGAAAACCCGTTTCTCCGCCGAGGTAAAAATCGGGGCGTTTTTTGTTGGCCTGGTTCATGTCCACCACGGTATTGGCGATACTTTTGCCGGAATTGAGCAGGTTAAATTCCCGGCGACGGCTGAGGGCCGTTTGGATGGATTGCTCCAGGTCGTAATTGGGAATCATTTGGGCGGTAAACGCGGTATCGGCCTTTATTTCTTCCTGAAAACCCCGGTTGAGCAAAAAATTGACGTAAGCACGGGCCGTATTTTGTTTGCTGTTCAGGTCAAAAATCTGCTGTTCGGTTTGGCTGATTTCGTAATCGGTTTCGGCAATGATATCGCGGGTGGCGACGTTATTTTTGACCAATGACTCGTTAAAACGGCGCAATTCCTGCTGCACTTTTTGGGCGTTGTTCCAAATTTTTTCGGCTTCCACGGCCTGCATATACTGGAGGTAAGCCAACCGGATTTGGTACGCCAATTCCTGTTCGTACACGGCCTTTTGGGCTTCGGCGTTGAGGGTCAGCAGTTCTTTGATCTGGCGGTTGTAACGCAGGTCGGTATTGTACACCGGATAAGCAAAAGTGAGTTTGGTTTCCTGAAAATTATTGGGCAAAAACTGGATTTGCTGGTTTTCCAGCACCGGGAAATTAGTGGTACCCGTGAGCGCATTTAGGGTGCTGTACGCGGGATTGAGCAAATCGCCAATGGGAAAATCAATTTTACGACCACCGGCGGCGAGGGTATAATTGGCTTCAAAATTGACCGTCGGGTAAAACAGCGCTTTGGCCTGCCGTACCGCCAATATACTTTTTTCAATGTCCAATTGTTGGGCTTTCAGGGTCAGGTTATTGACCAAACCCAACTGCACGTATTCTTCAACGATGCCCGCAGACTGGGCCTGTAACCCGTTCCAACCGGCCAACATCACCGTGATAATCAATAAATAAGGGCGCATATTCATAATTTTACCACAAAGGAACAATGAAACCCGCGAACCCAACAACCGATTTCGGGTGAATGGTTGTTTTAAGGCTTTGAATTGTCAACGCCCTTATAGTTTTTCCAAAACATCCATCACGGCCTGCTTGTATTGCCGCCCCACCGGAATGGTATGCCCGCCAGCGTTGATTTCGGTGAGCGAATACGCCGATATGTGCGGAATGGCCACCAAAAACGACCGGTGTACGCGCAACAACTGGTGCTCTTTCAGCATCAGTTCGAGCGACGAAAGGGGGTATTTGGTCATAATGGATTCGCCGTTGGACATGTAAATACGCACGTATTCGCGCAGGCTTTCGACCATCACAATTTCGTCGAGCCACACGCGCATCATTTTTTTATTAACGTTGAAAAAATAAAAACGGCGGCCTTTGCTCGCGTGCGTCGTTGGTAGATCGGGGCGTTTAATTTTGTTGGTAGCCTGAAAAAACCGCTCAAAAGAAATAGGTTTGAGCAAATAATCGGTCACGTGCAAATCAAAACCTTCCACCGCGTATTCGTGGTAAGCGGTGGTGACAATCGTTTGCGGCGGATTAGGCAAACTGCGCAAAAAATCCAGCCCTTTTATGCCCGGCAGGTTAATGTCGAGAAAAAGAATATCCACCGATTGCGTTTGCATGGCTTCGGTGGCCTGAACGGCGTTGGAACAGCGGCCCACGTAGTGCATCCACGGCACAAACTGAATGTACTCTTCCAGTACCTGGGCGGCTAAAGGTTCGTCTTCTACAATTAAACAGTTGAGCGTAATCATGGGTAGGTAATTTTTAAAGTGGCGGAATAAGCATCGTCGGTTTCACTGGTAACCAAGGAGCCGGAATTGGGGTAAAGCAGTTCCAATTGTCGGCGGATATTTTGTAAACCAATGCCTTTTTGGGTTGTATTCGCCACCGATGCCCGCGAATTTTCAACTTTCATTTCAAATTGTTTGCGCTGCAATCGGATCGAAATGTGCACCCAGGCTTCATCCATACTTTCGCCCGCCCCGTGTTTAAAGGCATTTTCGACCAAAGGCAACATGAGCAAAGGCGTGACGGGCTGTTTTACATCGTCAATATCGGTGTCAAATTTTACGGTGAGGCGTTCTTCGTCAAAACGCAGGCGCTCCAACTCGACGTATTGTTTTAAATGGGTGACTTCCTGTTCAATGCGCACCGTGGGTGCCGAAGAATCGTACAACAAATAGCGCAGTAAATTGGCCAATTGCATGGCCACCGGCGCGGTTTGGTCCGATTTTACCCGCGCCAACGCGTACAAATTATTGATGGTATTGAACAAAAAATGCGGGTTTAACTGGTTTTTTAACGCCTGCAACTCCGCTTCCGATTTTTCGGCCCGCAACGCCGTTTCGCGCCGGATAAATTCCTGCTGCCGGAAATACAACCGCGCCGTCAGGGCCGAACCCGCCGCTACGACCGAATCAAGGGTATCGGTAATAAAGCGGTGGCTGAAAAATTCAAAATTGTAGTCGGGGAACCACACCGGCCCGATGTAGACCATTTTGATAAAACGCACCATCAATCCGCCGAGCAAAATAGCCGCCAAAATACCGGCAAATGCCTTCCAGGACGGGCGCAATTTGTCGAAACACCAAAAAGACAGGTAAGTGGCGATCATGCGGGCGGGCATCATCACGCCTTCCGTGATGGCGAACTTGCCCCACTCTTTTTCGTAATTACCGTTGGAAAACGTAAAAACAAACCAATAAGCCAGCCAAAAACCGGCATGCAATAACCACCTGTTTTTCATGTTGCAAAGTTGGTCAAAAAATGAGGATATCCGGCGTGGTTTTTATACTGAGCGGCTGGTTTTGTACACCAACATTGGGAAACACCCAACATTTTGATGCACAAAACCAGCCGAGTCGAAATATATTTACGCCGGAATCGGTTGTTTATTGCCGGTTGAGCAGCACTTCAATCCAGCCGCTGAGGGTCGAGTACAACACTGTATTACCGTTCACATCGGGGATAAATACGCGGCATTTGTACAAATAAGCCCCTTCGGCCACGGGTTGGCCGTTTTGCGCGGTACCGTCCCATTGAATCGCCGGGTCTTGGGTTTCAAACACCAGATTCCCCCACCGATTGTACACCTGCATGTCCACTTTATTCACAAAACGCCAGCCGGGGAACGGCTCAAACACGTCGTTGCTGCCGTCGCCGTTGGGCGTAAAGGTATTGGGCAATTCGTAAAAAGCGCAATTTTCGACGCAAACACTGTCGGAACGGGGACTTTCGTTGCCCAAAACATCAAACGCACTAATGGCGTAACAACCCGCCAACGAACCGGTTAACTCGTGGATAAAACGGGTACTGTCGGGGCTATTATACGTTTGCAACAAGGTGAGCGGCGAATTAATGTCGGGAGCGTACCATATTTTAAACCCGGCCAAATCATTCGCTTCGGGGCAATTGCCGGGATTATTCCAAGTCAGGATATTTTCAAACGGCGGATCGGGCGCAATCACAACGTCGCCGGTAGTGCACCGGTTGGCAATGCTAAGATCGGGGGTACAAGGCGGCACCGTGTCCACGGGAGTTCCGCAAGATTCCTGACTCCAGTTGAGCAGCGGCGACACAATACCCGCTACGCCATAAGTACCTTCGCTGCGCACTTTATAACAGTATTCGACGCCGTTTTCGAGGTTTTTGTCCTCGTAGCGGCGCGAACTGGAGACGCCAATGAGGTCAAAAATACCCGTAAAGGCATTGAGCCGGTACACTTCGTAGTTGTAGTTGTTCCACGGCACATTTTCCTGCCAGGTCAAAATATTTTTTTGATCCGAACTGCCCACGTTTAAAAACACCGACGAAGCGTTGTTGGTGCTGCCCAAGGGCGTCGAATTGCCTTTTACGTAAAAAGCCACCTGGTAATGGTAAGGCCCGCCGCTGGTATTCAGGTTGTTATCGGTAAAACAGGTATCGTTGGCCAAATAAAAAGACGGCGCCACAAACGACGCACCCGGCACCTCGGTCAAAGTGCCGCCCGTGAACCCGTCGGCCCGGAGCAATTGGTAGCGGTAAGGCCCGGGATTGAGGATCGTATCGAGATCAGCCGCCAATGGTTTGGACCAACACACCTCCATGCTGCCGCTGGTATTCGAGGTCGTATTCACCGATACGTGGGTAATGACGGGAATATCGCGGGGCAATTGCACGCACACTTCCCGCGACGGCAAACTTTCCACGATGTTAAAAGGAGTGCCTCCGGCGGTGATTTTGGCAAATTTGGCCAATACCCGATAACAATACGTGCGGCCCCGCTGCACATTTTCATCTTTAAAATAATAACGCCCGTCCACCTCTTTTCGGGTAATAAAAATCATTTCCGTGTATCCTTTTCCGGCCAAACCGGGCGCACAGGTATCGGGAACAAAAGGGTTACTGCCCTCCCTTCGCCACACCGAAAACCCGTAAAAAGAGTTATTTTCGGTCGTTTCGCAGAAATAAGGTTTATCCCAGGTAACTTCGACGGTACCGTCGTTCGAAGTGGCCGTTACGCCCTCGGGCGCCGGACCGACCACTTTGATACTGACACTTTTCAGGTCGGAGAGTTTGGGTTCACCGGGACTGATAGTATCGGTGGCTTTAAACACCACCACGTAAGGCTGGTTGGAAATATGTTCGCAATCGGTGACCCAGTCAAACGTTCCTTTCAAAACGGGAAGTTGCCAGCCTTGCGGCACGGTGAACGTCGCCGGGCTAAAAGGCGTGCTCAAAGGGCCGCCGAGGGCCGTGAGCACCACCAAATTCCCCGTGTCGGGGTCATTTGCAAACACATCGAACCGAACGGTATTCCCCGCCGTAACGCAAAATTCATCTTCCGTGGTGACAATGGGCGGGTTATTGTCGCATTTTTCCACAAAAATCTGCATGTCGCGGATGGTGGTATCAATGGCCACCCCTCGGCGCCACGAGATAATGTAAAAGGCAATATTGTAATCTCCGGCCACCTGCGGCGATAACCACAACAGGTCGCCGCTGACCGGATCTAATTGTAAAATATTGTTCGGCCCCGGACTTACCTGATTGGGAAAACTGTAATTGGGGACGTTTTGACCACTAAATTGCAGCGGAACAATCAATTCGTACGAAATACTGTCGCCGTCGGGGTCGTAAGCGTTGGGGTTGTGTTTAAATGGTTTTCCCACGCAGGCGCGGTCAATGGGCGGTTGTAACAAATACGGGGTGGTGTTGGTCACGCCAAATTGCACACTTTGAAAGGTAAAACTGGTTTCCACGTGAAAAGGCACCAAATCGGAAGTGGGCGGATTAACGTTGATAATACCCGCCACGCGGTTCAAATCCGTCATCGAAATGGTGTACGTGGCCTGTCCCGCGTAGGTGTGAATGGCCACGTACGTGTTGTATTTTACGTCGTTGGGGAGGGGCTGCCCGTTGCCATTGGTGCGATAAACAACCTCGCAGGGAGAACCATCGCCCCAACAAATATCCAACGAGTCGCGGTCCACGCTGGCGCTGCTGGTTTTGGTCCAGGTAATAATGGTAGCCCGGATGGTGAGCGGCCCAATTTGTTCGATATGAATTTCGCCGGCGCGGTTGTGGGTAGCCGTGGCGATAAATGGCAGTGAAAAGAACAGGCAAACTGCGAGTAACAGTTGCCGGGGCGTTTTTGTGTTCGGAAGTAGCATCATAATGATATGAATTTAACTGCGGTTACCCGCAGGCTTTAAACTGTTTCAAAACAGTTCCTAACAAAGGTACAGAAAACCAAACAACCCCTTTCCAATTTAAAATGGATATTTTTATCTTTATCCCGTGACCTGGCTGATAACACGACCATCGGCTAATTGGGTTTCGATGGTATCGCCGGGGGTGAGTTCGGTGGCGGAACGGATAATCATACCGTCCCGGGTGGTGAGCGAATACCCGCGCGCAAGGGTCGTTTGCGGCGAAAGCGCCAAGACCAAATCGGAAATCCGGTCGAGTTCGGCGCGTTGGGTCTGGCAAATTTGCCGCGCCAGATACGGTATGTCGCGGGCCGTGTTGGTCAGTTGTTGTTCGGCGGTGATGAATACCCTTTGAGCGCCGTTCAGTACGGCAGCGTGCACCATTTGCAGGGATTCGGCGGCGTAACGGGTCATTTTTTGGCCCCAAAAACCAATGTGCGCCGAGGTTTCCAACAACTGACTTTCAAAATGCAGGGCCGACTCCAACAAAAAATCGGCGACGGCGGTGGGGGTTTTAAACGCCCGAAAAGCCACCAAGTCCAGCACCGATTCGTCGGTTTCGTGGCCAATACCCGCCAATACGGGCAGCGGCATTTGGGCAACGGTACGCCCCAGGGACAGGCTGTCAAAAGCCGATAAATCAAGTTTGGCCCCGCCACCGCGAATGATCACCACGGCATCAAAATCGTGGGAGCGAGCGGCAATTTCGTCCAATGCCACAATGATCTCGGGCGCGGCGTTGCGGCCCTGAACGGCGGTAAAAAAACAGCGGTATTGAAACGTGTAATCGTAGGGGTTTTCGGCCAAATGCGCTTTAAAATCGTGAAAACCGGCCGCTTCGGGCGAGGTAATGACGGCAATGCGCTGTAAGACGACCGGAAGAGGAAGGGTTTGGTTGCGCCTTAATAAACCTTCTTTTTGCAGGGTTTCGATGGTTTGACGCCGTTGCAGCGCCATAACGCCCATCGAAAAAGTGGGATCAATGTCCTCCACGTGGAGTTTCAGGCCGTAGCGCTCGTGGAAATCCACGCGCACGAACAGGCGCGCCTGCACGTCGGATTGAAGCACCAATTCGGCCAGTTGACCGTGTTCTTTGGCCATTCGGCGGCGGTCGCGTTGCCACACCACCGCCTGTGCCTGGGCGACGATGGTGTCATCGTCGCCCGGGAACACAGTTTGATCGGCTGTTTTTTGAATCAGATTGAGGTAAAGATGGCCGCGCGACACGTTGGCCTCGGCAATTTCGGCGGTGATCCAAACAGGTTCGCGGAAATTGAGGGCAATAACCTGCCGAATGTGCAGGTTGAGGTCTTGCAGCGTATAATTCATATTATTCCACCACCGTCACCTTCATCATGTTGGTGCGGAAACGGCGGCCAATCGGCATGGAGCCGGTGTTGATGATAATATCTTCGGGTTCAACGTATCCGGCTTCTTTCAAAATTTCCACCGAATCGGTAACGGTTTCGTCGGTTGAAGAAAACCGGTCGTACATAAAGCACGAAACACCCCACACCAAATTGAGGGTATTGAGCATAGCGGGCTGATCGCTAAAGATAAAGATGTGCGCCTTGGGGCGGAAACTACTCACTTTAAAGGCGGTATAACCGGAAGTGGTCATGCCCACAATTCCTTTTGCACCCAATTCTTCGGCTACGCGGCAGGCGTTAAAACACACCACGTCCGATTGAAACGTTTTGGACTTTTCCACCGCCGTTGGGCGTTTTCTTTCAATTTGTGGCCAGTAGTGTTTTTCGGCTTCGCGGATAATTCGGGTCATCGCCTCGATCACCAGCGTTGGGTGAGCACCCACCGAGGTTTCGCCCGACAACATCACGGCATCGGCACCGTCGAACACGGCATTGGCCACGTCGGTGATTTCGGCGCGGGTAGGCGATGGGTTGGTAATCATGGAGTCCATCATTTGCGTGGCGACGATAACCGGGCGGCTGAACTGCATACAAAGTTGGATAATCTCCTTTTGCGTAATGGGCAACTGTTCGATGGGCATTTCTACCCCGAGGTCACCACGCGCTACCATAATCCCGTTGCTGGCTTTTACAATCTCGCGGAGATTGCGCACGGCTTCGGGTTTTTCGATTTTGGAAATTACTTTGGCACCGTGTCCGGCGGCCTGAATCCGTTCGATGAGATCAAGAATATCGCGTTCGCGGCGGACAAACGAAAGGGCAATCCAGTTCACGGGTTGCGTCAGGATGTACTCCAGATCTTCGATGTCTTTTTCGGTCAAAGCCGGCAAACTCACGTGGGTATCGGGCAAGTTTACGCCTTTATTGCTGCTCAATACACCGCCGTGCAGGGTTTTGAGGCGTACGGTATCTACTTTATTAGTTTCTACTACCTCAAAAACGAGTTTGCCATCGTCCATCATGATGCGTTCGCCCACGTTGCAGTCTTGGGCAAAACGGTCGTAACTCATGTAGATTTTTTCCATCGTACCGAGTACTTCTTCGTTGACCAGGGTAATAACATCGCCGGTTTTGAGGGGCAATGCGTTATCTTTAATTTTACCAACGCGCAATTTTGGGCCTTGCAAATCGGCCAGAATGGCAACGTGCGCATTGAGTTCCTGGTTAATATCGCAAATACGGTCAATCACCTGCTGGTGGTCCTCGTGCGAACCGTGGCTAAAGTTGAGGCGGAATACATCCACGCCCGCCATTACCAATTCCTTTAGTTTTTCGTAAGAACTACAGGCCGGGCCTACGGTGGCCACTATTTTTGTATTCTGCCAACCTGCCTTTCGCAAATTAGCGGGTGTTTGTGCCTGATTTAAAACTACTGCGTCACTTGCCATAAAAGTGTTAATTCTTTTAGTGTAAAAATTACAATTACTATTTAGCAGCAAATGTACATCGGCTTATTGAAATATTCGAGCCGCGAAAGTGTATTTTATATGAAATGTGTCGTTTGGTGGCGGAAGAGCGGATTATGCCGGGGGTAAAGCCGACGGGTAATTGGTCGGATATTTGGCCCTAAAACACCATCAATCCCGGTGTAACTTAGTGTTAACCAATGATTAAGAAGCGGGCCAGCGCAAATTCGCCGGAAGGCTCCGACAGAACGCTTGAAAAAAAAACGACTAAATCTTTTTTAAGCACGAAAATCGTCGTTCCTTTGCATCCGAAAAATTAACTTTTTCAGCATTTTAAACTAACTATTTAGAAAAAAACATGGCAGAAAATACTTCTGTAGCCGACCGCGTTAAAGCGATCATCGTTGACAAATTGGGTGTTGATATAGCTGAAGTTACACCAGAGGCAAACTTTATCCAAGACCTCGGCGCTGACTCTCTTGACACTGTTGAATTAATCATGGAATTCGAAAAAGAGTTCGATGTAAACATCCCGGATGAATCAGCAGAGAAAATCACCACTGTTGGTCAGGCTATTGCTTTCATCGAGAAGAATAACGCTTAATTAAAGCGCTTCCGGCCAACGTCGGATCATTTCTGGAATATGAGTCATTCTGTTTGCGCAGGGTGACTCATTTTTTTTAGCCAAATTTATGAGAAAAATAACTGCTGACTGGGTTTGCCCCGTCGTTTCGGAACCCCTTGCCAATGGCGTTGTCATTTGTGACGATGCGGGTAAAATTTTGGCCATCGAACACCGGGATCAACACGATGATTCTACCCTGGAATACCACGCCGGTACCCTTATCCCCGGACTGGTAAATACCCACTGCCACCTCGAATTGTCGCACATGAAAGGCAAGGTGAATACCGGCACCGGTCTCATCCCTTTTATTACCGGAGTAGTCACCCAGCGCGACGCTACGCAGGAAATCATCCAGGAAGCCATCAAAAAAGCCGAACAGGAAATGCTCGACGGTGGTATTGTGGCCCTCGGTGATATTTCCAACGCCACCGATACGTTTGCCATAAAAGCCCACGGCCGGATGCGCTATTATACGTTCGTGGAATTGTTCGATTTTTTGCAAGACACTAACGCCGAAAAAACGGCCGAAGGCGGGATCGGGGTTTGGAACC
Source organism: Chitinophagales bacterium (assembly GCA_013298845.1). GTDB lineage: Bacteria > Bacteroidota > Bacteroidia > Chitinophagales > Saprospiraceae > M3007. The sequence goes on from JAAFJN010000008.1 coordinate 11,312, forward strand.
AATTGGACCTGGCCCGCGACAGCGCCCGTTCGCTGGTGCCGCACGCGCCCTATTCCGTTAGCCCGTCGTTGTTTCAGGCGATTAATACGTTTAACCCGTCGGGCAATATTACCGTAAGCATCCACAACCAGGAAACGCCCCCCGAAAACCAGTTATTTTTGACCAAAACGGGCGGTTTTCTTGATTTTTACGGCAAATTTGGCATTAGCCTCGAACAATTTGAAGCCACCGGCAGCCCCTCCATCTATTACGCTATGGAGCACATGAACCCGTATAACCGCACGTTGTTTGTGCACAATACCCTCACCACCCGCGAAGATATTGAGGCCGCCCACGCGTGGTCGCAGCACGTGTACTGGGCGACTTGCCCCAACGCTAACCTGTACATCGAAAATCGTTTGCCGAATTACGCCGCTTTTATGGAGACCAACGCCCGCCTCACCATCGGAACCGACAGCCTGACCTCCAACTGGCAATTGTCGGTGTTGGAAGAAATGAAAACCATTGCCCGTTTACAAAGTTACGTGCCGTTTCATACCTTGCTCCGTTGGGCCACCCTCAACGGTGCCGAAGCCCTTGGTTTCGACGATTCGTTGGGTAGCCTCGAACCGGGCAAACGCCCCGGAATTTTGCTCCTCCAAGGCATGGAACCGGATTGGATTTTGGGGAAAGATGCTTCCATTCAACGTTTGGCCTAAAAACTGCGCGGTTGGTGGTTTTAATCCAATACCACCAACCGCGCAGTCGCCGTCTTTTTCCCTTTAAAAAATACCGTGTAAACCCCATTTTTAAGCCCCGTAATGCGGAGCGGCTGCCCGGCCGTTACGGGGGTATCCAGCCATATCTTACCGTTCATATCGGCAATCCAAACCTGGCCATTTTCGGCGGTTTGTAACCAACTGCTTTCGGCGTAAGCCGGATTGGGGAACAACCGGAGGAGGTCGCGGCCATTGGGCGGATCCAATAACACGGGCACAAACGGATTGCCTTTTTCATCAAAAGCCCACGCGCGGGTACGTGCTCCCGTGAGGCGCAATTCGGGGGTTTCGGAGCGGTTGTTTTTCCGTTTAAAACGCGTGGTAAACAACAATCCATTCCCCGTTGCTACTTCCTCCGAAGGTTCGTACACAAACGTAACCTGACCATTCGCCGCGTTTTGGGTGTTAAAATGCAGTTCCGGAGCCATGTCCGAAAAGGCCGTGCCCGGTTCCAGCCATTCCCATTGGGCCGGATCAAATTCGAGGGTAAACTGTACGCCCGATAATCCTTTGAAGTTGGTCAACAGTGGCAGTTCTACGGTGCCGTTGGTCGCAGCGGGTTCCGACAACCAAACGGGCCATTGCGGCCATTGGCGTTCTTCGGCGGTACCCGGCCCGAAGTGCGGCAGCGCATTTTGGTCCAAATCCCCAATTTTTACCCCAATAAACGCCGGAACAACGGCATCCGTTTGTTCGAGATTGACCGTAACCTGTTCGGGAAATGTATCCAGCAGCGGGTTCGGTTGCCCCGAAAACTGGTAACTGGCCGGTATAAAACGCCACGAGGTGTTGTTTTGGAACGCCGTGTCGGTGCCCAGCAGGATTTTCCGCAGTTGCACAATGTCAAAATTGGTCACGGTTTTGGATTTATTGGCGTCGGCCGCAATTAATTTATACGGCGTATTAATCGGTTCGAGGTTCAAAATATGGCGGCTGATGAGCACCAAATCGTAAGCCGTAAGGCCGTTGGTGGGGTCGTCGTTGCGGTAGGGTTTAAAAACCACCGTGGAACAGCCCGGCAGCCCGTTGAGTTGAATCGCGCCCGTTGTGTCGCTCAAAACACCCGGTAGCACATCGGGGAAAGACGTTTTGGAAATGCCCTGCCCCAACGCATTGCGCACCATCCCGGCGGCCGAAACGGTGACCGGCGTGGAGGTTTGCACCCGGCGAATGGAATCCATCGGGAAGGTCCACACGCCGCGCCCGTGCGTGGCCGCGACCAGCCGTTTGTTGGTAAAATCGTGTTTAAAATCAAAAACCGGCACCGAAGGCATCCCTTCGCCGAGGCGATACCAGTTGGCACCGCTGTTTTTGGTGGCAAAAACGCCCGCGTCGGTGGCGGCAACCAAAATGGAATCGGCCGCGTTGGGCACCACAAAAATTTGGTTCACCGGTACCTGCGGCATATCACCCGAAATATTCACCCACGATTGTCCATTGTCGTCGGAGCGGTGCAGGTGCGGAATATTTTCGTTGTCCCGAAACCCCGAATGCGTCACAAAAAGGCGGTTAACCTGCGTGGGTGAAGGCACCACCGACGTAACGTAACGATTGGGCAAACCAGCAGTTATATTGGTCCAAACACCCGCCGGAGAGCGCCACCACACGTTGGCATCGGAGGTGCCAACGAACAATTTACCGGCCAGCAACGGGGATTCACTAATGCTGCTCAACACGTGAAAACGCGGTGCAACAATGACGCCATCGGTCAAATCGCCCGAACCCGCCCCAAAACCATAACCGTTGGGGGAGGTGAGTAACCGATACGTACCCGCGTAAAAAATATAAGGCGGATGGATGGACCGAATAAAGGGCGCATCCCAGCCCACGCGATCCATCGTACCAAAAGCACTGCCGCCCGAACTCCAATTGGCTCCGTTGTTATCGGTGCCCCAAACGGTGCCGTTTTGCGTTTCTACCCAAAAAGTATCCGTCGAAGTGGGGTGAAAAGCGCAACTAAATCCGTCGGAAGCAATCACATCGGACCAGTTGTTGAGGGTAGTGCTGTTGCCGCGTTTTACCCCGTTGTCCTGCGCGCCCGTCCAATAATCATTGGGGCGGAGGGGTGTCCAGGCGGTGCGATACGATTGGGTTGCGGGTAAATTTTTACTTTTTATCCAAATTTGTTGGCCCGGTTCGTTGCGGTAGATGCCGCCGTCGTTGGCCCAATACCGACGCCCGGAAGGGCAAAACATGAGGTCGTGGCTATCGGCGTGGCCCCCGGCGGCCACCATCCAGGAACCGTTGGCGAGGCGGCGATGCAACAAAATACCGTGAAAATAAAGGTCGTTATCGTTGGTGGGATGGAGCGATAATTTGCCAAAATACCAACCAAAATCGGCGCAGGCATCCTCCAAAGAAGCGGTATTGAGGGTCGTCCAGGAAGTGCCGCCGTTGGTGGTCAGGTGCAGGCTTCCGGTAGTAGACAAGGTATCAATGTACAAGGCATACACTTTGTTGGGGTCTTGCTGCGACACTGCCAGCCCCGTGCGGCCATTTTTCCAGGTGGGCAGTCCTCCGCCCAGTTCGGTCCAGGTATCGCCGCCGTCGGTACTTTTGAAGACCTTGGCGTGTGGCCCGGCCACAAACGATTCGTTGCTGTTGCGCAGTCGGTTCCAAAACGAAGCGTACAAAATTTGTGGGTTAGCGGCGCTCATCACCAAACTGCTGCACCCCGAATTATTACTCACAAACAACACTTTTTGCCAGGTTTGGCCGCCGTCGGTGGTTTTATATACGCCGCGTTCGCTCGTGCGCACGTATGGGTTTCCCATAGTTGCCACCCATAATATTTGCGGATTGGTGGGGTGAACAATAATTTCGGAAATCACCCCGGCTTGATTTAGGCCCAGGTATTGCCACGTTTCACCGGCATCGGTGGATTTATAGACCCCATCGCCGTTGTACAGGATGGAAGGCATATTTACGTCGCCCGTTCCGGCGTACACGACATTGGGGTTAGAAGGGTCAAAATTGACGGTTCCGATGGATAATTGGGCAAATTCGTCAAAAACCGGGGTCCAATTATTCCCGGCATCGGTGGTTTTGAAAATGCCGCCGCCGCCAAAACCCACGAGTACCGTATTTTCGTCGTTGGGTTTTACGGCAACGGAATTGACCCGCCCGGCGTAGTTGGCCGGTCCCTGCAACGTCCACGGAGTAGTGGAAACCGTTCCGCCCGTGCAATTGGCACTGCGGTCGGCCACCGGTGCTTCCGATACCGTGCGTATCATGCGCCGCCAGGCTTCCCAGTTGAACACCGTGTCGGGGTAGCAGCGCTGAAAGGTAAAATGGTCGTACGGCTCGCTTTTCCGCTCCAGGCTATTGGACGAAACGGCCGGTTTATGGGTATTACAAGCGGCAAAAATGCCGATACAAAAAAACAACGGGATAAATCGGTTCGGTATCATGTCGCACAAAATTAAGTATATTTTTAGAGGAATGGCCAATATACAGCCGAATTACTATACATCGCGGCCTGCTCCAAGGGGCTTCTTTGGCCGCCGGGCGTTTCCATTTTGTTAAAACGAGGTTAAAATTCATTTGTTTTTCTATTGAAAATCAAATGTTTAGCAAAATTTTTAAAAAAAACCTAAACAATAGTACGTCTACTTAGTTTAATAGTAATACTATCAAACAAAAACAAACACTGCTTTTCCCACAAACGAAAAAAGCATTTTTTGGTAAAAAGCAGATCTAATCAAAACACGTCCATACTATGAAACAGTACATCAAAATTTCCGCTTTTTTGGCAAGTTTTATTGCCATTCTTATATTCCAAAGTAGTTGCACCGTTGTCCGCCAAGGCGAAACGGGCGTGAAACGGACGTTTGGTAAATACAACGACAAAGTGTACACCAGTGGCTTGCGCGGTTTTAATCCGTTCACCAGTACCATTGTAAAAGTATCTACCCAAACGGAAAATATCGAAGTGAACCTGAATATCCCATCGCGCGAGGGCCTTTCGATCCAAAGTGAGGTGTCCATTTTGTACCGTGTAGTGAGCAAATCTACCCCCGATTTGTTGCGTTCCGTGGGTTTGGACTACGAAGAAACCATCATTTTGCCCGTATTCCGCTCCGCCGTTGCCGATATTACCTCCAAATATTACGCCAAAGACATGCACTCGGGCAATCGCGGCGAAATTGAAGCGGCCATTCTTGATTTGATGATGAAAAATCTGAAGGACAAAGGTATTATTGTGGAGGCCGTTTTGTTAAAAAGTATCGCGTTGCCGCGCAGTTTGGCCAAAGCCATTGAAGATAAATTAGAGGCCGAACAATTGGCCCAACGCATGGAATTTGTGTTGTTGCAGGAAAAACAGGAAGCCGAACGCAAACGAATTCAGGCTCAGGGTACCAGCGACGCCAATAAAATTATCGCAGCCGGTCTGACGCCCGAAATCCTCCAGTTCAAATCTATTGAAGCGTGGTTGCAATTGTCCAATTCGCCCAATGCAAAAGTGATTATCAGCAACGGCAGCGTTCCGATGATGATGAACGCGGATGAAATTGGCACGGTAAAAAGTGCCGTTGGTAGTAAAAACTAAACGATTATACAGCCACCACCGGGGTTTACGCCTCGCCCAGCCATCATAAATCAGATCAACTATACATTACCCAATTAATTTGTTTGTAACAGGCAATCACTTACGGAAGAGGGATTCGGACAACGTTCCAGTCCCTCTTTTTTTGTTGATATCCGGCGAAAACCGTTAAAATAAAACCATCGGACAAATCGGATGGAGCATGTCGCGCAAAATTAAAAAAACAACCCTACCTTAGCGGCAAAATATATACCACATTTAACGATGCGCTTTTCATCCCTGAAAACCAGGACAACACCATACCTTTTTGTATCTGCGGCGGTTCTATTGTTGACTAATTGCCAAACCGATTCCAAAAATACTACCAAAGGCAGCAATGCCCCGGTCATTACTTCGGAGCGTTTTGTGCAGGGCGAAGGCGATATTAACACGAATTACTTTTCGTTTGAGGCCGAATATCCGGTGGTAAAAGAAGGTACGGCTGCCCTGCGCGATTCGGTGCAAAAATGGGTCGAAAACTGCGTGGCCGAAATATGCGCTCAAACCGAAGAAAGTGCCCCGCCCAGTATGGGTTTATCCGAATCCGCCAATGCTTTACTGGCGCTTTGGAAAAGCCCGGAGAATACGGTATCGCACGCATTTAGCCTCAAAGACACTGTTCTCATGGCCAATAATCAGTTTTTGGCCCTTCGTTTGGATTTGTACCTGAATTCCGGCGGCGCGCATCCCAACTATTTGAGCCGAATGGTGGTTTTAAACAGCCAAACGGGTGCCATTATTCCCACGACGGATTTTATTAAAGATCCCAACGCCATTTTGCCCTTGCTGGATATCGTGTACCGGGCCGAAAAACAAGAAGCATTTGCCGAAGGAAACGCCTATATAGACAGCGCCATTGTGTTCCCAACGCAATGCGTTTTTACCGAAAAAGGCGTTCTTTTTCACTATAATACGTACGAAATTGCACCTTATGCACTGGGTGATGCCGATATTTTTATGACCTGGACGGACTTAGGTCAATCGGCGGTGAATCCAACAACAAACCAATAACAAATATTCAACACCATGCGCGTACTTCTCATTTTTGCATTTTTGATCGGCAGTTGGACCATAACCTCTGCTCAGGAAGATACCAAAAAATCTTCGGGTCCCGTGGCCATTGCCCCCATGCCCTCCGATACCTCCTCCGCCGATAGTATGTTGGTGACGGTTATTTTAAAATACCAACAGGATAAATCCTTCTCCGAACTGCGCCGCCTGCTGGAAGCCAACGGTTTTTGGGATGTATTCCCGCCCGCCGATTCGCGGGTCGTATCCTGGAACGTCGCCGTGGGTTTTGGCCACATCGTTACCCTCAAAATGCCCGCCGATGGCGTTCGCCGCCTCTACCTCGCCATTTCCAACGGTGCTTGGGGCGCATTCAACAGCGAAGTGTTTATGTCGTACGAATACATGCCGATCTGGAAGGATTATATCGAACGCCGCCAAGACGCAAAAGAAGAACGGGAGGATAAGTGAAGAGTGAAGAGTGAAGAGTGAAGAGTGAAGAGTGATAAGTGAAGAGTGAAGAGTGATAAGTGAAGAGTGAAGAGTGAAGAGTGTATTGGTGTGGGCTTTTAAAATGTTTCTATTTTTCCTGATCCTAAAAAGCCAACGGAGCCTAATTAAAATTTACTTTCCACCGCAAATAAGGAAAATTCGTAACTATCCAGCCGCTTCCCACTGACCTCTGCCGAGGTCATAGATAGCGGGAAAGCCCAAATTTCGTACGTTTTCACCGCACAAAGCGGCTGGATAGTTACGAAAAATCAATATACACTTTAGTGCCTTCACTTTTAATATATGTACGCTTTAGCATTTTCATTTTTCAAAAAATCTTTACAATTCAGTACTAACAAACCATTTTTCCGCAATTAGCGCTCACCCACCGCTATATATAAAATATTTTTAACACCCTTCGCGCTCCATTTTTCACTACTCACTATTCACTTTTCACTATTCACTTTTCACTATTCACTTTTCACTATTCACTAAAAAAAAATGTCTGCTGTAACATCAGAATTGAAGCGGGTTACGACCCATAGCATACAAGCCATGAAAAACAAAGGCGAAAAGATCGCCATGTTAACGGCTTATGATTTTTCCATGGCCCGAATTCTGGACGAGGCAGGTATTGACATCTTGTTGGTGGGCGATTCGGCCTCCAACGTGATGGCGGGCCACGAAACGACCTTGCCCATTACCCTCGACCAAATGATTTACCACGCGCAATCGGTGGTGCGGGCCGTGCACCGGGCGATGGTGGTGGTGGATTTGCCGTTTGGTTCGTACCAGGCCAATTCCGAAATTGCCCTGTCGAGCGCCATTCGTATCATGAAAGAATCGGGGGCGCACGCCGTAAAACTGGAAGGTGGCTCGGAAGTGGAAGAGTCCATTAAACGCATCCTGATGGCGGGTATTCCCGTGATGGGACACCTGGGCCTTACCCCCCAAAGCATCTACAAATTTGGGACGTATTCCGTACGCGCCAAAGAAGAAGCCGAGGCCGAAAAACTGCTCAGCGACGCGCAATTATTGCAAAATATTGGCTGCTTTGCCCTGGTTTTGGAAAAAATTCCCGCCACCCTCACCGAAAAAGTGTCCAAAAGCCTCGAAATTCCCACCATCGGGATTGGGGCCGGTGTACACGCCGACGGCCAGGTGCTGGTTACCCACGATATGGTGGGCATTACCAAAGACTTTAAACCACGGTTCCTGCGCCGGTACCTCGAACTGTTCGAAAGTATCGGCGACGCTACCCGCTCGTACATTGCCGACGTAAAAGCGCAGCAATTCCCGAGCGATAAAGAACAATATTAACGTACTTTCTACCGGCGTGGATAAAATATACCATTCGCTTTTATCCGTGCCGGTAGTCATTTATCCTTTAACATGGTGAAACAATACCTTCTCCCCGCACTTTTTTTCCTATTTTGGGGTCATATTCAGGCCCAAAACGCCTCTGCCGCCGTAGTTCACCTGGGCAGTGAACGGGGCATGTATTGGGGCTATTTTAGTCCTTATTTTGGCGCCGAATACCGCTATAACTTTTTCCCCGGTTTGCACGCAGGCGCGGGATTAGGTTATGTCAACGACCGGCTAAAAGTCAATGCCAGCAATGCATCCGAGTTTCACCGGCTAAAAAGTATCCAGCCGTATGCAAACCTGACGTACACTTTCCCGGTGAACAACCGCCAACAATTGAGCGCGGGAATGGGTTTTAAATTAATTATGCTCCGGTTAAATTACGTCGAAGAAATTGTGGTCAGTAGCGCCTTCACCGATGAACGCACCGTCAACCGAACGGACTACCAGGCGAATCAGCCCGCTGCTATTTTTTCGGTGCAATACGATTATTTGTTCACCGATAAATTCTTCGCCGGTCTTTCATTGCAACACGATTATCTGCTGCAAAGAGAGGATATGCAACCATTAAAAACTTCTTACATAGAGACCGGTGGTTTTGGCACGATTACTTCGTCTTCCGAATCCGAGGCGCAATCGCTTTGGCGGTTTACGTTGCGATTGGGTTATAAGTTTTAGCCTTAGAACCCCTACACATTCAACCAATACACCACTTTCAACACCACGGTTTTGTTTTTGGGCGACAAAAACCGCACCGGCGTTGTTTCGATGCGGTTGGCAAATGAATTATCGGTGTAGACCAAAAACACGTCGGAAACGGGCGCAAAACGCCACTGAATCCGGGTATTGATGTTAAAATTATTGGCCTGGGTATTGTATTGGAAAAAAGCGCTGGCAAACAAACTCCGGTTAATGGCCAATTCCACCGATGGCCCCAACAGGTACAAACGGTCGTTGGCGTAGGGTTCGGGCAAGTCGAAATTAAAAATCGTGTACGTCATGCCCAAAATGCCGTAAGGCTGCAACCGGTACCGGATGTCACCCTGTAACGAATAACTTTTTCCGTTAAAATACCCACCGTACTGCGTGGAAAGGTTCGCCTGCAAATCGTACGAAGTGCTGCTGTTGTACTCCACCGACAGGCCGTTGTAGGTATAATCGCCCGCCGGTAAGGCATCGTCACCGGTGTTGGAGGGGTCAAATGGTTCAAACAGCCGCGTAAACGAGGAATACGCACCCACGTACAAAAAACTTTGGTCCTTAAAACCCAAATTGGTCCCCACACTATACTCCGCGTCGGTGGTGTTAAAGTGCAAATCGGTGGTCAGGTCGCCGTTCCAACTCAGGTTAATGGTGTTCAACAAACCCTTGGGGTACCAACGGTATTCGGCCCCGGTAAAAATACCCTGCACGCCCGGGCGCGGCACAAAACCCATGTCGGCGGTATACGTGGTATCTACCCGTTGGATACCGCCGCGAAGGGCAAATTTCCGCACGTCGTACCCAATAAATTGCGCCATCGAAGCACCGCGTTTATTGGGGTCGGGCGAAAACGAACGGTGGTAAAACGATTCGGCTTCCCAGCGGTTGTCTTTGGAGTAAAAATTAAATTCCATCCCCGCCATCCGGTTCCAGGGTTCAAAACGCGTGCGTTGTTGTTCAGTTAATTTGCCCAAAAACTGCGTTTTATCGGCCACAATGGCGCTCAACACCGAACGGGCAAACAATTTGCGCTGGGCCGTGGCCACCGTAAAATTGGTCGCCGGAATAATATTTTCTTCGGAAATATTCAATTGTCGCGTTTGCATATTGAGCAAACCCACGCGCCAGTTATCGTTGAGTTTGCCACTCAGGCGGGCACCGTACAAAATGGGCACGGGCGCGTACCGCTGCGATTGGTTCAGCGACGTATCGGCGAGGCCAATTTGCCGCGAAAAAAACGGCCGCGTATTGGGGAAGCCAAACATCGAGAACAAATCGCGGTTTTCGAGAAAAAACTGCCGCCTTTCGGGAAAAAACAACTGGAAACGGCTCAAATTCGCCACCTGCCGATCCACTTCCACCTGCGAAAAATCGGGATTGAACGTCAGGTCGAGGTTGAGCGAAGGCGTTACCCCGATTTTTACGTCGCCCCCAATTCCGCCGCCGAACGTATTGGGCCGCGCCACCACTTCCAAGTCATCGTTGCGGGTGTAGGCTTTGCCGTAACGCCCCGACACGTAGGGAATCAGAGAAACCCCCACTTTACTTTCCGGCGGATTTTCGGCCCAGGTACCTACGCCGTAAAAGGCCAGGTTATTGGGCGCGTATTGTTGCTGCACTCGTTTCCACGCGCTCACTTCCCAGGGTTTCAGGCGGGTGCGCACAAAGTTAAAATGCCAACTGTTTACGCCTTCGCTTACTTTGTAGCGCAGGGTTTTGAACGGAATGGCCATTTCCACGGTCCATTTATCGGGTTCGTTGTGCACCGCCGATTTCCACACGTTGTCCCATTCGTACGACAAATTGCTGCCATTGTCCACCAGTGCTTCCCGCTGCACGTTCATGGGGTTGACGCTGAATAAAAACCCGTTGAGGCCGTCTTTAAACGGGTCAATGAGCACATTAATGGCGTCGCTGGTTCCCGGCCCGAAGTCGCGGCGCAGGCTCTGGATGGTATAATCTTCGCGTTTTTGGTAGCAGGTAAAAGCCACGTAGAGGTAGCGTTGGTCGAAGGTGATGCGGGCCTCGGTGCGGGCATCGGCCAGGCCGGTATCCACGGGAAAGTTTTTGGTAAAGTCCACGAGCAGATCGGCCTCGGCCCAGGCGGTTTCGGTTAATTGGCCATCGAGCACAAGGGGCGCACTGGCTTTTCGGATCTGAAAACCGTCCTCGGCGCGGGCGGTGGTTTGGGCCAAAAGCGCGTTGGAAACCAGAAAAAATACGGTACAAGCGCACCAAAAACGAAGTGGCATACGGGTCTGTTTATTTTTTGACATTTGCGGGCGCAAAAGTAAAAAATCGCCGTTTTGCGGGGTCTTTTTCGGACAAAAAAGGGGTTGTGGGGTGCGGACGGTGGGGATTGTGGGGGGCAAGAATGTAACTATACAGCCGCTTGTGGCGGCGATTTTTTCACTTACACATGACCTTGGTGAATACCATGAAACGCTTGGCAGGCAAATCCCGCCCGATCTGGGAATACCTCGGTTAAATCTGGATTAGATTGATGGGACACGGATTTACACGGATTAGACACGGATTTACACGGATATTTTGTTGTGCTGAAAAATCCATAAAATCCGTGTCCATTACTGACAAGACATTTATCTGTTTTTCTATGTGATTTGGTTTGGGATTTTTTAGAAATCACCCGCACACTCCAACGCTCAAGAATACATTGTTTTCCGTAAAAGAACGTTCCAATGGGTCGTCTTCAAAAGTTCCACAATCATGGACCTATTCAAATAGTGCCATCGTGTTACACCATTATAACTCTTGTTTTTCTATCATTATGCATTAGCAAATTCATCAGCAATCAGTTTCGCTTGTTCTAGTATAGTCTTCACGGCTTGATCTTGTTTTTCTGGTGGATAATCGTACTTCTTTAGAATCCTTTTTATCATTACCCTCATTTTGGCTTGAACGCTCTCTTTTTTGTCCCAATCAATAGTAACTGAGTTTCTAACACTTTCTACCAACTCTCTGGCTATTGTCTTCAAAACCTCATCACCCATTTTTAGTACAGCGCTATGGCTCACTTCTAATGCATCATAAAACGCCAATTCTCTAAAGTCAAGGTTTAGATTTTCACCCCGCTTATCGGCTTCTTTAATTTCATTGGCAAGTCGGATAAGTTCTTCAATGATTTCTGCGGCTGTCAATGCATTATTTTGGTAACGTTTGATAGCTTCTGCCAACATTTCGGAGAACTTTTTACTCTGAACAATATTTTTTACCGAGCGCTGCTTGATTTCATCATTGAGAAGCCTCCTCAAAAGTTCTAACGCTAAGTTCTTTCTTGGCATATTTTTCAACTCTGCCATAAACTCATCCGAAAGAATATTTAAACCTGATATTTCAGGATTCTGCAAACCAGATGCCTGGAAAATATCAATAACCTCCGTTGAAATCAACGCATCTGAAATTATTTGCCGAATGGCTGTTTCGACCTCTTCATCTGTTCGTTTTTTCTTGCTTTCTCTAAGTTTTGAAATTCTTGCCTTAATAGCTTGAAAAAAACTCAAATCATCTCTTATTGCAATAGCCTTAGGATGAGGAACTGAAATCGCAAACGCTTTGGACAGATTGGAAACAATGGTACTATAACGCTCCTGGCCTCTGTCTAATCCTAAAATAAAATCGGTAGCGTCTAATAGAAAATTGAGTTTTTCCCTTGGCTGTAATCCGAAAAAACGTTTGTAATCGAAACCATAGAACAAGTTTATAGCTGTTTCATAGAGTTCTTCCATTTTGGCAACTGCTTCTTCCTGATCAAACTCAATCTTGCCTTTTCCACCGCTTGATGTATATACGCTCAGTGCCTTTTTCAAATCTTGGGCTATGCCTAAATAATCTACAATTAAGCCACCTTCCTTATCTCTAAATACTCGGTTTACCCTTGCAATTGCTTGCATGAGATTATGACCTGTCATCGGTTTATCAATATATAACGTATGCAGACAAGGAGCATCAAAACCCGTAAGCCACATATCCCGAACAATTACCAATTTTAAATCATCGCTCGGTTCTTTCAATCGGTCGCCGATGGTTTTCCTTCTTGGCTTGTTGCGAATATGCTCTTGCCAATCCAGCGGGTCTGATGAAGAACCTGTCATAATTACCTTAATGGCTCCCTTGTCATCATCACCACTATACCATTCAGGACGAATTTTGATAATCTCATTATGCAAAGCCACGCAGATTCTGCGGCTCATACATACAATCATTCCTTTACCGTCAAATGCCTCGCTGCGTTGCTCAAAGTGTTTTACAAGGTCTGCCGCAACTTGCTTTAATCGCTTGTCGCTGCCTACAATGGCTTCTTGTTGTGTCCATTTGGCAAAGCGTTGTTGGCGTTCGGTTAGTTCGTCTTCTTCGGTAACTTCTTCAATTCGTTGGTCAATGATTTCCTGTTCTTCAGGGTCAAGTTCTATTTTGGCTAATCGGCTTTCATAGAAAATGCGAACAGTTGCACCATCTTCAACGGCTTGCTGTATATCGTAAATATCTACATACTCGCCAAAAATAGCTTGTGTATTCTTATCTTCTTTTTCAATAGGAGTACCGGTAAACCCAATAAAAGAGGCATTAGGTAAGGCATCGCGTATGTGGCGGGCAAAACCATCAATAAAGTCATACTGGCTTCGATGGGCCTCATCGGCAATGACTACAATATTCCTACGATCAGATAGTTGCGGATATATTGCCCCTTTTTCTTCGGGCATAAATTTTTGAATCGTAGTGAAAACTACACCACCCGACACCACCGAAAGTAAACTTTGTAGATGACTTCTGTTCTCTGCCTGAACTGGTGTCTGCCGGATGAGTTGCTGGCAGTTACTAAATGTTTCAAAAAGTTGTTGATCCAAGTCGTTCCGGTCGGTGAGTACTACAATGGTTGGGTTATTGAGTTGTGGCGTTACTACCATTTTACCCGCATAAAAAACCATACTCAAACTTTTGCCACTTCCTTGTGTATGCCAAACTACCCCTGCCCGTTTGTCGCCTAAAAGTGCTGCGGCCTTAATCGTTGAATGAATAGCTTTGTTTACCGCGTAGTATTGGTGATACGCGGCTATTTTCTTCACTGTTTTGTCTTTGGTTTTCTCAAAAATAATGAAGTAGCGTATCAGGTCAACGATAGTTTCTTTGCGCAACATTCCGCTCAGCACTACATCCATTTCAATATTGGCCGTTGGCCTTGCAAAGAGTGTTGAATTATATATTTCGTCCAGATCTGTAGCAATAATATCAGATGGATTATCTGGTATTTTCCAACCACTAAAACGACTCCAATCGCTGGTAATGGTTCCTGCCTTGGCAAACCAACCATCTGTCACTATCAAAAAACTGTTATAATTAAATAAGGTAGGAATGGCTTGTTTGTAGGTCATCAACTGATTATAAGCGGCTTTTAGGTCGGCTTTTTCATCAGTTGCGTTTTTGATTTCAATAACAACCAATGGCAGTCCGTTGATGAAAATGATTACGTCAGGGCGTTTTTTGTTTTGGTTTTCTACAATGGTGAATTGATTGACGGCTGCAAAATCGTTATTCTGAGGATTATGAAAATCAATCAACCAAACTTTAAAGGTTTTAACTTGCTCCCCTTCTCGGCCTTTTATATCAACACCTTCGGTAATGAGTTTGTGAAATGCTTCGTTGTTGGCTAATAAGTTGGTAAATGGAATTCGTGAAATAGTACGCAAGGCTTCTTCCCGCACTTCGGCAGGAACTTCAGGGTTAATTTTGTCAATAGCGGCTTGTAAGCGGTCGGTTAAAACTACTTCATTGTATTGCCGCTCAATGTTTGCCCCATTGAGTATTTCATAGCCTTGCTCCTGCAAGGTTTGCAACGCCATTTGTTCTATTACTTCTTCTGATAGTATGTTCATTATGGCACAATTAAATTTTGTAATTCAACTTTCTCTGCGTCAAACCTACTTTGCAAAGAGTCGTAGCAAACATTATTTCTGACTTTTACTGGTTCATACCAAAACTTACTGTCTCGTTTTCCTTTATAGACGCTTAAATATGTTTCGTGCCCAGTATCATCGTGTTGGTAATGCATAAATGGCGAGAGGCTGAAAAGGTCTTCATCCCATTTAGCAAAAATCACTTCACCGGGATTAGTCATGACATAAGTAAGTCTTTCCGGTTGAACTGAAACATTGTGGTTGCTTTCTCGTTGTAAAGAATAGGCTTTAAAAATTTGAAAGTGGTATCTGCTGTCAAAACTCTCAAATCTAAGTATGCTTACATTTTCAAAGAATCTGATGTTCTTCAAAACTTTTCTAAAAAGTGGAATTACAATATTCAACTCGGCTTCCGCCTGCTCTCTTGTAGGTGTAGATGTATGCGAAAAATGGTTTCTATTATTTTGCAGATCATATAGTGATTCAATCAACTCTATTTTTATAAAGTATCCGCATTTTAAATTCAATCCATTTGCATTAGAATAATTGACAACGGCTTTGATGTTTTCTAGAATCTGCTTTAATTCATCTGTTAGTAGTATTCTTGAATTAAATTTCAAATTTGGTTGTCCACTGTGATAAACATCTGCTGTTTTTAAGTCAACACTCTTTGCCCTTACTTCCCCCCAAACCAAAGCATTTAAAACGAAAATTACGGCTTCCCAACTATCCTTTAGATGTAAAAACTTTGAGATTGGATTTCCTGAGCCTGGACCTCTCTCGGAAAGCCAATAATTATATGCAATACTATCTGGTAGTTCCTTAAAAGCAAATTGTTTTAACTCTTCAATTTGTCTATCATAAAAGTCCGTTAATGCAATCCGGTAGGTTTCCCTTTGCATATTAAATAAGACTTCACTTGGTCTGAATGTAGCACCTAATATTTCTACTGGATTTTCGCTTTCATCTAAATCCAAGTTGAAATCTTCGTGATCTTCATATCTCAATTCTTCTATTTCCATAAGATCATTAAGTGGTTAAAGGGTTTACGATGATTTCTCCTGACATAAGTTTGGGCAGCAAACTATCTCTCAAATCTTTTAGGTTTTCGTTTTCTTCAATATTATCCTGGATTTTCTGGAACAATGGAAGAACTATGCTATGGTATTCCTGAACCAATTCGCTTGGCGGGATGACAAGTTTATATTGTAGAAGTAGTTGCTGACTGATATTCTGCTGTGCTGAACCGACAGCACGGCTGACAATGTCTTGTTTTGAGTTCAGTAGAAAATTATAGATGAATGAAAAAGGATATTGTTCATTAGGTAAAAAGGCACAAATAGCTTGATTACAAGTGAATTTACCTGTGATAATTCCTATTTCACCAACTGTTGCCCCATACATTGCTATCAAAACCGAATGCTCTGGCAATAATTTGACAGAAGAGTTCTTCAAAGCATTTTCGGTTATTTTTTCTTCCGTATCAATAATAAAAGAGTTGTTGAGTTCCTTTGATTTTACCCAACCAATAATCCCATTTTCATAATATTCAGGTTTACTTCTGCTTGGTGTTCCGCCCGAAGTGGTTTTGTAAATATCTCCCAATGTCCCTACCTCCCAACTCTCAGGAATTTCCCCAAACTCACTTTGCTTTAAGTTGCCGCTTGCATTGGGATAGTTGAAATTGACAAACCACTCCTTAAAAAGCGTTCGAGCAATTTCTTCAAGGGTTTGGTTGGCAGCAAGGTTGTTTTCGATTTTATCGTCTATTGTCGAAAGTATGAACGAAATTTTTTCTTGAATTGATTTTTCAGGGATGGTAATTTCTAACTCATTTAAAACTTGAACTGTCATACTTGGCACGGCAGTGCCAACATTCATTTCTGAATAGTTAAAGGTTGTGAGTTTGTAAAAAAGAAATTTTGGGTCTATTATTTCTCTGTTGAGAATTGTGTAAAACATTGTGTCAACAGTCCAAAACGGTTTATCCAAAAAGAACAAATTATTCAGAGTCCCCTTTCTTGGAATGAGTATAGATGTATCTTGATAAAGTGCTTTGTCTGCAAATCGCATTATTCCACCACTACCGTAAACTGGAATATCACCATCAGAAAGTGCTTTATGGTCTTTCCCATATTTAACTTCTAATACTTGTTCTAATTTATAGGTTTGCCACTCATTCAAACTCATATCCAATTCTTTTTAAATTTTCACGAATGGTATTTTCTATTGCATTGTCTTTGGCAAACTGTTCGGCAAGTCTGGCGGTAAGGCTTTGCATTTTTTCATCAAAGGGCATATCGTCAGTTTGCTCGTCTTCCGTGCCTACATATCTTCCGGGCATCAGAACATAGTTGTTTTGGCGCACTTCTTCCAAAGTGGCAGATTTGCAAAAACCGGCTATATCAGCATATCCACCATTTACATTTCGCCACATGTGGTAAGTGCTGCTAATCACGTCAATGTCGGCTTGCTCCAATACTCGGTTTCGTCTGTTTATCATTTTGCCCATTTTGCGGGCATCAATAAACAGAATGTCGTTTTCACGGTTTCGGAATTTTCCGTTCGTTTTGTTCTTTGCCAAAAACCACAGTGAAGCGGCAATGGTGGTATTGTAAAACAAGTTCGCTGGTAGCGTAACCATACAGTCCACCAATCGGGCTTCAATCATATTTTTTCTTATTTCGCCTTCGCTGCCTGTGTTGCTGTTCATACTTCCGTTTGCCAATACAATCCCAGCCGTACCGTTAGGGCTTAGTTTATGAATAAAATGCTGCAACCAGGCATAGTTGGCATTGCCCACGGGCGGAACGCCATATTTCCACCGCACATCATCACGCAGTTGCTCGCCTTTCCAATCACTAATGTTAAACGGCGGGTTTGCAATAATGTAATCTGCTTTTAAGTCGGGGTGTAGGTCGTTGGTAAACGTGTCGCCAAATTGTATGTTGGCGTCAATGCCACGAATAGCAAGGTTCATTTTTGCTAATTTTACGGTGGTTGGGTTGCTCTCTTGTCCGTAAATACTCAGGTCGCCAATTTTACCTTGATGGCTTTCAATGAATTTTTCGCTTTGGACAAACATTCCGCCACTACCACAACAACCATCATAAATTCGGCCTTTATAGGGTTCGAGCATTTCTACCAAAAGCGTCACAATACTTTTAGGCGTGTAGAACTGCCCCCCATTTTTGCCTTCAGCGGCCGCAAACATTCCTAAGAAGTATTCATATACTTGTCCGAGAATATCTTCTCCTTCATGTCCACCCCCAAACCCAATTTTACTAATTAAGTCAATGAGTTCACCCAAGCGCTGTTTATCAAGGTCAGTATCCGCATAATTTTTGGGCAACACACCTTTTAGGCTGTCGTTAATTTTTTCGATGCGGTCCATTGCCTGATCAATTAAAATACCAATTTCAGGCTGTTTGGCATTGTCTCTTAAGAACGTCCAACGAGACTTTTCAGGCACATAGAAAACATTTTCAGCCAAATATTCGTCCGGGTCTTCAGGGTTTGCCCCTGCGTATTCCCCTTGCCCTTCTTGTAGTTTATGGTGTAGTTCGGCAAAAGCGTCTGAAATGTATTTTAGGAAAATAAGTCCCAAAACAACGTGTTTATATTCTGCCGCGTCCATATTGCTCCGCAGTTTGTCAGCCGCAGCCCAAAGGGTTTTTTCGATGTCTCTTATTTCGCTCATTAATTTTTTATTTTGTTATTGTTATCAGCAAAAGTTACAGGAAACCCTGCTGATCTCATATCACTTTATGCAACATTTTACCCCTGCTGTATTCCGATAATTAGGGACCTAAAATACTTGGATAATAATCACTTCAAAATTAGCATTTACCCCACAAAGTTACCCAAATCCACCAAACCAAACTAATCAACCATCATTTTTTTTCAAAATTTCAAAAAAACACCACCTTCGTGCGCGTATTTACCGAATATTGCAAGCGTCCGGGCGAAGCAACCATCACTGCCCCGCCACCACAAACTCAACCACCTCCGTAAACGTACTCCCGTTGAAAGTACACAGGCCATGCGCATCCGTGCCGAACCAAAGTTCGCCGTTGTTATCCTGACAAATGGCGCTGACGGCATTGCTCGGGAGGCCGTCTTTGGTGGTATAATTGGTCAAAACGCCCTCGTAATACCTCCAAACGCCCGCGTCCGCGGTCCCGACCCAAATCGCGCCGCTATTGTCTTCGTTAATCGTATATACCCGCGCCAGGGTGTTTAATCCTGACTTACCGGTGGCCCTGAAATCCGCGTTGCCCAGTTGGTGTTCTTCGGTGACGTTGACGAGGGTGCGGCCATCGTAGCGGAACAAACCGGCTCCGTTGTTGCCCATCCAGATAGTACCCTTGCTGTCTTCCAACAAGGCCAGCACTGCGGGTCCGGCCAGTCCTTTTTCGGTGAACCACGTATGGCTTTTCCCGTCGTAGCGGCACACCCCGCGGGCTTGGGTGCCCATCCATATTTGCCCTTTTTGGTCGCGCAAGGTTGTATAAACAGCGGAGGGACTGAGCGTAAACGCCGTTTGATCGGTATTTTTTGAAGTCTTCGTCGTCCGGGGAAACGGCAAATAGGTCAGGGCCGACGAGCGGTACCGAAACACCCCGGCCCCGGCAAAAAACCACAGATCGCCGAGGGCGGCGTTCCAGTTATGGGTGGTTTCGATGGTAAAATCCGGGTTATTGGTATAAGCGGTGAAGGTAGTACCGTCAAATTTGCTGATGGCAAAACCCGCGCTTTCCAACCAAATATTCCCAGCCTCATCTTCCTGAATGGACACAACCTGGTTATCGGCCAGCCCGTCTTTTACGGTGTATTGCACCAACGACTTTTTATCGTAGCGAAATACCCCGGCCCCATTGGTACCGAACCAATAAGCCCCCTTTTTGTCCTGGTAAATACTGCGAATGTTTTTATCCACCCTGGTAGCATTGGACAAATAAGTCGGCGGCGGCGGGGTAGGGGCCGTTGAGACCGGCTTGTTGTTTGGATTGGCGGCGTTCTCCGGCGGTGGTGTACCGGTGCAAGCAACAAGGAGCAAGAGGATGGTCAGGCGAAGTATTTTTTGTGTCATTGTACGGTTGTTTGGCGCAAAGTACGAAAGTTTGTTGTCTTTGATCTTGGCTAGGGCGGGGCGCGGAAAATACCATTGCAGCCCATAGTTAAGAACAGCAAGGTACACTATCCGATTTTTGAAAAAAAATTTGTTTTATAAAGTTTACAAACCTAAATTTGCATTGAAATTTGTAAACTAAAACACAACAACAATGTCTATCTTTGGAAATCGTCTCGCCATAGCCCGAAAAATGGCTGGTTTATCATTGCAAGGACTTTCTGACAAAATGGGAGGGGTAGTCGGGCGGCAGGCACTTCATAAGTATGAACAACACGAAGGTTTACCCAACAGCAGAGTGTTAATCGCTTTGGCGCAGGCTTTGAACGTTCCGGTTGACTTTTTCTTCGCTGAACCAGAAATCCAGGTTGTTTTAGAACACGTGGATTATCGGAAAAAATCCGGGATGAGTAAAACCCAACAAATGGCCATTGAAGAGCAGTGCGTTGAGGAGTTAAACCGCTATCTTTCGTTGGAATCTATCATGCAGGAAGAGAAAGAGATGTCTGAATTTGTGTTTAATAAAATGGTATCAAACACCGACGACGTAGAAGCGGCGGCTCAACAACTGCGTAGGGACTGGGAACTTGGAGATGCTCCCATTCCAAACGTAGTGGCAATGCTTGAAGACAAGGGTTATAAAGTAATAGAACTCAATACCGATGCTAATTTTGACGGGTTGAAGGCTTACGCTGGTCGGGCCAGGGTGATTGGGCTAAATAAAAACATCGAAGATGTTTGCCGAAAGCGATTTACTGCTTTACATGAACTGGCGCACCATGTACTCCTTTTCCCTACCGATATGCCCGAGCGGGAAAAAGAACGCCTGTGTCATTGCTTTGCAGGGGCGGTCTTATTCCCCAAGATACAAGCCAGAGAGTCTATGCATAACGAAAGGTTTCATTTTTACCTGCCAGAATTGGTGATGATAAAGGAATACTGGGGCATTTCTATTGCTGCTCTTTTTGCCAGGGCTAAAAACTTAGGTATCATTAGTGAGCATGTCCATACCAAATTGATGATTGGCTATAATGCGCGTAAATATCGGGAGGGTGAACCCGGAAACTTTAGAGGGGAAGAACAGCCGCTCCGTTTTCGGCAGTTATTATATCGGGGGTTGGCGGAAAAAATTATTAGCATCAATGAAGCAGCATCTCTAACCCAAAAGACGGTTGGAGCACTACGAAATGAACTTGACCAACTCGTATGAAAATAGTCGTTACTGACACGAATGTATTCATTGACTTAATTCAATCGAATACTATCGATGCGTTTTTTGAGTGTCCATTGGATATTTACACCACAGACTTGGTCATATATGAAATAAATGCGCCTGGTCAACGCGAATGCCTGGACAAATACATTTCGTCAGAACGGCTAAAAGTAATGGAACTAAGCGAAACTGAAATCGCCGAAGCCTTCGCCCTGAAAACCGAATGTAATTTGAAACGTATCACGGACAAATCGGTACTCCTTAAAGCGATTCAAATGCAGGCTTGCCTGCTCACAGG
Organism: Chitinophagales bacterium; assembly: GCA_013298845.1. Lineage (GTDB taxonomy): Bacteria > Bacteroidota > Bacteroidia > Chitinophagales > Saprospiraceae > M3007. Next base: position 32,776 of record JAAFJN010000008.1, read on the forward strand.
GGATGGTGATTTACGGAAAGAGGGTAAAAGGGCTGGTTTGGAGGTCCGGGGTACACTTTGGGTATTCAGAGAAATTTGGTCGGCCGGATTATTAGATTCTACCACTTTGTTAAAAAATTTAGAAATTCTCGACCTCAATACTCGATTACCACAAGATGCCTTGGGCGAGATGAAGCGCGTGATTTACAAAAATAGCAACCTACATCCCACCCCGCACATAAGGCGCCACTTCCTGCCCGCAAAAATCGCCCGCGAGGTATTTGTAATAAGCCGTTACCCCGATCATGGCGGCGTTATCGGTGCAATATTCAAATTTGGGGATAAAATATTCCCAGCCTTCTTTGGCGCACAGGGCTTGTAAACCTTCGCGCAAGCCCGAGTTGGCGCTCACGCCACCGGCAATGGCCAGTTGTTTAATGCCCGTTTTTTTGGCCGATTTTTTGAGTTTTTTCAGCAAAACGGTCACGATAATGTGCTGAATGGACGCGCAAATATCAGCCAGATTTTGTTCGATAAAATCGGGATTGGCGGCCACTTCCTTTTTTAAAAAATACAAAATGGAGGTTTTTAAACCACTAAAACTAAACCCCAAATCTTCAATGACGGGTTCGGGAAACGGGAAACGCGGGGTGCCCTGCCGCGCCAAACGGTCAATGTGCGGCCCGGCGGGGTATTCCAAACCCAACATTTTACCCGCTTTATCAAAGGCTTCCCCGGCGGCATCGTCGAGGGTTTGGCCCAAAATAGTCATGCTCAGGGGGCTGTCCACCCGGATAATTTGGGTGTGTCCACCGCTCACCGTCAGGCAAAGAAACGGAAAAGCCGGGTGGGGTTCTTCGGCAAAATGCGCCATCACGTGGGCGGTCATGTGGTCCACTTCGATGAGGGGCAACTGCCGCGCCAAGGCAAAGGCTTTGGCAAACGAGGTACCCACCAACAGCGAACCCAACAGGCCCGGCCCCCGCGTAAAGGCCACGGCGTTAATATCGGCCATGGTGATACCGGCCTTGTCAATGGCGGCTTTTACCACGGGTACAATATTGTTCTGGTGCGCGCGCGAGGCCACCTCTGGCACCACGCCGCCGTATAAGCGGTGGATTTCCTGGTTGGCGACGCAGTTCGACAAGGGGCGACCGTCGTGAATAATGGCGGCGGCGGTGTCATCGCACGAAGACTCAATGGCTAAAATATACATGGTGTTACAAAAAAAGGTGTGTACCTCACTTGGGAGATACACACCTTATTATCACTGAGTGAGGTAATTATTAGTAGAAATTCACGCGATTATCGGTGATATCCGCTTTTTTCTTCAGGGAGTTCATCAGGTTGGCACGAACCATTGTTTGCGCCGTTGATTTTACCTGGTTGCGGAACATCGACAAATCGGCTGGCATGGTTACAGTTGGCAAATCAACGATGGGTTGTACCATGTAAACGCCGGTTTTGCCCGCGATGGGTTTGCTCACCTGGCCTTTAGCCAAAGAGAACACCGTACCCACTACGCGTGGTTCAGCACCACCTTTTGGCGTGTTGACCATCATCATGCTGGCACCTACTGCGGTGTCAACAGTAACGCTGTACGTGTTGGCAGCGGCCGCCAAATCGGTAATACCTTGCCATTTGGCCACGATCAACTGGGCTTTTTTGCGGTTTTTGATCTCCACTTCGTACTGTTGGCTGGCTTTGATAGAAGCCACGCTTGGTGTACCTTTTGGATTGATCACGCGCAAACCAGCCACCACGTATTTAGAATCGAAATAACCGCCGTTAGGGTCACCAATGGTAAATACCTCGCGGGATACTTCGCCCTGGTCGGTATCTTTGTTAAACGCCCATTTCACAATGTCGCGGGCATCTTTACCGGAACCGAGCAAACCAACGTTAAAATCGGCACCTTTCAAAGGTTGAGAAGATTCCAATTTCAGATTCATAGCACCGGCTTTTGCTTCCAAATCAGCCAGTGTTTTTGCACTGTTCATCAGTTCAAGTGCTTTGTCTTTCACCACTTGCTGGGTATTTTTTGAAGGACTAACCAGTTCACTGATATAAGCCGCTTTCAAAGAAGCCTGGTTCGTAATGAACTTTTTACCGGTAATTTCGATCAGGTGCACCCCGAACTGAGTAGTTGCCGTGTACAATTTGCCCTGCTCACCGGTGTTAAAACATACTTCGTTGAACTCAGGTACCATTGCACCGTTGCCAAAGAAACCGAGGTCACCACCTTTAACGGCCGAGCCGGTATCTTCGCTATTGGCTTTGGCTACTTCGTCAAAAGTTGCTTTACCGGAACTGATAACGTTTTTGAGGCTGTCAATTTTAGCCGCTGCCGTAGCCGGATCGCGCACCAAAATGTGGCGGGCACGTACGGAGTCGGGCAATGTTTTGCGGGCCAAAATTTTAGCCACCGTCCAGGCACCAGATTCGAGGTATGGGCCAACCACCGAGTCAAGCGGAGCCGACATCAAACGATCAGCAACGCTGACGGGCAATGAACTTTTCGATTTAAAGCCACCGCCGTAAATGCCGTTGTTGTTGACAACGTACAAAGAGTCGTCTTTACCCGTCATACCAGCGATGTGTTTAGCCGCTGCATCCCGAATAGCGATGGTATCCGCAGCCGTAGGCAACACGTCGAAAGCAACGTAATCCAACACGCGGGTTTCTTCCGTTTGTTCGAACATACGTGGGTTTTCTTTCAAATACGCCGCGTAGTCGTCGTCGGTTACTTTAATGTCGGTATCGGGTACTTTGTCGAAAGGTACACGTACATACAGGTAATCAACGCGTTGGTTGTTTTCCACAAAAGCCATTTCTGACTGCCAGGTTGGGGCATAAATGCCTTTCATTACCATAGCGGTTATTTTATCTTGCAAACGTTGTTTGATAATTTCGTTTTCCTGAATTGACCAGCGGGTGCGGAAATCAGCGTACTGCGCATCGTTGAGGGTACCCTGCTCGATGGCGGTTTTGATTTGACCCAGGCTATTCATATCTACCTGACCAGACTGCCCGCTGAAGCGCTGCATGATGATCGGGCTGAGGTTAGCGGGATTGGAACCGAATTGAAGATCCATCAATTCGTCTTTAGGAACACCCAAACCCAATGGTTTTGCATGTTCGCGAACAATCGCATCTTCCACAAACTGATTCCAAATTTGTTGGCGAATCTGGTAATCATTACCGGTAGAATTCGCGTAAATTGACGCTTTGTAGCGTTCAAATTCATCACTGCGGATGTCTTTTCCGTTCACCTTACCCAAGGTATTTGCGTCCGCCGCACTATACATCTGACTGTTAGACATGATGTCCATCAGGATAAAGCCACCAAGAGCCAATACCATTGTGGCGATCAAAATCCAACCTTTCTGTCTAATCTTACCGATTAAAGCCATTTTAGCGTAATTATTTGATAATCAATATTTTAATAAAAAAATCCCTTCGCTTTCTAAAAAGCAGTCGCAAAGGTAAACTTTTTAAAAGGAAAAAACCTTGATTTTTTAAGGAAAATATTGAATAAAACCGGCAATTTGAACTATCTAATCAGATGGTGGCCGAAATCCAATACTACTCCCGGTTCTTTTTCGCCTTATTATGCACACTACCCGAGCCGGAAACGGCCGTAGAAACATTACCACTAACATTAAGTGACACATCCCCGGAACCGGAAATAGCCACTTCGGCGGTTTCCCCTTTCAGCCCGGCGGCGTTTACATTGGCCGATCCGCTAATGGCATAATGCTGGTCGTCGGCTTCGCCCGAAAGCGTGAGGTTGGTGCTGCCGGAAAGGCGTACATCAAACTCTTCAACGTCGAAATTACCCTTCAAACTGCCCGAACCACTGGACGCCAGGGTGAATTTATCGCCTTTAATGGTGTCTTCCAGTTCAATATTGCTCGAACCGCTGTTGCTGATGGATTCCAGTTTTTTGTAGGTAATGACCAGTTCAATCCGGCCGGAATTCCAACGCGCCCCTTTGCGCACCCCGATGTTCAGGTCGTTGCCTTTTTGTTTAATTTCAATGTTATCCAGGTCCACTTTATCGGATTTTATTTCTACGCCTTCTTTATCGCCTTTGCGAAAGATAACTTTGTCGAAACCGCCACCAACGCCAACGGCGGTAAAACCGGTAAAGGACTGAAAACTGGAACTTTGGGCATTGGCACCCAATGCAAGCAGCAGCGCGGCTGCCAAAACGAATGTGATTTGTTTCATAGCAAAAATATTTTTTTGTTGAGTCTCAACGGACAAACACAAATTTAAAGGGTTGCATACCTTTGCCCAATGAAAAATATTGCCATTCTCACCGGAGGTGACACCGAAGAACGGGTTATCTCTCTCAAAAGCGGCCAGGTCGTGTACGACCACCTGCCCAAAGACCAATACAACCTCTATCAGATTGATATTCAGGGCGCCAACTGGACCCACATCGGGACCGGCACTTCCATTGATAAAAATGATTTCAGCCTGACGCTGGAGGGAAAAAAAATTCAGTTCGATTGCGTGTTTGCGGCCTTGCACGGCAGCCCTTTTGAGGATGGCAAACTACAAGGCTACCTCGAAATGATGGGCCTGCCCTATACTTGTTGCAATGGTTACGTGAGTGCCCTCACCATGAGCAAACACAATACCAAAATGCAATTGGCGTCGCTGGGGATTCCCATGGCCAAAAGCCAACTGCTGTACCGGGGCCAACCCGTTGCGGCGGAGGAGTTACTCCAAATGGGTTTGCCTTTGTTTGTAAAACCCAATACCCACGGCTCCAGTTTTGGGGTTTCCAAGGTCAAAACCCCGGAAGATTTGTTGCCCGCCATTGAAGAGGCGTTTCGCTTCGATAAAGAAGTGCTGGTGGAAGCCTTTATGCCCGGTCGCGAGTTTTCCAACGGTGTACTGACGGTAAACGGCAAAACGGTGGTGTTGCCCATCACCGAAATTATCCCGGAAGACGAGTTTTTTACGTTCGCCGCCAAATACGAAGGCCGCGCCAAAGAGGTGACCCCCGCCCAACTTTCGCCCGAACTAACGGCCCAATGCCAGCAGCGCACCGCCAAAATTTACGAGGCGCTGGGCTGCAAAGGCGTGATCCGGATTGATTATATCCTGGTGGGCGATACTTTTTACCTGCTCGAACCCAACACCATTCCGGGCATTTCACCCGCCAGTATTGTTCCCCAACAGGCCAATGCCTACGGCTGGGACCTGGGCACTTTTTTTAGTTTGCTCATTGAAGAAGCGCTGCGCGCTTAACGCTTGGCCCCAATCACGTCACGGGCGTACAGGATTTTGGTTTTCCAGTACGACGATTGGGATACGTTTTCCACAATTACCCCGCGAGAGGTGGTGCTGTGAACGCACACAATGCCATCTTTCCCACGCGATACCACCAGTCCCACGTGCGACACGGTACTGCCATTTTGACTAAAAAAAATCAAGTCGCCGGGCAGTACCTTGTCGAGGGGCACTTCGCGGCCTTCTTTGCTTTGGGCCACCGAAGCCGTGGATACTTTTACGTTGTGGCGGGCCAATACAAAAGAAGTAAATCCTGAACAGTCGAACCCGGTTTTAGGGTCGCGTCCGGCGTATTTGTACGGGCTGCCCACAAATTGTTCGGCATCATCCACCACGCCATAACGAAAGCGCATACTGGCCGTGGAGGTGGTATTGGATGGTTTGGTTTTGGGTTTGGACGGGGCTGGTTCGGTTGGTTTTAAAAAACAACCCGTCAATAACATAGACAAAAGCGCAAAAAGCGGGATATATTTCATCGTACTCCGAATGAGTGGCATTTTTTACACTTCCCGTACCGTGGAAGGTCTTGCCTCATCGAACAATTAAAAAAACGCGCACCCGGCGCGATAATTTCCAAGAAAACACTAAAGATTCCCTAAATAAAACTTAACGTTGAACCACCGCGAGTTGTTGCCGCCACACTTTTTCGGCGCTGCGGATGGTCATTTGATAACTTCCGGCGGCAAGGGGGGCTTGCACCCAAAACTCCTCCTGCATTATTTGTTGCTGAAAAACCACCCGGCCTTCGGGGCTGGTAATGGTGCATTGCGCCGAACGTCCCGTTAATCCCGGCACCCGCACCCGGAAAGCACCCGCCGTCGGGTTGGGGTAGATATGGGCCGGTCGGGCAACCGGTGCCGATGTGCCCACGGTGCCGGTGTTGAGTTTGGCCACAAAGATACCGGCATCGTCTAACGCAAAGGAGCCGATCCGACCGTCGGGGCCGTTAAAACCAACCACGTACAAATATCCGTCCTGGTCGAGGGCAATGGCGCTGCCGTAGTCGAAATTTTCGATGGCCTCGGCTTTGTTGCCGCCAAAACTCACCGGATTCAGCGTGGTATCTTTGCCTTCTACGACCAACAAATCCGAGTTACCCTCGGAGGAAAGAACGATGTTCCCCACCGAAATATCAAATCCGTACACCCCGGCGGCGTAATACTTGCTGCCATCGGGAAGTACGGCGTTAGTCATGACCGGATAAAGGGCATCGTTTTCGTAGTTAATTTGGTACAATACCGTCGCCGTTGTACTGTCTGCTTTCAGCATCGCCCCCACAAAACTTGAATTGGCGTTTAAGAGTGGTGCGCCGTTAAAGGTGATGTTGCTGCCCGCATCGCAGGCCAAATAGGCCGTTCCCTGGTCATCAATATCCATATCCAACACATCAACATCCCCGCCGGTTAAACCGTGCAACCATTGCGGAACGCCGTTGCGGTTGTATTTGGCGACGTACGCGTTGTGGATACCAAAAGTGCTTTTTGTAATGCCGTTGCCCAGGTTAATATTGGAGAAATAATCGCCCGTGATGTACACACTGCCGTCGGGGCCGGTTCTCACCACGCGACAAAGTGCCTGTCCGCTGCTCAAAGGAGGCGCATTAAACCAAAGCGCATCGCCGTTGGGGTTTAATTTTAGCAAAAACTGTTGGTCTTTTTTTAAACCATTGTAGGTGCTGTCGTTGTACGTTACCGAAGCGCCACCGCTCAGGCCCCCAACGATAATATTGCCGTCGGAATCACAGTCAATACCGGCAATTCGGTTGAATGTCCCGGTGGGCGCTCCTATTTTTTTGGCCCATTGGGCTGCGCCATTGTTATCGAATTTGGCGATAAACAATTCTTCACAAAGCCCGCTGCAATTTTTATTAACGAATATTCCGTTGCCAAAATCCAATTGAGGGGATTTTAATCGTCCGGCGACGTAAACAGTGCCGTTGTCATCAACGCCAATGCGTACACCTCGGCCAAAGAGATCATATTCGTTGCTGTTGCTGGCTCGGATGGTGTTTTTCCACAACAAATCGCCGTCGCTGTTGTAACGCAATACCATAACCCGGTCTTCATCGTCAAAACTACCGTGTTCGAGCGTAGAGCCATCGTCGAAGTTGACCGTTGAGAGATAGGTGGCGAGCAGGGTAATATTGTTATTGCCATCTACTTCGACGCCGTGCGGGTATACATCACCCTGCGAAAGGTTATCGGGGGTGACCAACGTACGCAGCCACGCAATGTCGGATAATTGTGCAGCCGTGAAAATGGGCAAAAAAAAGAGAAAAGCAGTAATAGTAAGAAATTGCCGCATGAGAAGAAATTTTGTAAAAGGAAATACGTAAAAACTTGACCGGAATGGGAGCGGCTACGCTTTTACAGAAATACAAAATTAAGAGAAATCTTTCAAATGCGCGCAGTAATGAACACAAAATAAAAAAGGCCACCATTTGGTGACCTTTTGTGGGCGCAGAAGGATTCGAACCTCCGACCCCCTGCTTGTAAGGCAGGTGCTCTGAACCAGCTGAGCTATGCGCCCTTTTTGTTTGCTTAACGTCGAGTGCGTTTAGCGGGTGCAAATGTACGGCAAGAGTTTTTCTTTCGCCAAACTTTTTTGAAAGTTTTTTTCAAAAAAAATGAAAAAAATAAAAATCGCCCCAAAATCACCCAAAATCCGTTGTTTTTGGACTTTATCCGAAGGCAAACATAATGGTGAATATGCCGCCCAATAAAGTGAGGAACAACAATTCGGCCACTCCTTTATTTTTCAAAGACTGAAAACTAAGGGCTGTAAACGTAGAAACCGATACCCCCGCAATTAAAAAATGCGTTGTTCCGGGTTGGTTCCGAAACACTACTGTAAATATGGTGGCAAAAATTAACCAGTACAGCAGGTTGTTGTATTTCTGAATCTGGATCAGCCGTTTGTGGTAATACACGCTGTATCCCAGGATAACAATCAAAAAGAAAAACAACAGCACACCCGATTGCACCAATACCGACAGAGACTCGGGTAGGTGAAAATCCCAAAACTCAAATAAGCCCAACAAATGCTGCCGCCGGAATACACCGCCCTGGTTGTTTAAAAAAGCCCAACCCCAGCCTAAAAAACCGGGCACAAAGGCGCCGGCGAAAAACACCGCCATTTCCCGCAACTTTAAAGAGCGGACGTGCCAAATGGACAATAACAACACGGGCAACAACCACAACACGGGCAAATAAAACAAGGCCGCCGTAGCCGCCAGCAAACCCGTGTCAAACACCGCCAGCGTGATTTCGTTGCTTTTGTAAATACTGAACAACAACCGGTACATCGGCGGGAAAAACGTAACCGCCACCAACGCCGGGGATAAAAACTGAAAACTAGTGGTACTGGATACCACAACCACGTAAAATAAAGGCACCAGCCAGTTGCGTTCGGGGTTCACCCTACTACTGTTGACCAGCCAGTTCATCAGAATGGCCTGGCCCAATACAAATAACGTGGAAATGATCGCCGACCAGGTGGGCGCATCGGTGGTCCAGCCAAACAAAACATTGTAGATTTGTCCGGCTCCCTGCGGTGGTACGGGATCGGGCGTAATGAATCCCAGCAAAGCCGGTAAACGCATGAGCACTGTGAACAGCGCCAAGACAAAAACCGTGGTTACCTGGTTATTTCTGAATAAACTTAACACGCCGCGAAGGTAATCATTCTATTGGAAATATAATCTCTACCGACGTGCCTTTCCCGGGGTCACTGGTCAGGTTGAGGCCCCAACCGTGCTGTTTACAAATTTCTTTGACGTAAAAAAGCCCTAATCCAAAACCTTTCACGTTGTGGACGTTGCCCGTTGAAACGCGGTAAAATTTTTCAAAAACCCGTTTTTGGTGCTCTTTGGAAATACCCAATCCGTTGTCGGAAACTTTTAGGGTCACGCCTTTTTTGGATTTAAACAAGGCAATAATGATTTCCGGAGGAACGTCGTTGCGGGAGTATTTGACCGCATTATCCACCAAATTGTGCAGGATATTGGTCAAATGCAGTTGGTCGGCCATAATAATCGGGTGTGGCGTTCCGAGGTGCAATTGGATGATCCCGCTTTTTTCGCCCGCTTTTAGTTCGAGCGACGGCGATAAGTTGTTGATTAATTCTTCCAGATCAACCTTCTCTTTGTTGAGTTCGAGGTTGTCTTTTTCAATTTTGGCCAATTGCAACACTTTTTCCACCTGGGTATTGAGCCGCATTACCTGTTCTTTGATAATTTTGGCGTACCGGCTCAACCGCAAATCCGTTTTGATGGTCGAACTTTGTAAAAACACATCCGTGGAAATATTGATGGTCGAAATGGGCGTTTTGAATTCGTGGGTCATGTTGTTGATAAAATCCCGCTGCAATTCCGACAATTGTTTTTGTCGCAAAATAACCCCCATTGAATAAATGAAAAACGCGATGGTCAGCAGCATCAGCAGCGAAAACACCACCACAATCCACATATTACTCAATAAATTGGCGTTTTTATCGGGGAAACGCACCCCAAAATAATAAATAAAATCAGCGTCGTTCAGCGCGGGCAGTGCGGTTGGAACGGCGGCATTATCCGAATAAATAAACCCGCTTTTATCGGCAAAACGAATGATTTTCCCGGCTACCATCTGGTTGCTGGAACAGTCAAAAATACCGTAGTGAAAATCTTCTTTTAACCCTTGTGATTCCAACGACTCGCCCAAATAATGCTCCAAATCACCCGCTTTAAACTGGTTATTGATGTTCACCACGTAATAGTTTGAATACGGCTGAACAATCAGGTTTTGTGAAGGCAGGGTAAACGCCGGAGATGCCGTAAAACTAAGTTTGTGGGCCGTATCCAACAATGCCTGGTACACTTTGCGGTTAAACTCGCGTTCCTGCAAATCGTAGGTTAACAGCACCCAATACGTTTGCACGGCCAACAGCGTCGCGATGGCAATGGCACCCAGTATAATTACACGGCGGATAATGGCGTTGGTCATAACTGAATTTAATTGGCCATTTTAGGACAACGAACGTCGCCAAAATAGTACATTAACCCTACTCCAAGGAACATATACATATCGTTGCGTTTGCCGTTGCCGCGTTGGCGACCCGCCAAACCCACTTGCGGCTCCACCGAACGATCGGCCAAAGCCGCCGCAATTTCGCCGCGTTGTCCGCGAACATCGCGAACATCGGCGTAGTTACCGCTTACATCATCGAGGTAATCGGTGAAGAGTTTGCGCGAACTCCACTCCACGTTGAGGCTCCAACGGTAGGTGAGGTCGTAACGCAGGCCCATACCGTAGGCCAATCCGCCCTGAAAAGTATTGTACTCTTCGCCGCGAAACTGCCCTTCGGTACCCAAATTCACCAACGTGTAGGTTTCTCCCTCGTAGTCGGCTTTGGGGTTAAAATAAAATCCGGTTGGCCCCACAAACATGTAAGGAGTAAAGAAAAAATCGCGGTGGCCGTGCACGTAGGGTAAAAAATTGAACTCAAATTGCGCCGTTCCGTCGAGCAAAATGCTGTGGAAAGACAGGTTGCGGCGTTGTTCAAATATGTTCTTCGAATCGGCATCGGTGGCGCTGATGCGGCCGTAACTGGCCCCAATGCGCACCGCAAGGCGATCGTTGAAATTATAACGGGCCGCCGCTCCACCCGCGAGGTGAATACGATTTACCCGCCAATCGGTATTTAAGTCCCCAAAATAGTTGGAAACGCCTAACCAGCCGCCAGTTTCCCAGCCGGTCATTTGTGCAGAGGTTATTTGTAAACAAAAAATAACTGCACCAAGGGTCAGTATTGTATATCTATTCAAAGTCATCATTGCTTTACTTGTGTCCGCAAAGGTACAAACGGTTGCCTATAAGTTGTGATTTTTAACGTGGACACCAAAACGCATAAACCGCATCAGGATTGTATTAAGATGCGTTCAACGGTATATTTCGCGCCCTTTTAACGCTTTTACCAAAATACTTTTTTTACAAGTGTTCCACACATAAGCCTTTATCTGCGCAGGTTGGGCTATTTCGGGGGGCAAAACCGTGCGCAACGACCCGGGCCAATACACTTGTTCCCCCACGCCCATCGGGCAATATTCGGTGCTGGCGTAATGAACCGTTTTACCCGTTGCATCCGAAACCGATACCACCAACTGGCAACAACCGCCGTTGTGTTCAGCCCGAATACCCGCCTGAATTTCCAGTTCCGCCGGGATGGTATCGCCTACGCCGTAGGTTTTAAACCAACCGGGCGAAAACCCTTCGGGGGCCACTTCGACGGCTTCGGGCAACAGATCCCAGGCCGTTACGCGGGCCATTTCGGGGCGAAACTCGGGAACCCAACCCGAAGCCGGGTCAATTTCGCGCCATTCTATTTCAAAAGCGGCGGTATCGGCCGTCCAGCCCGCCGGAATAATCCAGTCCAAAGCATCGGGGAGGCGATAGGGTTCGCGGCCATTGGGGAGTTCCAGCCACGGAGCCAGCCATACGCCTTCGCGAAACAGAGCGGGCACCAGTTTGATCCGGCGCGTTACGCCACCGGTGCGCACGTCCATGAACACGGGTGCGTCCTTGAACAGCAGGGATTGCACCCGTCCGAGGGCCGTTTTGTGAAATGCCCCTTTGATGCGCACCGCGACGGGCTTTTGGGGAATTTGCGCTGACCAACCTTCGCGCAGCGGCAGCGATTGCCACGCACCGCGCCAATGGTGGGCAGTGGTTTTTTCCAACAATAAAAAACGGGCGTGTCGCACCCGAATGCGGTACCGGTCCATCATTTGTTCGAGGGTTTTGGGGGCATCCTGCAAGAGATAACGGTCATCTAAACCGCGAAACTGCCCGCCCTCGTCGTAGGGTTTGAGGTGAAAAATCACAAAATCGGGGGCGTTGGGACCGGCAAAAAAGTCAGCGTCCAATTGGTCCAACCAAGGGTGGTAGGCCGCGTAACTTTGAATAACGTGGCGGGGCGCAACGCGCAGTTGGTTCACCGCCACCCACGAATAATGCCAGGGAAACGCATCCACCGTACCCGCGTCGATGATTTGCCGAACGGAATCGGGTAAAACATGGGGTTGAAGCCGTTCCATGCCCGCCCGGTAAAAATGGTCGCGTTTTTCGGAAAAATGCGCCAGCCAATCGAGGCCGTTTTTCCAGCCTGTTCCCGGCCATTGGTAGGGTTGCCAGCCTTCGGCGTTGCGCAAATTGGCCCAAAAACCCAGGACAATAGCCGCCAAAACGGCCGATTTACGCCAGGAAATGGCCGTTGGTTCAAAAAAAGCCAAAGCCGCCACGGCCACCAGCAACACCCGAAATGTGGTATCGAGATGCCAAATATCTTCGCGGGAAAATCCGTATTTCCAAAAAGCAAAAACGGGCAGTACCAATAACCACCACAACCGCCGGTCGCGGCTCAAAAACGGCCACGCAAACCAACCGGCTACGGACAGCCCGAGCGCCCACCAATTGTTGGCGGGGTAATGGCATACCGCCGCCGAATTGCCCACCGTGAGCCAAAAAGTGCCCGCGAGCATGGTACCAAATCCGTCCAATTGGCCAAAAAACACCAGCCAACCGGCCACCAGTACCGCCGGAATACTCAGCGACCACGCCAACAGGGGCCACCACCGACCCCGGAGCGCAAATTGTTGGAGCAGGGTCGCGCCCACCAACATAAAGCAGGGCAACCCGATAATGGTTTTGGTCCAAAAACCCACCGCGCTCAACCCAATGGCCGCCGCCAACCACGCAGGGCGATTGTTATTTTGGTCAAAAAACGCCAATACAACGCCGTGCAAAACGGTGGCAAACACCAGCACATCCATCATATTTAATTTTAAAAACACCACCAAAACGACAAAATAAGCCCAATACACGCGGGGGCTGCGCGCCTGTACCCACCGCAAACCCGTGACCACAAACAGCCACCGCAAAGCGGCATTCCAGACCAAGGCCCACCCCAAATTATCGCCCACGGGCAACGGCGTTTGTAAAAAATCCAGCGGACCGTGCGGAAAAATCAGGTGCGCGAGGCGGGGGCGGTCGTGTACCCACAGGTGGTTGTACAGCCACGCGCAGGAGCCATCCACGGAAATATCAAACTGGGGGTACCAAGCGGGCCAGGTAAACAATACGGCCAGCGCGGCGAGCAGTGCATTGCGGAATGTAATGGGTATAGTGGGCAAAGGGTGTGCTTTGTTTTTCGCGGCAAAGATGTACTATTTATTGGCTTGAACTGGTGTGCTTTTTGATTATTTGTTGCACTTTTTCCAATAGCATATCATGCAAGTCGGCGATTTCAACCTCGGTTTTCCCTTTTTGGTACAGTTTGATGACCATCTCTGCTTCTTTTGAGTCTTTACCTTCTGCAATCCCCTCCTCTTTACCTTGTTCACGGGCTTGTTCGGCAACTTTCAACTTCTCTTGTAACTCATCGGCCTCTTTAATGGTAACATTATCGTAGGCGATGATTTCTTCTTTTGTCCATTGATATTTGTCTGCTTCAATGAAAGCGGTTTTAAGACCTTCGTCCTCGTTAGCAAAATCAGGGATTACGTGTAATTCTTCTGATTTTTTGATAAAAAAAGTCCATTTGTCAATTGGCGTTACCAAATCTGTTTCTTCCTTGTTGAATTTAGGCAACTCAATGAATGAAAACTGAATGTCCTTTAATAAATGTTCTTGGGTGCTTTTATTTAATATTAGATGTCGGGTATGATAATTTGTATCCGCTCCAAATGGAAAATCCAAAATACCAATAAAGTAGGCTGGGTTGAGCGCAGGATACTTTTCCCCTTCGTCAATTTGCATGGAATAGTCCCGTGCCATATAATACTGTACGCGTTTGTCGAACCCTTTTTTATCGGCGACCTGCATTTCGACGACGAATTTACGATTCAAATGATCAACTGCCCGCACATCGAGCACGGTTGCTTTTTCACCTGCAATGCGCGGGAATTGGTAGGGATTTGCCAATGAAACGCTTACCACTCGTTCATCACCTTCCAATTGCAATGCGGCATTGAGAAAAGAAATGAGCGGAGCTGTTTTCTGCTCATTGCCAAATATTTTGCGAAATGCAATGTCGTTTTTGATGTCTGCGAAGTCCATAGAACCAATTTTAGCGCAAAAATACGAAAATCTACGCGATGTCGAACGATTTCCCCAATCCGGTTTTATGGATTAAGGTATCCACCTTTCCTTTTGGTGCATTTTTTTAAATAAGTTATATATTTGTTTGGGTGCTTATTGATAGATACCTTTGCCACTGTCACAAAAGGAATATGTAACATGGAAAACGTTACTCCACAATATGCCGCATGGCTCGCCGACTGGAAAAAGAGAATCCAGTCCGCACAAATCAAGGCCGCACTTAGCGTTAACCGCGAGTTATTGCTCCTTTATTGGGAGTTGGGACACGACATTGCGCTCAAACAGGAAACAACACCCTGGGGCCAAGGGTTAATCCCGCGCTTCGCCAAGGATTTGAAAGCCGCATTTCCGCATTTGACGGGATTTTCTCCCCGTAACCTATTTTACATACGCAAGTGGTACCTTTTTTATCGGGAACAACTTACCGTTGAACCGGTTGAAAAATTAGACGATGCAATTGTGCAGCAAGTTGCTGCACAATTGCATGTTTTTGAAAATGAGCATTTTGCGTTTTTTATCCTTGTTCCTTGGGGACATCACCAATTTATTTTAGACAAATGCAAAACCACCCAAGAAGCCATTTTTTACCTTAAAAGAACCGTCCAAAACAATTGGAGCCGCGAGGCACTGCGTACTGAAATAAAGGGCAATCTGTACGAACGACAGGGCAAGGCCATCACCAATTTTGAGTGGACGCTTCCCAAACCACAAAGCGACCTCGCCCTTGAAACCTTCAAAAATCCCTACAATTTTGACTTTTTGAATGTTGGCAACGAAGCCCTCGAACGCGATATTGAACAGGCCATGATGCTGCACGTGGAAAAAGTGCTGCTCGAACTGGGCCAGGGCTTCGCATTGGTCGGGCGGCAGTACAAAATCACCGTAGAGGACGAAGATTATTTTATTGATCTGCTTTTTTACCACACCCGCTTGCATTGTTTTGTGGTGGTGGATTTGAAAGGCGGAAAATTCAAGCCGGAGTACGCCGGAAAAATGAATTTTTATTGTTCCGCCGCCGACGATCTGCTGCGCACGGGCATGGACGGGGCCACCATCGGGCTGATTTTGTGCCGCGAAACGGGTAAACCCACCACCGTAGAATATGCCCTGCGCGACATTCACAAACCGCTGGGCGTGGCCGAATATATCTTAACCCAAACCCTGCCCGAGAACCTGAAAGGCATTTTGCCAACCACCGAGGAATTAGAACGCGAATTGGACGAAAACTTTGACGCCTTATAGTAACTGAACCCAAATCGAGGCAATCCCCTTCAACTAAAACTGCAACTTATACACCACATTGGGCAAAAACCCCCAACGGCACAACCACCAGTATCAGGCAACGCAGGAAAGGTTGGATGAACGCGGGGCGGCCCCAAACCAACGCCGCAACGCCAGAAAACAGCCCCAAAATGGCCAACAGCAGCACCCCAGGTTGCGGTGCACTGCGCTCGGGGGCCGCCGGGGCCAAAACCAGTTTTTGCCCGTCAAAAACCAGGTTGACGCGCTGGGCATTGTCATCATTCAGGACAAAATGCTGTTTAGGGAAACCTTTTTTCAACACGATCAAAGCACTTTGATTGCGGTGAATGTGTTTAAAACTGGTGTTTTGGGCCAACACGGTAGTGATCGTTTCGGGCATTTTTTGCACTTCAAACACCACCGACGTTTCGTGCCCGACTTTTACAAAAGCATTTCCCAACAATAACGTATCGCTACCGTTGAGGCAAAACAAGACGTTTTCCCGGAGGTGTTGCTGTACCAGCCGTTGAAAATCTTCGACGCTGGCGTAGGCATTTTCGGAAAAACGGGTCTTTACTTCTGCCTGAAAAGCGGTTAGCGACGACGTGATTTGCAGCATCCATTTGCCGTCGTCGCGTTGGAAAAGGAGGGTTGTTGAAATATCCGGCTGATGGGCAAATACCGTCGAAAAGAACAGCAAAAACGGAAAAAAAAACAAATTTTTCATACACATTGGAAACAACTGGAAGGTTTTTTATTTGGCGTAAGCACCGTACAAACAATCAATAAAACTATTGGTACCCGGCGCGGCCACGTGGTAGTGATAACCACGCGTGTCGTCGTAGTGGCCCCGGCAATCGTCCAAATCGGTGGGTTCGTTGCCGTTGGCATCCAGTCGTTCGTACATGGCGTGGCCGTCCAGAGCATAACCAATCATGGCCGAATGGCCGTCATTTTGGGCAATTTGGGTCGTTAAACCCGTGGCCGCGTGGTAATGGTAACCCGCCGCCAGATTGATATGCCCACCCGCGTCATCGAAGGGAGCAAGGGTGTAAGCCCCCAAAATGGCATCTTTGGGCGCGGGAGCGTCGAAGCGAACGCCGTTAAAAGCCAAACCCCGAACGGAAGGAGCGCTTGCGCCCGGTCCCATACCAAAGGAAATGGAACTCGTCAGTTTGACGGGCGTCACGGGGATATAATAGGTTTGGGTCAGGTTGGCAACGTAAGAGGGCAGGCATTCGACGCAAAAGTTCTTGTACTCCGCCCCAACGTTGGGGTTGGCGGCCGCCTGGCATTGGTCTTGGGTTTCGGTTTTGAAAATTTTACCGTTGCTGTCGTACATTTTCCAGGTGTTATCGGAGTAGAAGGTGGCCATGTTTTTGATAAACTCGCCGTCTACGTCATAGACCTGTCCGTTTTCTAACCAAATGCCCCCGGCTTCTTTGCCGTCGGTGATATTGGTGGGACACCAGGGACCCATTTGGTGGTCGGGCGGGGTGCCATTCGCCACAATTTTGTAACATTCAACCGATGCGCCGTTGGACAAGGTGCGCGTCACTTTTGTGATGGGTTCGGCCAGCCCACCCGACAAAAACAAGGTGGCATCCACGTCTTTAATGGTGCCAACGTTGGGGTCGGTGATTTGATCGTCTTTGCAGGCGGTGAAAAAAACGGCGGCAAGAATGGCGAAAGCACTGATTTTAGAAACCGGAATAGTCATAAAAATGCGGGATGTTGTGTGTTGCAAAAAGTGAATTCTTGTTGCGTGTTGTCCAAATTAGACGACAACCGTTTTAAAATCCTTCGGCGTGGTTGACATTTCTTTACTTTTTCGTTTTAACGGGCCCAAAAGCCCGGTGCAACCAATTTTTAACAGTGCCCGTCTCTCCTTTTTGAACGCAATAAGCGACTAATTACCACGGATTTGAACCGCTTGTTTAAACGTTTTGCTATGAAATTAAAAACATTCACTACTTTTTGTGTGCTTGCTTATGGCGTAATGGGATTTGCGCAGGATTTATACGTTGGAACAACCGACGGGAATAACATTTTTTTTGGTCAGGTTAATCTTAGCACCTGCACTTTTTGCAGCGAAATGCAGGTACCGTTAACCGTATTCCCAACCGGCGTAGTTTCCCTGATTGCATTGCCCGGCCCCGGTGGATTAGTGGCCGGTATTGACGGTGGCGGGGCCGTCCTGGTTTTTGATCCCCCCAATACCGTGCCGCTGGCGACCATTAATGCACCGTCGAATGTGATATTCCAGGGCGCCGAACTGGCACCCGATGGCACGGTACTTATTACAGCCATTGAACCGGTGGCCAGTGGTATAGAAATTTGTATTTACCGATTTAATCCCGTTGGCAATGCACTTTCGGAAGTGGGCTGTTTTCCAATGAATACCTGGACCCTCGGCGATATCTATTTTTGGAATGGCCAACTGTATGCTTTTGCTTTTGATCTCCAGAATGGGGGCGAACCGACCTTGATCAATATTACCCTTGGCCCGGTGCTTTCGGCCAGCGTTGTGCAGGTATTTCCCTCTTTTTTTTGTGGCGGCAATACCACTTCCATTGCCAGCGGCCCCAATGCCGGCATTTATGGCACCAATCTGGCATCAGGGTGTTCTGGTGTTACGATCGTGGAATCCGATCCCAACGGCAATCCCGGCGGCACCAGTTGTTCGCTGAGTACTTTAGGGATTTTGGGTATATCGGCGGTGCCTCCGGGTTTTCCGTCGAGTAGTTGTAATTCGTGTACCACCAATGCGGGGACCATCACCACGAATGCCAATAGTTTATGTACCAATGCCCTTTTGCAAATTACACAAACCGGCAGCACCCTCGATGCCAATGACATCACGCAGTATCTTGTTAGTACCAACTTGTCGAACCTGAGCGGCAGTGCGGTCCTGACCAGCAACTCCCCCAGCATAGCGTTTGCCAGTCCTTTGGTGGTCAATACCACCTATTATGTGTCGGCTTTTACGGGCAATAACGTGAGCAATTCCGTGGATTTTGATGATCCGTGTTTAGATTCCACCAATGCCGTAGCGGTCATTTGGCGGCCACTTCCTTCGGTTGTGTTGTCGGTGGTCGGGGGCAATTCCAATCTTTGTGCTGGTCAGTGCCGAACGATAACGGCCTCCTTTACGGGTACCTCTCCGTTTACCTTGACCTACAATACTTCTTTTGGCGGGCCATTTACACAAACATTTAGCGGAAATACCGGGACATTTCAAGTTTGCGCCCCGGCCAATGCAACACCCGGACTTTTGAACGTGCAGGCCACCCAATTGGTAGATTTCAGGTGTACTTGTGAGTGACGTGGGGGGATTTGGTTGGTACCCACCGGCCAAAGGGGCCGGAAGTCTTTGTTTTTACGGCCTAAATATTAATTGTTTTCAGCCAAAAAATCATGCAAGACGAATGGAAACCCGGTTTTCAAACACCATCCGTTTTGATGTCATTCGTCTCTTTTAAATACCCCCAAAAACTATACAACAACCCCGAATTTGTATTAACACCGCTGCACCCACGCGCCCGACCTTTGCACCATCAAATTAACAACCAACAACATGAGCAAAAAAGTCATTTTAATTACCGGTGCCAGTTCCGGAATGGGCAAAGACGCCGCCAAAGCATTGATTCAACAAGGCCACCAGGTGTATGCCGTGGCCCGGCGCATTGACCAAATGCAGGACCTCAAAGAACTGGGCGGGCACCCCATTCAAATGGACGTTACCAGCGAAACCGACATAAAACACGTCATAGATACCATTATCCACCAGGAAGGCCGCATTGATGTGCTCTGGAATAACGCCGGGTACGGGCTGTACGGAGCCGTGGAAGAGGTACCCGTGGACGAAGCCCGCAAACAATTTGAAGTCAACCTGTTTGGGTTGGCGGCAGTCACCCAGCAGGTGGTGCCGCACATGCGCAAAGCCGCGTCGGGAACAATTATTAATACGTCTTCGATGGGTGGAAAAATGTACACCCCCATGGGCGCATGGTACCACGCCAGCAAACACGCCGTAGAAGGTTTTAGCGATTGTTTGCGACTGGAACTTCAGCCGTTTAACATTAACGTGGTGGTGCTGGAACCGGGCATTATTGTCACCGAATTTGGCGATGTGATGTTGGCCAATATCAGCAAATTTTCGGCCAAAGGCGCGTACGCGACCTTGACCCAAAAATTAGTCGCGGCCACCCAAAACATGTACCGCAGCGGACAAGGATCAAAAACGTCGGTGATTTCCGATACCGTTACCAAAATTGTGCAGGAACGCCGCCCCAAAACCCGCTACCGCGTGGGCTATTTTGCCAAACCTATGGTGTGGTTGAGAATTTATTTGGGCGACCGATTGTTCGATAAAATTGTAATGAGCCAGGTAAAATAGGCGTTATTTGCGCCATCAATCCGTTTTTTGCGATGAAACCCATAACGCATTTAAAAAGCATTTCTGACATCAACCGCTTTGTGCAAAGTACCACCAAACACCCGCTGGTATCGGTGGTGGACTTTGGCAAAGTGGACGAATACCTGGAAGAAGGCACGCGCATCAGCGCCGATTTTTATTCCATGATGTTCAAAAACTACTGCACCAACCACCTGAAATACGGTCGGCAATCCCTCGATTTTCAGGATGGCAGTTTGATTTGTATCGCGCCCAAACAAGTGCTCGAAATGGACCGGGAAATTGAAAAGAAAAATGACATGATGGGTTGGGGTTTGTTTTTTCACCCGGATCTGCTGCGCGGCACTTCGTTGGGTAACAAAATGAGTGAATACACTTTTTTTTCTTACGAAACGTCGGAAGCGCTGCATTTGTCCGAAAAAGAAAAACAAAACCTGTTTGACTGCGTGCAAAAAATTGAATCCGAATTGCAGGAGAACATTGACAAACACAGCCAAACGCTGATTGTTTCCAACATCGAACTCCTGCTCAATTATTGCGCCCGCTACTACGGCCGCCAGTTTATTACACGAAAAAACAGCAATGTCAACGCGGTATTGCAGGTGGAAAAATGGTTAAAAGATTATTTTTTAACCGAAAAAATCAAAGTATCGGGTTTACCCACCGTCAAATACCTGGCCGATCAGGTGCATTTGTCGCCCAGTTATTTGAGCGATTTGCTCAAAAAAGAAACGGGAATGACGGCCCAAGACCTGATTCATTACCACCTCATCGAAACCGCCAAAAACATTTTGCTCCACACGGACCATTCCGTTGGCGAAATTGCCTATTCGTTGGGATTTGAATACCCGCAGTATTTTAGCAAACTTTTTAAACAAAAAACGGGCAAAACGCCGGTGGAATATCGCAACCAAAATTAACCCAAATTACTCCTCCACCACCAACCCCAACCCAAAAACCCGCTGCCCCAACAACGCCACTCGGTACCCACCCGGGGCCGTGCCTTCCGGCCAGCGCAAAGGCAACTGGTGGTACCCCGTTGACAGCGGGCCGGTCTCCCACTGCCCGATGCATTGCCCCTGTGCGTTGTACATCCGAACGAGGAACGCGTCGGGTTGCGCGAGTGTAAGGGCGAGGATGGCTTGGGTTCGCGCCGGATTGGGGTAAATCTGCGCCGCCGGGGTATAGGCATTGACCGATGCCGCCGACACCACCGCTCCCTGTTCGTATTGGGCCAATAACACGTCGTAACTGCCAAAACTGCCCGTTTGTCCGGCTACAATGAGTTTGCCGTTGCGCACCGCCAAGGCCAGTGCGCGATCCTGCTGGGCGTTACCCGCGTCGGTGAAAACGCGGCCGTTGTTGCCAAAATCCGGGTCGGGAAGGCCGTCGCTGCCGTAACGGAACACCGCCACGTCTTCCTGGTTACCGCTGGAACTGCCCGCCACGATGATTTTGCCGTCGGTTTGCACGTGCACCGCGAAACCGTAGTCGCCCAGTGAACTAATATCTTCGAGCAGGATACCATCGCCGCTGAACGCATTGTCCGGCGTGCCGTTGGGGAGGTAACGAACCACCGCCAAATCGCTGATGGTGGCGGAATTGGATTGTCCCGCTACCACTAATTTGCCATCGGATTGAAGCGCGAGGGCGTAGGCTGCATCCGAGAGGGTTCCGATGGGGGTACGTATTTTTCCGGCGTCGCCAAAGGTGTTGTCGAGGGCACCGGCGGGTGTAAATTTCGCCACGGCAAATGCGCCCGTGTTGCTGGTGGACGTTTCGCCCGCCGCCGCTATGCTGCCGTTGGGGTACAGCGCAATGGCATTGATACTTTCATTTTCGTTAAACAGGTCAACGCGCACTTTGCCATTGGTCCCGAAACTGTTGTCGAGGGTCCCGTTGGACAGCAGGCGTACCAACGCAAAATCGCTGGTGGAGCCGTTGTACGACCGACCGGCCAACACCATTTTGCCATCGGGTTGCAGGATCATGGCGAGGCAAAAATCC
The DNA here is from genome assembly GCA_013298845.1 of Chitinophagales bacterium. Taxonomy (GTDB): domain Bacteria; phylum Bacteroidota; class Bacteroidia; order Chitinophagales; family Saprospiraceae; genus M3007. The sequence continues at coordinate 54,862 of JAAFJN010000008.1, forward strand.
GTGGAGCCAAAGTCAACGATAACCGCCCCGGAAGTGCCAAAACCCGGATCGGGTGCGCCATTGGCCAGGTAGCGGGCCACGGCAAAATTAAATCCGCCGGAAGTGCCCAGGGTGTAACCGGCAACCACAATTTTGCCGTCGGGTTGTACCGCCACGGCCCGGCCTTCGTCGTCGCTGGAACCAAAATCGGTGGTGACTTGGCCATTGGTGCCAAAACTGAGGTCCGGCGTACCGTTACTCAGGTAGCGCATCAGCAAAAAATCGGACTGATTGTTGGTGTTGACATAGGTATTACCCGCCACCACAATGTTGGCATCGGGTTGTACTGCCACCGCAAAAGCCTGATCGTTGCCGTTACCCGCCGAGGTTATAACAATGCCGTTGTTGCCAAAATTGGGATCCAGCGCACCGGGCATCTGCGCGGCGGCGGTTACGACCGACAGACCCGCGCATAAAAAGGGAAACAAGTGTTTTTTAGTCATTTTATTGGAATTTAAGCATTTTTTGATAAAAAACCGGCGCACCATCGGCCAGTACTTCCACCGTGTACATCCCCGTCGGCAGCGCCGAAAAATCAACGGAGGGCTGACCCGGAAGCAGCGGAAGGCTGGTGACTACGCCCTGCGCCGAACAAATGCGCAACTGCAAAAATGCCTCCGTTTCCCAGTTATTCCAGTTGATGCGCAATTGGCCATCGGTGGGATTAGGGAAAAATTGCACCTGCTCTTTGGTGGTCCACGACACCGCCCGAACGGCCGAATACGCCACGCTGCCATCCAAATCTACCAGTGCCAGCCGATAATAAACGACGTTGGGGGTATGCAGGTCGGCGCAATTATCGGCAAAGGAATAGGTCGAATGATCGCCTTTTCCGGCTATATCACCGCGCGGTTCCCAGTTGATAGCATCGGTGCTGCGTTCAACGGTGTAATGACTGAACCGTTGTTCAATTTCCGTTTGCCAATGCAATTCGACCCATTCATCGTCCTGCTTTTTCGCCGTAAAATCCGTTAAGGTAACGGGCAGCGCAACCTCCTGAATATTCAGTTGAAAATTGAACCACTGGTGGTACAATGACCGGGAGGATACGACCAGATAATAGGTCTGATTGGCCACGACATTGGCGTTGTTGACCTGTAAAGGCGCATTGGTAGCGGCATTGCTGATCAGGCTACCGAGGCAGGTGGCTCCGGGTGCGTTGGGGCAATTATTAAGAAGAAACAAGGCATGCCCGTAAGTAGTCGTACCCGCCGGAACACCGGTGTTGGTCAGGGTAATATTTACCGTAGCGTTCGCCGCCAGCGTCAGTTCAAAAACGTAGTCGTTGCCGTTCATCCAAAGGGAAGTACAGGCATCGGCATTGGTGTAGGTATTGGGCAGCCCGTTCGTCGTTGCGTTGATAGAATAAGGCAGACTGACGATGCGGCGCGGGTCGGCACAGGTACCACAGGCACCTTCATCCACGGCGGCATCGCAATCGTTGCTGATACCGTCGCATAGTTCGGGTGCGCCCGGATACACGGTGTCATCGTTGTCGTTGCAATCGGCGTCGTTGTTGACATAATTGGCCGGTGGCTGGCAGGTTTCGAGGCTGGTACTGCTGCCAAAGCCGTCTCCGTCGGCATCGAGGAAATACTCGACCGGAAATTGCACCCCGCCGGAGATGATTTTTTTAAAAATAAACGAGCAATTATTGGTATTTTGGGTCACTTTGACGTAAAAATCGGTCAAACCACCGGCGTTGACATTGGGGGTAAATACATTGGTTGCGGCATTGTAAGTACCCGCGCTGGTACTGGCAGAGGCATCCGTGTACCAACCATTGACGGTAAAACCGGTCAGGCTGCCCAAGGTGAGCGCATCGGGCAGGGTGGCGCCGTAACAAACCGTTGTGTTGGATTTTTTTACGATAAAACGGTTATTTTGGAAACTCGTCGTGCTGGTGGGCAAAACACCGTTTTCATCGCCAATACCACCAAAATTGAGCAACAGGCCGTTGGGGAAACTATTGGAGCCGGTAGAAGCGAGTTGCAACCAGCCAAAATTGGTGAGGGTATCGTTACTGACAATCAGTTTATTATCCTGTATATCAATGATGCCGCAGGGATGGTTGATCATGGAGCCAACCGTTTTTAGCCCTTCGCCGGATGAAGTGGTGTTGACGGTGATGTGACCGTAATTCTGGTGCGTGCCTTCGTACCCGACCCGGCTGCCTTTGCTGTAGCCGTAGAGATTACTGGTGTTGCAGTTGATAACACCGGTGGCTGTGTTAATAATATCATCAAAACCAAGCAGGGCTTCAGCGGCATCTTCGATATTCAGGGTGCCGCCATTGGTCAACAATGCAAAATCGTATTGACCACCGTGGTTAAAAAAACCGGCCCGGTTGGTGTTGGTGATATTAATCGTTGCATTGGATTCGTTGGTAAAAACATCCAGGTTTTCGATGCCTTCGTAAGAGCAGTTGGTCACACTCAAGGAGGCGCCGGAGCGGTTATAAAATATACCTTTATTGGTAATACCCGGTTCCTGATTACTATTCAAAAGGTTGGTTAACTGAATCACACCGGCGTTGTCAAACACGTGATTTAAGGTCGCTTGTGGTTCATCATCATCGTTGTAAATGCCCGCATCACAATTCGAAATTTGAATCCAGGCATCAAACCGGTTGTAAAAGGTACACAATACATTGGACGGCGACGAGGGACCGTTGTAAATGCCACAAAACGCCATATTACTCATCGTAATCAGGGCTTCGGACTGGTTATCAAAAGTGCCTTGTTCGTTTTGGATCCCAATATTACAATTATTGATGTTGATGGTCGCGTAATTGGTAGCATTGGCCCGGTTCAAAATCCCTTTTTGCGTGTTGGAATTATTGCCGTTGAGTTGCAGGGTACCGCGATTAATCAGCGTGTTCCAATTAATAATCAGGTCGTTTCCCGATACCGGAGAAATGGTTAACATGCCACCCGGTTTTATTTCCCAAGTGCCGAAATTCTTACAATAACTGAACTGCGCAGTACCATAAATATTCAGCATGGGTTGAATACCGGTTGTGCCCATATTGATCACCCGCCCCAATGCCTGATAACCCGCCGGAATGGTGACCGTAATGCCATTGGTGTAAATGTTTACATCGTCGGCGGCAGTGGGCAGGGTGCCGGTGTTCCAGTTGGTGGCAACATCCCAGTTGCCAGTGCCACCAATCCAGTGAATAACGGCCGAATGGGCCTGAAAAAAAGCAAGCAGGCCAAAGGCCAGGGATAATAGTTTAGGGTTCATCATGGTTGAAACAAAAGCAGTAATCGGATAAAAAATCGCTCAACACCCCGCGAGGTGGGGTGCCTCGGCAGGGTGTTGGCGTGTTAAGGGGTAGTTAGCGGAACAAAACGTCAAATTTGCCGCCGGTAATGGTTTTTTTCTTCGTTTCGTCGTCGCTGTTGTACGGCGTAAATTCAAAACTGCCCTTGACGTGGGTATCGTCAATTTCGTCGATGGTAATGGTGCCGGTTCCTTGTCCCCAAAGGGTCGAATACGTGCCGCCGGAAGGGTCAATGTAATAGCCGTTTCGGTCGCTACTGTCCATTTTGTACGTGCCGGGGGTTGCAGTCAACGGCAAGGACATGTACATCAAATTGACGCTGGAATTGCCGTTAATATCCGCTACGCCGTAAATCGTGAAGTAAGAACTGAAGTTGAAAGCGTAAGCGCCCAGGCCCTCCACTTTAAAATCAGTTCCGTCAATGTTGCAAGAGAATGAAGAACCGCCGTCGTCGCTTTTTTTGCAAGATGGCGCTAAAAGTGTAAGCGCAAGAAGTAAAAACAGTACTTTTTTCATGGTTGTAATCGCATGTTAATGGTTAAAAATGATGGGGCAAAATTAGGGGCAGGCGCAAGGGCTGCACATCACCCGTCGGGGTGATTTTGGCGGTTTGGAAAATCACCCCGACGGGTGATGTGTACGTTTCTTGAATTGTTATACCTTTGGCTATTGATATGAAATTTGTCCAAATAGCCTTTTTTTGCTTGTTTTGCCTCGGTTGGACGGCGTTGCCGGCCCAAACCGACAGTCTGCTGGCCCTGGCCCGCACGGCACCCAACGATAGTGTTCGCCTCATTCACCTCGGCGAAGCGTTTAAACAAACGTTGTTTAACGACCCGGAACAGGGCTTGGTCATCGCGCAGGATTTTTTGCAGGTGGCCCAACGCAGCCAGGCCAAAGCCGATATTGCGATGGGGTACAATTTCATCGGGATGGGCCATTACGTGTTGGGGCGTTACGACCGCGCTACCACTTTTTACCTGCAATCCATGCACCAGGCGGAGGTCAACGCCGATTCGCAATACGCCGCCATTGTGCTCAACAATATCGCCGCCTGTTACGAAGCGGGCAAACAACCCGACGAAGCCATTCGGTACTTTGACGAAGCCCTGCGGCGGTTTCAGCGGCTTGGCGACCAAAGTTGGGTGGCCAAGGTATCGCACAACCTGGCCCAGCAACAGTTGATCAAAAAAGACCTCGAAGGGGCTTTGCGCAATTACCAATTGGCACACCGGGCTTTTTTGGATTTAAAAGATACCCACCACGCGGGTTTGGCCCGCACGGGATTTGGCAATTATTTTTTTGAAAAAAAACAATACGTCGCCGCGCTGGGCCATTACCAGGCCGCGCTGCCCATGCTCGACCGCCAATACGACCCCGCCGCTTACGTCGTTCAGTTGCAAAATATCACCAATACCCTCACCCGCCTTGGCCGTTACCCCGAAGCCGAACGCCTGCTGAACGAGGCCATGCCCATTGTGCGCGAATGCAAAGCACTGGAGCAGGAAGTGAGCCTCAGTAAAGTGGCCGTGGAATTGTACCGGCAAAAAGGCGACGTAAAAAAGGCGTTTGAATGGCAGGATCGCTACATTGTTTTGTCGGATAGTTTGTTCGATCAGGAAAAAGCCCAAGCCCTGCAAGATGCGGTGAAAAAGTACGAACTGGACCAAAAAGAGCAACAAATTACCCTGCTCAATACCGAAAATCAGGTAAAAGACCTGCGCCTGCAAAGCGCCCGCCGACAACAACTGGCCCTGCTGCTGGGCCTTGTGCTGGCCGCTTTGCTGGGCTTGGGTGGTTGGTACCTGTTGCGGCTCAAACAGCGCAGCCACCGGCAATTGACCGAAAAAAATAACCAGATCAGCGCGGCATTGGCCGAAAAAGACCTGTTGTTGCGCGAAATTCACCACCGAGTAAAAAATAATTTGCAGGTCATTTCGTCGCTGCTCAAATTACAAAGCCAGCATTTATCGGACCAGGAAGCCCTCGATGCCCTTACCGAGGGCCGCAACCGGGTACAGAGCATGGCGCTCATTCACCAAAACCTGTACCAACAAGAGCAACTCACCACCATCGAAGCGGCCGGATACGTGCAAAAACTCGCCGATGTATTGTTTCGGTCGTACAATATTCAGCCGGGCAAAGTGCACATTCAGTACGAAACCGATTCCATTTTGCTGGATGTGGATACCGCCGTGCCCATTGGCCTGATTTTAAACGAATTGATCAGCAACGCCCTGAAATACGCCTTTGATGCCCCTAAGCCCGGTTTGCTGCACATTCGCCTCCGGCGCAACGGCCCTAATGCCCTGCTGCTGGCGGTACAAGACAACGGCCCGGGCATTGATCCGGCCTTGTTCGACCTTGACAAACCGTCCGCGTCGTTTGGGCTTCGGTTGGTGCGCCTGCTGGCCGACAAACTGGAAGCCCATATTTCGGTGCGCAACGACAACGGTGCCTGCATTGAACTGGACATTCGCCAATACAAAACCATTCACTAACCCATGAGCCATATCCGCGTATTGATTGTGGAAGACGAGCCGTTGGTGGCGCACGATATTGCGTCTACCCTCAGCGGCATTAATTACGAGGTGAGCGGCATTGCTTACACGGTAGCCAAAGCCCGCCACCAATTGGCCACCAACCTGCCCGATATTGTGCTCCTCGATATTCACCTCGGCACCGACACCGACGGCATTGTGCTGGCTGAACTGATTCGACAACAGTACCAAATTCCGTTCGTGTACCTCACCGCTTACGCCGACGCGGGCACCCTCGAACGGGCCAAACGCACCTTACCGATGGGGTATTTGGTAAAACCCTACGACGAACGCGACCTGTTTGCCACCCTCGAAATTGCGCTGTATAATTTTGGACAATTACAAGGCCCCGTGCATTTCGACCTCGAACAGTTTAACGCCAACCGCGTGGGCAAACTCACTCCCCGCGAATTTGAAATTTTGCAAGACCTGTACGAAGGAAAAACCAGTCAGCAACTTTGTGATAAGTATTTTATCAGCCTGAATACGGTAAAAACCCACATCAAACACCTGTACGAAAAACTCAACGTGCAGTCGCGCGCCGAATTGATGGTGTTGGTGCGGGGTCGGTGAGGATGGTTATTGCATTTTCACCACTTTCCCCACTTTTACCACTCCATCGGTGCTGGTGCTGACCTGCCAAAAATACGCCCCGGCGGGCATGGCCAAAGTATCCAATTCATTGATACCCAGTACAATGGCCTGATCCAGTATCAACCGGCCCGTAAGATCGAACAAGCGGAGGCGCGGACTGGCCAGTACGGTGCTGAGTGTCACCAACAACTGCTGCCGGAAAGGGTTAGGCCCCACCTGAATAGCCGCCTGCACCACCGGGTTGTGGGTTGCCGATACCGTGCTGATGGTTTTGCAATGGGTATGGCTGCCGTTGCTATTGCTCACGGTGAGGCATACCTCGTAAGTCCCCGGTGTCGCATAAGTATGCACCGGATGCCGTTCGGTACTGCTGTTGCCGTCCCCAAAATCCCACGACCACAATCCCGGTTCGTAAAAGGATAAATCGTGAAAATCAAATTGTTTGGGGTCGAGGGTATCCTGCTCGTAACGCCACCAGGCCCGGGGCAGGTTATCAATGCCGAGGGTATCGCACGGTGAACCGTCGAGTGGACCGAGGCGGTAGTTGGGGTGGTTGGGGACATTATGGGAATTAATTGTTGGAAACCGAAGAGCGCGTTCCTGCGCCATGCAGGCCAGCCCTTTTTCATCGGGATGGTGGATAGCGTTTAACCACCTTCCTGTATTGGTGGTACAAAAATAAATTTTTCCGTCGGGGGCTAATTGCGACTGGAAAAACCGAAGGATTCCCCCTGAGGGTATTTCAGCGCGCAACAATACTTTTTCCCGCGAAGCCAACAGATCGTTTTCTTGCAGGTCGTATTGAAAAAGTGTGTCAATGAACGTGTGGTAAAGAAATCTTGAACTGGGTGAAAAGGAAATACCTCCGAATGCCACAATATTAACGGACGGCGGGTATTCAACCGTTCGTTGGTTAAACAGAGTACCCGTACAACGGTCAAAATCAAATAGATTAATCCATGATCCAGGGTAAGTCATTGCCGAAAAAACGCAGTATTTTGTACCATCGGGCGAAAATTTGGCTTGCCCCCCACTGCCCGGGAGAAAAAAACTTGTGCTGTGCTCTATTTTTTGCCCAACGTGTACTCCTTGGGGATCAATCAGGATTGGATAATAATATTTTCCCCGGTAATCATTGATAATCAACCACCAATCCCGACCATTGGCGTGTTGAGCCGCCGTTATATTGCCATAACTAATAGAATCATTAACGATCACCGGAATTTCTTTTTGCATCACTTTTCCCGCACCACCGTTGGCGACAGTATTGATAATGGCCAACGACAGGTCCTGGTTAAAAGTCCCCACGTTGTTGTTAAAAGAATCACCCGTATAAAAGAGCAGCACACTATCGGGGTGGCCCGGATAGGGTAAAAACAACGTACCCTGTATGACCGCATCCGTGCTTTTGTAGCGTAACTCCTGGTTGGTTTCTACTACCGTCCGGTCGAGGGAATCACCACCGACCATTATTTTATGTTCACTGGACATAATGACCAAACCATCGGTATAAGCAATAAGGTCGCCCTCGCGGTTCGAAATGGAGGCGTTGTTTACATAGTGATCGGTGCCGTCTTCAATTGGTCCTTCAACGGAGACACTTCCGGTGTAAAAACTCAATTTGGACAATCCAAATACATTACCCACCACGGGAGGCTGCGCCGTTTCGTAGCCCAATAGCCAATGGTTATCGTGGAATTGAGCGTGGGTGGTGGAGAGGTTTAGTCCTGAGAGGAAAAGGAGTACGAGGTAACGTATTGGTTTCATAAAGAAGAAATTGAATCCTGTAAAAGTATTATCAATGCACATGAATTTTAAAACATTTCTGCATTTATTTTCAAAAACATTTACCTAATATCACCACAACCGGGAATTTTTACCACCACTCCACGGTTAAAGAGCCAGACTAAATGCACCTCCGCCGGGATACCGCAGCGGAGGCCATATTTCCTCATCAACGCGTTATTACAATGGACAAAAAACGAGTATTGGTCATTGGCCTGGAAGCACAAGACGTGAAGGCCATCCGAGCGGAATTGGGACTGGAGTACATTCTGGTCCATTACGATTTGTTACCCAAAGTACAACTCACCAAAGGCATTCTTATGGTCGAAAGCCCTTCGGTAACCGGCAAGTATTATCCGGTGGATAAAGTTATTTTTCACGGTATTTTTGCCGACGACTACGACTTTATTACCCTGCTGGCGTTGTGGGGCGGCCCTTGTTTGCCCAACGCCACCGGTATGATGGACCTGCGCCAACGGATCCCCGGCCTGGCCCGTGCTTTACAGGTATCGAAATTTTCCGGCATCAAACGCAGCATGGTTTTGGGCCATCAACCGTTTTACAGCCCCACCGAAGTAGTGGCCAAATGGGGTATTTGGCATTGCGGCGAAGATAAAGCGAAATTCACGGGCGAATGGACCAGTACGGAACCGTCGGTCATCGAAGATTTTATCGAAGGCGAGGCCGTTCGGATCATGATTGTGGGCGATCAACATTGGCAAATAAAACTCACCGGCGATACCTGGCTCAAATCCATCCACAACGAAGGGGCAGGCCAAATGCCGGTGAACAACGACTTGCTCGAAGACAGCCAAAACATTGCCCGACACTTCAATTTGCTCACGGTGGGCGTGGATTACATGGTTGGCCACGACGGCACCAATTATTTGCTCGAAGTCAACCACATCCCCAATGTGACGGTATTTCCGTTTGTCAACGAGGCTTTTGTGGCGTTTTCGACCAATTGGGTGAAATTGTAGCGCATATTCATCGTTTTCCCGCCCGGTACTGCCGCGGTGGCATCCCCGTTTTTTTCAAAAATACCCGGTTAAAATACGTGCGGGTTTCAAACCCATTTTCAAAGGCAATATCAACAATGGGTTGGTCGGTGGTCATTAACTGGTGGCATACGCGGGCAATGCGGATATCGTTCACGTAATCGGAAAAAGTAGTTCCGGTGATGCGTTTAAAAAATTTGCAAAAAGCCCCCGGCGACAAATGAATCAACGCGGCGGCCCGTTGAATGGTCAGTTGTTCCGTGGCGTGTTGTTGCACGTATTGGCACACCTTGTTAATGCGTTGTTCGTTTTCGTCCCCTTTCGGCGGCTGATACCGCGCCGAAACCAGCGTTTGTTGTTCCATGCTGGTCAGTTCCTGCAAAATATGCAGCAAACCGGTGATTTTTTCAACGCCCTGTTGTTGCGGGAGTCGTTTCAGGTGTTCCAGCACCGGAGCGGCTCCCGCCAAGTGGGTCCCGCCGAATGCAATACCCTGCCTGGCCCGCAACAGTAGTTGGTGAACGGCCGATAATTCCTCCAGTTCGGTAAATCGCCGGATAAATTCGCCCGAAAACTGGACCACCACCGCTGCCATCGGTTCCGGGGTGTTGTCATCGCCCACCCACGTGTGCGGGAGGTCGGGACCCAGCAGCACCAGATCACCGTGGTCGAAATTTTCGTGGTTGTCGCCCACCAGCCGTCGGCCCCGGCCCTCCACAATCAGGGTCAGTTCGTACTCCGGGTGATAGTGCCAAAAAAAATCAAAGCGGGGCTGCTGCACCACCTGGGCCAAAAAGGAATGCCGCCCCTTTTTTTCGGTAATATTTTCTAATTTGGGTTTCATTTGCCACTATTTATTCCACTTTTCCCGTAAAAGTATTTGTTTTAGACAATATAGTGTCGTTAATGGCGCATAAAGTGTTCATCGGAACGGGGAGGGCGCGTTATTTTTGCTGTTAAAAAACGTATCTATGGTTACTTCTTCGATCAAATCGGCCCTCGAACAACCTTATCCGCTTACCAGCGAACAAATTGCCTTTTACCAGCAAAACCGCTACATCAAACTCAAACAGGTGTTTGACGCGGAAACCATCGCCTTTTTTAACGAGGCCATCAGCCAACGGGTGGCCCTCATGAACCACGAAACCCGCCCCTTGGAGGAACGCAACACCTACGGCAAAGCCTTTTTGCAGTTGTTCAACCTCTGGCGGGAAGACGAAGTGGTGAAAGAACTGATCTTCAGCCCGCGATTGGCCAAAATTGCCGCCGACCTGATGCAAACCAGCGGTGCCCGCATGTACCACGACCAGGCTTTGTTCAAAGAAGGCGGCGGCGGTATTACGCCCTGGCACGCCGACCAATATTACTGGCCCCTGGAAACCGACAAAACCGTTACCGCCTGGATTCCGTTGCAGGAAACACCCCTCGAAATGGGTCCGCTGGAGTTTAGCGCGGGCAGCCACCAGATTGTGGAGGGCCGCGAACTGGAAATCGGGGACGAAAGCGAAGCCGCCATTCAGCAAAAACTACGGGTCACCGATTTTAAACACGTGATCGAAGCCTTTGACCTGGGCGAAATCAGTTTCCACAGCGGCTGGGTATTTCACCGGGCGGGTGCCAATACCACCAACCACATGCGCAAAGTGATGACGATCATTTACATGGACAAAGACATGGTGTTGAAAAACCCCGAAAACAAAAACCAACTCAACGACTGGAATACCTGGTGCCCCGGTGCCCAAGTGGGCGAGGTGATTGATACGCCCATTAATCCGGTGTTGTACCAGCGCTAAAAGAGGCCATGTTGACCATTCAGAAAAAACGAACCAACGCATTTTACGCATTAATCAGCCTGCCCGCCACTGCGGTTGGCTTTTGTTTGTCCACGCAAGTAGCCGCGTTGAGTTGGATATTAAGTACCCAATACAATTTGCACATGGAAGACGTGGCTCTGGTGTGGCTGGCCGGTCCGGTATCGGGTATTATTGCGCAACCCATTGTGGGCCTCATGAGTGACAAAAGTTGGTTTATGGGGGGCCGCCGGAAGCCGTACATCGTCATTGGTGGGGTATTGGGCGCCGTTATGCTGCTGGCCCTGCCCCAACTTTCGTTCATTGGTCAGTGGACCGGCGCTTCCATTTTTACGGTGGCCATTGTGGTATCGTTGCTGCTGGACATGAGCGTTAATGTAACGTTCAATCCGGCCCGGGCGATCATTGCCGATGTCACCCCGCCGGGTGTAGCGCGCACCAAAGGTTATTCGTGGATGCAGGTGGTGAGCGGCACCTTTGGCATTGCGGCTTATTTTGTGTCGGTAGCGTTTGGCAATCTGGCGTTAATTTACACGGCGGCCGTGGTGGTATTGCTGTTTTCCATTGTGCCCGTATTATTTGTACAGGAACCGAGGGAATTACACCCCGAAACACCCGCCGCCGCCGCCAACCCCAATGCCGCCGGGGTAAATAATACGCTTTCGGTGTTGTTTCCGTTGTACGGTTTTATTGCGTTTGGGGTGTTTGTGGTGGTGAATAAAATGATCCTGAACGGCGGTTGGGATCCTCTTCAAACCCATGTGATGTACGGGTGTCTGGCGGCGACGTTGGTGTTGGGGGCCATTGTTATTGTCCGGGCGCAACGACAACCATCCGATACCCGGGAATTTCAGAAGATTTTGCTGGCGCACGCTTTTTCCTGGTTGGGCATCCAAAGTATGTTTGTGATGAGTTATTTTTTTATCAAAGAAAAAATGTTGCCCAACCTCGATCCGGCCAACGCCGTGGCCAATACATTTTCGGGATTCTTTTCGCCGGTCAACCCGACGGCGGAACAAACTGCCGGTAATATTTTATCGCTGGGTTTTCTGTTGCTCAACTTTGTGGGTGCCCTGCTGCCGGTGCTGGTGCTGGAACCGCTGAGCAAAAAAATCGGGAAAGTCACCATGTACCGGATTGCCATTGCCGGCATGACGGCCGGTTATTTTTGGTTGTATGTTGCCGGTATCCGGGAAAGTATTTTTTACGCGGCGATGATTATTTGCGGGATTGGTTGGTCGGCCGTTATTTCCATTGTATTTGCGATCATGACCGAAAAAGTCAATGCCGGGAAAATGGGGGTTTTTATGGGTTTGTTCAATTTCAGCGTGGTATTACCGGCCATGATGACGCCCGGTGTTTCAAAACTGGTCAGTGATTCGGGCGATTATTCCGTTTTGTTTTTGGTCATTGCCCTTTGTTTGGGGGTTTCTTTGGTGTTTTGGTTGTTTGTGCGGGAGGAGCCGCGATAACGTTGAATTTTTGGAAAAAAATGGGGGCTTATTGGGGTAATACCTACCGGACTTCCGAATTCCCCGCCAATGGACCGGAAAAAAAGAATGGTCGCCAGTGGACCAACGTGCGCCTCGCGGCCGAAATCAAAATCATTGGCCCGCTCTACTTCGAACCCGCTTTTAATTTCCTGTACACGGGGAACAGTGATTTTGACAATATGCCGACTTTGGGGTTGTTGGTGCGGTGGTGAGTAATGTAGCAAGATCAGTCTTCACTTTCAAACGCCCTTTCAATTTCCTCAACTGATGGTAGATTAGCCTTTCTTCAAAAATACGGCGTTCCCAATTTGCAAGACCCTGCCCTAATTTTGTAACTATCCAGTCGCTTCCTAATGACCTCGGAGAGGTCGTATATTGGTAGCAATGAATTGATAATCAATGTTTTTTGACCTCGGAGAGGTCGTATATTGGTGTCATTTGTCCGATAAGAGCCACCAATGTACGACCTCTCCGAGGTCAAAAAAACGGCATAACTGCGGATTCTACCAATATTTGACCTCTGCCGAGGTCATAGATAACAGGAAAGCCAAAATTTCGTACATTTTCACCGCACAAAGCGGTTGAATAGTTACAATTTTTTTTGTATGTAATCTACTGATTTTTGCTCCAATTCAAATTCACGACGCGGATCGGCAGTTCCCAAAAAATCAAAAATATATGGGGGGCAGAAAGTTTGTCAAGTAAGGTAATATTGCTCCGCCAAGGAATTAGTGCAACGCAGCGTTGCACAATCTCAACATAGGGCCACGCCTCGGCAAACGCTTCTCCAACACCTGTCCCTCACCCCCACCGGGAACTTTCCCCATCCACCCCACGTTTACCACCCCGATTAATTTTTTCCACAATGAGACAACTGGCATCTATTCAGAAGATCAAACATCTTGAGGCTATCGAAAATGCCGAAGCCATTGAACGGGCTACGGTGTTGGGGTGGCAATTGGTGGTCAAAAAAGGAGAATTTCAGGTCGGGGAAATGTGCGTTTACGTTGAAATTGACGCTATTTTGCCCGATAAACCGGAATTTGAGTTTTTGCGCCCCCGCAATTTCCGTATTCGGACCATCCGTTTGCGCGGACAAATTTCACAGGGTATCTGCTTCCCGCTGTCCATCCTGCCCGAGGGCACGGCCGTTGAAGAAGGCGCCGATGTAACCGATTTGCTCGGTATTACCAAATACGAGCCGCCCATGCCCGCGCAATTGGCCGGTGTGGCCAAAGGTTTGTTCCCGTCTTTTATTCCAAAAACGGACGAAACCCGCGTGCAGGTACTCGAAGGCTTGTTGGAGCAATACGCCGGTACTACTTGTTTCGTCACCGAAAAACTGGACGGCAGCAGCGCGACTTTTTATTGGAAAGACGGCGTTTTTGGGGTGTGCAGCCGCAACCTCGAATTGATCGAAAGCGCCGATAATTCTTATTGGGAATTTGCCCGCCAACGTAATTTGCCCGAAAAAATGGCCCAATTGGGCAAGAATATGGCCATTCAGGGGGAAATTGTGGGCGAGGGTATCCAAAAAAACAAATACAAATTGCGCGGCGTAACGGTCTTTTTCTTTAATGCTTTTGACATTGATGCATACCGTTACCTCGATTTTGAAGACTTTTTGGACACTATGGTCACTTTGGAATTGGAAACCGTGCCGGTGTTGGACCAAGAATTTGTGCTTAACCCCGATATTCCGGCTTTGGTCGAATACGCCGTCGGTCGCTCTGTATTCAACACCGATGCCCACCGCGAAGGCGTTGTTATCCGGCCGTTGCGGGAGCAAACGGGCCACAAACTGGGCCGCGTTTCTTTTAAGGCCATTAACCCGGAGTTTTTGCTCAAATACGAAGACAGTTAGCCACTGTTCATGCCGCCCCCACGGCTTTTTATAAACAATACCAGCGGTTTGTCGGTTCTATTCGGCAAACCGCTTTTTTATTGTATGCTCCACCTCTTTTGGTTTCGCCGAGACCTCCGTTTAGAAGATAATGCCGCTTTGTACCACGCCCTCAAAAGTGGTGCGCCCGTATTACCCTTGTTTATTTTCGACCGCCAAATCCTCGATCGCCTCGAAGATCGCACCGATGCACGGGTGACGTTTATCCACAACACCCTCGCCGCGCTCAAAGAACGCCTCGAAACAATGGGCAGTACCCTTATTATCCGTTACGGAACCCCCGAAGAAGTGTGGCCCGAACTACTCCAAACCTTTCCCGTCGCCAAGGTATTCACCAACCGCGACTACGAGCCTTACGCCCGCGAGCGCGACGAAAAAATCGGGGCGTTGCTGGCCGAACGCGGCGTGGAATTGTGCACGTACAAAGACCACGTTATTTTTGAAAAAAACGAGGTCACCAAAGACGACGGCGGTGCTTACACCGTATTTACGCCGTACAGCCGCAAATGGCTGGCCAAATTAGATACCCGCACCAGCACCATCCCGGATGCCAACGGGGTGCCGCAAAAAGTGTCTTATTACCTGAAATCGTACCCGAATGAACGGTATTTTGGCCAATTTTACCAAACGGCCCCGCTGCCCGGCATTGCCCTGGAGGACATGAATTTCACACCTTCCCCGCTCGACATTCCTTCGGCGGTGGTGGCACGCAGCATCGTGATGAATTACGACAAAACCCGCGATTTTCCGGCCATCAACGGCACGACCCGACTGGGTATTCATTTCCGTTTTGGCACTATAAGTATCCGCGAAAAAGCCCGCCACGCCCTGCACCTGAACGCGACTTACCTGAGCGAACTCATTTGGCGCGATTTTTACAGCCAAATTATGTGGCATTTTCCCCACGTGGCCACGCGGTCGTTCCGACCGGCCTACGACGCTATTCCGTGGCGCGATGCACCGGAAGAGTTTGAAAAATGGACCAAAGGCAAAACCGGTTACCCGATTGTAGACGCGGGGATGCGCGAACTGGCGGCCACCGGCTACATGCACAACCGCGTGCGCATGATTACGGCCAGTTTTCTCACCAAACACCTCCTGCTCGATTGGCGGCTGGGAGAGGCTTGGTTTGCCCAAAAACTCCTCGATTTTGACCTGGCCAGCAACTCCGGCGGTTGGCAGTGGGCAGCGGGTTGTGGCACCGATGCCGCGCCCTATTTCCGCATTTTTAACCCCACGGAGCAAACCAAAAAATTTGATAAAGAGTGGAAATACATCCGCAAATGGGTACCCGAATTTGGTACGCCCATGTATCCCAAACCCATTGTGGATCACGCTTTTGCGCGCCAACGATGCCTGGAAACGTATAAAGCCGCATTGGGCGGCTAAGCAGCGCCAGGTCATCTTTTGTAAGTAAGATGATTTGGGCAAATATTTTTTAATTTTGAACACCGAACAGGGAGTTTTGAACATCGAACACCGAACGCCGAACATCGAAGTATTTGCTGATGAAACAGCCTCATCACGCTCAGACACCAGCACCAATAGTATAAAAATCGTTGTTAAACGCGGGATAGTATACCGCATCATGCGCTACGGCCTATTTTAGCCTTATTCAATTCAACATTATTTCGGCGTTCGGTGTTCGATATTCAAAAATTCGCTGTTCGATGTTCGCTGTTCGATGTTCAAAAGTTCGATGTTCAAAAATTCGCTGTTCAACATCCAAATACCACTCAAATTTTTTCAACAACCTGCCAAACATTCAAAACCCCTTGTTTCCGCGCCTTTTTTTTATCCACGTGCGCCCAACCACGCACACTGAGGGCCGTTGCCCACGCATCGGCAGTGACAGCGTTGGTAGCCTGCACGGTGACTAAGTAGTTGTGCGTCATGCCCCAACCGGTTTGGGGGTTAACAATGTGCGAATACCGCACGCCATTGGCTTCCAAATAACGAAAACTCGCCCCGGAGGTGGTAATGCCGCAATTGGCCAGCCAAATATTATTGTACGTTGTAACGCCGTTGGGGTCGCGTTGGGGGATTTGAATGGCCCATCCGGCGGAACCAGGCGGCGCGTCACCGAGGGCAATATCGCCACCCGCGTCCACGAGCGCGCAGGAAATACCGTTTTGGCGCAACAACGCAAGGCATTGATCGGCGGCGTAGCCTTGGGCAATACCCCCCAAATCGAGGCGAGTACCCGGTTGCGCAAGGCGTATCCGGTGGCGGCGGTACAGTTGCAGGTGCCGATAACCAACGGTGGCGAGGGCTTTTTGCACTTGCGCCGAATCGGGCGGTTGTTTCAGGTGGCGGGCTTTGCGCCACAGGCGGGTAAGTGCCCCCACGGTCACGTCAAATGACCCGTCGGAGGCACTTGAATACCCTTTGGCGAGGCTGAGAATTTCGTATAATTCGGGGTGCACCCGGTTTTTTTGGCCATTTCCGGCCTGGTCGCTGAGTTGGCTCAGGTCACTGTCGGGGATATAATCCGAAAAAATCTGGTTGAGGGTATCCACGTAGGCGAAGGTGCGCTGCGCCAACGCGGCCACCGTGGCACTGTCTTTTTGGGTAAACAACACGATCCGAAATTCGGTGCCCATTTGTTTATGGGCAAATGCGTACCGTTGTTGCGCCGAAGCGGACATTTGCCAAAAAAACAACAAAAAAAGCAACGAAATACGCATAAAAACTACCGTTAAACGCCCAACACCTTACCCGTCACTTCCCCAAAACCCACGCGAATACCGTCTTTTTCGGCGTGTCCGCGCATGGTCACCGTATCGAGGTCGCGGATAAATACCCGCTCGGTGCCATCGGACATGGGTAGGGGTTTGGTGCCTTGCCAGGCCAGTTCGAGCATGGAACCAAAGGAATCTTCGGTGGAGCCGCTAATCG
The DNA here is from genome assembly GCA_013298845.1 of Chitinophagales bacterium. GTDB lineage: Bacteria > Bacteroidota > Bacteroidia > Chitinophagales > Saprospiraceae > M3007. The sequence continues at coordinate 72,209 of JAAFJN010000008.1, forward strand.
TCCCCGACGCCATCAGGTCACCTACGCGCACATTGCAGCCATTGACCGTGTGGTGCGCCAGTTGTTGGGGCATATTCCAGTACATGTATTTAAAATTGGAACGGCAAACCACGGTTTCGGTGCTGTTTTCGGGTGTAATGGACACTTCGAGGGCAATATCGTAGTTGGCCGGACGGTCGCATTGCAGGTAGGGCAGCGGTTGCGGCTCCTGCGTGGGGCCGGGTACCCGAAACGGTTCGAGCGCATCGAGGGTGACGACCCAGGGCGACACGGACGAACCGAAGTTTTTGCCCAAAAACGGCCCCAACGGCACGTATTCCCAAGCCTGAATGTCGCGGGCCGACCAGTCGTTGAACAACACCATACCAAAAATATACTCCTCGGCATCGGCGGTAGCGATGGTAGCGCCCATTGGGGTATCTTTCCCGATGATAAAGGCCATTTCCAATTCAAAATCGAGGCGGGCACTGGCTTGGAACACGGGTACTTCGGCGCCTTTGGGCAATACCTGTCCGTGCGGGCGACGAATGGGCGTGCCACTCACCACAATGGAAGAGGCGCGGCCGTGGTACCCCACGGGCAGGTGCCGCCAATTGGGCAGCAGGGCGTTGGCCGGGTCGCGGAACATTTTGCCCACGTTGGTGGCGTGTTCGATGCTGGAGTAAAAATCGGTGTAATCGCCAATTTCCACCGGCAAGTACATGGTCGCCTCGGATTGGGCCACAAAAAAGCGACCATCCATCACACTTTTGAGTGGACTTTCGGGGTCGCACAGCAGTTCCTGCACTTTTAGGCGAACGGCGCTGGTGGTCTTTTTGCCCAAACGAATAAACGCGTTGAGGGTATTTTGTTCAAAAACCGACGCGGGCGCGATATTATCCCAAAGGCCGCTTTGGGCCAGATCGGCCAGGTCTATAATGTGTTCGCCAATGGCAATACCCACGCGGGGGGTACGATCGGGCGTAGAAAAAATGCCAAAAGGCAGGTTATAAATGGAAAAATCGGAGTGTTCGGGGATGGGAAACCAGGTGGTGTGGTGTGGTGTCATGGTAAGGGTGCGGATGGTTACTGCGTCCGGGCAAAAAAGAGAACCTGCTCTTTGCCCTGGTGAGACATTTTTATTTTGAGTGAATCGTTGCTTTGGTACAACACTTTGAGCATTTTTTCGGCGACGGTGGCGGCGGTGGTATCCGTGAGGATGAGGTATTTGCCCGAACAACGCCATTTTCCACCTTCGGAATATTGGCCGATGGTTTGGAAAACATAGCGGTGGTTGGCCTCAAAAACAAGTTTTACGTCGCCCAGCGGAACGGCTACCGATTGTTGGTTTTCGTAGAATTGCGTGGCCTGCCATTTGCCCACCAAAGTATCGTGGTCCACGCGGCAAGCGGCAAACAACAAAATTATAATGGCTGATGTGTAAAATATTTGCTTCATTTCTTTGTTAATACAAGCCGTTTATTCGGCAACTAAGCCCGCAAAAGTACCTCTTGTTCACTTATTTCTTTCACTAATTACCATTAAGCAGTCCAATTTGTATATTTTACAACTTTTTAATCCACAAATTGACGTTTATTTGTCCGTTAATATAAACGCTGGGAGATGAACATCTACCGAAAAAAGACATACTGGAAATGGTACCTCGCACTTGCTGCCTTCGTTATTGTGGGTATCACGTTGTGGTACACCACTGCTTTGGCCGAACGACTTGCCGAACGTGAAAATCAGCAAGCCGAACAGTTTGCCGAAGCCCTGCGCAATATTGTGAAAAGCAATCTTGATCCCCAACAGGAAAACTGCGAATGCGACGTGGAGTTGCACCGACTCGTGATTACCCAAAACACCACGGTGCCCGCCATTTTGCTCGACGAAGGCTGGAATATTCAGGAATACCGCAACATTGGCGATAACAATATCACCGAAATGGACACCTCCGAGGTGCGCAAAGCCCTCAATAAAATGGTGGCTTCGTGGGCCGATACCATCGAGGTGTCGGTACCGCCGTATTACCGCGCTTACCTGGTGTATTCGCACTCGAACCTGCTGGTATGGCTCAAACTGTATCCTTTTGTGCAGTTGTTCCTCATTGCGGCGTTTATCACCCTCGGTTACATGGGTTTTAATGCCTCGCGCCGCGCCCAGGAAAATCAGGTGTGGCTGGGTATGGCCAAAGAAACGGCGCACCAGTTGGGTACGCCCATTACGGCCATTATGGGTTGGGTAGAAACCTTGCGCGCCGTGCACGAATCGGACCCCACGACCTACGAAATGCTGGATGAAATGAGTTACGATATCCGGCGGCTCGAACTGGTGTCGGACCGTTTTTCCAAAATTGGCGCACAACCCGAACTGGCCCCCGAAAACGTGTACGCCGCCCTCGAACGCAACCGCAATTACATGCAAAAGCGCACCCCGCGCAAAATAAAATACGATTTCCCCGACCCCGATACCCAACCGCCGCTGATGGCGCTGATCAATACCCATTTGTTCGATTGGGTCATCGAAAACCTAATCCGCAACGCCATTGACGCCATGGAAACCGGAGAAGGCCAAATAACGGGCCGCATTTATACCGAAGGCCGCATGATTTGTATGGATATTTCCGACACCGGAAAAGGTATTCCATCCGGCAAACACAAAACCATTTTTAAACCCGGCTATTCCACCAAAACAAGGGGCTGGGGATTGGGCCTTTCGCTTTCCAAACGCATTATTGACGAGTACCACGGCGGCAAAATATTTGTCAAAAAATCCGAACCCGGCAAAGGCACTACCTTTACCGTCAAATTACGACAACCATAACTCAATTTATGAAGGTATTTCTATCTGTTTTTCTGCTTTTCTGTTGCCTTGCTCCCAACACCGCCCAAACCACCGTAGAAGGTTACGTGTACGAACAAAACAACCGGGGCTTTCTCAGCGATGTGACGGTTAGCATTTACCAATTGCCCGAAAACTACGTGCGCGGCGACGTGAACACCGATGCCGACGGCCATTTTGTGACCAAACTCGCCCCCGGACAATACCGAATGGTGAGCAAACGGGCGCTTTTTTACCCAAAAACCGACACCATTACCGTCGGTACCGAAAAAACATTTGCCAAAATTGAAATGAAACGAAAACCGGGCTACATGTTCGATGCGACCATCGCCGAAGCCCGTACCGACCCCGCGCAGGTCGTGGATGCCGTCACCGGTACCCGCGTCGAGATATTTAACCGCACCACCAAACACCCCGAACTGGTGCTGCTCGATCACCCCAACGCTTTTTTCCAATTTACCTTTGAACAGGGCAACCACTACACCATTATGATCCGCAAACCGGGTTTTATCGCCAAACGAATCGAGGCGCGGGTAAACGTGGAAAATTGCATTATTTGCGTGGACGGCGTGCGCGAGGTAAACCCCGGCGTGACCGAAGTGCTTACGGCTAACAATACGATGGGCACTCTGTTGAGTAATATCGAACTGGACCGGATAAAATTGGACAAACGCATCGCCATCCGCAATATTTATTACGATTTTGACAAATGGGACATTCGCCCCGATGCGGCCAAACAATTGGACAAAGTGGTGACCCTCATGAACGATAACCCCGGTATGAGCGTCGAATTAGGCTCGCACACCGACGCCCGCGGGCGCGATACCTACAACGATACCCTTTCGCAACGCCGCGCCGAAGCCGCCGTGGAATACATTATTTCGCAGGGTATTATGCGGGAGCGCATTACCGCCAAAGGATACGGCGAAACCCAATTGACCAACCGTTGCGCCAACGGGGCCACGTGTTCGGAAGAAGAACACCAACTCAACCGCCGCACCGAGTTGCGCATTACAGCCATTGCCAACGAAGCGCTGGAAGTGGCGCAGTGGAAATCGCTGGAAGATATTATCCGCGCCGAAGAATTTGAGGCCGAACTTAAAAAATTGGGCGAAGTTACCGAAGTAAAAATCGGGGCCGATGGCCGTCCCGTGGCCAATACCACCACCGCGTTACCGGCTTTTCAGGGCGGAACGGGCTTGGGCTGGAAACCGGTCCCGGCGGGTTTTACCGGTTACGCCATTGAGTTTTTAAATTCCGATTCCAAAGAAATACTGGACCCGGCCACCAATACCTTCGACGACCTGTCGCAACCCGTTACTTACCAAAAAGACAAAGCGGGCAAGTACCATTATTTCCTCGGCGCGTTTAAAACCAAGGAACTGGCGACGCAGTTTTTGACCGAAAAAGCGGTAAAAGCGTACCCGTCGGCTAAAGTTGTGGGGTTTAAGAAGGGGAGGATGGAGTGATGAGTGATGAGAGATGAGAGATTGGACATGCCCGAAAAGCATTGACAAGTTAGCGCGCTTAGCGGGGCATGGTCGGCCCTGCGACGATAGGCGTATTCTACTCCGCTTGCACAAAGTCTTTTGCTAAAAAACGTATGCTCGCGAGCATCTTTGATGCGATGTATAGCAGACGCTCACGAGCACGCGTTTTTTTTACTGAACACTTCGTGCCAGCGGGTTTGTACTTAACGGTTGGCTTGCTGTCAAGTGCGGCGTTTAGGGGGAGTTGGCTGCAAGCGATTGTTAGCACCGACTATTTTTATATTATGGGCTTCACATTTATCTTCAGTATCAATTGGTTGAAAAGTTACTTCTTGGCCTTGGAGGAAAACTGAAACTCGTTCAATTTTGGGGTTAAAGTTGTTTAAATGTCCGAAAAATGTTTTTTTTGTGTTATTTTCTTCTATGATTACGAATCTCCTATTTACATTTACAGACACAATAAAACCGAGTGCTGTAATTGTAGAATCAAAGTAATCAAGCATTTTTGAAATTTTTTCACGTAAATAAATATTTTCTGGAGCTTTTAAAATTTGTGTGTGTTTAAATTGCCCATTATATATATCAACAATTTTTTTAAGTTCAAAATACTTATTGTTGTCGATAAAATAAATTCCAAGTTCAGATATAGCAGTTAACTTAAGTTTTCCTTGCTTATAAGTCTTATTGGGGTAGTCAATAACCTGATATAGATATTGAATAGCCTTGCTTTCATTGCGCTCTTTGAGGTATAATAATCCAATTTTAAGACACGCCCTTGTGACGGTATCATAAACTTTAATATCTTTTGTGTTTATACTTAATATTTTTTCGCACTCTTTTATTGCTTGTTGATACTTTAATTCAGCAGCTCCGAAATTTCGATCGCGTTTGTGAAAATCTCCCCAACCTATATAGTTTTCAGCTATGCTTGTTCGATTTATAATCTCATGTTTTAAGGATGAAAAGACAGAATCAGGTTGAATTGCTTTTTGTAATAATAAATTTGCTTCTTCGTGTTCCCCTAAAAAACTTTTCGATTGCCCGTACGCGTTAAGGACTATTGGATCATTTGGAGCGATTGAGTACGCAATTGCATATTTTTTCTGTGCATCCAAATCCTTACGACTCTTTCTATATATGTTACCCCAAATAAGATAGATTTGCGGGTCTGTTGGATCTAGTATAGCTGCTTGCTCCATTAGCTTAGTTGCTTCACTCAAATGATTTTCATAGGACTCCATGATTGCCCAGTTTCTAAAAATTGGTGAAAACTGTGGTGCGACCTTAATCGCTCGTTTATACTCCTCGACGGCCTCTGCATAATTTCCAGATTGATATTTTTGAAAAGCTGTTTGGGCGATAATAGTAGCGATCTTTTCCTCATCCGTCTTAGCTCCAAAATTGTATAAACTATATCGGTATTCCTTTGCTGCTCGTTCACTTGTTGTAACAGAACTTTCTACCTGATTGATTCTTGCGTTTATGAACTCCCTTATTTCTATATTTTTGTTAAGTTGTATTCTTGTGTACCCCTTGGTCAAAGGCAACAATGTGTATTTTGTTATAATTTCCTTTTTTTCATTTTGAAACTGTTCAGGTATTATGAAAGAACATAAAACTAACTCTTCTATAATATCTTCAAACAATTCTTCCTCAATATCAACTACATACTGAATGAGACTTGCGGTTGGCGTCGAATTAAGTAAACTAATTGTATATAGTACTTTTTTTCTATCGTTTCCTAATGAATTAAATATCTGTTCATAACAAAATTTAGAAATATCGCTCTCCGTGCTACTGATATTTTCAATCACTTTATTTATTTCTTTCCCACGGGCGACCTGTCCAATAACCCATTTTATCGCTAACGGATAATTTGAAACCTTTGAAACATATGTTTGGATAACATCATCATGCAGGGAAACTAACCTCGTCAACCCTTTATCTTTGCATATTTGTCTAAAAAGGTAAATTGCTTCTTTTGACTTAAGTTCTTTTAGTTCATACCTTCTTTCTAATTGTCCAATCCCTTTTCTTGAAGTTATAAGAAATTTCACCTTCATTGGTGCATCAAAAATAAAGTTTATAATTCTTTGATCAGTAATTGTTTCTAGATTGTCAACTACAATAAGAATTTTGTTGCAAATATCTAGTATTTCATTAACAAATCTATCTTTGTCTTCAATCGCACTATTGGATATCCCTGAATGAAAATCAAATATTTCAATTATAGTATCAAGCAATTCTTCATAATTTTTTAAGGTTGGCTCAATATCTTCAATCCCCAATGCTGTAAGTTTGTTTTCCTTTGCACTCAACCAAATTATTGCATCAAAACTGTTTTTAGAGTGTTTTTCTGTGTAATCTTGCAGTATTTTTAATGCTAAAGCGGTTTTGCCCACTCCTCCAGATCCTGTAATACTAATTACAGGGAATTTTTCACTTTCTAAATATTGTGTTATCTTTTTTATATCTTCATCTCTTCCAACAAATCCTCCTTCGTATTCAAAATCTGGGACTGGTATATTATTTATAATCCCAGATTTAGAATACCTATCTTCAATAAAATCGGATGGAATTTTTATAATTACAGAATTAGGGTCTGTTTTTATTAGTGTTATGAATTTACCATAATCCTCAAATTTAAGTGCATAAGAGATTATGGAACTCAGTTCAATAAGTTTATCTAAATCAATACTGGTGAAATAACCCTTTACATGGGCAATTTTACAACGGAGCGAATACAGTTCATCCATTGCTGAAGAAAAGTCGTTCTTTGAAATGTCATTCTTTAAAATGATTTGATGATTACCCTTAAATAACGTAATTTCTTTTAAATCAGGAAAATCTGTCTCATCGAAAAAATCAGTAACTTCTTCCCAGTCTTGACCGTTTTTCCTTTCTTCACATTTCTTTATTATTCCGCTAGGAACATTTTCGCGAAAATCTGAACCCATCATGGATAGTTTTTCAGCCAAAAACAGTCTAAACGAACTTTCAAATCTTGAAATAATCGTATAGCCGGCATCTCTTCTGTTATTTATTATCATACTTTGTTTTGTTTTTATTTTTAGTGCTAACTACTGCGCTACCGCAACCCAACCACCGATATCTACCATTCCTACGCATCAAAACCAATTGATGATCAAGAACTTACAAAAATAAACCCGTAGTAAACCAACCACCGAATAAGTAAACCAGTAGAACACAACAGTGCAAGCAATAAATAATTTGAACTCACAAATATACAGGCCATTTTCATGTCTCCAAACCATCAAGTTATTTTTTTCATATTTTTCATGCTTTTTTGTAATATAGGTATATAACTTCTTTGTTTTAACACTTGTAAAATCCTTGCTGGTGCGTGGCTCCTGTCAGATCCTACTATTTAACGCTTTACCGCCGGATTACTTCTGCTATCTGATATCGTACATCATCAATCATATATCAAAAAAACATACGGACAAAACGCACAAAATACGCAAAGAAGACGTGGAAAATGGCGCTCACATAGAATCCAATCTGCTCTGAGACGTCATCCACTCCGTGCCTCCGGGATGCACATCTCGACGCAGAACGCTTTACCGCCGGATTACTTCTGCTATCTGATATCATACATCAAAAAACACACGGACAAAATACGCAAAAAAGACGTGGAAAATGGCGCTCACATAGAATCCAATCTGCTCTGAGATGTCATCCACTCCGTGCCTCCGGGATGCACATCTCGACGCAGAACGCTTTACCGCCGGATTACTTCTGCTATCTGATATCATACATCATCAATCATATATCAAAAAAACAATGGCGTTGTTTCCCCTATCTGTACTGAGCATGTCGAAGTATAGCGTTACCTTTGCCAAGTGAAAACCGGAATATTACTTGTACTGTGTTGCTTTTTTGCGCAAACGACCGTTGCACAAAAAAGAAAATTGCGCCTCCCGCCGGAAATGCGGGAAATATCGGGGTTAACGTACCTGCCCGACGGTACCTTGTGGGCCATTAACGACAGCGGAAACGAACCCGTTTTGTACCAGTTAAACCCCCATAACGGCCAAATTCTGGCCGCGCAGCCCTTACCCGTTCCCAACGTGGATTGGGAGGATCTACAAACCGACCCCAACGGCAACTTCTGGATTGGCGACGTGGGCAACAACCAAAGCAAACGCCGAAAACTCGTGTTTTACCGCTACCACCGCGCAACGGGACAACTCGATTCCACGGTGTTTTCGTACCCCGACCAAACGGAGTTCCCGCCCGCTACCCAAGTGGCCCGGGCTTTTGATTGTGAGGCTTTTGTGTGGGCCAACGATACCCTGCACCTGTTTACCAAAAGCCGGTTTGCGGGCAACCATTTTACCAAACACTACCTGATACCCGCGCAACCGGGGGTACAAACGCCCGTTTTGCGCGATAGTTTTTATTTGCCCAAACGCGCCGTAACGGGGGCCGCCCTTAGCCCCGACGGCAAAACCCTGGTGTTGATTGCTTATTTTGTCAAAAAACGCTGGTTCCGGGTGCCTTATACCCGCGCCACGGCTTATTTTTTTTCAAATTTCCCAAATCAGCGCTATTTTTCGGGTCAAATGACCAAAAAGCGTTTGCCTAAATTTGCCGTAGCCCGTCAATTTGAATCGGTGGCCGCAGGCCCCAACGGCAAATGGCGGTTGGCAAACGAAGGTATTCTTTGGCAAAAACCACGTTTATGGACCATCCGGGGAAAATATTAATTACGGCCCTCAATTGGGGTTTAGGACACGCCACCCGCTGCATTCCGCTGATCCGGGCGCTGGAACAACAGGGCTACGAAGTGGTGCTGGCCTCCGACGGGGTAGCCATGTACCTGCTCCGCGCCGAGTTTCCGCACCTCCCGGTAGTGGAATTGCCCTCGTACCGCATCCAATACCAAAGCCACAATATGGTGCGCAATATTGCCCGCCAATTGCCGCGTATTTTGTGGGCCATTCGGGCCGAACACCGCGTTACGGCCCGGCTGGTGCGCGAATGGGGCATTACCCACGTCATTTCCGATAACCGGTACGGCTGCCGCAATGCCGCAACCCGCAATATTTTGTTGACCCACCAATTGCATTTAAAAGTCAACAATGGTGTGCTGCAATGGTGCGCCAATACCCTGCTCAAATGGGTCATTCGCCGTTTTGATGCCATTTGGGTACCCGATGCGCCCGCTCCCCGCGATTTGGCGGGCACCCTCGCGCACCCGCCCCTCGATCACCCGCCCGTGCGCTACATCGGTTTGTTGTCGCGGATGAAACCGGGGGCCGCCGAACCCGATTACGATGTCGCCATTGTATTGTCCGGGCCGGAACCTCAGCGCACCATTCTGGAACAGCGACTGACCGAACAGGCCATTGCGTTGCCGTATAAATTTATCATTGTGCAGGGCAATCCACGGCAGAAATACCACCATTTTGTGTCCGATAACGTGGAACTGGTGTCGTTTCTCACCTCCGAAGAACTGAACGAAGTGCTGCTGCGCAGTCGGGTGATTGTGTGCCGTTCGGGGTACAGCAGTCTCATGGATTTGGCGGTATTGGGCAAAAAAGCGGTGTTGATTCCCACGCCCGGCCAAACGGAACAAGAGTATTTGGCCCAAAAACTATCGGAGCAAGGTTGTTTTTTGGTGCAACACCAAGACAGCATTGACCTGGAACTGGCCTTGGAAGCGGTGGAAAACACCACCGGTTTACAAATGGAGCCGCCCACCCCGGAAGATTTTACGGCATTGTTACGGGCAGAATTAACGTAGAAATTGCTTAAAAAAACACCACTTTGGCCTCCTTTTCAATTTATGCATCATACATTTTTAAGGACCAGAATTTCTAAACAGCAGAAGCCTGCTACTTACTTTTTGGGTACAAAAAGTAAGTAGCAGGCACAAATACCATATTTTACCCCCGATGGCCTCGTGGAAACAGAGCATTTTCGGCTCCTTCCACATTCAAATCAATAGCGTTTGTGACAAAATCGGGGCAGCATTACCAATCCCGGTCCGACCTTTACCGGTGCGGCCTTAGAAAAATCCGGGCATGATCTCCAAAAACTACTGCTTCACAAACAGGATTTGCTCCTGATCATTAATTTGCAAAAAATACGTTCCGGCGGATAATTCCTGCGCCAATGGCCATTCCAGCGACGTTGCGGGTTCAAAGGTATTGGACAAAACCAAGGCACCCTGCGCATTGTACAACGCCAAGCGAATCGCGTCATTGCCGGGTTCTTCCACCTGAATGCGCAATACATTGTCCACCACCGGATTCGGTGCAATCGCGTAAGAAGTCCCTTTTTCTAACACCACCCGTACTACTTTCGACAACGTAAAAGCACCGTCCAAATCCGTTTGGCGCAGGCGATAATAGTTTACACCCGGCAGCGGAGACGCGTCCACCCAACGGTAAATACTGGTAGTGAGTACGGTTCCTTTCCCGGCTACTTCACCAACGGGTGTCCAGTTTTCGTTGTTGGTGCTGCGTTCTACCACAAAATGGCTGTTGTTAATTTCCATGGCCGTCGCCCAGTTGAGGTGCACCTGTCCGGCTTTAGCCCAACCCTTAAATTCAGTCATTTCTACGGGCACCACCAACGAATAATTGGAGCCGCCGTTGTTGCTAAATGCCAAAGTGGCCATATCGGTGAGCGTAGGCGCGCCGTTCAGGCTACTGGCAGGCAGGGTAGAGGTAAACGCGTAATAAGTGACCGTTGTACCCGCCAACTGCGCCGGAACGGTAAACGTTTGGGTGGAGGTGCCGTTGCCGGTGGCCGCACTCAACAACGTGCCGTAGCCCGATGAAAACGCATTGGTGCTGTAACGCACGTACACTTTTTCCTGCGCCGACGGATTATTGTTCAGTTCCACCGTAATGGTCATCGGGTCGGAGGGCGTAGGAGTAGCCGGACTGGCCGTTACACTACTGATTCCCACCAGCGGCGCATCCGTTTCCTGAACGAGGCCAAAAGCATTGGAGGAGGTATTCACGTCTTCCCAGGTAAACGCGTAATATTTGCCATTTGTAATGGCAAATGATCCCGCTCCGCCGTTGCCGTCACCGTAGTTAAATGCCGTACCCATTGTGCCAACGGTAAGTCCGCCGGACCATACTTTAGAGCCACCGGGCGCGTTAAAATTGTTGTCAAAGTTCTCGTTTTGGTTATTGATTTTGTAAAAATTGGAGATGGTTCCGGTTGCCTGAAACGCAAACAGGTGGTTTTTTACACCCAAATTTCGATACGTGGCGGCTATACCGTTGTTGCCCCAGTTACCCGTATTGCTGTGGTATAAATAAGGAATAGTCGTCTGCGCGGAAAGCAGTGACGAGGCCACCAAAGCGATGGCTAAAACAAAAGGTTGGTAAAAAAATTTCATGATATGTATAGAATAGAATAGAAAATGAACACTTTAATGTTGCACGACCAATCGTTGTTCCAGCCGGTCGGTGCCGTGCAATAGCGTAATGATATACGTTCCCGACGGCCAATCCTGCACCGAAATGGCAATATTGTTGTTCCCGGACACCAAAGAATGCCGGGCACTGTACCGCACACTTCCGGCGGCATCTACCACTTGTACCGATACGGTGCGTTCCGTGCGCGAACCCACGGTCAGGGTCACCTCCCGCGATGCCGGGTTGGGCGCCACCGACAACCGCAACGGATTTTGGGGGAAACGCACCGAACGAACGGGCGAATACGAAGATGAACTATCCGCGTCAAATTGTTCCAGGCGGTAATACACCAAAGCCGTTTCCGGTACCCGCTCGTCGAGGTAACTGTACCGGGCCGATGGTTGATTGGTGGCCGCCGTGCGCGCAATGGGTTCAAAACGAACCCCGTCCGTGGACCGTTGAATGGAAAAATGGCTCACCTCGGTTTCGTTTTCGGTTTGCCATGTCAACCGAACGTTATTGGCTTCGCGGGTAGCGTTAAAGGCCAATAAATCGAGCGGAGCCGGGGCACACACGGCATTATTGTTGTTGTTTCCGTTGTAAAATTCAAAATTAATCAGCCCGTTAACCAGGTTGTTTTTAAAATCCTGGCCACCCGGCATTTGAGATGAATTAGGATCGGTGGCATTGGAAAACAGGCGCACATCGCTGTTGCAACCGCCCGGTAAAGTAAACGTAAACAACGTAATGGAACTGCCACCGGCAACCGATCCCATATTGCCACCCAAGGTAGCCACCGCCACAAAATTATTGCTCGGAGCCGCCGCCGGGGCGTTGACAAACGTATTGGCCACCCATTGGTTGGGCGAACACGGGCTGGCACAAGTGACGGCAATACCCGCCGTGCTCATGGCCGCAGGGGTAACAATGGTAATTTGAGAACTGCCCAAAAACAACGGCGTGGTCCCGCTCACCACTTCCATTTTTACCACGTAAGCCGATCCGTTCCAGGAAATGGACAATCCGGCGTTTTGAGCATTGGCCCGTAAACCCACCGTAATGAGTGCGCCAACGCAGCATAATATGTATAAAAAGTTCGTATTTTTCATAATTTTTTTAAAAAAAAGCCTACGATTAAGGCATCTGTTCAATTAACAAATCATAGTTGTAGGCAAAACCAAGGTTGCCCGGGTAAGAAAGGACGCTGGACAATACCACGTTAATATCGTTGGAATCGCCCTGGTATTTTACTTTCCCGTCCATGTTGTAATCGCCCAAAAGATAACCAAACGCCAAATCGTAGTTGTAACTAAATCCGGGGTTATTGCCCGGCGAACTCAATACCTGGCTCAAGGTGACATTGGCATCGTTGGTATCGCCCTGGTATTTTACTTTGTTGTCGTTGTTGCCATTGCCGCTCCACAACGCGTACGCCCCCGATGGTAACTGGCGTTGTCCGTTGATACCGTAAGTGGCCGCTGACGTAAAATCGGTGGTATTCAGGGCATTACCCAGGGCAATCGCCGAAGCCGTCATGGTACCGAGGTGGTTGCGGTGGCGCACGGCAATGTAATAATTATCAAAGGCCAATCCGCCTACAAAAACCGGGCTAATGCCGTCGGTGCTGACCACATCACCGTCGCGTTGCAACAGCGCACTGAGCGTGCGCACTACGGTTGCGGGGGTATTTTTGTCGCGCAATTCAATTTTTACCCAATCAACAATGGCATTGGCACCGGTCACCGACAAAACAACGCTGGTCGTGGTCTCGGAGCCGCCGTAGGGCGTTGCCAAAGGAATATAGTTACCGCTGCGAAGGCCATCGTTCATGAGGCCGGTAGCGGCGTTGTACGGGCCGTGGAGGACTACTTTGGGGCGCAGCGACAAGGTGGCGTTGTTGATGAGTGTTCCGGTAAAACAAGGATCAAACACTGGCATAAACTTCACCTCGTGCGGGATAAGCACGGTGCCGGTACAGGCCGGAATTTTACATTCTTCCCAGTTTTTGGGGTCATTCCAATCGCCGGAGCCGCCGTTGCTGGTCCAGATAGACACCGTGGTTGCCACCGGGAAATTATCCACCACCACCGTTGCGGGCGCGGTATACGTCATTTTTACAAAACATTTTTGACCGGGTGTATTGGCGGCGGTGTTGCGCACTTTTACGGTGAGCCAGCGGGTAGCGTCGTTGGTAAACGACCCCGAAATGGTGGTTGTACTACCGCTAACGGTGCCCAAAACAGTACCATCCAAACGGCAAATATCCAGCGTGAGGCTGTTGCCGGGCGTGCCCAGCGTAACGGAATAAGCGACATTGGTGTTGGCGGCGGCGAATATTTTGCCCACGACGCGGTCGTTGGGAGAGTTATCGGGCGTTCGGCCACCATAACCCAAAGAGCCGCAGTGGCTATCGCCGAGGTCATCGTCCATTTCCCATTCCTGGGTGGTTTCGAGGGCGCGGGTGGGCGTATAATTCAGGTAAGCCAACATATCGGCCACGCTGGCAAAGGGCACGTTGCCGGGTACGGGTGCCCACACCGAATAACCATGCCCAAAAACATTAGGGACAGTGTGCCCCACAGCCTTGGTGCGGATAAAAACGCGTTTGTCGCCCTGCACCACGGAAGTTGTGGTGCCGTTGGCCCCCGAATAGTCCATCAAAATGGTACCGGCGGGAAAATCGGAGTCGATCCACATTTCCTGATCGGTGCTAAACAGGTCATTTATCCCAATCACGGCCTTTGCGCTGCGCTCAAACACCAAATGGTTATTGGCCGAAGAACCCGGCGGGTAAAATGCGCCCCCTTCGGCACTGCGTACTTTGTAGTTGCCTTCTTTAAACTGGAGTTTTTGGTGGCATTGCACAAGGTTGGACACATCGTTCCAGGTGGGCAGATCGGTGGTATTGTCGGGCCGGTGGGTCCACCGTTTGCCCGTTGTACCAATATTAAACACGTCTTCAAAAAAGACCATTGGGTTGCCGTCCATGGCGCAAGCCACCGCGTAAGCCGCTGCGACGCGGGGTTCGCGGGGATCAATGTGTTGCCCGTTGCCGCCCAATTCCTGCGAGGTATTCCACCCCGAAGACGTACCGAGCGGCTGCGAAAAGTTGCCATTGGCCGTTAAAATAGGGCGATAAGTATCGTGGCTATTGATAAAAGGAATGGTACGGTGTACCCGGGCCGAAGGCGAGGCGTAATCGGTAAAACGTTTGTCTTGTTGAATGCCCGGCAAATTAGCCAGATTATAGCCCCCGGAGAAATTATTCACCACCATATCGTAGAGGCTGGCCCCGGAAACGTTGCTGTACGCACGCAAACTAAAATCAAAAGTGCCCGTGTGTTCTTCGTAGCCAAAACTGAGGCTGGGTTGGGCCATATTGGTCACGTAGTTATCAATATCCGACTTGTTGCCAATCCATTCCCCGATGTTAAACATGCTGTACGCGCCGTTAAACGACCCGACGTTGTACTTTACCTGACGGGTAATATCGCGTTGCACGTACACGGGAAAGTGTTTGACGGCATCCCAGCGGTAACCATCCACGTTGGTTTGTTTGTGGTACCATTTGAGCCAGTCGGTAGCACCGTTGTACATATAATCGGTGCCTTGCGCGGGGTTGTAATAAGGACGGGTGGCGGGGTAACCGGCGGGTGTTCCGGAGGTGGGGATATTGGAACTTGGCCCGGAGGAATTGAGGGAATAATCAATGTCGGGGCCAAAAAACGGGCTGCAAATATCGCCGGAGGAGCAGTTATTGTTGCCGTTGGGGTGGAAATTGGTGAAGTTTTTGGGCCAACGTCCGCGGCGGGTCCAATAATCATCCTGCGATTCGTCAATGGCGGGCGTAGCGTAACAGGCGTACCGGAAATTTTTAAAACCGCTGTTGGTCACCAACGAATACGTGGGATCGGTGTCCTGGCCGCCGCTGCCGTTGGCGCTGCCGGCCCCGTCCACGTGGTTGAGCACTACATCCTGAATCACCTCGATGCCGTTGGCGTGCATCACGGCAATCATGCGGAGCAATTCGTCTTTGCTACCCATGGCGGTGCGCAGGGTGGGGCTTCCTTTTTGGTATTTATCGCCCAGGTCGTAGTGGTCCATGGGGCCATAACCCACCCAGTTGGGGGCTTGGTTTTTGTACGCGGGTGGAATCCAGATGGCGTCAAACCCCATTGATTTGAGCCGGGGCGCGAGTTCGGTCAGGTAATTTGACCAACTATTGGGGAAATTATCGTTTTTATAATCCCACCAAAAACCCTGTAAGGCAACTTTTTTAATTTTGGTGGTTTGCGCAGGAGCCAAAAATGGCAATAAAACAAAGAATAGTAAAAATACGAAAGTGTTGTTAATCCGCTTCATGGTCAAGTGTTTATTTTTTAAAAAATGGACTGTAGCCAAAACAAAACGTTCCAAAACACAAAACAGGCAGCCCCTTGTTTCAAGAAGGAACTGCCTGTGATATAGAACGAATCAATAAGGGGTACCCCCCCTGAATTAATTAGAAACCGGTTTTGTTGCCTTCGATACGGCCTTTACCTGCTTCTTTACCTTCTGGACGAGCCATTTCGGTTTCGCCTTTAGCAACGCGGAACTCTACGCGACGGTTAGTCACGTTAGCAGCGTTGGTTGGGACAATGTTTTTGCCTTCGCCAGCCCAGTTCAACACGAGGCGGTCGCGAGAGATACCATACTGTGAAGTAAGGTGTGCGATAACGGCGTTAGCGCGGTTGTAAGACAATACGTTGTTGTACGTTTCGCTGTTGAGTTTGTCGGTGTTACCTACAACCACAATTTTAAGATTTGGGTTTGCCTTGATTACCTGAGCAACCTGGTACAATTTTTCGTATTCGCTTTTCTTCACGGTGTAGCCATTCAGGTCGAAGTTCACCATTGGGAGGAACCACTCGGTCACTGAAGGAGCCGGGAGTTTGAAGTTAGCCAATTTTGCGTCAACGATACGATTAACGTCGTCTTCGGTCAAAATTTTTGGTTTTGGCACGTTGGCCACACCCATAGCGTCAACCGGGTAACCTGGAGGAGAGAAAGGCTCTTTGTCTTTGTAGTCAGGAACTTTGTCCATATCCGAATCCAAAGTTACACCTTTGCTATCAACGCGTGCACCAGCCGGGCTGTCGTCTTCCTGGTCGATATCGTTGATGATACCGTCGCCGTCAGAATCGGTTGGATCGTAAATAGCGCGGGCTTCGAGGGCGCTGATAGCCTGAGAAACACCGTCCAAAGGATTTGCCCAGTAGCGTGGTTCTACTTTTGCCAAACCCGTTTTTTTGTCTTTACCACCGAGGTTAACACAAACGGTAAGGTGTGGGTAGTGGAGGTTATCGCGGTAAGTAGTACCCGTGATCGTGCGGTTTGGATCACCGTCGAGGCGGTCACCTTCAGCACCAAATACAGAGTAAACCGTGTATTCCAGGCCGATGTTGAATTTTGGAGATACGCGGTAAGAGATACCGGCACCACCATTGATGTATGAACCAGTGTACGTTTCTTTAAAGTTGCCATCAACGGGGATGTTTTTAGCATCCACAGTGAAGCGGTTTGCACCAACACCACCGTAAGCATTTAAAAGGAACTTATGGTATGGTTTGTTCCAAATCAGGTTGTTTAATGCAACAACCAATTCACCACCGCCCGACAACCAAGAGATGTCAGAACTGCGGTTAAACGTGTTTTCTTCGTTAGAGCCTTGAGCAAACAATGTGTTCAGGCGGATAGAGAATACGTGGTCAATTGATTTACGAACGTGCAGACCACCACCAAAGCCAGGGAAATTAGCCTGAATATCACCAATTACCATTGGCGTGCCGAGGTGTGCACCTACTTCCCATTGATCAGCAGGTGAAAAAGAACGATAAGGTGCGGTTGGAGCGGTTTCCTGAGCAGAAAGGCTTGCAGCAGCACCAATGAAAAGGGTAAAAAATAATTTCCTCATTGACATGATGTCACTATTTTATTTAGTGAAATAAAAAAGGTTAAAAATGAACGATTTTGCCGAGCAAAATTTCGTAGTTTATTTTGTATGAAATCCAGTAATAACAGATTCGGGTGCAAAGTTGTATATATTTTTACTAAACGCCCAACTTTCTGAGTGCCAAATGTAACGCCGAAGCCGAAATTTTTTTAGGATTTGGGTTATTTTGTGCCACTTCTGCCAATGCTGACTTAATTGTGACGGATATATCCCCAAAAATTGCCTTATCGGTCATGGGTACATCGGGTTGCATGAGATACGCAAAAACCCGCGCCATTCCACAGTTCGCTATAAAATCAGGGATTACACCGGTTTGTTCATCGGCAAATTTAGCCGTTGGCCCAAAAAACACCTGATCATCGGTGAAAGGTACATTGGCACCGCACGAAATACACTCAATTCCGCCCGCCAACAAGTCATCCACCTGCGCTCTTGATACAATTTTTGAAGCGGCGCCCGGGATAAATATCTGCGCGCCTAACTTCCATATTTTTTCGTTTACTTCTTCAAAAGACAGCAAATCCGGGGCTTGCAGTTGGGTACCCTTTTTATTGCTGAACAAGTTTTTTACCTCTTCGAGCGATAACCCTTCCGGGCGAATAATGCCCCCGGCGCGGTCGATAATACCCGTAATTTTTACGCCTTCTTTGGCCAGATAACAAGCCGCTGCCGACGCGACATTACCCCATCCCTGAATGATGGCGGTTTTGCCGTTGATACCGGTTTGGTAAAAAATATCGTAAAAATGTCGCACCGATTCTGCTACGCCATACCCCGTAATAAGGTCGGCAACGGCGTATTTATGGGTGCCGCCCTCGGGAACAAACTCAGGATCTTCCACAATTTTGGTACAACCATAACGCAATTGACCAATAACGTTAATTTGTCCGCCTTCGGTGGGTTTCAAATGCCCCTTTACAATTCCCTCTTGCGGATGCCACAGGCCCAAATCTTCGGTAATGGGTACAACATCTTTTATTTCGTCTACGTTCAGGTCGCCGCCCGTGCCGTAGTAGTGTTTTAATATAGGAAGTGCCGCCCGATACCATCGTTCCAACACTTCTAACCTTCTTGGATCAGTTGGATCAAAATTTATGCCACTTTTTGCGCCACCAATCGGCGGACCGGCTACACTAAATTTTATTTCCATGACTTTGGCCAACGACGTAACTTCTTCGCGGGTAAGTCCTTTGCGCATCCGGGTGCCGCCGCCCGCCGCACCGCCGCGCAAAGAGTTAATCACGATCCAACCCTCCGCTTCGGTTTCGGCATCGTGCCACTCAAAAACGACTTCCGGCGCTTTTTGTTTATACTTTTCTAATAAATCTGACATACACTTTATGTGTTTTGGTTAAAGCGGCGCAAATGTACGTAGGATTTTGATTTAGTGGGGTTGTGCAAATTGGCCGGAGCCAGACTTTGTGCACAACCCCACCAAACATTAGATTTTACGGAACTGGCGGGTAATGGTTTCCTGAGCGGCCACGATACGCAATACGTACACGCCCTCAGTGAGGTTATTGACCGGAATATTTAATTGGTTTTGTTCGGCTACAAATACACCTTCTGCCACCAGACGGCCGGCCATATCGGTAATTTGCCATTGCGCATCGTTCTTAAACGCTTCGTCCAATTGAATTGTCATTACCGATGCCACCGGTGCCGGGAATACCGTTACTTTTTTGGTACTGCCAAATACCACGTTACGCACCGCGCTGTACTCAAATGCACCGTCGAAATCAACCTGGCGCAGGCGGTAATAGTTTACGCCGCTCAAAGGGGCTTTATCTTCAAAGGAATAACGTACTTCTTCTACCGAGTTGCCCTTACCCGCTACTTCACCAATTTTTTCAAAAGTAGCACCGTCGCCGCTGCGCTCCACCTCGAAGTGGGAATTGTTGCGTTCCGTGGCGGTTTGCCATTCCAAAAATGGTACTGGAGTGGCTTTAACAGTGAAGGAGGTTAAAGAAACGGGAAGCGAACTACTATTAACGGTTACGATAACACGTCCTGCTGCACCCGCCGAAGAGATAGTAGCGCCATTAGAGGCACGACCGCCGCCGCCGCCGCCAGGAGCAACACCTGGAGCAGAAGGATCGCTGGCTGGTGAACCAGCAGTGGTATTGCCACCTTTCCCACCATTACCTTCTCCGGTTCCACCTGCGCCGCCAGTACCTGAAACAGATGCGCCACCTGCGCCACCGTCTGAAGAGGCTGTGGCAGATCCACCACCACCACCACCACCGTTGGTGCCGCCACCCGGGGTACCGCCGATACCGCCGGAAAATTTTGTTGTCCCTGTACTACCAGAAGCAGAACCTCCGGCTCCACCACTAGCAGTGCCGGAACTACCTCCTAATGCAATAACCGTTGAGGCAAACGAGGAACTTCCACCAGGTGAGCCTACGGCTCCTGCGGTGCCAACTGTAATTACGTAACTTCCCGCAGTAACATCAATAGTGCTACTTGCGTATGCGCCGCCGCCGCCGCCGCCTTGACGACCACTGCCACTGCCAGCGCCGCCGCCGCCGCCCCAGGCCTCAATAGTAATGTTTGCGGTATAGCCAGCCGGACACACCCAAGTTCCACTAACATTAAAGGTTTGGCTTGTTGGTTGTGCAATCCCTAACGCAGGCAAAATGAGCCACAGAATAAGTGATTTAAATTTCAATCGCATGTTAATATTTTTTCTAATAATAAAAAGGTAAAAAACATCGGGGCTTAAATACAAATTAAATTTTGTAAAAAAGCCGCCAGGGTTTAATTGGCAAAATTAAATTCGCCCAAGCCACACCACCTAACTTTTAGGTGTTAATTCACAAATCTTTAATAATTCCGACGAATGGTCTCACCCAAACAACGCGACATAAGACGAGAAGGTTGCAAAAAGTAACATTCGGGCAATAAGTCAACCTTCCCCCCCAATTCACGTTATACTGCTTATGTCCAGTACCCAACATTTTGACATCGTTTTTACCGGCACCGGCCTTTCCGGCCTCAGCACCGCAATTGCGTTGTTAGACCAACCCGAACTCGAACACCTGAGCATTGCCCTGGTGGACCGCGACGATAAAAATAAAAACGACCGTACCTGGTGCTTTTGGGCACAACCCGACGAACTCCGGCAAATGCCGCCCGTTGTGTTCCGTTCCTGGCCGCATTTTCAGTTCCACAGCCCCGTTCACTCCGAGCAACTCAACACCCGGGGCTACACCTATAATATGGTACGTGGATTGGATTTTTATACCTGGGCCAAACAAACCCTGGCCAAATACCCCAACGTCGTTTGGATCAACGACACGGTGCAATCGGTGGACGAAACAAGCGGTACCGTACACCTCTCCGACCGTTCTATTACCGGCTCGTGGGTGCTCAACAGCGCACTCACGCCGTTTTCGGTGGTGCCCAACTACCGCAAAGACGATTTTGTGCCGCCGTTTTCGACCAATGCCGCCCAACCACCCGCCCAAACGGTGCACCTGTTGCAACATTTTAAAGGTTGGATCATCCGCACACCCAAGCCCGTTTTTGAACCGGATTCGGTGACTTTTATGGACTTTAGGGTGGAACAGGGCGACGATACGCGTTTTGTGTACGTTTTACCCTTTTCTACCACCGAGGCATTGGTGGAATTTACCTTGTTCTCGCCCGAACTCCTGAGCGGTGGTGCCTACGTGGAAGCATTGCACGATTACATCCGCACTTTTTTAAAGATTGACCACTACGACATTGTAGAGGAAGAATTTGGGATTATTCCCATGAGCGATTACACTTTTCCCAACCACACCGAAGGCAGCCGGGTCATTCACATCGGTACGGCGGGCGGTTTTGTAAAAGCCTCCAGCGGTTACGCCTTTAAACGCACCCAGCGCCGGGCGCGGGCATTTGCGGCCAACTGGGCGCGGCACGGGCGACCCGACCCGTCGGTAATGCGGTCGCACTGGCGGTACCCGGCCTACGATGCGGTATTGTTGCGGGTGCTCAACGACAAACTATTACCCGCCCACCAGGTTTTTGGTTATTTTTTCAAAAACCAAGGCGCGTACAACGTATTTCGCTTCCTCGATGAGGATACCAATTTTTTGCAAGACCTTCGCGCCATGAGCGCCGTTCCCATATGGCCCTTTGTAAAAGGTGCTTTTCGTTTTTTATGGAGCAAATGGCGGTCGTAATTTGGTAAAAAATGCATAAAAGAATTGGAATTACCGGCGGAATTGGCAGCGGAAAAACAACCGTCTGCCGCCTTTTTGAAACACTGGGCATACCCGTCTATTACGCCGATTATTGGGCAAAATGGCTCATTAGCAACGATGCAGCCGTTAAAAACGGCATTATTGAATTATTCGGGGCGGCGGCCTACACCCCCGACGGTGCGTACAACCGCGCTTACGTGGGCCAAATTGCGTTTAACGACCCCGACAAACTACAACGCCTGAACGCATTGGTGCATCCGGCGGTAGAGCGCCACAGCCGCCAATGGCACGCGGAACAAACGGCCGCGCCTTATACCCTAAAAGAAGCAGCACTAATGATCGAAAGCGGCAGCCACCAATTCCTCGACGGGCTTATTATGGTTACCGCTCCCGAATCAGTGCGCATTGAACGCGTTATGGCCCGCGACGGCATCACGGAGGCCGAGGTGCGCGCCCGCATCCGGAACCAATTGCCCGAAGCCGATAAAGTAGCCCTGGCTAACTGGGTCATTAACAACGACGGCCAACAACTGATCATACCGCAAGTGCAGCGAATCCACGCGTTGATAAAACGATAATTCTACAACCGGTAACCTACGCTGGCACCCGGCCACAGCAAAAACCAAGGGTTTAACACATAGTCCTCATTGCCGCTCATGGAGTACATCGGAGTAAATCCAACGCGGAAATTAAAACCCTTTGGTCCCTGGTAGCGGTACATCAGGGTCGCGCTGGGGCAAAATTCCTTATTTGCACCGCTCGGCCCATCTTCTCCATTATCCATATCAAAAAACATGGTAGTACCAATACCCGCCTCAAAACCGTGTTTTTTACCCGATATATAGTTCACCTGTAACGGGATAATCAACAAGTTTTCGATAACGGAAACGCCCAATCGGCTGCCAAAACCACCCGGTTCTGGGTTAAAACGGACATCGTAGTTAGCGGACCATAATGCACCACTCCCAAACCCTTCGGCGTACAACACGTGTGCACGTTGGGCCATAAGGGCGACATTGGCAAAAAATACCAATAATACAACGGAAAAAATCTTCTTCATAAAATAAGAATGTTTAGTATGATAAAAACTGTTTTGATACGGAAGCCTTCTTCACTGACAGGAAACAGGCAGAAAAGTGAATGATTACGGTAAAGTTACATCACGGCGCAAGTATAAATAAAAAGATATGAGTGATGAGTGATAAGAGATGAGTTTTTTGAAAAAAATTCAAATCCGATATCTCTTGTTTCATTTCTAATGTCAAACGTCCAATGCAAAGTCCAACCTCTGATGTCTTTTGTCTGATGTCTTCAGTCTGAGGTCTGAAGCCTAAGCCAGAGCGTGTCTTTTTTTAAAACTCAACGGGTTTTCGTTGGTTAATCGGCGAAAAACGCGGTTAAAGTACGAGACACTTTCAAAACCGCATTGGAAGCAGGTTTCACTGACATTATGGTCGAGCAGGAGCAGCCGTTTGGCTTGGTCAATGCGGTATTGGTTGAGAAATTCGGTGAAGGTAAGTCGGGTCATTTTTTTAAAATACCGACAAAAAGCGGCTTCGGAAAGGTGGCAAAAAGCCGCAATTTCGCGAATATCAATTTTGCGTTGATAGTTCTGGTCAATAAACCGAAACACCTCCCGCAATCGGGCCTGTTCGCGTTTGTTGTAAGGGTGTTCAAAAGGCGTATTGTGCAGCAATACCACGTCGGGGCATTGGGCTAATTGTTGGAAAATGCGCAATATCTCGACAAATTGTTCAAAATGCTCCAGTTCGGGCAGCCGTTTCATCCGTTGCCCAACGGTCTGCTTAACCGGTCCGTTGATCGCAATTCCGTGACAGGCTTTATCGAAAAACGCCCCGATACCCGCCAATTCGGGGGTTGCCAACAGCGCATCTTTCAAGAAATCGGGGTGAATTTGCAGCACCATTTTTTCGTACGGCCCTTTGATGCCATAATCAAAATTAAGATGAGGAATATTGGACCCTATAAACACCAGATCGCTGCCCTCGTACCGCGAAATATGGTGCCCCACGTGCCGGGTACCATCGGCCCCTTCAATAAACACCAATTCAAACTCCGGGTGAAAATGCCAATAAAAAAAGTCATTCAGCCTCGGATTTACCAGAAGCCGAAATGAACTTCCCCGTTCGGGTTGGATTTCTTCGCGTTGTAACTGCATGAGAAGGGTTGAATTTGTTTGAAGGGTTGAATTTGTTAAATTGGACGACCCCGTCCGTACTTTGTTGCCCGTCGTAGCGTACCCATTTTTTCAGCCATCACCGGAATTCCAGGTATGTACAATCTGCCAAATCTCCCAGATTTGGTAGATTTATGCCACACCCTTGCGTTTGTTGAGGGCCGTTGTGGCGTACACGCTTTTGGGTTCGGATGCCGAAAAGTACGGCGCTTCCCCAATAAGTGTATCCTGTCACCACGCGCCATCACTGTCCAGTATATGCATCCGCCACCAACGTCCACCTCCCCAAAAGTCAAAATAGTACAAAAACGAGGAAATACAGGTGTTGTGTTTGCGCTTTGGGAAGCCCCATCTTTGCATCGTAGTAAAACAGTGTACACCAAATTTTATAAAAAAACATGGACAATACAATGCAACCCACCATGACGCCCACCATGATGCCCAATGCCAACCACAAAGATATTCCCGGTAACCCATCAACGGCCACCAGCAGCAAAATTGCCCTCAACGACCGTTCCAACGGAGTGCCCCTGCGCGTTTTAAGCGAAGCAGACTGGGCGTTTTGGCTCGAAAACGGGTACGTTATTGTAAAAAATGCCGTCCCACGCGAACAAGCCCTGCAAACAGCCGCTTTTTTGTGGGAATTTGAAGAAAAAGACCCCAATGACCCTGCCACCTGGTACACCACTCCCCGCGCCGAAATGAAAATGAAAGAACTCACCAATACCGGCATGGTCGAAGTGTACAACCACCAAAACCTGTGGAACAACCGCCAAAACCAACGGGTATATGACGCTTTTGTGGATGTGTGGGGCACCGAAAAACTGTGGGTCACCATTGACCGCGCCAACCTCAACTTCCCGCTGCGCCCGGGTTTTGAATACAAAGGTTTTATTCACTGGGATTATGACCCCGAAACCAAACCCCAAAACGTGCAGGGGGTATTGGCGCTGGCCGACCAAAACGACGAAAATATGGGCGGTTTCCAGTGCATTCCCGAACTGTACCGCAACTACGACACCTGGAAACTTACCCAACCCGCCGACCGCAACCGCTTTCAACCCGACACCACGGGATTGGAAGATAAATTTGTAAAAGTAAAACTGGAAGCCGGCGACCTTTTGATTTTTAACAGTACCTTGGCCCACGGAATCCGGCCCAATAACACGCAGGACAAGGTGCGCATCGCTCAATACATTTCGATGATGCCCGCCGAAGAAGACAACGACGCCATGCGCGAATGGCGCGTCAACTCGTGGCGCGACCGCATTGCCCCACAAGGCTACGCGTTCCCCGGTGACCCGCGCAATTGGGAACAAACCCGCTACCAAACCGCCGAACTGAGCGATTTGGGCAAAAAATTACTCGGACTTGAATCATGGTAACAACACCAAACCAACTTTATACCCGCCTCAACAATGGCCTCGATATGCCACTGTTGGGGCTGGGCGTGTACGATATGTACCACCGCGACGCCGAACAAGCCGTGGAATGGGCATTGGAAATGGGCTATCGGCTCATTGATACGGCGGCGATGTACCGCAACGAAACGGAAATTGGCAACGGAATCCGGCAAAGTGGCATTCCCCGCGAACAAGTGTTCCTGACCACCAAAGTCAACAATACCGATCAGGGGTACGACCAAACCCTCCGCGCTTTTGAGGAAAGTGAACAACGCCTCAACGTGGCGTACATTGACCTCTACCTGGTGCATTGGCCCCTGAAAAATACGCGCCGCGACACCTGGAAAGCCCTCGAACAACTGTACGCCGACGGGCGGGTGCGCGCCATCGGGGTGGCCAATTACCTCGAACCGTTCTTCGATGAACTCGCCACCTACGCCACGGTGGTACCGGTGGTGAATCAGGTGGAATTTAGCCCGTATTTGTACCTCGAAGCGCTGCTGCACCGGTGCCAGTCGCAAAACACCGTCTTGCAGGCTTATACGCCGTTGATTCGGGGGCAAAAATTGCAGGACCCGCCGTTGGTGGACATTGCCCAAAAACACGGCAAAACCGCCGCCCAGATCATGCTCCGCTGGGCCGTACAATTGGGCGTTTCTACCATTCCCAAATCGGCTAACCAGGCCCGTTTAAAAGAAAATTTTGACATTTTTGACTTTGAACTGGACGAATCAGATATGGCCGTATTGGGCAGTCTCAACGAAAATCTGCGCATTGTGGATGCCCCGATGAAGTATTTTTAAGAGGCTTGTGAGGCAACCTCTAACCACCATACCCACCTTTAACACATGCGCATCATTACTTTTTTATTGATTTTAGGCACGTTCGCCTGCACTTCTAAAATGGCAGAAAAATCAACCGTCGCCAATCCCGAGCGCGTTTTGCGCCACGTGGTGATGTTCAAATTTAAGGACGGCACCACCCCGGCCCAGGTCCGGGAAATTGAACGGGCTTTTGCCGGTTTACAACCGCAATTACCCCACCTGATTAAAGATTTTGAATTTGGCACGAACAACAGCCCCGAAGGATTAGACCAGGGACTTACCCATTGTTTTTTGGTGACTTTTGCCAATGAAAAAGACCGCGACGCGTATTTGCCCCACCCGGTGCACCAAAAATTTGTGGACGATTACGCCAAAAAATACGTGGATAAAGTCACCGTTTTGGACTACTGGAGCGGGCGATAAAAAAGGCATTTGGGGCCTTGAGGAAAAACTTAGGCGGCGGCATCGCGACGTATTATTTGTAGAAAATCGTTGTTCATGAGCACCTTGAAGACGAATCATCCCGAATTTTTTCCTAAAAATGTAGCATTATGCCAAATCCCGGTCCGTCCCTTACTGGTGCGGCCTTAGAAAAATCCCGATTTTGCTCCGTTGGAGGCCGATGAAGCCAAAAACTGTTTGAGCCAAACGTCATTGGCGGGGCGAAAGCCCCTGTGAGCGCGGCCGGCGAGTTTTTTTGGCGCGGCCGTAAACGGAAAGCAAAATCGTAGGATTTTTCGTCAGCCGCGGGCTTTTTTGCTTACTTTTTTGGCCTCAAAAAAGTAAAAAGTTGGCTTAAAAGAACAATTTTTTCAACACCGACCATTTTATGCGGTGTGTGAAGTGATATTGGTTAGAATAATAAATGGCCCTAATTTTGTTGAACACTCATTGTAATTCTTGAATAAATTAGCGAAGACTTATTAATCGGCAGCGCATAACCTGCCGAAAAATGCGTTATTTTGCACTTTATTTCAAATGCGCTTATGGCGCCCTCATTATTAACACGATCCATTTTATGAAGAAGATTGTCTTTTCATTACTCTTTTTCTTCAGTCTGCTCATTACCTCTAATGCCCAGATTGTTATTACCGAAATCATGTATAACCCGCCCGAGAGCGGTAACGACAGCCTGGAATTTGTCGAAATCCTGAACAATACCACTTCGTCCGTCACCATGAGTGGCTGGGTACTCGAATTTGGCTCCGGCCCTACAGTGTTTAACATTCCCGACATTACCCTTGGCGCGGGCCAATACCAGTTATTTAGCGTGAATGCGACCGCGTTGCAAAATAATTTTGGCAAAAGTTCCATCCAGTGGACAACGGGCGCACTCAGCAATAACGGTGCACCGGTGCGGTTCAAAAACGGCGGCGGAACCATTGTGGACGAAGTTATTTTCGACGACGTTGCTCCCTGGCCCACCGAACCCGACGGTTCGGGCGCTTCCTTGGTGTTGTGCGATCCATCCACCGATAACAGCCTCGCCTCTAACTGGAAAGCCGCTACCACCAACACGGGCGTTAGCATTGCCGGTTTCCCGGTATTTGCCAACCCCGGCGCCGCTTCCGGTTGCGTCGAAGGTTTGCTGGCCCTGCCCGATGTGGCGTTTGTGGTGCCCGGCCAAACCGTAACTGTCAACGTTACCAACAACGATAATATCCCCAATTCACCCGCTGCCAATGCCCTGACCATCGCAACGCCGCCAACCAACGGCACGGCGACGGCACAAGGCGATAGCGCGGTGGTATACACCCCAAATTCCGGTTTTTGCGGCACCGATGTGCTCACTTACCAAATTTGTGATGCCCCCGGCAGTTGCGCTACCGCTACCGTAACGTTTAATATCAAATGTTATCCGGTGCGCACCATCGAACAGATGAACAACATCAACGCCGCCAGTGGCGTAGCCGATTCCATCAACGCTTCTTGCGAATTGACCGGTATCGTGTACGGTGTAAACCTGCGCGCCAGCAGCAATGGTTTGCAGTTTTCGTTGTTGAACAACGCCGGTACCGAAGGCATCGCGGTGTTCCGCAACACGGGTACTTTTGGTTATACCCTACAGGAAGGCGACCGCGTAACGGTGCGTGGCTCGGTGGCGCAGTTCAACGGCCTCACGCAGATTGACCTCGATACGGTGTACAAAGTGAGCGGCAATAACCCACTCGCAGCGGCACAAACGGTGTTAAGAGTGGAAGAAAGCACCGAAAGCCGACTGGTAGAAATCAAATACCTCCGCTACGTGGATATCGCTCAGTGGACACCCGGCGTTGGTGCCGGTTTCACGGTGCGCATGTACTCGGCCCAAAACCCGTCCGATACCATTGCCGTGCGCATTGACAACGACGTGGATTTGTACAACCAACAAACGCCACCCGTTGAACCGATGAATATTCGCGGTTTGGGTGGCCAGTTCGACGGCTCCAATCCGTTCACTTCCGGCTACCAGTTGTTGCCCCGCTACTCGGCGGACATTGACGAAAGCGTTGACACCAAATTGGTGAATTACAGCGCGGAAGTAACCTTGTCGCCCAACCCAACGCAGGATGTATTGAATATCCGCACCGAAATTACCTTCGACCGCATTGTGGTGTACGGCATTGACGGTAAAGTGGTCAAAGCCATCAGTAACCCAACGCTCAACGAACAGGTGAATTTGGCCGGTATGCCCTCGGGAGTGTACGCCGTGCGTTTTGAAAAAGACGGCGGTATCTGGACTTCGGCGGTAATTCGTCAGTAGGCCACCAGACAAAAGACATTAGACGTCAGACTTTAGACGTTTGATAAAAGACTTTGCCCGTCGTAGCGTATACGACGGGCATTTTTTTTGGAAAAAACGTAAAAACTGTCTCAAAACCAACGTTAATCATCCGTTAAAACACACGTTATTGACGTGTTAATTATTTGTCATAAGATTATCTTTTGGGCCAAAATCACCAATAAAAGTTGCAAAAATGCCTACAAAAACTGCATTTCGGTGGTCAACGAAATGTATTTATTATGTTTCATTGAAAAAACAAGTTAATCGTCTTTGAGTTAAATTGGCAGAACATGTTCCCTGCGGAAAAGCCGAACGCCGTTTTAACAAGTAGGCAATCAATACAACAGCAAACACTATGAACAAACAACTCATTTTAGTAACCATATTGGCCGGAACATTATTGGCCTCCTGTAACCAGGCAACCGAAGCCGTTAAGGAAAAAGCACAAACCACGGTGGCGCAAACCAACGAAAAAGTTCAAAAAGTAATTGATGAACTCGGACTGGTGTACGTAGAAGAAGGCGCACAGGAGGTCATTACCTACGAAGAGGTCAATGCCGCCCAACAGGCCTGGTGCGACGCTCTGGTAAAAATTGGACAACTCAAGGAAGAGGGTGGCGATTACAAAACCTTTGCCCAACAAGTGCTTTCGGACGCTTACAATTACGATTACGGAAAAGTTTTTTTTAAACCAACCCTGGCTTTTGGTGATCAAACATTCCGAAATGATAAAAAAGGGGCTTTAGCCTACTTTATTGGCGGCGACCCTGATTACCCCAACGATAAAGGTTTTGCACTTACGCCCTGGGTAAAAGCACGATACGATAACGCCGGAGAGAAAAACGAAGGAATTCAAATTTACGGCTCCGTTGCCATCACCATGGGAAATGTGTGGGTGACCGATAAAAACGGCAATGAGGTAATGGTAGATAAAACGTGGGTATTTAAAAAAGGAAAAGACGGAAAATTGAGAATTATTGTTCACAAATCAGCGCTCCCTTATAAACCAGCCAAGTAAACCCGTAATTTGTTCAACTGCAACTTCAATAACATTGGGTTGCAGTTGTTTTTTTCAAAAATACCATGAAAAAAATCGCAAAAGTTTTATTTATTGTGTTGTTTTTGGGAAAAAACATACAACTCTTCGCCCAAAATAACCGCATCAACACCCGCGAATCCATTGGCTGGTACAACTATTTTGGCACCTTCAAACTAACCTCCAAAGTCAGTTTACACACCGAGTACCAATGGCGCCGCAACAATTTTATTACCACCTGGCAACAAAGTCTGTTGAGAACGGGGATCAATTACCAACTGCGGCCCAATGTGTTATTCCGGGTCGGTTACGCCTGGATTGAAACCTTTCCCTACGGCGAAATTCCGATTAATGGGTTGGGCCGTGACTTTACCGAACACCGTATTTTTCAAATGGCCCAACTAACCCAAAAAGAAGGTGTTGTTGATATTTCGCACCGGTTTATGCTCGAACAGCGTTTTGTTGGGCGGTATAGTTCGGCCAGCGAAGAACAAGAAGACGAGTTCCCGCTGCTTCATCGGATGCGCTACATGGTGCGCCTGCAAATGCCTTTAAAAGGAACCCTAATTAAGGATAAAACGCCGTACGTTGCCCTTTACGACGAAGTATTTATTGGTTTTGGCCAAAATGTCAACGCCAATGTTTTTGACCAAAATCGCATCGGAATATTGTTGGGATACCGCTTCAACAAACACATTCGGGTAGAGGCCGGATACCTTAATCAAATTGTACAATTCGGGCGACAAATTAACGGACAACCCGTTTTTCAAAACAACAACGGTTTGATTTTGAATGCTTACCTGACGTATTAAAGCCGGACAAAGATGTTAAGATCGTGCGCAGCGACCGTTGAAAAAACCCGATAAACTCCAACTTTTCAACGTTCGTTATCCATCATAATCGCAAAAAAACCTACCTTTGCGCCCGTTTTAAAACAGCACTTTCATGACGTCACGCGAAATACGCCGCCATTTTCTCGATTTTTTTGAATCAAAAGGCCACAAAATTATACCTTCGGCTCCCATGGTTGCCCACGGAGACCCTACCCTGATGTTTATTAACTCCGGGATGGCCCCGCTTAAAGATTTCTTTTTAGGCAACCAAACGCCACCCTCCAAACGCGTGGCCGATACCCAAAAATGCCTCCGCGTTAGTGGCAAACACAATGACCTCGAAGATGTGGGCATGGACGGTTACCACCACACCATGTTCGAAATGTTGGGCAACTGGTCGTTTGGCGATTATTTTAAAAAAGACGCCCTCGAATGGTCGTGGGAACTGCTCACCGACGTGTATAAAATCCCCAAAGACCGCCTGTACGTGTCGGTATTTAAGGGCGACGAAGAGCAAAATTTGCCGTTCGACCAGGAAGCATACGATACCTGGAAAACCATGATTGCCGAAGACCGGATTCTTCCGTTTGGCAAAAAAGAAAATTTCTGGGAAATGGGTGACCAAGGCCCCTGCGGTCCCTGCTCCGAAATTCACGTGGACCTCCGCAGCGACGAAGAACGCGCTCGCGTGGACGGCCGAGCACTCGTGAATGCCGACGACCCCAACGTGATCGAAATTTGGAACAACGTATTTATGCAGTTCAACCGCAAGGCCGATAAGTCATTGGAAGAATTGCCCGCCAAATCGGTGGATACCGGCATGGGTTTTGAACGCCTCGTACGCGCCGTGCAAAACGTAAAATCCAATTACGATTCCGACCTGTGGCGCCCGTTGTTCAACTTTTTGGAAAAATATTCGGGCGTTGCTTACGGCGGTACTTACCCCGGCGTGGACGCTGATTTTACCAAAACGGACATCGCGATGCGCGTGGTTGCCGATCACCTGCGCGCCGTGAGTTTTGCCATTGCCGACGGTGCCGTGCCCTCCAGCGGCGGCGCGGGTTACGTTATTCGCCGCATTTTGCGCCGCGCCGTGCGTTATTACTACTCGGTATTGAACATCAAAGAACCGATTTTGTACCGCATGTGCCCGCTGTTGGCCGAAGAATTTGGCGATGTATTCCCCGAATTAAAGGCACAAATCAACTTTGTAACGGAAGTTATTCTCAGCGAAGAAAAGGCATTTTTGCGCACCCTCGAAAGCGGCCTGAAACGCATTGATCACCTCGATGTAAAAAACAACGTCGTGAGCGGCGAACAGGCTTTTGAATTGTTGGATACCTACGGTTTCCCGATTGACCTGACCAACCTCATTGCCCGCGAAAAAGGCTGGACCGTGGACGAAGAGGGCTTTAAAGTGGCCCTGGCCCAACAAAAAGAACGCTCCCGCAAAGATGCCGCCCGCCAAGTGGGCGACTGGATGGTACTCCGCGACGAATCCGACGCGGCTTTTGTGGGTTACGACCAATTGGAACTGGAAGGCGCTTACGTGACCAAATACCGCACCATCCAGATCAAAGGCGAAACCCAATACCAAATTGTACTCAACCGCACGCCGTTTTACCCCGAAGGTGGCGGCCAGGTAGGCGATACCGGTATGATGTATTTTGGCTCCGAGCCGGTGCGCGTATTGGATACTAAAAAGGAAAATACGCTGGTGTTCCACCTCGTGGAGCAACTGCCCGAAAATATTGACCACGAAAACGTGGTGTGCCAGGTAAACGAACGCAAACGCCGCCTCACCGAGGGCAACCACTCGGCGACCCACCTCCTGCACGCGGCTTTGCGCCAGGTGCTGGGTACCCACGTGCAACAAAAAGGTTCGTACCTGGACGAAAACGCACTTCGTTTCGACTTCCAGCATTTCCAAAAAATGACCGACGACGAAATTTTGGAAGTAGAGCGCATCGTGAACGAAAAAATCCGCGAAAACATCGCATTGGACGAGCAGCGCAGTTTGCCCATTGCCGAGGCCCAAAAAGCGGGTGCCATGATGTTGTTTGGCGAAAAATACGGCGAAACGGTGCGAATGATTACGTTCGATCCCGCTTATTCGCGCGAATTGTGCGGCGGTTGCCACGTGAGCCACACGGGCAAAATTGGTTATTTCAAAATTACGGGTGAAACAGCCGTTGCCGCCGGGGTGCGCCGCGTAGAAGCCACCACCGGAGCCGGGGCCGAAGCCTTTATCCGCGCCTTGGAGCA
Organism: Chitinophagales bacterium; assembly: GCA_013298845.1. Taxonomy (GTDB): domain Bacteria; phylum Bacteroidota; class Bacteroidia; order Chitinophagales; family Saprospiraceae; genus M3007. Next base: position 105,429 of record JAAFJN010000008.1, read on the forward strand.
AAAGTTCGATGCAGTGAATGCTGCGCTGAAATCGCCCAAAGACATTATCAAGGCGGTGACCGATTTGCAGGAAAACAGCAAAAAGCAACAAAAAATCATCGAGCAACAAAACCTGATGATGGCGAATTTGCTGCGCAGCGATCTGCGTGGAAAATTTGAAACGGTTAATGGCATCAATGTGCTGGCCGTTCAATTGCCCATTAGCGACAACAACGCCCTCAAAACATTGGCGGCGGAATTGGACCGCGAAGTAGGTAATACAGTCATTGCTTTTGGCGCCATCAGCGACGATAAACCTTCGATTAGCATCAAGATCAGCGATAATTTGGTGAAAGAAAAGGGCCTCAACGCCGGAACGATGGTGCGTGAACTCGCCCAGCAATTCCTCAAAGGTGGCGGCGGTGGCCAACCCGGTTTTGCTACGGCTGGCGGCACCGATGCCAGTGGCCTTGAAGCGGCTTTAGCGGCTATAAAAAGCAAATTGGCTTAATGTACACGGGGTTATTCGCCCGCTGCCATCGTTCGGAGCAGCCGCGAATAACCCCGTTTTTTACGTAACAATTCGAGGTTTTTTGTTGACCGGACAAATGAAAAAAGGGCTTGGAAGGCGTTTTTTGGCCAAATATTATTCTGTATTTTAGGAAAACAACCCGCATTACGCGCAGAATTATTGGGTAAAACTGTTAATTAACAACTGATTAAGGACTTTTTTCGAGGTTTATTTGGTATAGCGAAACACATCATATACCTTTGTTGCCTCTTTTTTATAAAGATAAAGAAGAATTCATCATCCAGAGTACCTTAGTACAACGTGTATCCGAACCATTAACTGATTTACTATTACCTTTTTCGTTTAATTGTATTTTTAATCCCGCATTTCGGATATTTTAATCATGCTTAGGCATGGACCTCACGTTAGGTTCAACTGGCAAAACAACACAGTATGGGACGCAAAGAAAAGTTTGTTTACAACATTCACACGCTCACTTATGAAAAAGTTGTAATACCATTTAAAACAAGGATCTGGCAGGCATTCGGCTTTTTTTCCGTTGTTTTAGTTACAGCAATTGCATTGCTGGCGGTGTTATATACTTACTTCCCCTCTCCACGAGAAAAAGAATTGCTTCGTGAGATTGACCAAATGAGTTATAAATACGAGCAATTAAATGGCCAACTTGACATGATGTCCAAGGTATTGGCTAATATTCAGGAACGCGATGCAAATGTTCACCGGGCCGTTTTTGGCATGAACCCGATGGATCAGGATGTTTGGAAAGCCGGTGTTGGTGGTCACAATCCCCACCCCGAACTATCGGCCTTTAAATACAGTGGTCAGGCCATTCGTTCCACGCTCGAAAAAATGGACGCACTCGGCCTCCAACTTTCCCTTCAAAGCAAATCATTGGATACCATTCAGCAGTTGGCCAACAGTCAACAACAAATGCTGGCCTCTATTCCAAGTATTAAACCGGTTCGCGAAGATAAATTGCAAAAAAGCATGAACGTGCTTTCTGGTTTTGGTTACCGTATTCACCCCGTTTATAAGGTTAAAAAATTCCACCAGGGCGTTGACTTCCCGGCGCGTATCGGTACTGCCATTCAGGCCACCGGCGACGGGGTAGTAGCCGAAGCAAGTTGGCACTCTGGTTACGGCCAATGTGTCCGCATCAGCCACGGTTACGGTTACGAAACCTGGTATGCACACATGAACCGCTTTAACGTTCGGGTGGGTGAAAAGGTGAAAAAAGGTCAAAAAATTGGTGAAGTAGGTGATACGGGTTTATCCACGGCACCGCACTTGCACTACGAGATTCACCACCGCGGCGTACCCATCAACCCCATCAATTTCTGCATGGATAAGTTGACCCCGGTGGAGTATCAGTCATTGGTAAACAGTGCCAATACGGCCAACCAATCTTTAGATTAAGTCTTTAAGTTCTAACATAATAAACAGTAGGAAAAAACAACGTTTTTGGAAAGGCTCTCCGTAAGGAAAGCCTTTTTTTTGTGCAATGTTGTAAGTTAATGCACCGGCATATCTGCTATTTCAACATTAGTGCGATATTTGCGCTTTACCACCGTAAAGGCCAACACTCTTCAAATTTTTACAGTTTTTCACTTTCACTTGGGTACCAACTACACACCGGCAACACTATATCAAATACGTTGTGGTTGCAGCCCGGGTAACCTAATTAATCATGACAGCCAATACAAGCGATCAAGATTTGGTGCAGCAAATTCGGGGGACAACGGCCGAGCGTGACGCGGCCCTGAAGTTATTTTTTCAGGACAAAGCCCTACGCACCATCGTTGTTCAATACGCCTTGGCCAACGGTGGCTCCGAACACGATGGCAAAGACCTTTTTCAGGATACCGTTGTGCTGTTTGACCGAAATATCCGGGCGGATAAATTCAACGGACAAAGTAGTTTACGCACGTATTTTGTTTCTATTGCCAAGTGGCATTGGGTGAATTTACGTCGGAAAAAACACAATTACCACGAAGAACTGCCCCAAAATAGCCATTGGAACACCGAAGACGGCCCCGAAATATTGTACCTGGAGGAAGAGCGCAAATCTATCCTCGAACGCGCATTGGCAACGGTGGGCGGGCGTTGTATAGGGTTACTGAACTTGTATAAATTGTCGTATTCGATGGAAGAAATTGCCCAAAATATGGGTTTAAGCAGCGCCGATATGGCCAAAAAAGAAGTGTATCGCTGCCGGGAACGCCTGCGCAATTATCTGCAAAGCCAACCGGAAATTTTAAATACGTTACGTTAATATGGAGGACAACTACAGTTTGATTGAACAATACCTGCTGGGAAAACTCAACCCGACGGAGCAAAAAAACTTCGAGGAGCGCTTGCAACGCGAACCGGAACTGGCGCGGGCGTTCCGCCTCCAACAACTCGAACACGATGCTTTGGACCTGATGCTCGAACGTGACCTGCGCCACAAAATGACGCAATGGGACGACGACGAAGCAGGTGCCAAAGAACAGCCGCTAAAACGGCCGTTTTGGCCACTGGTGGCGGGTATTGCGCTGTTGCTGCTATTGATAACGGGCATTTATTGGTTGACGCGACCGGCCCAACCCGCGCCCTCCACGCCAACGGAAGTCCCAACGGTACCACCAACGGCACCCAAAGAAATACCCATGGCCAGTACGGATACCCCCGCTGCACCTTTGCCGCCAACGCCCAACCGGCCAACCACTGCCACAAACGATCAGCGCTTAATGGCCCTGGTCGAAAGTAACTACCGCGATGATATGATTCGCGCCCAATTGCGCGGTAATAACCCGGGACTGGACAGCCTGAACGCGTGGTACAACCAGCAGCAATTCAACAAAGTAATTGCCGCTACGGCCATTATCGCCAGTACAGAAGACAATTATTTGCGCCAATTGGAATTGCGGGCGCACGCATTTTTTCATTTAAAAAAGTACAAAAACGCCGCGCAGATTTTTGAACAATTGGCCAATAGCAACAAAGAACCCTTTGCCGAACGCAGCGACTGGTATTACTTACTCGCTTTAGCCGCCCAGGGTGATGCCGCCAAAACCCAATTATTGGTCCAAAATAAAAAAATACTGGCCGCGCCCGACCACGCATTTTACAAGGATGTTGTGCGGTTGAATTTGAAATAATATCCGCTGAAGCAGCAGTTTGCCCTTTGTCCGCACCGTATGCAGCAGGACAAAGACGCAATACTGTTTTTTTGACCACAATACTGTAACCAACCACCCTAATATATATCTATACCCCAACCGGGTATAGCCCAACCTTTTTTACCTACTATGAAGCAATACCTGTTCGTGATATTTACCCTGTTAGCGTTGTTGAACGCCAACGCACAAACGCCGTTTTGCACCGAAAAAACGGCCCAAAGTCGCCTTTTTTTAAAAAACGACAGCCCCATCGAAGCCCTCCAAGGGGTCGAAGATGCCCTTCGGCAATGTCCCCAATACCCAGAGGCCCACTACCTGAAAGGGGAAATTTTGGGGGCCTTGATCCGGCACGAAGAAGCAATTACGGCTTTTTTGAACGCTGCCGAACTGTTGCGCCAACAAAATAACAACGACAGTCTTTTGGTCGAAGCCTTGCACAAGGCCGCCCGGAGTTGTATCCGCACCAGTCAATACACCAAGGGACTCGCCGCCATTGACGAAGCGATTCAACGGCAAGAGCAACGCACCGGCCCGTACAACACGGCGTTTGTCAACCTGCTGATGACCAAAAGTATTTTGGCCATCAACGCACCGGATACCGACCCGGCTCCGATTATCCGGTACGCGGGGCAATGCCTGAGCCAGATACAAAACCCAAACCCCAAAACACTGGTGGACTACCACCTCAGCATCGGGCTTATGATGATTGACCGTGGCACGGATCAGGCCAACGATTCACCATTACAACGCGTGTACTATGCACAGGGGGATTCGGCGTTTCAAAACGCGTTGGCGGTGCGCTCACCCGACCCCGTACAGGAACGCAACCTGCGGGGTGCCGTGCATTTTTCCATCGGAGAAAGTTATCAGTTGCGCAAGCAGTATGATTTGGCCGAACAACATTTCCGGCAATCCATGAAATTGCTGGATCAGGCCACGGGCACATACATCGAAACGCGCAACTGGAGTTTTACCTGCCTCGTTCGGAACATGTACCCACAGGGGAAATACCGGGAATGTATTGCGCTGGCCGATAGTTTACTCGCGACGATTCACTACCGGCCCGGACGCCTCGACACCTGCCCTTACCTCGGCCAGGCGATGGGGGTATTGGAGCGCAAACTCATGGCGATGTATCAATTGTGCTTGTTGGAAAACAGCCCGCAGCGCTGCGCCGAGGCACTTCAACTCTGCCAGGAAGCGCTCGACCTGATTGATTACCGAATCTCCAAAACCGAACGCAATTTGCTCAAATACCGCGAAGTGGAGAAAGCCGCCAACATGTACGATGTCATTGCAAACATTCTTTTTTTGGACAAAAGTGATGCCTCGTTGCAGTTGTTGTTTCAAATATCTGAACGCAATAAAAACTATTTGCTCAACCACGCGCAAATTGAACGTAGCGCCATGCAATTGGCCAATATCCCGCCTGAATTGGTTAAAAGAGAGGAAAACTGGCGCAAAGATATTCACCAAAAAGAAAAAGAACTAACGCAGGAATACCGTACCGATACCACCGAAAACGAAAAAAAACAGCTATTGTACAGAGATTTGGCCACTTTATACCACCGCTACGACTCCCTCAAAGCCAATATTCGAAGCCAGTTTCCGGAATACTTTGATTATTTGTTGAATAAAAACATCATTACCATTGCCGACGTGCAGCAACAATTGCGACCAGAGCAAACGATGCTCGAATATTTTATTACCAAGGAGTTTCTTTACGTTTTTGTGATTAACCGCGACGCTTACGAGGTGCACCGGGTAGCGTATAATTCCAACCTGCAAACCCTGATCCGGCAGTTTCACCAAAGCGTGTACCGCCCGTACACCGATGCCACCCGCGATGATTTGTACCAGGAATGCGCCGATTTGTTTAGCCAGGCCGGGCACCAATTGTACCTCCAATTATTGGCACCTTACCGCGACCGGCTGGGCAAAGACTTGCTCATTATCCCCGATGGTCTCCTGAATTTTGTGTCGTTCGAAGCCCTGTTGACCGAACCGGCGACGAAAAGCACTCGTTTTGGCCAGCACGCTTACCTGATCCGGCAGTTTACGGTGAGTTATGCTTACTCGGCCACCTTACTCCGCAGCAACCAACAAAAGGAAGTGAGTAAAAACGGCATTCCTTTTTTGGGAATAGCACCTTCGTTCCCCGGAAATATTACACCAATGAGCGGCAACCGGCAAGGCATAAAACCATTGCTGCACAATACCGCCGAAGTGACCGAAATCCAGTCTATTATGGGTGGCGAAATTGTGGCCGGGGCGCATGCGACCAAGGCGAAATTTATGGATATAGCGCACCGCTATCAGGTGATTCACCTCGCTACCCACGCCGAATCGATGGATAAAATTGGCGATTACGCTTTTTTGGCATTTACCCCCGTGGGCGGCCTGGACAGTTTGCGCCTTTTTTCCAAAGAAATTTATAACCTCTCGTTGCACGCCAACATGGTGGTCCTCAGTGCCTGCCAAACGGGCATTGGGGAGTTGAAACGCGGCGAAGGGGTGATCAGTTTGGCCCGGGCCTTTATGTACGCGGGGGCCAAAAGTATCATCACTACCCTGTGGAGCGTAGATGACCACAAAACCAAAGAACTGATGGTGGATTTTTACCAACAACTCAAAAAAGGCCAGCCCAAAGACCACGCCCTGCGCAACGCCAAACTCCATTATTTGCAACGCCACAACGGCGAGGAAGCACACCCTTTTTATTGGGCTGGTTTTATTGGACTGGGAGATATGACGGCTTTTTAAAAAAATTAACCGCGCCGTGGGTACCTTCTAATTTGCCGCAACACTATACTTCAACTAATTTATATACCACATTACCAACCACACCAACATTTAGCGTATGAAAAAGTACTTTTTTGCAATGGCTTTGTGCATCAGCCAATTATTGGGCGCACAAAACACGTTTCCCGAACCCACCCGGTATATTTCGCAACAGACTTATACTTCCGGCTCGCCATTGACCAATTTCGAGCGTTGTTTTTATTTCCGACTGCCCAACGGTTTGGTGGACCAGTTCCAAACTGATCTTTGGGACGGGCAACAATTTAACCTCGACAATACCCGATTTTTTACCTACGATGCCAATGGTAACATCACTGCGACCGTGAACCGGAAATGGGATGCCACCAACGGCTACACCGATATTGCGCGGGAGGCCAACACCTATGATGCTAATGGCAACCGCTTGTCGGAGTCTTCAGAACGGCTAAACACCAACACCAACCAATGGGAAGTAGACCGCACGGTCACTAATACTTATTCGGCCACCAACAAAGTGCTGGAACGCACCACTTTGATCTATTCTAACGGCCAAACTTTTGGGAATCGAAGCATTTACACCTACGATTCTGATGATCGTGAAGCAACGCTCACTTACCAAAACTACAGCAATAACGCCTGGGCCAACCAGCAGCGCAATACCTATTTTTACAACGATGCCGACACTAAAGTAGATGTACTGTTTCTGGATACCTGGTCGGCCGCGGCCAACGATTGGGTGCCCGCTAACCGCACTTCGTACAACTACCAGCCTGCGGTCACCACGGCATTTACCGAAATTTTTAACAATGGTACATGGTCGAATTACAGTTCAATCACCACCAATTACAACGCCAACAACCAGGTCACGGCGTATCTGGTATCGTTGTACACACCGCAGGGTTTAGGCCCCAACAGCGGTTATGAGATTGATTACAACCCGGATAATTCGCTGCACCAATTCCGTTACTATTACAAAGATTTTGCCTCCAACGTGTATTTTCAATCGTTGCAAATTGACTACGATTACGGCACGTACAGCGGCACGCGTTGGGCCGATTTGGAGACCAAAATCGAGGTGTATCCCAACCCGGTCACCAACTTTTTGCGCATCGAAGCCACCGACAACACGGACGAAATGACTTATACCGTGCTCAATACCCGGGGGCAACTGGTAGCGCAAGGCTCGGTCAACGGCGGCGTTGGCACCCTCGATTGCCACGATTACCCCACCGGTGCCTACTTCCTGACGCTGCACCAAAATGGCCGTTACAAAACGGTGCCGTTTGTTAAAAACTAAGAGCGTGCCCGGGATTCATTTTAAGAATACTGAATAAGTTTTAGTGTAAAAAATTTCACCAATAAAAAACACCAACCATGAGAGTATTATTAATTTTTATTTCAACAATTATCTTGTCTAACAACCCAGGGCTTTCTCAATCTACCAAAGATTTTTTTCAAATTAATGGAGAAAAAATCGTTGTTTTTCAGAAAAAAGAAAAATCGTTGGAGGTTAATATAAATGCTAATTTCCTGAAAATTCTTGGAAAAGATAGTACGAACTATTTTATGGAAGAAATGACTTTTAATAAAGATCTTTTAGCCAAAGGGAAGATTCTATTTAATCTTCCAAAAGGTCATAAATTGTATTACCTGCCATTTGACGGTATGGAGCCTGTTTTTATAACTGGAGAAGAAGGTGCCGGAGGTATTGCTTGTGTTTGTTATAAGAAATGTGGAGATGGCTACTGTCCAGCAGCAGGAACAGGATGCCAATCAAATTGTAGCTGCGGACCTTGTCGTTCTTCTGTATATGGAGGACCCTACACCAATAATGCAATGAATACACCTTTTGCCAGAATAGGAAGCCGAGGGTTATTCTTTACTTCTGACTTAGAAATAGTTTTTAAAACCAAAAAAATGTGATATTACAAAGCAAATCTTGCAATTTCTTCTGATTTGTCTATTCACTATTTTTAACTCAAATAATCTACTCTGTTATACCGCCCCGCCCGGACTCTCCCCGAGGCGGGGCATTTTATTTCCTTACTCGCAAGTACAAAAAGCATCCGTTACGCGAATGGCCGAAAACGTTAAAGCACCGCTGGGCTGAGAAGGCGGTGTACAAATAACAAAAGAGCCAGTATTCCCCGAAAAACTCTGGGTGAGGTTGCTCACAATTACACTATTGAATAGTACTTGCCCCTCCAAATTGAACGGCGGGGTCCCGGTGAACGTCGCCTGGAGGGTTTCGCAATCACCGGCGCAGGCCGAGGACGTTGTACTCGTGAATGTCACAGTGGGCAAGGGCTGCCACACCACGGGCGTAAAATCGGAAAAATCGAGGCAAGGATCACTCAAATTAACGTTACCACCCGCGTTATTGCCCGCTACGGTACCCAGATAATAGGTTACGCCCGGCGTAAAAAGCCCGGCGTTGTACGCGATAGTGGCAGAGTTCCCACTAACCAATATACTACCCGCCGGATTGGCCGGGTCACTCACCACCACGTATTGAAGCAGATCGTTGGCATCCAGCGAAGCATTGTTGTTGTACGGTACAGTAACGGAGGCGGGAATACAACGGGTAATTGGTGTATTGTTTACGGTACCCGCGTTGGTTGCGCAACCACAAGGCGGCGGTTCTGGCGCTCCCGGCGGCACCTGATGAAAAGAAATAAACACGGGCGACCCCGCCGGTAACGAACAAACAACCGTAAAATCACCCACGGTCGGGTTGAATTGCCCATAAATCGGTACCCCAAAATTATCCCCCAGAAAAAATCCGCCGTCGGCCGTGGGCAGGTCATTGTTTAAATTGGTGCCCAGCAGTATCGAAGCCCCCGGATTGGCAGTATTAATTTGCCACACCGAACCACCAAACGAAAGCCCGTACAATTGCCCGCCGAAATAAAACATATCGGTCATGGCGGTTACCCCCGGCGGAAAAGTGCCGATCAGGGTAAGCGCATTGGTCGCCGGATTAAAAGTGTACAAATTAGCGGGCGAATTATTGCCAGCCATATAAATAACCCCCGCCGGGCTAATGGCCGAACCCAATATACTGGATACCGCAACCACCGATACCGGATTGGGATTGGGAGGATTGTACGTGATAATTTGAGAACCGGTAGTAATGACTATATTTCCGTTGGGTAACACCAGAAAATCGCCATTGGTGAACAGTGCCGACGGATCAAGGCCATTGAGCGGCCCTACGGCGCAGGCCGTGCAACTATTGGCCGAAAAAGTAAATAATTGGCCGGTATTAGTAAGTCCGTAATACACCTGAGCGTTGATACCCGTCGTTTGAAAAAGCACCATTGCCCATACGATAACGCCATACCACGGCCGGCAGAAACCAATTTCGATTATCTTTTTTAATGTCGTTAGCCTTGTATTCATGCACCTAAAAACCCGCCAGCGCGGCGATAGTTGGCCGAAAAACCATTTATTTCTATGGTTGGCTATTTTTTATCAAATTTAAATGGCTTGCCCTACTTCACAAACAACTGCTTCAACTGATCTACCACTTGCCCGCCGCCGGACAAGGTGATGGTATGGATTTTTTCGGCAATTTTTTCCACGTATTCCATCTCTTTCAATTTCAGCAACATGGTATTGTCTTCCATCAGTTTGGCAGTGTTCAACAGGCTGCGGGTAGAAGCGGTTTCTTCGCGGCGCATGATGACATTGGCTTGAGCGCGTTTTTCGGCGATCAAAACCTGGTTCATAATGTCTTTCACCTCACCCGGCAAAATGATGTCTTTTACCCCAAAATCGGTCAAATCTACCCCCAATTCGGCGGCTTTTACCTTTTCGGCTGCCAAGACCTGTACGGCGATCTGCTCTTTGTTTTCCATCAATTCGTCAAAACTCATTTGACCAACAATGGCGCGCAGGGCCATTTGCATCCGAATGTACAATTGCTTGTCGAAGTCTTTGTTATCCACCAGGGCTTTTACAAGATCAACCACCCGGTACTGCACGGTGAAATTAATGCGCAATTGTGCTTTATCTTTGGTCAACACTTCCTGTCCGGGTATATCAATGGCCATTTGACGCATATCGGTTTTAGCAACGACGACCAGATCGCTGTTTTTCCACAAAAAATGGTTACCGGCTCCCAAAGTGCGTACAATGACACCGTTCACCATCAGAACACCCTGATCAAAGGATTCCAGGCGGAAAAGGCGGATAAATGGGTTCAACAGCCCCTTTTCCAACAGGTTTTTATCAATATTGTCGCCAATATACAGGTCATTCAGGTTGGCTTTGACCACATTAAACTGGTCAATTCCTTTCCAGAAGGCAAATTTTCCGGCGCTCAAGACCTGGTTGTAGTTGCCGTTTTTGTACAACAACCCGATCTCAAAATCGGCAATTTCAACGACATCTAAAAGGGCCGCCAATGCTTCGTGTTGCAACAGCACGTTCAGTTCTTGCTTGGGCAAAAACCAGTTTTTCATGTTGAATATTTCTACCGTACGACCGAACCCAACCCAGTGTTTACCGGTAGTGAGCACTTGTACCAAATTTTCATTTTTGAAAACCAACCCTACGTGGTTGTCGGCGATGTTGATGTATTTCATTGTATTTTTATTGTTTTAACGTTTTTGAAAAGAACATTGCCCAATCGGCCCATTGGCGGCCAACGGAAGCGTTCGGGCCATTCGGCAGGACGCTGATCTTTCAACACCGGAAATTTATCTCCGGTAATTGTCCCTTCAGTGCTGTGCCGAGCGGATGAAACGCCTGCAAAGTCAATCGTCAATTGCTGCCAAAGCAGCGGAGCCGATGAGCAATGTCCGGCGGGCCATTTGAAAAGTTGCCCTTCTTTTTGAGAATTGGATCCTAAATCCAGTGCATTTACCAATTATGCTATCCGAGCGTGTCGGAGCGGGAGTCGAACCCACGTAACCAATTACAACGTTCTGCCACTGAACTATACCACTTTCTTAGAGCGGTAGCGGGAATCGAACCCACGGCCTTTGTATCAAATGGAAACCCAATCTACCCCCCAAAGACTGCATATGCGGACGCACGCGGCGCATACAACGGTGCCATACAGAAACACCCGACAAGGCCCCTGGCTTTCAATTGTGTTAGCCCTTTAACGGTCAGGCTTGCCTATCGGTTCCCCATTTGGTAAAAATTATTAGAATATGGTGCGTTTTGGATATAAAATTACGCCAAAACACAAACAGCCCCGCTGCTGCCTTGCGGGCAACAGCGGGGCTGTTTGACTCGTGATAATCAACAATTTTAAAGGCAAATACCCTTATGCGCGATCAAATTCAATCGGCATTTTGATTTTTTTGTCGGTTTTGTTGTATTTTTTAATGAGTTTGTTGATCTCATTAATTTTAAATTTCCCTTTCAGGCTAATCATAAAAAAGCCGTCTTCGGGGTCATTGACAAAAACAACCACTTTGCGCAGGGCATTGCGGCGGTCTTTGGCCAGCACCTGCACCCGGGTTTTACCGTCGCGGATGGTGATAATTTCTTCCAAATGGCGGCGCTTTGCTTTGCGGTTAAATTTGCGCAAATCGCGTTCGCTCAAAGGGCTGCCGTTTTCGAACACCAACGTGCGCACTTTGTGTACCCGACGGATGAGTTTGCGTTCGTCCTGGTGTTTGGCGAACAAAGATCCGGCGCCAATGGCAATGCGCGGAACCGTAAAATTGATACCGCCGTCGTAGTCTTTATACTTCCAGTACAACCATCTGTCCTGTGCCTGTGTGCCCGTTGCAACGGCTAAAAAAAGCAGAAAAAAAAGGATCTTTTTCATAGTCGAGTATTTGTTTTGCGTGTTCGAGGCTGCCCCCGGGAGTTTTTAATTTTTTTGCGCACCATCAGAGGACTGGAATGCAATTGCCTTGGCAAATATACTCCTTCGTCTCCCGATGGTGCGCTTTGTTTTGTCTAATAGCCTAAAATTTTCGACGTGTATTAGTCTTTAGATTTCACTTTTTCCAAGTGATTCATGCCCTCTACGTCGAGCGATTTGGACAAACTGGCAATTTTATTCAGGTCAATTTTACCGGTAAAACTCAACATGGTAAACTCGCCGGGTTGGCCCACCAGCAACAACAACTCATTGATGGTGTTGTTGGTTTCCTTGATCCAAAACCGCACGTGTTCGTCGCCATCGCGCACCGTCAGCAGTTCTTCGTATTCGTTTTGGGGAACGCGGCTGAGGGCATCTTTGTACATTTCCAAACCGTTGGACACCGAGTCGGCGGTAAGTACACGCAAGCCACCCAAATCGGCAATGACGGAGCGTGCTTTTTCCCAATCCGGGTCGGAAGTTTCAATTTTGGCGATCATTTGGAACATTTTGGGACTGATATACACCACTGTAAAACGTTCATCGTCTTCGTATTTGTTAAAAAAGCGAGCGATAGCATCGTTTTGGGCAAAGGTTGAAAAGGCTGCCAGGAGGAAGAGGGGCAGCAAAAATAACTTTTTCATAGTTTAGTATTTAGTGTGAAACGATAAGTTAAAAATATTGGTCAAAATCAACTTTGGCAAGCGGCTTGGCCACGTCGCGTTTGCCTTTGTTCATTTTGGAAGCCACCAGTTGAAGGGCGGCTTTTACTTCTTCCAGTGCTTTTTGCGCTTCGGCATCGCTGTACGCTTCGGCACTGGTTTGTATCGTGGTATCCTCTTTTTCCGGCGCCAGGCGCGGAGCGGATGCTTTTTTCTTCTTTTTAAAGGTTTTTCCCGGGGCCACCGTGGATTCGGTGGGCGGTGTTACCTGTACCAATTCCGGCTGCGGCGCGGGGGGTACCGGCGCAACGGGTTGGGCAACGTTGGGTTGGGCCACCACTTCGGTCCCGGTGGTATTGCCGGTATTGTTTTGGGTAAAATACCAGGCGGCGGTGGCAATTAAACCCGTGAGCACGGCGGCGGCGGATAATTTGTACCACATCCGGCTGTGCGATACCCGGAGCGCCGGGGCGGGTGTAACAAAACGTTCTACCGCTTCGGGGGCAACCACCTGTTGGGCGGACGACAAGGTTTGAAACAGCGGTGCCACGTCGCGCAGGCGCTCATCCACCTTTCCCGAAAGGAAGTAGGTTTTGAGTTGGCGTTCTTCCGTGAGGGTGGTTTCACCTTCCCAGTAGCGCTCTAACAGTGTTTCTATTTGTTTGTAATCCATGTTATTTTACTTTTAAAAATGGGTTGGGAAAGGTCATTTACAAAATGTTCATGTCGCTTTTAACCAACATTTGTTCTCTGATTGCTTTTCTGGCGCGGTGCAGGTTTGTTTTTACTTGATCGAGGGTCATATCGAGGGTTTGCGCAATTTCGTCGTACGTCATTTCCTCAATATCCCGCAAATGCATGACCAGGCGATGTTTTTCGGGTAATTGCTGCATCATCGTTTTGATGCGTTCGATGGTATCCTGTTGTTCGAGTACAACTGCCGGGCTGTCGGACGAAGATTTTGTTTCAGGAACAACTTCTAAGGCCGAGGTTCTGCGAATGTTACGGGAGCGGTTTCGGTCGAGGGAGCGGTTGTGGGTTAAAGTCATACACCACGCTTCCCAATTCCTGATTTGTCCCGCCGTTTCCGGCTCTTCCGAGGTTTTCCAAGCCTTTGTCAGCACATCTTGCACCACGTCTTCTGCTTCGTGGGTGCTTCCGGTGATCCGCAGCGCAAACCGATAAAGTTTGTTGCGTACCGGAAATATATGTTGCTGAAAAATACTCATAAACCTCGTTTGTAGCCTTGTTGAAAAGAAGACGCCCTGCTGCAAACAATGTTACAGCAGGGCGTTATTTTTTTTAAAAAAATTTATTCCACGATTAATTTTCGGGTACCAACGCGGCCTTCAGCGGTGGTCACTTGCACAAAATACAGCCCTTTTTGCCAGGAATCCACTTCAAAAACGGTATTTCCGACAATATTTTGCCGTTGTTGCACCAATTGGCCGTTGCTGTGGAAAATATGCAACTGGCTAAAATCGCCCTGCACCGTAAATTGTCCGTGCGCGGGATTGGGCGTCATCTCAAACGAAAAAGCGGCGGAAGCAACTTCGGCGGACGGACTGAGTTCGTCGAGGCGGTATTTGCTCAGGAAGCGCCAAATTTCGCGACTGGCGTTGATATCCAGGTTGGTGACGCCAATGGGGAAAAACGCGCCCGGCCAGGTGTGACCACCGCCCAGAATCTTGTACAGTTCTACGGTAGTGCCGTTGTCGCCACCGGTGTATACGTAACGTTCGGCGGTGCAGCCATCCGTGGTGCTGGTATTGGGTACGTTGATTTGGGCGGGGGTAGGGTTGCAGTTGTTTTTGTCCACCCATTTGTCCACGGCATTTTGAACCGACAAGCCATTAACTAAGGTAAGCCCGGTGTAAGGCACAACGTCATCGGCGGTGCCGTGAATGTGCATCACAGGGACGGGCCGAGGCGGGTTACAATTATTCATGTACGAATTGGTAATTGTACCCGCCACGGCTGCAATGGCCGCAATCCGGTCGTTTAGTTCGCAGGCCAGCGTATGACTCATAAAACCACCGTTACTAAAACCGGTGCTGTAGATGCGATTGGCGTCAATGTTGTACAAGGTTTGCAGCGTATCCAGGAGGTTGCGCACGAAACCAATATCATCTACGGCATACGGGCCGTTGAACACATTCCAGAACGTACTTCCCTGCGCATCAATGGTTCCATTGGGCAATACAACAAGAAAATTCGCCGTGTCGGCAATGTTGTTAAAATTGGCGTAAATCTCCTGCTGGAGATTATTAGAGGTGTAGCCGTGAAAGTTCAGCAACAAGGGAACGGGGGTGTTCCCGGTGTAAGAAGCCGGTTTGTAGATTCGGTATTCCCGCACCAAACCCCCACTGACAATGGTGGCATTCGTGGAGATTTGGGCGGAACTGGTTACGTTAAATATAACTACTAAAAGTAAAGAAAGGATATAATAAGTGCTATTTTTCATGCCCTAAAATTAAGGCATTTTTGTCAATACCCGGTAATATATTGCTCCAAACTTTGGATTCGGCCTTCTTGCTCTTTAATAATGGCCGTTACAATATCGCTGATACTCAGGATGCCAACAATTTTCCCGTCCATACTCACGGGCAGGTGCCGAATGCGTTTGGACGACATCATTTCCATACAATCCTGGATGTTTTGGGTGGCTTTGATGGTAAATACCCCGGCGGTCATCACATCGCTGAGGGTAGTGGTTTTGGCTTTTCGGCCTTGCAAAATACCGCGCCGGGCATAATCGCGTTCGGAAAAAATGCCCACCAAATCGGAGCCGTTCATGACCATTACTGCACCGATGTTTTTTTCGGCCATTAATTCGAGGGCTTCGATAACGGTTTGGTCCGGGTGCATCGCCCATACGTTGTTTTGTGGTTTGCCTTGTAGCAATTGATGTACTGTGAGCATAATGTTTCGGTTTATAGATTTTAAAATGATGCCGCATTCTACATTTGGCAAAACTACCTTTCGACTGTAAATATATTGCAAGAAAATTTGTTTTTGCAAAATATTTCTTAATTTTTTTTCAAAAAAACTTTTTTTGGTATTTTGGGGGAATATTTTTTTGGCGAAAAGCCTAAAATTTATTTTTTGTTTGGCGAGAAAAGAATGATTTATCTTCGCCGGGATAGAAACACATCACTCACAACGTAACCTGTCCCGCGTACCATGTTCCAACTCGATACTACTTCATTTGGCCCGTACACCCTATATACAATTAGTCACCCGGCCAGTGGCCACCGTTTTTCGGTAGTGCCCGAAAAAGGCGGCACTTTGCTCGATTTGTGGTTTCACGGAGCCTCGGTATTGGACGGATACGCCACGCCGGAGGAGTTAGACGAAGCCAAGTGGGGCAAATCGGCCATTTTATTTCCGTTCCCCAACCGCCTGCGGGATGGTAGTTACACTTGGCAGGGCAACGAGTACCAGTTTCCCATCAACAACGCCGCTACGGGCAACGCCATTCACGGGTTTGCCCGGCAGTTTCCTTTTCAAATCACCGATATCACCACTACTGAACACGAAGGCGGTTGTACCCTGGTATTCGATTACGACGGGCATTTGCCGTATTATCCGTTCGCCTGCCGTTTGGATGTGCGGTTTGTGCTGAGCAGCGACGGTGTTTTTAGCACCACCGTGCGCATGGAAAACAAACACCAAGCGGCCATTCCCGCCGGGTTTGGCTGGCACCCGTATTTCCGCCTCAGCCCCGATGCGGTGGATAGTTCCGCTTTTTCGCTCACGGCCTGCCAAAAAGTGGGCATTGACGAGCGTATGATTCCCACCGGCGACCGCAGCACCTACGATACTTTTGTAACCGAAAAAGGGATTACCGATACGGTATTGGACAATTGTTTTTACTTCGAGAACGATATTACGGCGGTATTGCGGCACGGCGACCGCACCTTGCGCATGGACGTTCCGGCGGCGCAGTTCCCGTATTTTCAGGTATTTACGCCCCCGCACCGCACCAGTGTGGCGTTTGAACCCATGACCTGCAACATCAATGCTTTTAACAATGGCGATGGTTTATTACACCTCGAAGCGGGTGAAGTTTGGGAGGGGACATTTGTTTGTCGGGGGTAGTGGATTTTTTTTAGAAAAAATGGAACCAAAAACCTTCAACAATGTTACCTAATTAGGTACCTTTGTATAAAATTAAACGTATGCCGGAGATTGACAGAATATCAGGTATTCGCATCTGCGTATTTAGCCGCGATCATCTACCACCTCATTTTCATGCTTTTTTGGCGAATACGAAGCTTTGATTAGCATTCGAGAGGGTAGTATCATTGCGGGGGAACTCCCTCGCAAAAAACTACGTCAGACACTGGAATACCTTGAACAGAATCAGGGTGATCTTTTAGAGACATTTTATCAGTTGAATCCCTCATTGAGACAGTAATTATGAAAAATTTGCCAAAAATTTCCCGAATAGTATCCGTAGCACCATTTACGATTACCTTGCTTTGGAATAACTTCGAAGTGCGAGCACTGGACTTTGAGCCTCTTTTTCAAGTTTGGAAAAAAGATAACGACGAGAAAATGGCGGCATTAGAAGACTTTGATACTTTTTCCAAGGTAATTGTCTCCGAAAATCATACCCTGGCGTGGCCAAATATTCCGATTACCTTTACCTTTAAAGGGAACGAGTTTGTTTCTCCATTAGAATTGGACGCTCAGGAGTTATACCATCGAAGTGTCCTGGTTGAAAAAATTGATACCCCAAATATTGGGAAAATCGTACGGCAGGCAAGAGAAAAGGCCGGATTAACGCAATTAGAAGTGGCACTCAATGCGGGTACTACTGCAAAATACATTTCACGACTTGAAAACAACAAATCTGATATTCAACTCGGCACCTTGCGCAAAATTGCCGAATTAGGTATGAACCAAAAAATATCTATTATTATTGAAGGGGACTTTCAACCGGGCCAATCTTCAAAGCCGAAGCCAAAGCCAAGGAAAAAAGCGACGGCTGATCTTCGTAAAACATGAGTCTGTTGTTGGGATAAAATAGTTTTTCAGCAAAACTTTTAAAGATACCCCCAGTTTTCATTTAACTTATCGCTTATTAAACGTTTAGATGGTAACCAAAATATTCATTGACGGCTTCAAATCTTTCCAAAACTTTGAATTGGAGTTTGCGCCTTTAACTGTTATTGCCGGAGTGAATGCCTCTGGTAAGAGTAATCTGTTTGATGCCCTGACGTTACTATCTAAATTAGCGGAGGTGGATAATATAAAAAAGGCATTTAAAGAGCAACGCGGTGAGTTTTCGGAAATGTTTACCCAAATTGATGAAAATGAATACGCCGATAAGATGGAGTTTAAAGTGGAAATGTTGGTGAATAAAAAGGTGAAAGACGCGTGGGGAAATGAAGCGACCTTAAAATATACCCGGCTCTGTTATCATCTTGTAATTCAACGCATTATCAACAATTCAAGTATTGAGGACTTGATTGTTATTGAAGAATCGTTAGACCAAATAAAAAACGAAGGAGATAAATGGCGCAGGCGAATTCCAGAAGAAGTTCGTGCTGCATGGATTCCTGAAGTAGAAACGGCGAAGCAAGAGGAGCCTTTTATGTTAACAAAGACCGAAAATGGAATTCCAACAGTAACGGTATTTCAAGATACCCCCCAAAGTAACAGAAGGCTATTTCCGTTGAAAAACTCCAGCCGAACCGTGCTCAGTAGTTTTGACACCGTTGATTTTCCACACGTATTAGCAGTGAAGGAAGAGATGAAAAGTTGGAAATTTCTTCAACTTAACCCCGCCGAATTAAGAAAACCAACTTCCAAAGAAACCGGAGAAGATGTAGTTGACTCCAGCGGAAGAAACTTAGCCGCCGCACTTTATCGAATTAAGCAGGAAGATGCTTATAATTTGATCGAAATTTCGAGAAAATTACAAAAGTTTTTGCCCGAATTTATTCGGATTGACGTAGAAGACGATAAAGAAAACAAGCAGTTTGTCGTTAAATTAGAAACCCAAGACCATAAAAAGTACTCTTCCCGTGTATTGTCCGAAGGTACGCTCCGAATAATGACCCTTTGTATCCTTGATTTTGACAATAAACACACCGGTTTATTGTGTTTTGAAGAACCTGAAAACGGCGTGCACCTCGATAAAATAAAAGATATGGCTGAATTATTGGGCGATTTGAGCACCGATTTTACTAATGCCAACTTGCCGCTGCGCCAAGTCATTATCAATACCCATTCTTCCGCCTTGTTGAATCTATCCAGTAAAATAGAAAACAACAATAAAACCATTATCTATTACGCTGAGATGCAAAATAGAATTATTGACATTGCCAACAAGCGAAGAAAAATTAAAATAACCAATATGAAACTGGTGGAAGATAAAGATATGCTGTTATTCGATAGTATGGATGAGAATGAGCAAAAAATCACCAAAGCATTAGCCAAAAAATATTTAGAAACTTCAACATTTTAAGGCAATATGGCTGCGCAAATTTTCATTGGCATCTTTGCCGAAGGCACTACCGACCTTGCATTTTTAGAGCCTGTTGTCGAAAAAACATTTAACGATATACTTTATCGTGAATGCCAAGGGGTGTACGATCCAATCATTGAAAAGATCATGATTACTAAAACAGGAAAAAGTTTTATAGAACAAGTGGAAGCCGCGTCTCAACAAGGCTTTGATGAGTTTGGAATGATGATTCTTTGCGTGCACACGGATGCAGATGCCCCCTCGGCGGCAGACACCTATGCGCACAAAATAACCCCAATGCTCCATCAACTCACAGCGTTGGACACCTCCGAATATTGCAAAAACATCGTTCCAATTATTCCCATTTATGAAACGGAGTCCTGGATGTTGGCCGATAAGTCCTTGTTTAAAGAACAGATTGGAACGGACAAAAGTGATGCCGACCTTGGTATTTCGGGAAACCCTGAACATTTAAACCAACCCAAGGAGGCCATTGAAAATGCTATCCGTCTGGCACTGGAAAACTATCCTAAAAGACGACGCAATCTGACAATAAGAGATTTGTATAGTCCAATCGGCGCGGCTTTGACCGTTAGTGAATTAGAGCCATTCTCTTCGTTTCAAGATTTTAAAAACCACGCACGCACGGCATTACGCGCTCTCAATGTCTTGCATTAAAAACGATTGCGCCCACACATTCCCCGCCGCTACACAATCTACTCCAAAAACTACCAATTCTTTCGTACTTTTGCGACCCGAAACTTCTAACAGGTTCACATGTCAGTAAAAGTTAACGGCCTGGTCAAAATATACGGCACCCAACACGCCGTGGATAATGTGACCTTCGAGGCCAAAAAAAGCGAAGTATTAGGTTTTCTGGGTCCCAACGGCGCCGGAAAAACCACTACGATGAAAATCATTACGGGATACATCCCCCAAACCGCCGGTAACGCCGAAGTTTGCGGGTTCGATGTCACTGCCAACCCCATGGAAGCCCGTAAACGCGTGGGATACCTCCCCGAACACAATCCGCTGTACAAAGAAATGTACGTCCGCGAATACCTGGAGTTTACCGCCGGGCTGCACAAAGTAGCCCAGCCGCGCAAACGCGTGGACCTCATGATCGAACGCACCGGGCTTACCTCGCACCGCCAAAAACAAATTGGTCAACTCTCCAAAGGTTACCGCCAACGCGTGGGATTGGCCCAGGCCATGCTCCACGACCCCGAAGTACTGATTCTCGACGAACCCACTTCGGGGCTTGATCCGAACCAGATTGTGGAAATCCGGCAGTTGATTAAAGACCTGGGCCGCGAAAAAACCGTGATCCTGTCTACCCACATTCTCACCGAAGTGGAAGCCGTGTGCGACCGCGCCGTAATCATCAACCGCGGGCAATTGGTGGCTAATGCCCCCATTGCGGAACTAAAAGACCGCTTCACCGGACAAAATATCATTACCGCCGAGTTCAAAGGCAAAACCGATGCCCGCGCCTTGCAAGCCATCCGGCACGTGCAGCAGGTAAAAGCCATCGACCAACACCGCTGGCAACTTTTTGCCTCCGCCGAACACGATATTCGGGCCGAGGTATTCCAATTTGCCGTTCAGAATGGCCTCACGCTGCTCGAACTCCACAAAGAAGTCTCCAGCGTAGAAGATGTATTCCAGCAACTCACCAAAACCCAAGACGCATAACCATGTTCGCTATCCTGAAAAAAGAAATCAACACTTTTTTTTCTTCCCTGATCGGGTACGTGGTCATCGGTACGTTTCTCGTGTTGATGGGATTATTGATGTTTGTATTCCCCGATTATTCGGTCCTCGACGGTAACTTTGCCAATTTGGATACCCTGTTTGGCATCGCTCCAATGGTATTTATGTTCCTCATTCCGGCCGTTACGATGCGTACTTTGGCCGAAGAACAACAAAGCGGCACCATCGAATTGTTGGTCACGCGCCCCGTGTCGGATTGGCAAATTGTATTCGCCAAATTTTTGGCCTGTCTGCTGCTCGTTATTTTTGCACTCATACCCACTTTCACCTATTATATTACGGTGTACCAACTGGGCGCTCCGGCGGGCAACCTCGACACCGGCGGTATCATTGGGTCTTACATTGGTTTGATTTTTTTGGCGGCGGCTTTTGTAGCCGTGGGCATATTTGCATCTTCGCTCACCAACAACCAGATCGTTTCGTTTGTATTGGCCACTTTTTTGTGCTTTTTCTTTTATTTGGCCTTTGACTACCTGAGCCGTTTGCCCGTTTTTTACGGTCGCACCGACGATATTGTGCAGTCATTGGGCATCGAATACCACTATAATTCCATGAGCCGCGGGGTATTAGACACCCGTGATCTGGTTTATTTTTTGTCTGTTATCTCGCTCTTTTTAACGGCTACCACCCTTTCTTTAGGGCGCAGAAAATGGTAGCATAAACGATGTTTCAACGCCATGCGTTTTGCATTTTTATTCCTTTTCTCCGCGGCAGCCTCGGCCCTTTTTGCTCAAAAAACGTATGAGTTCAAAAACGGCAACTGGTTCAACGGCACGGAGTTCGTTCCCGCTACCTGGTACAGTGTGGGCGGCAAATTAAGCAAAAAAGCCCCCGCGCAAATTGATTCGGTGGTGGACCTCACCGACCGCTTCGTGATTCCGCCGCTGGGCGACGCTTTTTCTTCCAGCCTGGCCGATCACCCCACACCCGAAATGCAACTCAAATCGTATTTCAACGAGGGTATTTTTTATATCCAAACCCTCGGCAACACCAAAGAAGGCCGCCAAAAAGTCACCACCAAACTTTCGGCCACCACCCCCGATGTGTCTTTTGCCAACGGCGAAATTACTTGCACCCTCGGCGAGCCGTTTATGCGCTACGAACCGGCGGCATTGGGCATCAAAAACCCCAACGACATCGCCAAACGCACCAACGAAATAAAAACCAAACGCTCCGGCTACGGTGATGGCTACTGGTTTATTGATAACAAAGATGCCTTGTCGGCCAATTGGACCAAAATTAAAGCCCTAAACCCCGGCGTTATTTCCATCACCCTGCTTGACGCCGAAAACATGGGCGGAAAAGAAGGTAAGGGCCTCACGCCCGATGTAGCGAAAGCCGTGGTGAAAAAAGCCCACAAAGCCGACCTGAAAGTATTTGCCCGCGTGGAAAACGCCAACGACGTACGCCTGGCCGTAAAATTGGGCGTGGACGGTATTGCCGGTTTGCCCGGTAACCAATGGAATGGCGAGGGTAGCACCGCCGCTTTCGACCTCTCCGATGCGGATCTGAAATTATTGGCCAAAAAGAAAACCATCGTTATTCCGGTGTTTACCAAAGCCCAAAGCATGGGTATGCCCAAACCGGCCGTAACAACTTACCAAGCCACTTTGATGCGGCGAATGATGGCGGCCGGCGTATTGGTCGCCGTAGGTTCCGACGACCCGCAGCGCACCATTCGCTCGGAAGTAACGTATTGGTTCAATTTGGGAGACCTTAACCTGGCAGCGGCATTGCGTGCTTTGTGCGAAACCACGCCGCAGGCCATTTTCCCGGAGCGCAAAATTGGTCGCTTTGAAAACGGATACGAAGCCAGTTTTTTGGTATTGCCCGATAATCCGTTGAATAACTTCCTCAAAATGCGCGCTATTCAATTTAAAGTCAAAAACGGCGTCGTGCTCAAATGATAATAGTACAGGATAAATTGGTCAGCGACGATGTGGTAGAGGAGCAATTTGTGTGCAACCTCACCGCTTGCAAAGGTGCCTGCTGCTGGGAAGGTGACTCCGGCGCGCCCTTGGAAAAAGGCGAATTGCCCATTCTCAACGAGATTTTTGAGCAGGTAAAACCGTATCTCTCTCCGGCGGGCATTGCGGCCATTGAGGCCCAAGGCAAATACGTATTTTTTGAAGAAGCCAAAGAATGGGGTACCACCCTCGTGGACAATGGCCCCTGCGCGTACATGACGCTGGAAGGTGGCGTGGCGCAATGCGGCATCGAGCGGGCGTGGCGCGACGGTAAAGTGGATTTTCGCAAACCCATTTCTTGCCAATTATACCCCATTAGGGTCGAAAAAAACGAAATTGCCGGTTTTGAAGCGCTCAATTACGACCGCTGGGAAATTTGTTCGGCCGCTTGTGAAAAGGGCAAAAAAGAACAGGTACCCGTGTACGTGTTCTTGAAAGAAGCCATTATTCGCAAATACGGCGAAGATTTTTACGAAGAATTGGATGGTGCCGCGCAGTTTTTGAAAAACGGCGGCGAGTAACCGTCAGTACCGCCGATCCCCGATCGGCGAACATACTCAAGTAAAAAACCGCAAATCAATGGCTTTTTACGCTAAATCGTTCGCCGATCGGGGATCGGCGGTACAGGCGGTACATTGCGCAAAAACACCACCGCCGACTGGTATTTCTCCAACCGTTCCCGGTCGCGGTCGGTGATATGGGACAACCGCGACAGATCCATATTATCCTGTAAATCGGCCAGTTTTACCCGTACTGCGTCGGGGAATTGAGCAATTCGACGGAGATAATCGGGGTAAGCCTCGCCCGGAATTTTGGTTAACGCCACTACCGCTTCGGTGACCCGGGGCGGAAACTGGCGAGCGAGTTCAGCAGGCGGATAATCCGTGTCTTCCAGCAAATCGTGCAGGAGCGCAATGGATTGACACATATCGTCGCCGCCCTGTTCGGCTACCGTTGCCTGCACGCGCAGCAAGTGCCCGATATAAGGATGCCCGCCTTTGTCGGTGCGCCCGGCGAATTGTTCACGGATAATTTGGAGGGCAAGTGCTGCGTACATGTGTTATCGGGTAGGGAAAAATTAGATATTATACACCTCTTTTAAGGTGTCGTTGATTCTATCGGAAAGCATCTCAACGAGTTCCTCATCCATAAATTCATAATCATCGGGAATATCAAGCACTGCAACGGTGGGTAGTTCCAAGTGTTGGTATTGTTCCCAAATTTTAGCGCGTTGCCCGGTTTCCATTACAAAAACCAGATTTGCCCAATGGAGGTCATTTTCCGAAATTTTCCGGTCACTTTTGGGGCTAAGTCCCGCTGAACGAACATTAAAACGGTCGTCATTTTTAAAAATATGTTCGGCGGTCCGGCTCCGCTTTTTGTTGCGTCCGCAAACGACTAATATGTTGGGTCTCTCTGTCATTTGTTTCGTGTTGGAATTCGTCAATATACGAACTTCCTTTGTTGAATACGTACCGCCGATCCCCGATCGGCGAACATACTCCTGTGAAAAGCCGCGAATCAGTGGCTTTTTATCCTAAATCGTGCGCCAATCGGGGATTGGCGGTACAGTAAAAAGAGAAAGCAAAAAAGCGATAAGGCCTTACTAATGGTATGCTACCACTACACTAACCAGATACATCCATATCCGGTACGGGAATCGAACCCGTGTCCCCACTTGAAACGAAGAACTCCTTATCTACGGCATTTCTCTCAACAAACGGAGTAAAAAATGAATAGGGCAAAATTTCAGTGACAGCGAAGTAACCCTATTCTACGACATCCGTTGGTGTATCTTAACCGCTCGCGCAATTGCTTACGCGAGCGGCGTAGTTGTTTACACTTGAATGGATCGAATCATTTTTAAAGCATCGGTGCCTTCGTCCAAAGCAGCGAGCACGTCGAATATTTTATCCGACCAACCGGCAATCAGGTGAACGCCGTTGCCTTTGCTCAAATCGAGCGGCGACTGGCCATAACCCACCAAATCAAACAGGTACAATTTGGCGTTGGGGGCTACCGTTGCGCGGTATTTTGCCCACGAACCCTGAATTGTTCCCACGCCCGTCGAGTTCCACAATTGGCAATCGGTGAACAACATCACTTTATCCATCCGAATATTGCGGTGTATCAAGTCCTCAATCACCAGGTGTCCGTTGGTGGAATAACCCACTTCTCCTTCGCGGCGGTACATTTCCTGCACGTTGTTCAGGATGGCGTTGGTGGGAAACTGGATCACTTTCCAGGTATCACCAAACATGCCCGAAACAACGTTTTGGCACTTGGAGCGCAGCATCATGGCGAGCATTAAACCAATATCGTAGGCCATAATTTTTGAATTGGCCGATATCGGTTGTTGCATCGAGCCGGATACGTCGGCCGCAATCGCCACGGCGGTATCGAATCCAAAACCGCGTACATTGGCCACGCTGGCCTGTACCGCAGATTCCAACGCCGACAACACCGAACCAGTATAACCCGATGTATGCTTTACGAGTTCACGATAAGCCGATAAAAATCGGAACGGCAACTGACGCGACTGGCGCACCTGGTGCGGGTCGGCGAGCGTAAAGCACACTTTTTGCATGGCAGAGGGGCTTACGTTAGCGTCCAAAATATTGCGCAGGTTACGCAACAGGGCCATATAACCCACTTTGTTGGAGTGAATCAATTCTTCCCACTTTTGGGTAACCGCCGCAGTTCGCGCACCCTCGGAAACAAATTTCACCTGACCCAAAGCCGACAATTCGGTTTCCCAGGTATAAGGCGTATTCAATTCGTTGCGGGCAATTTTGTTAAAAACCACCTGTTGAGCCTCATTTTTGGGCTTTGGATGGGTCAAAAACAAAACGTCGCGCAATTTGATACTACCGTCACGGTTGTATTTGGCAAATTGGTATTCGTCAAATTTGTTAAAAGCCAGACCCACACCGCGTTGTACCTGCTTGGACAATTTGGCCAATGATTTCGTGTCCGTTTGGCGCTGATTTGCCATAGCATAGCAGGCCAAAATTTCGGTCAATTCATCGGCGCGTTGAATCACCCGGGCCACCAAACGGCTCACCAGGTCATCGCCGGTGTGGATTTTGGCCAATTCCACCGCCAATACCAACGGCATGGAACGGAGGTGCATGTTTTCGCGGGCATACACGGCCAGTTGGGCCACAAACACCGGATTCGATTTCTGGATCAAAGCCGTTATGCGCTTCAAGCGATCCGCACCTTTTTCGTAGG
>JAAFJN010000008.1:131832-158389 GCA_013298845.1 Chitinophagales bacterium
GTTATCGCTCAGCATCGAAGTAACGACTGCGGTGTACAGTTCCATCTCCGGCGTCATTTTGAACGCGGGTGCTCCGGCGTGGTTGATGGTTGGGGCGGGTTGCGACTTTGATTTGAAATTGAATAACATAATCTCGTTGTTTTGTTGATGCAAAGATGTACCCGGCACTACGCAGTCATTTTGCGTAGTAAAAATCTTTTTATAAATTTGCTCAAATTTTTTTTGCAAAAAAGAAAAATTAAAAATCAAACAATTGATTTTCAATTAATTACAATCTTTTCCGTTTTCTAAAAAAATTCAAAAAAATATATCCTCCGCATGGCCATTAATAAAAACGCCCTGATTCGTTACAAAACCATTGACCATTGTTTGCGCAACCGCTTCCGCAAATGGACCCTCGACGACCTGCTCGATGCCTGCTCCGATGCGCTGTACGAATACGAAGGCATCCGAAAGGGAATTAGCCTGCGCACCGTTCAAATGGACATCCAGATGATGCGCTCCGACCGGCTGGGCTACAACGCGCCCATTGTGGTGGTGGACAAAAAATACTACACCTACGAAGATCCTAAATACAGCATTGCCAATATTCCGCTCACCACGCAGGATTTGTCCACGCTGGGGGAGGTGGTGACCATTTTGCAACAGTTCAAGGGATTCCGGCATTTTCAGGAAGTGGACGACATGATTGGCCGCTTAGAACACAAAATTTTTAAACAACAGCACCAAAATTCGCCGGTGGTGGATTTTGAAAAAAACGAAAACTTGCGCGGGTTGGAGCACCTGTCGCCACTGTACCAGGCCATTGCGCAACGGCAGGTCATTCGGGTGACCTACCAAACGTTCCGGGCACAGGTTCCCCAAACGTTTGATTTTCACCCGCAGGTGTTAAAAGAATACCGCAATCGGTGGTTTGTCGTGGGCGTGCGGGAGGCAGGGAGCGAAGTACTGAACCTGGCCCTCGACCGGATTCAGCACTTTGAGTCGTTACCCGGAGAAAAATACCACGCGGCGGGCATTAGTGCCTCCTATTTCGACGATGTGTTGGGAGTGAGTAAAAACGCAAGAACCGCCCCCATTACGGTGCGTTTTTGGGCCGACGAGACGCAAAAACCGTACATCATATCCAAACCCGTACACGGCTCCCAGCAACAGATAGAAGAACGGTCCGACGGGGCGGTTTTTGAAATTACCCTGCGCTGGAACTTGGAATTGGAACGCGAATTATTGGGATTTGGAGACGGGATTCGGGTGTTGTCGCCGCCAAAACTGGTACGGACCATGCAAAGACGGCTGGCGAAAGCATTGGGGAGGTACGAAGATGGCGCAATTACATAGCCATTTGGGGCGAGTACGGCCTCAGATATTGTTGGTACAGCGACCGGGCAAAGGCTGCAAAAAAGGCTGCTGAAGCGCAAGCACGTTCCAGTAGTTTCCGGACTTTTGCGGTGCGCTTTTGAAACGAATAGATTTCCACACCTTTTGGATATTCCCCATCCTCTGCTTTCCTTTGCAACCGCACCGAAGTAGTTCAACCACCTTTGGCCAACAGTATATGACCCGACACCTTGCCAGCCTATTGATATGCGGCACCTTTTTATTCGCCTGCAACAACCCCGGCGATAAGACTCCCAATACCACACAGAGGACCGTTACCGACGCTACCGGACGGGTGGTGTCGGTCCCTGCCGGTACCGTCGGGAAGGCCATTCCCATGCGCGCCGGGGCACTCCGTCTGATGCTGTACATGGGACTGGCCGATCAGGTGGGGTACATCGAACGCAACGACCAGACGCGGGTAGCGCCTTACAGCATGGCCTATCCCGAAATCAAACAACGCCCGGTGGTTGGGGCCGGTAACAATTTCGACCCCGAAGCCGTGGCGGCCACCATTGCCGATGTTATCATTGCCACCTACATGAACACCGGAGAGGCGGACGCTCTGGCGCAAAAAACGGGCAAGCCGGTTTTTTGCCTGAATTATGGCGATTTATACCATTATAAAGCCGATTTTTACAAAAGCCTGGACGCACTGGGCGAACTTTTCCACCGCAAAACAAGGGCCGACAGCCTAACGGCGTACATCGAAACAACGCTGACGGAGATTAGTGCACGGGCCAAACGTTCGCAACGCACCGGCCAGTCGGCGTACGTGGGGGGCATAGCCTACAACGGAGTACAGGGCCTGACGTCCACCCGCGCTCAATACCCGCCGTTTGTGTATCTTCATGTAAAAAGCCCGGTGGATGAATTACCCGCCAGTTTGGAAAGCATTGGTTTGGGACAAAAAAACATGCTCATCGAAAAAGAACAAATTATCCGTTGGGACCCCGATTTTTTATTTTTGGATGCCACTGGAAAAACGGCCTGGACGACGGAACTGTCACACCCGGCTTTTGCCGCGCTAAAAGCCCAAAAAACGCAACAAATTTACGTGGTTTTACCGTTCAACTGGCACACCATCAACTACGAAAACCTCTTGTGTAATATGTGGTTTGTGGGAAAAACCGTCTATCCGGATGGGTTTGGCGACGTAGATATTACCCAAAAATGCCGCGAAATTTTCACGGTGTTTTATGGCCGCGACATCTACGACGAAGTAAAAGCCACCTACGCACCCTTTGAACCATTCAATACCGCCCAATGAACGAACCTAAAACCCCGGCAGCGAGTGTACTATACCGGCGTTCGCTGCGTAAAAGATACCTTTTTGTGGGTATTGCGCTGTTGTTAACCGTGCTGTTGCTTGGTTTGGGTATCACAACGGGGGCCATGAATTTGTCTTTACCGGAAGTGTGGAATGCGCTTTTTCACCGTTCGGGCAGCCCCGGCGAACATATAGTGCTCAACCTTCGGCTGCCGCGTTTGTTGGCTGCGGTGGCCAGTGGCGGGGCGTTGGCGTTGGCCGGGGCCGTGATGCAAATTGTGCTACGCAACCCGTTGGGGTCGCCGTTTACGCTGGGTATATCCAACGCAGCGGCTTTTGGGGCGGCATTGGCTTATTTGTTGTTGGGCAACCCGGCCCTGAAACCCGCCGGGCCGGACACGTGGCTGGGGCTTCAAAACGCGTTGGTAACGGTATCCGCTTTTGTTTGGGCGGCCCTGGGTTCGTTGTTTGTTATTTTTGTTTCCCGAAAAAAAGGGGCGACCCCTGAAAATATGATCCTGACGGGCATTATCGTCAACACTTTTTTTATGGCCCTTACGTCGGTACTCCAATTTTTGGCCGATGATGTGCAATTGGGGTCCATTGTCTTCTGGACCTTTGGCGATTTGTCCAAAAGCACCTGGAATACGTTGTTGTTACAGGCGCTGGTTATTGTGCCCGTATTTTTATATTTTCTAAAACACAACCTGCGTTTCAACGCATTGGACGCCGGAGATCAGGTAGCGGGCAGCCTGGGAATCAACGTGCACCGGTTTCGGATGCACTGTATTTTACTCACCTCGCTGCTCACCGCCAGTATTGTGGCCTTTTATGGCATTATCGCTTTTGTGGGGCTGATTATTCCGCACATTATCCGCATTTTAATTGGCAACGACGCCCGTTTTTTGGTACCGGCCTCCTTGGTATTGGGCACTATGTTTATGCTGTTGTGCGACATGCTTTCCCGCAGCCTGTTTAGTCCCTTGGTTATCCCGGTGGGCATTGTAACTTCTATTTTAGGAGCGCCATTGTTTGTTTTACTTTTAATAAAAGGCAACAAAAGATGATTCAGATCACCGTAAAAGACGTGGCTTATGCCTACGGTCGGAAACAGGTATTGCGCGGAATCAGCCACGTTTTTGAACCCGGTACGTTTACGGCCATTATGGGTAAAAACGGCAGCGGCAAAACCACCCTGCTGCATTGTATCAATAAAATGGCGGCGGGTTTTAGCGGCGAAATACACCTTGGCGCATCGGATGTGCGCAGGCTGACGCTGGAAGAACTGGCCCAAGTCACGGCCTTTGTACCGCAGGGACAGGACGCGGTGTTTGGGTCCTCGGTGTTTGAAACCGTATTACTGGGCCGCTTACCTTTTATGACCTGGGCACCGTCCGAAACCGATTATCAGATTGTGGATGAAGTATTGGCTGCCCTGCAACTACAACATTTTTCTACCACCGATATCCGCCACATTAGCGGCGGCGAACGGCAAAAAGTATTTATCGCCCGCGCCATTGCCCAAAAAACGCCCGTTATTCTGCTGGATGAACCGGTAACCTACCTGGACATTAAACACCAGTTGGAAATCATGACCTTGTTGCAAGAACTCGCCCAACGGGGTTACAATATTGTCATGGTCGTGCACGATCTTAACCTGGCGCTTACCTTTTGCAGCCGTTTTTTGTTCCTCAAAAACGGAAACGTCGTTTACGGCGGCGACCAAAGCCAGATTAACGAGGCATTGGTCGAATCAGTTTTTGAGGTGGGGGCCTCTACCATGAGGGATGCAACGGGAAGGAGGCTTTTTTCTTTTGAGGTGAAAGATTAGGAATCTTTTCCTAAAAATTAGAAAAACTTTTCTAAACCCAAACTAGCGCATACATTTGCCTAAAATATAAAAACTATGGCATTTGCAAAATCAAACCGATTGCCCGTTGGGGCCATACAGTGCGACAATACCACCCTTAGCCTCCTAAAAGCCAATGACTACGTGGCCAAAGGCATCCGCGACAAAATGGCGGCGCAACATACCCTGCTCATCAATATTACGTCTTCGGCGGGTAGTGGCAAAACCACCCTGATGCAGGAAACCGCACGCCGACTAAAAGACAAGGTAAAAATGGCGGTGCTGGTGGGCGATCTCGAAACGGAACGCGACGCTATTCGCATCCGCGAGGCGGGTGTACCTTCCACCCAAATTGTCACCAACGGCGTTTGTCACCTCGAAGCGCAAATGATTGTGCAGGCATTTGATCACCTGGATACCAATGGTTTAGATCTGTTGTTCATCGAAAACGTGGGCAATCTGGTGTGTCCCGCCGCCTTTGACCTGGGCGAGGATTACCGCGTTACGCTGCTGGCTTCCACCGAAGGCGACGATAAACCCAAAAAATACCCGCGCATGTTCCTCACCAGCGAATTGATGCTGATTTCTAAAGCCGACTTGCTGCCCTATATCCCGTTTAAAGTGGACAATGCCGTGCTGGATGCGCGTTCCGTCAACCCGGAAATAGAAGTCATTACCGTATCCAGTACCTCCGGCGAAGGCATGGATATCTGGTGCGACTGGCTCTTGGAGCGCATCGCCGCCAAAAAAGTGGAAGCCCTCGAACCGGCTGCTGCCCATGCCTGAAACCTGGTGCATTCGCCTGCGCGGGCAGGTGCAGGGCGTAGGGTTCCGGCCTTTCGTTTGGAAAACGGCCACGGCGCGCCGTTTGTGCGGACAGGTGTCTAATGGCATGGGAGGTGTGGAAGTTTTGTTGAATGGCTCCCGCGAGGAAGCACTTGATTTTCAACGTTTTATCCTAAAAAATGCGCCCAAAGGCAGCCGCATCACGGCCCATACCTTAGCCGCCACTCACCCGCAGTTCTTTGACCAATTTAGCATTCGGGAAAGTACTTCGGACGATGAACCGCTGCTGCTGCTTAGCCCCGATGTAGCCCTTTGCCCCGATTGCCGACTCGATGTACAAACACCCGGTAACCGCCGGGCCGCGTATGCTTTTACCACTTGCACCTATTGTGGGCCGCGTTTTTCCATCGTCGAAACCTTGCCTTATGATCGGGAAAATACCACCATGCGCGATTTTGACTTGTGCCCCGATTGTCTGCGTGAGTACAACGACCCTGCCGACCGTCGGTTTTTTGGACAAACCAACTCTTGCCCCGCGTGTGGTATCCAAATGCGGCTCATTCGGCCCAATGGCACCGAAATCGCCCACGAAGCAACCGATGTCGTGGAAAAAACCCTCGAAATTTGGCAAACGGGCGGCATTGTGGCCATAAAAGGCATTGGCGGTTACCTGCTCACCTGCGACGCCACTAATGCGTTGGCTATTTCAACCCTTCGGCAACGCAAAAAACGCCCCACCAAGCCTTTTGCGTTAATGTATCCGGGGGTAAAAAGCCTTGGTGGCGATGTATTTTTAGGCAAAAAAGCGCTCAACGCCCTGCAAAGTCCGGTGGCACCCATTGTGCTTGTTCCGGTCAAAAAACGCCCGGCCTCCGGCATTGCCGGTGCCGAAATTGCGCCGAAATTGGATCAAATCGGGGTGATGCTGCCCTACGCGCCGCTTTTTGTGTTACTTCTGGAAAAATTTGGCCGCCCCATTGTGGCCACCAGCGGCAATATCAGCGGAGCGCCCATTGTATTCCAGGAGACCGACTTGTCCCAATTATCCGACGTAGCCGATGCTTTCCTCACGCACAACCGCCGCATCAGTATGCCGCAAGACGACAGCGTGTTCACCTTTGCGGCGACCCGGCGGCCTATTGTACTGCGGCGTTCGCGGGGTCTGGCACCGGCGTTTACGCGGATAAACAAGGGCAGTTCTCCTAGAGCAACCCCCGATGTTTTGGCCTTGGGCGCGGAAATGAAGGCGGCATTTGCGCTTGGCTACCACGGCAATTGGTTTTTGAGCCAATACCTGGGCGATTTGTCGGATTTTGATACCCAACAACGCTACGAAGCACTGGTACGGCGCACATTACGGCAATTTTCGGCGCAACCCGTCGCCGTTTTGGCCGATGTGCACCCGGCTTATTTTACCACTGGTTTGGGGAAACAGTTGGCCCATGAACTCAACGTGCCTTTTGTACAAATACAACACCACGAAGCGCATTTTGCGGCAGTTTTGTCCGAAAACGGGCTGATAAAGAGCCGGAAACCGGTACTGGGCGTTATTTGGGATGGCACCGGCTACGGCCACGACGGACAAATTTGGGGTGGCGAATTTTTTAGTTACCACGCGGAAGAAGGGATAAAAAGGATTGGTCATTTTCCTTTTTTCCCGTTCATTTTAGGCGATAAAATGGCCCGCGAACCGCGCCTTTCGGCCCTTGCTTTTTGCCAAACATTTGCCCCCGAAAAGGCTGAAAAATTGGCCCCAAAATTCACTGCGCCCGAATGGCCTTTATACACCAAAATGCTAAACGATACCCGAAAAATGACCACTTCGAGCGTGGGCCGTGCGTTCGACGCCGTGGCTTCTTTATTGGGCCTGGCGGATAAAGTGAGTTACGAAGGAGAAGCCGCGCTGTTGCTCGAAACCGCCGCGCGCCGTTTTTTTCAACGTCATTCAACAACCCAAAAGGGGTATTTTGCAAAAACAAACAACGATAACGACCCTTTTTCGCCCCAATGGCTGACTTTTTTATTAGAAGACATGCAACAACAACCGTCGCCGGAACGCGGGGCCGCCCTGTTTCATCTGTCATTGGTGGAAATGGTCGCCGCCGTTGCCATTCGAGGCGGCTTTGAAACCGTGGCGTTCAGCGGTGGTGTTTTCCAAAATGCATTGTTGGTCTCCTTACTTCAGCAACATTTGAAAAAAATGAACATAAAACCCTGTTTTCACCAAGAATTATCCCCAAACGACGAAAACATATCGTTCGGGCAACTCACTTACCATTCCGCTCATCTCTCATCACTCCTAACTCATCACTAATATGTGTCTGGCAATTCCCGGTAAAATTAAATCCATCGAAAGTAAAATGGACGGCTTGTTTCGCATGGCCAAAGTACAATTTGGCGGCATTGTAAAAGAGGCCAGCCTCGAAATGGTGCCCCACGCCAAAGAAGGCGATTACGTATTGGTACACGTGGGCGTGGCCATCACCGTCGTTGACGAAGCCGAAGCCCAAAAAACCTTTGAATACTTGGCCGAAATTGGCGAAATTGACGAACTCATCGAACACACACAGGTATGAAATACATGAACGAATACCGCGATGCTGCGCTCGTTGAACAATACATGGACGAGATACGCCGCACCGCCACCCAGCCCTGGACCATCATGGAGGTTTGCGGCGGACAAACGCATAGTTTGGTCAAAAACGGCCTGCTGCAAATGTTGCCCGATCATGTACGCATGGTGCACGGCCCCGGCTGTCCGGTGTGTGTTACGCCGCTGCACCTGATTGACAAAGCCGTTTTTTTAGCCTTGGAAAAAGGGGTGATTTTATGCTCTTACGGCGATATGCTGCGCGTGCCGGGTTCCTCCAAAAGCCTGCTGGAAGCCAAAGCCGCCGGAGCCGATGTGCGCATCCTGTACTCCCCTTTGGAGGCGGTGAAAATTGCGCAGGCCAACCCCGAACGCGAAGTAGTGTTTTTTGCCGTTGGGTTTGAAACTACCGCTCCGGCCAATGCCCTTTCGGTGTTACACGCCCATCGTTTGGGCGTAAAAAACTATTCCATCCTGACCTCTCACGTGTTGGTGCCGCCCGCGATGGAAGCGGTGATTAACGATGAAGATTCAAATATTCAGGCTTTTTTGGCCGCCGGGCACGTGTGTACCATCATGGGCACGAGCGAATACGGCCCCCTCGTGGAACGCTACCAAATACCCATTGTGGTTACTGGTTTTGAGCCGGTGGACATGGTGCAGGGCATCCTGATGACCGTCCGGCAGTTGGAGCGCGGCGAATATCGCCTGGAAAACCAATACAGCCGCGTGGTGAAGCCCGAAGGCAACCCGGAGGCCCAAAAAGTAATTGCACAGGTCTTTGAAACCGGCGACCGCGAATGGCGGGGCATTGGTAATATTCCCGATAGCGGCTACGAAGTACGCGCCGAATTTGCCCAACACGATGCCAACCAAAAATTTGACATTCAGGTTGAATACGCCCCTGAAAGTGAGGAGTGCATCGCCGGTTTGGTGTTAAAAGGTATCAAAAAACCCAACGAATGCCCTCAATTTGGTAAAAAATGCACCCCGCAGTTTCCGTTGGGTGCCCCGATGGTATCCAGCGAAGGGGCTTGTGCGGCGTATTATCACTTCATGCAAATCGCCACCCATGAATAATCGCGTAAAAATGCAACTTCAATGCCCCATGCCGAAATTTGATTTCGACATCATCACGCTGGGGCACGGCAGCGGTGGCCTGCTCACCAACCGGCTGTTGGACAGCGGTGTTTTTGACCTGCTGAAAAATGACTTATTGGACGAGCGGCACGACGGGGCCATTTTTTCGGTGGAAACGGGGCGAATGGCCTTTTCTACCGATAGTTACGTCATTTCACCCATTTTTTTCCCCGGCGGAAACATTGGGGAATTGGCCGTTAATGGTACGGTGAATGATTTGGCCATGTGCGGTGCGCGGGCCAAATACCTCTCGCTTGGTTTTATTATTGAAGAAGGGTTGTCCATGACCGAGTTTTGGGAGGTATTGGTGGGCATCAAATCGGCGGCGCAGGCGGCGGGTGTACAAATTGTCACGGGCGACACCAAAGTGGTAGAGCGCGGCAAAGGCGATAAAATTTTTATCAATACCAGTGGTGTGGGCGACCTGCACCCCCGGGCCGATATTCACAAATCGAGGGTGAAAGCAGGTGATAAAATTATCCTCAGCGGTGCCATTGCCACGCACGGGGTGGCCATTTTGAGCGTCCGCCAGGGTTTGGAATTTGAAACCGATATTGTCAGCGATACCGTGGCACTCAACCACGCCGTGGTTCATTTGCTCGACCAATTTGGCGCGGATATTCACCTCTTGCACGACCCCACGCGGGGTGGGGTGGCCACGGTATTAAACGAAATGGCCCGCGCTACCCGTTGTGGCGTCCGGCTTTTGGAAAAAAATATTCCAGTGTTGGAAGCGGTTGCCGGTGCCTGCGAATTGCTGGGGCTTGATCCGCTTTACGTGGCCAACGAAGGGGTTTTCCTGGCGGTCGTGGCCGCCGAACAGGCCGATGCGATATTGGAGGTCCTAAAAAAAGATCCCGTGGGTGAAAACGCCGCGATTGTGGGTGAAATCACCGCCGAACACCCGGGACAGGTCGTTTTGCAAAGTAAAATTGGCGGAAAACGCGTAGTGAATATGCCCATTGGTGAACAATTACCCCGAATTTGTTGAGCCATGCCGAACAATACTATTTTAAATATTACGCTGAAAAAAGCCGTACCGCCCAACGCCGGAGAAATTCCCGACGAAAGAACAGCAGCCCTGCCCATCCACTTTTTTAAAGGGCCGGAAAGCACACCTTTTTTGGCACCACGGGGTGTTTTTTTCAAAAATGGCCAATTGCTCGTCTCCGACACGGGCCGCAACCGCGTGTTTATCTGGAACAAATGCCCCAACACGCTGTTTGCCGAACCCGATGTGGTATTGGGCCAGGGTGATGCCGAGGGCACGGGCCGAAACGCGGGTGGCGAAGTCTCGGCGGCATCGCTTCAGTATCCCTCCGGCTTATGGTCCGACGGGCAACGCCTAATCGTGGCCGATGCCTGGAACCACCGGGTGCTCATTTGGCACACTATGCCAAAAGGAGTGGCACAACCCGCCGATGTCGTCATTGGGCAACCCGATTTTACGCACAACCTGCCTAATATCAATGGGGTTGGCGCGGCTCCGTCTGCCCGGTCGCTGTATTGGCCTTACGGCGTTTTTAGCGATGGTCAAAGCCTTTGGGTGGCCGATACCGGCAACCGTCGGGTGCTTTTTTTTGAAAAAATACCCGTTCAAAATCAAACACCCGCTGACGCCGTTATCGGGAAACCGGATTTTGAAAGCCGTGACTACGAAAACCAGGATCCCATTTGGCCTTATTCCGTCAAAATTGGCCCCAATGGCGAAATGGCCATCACCGATACCCAATATTACCGCGTATTGCTTTGGCATAATTGGCGCACCGCGTTGACCCATAAAGCAGAATGTATCATCGGGCAGGCCGATTTGGACAGCAGCGGGCAAAACCAATACGGGTTATTCCCGCAGGCCCATACGCTGAGTTGGTGTTACGACAGTTTTTTTCACCAAAATGGCCTGCTCGTTGCCGATACGGGGAACAGCCGCATCCTGAGGTTTTTAAACATGCCCCCCCTCAGCAATTGGCCCGCCGACGGACTTTTGGGCAAATCCAATTTCCAAACCGGCAGCGAAAATGCAGATACGGTGTTTGGCACCGAAAAAAGCCTGTATTGGCCTTTTTCCATTTGTGCCGACGGCGATCAACTGGCGGTAGCGGATACGGGCAATCATCGAATTTTATTTTATCAACTGTAATGAACGATGCAAAATCAACCACAAACCCCCAAAGAATGGCTGCTGTACGCGTTAAAGGAATACCAGATCAGCCTTTTGGCCGACAATGGAGATAAGGTCCAGATCGAAAATGGGTATGAGGTAGAAATTGAGCAGAACGGTGTTTTTAAGTTAAAACACGAAGGAAAGGTAGTGGCCCCGTTCCGGGATTTGGACGAATTGTGCGGGTTTATTACGTACCGCTGAACCCCGTTCAGCGACGATTGTGCCTAATGAACGTAACGTACCGCCAAACCCCGTTCAGCGATTCAACGGCGATTATGCGCAAAAACGGAGCAGCAGCCGTAGAGCGTTGCCGAACGGGGTTCGGCAGTACATTAAACGGAGCAGCAGCCGTAGAGCGTTGCCGAACGGGGTTCGGCAGTACATTAAACGGAGCAGCAGCCGTAGAGCGTTGCCGAACGGGGTTCGGCAGTACATTAAAGAAACTGCGGGTGGCAATAATTCCAGGGATAATCCGTCCAGCACTTGACGATTCCGGCTTTTACCGGATTATTCAAGATATACTTCAAGATACGGACAAATTCTCCCTGTCGCACCAAATGGTCATAACTTTCAAACTCCCAAAAACGCCCTGACCGCCCCAATAACCGGTTACTATGCACTCCGGAGTATTTTTTCATATCCTGTAAAACCTTCCACAGCATAGGAGCGTCCGGTTTTAGCGTTATGAGGAGATGGATATGATTAGACATAATGGTAGCCGCCCATAAAGTAAAATAGCGTTCAGCATAATGGTGGAAATTGTCCATGTTGAGTTGAGCAATATCCGGTTGTTTCAGCCAGTGCGGGGCATTTAAGTTACTGTCTAAAAAATCGTCGAATCGGATAAAATAGCGTTTGGAAGCATCGTACGATTTTTTCTTCCGTAACTGGCCAATCCTGGTTTGTAGGTCTTCTGGCAGCAGGTGGTCTGCATTTTCCGGGAGGAAGTCCTCTTTTTCGATTTCCGCCAAGGCCAATTGGTATTCGGCCTTAAGGTTTTCGATGATACGTTTAGGAATGGAACCAAAGAGTCGGGCCGTGATAAAAAAGGTTTCTCCCGGTGGTTGCCAATGCGGGAGGTTGTGGCTTTTGTAAAAAAATTCGGTCATATGCGTGAACGTAAAGTACCGCTGAACCCCGTTCAGCGACGATTGTGCCTAATGAACAGAACGTACCGCCAAACCCCGTTCAGCAATTCAACGGCGACGGCGATTGTGCGCAAAAACGGAGCAGCAGCCGTAGAGCGTTGCCGAACGGGGTTCGGCGGTACAGTACACGGTGCAAAAATAACAATTAATCGGTAAACTTAAAAATATTGCATGCAATCAAAAATTGAACTATCCGTATCGGCCCTCTCGCCGAGCGAGTCCCAACCGGAACACTTTGTACTGGTGCTGGAAGATATAGCGGGCCAACGCCGAATTCCCGTTTTAATTGGTGCCCCCGAAGCGCAGGCCATTGCCATGAGCATGGAAAAAATACAGCCGGCTCGCCCTTTTACCCACGATTTATTAAGAAACACCATTGATGCATTGGGCGGAGTATTGCAGGAAGTGTTGATTTTTGAAATAAAAAACGAAATATTTTTTACCAAACTTGTATTGAAACGGCAATCTGGTGACACGGTCGAATTAGAGGCCCGCACGTCCGACGCCATTGCCCTGGCCGTTCGCTGCGACACTCCTGTTTACTGCTACGAATCGGTGATTGAAGATTCCGGGGTTTTGATTGCCAATATTACCCTGCGGGCCAAAAAAGGCTCATTAGCGGAACATTCGCCCGAAGAACTGGAGAGTTTACTCCAAAAATTAATTGAAAAAGAAGATTACGAAAGTGCCGCCCGAATACGGGATTATTTGAACCGACAGAAAAAAGGTAACTAAAACTTGAAGTTTATCTATCTTTACAGCCTCACTAATTAATAACTGCACCGGATTGTCCACCAAAGACAAAATAAAAAAAGCCGCTATTGCTTGTTTTAATCACGACGGCATCTCTAATGTGCGCCTGCAACACATTGCGGAAGCAGCGAACATGAGCGTGGGCAATATGACCTACCATTTCAGAACCAAAGAAGATATTGTTCGGGGTATTTGGGAAGAACTGGAGCAGGCCCAGCGTATTCTATTGACGGAATTTCGGGTATTACCACTGTTTGAAGACATTGAACGCTTGTTGGACAGTACGTTCAGATTACAAAATGAATACGCATTTTTTTATTTGGACATGCTTGAAATGATGCGCGCCTATTCAGAAATTCAAGAATTGTACCGGCAGCATTTAACGTGGCAAATACAACAAATGCACCTCGCACTCGAATTTAATTACGCAAGAGGTGCCATGATTCCCCCTAAAACCGATCCCGCCGGATTTACGGCCCAACTTGCGGCGCAATTTTGGTCAACAGCCGATACCTGGAAATACCGGTGTTCGGTACAGGGGCTACCTACCGATGATTATCGAACATTCCGGGCAATGATTTGGAACCTTTTTGTCCCCATATTAACAGAAATGGGGATGCTGGAATATACACAAACAACCGCGCTTTTTGCATGATGAAGTCAAAATTCAATTTATCATCGGAATTATACGCTCAAATGCTCGACCGCCTAAACACCCTCCATCTGACAGATAAATTGGGGTTCGAGGGCGACTTATCGGTATTTGAAAACGACTACTGGCTCTGTAATTCGGCGGTGGTAGAACGCATCATCCGGCGCAATGGAACCTGGGATATTGTTTTGGTTTTTGTGGATTACGCTACCCCGTTTAAATTACTCGCGCGCCGGATTACCTCAAACACCTGCCCCAAACGCGCCCTGTTTACCGCTACTTTAATGCGTCGGCTGGCCGCCAAAGACCAACGCGGTACAATAGAGGTGCCCATCCATCAATTTAGCACCCCCATCAATTAACAAAACGATGCAAAGTACTAAAAGCAAAATTATTGAAGCGGCTATTCGCTTATTTAACGAATACGGAATGGCCAACGTCCGGCTGCAACAGATTGCGGACGAATCGGGGATTAGCGTAGGCAATTTGGCATATCATTTTAAAAACAAAGAAGCCATTGTGCTCGCCGTGTATGAGTTGCTGTTTGATAAATTTTCTGCTATCCTGTCCCATTATCTTCAGGATCCCGGGCTGCTCGATTTTGACAAACAATTAGAAGAATATTATGATTTTTTCACCAACTATCGTTTCCTGCTGATTGATCTTTTTAACCTCGAACTCTCGTATTCGTCGGTGATTGAGCAATGGCAATTGTTAATGTCAAAAATGATGCTTCAGGTGCGCAAACGGCTGGACTACCTCGTGCGCAGTAAAATCATGATTGCCGAGCCACTTCCGGGCGTGTACGACACATTGGCCAATAATATTTGGGGAACTACACTCTTTTGGCTACCCCAACAAATGCTCAAAGGCATGCCCTCCGATGTAACCACCTTTAAACAAAATATCTGGGCACAAATTAGCCCTTACCTGACTACCGTTGGAAAAGCCGAATTAAACATCAAAAACCTTTAAACCCGCCCCCAAAATGGGCTTTAGGAAATTTTTTCTAAAAAAATTAGAAAAAATTTTCTACTTCCAAACTTGTGTGTAATTTTGCTGCCGATAAATATTCAGTCAATTTATTTTGGCTAACTTCGCGTTCATCACAATTAATTTTTTTTATGGCAAACGTACTCTGGCTTCAGGGAGGCGCGTGTAGCGGCAACACGATGTCTTTTCTCAACGCGGAAGAACCCACCGTAGTAGAGTTGATTACCGACTTTGGTGTCAACATACTATGGCACCCCTCCATTGGCCTCGAAATTGGTCAACAAGTGGAACACCTGCTTCACGATATCCTCAACGGAAAGGTACAAATGGACATTCTTGTGTACGAGGGGTCCATTATTCAAGGCCCCAATGGAACGGGTACCATGAACTATTTTTGCGACCGACCCATGCAGGATTGGGTTCGTGAACTTTCTGCCGTGGCCGGTTATGTTGTGGCCATTGGCGACTGCGCTACCTGGGGAGGTATCCCGGCGGTAGCACCGAACCCCAGCGAAAGTACCGGTATGCAATTCCTTAAAGAACAAAAAGGTGGCTTTTTGGGTGCCAACTACACGTCTAAAGGAGGTTTGCCCGTTATCAATATCCCCGGCTGCCCGGCCCACCCCGACTGGATTTCACAGATCCTGGTCGCCATTGCAACCGGCCGTATTGGTGACGTACTGATTGATGAATTCCACCGCCCCAAAACATTTTTCACCGATTTTGTGCAAACCGGCTGCCCCAATGCCATCAGTTTTGCCCAAAAAGTGGACGGTGGCTTTGGTAAACGCGGCGGTTGCCTGTTTTATGAAGTAGGTTGCCGTGGCCCAATGACCCGCGCCAGTTGTAACCGTATCCTCTGGAACCGCCAATCGAGCAAAACCCGCGCCAACCACCCTTGTCTGGGTTGCACCGAACCCGGTTTCCCGCACCACGACCTGAAAAAAGGCAGCGTATTCAAAACCCTCAAATACCTCGGATTCCTCCCGCAGGATGTACCCACCGGCCACTCGCGCCTGGGTTATTACACCCGCGCTGGCGTTGAAAAAGTAATGGGTAAAATGGAAAAAATGCTTGGCGTGGATCAGGAACACTTCGAAACGTCTAAATAATTAATCATTCATTTTTCACTCAAAACAAAATCGTTCGTACCATGTCAACGGTAAAAGAACTTAATATATCCCCGGTAGGCCGCGTAGAAGGCGACCTCGACGTAAAAGTGTACATGGAAAATGGGGTTGTTACCCGTGCCCACACGCAAGCGGCCATGTTCCGTGGTTTTGAAAAAATCATGGAGGGCAAAGATCCCCAGTCGGGCCTCATCGTTACGCCGCGTATTTGTGGTATTTGCGGTGGCTCGCACTTGTACTGCGCCTCATCGGCGTTGGATACCGCGTGGCAAACCAAACTTTCGCCCAACGCGCTGCTGCTGCGGGCCATTGGCCAGGCCACCGAAACCATCCAGTCTATTCCGCGTTGGTTTTACGCCATTTTTGCTACCGACCTTGCCAATAAAAAATTTGCCAATAAACCCCTCTACGCGGAAGTTGTAAAACGTTTTGCCGCTTACGTGGGTACCTCTTTCCAAAAAGGCGTTACGGCTTCCGGTCGCCCGGTCGAGGTATATGCCCTTTTCGGCGGACAATGGCCCCACTCCTCTTACATGGTTCCCGGTGGTGTCATGTGCGCGCCTACGCTCAAAGACATTACCCGCGCCCACGCCATCATGAATTTTTTCCGCAACGACTGGTTGGAACCCGTTTGGCTCGGTTGCTCCATTGAGCGTTACCTCAAAATCAAATCGTGGGACGATCTCATGGCTTGGGTGGAAGAAAACGAAAGCCAGCGCAACAGCGACCTGGGTTTGTTTGTCCGGGCCAGTATGGAGTTTGGTTTGGATAAATTTGGCCAAGGCGTAGGTAAATTCCTCGCTTTTGGCACCTATTTGCACAAAGACCTGTACAATACCCCCACCATTGAAGGCCGTAACCAGGCATTGATTAGTTCATCGGGCTTTTTTGATGGCACAAACTACCATACTTTTGACCATTTCAAAGTAAAAGAACACGTTAAGCACTCCTGGTACGCCGACGTACCGGCCGAGCACCCGTGGAAAGAGCCGATGCCCACGCCCATGCAGTCGCAAAACCTGACCGACACCAATTTTGACGGCAAATACAGTTGGTCAAAGGCACCGCGCTACGATGGTTATGCCGCCGAAGCCGGGCCGCTTTCACGTGTGATCATGAACGCCAACCCCAATAACCTGAGCCACCAGATTCAGGACCCGTTGTTTGGCGATATTATGGCCAAAATGGGGCCAAGCGTGTTCACCCGTACCCTCGCCCGTGTACACGAAGCACCGCGTTTGTACGAAATGATTAACCAATGGCTGAGCGAAATCCGCCTCGACGATGAATTTTACATCAAACCGGAAGAGCGCGATGGCATGGGCTTTGGAGCTACCGAAGCCGCCCGCGGCGCATTGGCACACTGGATTGAAATCAAAGACGGTGTGATCAAAAACTACCAGGTAATGGCCCCCACAACGTGGAACGTAGGCCCCAACGACGAACAAAAGAACCCCGGCCCCATTGAGGCGGCATTGGAAGGCACCGAAATTGAAGACCCACACGATCCGGTCGAAGTAGGTATGGTTGCCCGCTCTTTTGATTCTTGTTTGGTGTGCACTGTACACGCCCACGATGCCAAAACGAACGAGCAATTGGCTAAATTTAAGTTGTAGTAGACCTTAATTTTGCACTTGCGGATACTTCGGTGTTCGATGTTAAAAACATCGAACACCGAACACCGAATATCGAACGCCGAAGTATTTTTAATTGTACAAGGTTAAATACTCGGTAGCGCCCGATATGGTATTTTCCCGCGTTTAAGCCTAAACTAACGTGAATTCGGGCATAAAAACGATCTCTGCCAAGATCGTTTTTATGCCCGAATTCACGTTAAACCATAATGGTTTTTAGCACCGATAATCCAACGTGGTGAGGCCGTAGTATCATAATTAAACACTTCGATGTCCGAAATTCGGTGTTCGGTGTTCGGTGTTCAATTTTTCAATTATGCACAAAAAAACCGCCATTCTTGGCTTTGGTAACCCGGTGCGCAGCGATGATGGTGTGGGCTGCTACGTGGTAGAACAACTCAAAAAACACTTCGACCCTATGCCCGAATGGCTGAGCGTATTGGACATGGGCACATCGGCGTTTGAAACGCTTTTTCAACTGCAAGGACACGAACGTATTATTTTTGTGGATGCCGTTGTTAATTCCAACGATGCAGATGGTAACGTATTTTTGCTGCCCGCGGCCGAGGTCATGCGCGCAGTACAAGACGACCCGATGGTCTTTTTGCACAGCCTGAAATGGGACCAGGCTTTATCGTACGCCCAAAAAATATTGGGTGATGCATTCCCAAAGGATGTCTCGGCTTATTTAATTGCCGTTTCGGACATACGACTTGAGGTGGGGCTGAGCGAAATTATAAAAAATGCCGGCGACCGAACCGTACAACTTATTTTGGATTTTTTGGAACATGAGCGATCAT
The DNA here is from genome assembly GCA_013298845.1 of Chitinophagales bacterium. Taxonomy (GTDB): domain Bacteria; phylum Bacteroidota; class Bacteroidia; order Chitinophagales; family Saprospiraceae; genus M3007. The sequence continues at coordinate 150,119 of JAAFJN010000008.1, forward strand.
AAAGTAATGTTGCGCAATCGCCACCTTGTGGTGGCCGCCGAAATTGCCGCCGATGCCTTTGGCGATGTGGCGCAGGTCTATATTGTCTATTATGCGAACCAAAAGGCCCTGTTATTGGCTCCTATGGACGACGAAATTTTTCCAACGGTCCACAAACCTGCCCTGCAAATGCTGAAAAAACGCAACCTTCAGGGCGATAAAAGTGTCTCCCTCGAAGAAATTTTAATTGACAATGACCTCGACGACACCGACCGGCCGTTGGTATTTATGCACCAGCCGGGCATGAGTTTTTTGCACATCACCCTTTGATTTTACGCCTCGCATGATTTATATTTATACCACGGAAGCGCATATCCCATTGCTACGCGATATCATCACCAGCGAATTCAGGCTGGATGAATTGGTTGAAATTTGTGATCTTTTGAAAAAAAAGCCCGATTTTAACGCTTTTCACCTCATTGTAAAACCGCAAAAGGGCATTTTTCAAACCATTGATTGGCAAAATGCGCTGCCGCCTTATATTTTACCCGAAGAAATACCCTTTAGCCAAGAAAATTTATTGGGGTTGGTGTACGCTAAATTGGGTAATTGGGAACGGGTACAAACCCTCCTCGCAGACAACAACGCCCTGTTGCACGAATTGAGTTTTATCGGCCGTTTGAAAAATGGTGAAGTGATGGACACATCCGAACTGCACTCGGATTTTCAGCCTTTTGAAGAATACCGCTTTTGCCATAACGCCGCCATTTTACACCACTACGCCTCCAGTGAAACGCGTTTTGATGCCGCTAAAACCGCCTATTTTTACCAGGAAGCCATCAAAACGGCCCTCGATGATGAACACGCGGCGTTTTCGAGCAAACATTACGCCTCGTTCCTGGCGGATACCGGCAACTTCGCAGCCGCCGACGAGGTATTAAAACAATGTTTGCCCTCGGTACTTTCCGACGAAGGATTACTGGAAATAAAAGCCGTGCAAACCCAGGTTTGGATAAACCAGTTAACCGTTCCGTACGACCCGGTATTGTTGGAAAAACTCAAACAAGCCCTTTGGGAGGTACTCGAACAATACCGCAAACAGGGCCGCGAAGTAGAAGAAGCCCTGGTGCTGATGGACACGGCACAAATTGCCAACTACACCGAAAGTTTTGCGGAAGCATTGGGTTATATCAACCGCGCCATTTCCATTTTTCAACAAGCCGAACTATCCGAATTGTACGCCCAGGCCCACCACCGGCGCGCTATGTTGCTCTACACCTGGGCCAAAAGTGGTAACCCGCAGTTTTTCAAAGGCGCTTTGGATAGTTTTAAAGAATCCGTCAAAGTATTCAGCCGCGAAAATGCCCCGGATGTATTTGCCGATATCCAACAATACCTCGGCATTATTTACGCCGAAATGCCCGACGAAGAACTCAAACGCAGCATGTGGGCGGCGGTATCCAACTCCTCTTTTTTGGCGTCTTTGGCTTATTACCAAAAAGAAAAATACCCCTACGAGTACGCTATGGTGTGCAACCACTACGGCAATGCGTTAACTAAATATCCGGCGGCTATCCATTCGGACAACATCGAAAAAGCCCTTTTTTATTACAATGAGGCTTTATCGGTGCGGCAGGCGGCGCTTTATCCTTTCGAGCGGGCGGTCACATTGCTCAATTACGTGGAGGCTTGCTGGCACGTGAACCTGGCCGGTAACGGCTCCAATCGCGCGCTTTTTGAAGATATGAACGCCAAAACCCGGGAAGCCCTGGCCTTAACCAACGATCCTAATATCCACGAAGAAGCCCATCAGCACCTGCTTAAACTAGAGGCCCTGCGACAAGCCCTCGATGACGAAGATTCAACCGCCACCCCGGCAACATTCTCTTAATTTATGCATGAAATATCACTGGTGCGCACCATTTTTCGGACCCTCGAAGAGCAGTTTCAGCCGGAAGAGTTAGCCCGCATCGAATCCATACAACTCAAAGTAGGCCCGCTGGCCAATGTGGATGCCATTCTGCTTAAAAATGCGTTCGACGCCGTGGTAGAACAGGAAGAAACGCGTTTTAGCGCGACGCAACTCATGGTGAACGAAATTCCCATTCTGATTGAATGTACGGCCTGTGGCCAAACCTCAACGGTGGAAAACTACCGCTTTGTTTGTGCCCAGTGCGGCCTGCCCAGTGCCAATGTGGTACAAGGCAATGAATTACTGATTGAGCGGGTAAGTTTAAGGTGAGTACCGTACCGCCGATCCACGATCGGCGACGTGTTTTTATGAATAGCCGTAATTGGTCGCCAACCGGGAATTTGTGGGACGGGGGAAACGCGTTGCCAATCGGCGTTACGTGGTGCGGGGGAGATCGTCGCCGATCGGGGATTGGCGGTACTTACTCGCTCGTAAAACGGAACTCAATCTTCGGGAAATTCTCCTGCACCGTTTGCAATACCCAACTGGTTTCGGCCAAAAACACCGGATTATCGTCTTTATCTTTGGCAATATCGCGTTTGCGGCGGTCGAGAAACTCCTTCATATCGGCGGGGCTACCGTGTACCCACGCGGCCTTGTGCAGGTTCACGGGTTCGTAGCGGCATTTGGCGTTGTATTCGCTTTCGAGGCGGTGCTGAATCACGTCAAATTGCAGCGCACCCACCGTACCAATGATGCGGCGGCCGTCGCTTTGGCGGGTAAACATTTGCGCCACACCTTCGTCCATGAGTTGATCCAGCCCTTTGGCAAATTGCTTTTGTTTGAGCGGATCGGCATTTTCCACGTACCGGAACTGTTCGGGGCTAAACGACGGAATACCTTTAAAGTGCAACAATTCGCCTTCGGTGAGGGTATCGCCAATTTTGAAGTTGCCGGAATCGTATAAACCCACCACATCGCCCGGAAAAGCCTCTTCCAACAGGGTTTTCCGCGAAGCCATAAAGGCCGTTGGGTTGGGGAATTTCATGTCGCGGCCGAGGCGAATGTGTTTGTAGTTTTTATTGCGTTCAAATTTGCCCGAACAAATGCGCAAAAACGCGATGCGGTCGCGGTGGCGCGGGTCCATATTGGCAAATATTTTAAAAATAAAACCCGTAAATTTCTCTTCCGTGGGTTGCACAATGCGCTCTTCGGTGACGCGGGGCAGGGGCGGCGGCGCAATTTCGACAAAACAATCGAGCATTTCTTTTACCCCAAAATTATTCACCGCCGAACCAAAAAAGATGGGGCAAATATCGCCCGAAGCATAATCTTCGCGGTTAAATGCGGGGTAAACGGTTTCCACCATTTCCACTTCGCTGCGCAATTCGCGGGCGGGTGTTTCCCCGATGTATTTTTCCAATTCAGGATCGGCCAAATCTTCAAAAATAATAATATCACCTTCGTCCTGGGTGCCGTGGGGATTAAACAGAACCAGCGATTTTTGGTACAGGTTATACACCCCTTTAAACCGTTGCCCCATCCCAATGGGCCACGAGAGCGGGCGCACGCGCACGGAAAGTTTTTGCTCAATTTCGTCGAGCAAATCGAAGGCATCTTTGCCTTCGCGGTCCATTTTATTGACAAAAAAGATGATTGGCGTATCGCGCATCCGGCAAACTTTGGTGAGTTTTTCGGTTTGTTTTTCCACGCCGTTGGCCACGTCTACCACCACAATCGCCGAGTCCACCGCCGTCAGGGTGCGGTAAGTATCTTCGGCAAAGTCTTCGTGGCCAGGTGTATCGAGGATATTAATCTGAAGATCGCGGTACTCAAAACCCATCACCGAGGTACTTACCGAGATACCGCGCTGGCGTTCAATTTCCATAAAGTCGGAAACCGTGCCTTTTTTGATTTTGTTACTTTTTACCGCACCGGCCGTTTGGATGGCACCCCCGAACAGCAGTAGTTTTTCGGTGAGCGTTGTTTTGCCCGCATCTGGGTGCGCAATGATGGCAAATGTTTTCCGCCGGCTTATTTCTTCCTGAAAAGACATGTATAATAGTGATGAACTATGAGTGATGAGCGATGAGTGATGCGTAATTTGGGGCGCAAAGATAGCCATAAAAAACGCATCTTAGGGAGCAGTTGAGCGGTCAAACTTTTTATTGGCAAAAACTGTTATACTTCGACACTAGCAACGCTTAGTATATAACTTTTAGATGGAATAACGATTAAACCACTACAACGCATGAATACAAGACTGCGCCGTATCGCTACGGTATTACTTCCGTTATTGTTTACTTTGCCGAGCCTTTATGGCCAGATCATCTACTATAACTACCTTGGAGTGATCAACTCCATTAATATCAGCGACTGCTCGGTTAGTTTTGTGACCACCGGACAGGCGATTAACGATATGGCGGTGGGAACGGGCAGCACGTATTACGGCGTGGTCGGCAATTCGGTGTATTCCATCAACGGCACCAACGGCAGCAGCACCCTAATCACCACCGTGAGTAATTTTTTGGGTTTAACCGGCATGGAAGTAGCCCCTTCGGGCACGCTGTACGTCCTGCGGATCAATTTATACGCCGTTAACCCAAGTACTGGGGCGGTTACCAACCTGGGCGCGTTACCCAATGGCTGGATCTGCATTGGGGACATTGTTTACCTCGACGGCGAATTTTACGCTTCGGTACTGGCCCCCAACGGCCAAAATCTGCTTATTAATTTAAACGTGACCAATCCGGCGCTTTCTACCATTGTCACAACCATGCCCGGCAATAACTTTGTGGCGGGAGCGGGCGTAAATAACCCCAATTGCCCCAAAATGTATTGGTTTAACAACGTGGGCGGGTTTAGTACCATTTGGGAATACGACGTAAATACCCAATCCTGGACGCAGGTATGTCCGGGTTTTTCGTTGCCCACCGGTGGAGCCGGTACGCCCAACGGCTATTCCTTCAATTTCGAGTGTCCGTGCCTCACCGACGCGGGTTCGACGGAGACCACGCCCCTTGCTTTTTGCGAAGGTAGTCCGGCGGTGGTACCTTTTAACAACGATGCCACGTTGGACAGCGACGACCTGTTGCAATACATTTTATTTAGTGATCCGGCCAACCCGACGGGCAGTATTTTGGCCACCAGCAATACACCTTCCATTGGGTACAATGCCGCTTATATACCCGGTCAAACGTATTATTTGGCGGTGATAGCGGGCAATAACGTAAATGGTTCGGTGGATCTGCTGGACCCTTGTTTCGATATTTCCGAGGTGGTACCGATCGTTTGGCGGCCCAAACCCGGCGTGGTTTTTAGTGCCCCGCCCGGCCCATTTTGCGCCGGAGATTGTGTCACGTTATCGGTCAACTTTACGGGCGACCCTCCTTTTAATCTTGAGGCAACCGTACAGTTTTCGGGCACTCCGCTCGATAATATTGCGCAAATATTCAACACCAATACGGGCACAGTGTCCATTTGTATCCCTCCGGCGTTGCCCAATGGAAACCTCACCGTGCAAGCCACCAGCCTCATTGATGCTTTTTGCGTTTGCAATTAAATACCTCACTCGGGGCCGTTTTACCACACAAGCCTCACAAATACGCATCGTATGTGTACACCATTACAACGCACCGCCACGGTATTATTGGTCTTAATGTTCACCTTGCCAAGTCTTTACGGCCAAATTATTTATTTCAGCAACCTGAGCGGTCAAATTTATTCGCTCAATATCAGTACCTGCGCAACCAGTTTCGTTTCCAGCGCTGCCGCCTACAACGATATGGCAGTTGGGACGGGAACCACCTATTACGGTTTGTTTGGAAATGAGGTGTATTCCATTAACGCCTCTACCGGAACCAGTACGTTTATTGCCAGCGTGGGTGACCCGATTGTAACGGGACTGGAGGTTGGACCAACGGGGACGATTTACGTATTGGGTACTAATTTATTTGCCGTTAACCCAAGTACCGGGGTAGTAACTACCTTGGGCGCATTGCCCAATGGCTGGGTCTCGGTGGGGGATATGGTGTTTCTCGACGGGCAATTTTACGCAACGGTATACCAACCCTCCGGGCCGGATTTGCTCATTAACGTCAACATCACCAATCCGGCACTTTCTACGGTGGTAAACAGCAGTTTGCCGGGCTTTTTGGTGGCGGGAGCCGGGGTAAACAACCCCAATTGCCCCAAAATGTATTGGTTTGACTTTACGGGAGGCAACAGCAACATTTGGGAATACGACGTAAACACCCAAACCTGGACGCAAAAATGCCCTGGATTTCCGTTTCCGGCGGGTGGAGCCGGTACGCCCAGCGGGTATTCTTTTCCCTTCAACTGTGGGGTCTGCACCACCGATGCGGGTTCCATTAACAGCACGCCGTTGACTTTTTGCCTAAATAATCCGGCGGTGGTACCGTTTAACAACAACGCCGTATTGGACAGCGACGACCTGTTGCAGTACATCCTGTTTAGTAATTTGGCCAACCCGACGGGCAGTATTTTGGCGACCAACAACACGGGAACGTTTAACTACAACGCCGCCTACGTACCCGGCCAAACCTATTACGTAGCCACCATTGCGGGCAACAACGTTAGTGGCAATGTTGACCTCTCGGACCCTTGTTTTGACATTTCCAACTTAGTACCGGTCGTGTGGCGGCCCAAACCCAGCGTGGTATTCAGTGCGCCACCGGGACCGTTTTGCGCGGGCGCGTGCATTACGTTATCGGCAAATTTTACGGGAACACCGCCTTTTTCACTGGATGCAACGGCCTTTTTTGCGGGAAACCCGTTAAATACCATTTCCCAAACCTTCAACACGAATACCGGTACCGTGACGGTGTGCCCGCCGGCCTCGTTGCCCAATGGTGCCCTTTCGGTGCAGGCCACTTCACTGACGGATGCTTTTTGCGTTTGTGATTAGTATTAAAACAGATTAGATTCCGTGCAGTAACTTACACTATTGTTGAAGAGTTAGAATTGTAAATTGACGGTGGAATGCCCACCGCAGAAAAAAACAAGTATCAGGATTATCTTAATACAGAAGGATAAAAAAGGATTCCAAGTGCGGTGCCGCCGTTAAAAAAATCCTTTTTATCCTAAAAAATCAAGAAAATCCTGATACTATTGGTTTAACGCTACTCGAATATTAAGCGTCCTTCAACTCCCGGCGCAGGATTTTACCCACGTTGGTTTTGGGCAATTCGCCACGGAACACCACGTGTTTGGGCACTTTATACCCCGTGAGGTTGGTGCGGCAATGCGCGATAATTTCTTCCTCCGTGAGCGACGGGTCTTTTTTCACCACGAACACCTTCACCACTTCCCCCGATTTTTCGTCGGCAACCCCTACGGCCGCCGATTCGAGTACTTTGGGGTGCATGGCCAGTACATCTTCAATTTCGTTCGGATAGACGTTAAAGCCCGACACCAAAATCATGTCTTTTTTGCGGTCAACAATCTGGAAATAGCCGTCGGGGTGCATAAAGCCCATATCGCCGGTGCACAACCAGCCATCCACGATGGTTTTGGCCGTTTCGTCGGGGCGTTGCCAGTAGCCCTTCATCACCTGCGGTCCACGCGCCTGAATCTCCCCAATATTGGCTTCGCCGGGCGGGAGTACTTCGCCATTGTCGCTCATAATGCGCACATCGGTGGAAGGGGCGGGCATACCAATGGTGCCGAGACGCGCCGGTTCGTCCACCGGATTGGAACTGATGACGGGACTGGATTCGGTCATGCCGTAGCCTTCGCTCAGTTGCACGCCGGTGTTTTTTTGCCAACGTTCGGCCACGGCGCGTTGAACCGCCATACCACCGCCGGAGGTAATTTTTAGTTTGCTAAAATCGAGGGTGGCAAATTCCGGGTTGTTGAGCAAACCATTAAACAAGGTATTAATGCCCGTTACCACGGTGGGGTTGTATTTGCGCCATTCTTTAATTAAAGCGGGCAAATCGCGCGCATTTACGATCAGTACATTGCTGCCGCCAATGCTCATGAGCGCGAGGCAATTGACCGTAAAGGCAAAAATATGGTACAACGGGAGCGGACAAAGCGCCACCTCGGAGGCTTCTTGCAAGCGGGGCGACATGATGCCGCGAATCTGCTGCATATTGGCAATGAGGTTGCGGTTGGTGAGCATTGCCCCTTTGGATACGCCGGTGGTACCGCCCGTGTATTGCAATATAATGGTATCGTCGGGTTGGCCCACGTAGCGGTTGAGGGTAAATCCGCGACCGTGTTTGAGGGCCTGGCTGAACGTAACGGTATTGGTCAGGTGGTGCTTGGGGACCATTTTTTTCACGCGGCGCACCACAAAATTCACCAATAACCCTTTGAGGCCCAGCATTTCACCGACGCTGGTCAGCAGAACAGTT
>JAAFJN010000008.1:158399-170373 GCA_013298845.1 Chitinophagales bacterium
CGCCGATTATTTGCTCCAGGTTCGCCGCAAAGTTTTCGGCAATAAGAATGGCCTTGGCCCCCGAATCGGTGAACTGGTGTTTCATTTCGCGCGGCGTGTAGAGTGGGTTGGTATTTACCACAATGAGGCCCGCTTTCAGGGCACCAATGAGCGCAATGGGGTATTGCAGCATATTGGGCATCATGAGGGCAATGCGGTCGCCGGGTTGCAGGCCACGGCTTTGGAGGTACGCCCCGAAGTAGTTGGAAAGTTCGTTCACTTCGCCAAACGTGAGGGATTTGCCCATAAAATAAAAGGCCGTTAAATCCTTGTATTTGGTGAAGCATTCGTCGAGCATGGCCACGAGATTAGGAAATGCATCGGGATCAATATTGGCTGGCACGCCTTTTGGATAATTCTTGAGCCAGGGTTTGTCCATATTTAAGAGTATGATTTTATTGTTTAGCCGACAACGTTAAAGCATTTTTGGGAATCGAAGGTTTTTTTGGGCCAAATAATTTTTTCGTCGAAGAAAGTTCACATCTTTTGGCCGAAACACATAAAGAGATGATAAATGCTCCCCGGAAAACAATCTCCTCTTTTTTAACAAACTTTTGGTATCAAAAAAAAGTCGTTTGGCACAGAAGTTGTTTTTAAGGCATTGTGATACTTGTTTTTTTCCTTTTAAAATCACTACCGTTTTTTTTGATTAAACACCGCTTCTTTCAAAATTGAACCAACAGCCATTTTTGGGCTAATTTTAGCAAAAATTTTTTTGGTCGTTTAGGGGTGCAAATTCGCACTTTAGTCCCCGAATACCCCCCTTTGTCCTATTGTCTTTTTTGGGTCATACAAGGTATTGGTAACTCTGTGCAAATTTGTGACATCAAAGCCGGAAAGACATACCCTTACACATTTGTTTAGTCAAGTTTACCAAACCTGATTTTTTTAATCCAACGCCTCCCGCTTTTAATATTTTCCTCCTAACGTGCTACATTAAGGGAAAAGCATTTATCACCGTATTAGGTTATTAAAGATGATCTAATCAAAAACCGTTTATCTAGGATGAAACATATTTACAAAACCAATGCCTTCGTAGGTTATGTTTCTCATTCCATTTACCAATTGAACACACTGCGCGTTGCGGTACTTGCCGTTGTACTAACGATTTGTACTACTCTTTCAGCGCAGTTCACCATCATGGTAACGGGAGTACCAATGAATACTCCGAACAACGCTCAGATTTTTCTGTCAGGAAATTTCAACAGTTGGAGTCCGGCAAGTTCATCTCACGTATTGACCAACCTCGGTGGTGGCAAGTACATGATTACGATTAACCCTGCTCCCGGGCAAGTGGAATTTAAATTCACACGCGGCAGTTGGGCAACTGTAGAAGGTAACCTCGGTGGCCTTACACAGCCTTCACACAAGGTGTTCTACAACGGACAACCAAAAACAGTGGAAGTCGTGATTTTGTCTTGGCCCGATTTGATGGGCGGCGGCACTGGCCTCGGTCCAACAAATGGCAGTGTTAACGTATTGAATGAGAGTTATTTTATTCCGCAGTTAAATCGCACCCGTCGGATTTGGATGTATCTTCCTCCCGACTACGGCATTAACCCCGGCAAACGTTACCCGGTATTGTACATGCAGGATGGTCAAAACCTCTTTGATCCAACCGATTCCAACGACTGGATGATTGACGAAGCCATGGACGATTTGGCGCAAGGCGGTGACCCGGGCTGCATTATCGTAGGCATTGATAACGGTGGTGCTTATATCACGAACGAATATTCACCCTGGGCAAACCCTTCATTGGGTGGCGGCGAAGGCAAAGAGTACGTGGAATTTATTGTTAACACGCTCAAGCCTTACATTGACAACAACTATTTGACCCTTTCGGGCCGTGATTACACGGGAATTATGGGCAGTGCAATGGGTGGATTAATCTCCATGTACGCATTGATCGAATACCAGGATGTTTTTTCAAAAGCCGGTATTTTTTCCCCCATCTTTTCTTTTAACGGTCCAAAAATGGCACAACATATCGCATCCGTTGGAAAATTAAACGATGTTCGGGTATTTTTCCTCGCTGGTGCACTAGAGCCAAGTTATATTACCAATGGCATGGAAGAAGTGATTGATGCCATGATAATGGCGGGTTTTGATCTTTCAGAAGTGAATATCAGTACCCCAATTGACGGCGATCACAGCACCTGGTTCTGGGCCAGAGAATATCCTAAAGCCTACCAATGGCTTTTTGAATATGATCAAGCCGCCGTTTCCAGCCACGAAGCAGCCATTGAAACACTTCAAATCTCGGCGTTCCCTAATCCGGCAACGACCTGGGTACAATTAAAGGGTGATGACCTCGACCAAAACATGATGGTACAAATTATTGGAATGGATGGCCGCGTTTGGTACAATTCTTTCCAATTGGGTACGCAAACCATCTGGACGGGCGATTTGCCAAGAGGAGCATTTTCTTTGTCAGTGACCGATATGCAGGGTCGTACCCGCGCTATCCAACTGATTCACGAATAAAGAAGGTTTGTAGAATTTTTGAAAAAAAGGTTACGTTAATTGTAAAGAGCCGCCAGTCGAACTGATTTGGCGGCTCTTTGTATTTTATCAACATTTACAAGAAAAATAAGCACGCTGGTCTATTAATCAGAAAGAAAAGTTATGATGTGATTCTAACGGTCTTATCTTTGTACATTATCTTATTTTATTCCGCCTCCCGGAAACGATTGGTACTTTTTCCAAACGTTTCTAAAGCACTAAAAAGTAATGTATCTACTTATGAGACTAGTTCTTTTACTCTGCCTTTTCTGGACAGCCCAGCCTTTGCTTGCGCAAACCAACTACTATACCGTCAAATTCCCCGACGATAAGACTTACATTGGTTGTAACGCTTCCACCACCATTGACTATCCGGTCATTACCCAGTACAGTTGTAATATCAACGTAGGGGTATCGCGGTACGATGAAGTATTCACGACCAACGAGCCGGGTTCTTGTTACAAGATTTTGCGCCGCTGGCGCCTGCTCTACTGGTGTGGCTACAACCCGAATACCATGCAGCCAACGATAATTCCCAACCCGACCAATTCCGACGTTGGTCCAACCGCTATTGGCAATGCTTCCAACTACGGTTATTTGGAATACACGCAAGTTATTAAAGTACGCGACGATAACCCGCCGGTATTTACCAGTTGCCCGGCATCGCCCGTGGTATTTTGCGACTATACCAACAACAATACCGCCCTCTACGGCAGCACCTGCGAAGGCCCGGTAGAACTCACTACCGAAGCCACCGACGCCTGTTCTGGCACCGATATTGCGTTCACGTACCGCCTTTTCCTCGATCTCGATGGCAACGGCTCCATGGAAACGTACATCTATTCCGGCGGCCCCAACTCCTGGCCGGTAGAAAAAACCTTAGACAGCAATAAAGTAAAAGCGCGAATTGCATTTCCGCCCAATTACCAGTTGCCCTACGGTACCCACAAAGTAGAATGGGTGGCCAACGACAACTGCGGTAACGAGGCCATTTGTAAATACGAATTTATCGTAAAAGACTGCAAAAATCCCACGGTGGTGTGCATGAATGGCCTCAGCGTGAATATCATGCAAACCGGTATGATCAGCCTCGACGATACGGATTTTATCCAATACGTACAAGACAATTGTACCCCGGCCAATGCTTTACAAATTGGTATTCGCAAGGCCAACACCGGCACCGGATTCCCCGCCAACAGCCACACCGTCAATTTTGACTGCACCGAAATAGGCACCCAACCCCTCGAAGTTTGGGTAAAAGATGCCGGTGGCAACGCCGATTTTTGCCTGACGTACGTCATTATTCAAGACAACTCCAATACCTGCGCGCCCACGTCGTCGCTTTCCGGTTCTGTGATGAAACAAACCGGCGGCGCCATGCAAAACGTCAATATTACGGCATTAAAGGCCAATAACCAATCGGCGGGTACCACTTTGAGCCTCGAAAATGGCAATTTTGGCCCCATTGCGCTTTGGCCCGGTTGTTACAACCTGACGGCCAGCGGTGGCAACAACGACAATATCAACGCCGGTATCAATACCTGGGATGCCTTGTTGACCAGCCTCCACGCCGAGGCCGTAACGTATTTTGACCAACCTTGGCAATACGCCGCCGCCGACGTTAATGGCGATGGCTGGATTACCCCGGAAGATGGCTGGGCCATTGTTCAGGTCGCCATTGGTGGCAGCAATGCCTGGCCCGCCGCGCCTAATTGGCAATTTATTGGGGCCAACAACACCATTCCGCAGGATCAACTGCCCCCCACCGGTGTGCAGCAGGTGTGCATCCCCGTCGGTGCCTCCACGTTCAATTGGTTGGCGGTAAAAACGGGTGATATTGACAACGGCCCCACCGAAACAGGTAATAAACTAACCACCAGCATCTCCAAACGCACTGCTACATTTTCGGCGCTCGATCAGGAATTTGAGGCTGGCAGCACCGTCGCACTCACGCTCAACGCGCCCTCGGCGACGGGTTTGGCCGGTTTTCAGTTTACGTTAGATTATAACCCGGCCGTTCTTCAGGTGGCCGATATTCAGCCCGTTGGTGGTGGATTGGAACACGTTCAAACGGCGCGTTTTGACCAAGAGCACCAAATCACGGCGGGCTGGCAAAATGCCATTGCGTTTTACCCCGATGGTGCGGCTATGTTCACCGGTAAATCGGCGATGACCATTGTGTTTAATACCTTGCAGGCGGGCAAACTCTCCGATGTGGTGAGCATGAACAACCAGCGCATTACCTCAGAGATATACACCCGCGATTTGGCCCGGTACAACGCAAAATTGGCCTTTAACAATGCCGCCAACAAAGGCAGCGTTCAACTGTTCCCGGTATCGCCCGACCCCACCACCGGCGACGAAATCATGGTCCGTTTTGACCTTCCGTCGGCCATGGAGACCCGCCTCCAGATCATTGATGAATTTGGTCGCCTCGTTGCCACCAAAACCGTAGCCGGTGCCCGTGGTTACCAGCAAGTACCCCTGACGATCAACGTGCGCCGCTCCGGCACTTATACCCTTCAACTGGTCACCGCGCAGGGAATCTTCAACGATAAAATCATTATTAATAAGGGTTGATTCTGGATTAACCATTGCTTAAATCAAAACAAAAACCCTACTTTTGCTGGCCACAAGGTGATGAACATCCCTTGTGGCCAGTCCTTTTTTAACTATGGTTCCGGTTGGTGAAATGGTTCAGTTTGCGCCATTGAACCAACAATAAACATTACACCTCTTATCATTATGCGCAGCAAAATTGCAGGCATCGGGCATTACGTTCCCGAACGCGTTGTCACCAATGACGAACTTTCCCGCTTCATGGATACCAGTGACGAATGGATACAAGAACGCACCGGGATCAAAGAGCGACATTACGGTAAAAAACACGAAGAAACAACCACTTCCATGGCCGCCATTGCCACCCGTATCGCTTGCGAACGCGCTGGCATCCAACCTGAAGACATTGACTTTATTATATTTGCTACCCTTAGCCCCGATTATTATTTTCCGGGTTGCGGCGTATTGCTCCAACGCGAATTAGGCATCACCCACAAAGAAGCCGGTGCCCTCGATATTCGCAACCAATGCAGCGGCTTTTTGTACGCGTTGTCCATTGCCGATCAGTTTATTAAAACCGGGATGTACAAAAACATTCTGGTGGTGGGTTCCGAAATGCACTCGATGGGCCTCGACTTTACCACCCGCGGCCGCAACGTAACTGTTATTTTTGGCGATGGGGCAGGGGCGGCCATTATTCAGCCCACCGACAACCCCAACCAGGGTATTTTGACCACCAAACTGCACTCGGACGGTACCTACGCCGAAAAACTGGCGTTTATTAACCCCGGCAGCCACGGCGGTTACCATTCCCGGCACACGGGCGAAGAAGTAGATTATGGCTATCCGCCCAAAGACACTTACGGCGAAATTTTTATGACGCAGCACATGATGGACAACGGGATGCAATACCCCAATATGGAGGGGCAGTTTGTGTTCAAAATGGCCGTTCAAAAATTCCCCGAAGTGATTATGGAAGCCTTGAAAGAAGCGGGGTTACAACCCTCCGACATTAATATGCTGATTCCGCACCAGGCCAATTTGCGCATTAGCCAGTTTGTGCAAAAGACCCTGCGACTCAGCGACGACCAAGTGTGGAACAATATTCAAAAGTACGGAAATACCACGGCGGCTTCGGTGCCCATCGCGTTGTGTGAAGCCTGGGAAGCCGGAAAAGTAAAAGAAGGGGATCTGGTGTGTTTGGCCGCATTTGGCTCCGGCTTTACGTGGGGATCGGCGTTAATTCGTTGGTAAAACCGAAAAAAGAAGGTTGGTACAAATACTTCGCCACGAACGATGCTTCGTATAAAAACAAAAGGCACACCCATTGCGGCGTGCCTTTTGCACAAACAAAACCAACTAAAAACCTACTTTTCTGCTTAAGTTATGCAACAACTGCGGCTGCTTTTCCGCGTTGTCTGGTATATAAACGAACCGTGGTTTTTATTCGCTGCCTGTGGTGAAAAAAAATCTAAAAAAAAATTTTTCGGTTAGGTAATGCGGCAAATGCGAGGATTATTCACCGCAAATTTGCGGTGAATAATCCTCGCATTTGCCGCAAAATAACTTTTGGCTATGGCCCGATACAACTCTCTTTTCGGCCAAAAACATCTACCATCCTGTAACCCCCTGATTCATCAGGGGGCAGAAAGGCGTGTCACCATCACATCTACCATCCTGACAAACATCACATCACCGCTGCCAGGAAAAATGTGATGTTCGTCAGGATGATAGATGTAAAAGAGCGGGCACGACGGCTGCCGACTAAAGTGCGGCGGTTACAGGATGGTAGATGTGCGTCAAATGCCGTTTGACAACCCACTATTGCAAGCGTTCACGTGGATACATCCTTGCACTCAACGGCATACCACTCCTCAGATTTTGATTTTCGGCTAAATATCACGCGAAATTGAATCCCGGTATCTTCGATTTGGATTCTCAATAGACAGGAGTCAGGGCTAATTTTTTCAAGAATAAATGTTGTCCCGGCCTCCATCTGACTAATCTCCATCGTGGTAAAGGGAAACTCGTTGATATGCGTAGTATCGTAATCTTCTTCTTCAACCTCTTCTAAAACAATATAAGGAAAGGGCTTCACCGTTCGCGATTCGCGAAAAAGAGAATCTTGGCAAAAAACGGTGAAAAAGTCATTAAAACTTTCGGTTTCTTGCTGGTTGGAATTATTGGTCACCGTTTTTTTGTCTAATGGCGAGCACGCAACAAAAGGAAATAAAAAAAGTGAAAAAGCACAAAATAGTTTCATGAAATTAATTTTTATCGTTTCACTTCATATTTGGATCCGGCGACCACTATAGCCCCAAACTTGCATCACCCCACCACTCCCTGTATTTGCGCCAACACCACCCCCAAATCACCCTCCGTATCCACTTCTACTACCGGACATTGCAGGTGTTCCGCTACCCACTTTTTTTCCAATTCCAAACTGCGCAAGCGGGTGGTATCCGTTTCGTATTCCGCCGCCCAGTGTTTAAATTTTACAAATACCCCGTGCAAATCGCCCTGTTCCGACAATCGCTCCGCACCGTAACGGGCCAATTCCCGCGCGTGTATCCGCGCGAGGCGGGTAGGGACGGGGGCGGTGCAAAAAATAACCAAATCGAACTCCGGGGTAAAACAATCACCCCAGCCGCACAACGAACCACTGAGTACCCATTGGGGGTATTGCGCCAGGTCCTGAGTGAGCAGCGCACGCCGGTGATCGGGGTTGCGGCGGCGGCGATACGGCTCCGGGTCGCTGGTAAACCAATGGTAATCATCGGTATCCAAATGTTTGTAACCCAGCAATTCCGCCAACGTGCGGGCAATGGTTGTGGTGCCCGAACCGGGCGCGCCCATAATATGAATACGCTGAAATTTACTGGCCACTGGTTGCTTTACTATTGGGGCGGCGCGGGTCCACCAGCCGGATTTGGACATTGGGTAAGGCCACATCCAAGGGACGCACGGGACGGCCGTCGGGGTGCAGGCCCATATTGCGCTGGGCG
Source organism: Chitinophagales bacterium (assembly GCA_013298845.1). Classification (GTDB taxonomy): domain Bacteria; phylum Bacteroidota; class Bacteroidia; order Chitinophagales; family Saprospiraceae; genus M3007. The sequence continues at coordinate 166,505 of JAAFJN010000008.1, forward strand.
GGCGTGTTTCCAAAGGCGATATCGCCGTGTTGACCGGTGCGCGTGTACGCAATAAGCGCGTCGCCTAATTTCCAGTAGCAATAAAAATCCACGTAATCTACCCTTGAGGTACCCAATACGCGCAAGGCCGTGTAGTTCCGGACACCGGTGTCGAAATCCAGGTCATAACCGTACGGCTCCGAGTGAGAAGCCCACACAGCGTAGTGGCTACTGGTGTCGCGGCGTTGAATAATAAAATTCCGGTTGGGCGTATTGGCAGCGGTATTAAACACCAGCGCCCCAAATTCGGCCCCCACCACAAAATCATCTTCGCCCACAATGACCAACAAATTCAGATCGGCTGGCAGGCCGCTGTAATCGGTTAATCTGGCGCCTTTAAATGGTCCGCTGCCGGGTTCGGCCAATAACATGGCCGATGGCTTGGGGATGCGCAGTTTTGCCCAGTTTACGCCCAAATTAGCGCTAATCACCCCACCGTACGAATGACCAATGTACACTACCTTCTCCAGCCGGGGTTTTACGTGGCCGGGTTCGTTTTGGAGTATTTCGAGCGCGTCGTTGATCCCTTTGGCCGCGTTGGCCGGGAAAGAGTTAGGGCGCGGGAACACCAGATTTTTTTGGTACCGTGGATAAATAACAATATTGCCCTTGGCGACCAGGTGTTTAATCCATTTTCCGTACGCCATGGGGTTATAAGCACCGTATCCGTGCATAAACACCACGACATCGGCCGAGTCGGGCTTTGGGTCATCGGGTTCAAAGAGCCAAAATCCGTCGGCCCGGGTCGCGTGGTCCCAAAATTGAACTTTTTGGTGCGCGTAGGTAGCACTCCCCGGACCCGAAGTGGGCTGGAGGTCATAAGGTTGAGCACCGGCAAAAGTTCCGCGAAAAGTGATTAACGACATAACAAAAACAAAACGACTTAAAAACATAACTTACTCTATCAAACCCAATACCAAAAGTGTATTTGATTGGAATAACGCAATTTTGTCAGTTTTGATGTGTGTGAATCAATCTCTGTCACCTTTGGGAGTGTACTGGTGAACGGATAAGGCATGAATTTTCCATTCGCCCCCTTGTTTTTGCAAAAATCTCGATTCATGTGAATAAACGTTGTCGCCATCACCCGTGGTTGTTTTTTGTGAAAAAGTGACAAAGGCGATGTCATTGATAATGGTAAACCGGTAATCGTATTTTTCTACCTTGGTCCCGTTGCCCCCCGTGGCGGGCATGGTAATGGCCAACAAAGCTTCCAAATTATAATGCAAATGTAGCAAAAGTGAGCGATAGGCAGAAAAGGGAAGTAATAACACGTAACATATGCTGACTAAATAAGTAAATAATAGCAAATATAGTTAGCCTGTATTTACCCGGTGTCACTTTATGTCAGATTAACACAAAAAAAGGTGGGTACCCTTACGGATACCCACCCCATATAAAGAGTGTTCTGTACAATAATCGAAATTATTCTACAACAACCATCTTCTTAGTCGCGCTGAATGAACCGCTGTTCACCTGATAGAACAGGATACCAGACTGGAGATCAGAACGGCTGATTGTTACTGTGTTCAAACCTTTAGCGAATGCACCGCTTACAGTTTTGATAACTTTACCTTCAACGTTAGTGATGTTCAAAGTAGCTTCACCAGCTTCTGGGAGGTTGAACGCGATAGTAGTTACATTTTTAACTGGGTTTGGAGTGTTCTGGAACAACTCGAAACCAGCACCTGCAACAACACCGTTGTCACCGTTGAAGCGGATAGCAACATCTTGACGGTCACCACCGTTTGTGAAGGCAACTGCTTTAGTGATGCGGCTGCTTACTGAAAGCATTTCGCTCAACTGACCTGCTTTAGCAGCGCGGAACTTCACAGAGAAGTCACCAGCGTTGTCGTCGATAGAAGTAGTGATTGCGTTAGCAAATACACCGAAGTTATCAGTAGTAGTGTTAGCACCAGGAACGATGTCAACAACTTCCAAACCGTTGAGGTTCATTGTGAACTGGTAGCCACCGTTTTTCTCAGCAGCGTTGAAGTTTACAACTACTTCTTCACCAGCAACAACCTTACGGTCAGCAACGTTGATGAACAAAGTACCAGCAGTACGATCATCAGATGCAACCAAGTTGTTTGGTGTAGCAGTACCGTCTACGTCACCGATTTTCGCAGCAACGAAGTCACCGTTTGTGATGCTGTTCTGGATGTTGGCAAACTGGATGTTTTCACGGATAACGTCAGCAAATGGGTTTGCATTGTTAGTGAATACTTGTGCTTTGTCAACGAAGCGCCAGCTGCTGTTGTTTGGCAATTGCTGGTATGTACCGAGGATCAACTTACGCAATTCAACGATGTCAAATGTAGTTACTGTACCAGATTTGTTCGCGTCAGCAGAGATCAATTTGTATGGTGTGTTCAATGGCTCCAAGCCAAGGATGTGACGGCTGATCAAGATCAAGTCCCATGTGTTTACACCGTTCAATGGATCAATTTCCAAGTTTGGTGTTACTACAGCGTTCGCTGCAACTGGTACTGCATTAGAGAAGATGTAGTTACCGTTTGCATTAGAGAATGCTGGGTTTGTTGGGATACCATTTGCAGAACCAGTCAATACTACGCTAGCGTCTTCAACACCCAATGTAGCTTCGTTTTTCAACGCACCTGCAACTGTAGCCATACCAGATACTGGACCGCATACACCTGCATTATCTTGAATCAACACGTAAGTTTCGCAGTAGTCGGCGTTACCGGCTACGTCAAGACCCCACAATTCTACCAACTGTGTACCCAAATCAGCACAAGTGAAGTTTACATTAGTTTGTGGTGTGCCGTTCGCGTTTTTCGGGAAACCAGTAGTGTTACCTTGACCGTCAGCCTGACCTACGCGGCGGATACCGATTTTGATCAAGTTAGCTGGTGTGCAGTTATCTTCAGTGTACTGGAGGAAGTCACTTGCCCAAAGAGCAATCATTCCACCTTGTACGTTCATCAAGTTTACAGAAAGACCGTTCAAGCAAACAACCGTTGGCTTCTTGCAATCTTTCACTACGATAGCGTGCTCGTAAACAGTTTCGTTACCGCAACCGTCTTCAACGAACCACTTGATTTTGTGGTTACCGTATGGCAATTGTGGTACTGCGTTCTGACCAACCTGGTTTACCCAACGTACACGTGCAGTGCGGCTGTTACCAGCAGCATTGTCCACTTGCAAGCCAAATGCCCATTTGCGATCGTTTGGTACCGGACGGAAGTCGAAGTTCCATGGTGTACCACCTACAAAGTTAACCGCTGTTGCGTTGTCGTAGAACAATGTGTTGTACGCCAATGGCGCTACGCTGTTCACTACTGTTTCCATTGAACCGTTGCCATCGAGGTCGAGGAACAACAAGTAACGGAAGTTCAAAGATGCACCAGAGCAAGCGTCAGTTGCAGTCAATTCGATGTTGGCGTCACCTTCGCACAAGTCGTGACTGGCGATACCGGCATCCCAGTACTGCATTGCATTGTAGAACTGAGGATCGTTTGCGCTCAAGTCGCAGAACTCAGTTGGAGCAGGTGCTACGGTTGGATCTTGCGTGTCGTAAACTTTGATGATCTGCTTGTATGTGTAGCAGTTCGTCTCTTTATTCCAGAATGTAGAGTAGTTCGTTGGCTGTGGATCCGTTGGGTTGATACGAACAACCGTTGGAGCCCAACCTGGAACTGTAGTACCCAATGGAGATACAGTTACACCAGGCAAGTTCGTTGGGTGGTTCGTGGTGTTGTTCGGATTTGGATTCGGTACAAACTGACAAGTTGAATTGTTCGGGTTGTACGTGCACCAGTTAATCACGCGCCAGGTACGCTCGATTTTGAAGCAAGCGTCTGGAACTA
>JAAFJN010000080.1 GCA_013298845.1 Chitinophagales bacterium
TCTTTTTTGAGTCGTAATGGGCTATTTACGGCGAAAAAAAGAAACGCCGCCGGGAGAAAAAAGACTTTCATATCGGCGAGAAATGCAATTTTAGACATGCTCTAAGTCAAATCATTCTGAAAGTTTACCTTCGCGCCGATGAAGTGGTTTTACCCACATTGGCACCAAGGATTTTAATCCACTTTAATAATCATCAAAACAAAACACGTATGAAACTGATTTGGACAATTCCATGTCTTTTTTTAATTGCGCTCCCAACGCTGTTAAATGCTCAAAACCTCACCCTTAGTTCGGAACCCTCTGAGTGCAACAACTGTAGCGGCAGTATTTTCGTCAGTGCTAATTTTACGATAAGCGACATCAGTATAGTAATTACCCCCACTGGTAGCCCCGTTACGTTCAATACCACCGTTTCGGGCAGTAATGCCGTGGCAACGGGGCTTTGCGCCGGGGTGTATAAAGTAATTGTAACCGATGCCACCAACCAACTACACGAAGGTGTGGTAACGGTAGATGACATCTCTTCCGGGTTTACGGTAACGGGTGCTGCAGATAACCCATCGTGCGCGGGCAGCAGCGACGGCAGCATTATTGGCTTTATCCAGGGAGGGCAACCCGGGGTTCAATACCACTTTTTCTGGAGTAACGGTGTCGCCTCTCCTTCGCTGAATGACCTCGCCGCTGGTACGTACTGTGTCACCGTCACGGAAGGCAGTAGCACCGGCGGTGGCTGCACCGCAACGGCTTGTTTTACGTTGACGGCACCCTGCCCGCTATCCGCCACTATTTCACAAGGCAGCAGTAACCCAATTGGCTCCGTCAACTTATACGCCATTCCCTCCGGAGGTACCGGTCCTTACACCTATACTTGGTCAAATGGAATTTCCATTCCAACAATATATCCTACCCAGTCCGGCACCTACACGACCACCGTCACCGATGCCAATGGCTGCACCGCAACAGCCAGTTATACCTATAACCCCAACACCAGCAACTTCATTACGGGTACGGTACAAAATATCACTTGTAACAACCCACAGGGTACTATATTCGTAACCGCCAATGCACAGTTTTTTGGCCCCGGTGCAACGTTTACCGTCGAAGGCCCGACGGTGACAAACCAAACCCCACAAATTATTAACAATGGTAATTACACCTTTGTCGTGACGGTAGATGAGCCTGGTATATATTACGTGTGTGGCTACAACATTGATAACGTGACATTTTGCACGCCCTTTACCGTAACCGCCTCCAGTGATTACGTGATTGTGCCCATCACCTCGTCCAATCCGGCGTATTGCAATACGGTATCAACGCCCGGCGGCGGCACCGGCACTGCCAACTGCGAAAAAGTATGCCCTAACGCTACGTTTACCTACGGCATTGGCAACTTTACCAGTTGTGCAACCCCGCCAGCCAGTTATACCTGGACCATTTCGGGGGCCAGCAGTTATACCATCAGCCCCAATGGCCGCGAAGTGACCATCACCTGGGGCGGACCGGGATCGGGACTAATCAGCCTCAACGGCGACTCCACACAGGGTTGTTTTTCGGGAACCCAGTGCATTACCATTGTGGACGAACCCGTGGCCGATTTCAAAACCCAACCGGCTTCGAGCAACGGTTTTTTGAGCGTTTGTAAGGGGCAATCGGTGCAATTTACCAATACCAGCCTCGGTACCGATTTGTACGAATGGACCTTTGGCGATGATTTTTCCAATTCCAACGAAACCAACCCCGAACACACGTTCCACATTCCCGGCACCCACACCGTGACCCTCATTGCCCGCTCGCTGTGTTTGTGCAGCGACACCACTCAACTCACGGTGGAAGTCTTAGATGCCATTTCCCCCATTGTGGATTGCGTCAATTCGTTGTGTCCGGGGGAACAAGTGACCTATACAACCAACAGCGATTGTGGCACCTACAACTGGACGGTATCGCCCAACGGCACCATCATTAACGGCGGCGGCGTGGCCGATACGAGCATTACCATTCAATGGGTGAGCGGCGTGGAAGGCACCATTGGCCTTACGGTGGCGGCCTGTTCGGGTTCGGTTTGTGCGGCCAATGCGACCATTTTAGTGCCCATTTTGTCCGATCAGGCCGAAATCCAGGGCAAATCGCGCGTTTGTCCCGAAGAAGAAACCAATTACACCATTCAGGAATTTGACGGCGCGGGATACACCTGGAAAGTATCGCCCGGCGGTACCATCACCGACGGACAGGGCCGACCCAAAATCACCGTAAAATGGGGTACTTCCGGCGCACCACAATGGGTCAGCGTGGAGTACGAGAATTGTTACCTCGGTTGTACCGGACGGGATTCGATTCAGGTGTTGATTCGCCCGCCGTTTAGCATTGACAGCGAGATTGAAGGTTGCGCCGGTAGTCCGCAAATTTTTATTGCCAAACAAGTCCCTGGCAACGCGCCCGTGGTGTCCGACTGGTACCTTTTTACGCCCAATGGCGGCCAGATAGCGACCAATTCTTACAGTTCGTTGTTCAACCATACTTTTGATAACAGCATCAGCGGAAATTATAAAATGGTGGCCTACCCTACCGGAGCGGGTTTAAACCAAACCTGTTCCGACAGTGCGGTGAAAAAAATCTTTATCGCGCCGCTGCCGCCCAAACCAAGTGGCATTAGTGGTCCGCTGGAATTTTGCGCGGGAAAAACCCTCACCTACCAGGCAGCAGGTGTTTCCGGGCAATACAACGTCACCTGGACCATTAACAAGGGTAATAACCAAGTGGTCACCGAAACGGGCAACCCGCTCAACACTTCTTTTTCGGGTGCGGCACCGCATTGGATCGCCGCCCGCCAGGTGAGCACCGACGGGCTGGGCTGCCAATCGGACACCACGCGATTGAACCTGACCTCCATCCTTCCTTTTAACATTTCGGGACCAACGGATATTTGCGAGGGCAGTTTGGGCACCTACACCATCCCCGTTTTTGAAAATGTAGATTACAGTTGGCAAATTGTTCCCGCAACGGCCGGAACGTTTAAACAAGGGGATAAAACCAACGAGGTGGAGGTTTTTTGGGCCGAACCCGGCGTGCACACGCTGGTGGCCACGGCTTGCGGCCAAACGGCCGTTTATCAGGTGTCTATTTTGGCCAATCCCGTTCCCACCATTACTTCACCCGCCGGGCTTTGTCCGGGTGCGACCGGGGTGAGCATCAGCGATGGCATTTACAATATTTACCAATGGAAAAACGCCAACGGCAACGTCATTGGCAACAACATTGACGTCACCACCGGACCGGGCAATTACGCCTTAGTCGTGACCGACGCCGATGGTTGTCGGGGTACCTCCGAGTTTACCGTTGAAGCGTGGCCAACGCCCAATTTGAACATTACCACCGCCGACCCCACCGGTTTTTGCAACAATTCCAGTTGGGTCACCATAGATGCCTTGTTGGACGAAGATTTTGAATACGAATACGCCTGGTACCGAGACGGCGTTTTGGTGTCCAATTTTGGCGTTTCTTATTCCACGAATCAATACGGTTTTTACACCGCGCAGGTCACCAACCAATACGGCTGTACCGCCACCGATGGCCCCATCGAAGTATTTGAATACTGCGGCGGTGGCGTATGTCACAACCCCGGTGCCGCCATTTGTCCGCCGGGTACGTTAGATTTTAACGCCACGGCTACGATGTATTGCGACTCTTTTAATTTCCAACTGGTGCCCAATCCGTTGTATTTGCCGGGTACCATTTTTTGGGAATTTGGCGAGTCGGGATCTACTATTTTGGGTACTTCCACCGAAGAAACACCGGGTTTTAAATTCCCCAACGCCGGGCATTACATTGTATTTATGCGCGCCGAATTGCTCAACGGTATGGTATGCACCGTGGTAGATTCGGTGCAGGTGGACGCCGCCGCCAATTTTAGTTATTTGCAGGATTGTCCCGGAACACCCACCACATTTAAGGACGAAAGCACCTTTTTACCCGATGCCGGCATTACCACCTGGAAATGGGATTTTAACGATTATGCGGCGGCCAACAGCGACTCTTCGGTATTGCGAAACCCCGAATGGATTTACAGCAACAGCGGTTTTTACAACGCCAAACTCACCATTACGGCCCCCAGCGGTTGCATAAGTGAAGAAATAAAACAGATCAAAATTCCGGTACCGCCGCCGGTGGTTTTTGCGCCGCAGGTCCCCGATTGCGCCGGGAACGCTACCCCATTGGCCGTGCAAAACAGCCCAACGCTCATTGGGGCACACTGGAACTTTGGAGATCCGGCTTCCGGTTCGCTCGATTCCATCAGTGGTTTTTCGGTGGTGCACCGCTACAATACCGCCGGTACCTACACCGCTACAGCCACCGTCACCAATATTGACGGATGCAGCAACAGCAGCACCCTTTCGGTGCCCATTGTGCCCAATACCCTGGCCGGTTTGATTACTCCAGCCAGCCCAACGTTTTGCGAAGGCAGCAGCATTTTAATTTCGGCCCCCGCCGGACCCACCGGTTCCACCTATACCTGGTCGGACGGCAGCAACGCCAAGGATTTATTGGTCATTACGGAAGGTACTTATTCGGTTACCATCACCTCGCCCGACGGCTGCACGTACGTGCCCACGCCCAAGGCCGTTGATGTTCTTCCGGCTCCGGATGGCTCCATTCGGGCCTTATTGTACAATGATTTGGGCCAACTCGAAGGCGCGCAAAACAACGCGCTCGAAGTTTGTTTTGGCGAAGATGTGCACCTCGAAGTCGCCGATAACGGCGCGTACAACTACAATTGGTCATCGGGTGGGAATGACGAAGAACTGCTGTTTACCGAAGACCGGGGTAATTTGTTGGGGCCAGGTGCTTATACTTATACCGTGACCATTACCGGCAGCAATGGTTGTTCATTGGTACCACCGCCGTTTCAGGTATTGGTGCACGATGTACCGGGCGGATTTACCGCCACCACCAACCAAAATTGCGCCGGAACACCCTCCACCGTCACGTACAACGGCCCCCAACCCGCCGGTTGGCAATACGTGTGGAACTCCGGGGACGTGGGGACTTCGTTTGTGACCGAAGAGCCGGGGCGTTATTTTGTGCGCGTGATTAACCAATTTGGCTGCGTGGCCGAAAGCAACCGCGTTACCATTCACCCCGGCCCCAATATTGCGGCCATTCCCGGCGGTTGCCACACCCGCTGCACACCCGACACGATGTGCATCACGCCGTTGCCCGATATTGTCAACTGGCAATGGTTTTACGAAGGAACACCCATTAGCGGTGCTACCAGTTCACAAATTGTGGCCACCCAAAGCGGCAATTATTACGCCGTCCTGACCGATGTAAATGGTTGTATTGCTCAAAGTGACGACCTCAGCCTGACCTTGTTCACGGGTTACGGCGACATCAACGGGCAAGTATGGTCCGATGTGAACAACAACGGCATCATTGACGGCAGTGATACCTTGGTGAGCAATGTTCCGCTGCAATTGTGGCAAAATGGCGCCGTATTAAACACGCAAAACAGCATCAACGGGAATTTTTCTTTCCAAAACATTTTATCCACCCAATACGAAGTGTCGCTGGATACGCTTAACCTGGATCCGGCTTGGGAAATTGTCATTGGGGCCAATCCCACCGAACTCGTGGGTTGCGACGACAAAGAAAACGTCGGTTTGTTGATCCGAAAAGTGACTTGTCCAACGTTTACCACTGCGTTGACCGCCACGGCTTGCGCCAACGGATTTTACACGTACAACGGTACCAATATCAGCGCGGGTACTTCCCAAAGTTTTACATTTTCGAACCTGGTGACGGGTTGTGATACCATTGTAACCGTAACGGTGGCGGCTTTGCCCGTGGCGACGTCGAGTTTGGCCGTGCAAATTTGCCCCGGTGATACGTACACTTACGAAAACGCTAGCCTGGCCGTGGGGCAAACCCAACAATTTACCCTCACCAATCCCGCCAATGGCTGCGATTCGCTCGTGACCGTAACGGTAGCGGCTTTACCCGTGGCAACGTCGAGTTTGGCCGTGCAAATTTGCCCCGGCGATACGTACACCTACGAAAACGCCAGCCTGGCCGTGGGACAAACCCAACAATTTACCCTCACCAATCCCGCCAATGGCTGCGATTCGCTCGTGACCGTAACGGTGGCGGCTTTGCCCGTGGCGACGTCAAGTTTTGCCGTGCAAATTTGCCCCGGCGATACTTATACTTACGAAAACGCCAGTCTGGCCGTGGGACAAACCCAACAGTTTACCCTTACCAATCCCGCCAATGGCTGCGATTCGCTAGTGACCGTAACGGTCGGCGCTTTGCCCGTGGCAACGTCGAGTTTGGCCGTGCAAATTTGCCCCGGTGATACGTACACTTATGAAAACGCCAGTCTGGCCGTGGGACAATCCCAACAGTTTACCCTCACCAATCCCGCCAATGGCTGCGATTCGCTCGTGACCGTAACGGTAGCCGCTTTACCCGTGGCGACGTCGAATATGTTGGTCAAAATTTGTGAAGATGGCCTGTTCAACTACCAAAACACCAGTCTCGCGCCGGGACAAACCCAACAATTTACGTTGACCAACCCCGCGACCGGTTGCGATTCGCTGGTGAATGTAACCGTGGAGGGTCTTGCGTTACCGGTGAACGAAATTACGGTGAATATTTGCCCAAAAACCACGTATTTGTACAATGGGCAGCAGTTATTACCCGATAGCACGTACGAATTCCACTACAATACCACCCCCGAAAACTGCGATTCGACGGTGTTTATTACCGTCAATGCGTGGCCCGAACTCAATTATAAGATTGACGCGGTATCGTCTTGTTATAATTCACCGACGGGCACCGTGGCGTTAAACAACGTCACCGGAAGTTTGCCCGTGGAGTGGAAATGGGGCACCAACAATTTTAGCACGACCCTCAACGCCGATGAATTGGCACCCGGTACCTACACGGTGACCATCCGCGACGCCAACGGCTGCCTGTACACCGATGATTTCGATGTCATTCAGCGGTTACCCATGCAGGTAGATGCGCCCAACGCGTTGGCCCTGCCTTGCGAAGAACCTTTGGTGAAATTGTTCCCGCTGGTATCGGGTGACCTGACGGGCATCCGTTGGTTGTGGAACACCGGCGACACCACGGCTTCTATTTTGACCGATCAGATTGGTACTTACGCGGTAAAAATCACCAACGAATGCGAGACCGTAGAGCGAAAAATAGAAGTGCAATGGGCCGACGGACCGGACAACAAAGAGTTTGTGTACGTGCCCAATGTATTCGACCCCGACGCCATTGACAGCGAAAACAGCCAATTCCGGGCCTTTGTGTCGCCCAATGTCGAGTTGATTTCCTTTAAAATGGAGGTGTTTGACCGCTGGGGCAACCTCGAATTCCGCACCCTCAACGCCGAGGATGCGTGGAACGCCAATGTCCGCAAAAAAATGGCCGATACCGCCGTGTACGTGTGGTACATGGAGGTCGAAATTTTGTACTGCGGCCAAACGGCTAAAATTCGGAAGAAGGGAGATGTGACGGTGGTGCGGTAGAGGGCACCATTTTATAGGAAAGCGTGTTTGGCTTTTGGGCTGAACACGCTTTTTTTTATGATTCGGCTTGATAGTTTGAAAATATAAAAACATCCTGTATATTTGCACATCAAAAATTATTCACTATTTGCAATGCCGTTTCGAGGGTTTACTTATTCGGTGGTTGGTTGAGTGAGGGCTGTTTTTATAAACGCTTGATCATCAATAGAGGCCGGTTTTTGGGGAAGTTAGATATCGGTGGTTGGGTTGCGGTGGGGCAATAGATGGGCCTAACTAAAAATTAATAAAATAATATGAAAAAATATCGCCAAATATTCATTTGCCTCTTTGCTCTTTTTTCAATTGTTAGCGAATTGCGGTCTCAGACTTTTATTGGTACTTGGGATAAACGTGATTTCACAAAAGGAGAAGGACAATCATTTACTGAAACTTTTTTTACTTATTCCTTCTTTGAGAATAAGAAGGGAGTATTCAGTATATCTGTATCGCATAGTGGTTTTTCAAAGTCAAGTACTCATTTCCACTTCAAATGGAGAAAAAGTGGGAATCAAGTTGAGTACTATATTTATAAGTCTATTGAAGTTGACAAAAATGGAAAAATACTTACAGAAAACTATGAAATCGTATCCTATAATACTAAATTAACCTTAGTATTTGAGGGCAAGAACTTAGTGATTTCAGGGCAAGGATTTGGCGACGGAGTTTATACTCCAAGATGAGATATTTTGCAAGGGCTATAAGAAATGAGCAAATAATTGCGGCCTTCTTCTTACTTTTGTAGCAAAATTTGAGCAATGAAATTTGTTGATGTAAAAAACGATATTGCGTTTCGTAAGATTTTCGGCAACGAAAACCGAAAAGAAACGCTCGTTTCTTTTCTAAACGCTGTACTTGACTTTCACGGCGACCAGCGCATTACGCAGGTAACAATCCTCAACCCGTACCAACTACCCAAGCTTAAAGGTGGTAAAGTAACCATCATTGATGTGAAGGCAACCGACCAACTCGGGCGGACTTATATTGTAGAGATGCAGGTCGGAGACCTTGACGGTTTCGAGAAGCGGGTACTTTTTTACTCAACGAAAAGTTACAGCGACCAAATCAAACGGGCAGACTTCTACCGAAAGTTGCGCCCTGTCATTTTCATCGGAATACTTGACTTCGAGCATACCGAGAACAAAAACTACATCAGCCGTAGTCAAATTCGAGATGTAGAAACTGGCGAACAGACGATAAAAGACATGGAATTTACTTTTGTTGAGTTGCCAAAATTCAATAAGGAACTGCACGAGTTAAAGACTTTGACCGAAAAATGGGTCTATTTCATCAAAAATGCTGAAAGCCTTGAAGTCGTACCAGACAATATCAATGATGAAGGATTAAAATCAGCATACGAGGAAGCCAATGTGCAAACATGGACACAGGAGGAGTTAGATGCCTACGAATACGCATTTATGCGTGAAGAAGATGAACGGGCAAGATTGGAAAAAGCAGAACAGAAAGGAGAGGAAAAGAAAGAGGCAAGCATGGTTTTAAAACTCTATGCAAAAGGTAAAACAGAAGATGAAATTTCTGATTTACTAGACCTTCCTATTGATACAGTTCGCCAAATTATTGAAAATCAATAAATATACCACCCATCAAAGGCTTGCTGTCCATGCCGCCAAACAGCAAGCCCGCAAACCCAACACACGGCGGCACGGCAGCAAGCCAACCGTTCGCTGCAAGCATAACAAACGAACAAAAATGAAATTCGAACTTCTAAAAGTCTTAGATAAGATTTTGGACTTATACAAATTGCCAAGAAATAAAGAGCGATTTGACAAGTATTTGTACCTACTACACGGAGCAAATAGAGATGAAATAATTTTACCTATTGCAGCCTTCAATCCAATGGGAAAGGAACTCGCTTTGAACAAAGTAGAGGCACTATTAGCACTTGATGCAGAGGCATTGATGGAGAAATACCTTAAAGAAATTAATTCGGAATTGGAAGGCTCATCCGAACGGGTTTTTAAAGTCGCTATCAATTTAATTGATGATGTTGAAGGCTCATGGTCAAACTATGCTGTTACGGATTACAACAATAAATTTGAGTTGGACGGACTAATAAAAAGAAATTTTTGCACGCCTATTTTTTGGACAAGTGAATCCGTGAGTGCGGAAAAAATCATCCATAGAACAAAAGAGTATTTACACAGAACCCTTTGTTGGATAGACAAAGGACGACCTGAAAGGCTATCTGATTGCTTTGAACAAGAAGTATATGTAAACATGGCTTGTGAAAATCAATTTGTAAAATCGGAATTAGCAGATGTTGAATTTATGGAGCATTACTATCATCAGCACTCGAATTCAACTGACTATAACCTAAATCTAAATTTCTTTTACGGAGATGAAGAAACGAAAAAGTTGAATTTTGCTTCCTATGGAATCCCGAAAAATGCCGGGTTTGATTTTGCGAAATATATTGCAGACAAAAGAAGGAA
>JAAFJN010000081.1:0-3274 GCA_013298845.1 Chitinophagales bacterium
TTGTGTAGTGACAACGGTTTCAATCCTCATCATACTGGCTACTGGTTGAAAGTTACAAAGTAGATTCAACAAAGTACATCACCGTTTGTTTCAATCCTCATCATACTGGCTACTGGTTGAAAGAATTGTTTGGCAGGTTGTTCACTACAAAGAATACGCGTTTCAATCCTCATCATACTGGCTACTGGTTGAAAGTTACTACATATTTGCCCGATTTTGGACAAATAACAGGTTTCAATCCTCATCATACTGGCTACTGGTTGAAAGGCGTACAATTTCTTATACGTTACGCAAAGGTAATCAAATCATTCGGAGATTGTTTTGGGTTTTTGTTATTTTTTTTCGACAAATTTTTGTTTTTTTTGTAAAAGCCGTGTTGAGAGGCGTTTCTTCGGTTATTTTACTCCATTACCAACCATTAACCCGCTCTCTTCACCTCAATCCGCACCATTTTCGACACCGGCGTATTACTCCTTTCAGCCGTGTGGTTAATCGGCACCAACACATTCGCCTCCGGGAAATAAGTGGCCACACAACGGCGCGGAATATCGTAATACACCACGATAAAACGCGGTGCCGTGCGCGTAACGCCGTCGTCAAAATTGAACAAATCCACCACGGTGCCATCGGCGAATCCGGCGGCGGCGGCATCTTCGGGGTTCATGAGCACCACGCGGCGTTCGTTCAAAATGCCCCGGTAACGGTCATCCAAACCGTAGATGGTGGTGTTAAACTGGTCGTGGCTGCGAATCGTCATCATAACGTATTCGTTTTCATGGAGTTGTAACGTTGGAACTTCGGACGTGGTAAACTTTGCTTTACCCGTGGCGGTGTTGAATTGTTGCACCCGAGCGCCATTGGGCAGGTAAAAACCGCCCGGTTCACGCACCCGTTTGTTGTAGTCTTCAAACCCCGGAATAGTGGCCGCAATATCCGTGCGGATATTATCGTAGTGCTGCGTATATCGCGACCAAAAAATATTGGATTGGTAATTGCCGTACAAAGCCAAGGCCAGACGGCAAACAATCATGGGTTCACTCATCATTTGGTCCGATACCGGTCGCAATTTACCCTGCGACATATGCACCACGCCCATCGAATTTTCCACGCTCACAAACTGTTTTTCTCCGTTGACAATATCCTCGTCCGTACGGCCAAGGGCGGGCAAAATAAGCGCCTCACGGCCGTGTACGAGGTGGCTGCGGTTGAGTTTGGTGGAAATTTGTACCGTCAGGTCGCAGTTTCGCAGGGCTTCGGCGGTGTACGTGGTATCGGGTGTGGCCGATAAAAAATTGCCGCCCATCGCGATAAATACCCGTGCATCGCCCCGGTGCATGGCGTGAATGGCCTCTACCACGTCGTAACCGTGGTGTTGGGGTGGTTTAAAACTGTACACGCGCTCCAAATTGTCCAAAAAAGCCTGCGGTGGTTTTTCGTTGATGCCCATTGTACGGTCGCCCTGCACGTTGCTGTGGCCGCGCACCGGACAAGTGCCCGCGCCGGGTTTGCCCACACTGCCTTTTAACAGCAGCAAATTGACAATTTCCTGAATGGTCGCCACCGCGTTTTTCTGTTGGGTAAGGCCCATTGCCCAACACGCAATGATTTTTTTCTTTTGGATAAAAACCTCCGCTGCCGCGCGAATTTGTGATAACGGCACTCCGCAATTATCGGCCAAAGTGGGCAAGTCGTAGTCCGAAAGGCTATCCAAATACGCTTGTACGCCTTCAGTTTTTTCGGCCAAAAAAGCCGCGTCAAACACCGTTCCGGGGGCTTTTTTTTCGGCTTCCAGCATCAAAATGGCAATGGCTTTGAGCAGGGCCATATCCCCGTTGATCCGCACCTGCAAAAATATATCGGTCAAAGAGGTCGCCATTCCCAGCATACCGCCCAATTGTTGCGGATTGCTAAAGGCCAATAATCCGGCTTCTTTGAGCGGATTAACGGAAATAATGGTAGCGCCGTTTTGTTTGGCTTTTTGCAAAGCCGTTAACATCCGCGGGTGGTTGGTGCCGGGATTTTGCCCCAAAATAACAATCGCTTCGGCTTCGTAGAAATCTTCCAGGGTCACCGAACCTTTGCCAATGCCGAGGGATTCGACCAGGGCAACCCCACTCGATTCGTGGCACATATTGCTGCAATCGGGCAGGTTATTGGTGCCAAAACGCCGGACAAGCAATTGGTACAAAAAAGCGGCTTCGTTGCTGGTGCGGCCCGAAGTGTAAAAAATGGCTTCGTCGGGGGAGTTCAGTTTTTTCAGGTGTTTGGCCACCAAAGTAAACGCGTCGTCCCAGGAAATGGGTTGGTAATGCGTGGCTCCGGCGGGCAAATACACGGGCTGCGCGATGCGGCCTTTTTTGCCAATGTCAAAATCGCTGAGCAACGAAAGATCATACACGCTGTTTTGGGCAAAAAACGCCGCGTCTAATTTTTTGGTAGTGGCTTCTTCGGCAATGGCTTTGGCCCCGTTTTCGCAATATTCGGCCAACGGCGAACGCTCGTCGTCGGGGTCGGGCCAGGCGCACCCCGGACAATCGTAGCCGTTTTTTTGGTTTAACAGTGCCAAGGCTTTAAAACCCCGGGTTGGCCCCATTTCGCGGAGAATGTGTTGGGCGCTGCTGACAACGGCTTTGAGGCCAGCCGCTTTTTCCGCCGGTGGGGTGCGCCGAATTCCCGTGAAATCCGTGGGATTTTCGCTATTTGTTTCTTTTGCCATAATACGTACAGGATGAATTTTTTCAAAAAAAATACGGTACTTAACCTTCTTGCAGCAACATTTCGAGCAATTCCCCGGCGGCTTTGGCGACGACGGTGCCCGGGCCAAAAATCGCGGCGGCTCCGGCTTTTTTCAAAAAATCGTAATCTTGCTGCGGAATTACACCACCTACCACCACCAAAATATCTTCGCGGCCCAGGTCGCGCAATGCCTCAATGACTTCGGGGACCAGGGTTTTGTGCCCGGCGGCCAGCGACGAAATACCCAAAATGTGCACGTCGTTTTCGGTGGCCTGACGCGCGGCTTCGGCGGGCGTTTGGAACAGCGGCCCCATATCCACGTCAAAGCCCAAATCGGCAAAGGCCGTGGCGATGATTTTTGCGCCGCGATCATGGCCGTCCTGACCCAGTTTGGCGACCATAATGCGCGGGCGACGGCCTTCTGCGTTGGCGAATTGGTCGGCCAACTGCTTTACGTGGTCAAAATCTTTATTGTTGTGCATTTCTTTGGCAAAAACACCCGATATAGTGCGGGTTGTGGCGGCATAACGGCCAAATT
>JAAFJN010000081.1:3284-9431 GCA_013298845.1 Chitinophagales bacterium
AAATTCCTGTTCCATGGCGGCCGAAATTTCGCCCAATGTGGCGCGTTCACGGGCGGCATCAATGGCCAATTCCAGCAGGTTGCCCGCGCCTCCGGCGGCACAAGCGCAAATGCGTTCGAGCGCAGCGGCCACTTTTTCGGCGTTGCGGTTGGCTTTTAAGGTCTGCAACCGCGCTACCTGAGCGCTGCGCACCGCCGAATTGTCCACTTCGAGGATCTCAAATTGCGCGTCATCTTCCACGCGATAGACGTTAACGCCTACAATTTGTTCTTCGCCCGAATCAATGCGGGCTTGTTTGCGGGCTGCCGCTTCTTCAATGCGCAGTTTGGGCACCCCGGCCTCGATGGCTTTGGCCATACCGCCCAGGGCTTCCACTTCTTCGATCAAAGCCCAGGCTTTTTCCACCAGTTCGGCGGTGAGTGATTCCACGTAATAAGAACCCGCCCAGGGGTCAATGGCCTTGGTTACGCCCGTTTCTTTTTGGATAAATATTTGGGTGTCGCGGGCGATTTTGGCCGAAAAATCGGTGGGCAATGCAATGGCTTCGTCCAGCGAATTGGTGTGCAAACTTTGGGTTCCGCCCAAAACGGCAGCCAGCGCTTCGATCGTGGTGCGGCCCACGTTGTTAAAAGCATCCTGTTCGGTGAGTGACCAACCCGAGGTTTGGGAGTGGGTGCGCAGGGGCAGCGATTTGTCGCTTTTGGGGTTAAATTGTTGTACAATTTTGGCCCAAAGCAATCGTCCGGCGCGCATTTTGGCAATTTCGCGGAAATGGTTCATCCCGATGCCCCAAAAAAACGAAAGACGCGGCGCAAATTCATCAATGTCTAATCCGGCGGCAATACCCGTCCGAATGTACTCTAAACCATCGGCCAGGGTGTACGCCAGTTCGATTTCGGCGGGGGCACCGGCTTCGTGCATGTGGTAACCGGAGATGGAAATGGAGTTGAATTTGGGCATTTTTTGGGCGCAAAAGGCAAAAATATCGCCAATAATACGCATACTCGGCCCCGGTGGATAGATATAGGTATTGCGCACCATGAACTCTTTTAAAATATCGTTCTGAATGGTGCCGGAGAGCAATTCGGGCGTTACGCCTTGTTCTTCGGCGGCAACGATGTAAAACGCCATGACCGGAATAACGGCCCCGTTCATGGTCATGGAAACCGACATTTCACCCAAAGGAATTTGGTCAAACAAGATCTTCATGTCTTCCACGGAATCAATGGCAACTCCGGCCTTTCCCACGTCGCCCGATACACGCGGGTGATCGCTGTCGTAGCCCCGGTGGGTCGCCAAATCGAACGCCACGGACAACCCTTTTTGCCCGGCAGCCAGGTTGCGGCGGTAAAAAGCGTTGCTGGCCTCGGCGGTAGAAAAACCCGCGTATTGGCGAATCGTCCACGGACGGGTAATGTACATGGTGGAGTAGGGGCCACCCAAAAACGGGGCAAGACCGGCGTAATAGCCTTCAAATGGGCGTTTTAGTTGGGCTAATTGGCCATTTTTGGTATATGGACGAAGGTTTGGATCTAGTTGAGCGGGAAAATTTGGTACAGGCATATTTATCTTTTTTGGTAAAAACGGTTGGCGAAGTTTTTACTTTTACGAACAAACAAAGGTAGGTGGAATTTTTAAGCGAGAAAAAGTAAAAAAAAATATTTTTTTGGTGCAACCAACTTTAATACGCCGTACCTATGTATCAGAATGCATATAGAAGAACAAGATTTATATACCATTGCGAAGGCATGTGCGGAGCAAAATCCGCGTGTGCAGCACGTGTTGTACGAACATTTTAAGTCCAAAATGTTCGGGGTCTGTTTGCGGTATGCATCCAGCGTTCAGGACGCCGAAGATTACTTGCACGACGGGTTTATGATGGTATTTAAAGACATTCATCAATTCCGGGGGCAGGGTAGTTTGGAAGGTTGGATTCGGCGGGTTATTGTTCATAATACCCTAAAAACGATCAAAAAACAACGAATGACGGATCTTTTTCCCGATTCATTGGCTTTTGATCGCAGCGTGGAGGAAGACGAAGATTACAGCCTCTACAAAGACGAAACGGTAACCCAAATGACGTTGCAACTGCTCCAAAAAATGCCGGTGGGATTCCGGACGGTGATTAACCTCTACATTTTGGAAGGTTTTTCGCACGCCGAAATTGCCGCCGAGTTGGGCATTTCCGAAGGGACTTCCAAATCACAGTTAAACCGTGCGAAAGCCCATTTGCGCGCATTATTGGAAAAAAAATTAACCCATTAAGCCAAAATTTAGCCCTAAACCGACCAAGTTAAACAACATCAATCAACACCATGAGTGACATTAATAAAGAAAATAACGAACGATTAGAGCAGTTCCTGAAAGGGGCCTTTGAGCAATTTGAGGCCACTCCTTCGGATGCTGTTTGGAGCCGTTTGCGTCAGAATCTGCAACCTATGCCCGGGGAGACACCACCTGCACCGGCACCTACAAGCCGTACCCATTGGATTTGGTGGGCCGGGGCCATTTTGGCGGTTTTACTTTTTGTGGCGCAATACGCCTATTTCAACCACCAGTTCCGGCAATTGAAACAGGACATGGAAAAGCAGCAGCAAACCATCGAATCAATGGCTTCCATGAAAAACACCAGCGAAACCCCTGCGGCTACTGTTGACCAAACCCAAATGGCCAATCAATTTCGTTCCGGTATTTCTTCGGTTTCTGCCAGTGCGGGTGCCGACTTGTCATCGAATCCGCCCGCCGAGCCACCCGCTTCCCGCCCAAAAATATCCCAAGGTCCCAGTCTCCCGTCCGGTGCGTCGGCTGTTTCCAACCACAATGAACCAGTAACTTTAATTAAAGAAATATCTAAACCCACCCTTACGGTTTTATCTCCGGTATTAAGTCAAAGTGAGCCTACTGTTACCTACGGTGATCAATTGCGGCCCACTAAATTAACATTCCAACCAGTAATCATTGCGTCTGCGGCAATGCCCGATAAGCTCTGGAGCGAGAACGCAAATGTACCACGTCTTCATTTGGTACCCACCAGTGTTACATCCGTCCATCGCGATGCACAACCATTAACTATCGGTTGGCGCATCGCGACGGCGGTGGCATCTACCCGCGTGGAGGAAAAAAGACCGCCGTTTGGCACCTCACCCATGAACCACGAAGATGTTTTTGTGCAGGAAAAACCCGCGCCGGGCAAAGTGTTTATGGCGGGTGTTACGCTGCAAAAATCACTGTCACGGCGGGGTTGGTCGGCGGTATCCGGCGTTGACTACACGGCCATTACGACCGAAAAAACGTTTAATCCGTCCATTCGTTTCGAAGATCGCGACCGTGGCCACCACGGTGGTCCCGGCGGTCCAGGGGGACCCGGCGGACCGGGTGGGTCGGGTGGTCCCGATCACGATTTTAATTACCTGATCGGCACCAGTACCGGCACCTATTTATTGGGCGTTGAACTGACCGAACGAGATTCCTCTCAGGTCATTTCGGAGGATGAAGTGGTGAATTTTGAACTAAAAACCAAGGACAAAGTCACGTCCATCGGTATTCCGGTGGGGCTGCAATACATGTGGCGGAAAAAGAACTGGGGTGTGTTCGTTCAGGGCGGCCTCCGCATTAATTATATCACTTCGAGCAAAGGGAATTTGGAGAGTTTTGCCTGCAACAATAACTTGTTTGAGATCAAATATCCGGCAAAAATCACGCCACCCGAAGAAAAAACGCGCCAATTTATCGCTGATGCGTACGCCAGTGCGGGCATTGAATACCGCCGTGGCCGGGTAGGTTTTCAGGCCGGGCCTACTTTTTACAAACCCCTTCAAACGCTGAACGACAGCCACGTGCAGGTGCAAACGCAATTGGCGGGGGTAAGTGCGGGGATGCAGTATTATTTTTAATAACTCGCTTTCGCCTTCAACCGCGCCGTATCTTCCGCAATCACCGGAATGGCATAACCGCCGGTGTCCAGATGCACCTTTCCCAACCGGGCCGTCAGGGTGCTGATATCCTGTCCACTAACCGGCGTTTGGTACAAAAACACTTTTTTCAAGGCGGGTAAAACCGGCAAATTACCCAGCCCGGCCACGTCGGTAGGGGTGCCGGAAAGGCTTAATAATGTCAACTGTTGAAGCCCTTGCAGGGCTGCCAATCCGCTGCCGTTTACTTTGGTGTGGTCCAAATACAGCCGCGTCAGGTTTTTCATAGTGCCAATAACCGCCAGGCCCTGGTCGCCAATTTGGCTATCGGAGAGGCGCAACCACACGATTTGTTCGGCAATAGGGGCCAGTAGTGCGGCATCGGCGTCGGAAAAGCCGGGCGCGTTGACGCCGTTCACCGATAACCAATTGCTTTCCCGACCCACGGGCATAATCACCAGTCCCCGCTGGCGTGCTTTGGCCAGTGCTTCCGGGTTGACGGGCTTGGTTTTGGCCTTGGGAATATCGTTGCTGGGCATCAGGGCATCGGCGTTGTCCCAAGTTTCCTGGTGCGGTGCCTGTAAAAAATCGTTCCCGTGCGTGATGCGCGCACCCGTGAACGTACCCCATAACAACAGCGCGAGGGGCAATAATCCCGTCCGGGACAGGTGTTTTCCCGATAAAATGGTACCCGAAATCCACCACTGCACCACGCAGGCGAGGGATAGACTCAGGTTCAGGTATTGGTGTTGCTGAATGGCCGCTGCGTCGTAACCATCCTGGGCATTGGACAACAAATAACCCGTAATGCAGGCCAAAACCGCACTTCCGGCGGCCAATAACCACACGAACCGAATGGCTTTGCGTTGTTCGGTTAAGAGCCATCCGGCCAGCGCCGCTACTATAATAAAACCAATGGGAATGTGTACAATCAGCGGGTGCAGGCGGGCAAACATATTTCGTGCGTTGTGTTGTTGATGCAAAAGTAATTAAGAGTTCCACTTCTGTTTTACCTTTGGCCAAAATTCTTGCGCAATATGGAAAATAAGAAGTACGCTACTATTCATTACCATTCATACTTACAATTAGATAAAGTCCTCGACGCCCAACATCCTCGAAGCGCCGCTTTGGAAGCCAATCCGGCCCACGAAGAAATGCTATTTATCATTGTACACCAGGCTTATGAACTTTGGTTCAAACAGATTTTGCACGAAATGCAGTCGGTTTTTGAGATGTTTGAACAAAACCACGTGGACGAACGCAACGTGGGCACGGCGGTGGCCCGCCTCAACCGGGTGGTGGAAATACTGAAACTACTCATTCAGCAAATTCACGTGTTGGAAACCATGACTCCCCTCGATTTTTTGGATTTCCGCAACTACCTGTTCCCTGCCTCCGGCTTTCAGAGTTTTCAGTTCCGCAAATTAGAAGTGATGCTGGGTCTCCCGGAAAAAGGCCGCCTGACGTACAATAACGTGGGTTACGCCTCGGTTTTCCCCGAAGCCCAACAGGAAGAATTAAACAAAATTGCGTCGGGACGGACTTTGTTTGATTTGGTGGAAGATTGGCTGGAACGAACGCCGTTTTTGCAGGTGGGCGAATTTCGTTTTTTGGAACAATACCAAATGGCGGTAAAAAACATGCTCCAACGCGAAGCCGATGCCATCACACAATCGGAGTATTTATCGCCGCACGAACGCGAAATGCGCCTCAAAATGTTGGGTGGAACGGATACTTACTTTCAATCGGTACTCGACCCTCAAAAACACGAGGCCATGCGCGAAAGTGGTGATTTGCGGCTTTCGTACAATGCCACCATTGCGGCGTTATTGATTAATTTGTACCGCGAAGAACCCATTTTGCACCTGCCTTTTAACCTGCTCATGTGCCTCATTGACATTGACGAACACCTCACAACCTGGCGTTACCGGCACTCGCAAATGGTGCTCCGAATGTTGGGCCGCAAAATTGGCACCGGCGGTTCTTCGGGTTACGATTATTTGCATGCAACGGCCGTAAAACACCACGTTTTTAAAGATTTACACAATATTTCCACCCTGCTCATTCCGCGCTCCGAATTGCCGGAACTACCGCCGGAACTCAAAAAAGAACTGGGATTTCATTTTAGTTTAGTGAAAAACGAAGAGTGAAGAGTGAATAGTGAATAGTGAATAATGAAGAGTGAATAGTGGAGTACGACGTTTACTTATGAAATCAATTTGCGCTTAAAAGTTGT
>JAAFJN010000082.1 GCA_013298845.1 Chitinophagales bacterium
TTGATGCTTAACAAAATTACCGTTGTAACCCGCTAAACTATACTTTCAATTTCTGTGTCTCATCGTTTGGGGCTGCAAAGGTACAACAACCGTTTTCAAACCACCAAATTTTTGTGAAACTTTTTTCAACTTTTTTTCATTGAATTTTCATCGCAAGAGACTTTCTGATTTTCAACCTTACTCTTTCGTAAAGCGGCTGCAAAGGTACAACGAGTTGTTATTTCTGACCAAATTTTTTCGCAACTTTTTTTGAAAAATTTTCTTCATCAACTCTCTTCTTTTCAGCATCAGACCTTCGTTGTTTCATCTCATTTGATGTGTTCCTCGAAAGCGGCTGCAAAGGTAATACTACGACGTTTTAATCACCAAACTTTTTCAGAACTTTTTTAAAAAAATTTCGAGAGCATACCTAAAAAGACAGTTCAAAAGAATAAAATTTGGCAAAATCAGCCATTTTATTCAAAAAAAATGGACAAAACACTAAAACGCCGTAGGCATTACCTGGCTTTTGTTTCTCCCAATGCTCCATTTACCGACTAATCACAGCGTACCTTTGTGCTTACCTTATCTTGGGTAGATTTTCTTTGCTCATCACACCTATATATATAAGGTATACCCCTTTATCACTGTACATCCGCGTTCCGTAAATAGCCTCACTATTCACTTTCATCCAGGCACTAATCTCTTTAACTGAACGTAGGCCGTATCACTACTTTTATCCAAAATAAAAACCAGAACTTTGCCGCCTTCAATAGTCAACCATGCCACACCTTATTATATATAGAGCAGACCTCACCGACCTGGAATTGGTACGGCGAATCGGAATTGAAACGTACACCCCGTATTATCCCCACGTCTGGAAACCCGGCGGCATGGACTGGTACCTGGAACATTGCTTCGGACGGGAATCGTTGGCCAAAGAACTGAGCGATGAACGCATTGAGTATTATCTCCCCCATACGCCAGAACAACAAATCATCGGGCTGCTGAAAATTCACCCGAACCGACCACTCCCCCACGATGCCGATACGACGGGCCTCTACGTGGAAAAACTCTATCTGATGCCCGCCTTTTTTCGGAAAGGAATGGGCCAGGAACTTTTAACCGTAGCCGAAGACATGGCAAAAGCCCTTCATCACGATACCATTTGGTTACAAGTCATGCAAACCGGGCCGGTATCGGCTTATACCAAAGCCGGTTACCAAATTGTGCAGTCCACGCGTTTTGAATTTGATTATTTAAAAGAAGAAGAACGCAATGGATGGGTTATGGTAAAACAATTGCCAAAACCCCACATCGCTACCAACTAATTAACTATTGTTTTTTCTCCGCCGGAGCCACCTCCGGGCATTTTCCTTTGATGTAAGATTTTACGCCCGCGCACTGTGCCACACAGGCATTGCCATACGTTTGGTTATCGCAACCACAAACGGGCATATACTGTTCGGTGCATACACAATCGGGATTGGGTTTCCCTTTACAATCGTTGGCAATTTTGTTGGATTTGCAGGCCATTAATGTCATCAACAACCCTAAAGAATACATGAGTAATTTTTTCATACCAAAAGTTAATTTGGGCAAATGTAATATAATGACCAATTTTGCGCCAAAGAATTCCAAATGCGTTTTATTCTCATCACTATATTTTTGATTATTTCCGGGTCTGCAACGGCCCAACAAGGCAACGAAGCACTGCGCTCGGCGGCATTTCTCTCCGTGCGCGCCACGGGAGGCGACCAGGTGCATACCATTATGGAACTCTACGGTTTGGCCGACTTCGCGTGTAATACCGCCGTTTTTTTAAAATTAAACGGCATAAAAAGCGAACATACCCACTTGACGGCGGGTAAAACCTACAAGATGCCCATTCAAAGTATGAAATACAATGGTTCCAGTATTCGCAGTACCACCGGCATTGACGACTGGAAAACAGCGGTACAAATTCGCGATTATAACCACGCTTTGTTGCGAAAAGGCGTTCGCGACGACGATTTTACCGAAAGCCGCGACTTGTGGATTCCCTGGCACATTATTAATTGCGATAAAAACGGAAAAACGAAAAAATCTACCCCCGACACCAAAACGCCAGAAGCCAAACCAGGAAAAAAAGTAACCCCGGCCACGGCGTACGGCGGAGAGCCAACCACTAGCGATAATAACCGCGTGTTTCCCATTTTTGGCGACAAATACGCCAAAACACCACTTATTTCTTCTAAATTAAAGGGTAAAATATTTTATCTGGTGAGTGGTCACGGCGGCCCCGATCCGGGCGCACGTGGCAAAAGGGCCGGCATTACCCTCTGCGAAGACGAATACGCCTACGATGTTACCCTGCGCCTGTTGCGTTATTTACTCAGCCACGGCGCTACGGCCTACATGATTGTACGCGATCCGAACGACGGCATTCGCGACCAAAATTACCTGAAATGCGACAATGACGAAGTGGTTTGGGGTAACAAAACAGTACCACAAAACCAAAAAGCGCGCCTCGGTCAACGCACCGATATTATCAATGCACTCACGGAGGCCCACAACAAACGCGGTGAAGAAGACCAAACCGTAGTGGAAATCCACGTGGACTCTCGCGGAAAATCGACCGAAACGGACGTATTCTTTTATTACCGCCCCAACGACGAGGCCAGTCTGAACCTGGCGCTGCACATGCACCAGATTTTTATCGAAAAATACAACCAAAAACGCGGGCCGTCCCGGCGGTATTCGGGTACGGTGACTTCCCGCGATTTATACACGCTGCGCGAAACCAATACCCACAAAGCGGTGTACGTAGAGTTGGGCAATATCCAGAATGATTGGGACCAACAGCGCATTGTGCTCAAAAACAACCGCCAGGCCGTGGCCAACTGGATTGGGCAGGCGTTGTCCAAAAAATAATACCTACTTGTCTTTTTCAATAATTTCGGTCTGTTGCCCGAAATAGTGCGCAAATTGCGCCATTTGCTCCGCCATATCGCGGTTATTGGTTGCCCGCAGGTAAGTTTCGCTCAACGACTGCAAAATACGGTACATAAAACGATCCATTTCAATCACCTGCATGTCTTTGGTCCAAAGATCAATGCGCAAGGTATCCTTGTGGGCATCGTCGAAAAGAGCAATCATCATTGCTTTGCAAGCCTCGGTGGCGCCATTGGGGTGCATATCGCTGGCCGACCAGTCAATACTTACGGGAACTTTTTCGGCATCAAGGCCCACTTTTATCTTTATTTCGCTTGTATGAGCAACCATATTGTTGTTGTTTGTAAATGTTGTAAATCAAAGAAAATGCCCGTCTGCTACGCGGAAAGGTGCGTCACCTGAAGGCGTTGTAATGCTTCGGGCAAATCGGCAGTGGGCAAAAACGAAATTTTATCACCAAAAATACCGCTGCCTTTTAAATGAAAATGCGCAATTCGACGGCCTAAATGACGGCTTTCGGTCATTTTTTCAACGTCTGCCCAGGGGTAACGGGCCGTTTTCCAATAATCCGTAACGTACAAATGCGTCGCACTGGCATCTACCCGGCGCAATTTCCAGATGGTGCGGTACAAAAAAAATATCCACCCGAGGAGCATCAATGTCACCGTTAAGCGGGCATAAATGGCGGGGAATGATAAATAAAGTTCTTCTTCGCGAATGAGCCAAAAAGCCAAAAAAGCCACTAAAAACATCACCGTGCTGAAAACCGGCACAAAAAGTCGCCAAAACAGCGTTGACGTCGAAGAGAGAATAGTTGTTGAATCTGTCATTGTATTGTGTGGGTAGGGACTTACTTCACCGGCTCTAAATTTAATCGAATCAGGGCCTCTCTGGACTCCTTGAGGTTGGGCGACATTTTATTGGCCTGCTGATAATCGGCAATCGCCGCTTTCATATCCCCTTTAGCCTCGGAGGCGACACCTCTGTAATAATAGGCAATTACAAAAAGCGGATCCGTCCGAATGGCAGTTTCAAAATGCGCGTGTGCTTTGTCCAATGAATCCTGTTCGAGGTAAATTAACCCCATATCAAAAAATGCATTGGAATAGTCGGGATGTTCAACGATAATTTTGCGATAGAGTTCAAATGCTTTTTTGAAGTCCCCCTTCCGTTTGTAGTGGGCCGCCTTAAACTCCTGCACCGTTACGTCGGTGGAATCGAGGCGGAGGGCGTTATCAAAAAACTGAACCGCAAGGTCGTTTTGCTTATTACTGTAAATACGGCCCAAAAATACCCAGGCATCTTTGTTCTCGGCGTCCAATTGCACCGACTTTTGCAATGATTTGATGGTCCGCACCGTATCGCCCATATCCAGCGCAACGCGGCCAGTCATAAAATAGGCTTCGGCGTTGATCGGATCGCGTTTGAGCACGTGGTCCAATTTTTTCAACGCTTCGTTGTGTTGGCGCACAATCAGGTACATTTCACTGGTCTGGATGTGCGTTTCGAGGTCTTCGGGGAACATAAGGCAGGCTTTTTCCATCACATTCAACGCCCGTTTAGAGTCGTTGGGGCGGGCATACTCAAGATGCGCATCGGCCAGCAAAAGATAATACGCCGGTTTCATCGAATCAATGCTGATGGCCTTGGTCGCATCGGAAATGGCTTGGTCATACGCGTCGAGTTCCCAATATTGACGACCGCGATAGTAGTATAAAGAATCGTTATTGGGGTTCTCCTCGATCAATGCCGACAAGCGATCGATGGTGGGGTCGCCACTGCTTACCTTGGTTGGAGGTTGTTTGGATGCATCTTTGCAGGCGGTGAACAGGAATCCGACCAACGCGGATAAAGTCACCATATTCAAGATAGTACTAATTTTCATGGCGCAAAGGTACTTTGTTTAGTTTATTTTCAGATTACCAATTCGTCAATGTGATATAAACCCGTTTGAAAACTATATTTTTTCGATTGAATGCGTACTTTTGCGGCTGCTAACAAATAATTTTTTGATGAAAAATCTCTCATTGATATTAAACGCGGTGTTGCTGGTTTTGGTTGGATACCTTTACTACGCGCAGTTTTCGGGTAAAAAGCCCGATGCAGCAGCAACAGTGATTACCCCGGCCAACCTGGATCACAGTATCAAAATTGCGTACGTGGATTCAGATACCTTAACGGCCAAATACGAATGGTTGAACACCCAGAAAAAAGCGCTTGAAAAACGACTAAAAGACGCCGAAAGCGCCGTTTCCTCCAAAGAAGCGGGTCTGGCCAAAGAAATGCAGGACTTCCAGGTGAAATCACAAGCCGGAACCACTCCCCCGGCTCAACTGGAACAAGAATACAATTCGCTCATGAAACGCGCCCAGGCGTTGGAACAGGAAAAAGTGCGTCTGACCCAAAAATTATCGGAAGAAGAAACCAGAACGTACAAAGAAATGATGTCGAACTTAGAAACCCAACTCAAAAGCCTGCAAAGTCAAATTGGCTACGACTATATCCTCTCCTACTCCAAAGGCGGCGGACAGGTGTTGTTGGCCAACGACAGTCTCGACATTACCAAACAAGTACTCGACCTGCTGAACGCAAAACAGCAGTAATTGATCATACATAAATCACACATAATACAATGATATTTGACTTGAAAATGATCCGGGAATTTTATGCGCAATTCCCGGCGCGTGTGGATGCGGCCAAAGCATTGGTGAAACGCCCGCTCACACTCACTGAAAAAATATTATTTGCCCACCTTCACTCTGATAATCCGCTGAACGATTATAAGCGCGGTTCGGATTACGTTTTTTTCCAGGTTGACCGGGTTGCCATGCAGGATGCTACGGCCCAAATGGCGTTGCTCCAGTTTATGACTTGTGGCCGCAAAAAAGTAGCCGTTCCCAGTACCGTTCACTGCGATCACCTGATTCAGGCTGAAAACGGTGCCGACAAAGACATGGTTGTGGCATTGGACAAAAACAAAGAAGTATTTGACTTTTTGTCTTCCGTTTCTCAAAAATACGGCATCGGTTTCTGGAAACCAGGTGCGGGTATCATCCACCAGATTGTACTTGAAAACTACGCTTTCCCCGGCGGTATGATGATTGGTACCGATTCTCACACCGTAAACGCGGGTGGTTTGGGTATGGTGGCCATCGGTGTGGGTGGTGCCGACGCCGTTGACGCTATGTCGGGTATGCCCTGGGAACTCCAAATGCCAAAGTTAATCGGGGTAAAACTCACCGGTAAACTGCGCGGCTGGACTTCGCCGAAAGACGTTATCCTGAAAGTAGCCGATATCCTGACCGTTAAAGGTGGTACGGGTGCAATTCTTGAATATTTTGGCCCCGGTGCCAGCAGCATAAGCGCTACCGGTAAAGGCACTATTTGTAATATGGGTGCCGAAATTGGCGCAACAACCTCTACTTTTGGTTACGACAAAAGTATGGCGCGTTACCTCAAAGCCACCGGCCGCTCAAAAGTAGCCAGCCTGTGTAACAAAATTACGCCTTACCTCACCGGTGACGAGGAATGCTACGACAACCCGGAGCAATATTTTGATCAGGTGATTCACATTGACCTGAACAAACTGGAACCGCATATCAATGGCCCATTCACGCCAGATTTGGCTTGGCCTTTGAGCAAATTTGCAGCCGCCGTTAAGAAAAATAAATACCCCGCCAAATTGGAAGTGGGTCTCATTGGCTCTTGCACCAACTCTTCTTACGAAGATCTTACCCGTGCCGCTTCTATTGCGCGCCAGGCAAAAGAAAAAAATCTTTTGGCCAATGCCGAATTTACCATCACTCCAGGTTCTGAATTGATTCGTTTTACCGCCGAACGCGACGGCATCCTCGATGATTTCTCCAGTATCGGTGGTGTTGTTATGGCCAACGCTTGCGGACCTTGCATTGGTCAGTGGGCACGCCACATTGACGACAACAAACGCCCGAACTCAATCATGACGTCGTTCAACCGTAACTTTACGGGCCGTAACGATGGCAACCCCAATACCCACGCTTTTGTGGCCAGCCCCGAAATCGTAACGGCGTTTGCCATTGCCGGTGACCTGACGTTTAACCCGAAAAAAGGCACTTTGACCAACAGCAAAGGCGAACAGGTAAAACTCGATCCGCCCAAAGGTATCGAATTGCCCAAAGCCGGTTTTGCCGTGGAAGATGCCGGTTACATTGCGCCCGCTAAAAAAAGCGGCAGCGTAAAAGTAGCGGTGGACAAAAAATCGGACCGTTTGCAATTGCTCAAACCGTTTGCGCCAATCCAAAACAGCGAATTGCAAAACATGCGCGTTTTGATCAAAGCAAAAGGTAAATGTACGACCGACCACATTTCAATGGCCGGTCCGTGGCTCAAATACCGCGGTCACCTCGAAAATATTTCCAATAACTGCTACATCGGTGCGGAAAACTTCTTCAACGGCGAACGCAATAAGGTGTTTAACGTAGATGCCGGTCAATTCATGGAAGTGCCCGCTTCGGCGCGTGCTTACCAGAAAAAAGGCATCGGAACCATCATTTTCGGAGAAGAAAACCTCGGTGAAGGCAGTAGCCGCGAACACGCAGCGATGGAGCCGCGTTACCTCGGTGTAAAAGCCGTGGTGGTGAAATCATTCGCTCGTATCCACCAGACTAACCTGAAAAAACAGGGTATGTTGGCGCTCACATTCGCTAATCCGGCAGATTACGACAAAGTTCGTCAGGACGATAAAGTGAGCATTCAGGGTTTTGGGTCTTTTGCTCCCGGCAAACCGTTGACCATCGTACTCGATCACGCCGACGGCACGCAGGACAAGTTCCAGGTGAACCACACCTACAACGACCAGCAAATCGAGTGGGTACATTCCGGTTCGGCTTTGAACAAAATCCGCAAAGATTTTGGCGTGAAATAAGTTTTTAGTGAAAAGTGAATAGTGAATAGTGAAGAATTTTCGTTGGTTCCTATCTCTCTTAACTGTTGCAGACTATTCAATTAAATATCTTTTAATATTCACTCAATAACCATTTACTTTTTTTCACTAAAATAACTATTAGTACTAGATCGGAAGAGCAC
>JAAFJN010000083.1 GCA_013298845.1 Chitinophagales bacterium
AGACATGGTGTAGAAAAGTGATAAAGATTATAGGCTTTTAAAATCTATAACTTCTTCATTGTCATACACATGTGAAATCATTTTGCAAGCTGTTTTACGCCTGGGGGGCGTGTGGTCGCAGGTTCGAATCCTGTCATCCCGACTAAAGGGTAGCCTAACCGCTACCCTTTTTTTATTGTGTTTTTTTGGGGATATTGACGTAAAAAAAAGTTTCCCGGCCCACTCAATACACAAAACAACCCTCATGTGGCTTTTTACCCAGTATTTTGATCCCATAGATCCCTTCTGGATGACAAAGCCACACAGCGTTGAGCGGTAGTCAAAACGCGATGCTTTACACGTGTTTGGTGCTGTGGCTTACTTTATTTGGGTAATATTATAAGCAAAAAAAGTTTCCCGAACCACTAAATATCCACAACAACCGCCGTGTTTTGTAGTGTGGCATACTCTTGGTTTACCTTAGAGCAGGGCCACATAAAACACAAGTCACTTGTAATCAACATTATAGCGGCGGCTCAAGCCCTTTCCAATCCCCATCCAGCGGACCGGTTAGTCGTTTAACAGACTCAGGCGGCCAATAACCACACACCTCCTCGTTGAGAAAAATCCAATCCGGATTAAAACCCGAGATGAGTATTTCCTTTTGTTCCCGACTGAGGTTTTTAATTTCTTTTTCACGAGCGATAGCATTCAATACATACTTGTAATACTCGTAATACACCAGATTACTACAATGGTAACTCCCGGTGAATGATTTTGATGTACCTGCATTACTGTAATGCTCCGTTAAACGCCGGACGATGTTGTTCGTAACGCCAGTATAAAGCGTTGTTTTGTCTGTGTTGGTGACGATATACACCCAAAAGTTGTATTCTTTTTTCATCTTACGGAAGAATTACGGTTAAAAGATACTGCAAAATTACAAGTACCAATGGATCTATACAAGTAGATAACTCACGCCTTTTGCTCCGTGCATTTTACCCAGTATTTTGATCCCATAGATCCCTTCTGGATGACAAAGCCACACGGCGGCACTTTACGGGTATTTTGTGGTGTGGCTTACTTTATTAGGGTAATATTGAAAGCAAAAAAAGTTTCCCGAACCACTAAATATCCACAATAACCCTCATGTGGCTTTGTCATCCAGAAAGGATCTATTAACCTAGGAATTTGTATAAAAACCACAAAATGCAGCATGTGCATTCAAAGTGCGACACGGCCACGCCTTCCGTTCCGCACCAGCCACCACTACTCCACCCCACAAAAAAAATTTCAAAAAATATCCTATTAATTTAGTAGACATTAAAACCCCTTCTACCTTTGCCCCATCTTAATGATAAAAGGTATGCTCACTTATTCTTTTCAAATGACCATGTGTTGTTGTTGTACTGCCCGGTTTACCGAAGCGGCCACCTCAACTTTTGGGAAAAGATAATCACCAGTATTTACCCTGAAAGTGCGCAGTAAAAGCCCTTCGGTTCACACCGGAGGGCTTTTTTGTTGGTGCACCATCGGGGGAAATGGATTTTTAACAAACACAATCAAAATCATACTTAAAAAAGATGAAGAAAATTCTATTTTTGTTCGTTTCGCTCCTTGCACTCTCTTCTGTTGCCGTCGCGCAAAAATCCGTATCCGGGACTATTAAAGACCTGAACGGGGTGCCCGTGCCGTACGCAACGGTGGGCATTAAAGGAAATGGCGGCTACTTCACGGCCGATAGCATTGGGCGTTTTAACGTGGCCGCTCCGGCCACATTGCCGTTTTTGCTGCGTGTCAGTGCGGTAGGTTTCGAGCCACAGGATATCCAACTGACAACCTTGAACAACACCCCCATTTCCATCGTGCTCCGCGAAGATAATTCCCTCGGTGAAGTAGTGGTTACCTCCCGGCGCCGCACCGAAACCGCGCAGGATGTACCCATTCCCATCTCCGTTTTGGGTGGTGCGCAGGTCGAAAACGCGGGCGCATTTAACGTGAACCGGGTAAAAGAACTGGTACCAACGGTGCAATTGTATTCTTCCAACCCGCGCAATACAACGTTGAATATCAGAGGATTGGGTTCCACTTTTGGCCTTACCAACGACGGCATTGACCCGGGTGTAGGCTTCTACGTGGACGGGGTGTATTTCGCCCGCCCGGCCGCGACCACCCTCGATTTTATTGATATTGAACGTATTGAAGTGCTGCGTGGACCCCAAGGGACTTTGTTTGGAAAAAACACTACTTCCGGGGCGTTTAATATTGTCACCCGCGCCCCGAGTTTTACCCCCGGCGCTAATTTTGAAGTGAGTTACGGTAATTTTGGTTATATTCAGGCTAAAAGTTCCATTACCGGACCATTGGGCAAAAAATTGGCCGGTCGCCTGGCGTTTTCGGGTACCCAACGCGATGGTTTAATTTACAACGTGGCCACCCAAACCCACATCAATACGTTGAATAACCTGGGTTTTCGGGCGCAATTGTTGTACACGCCAACCGATAACGTAAAAGTCACCTTCGCCGGGGATGTTACCGACCAAAACCCCGACGGTTACGCGCAGGTGTACGCGGGTGCCGTCACAACACAACGGGCACCTTACCGCCAATTCCGCCAAATTATCGCCGATTTGAACTATACCCTGCCCAGTGAAAACCCGTTTGACCGTGTCGTGGACCACGATACCCCCTGGCGTTCGGGCAATGAACTGGGTGGCGCATCGGTGAACGTAGACGTGAAACTTGGATCGGGCACCCTGACCTCCACCTCGGCGTGGCGCTACTGGAACTGGGACCCGTCGAACGACCGTGACTTTACCGGTTTGTCGGTATTGTCCAAATCGGCGGCCACTTCGCGGCACGAGCAATGGTCGCAGGAGATTCGGTACGCGGGTAGTTTTTCGAAAAAACTCAGCGGGGTTATTGGGGTATTTGCGTTGGCGCAGGACCTGAATACCGACCCCGTGCACACCGAAGAATCGGGATCGGCCCAATGGCGTTTTTCCCAAAACTCGACCAGCGATTTGTGGAGAACACCCGGCCTTTTTGATGGTTTTGGCATAAAAACCACCTCGCGTTTGCAAAGTCTGGGCGCGGCCGTTTTTGGGCAATTGGATTGGGCTATTACCGAACAATTGCACGTTTTGCCCGGCATTCGGTACAATTACGACCAAAAAGAAGTGGATTTCAGCCGCCAAACCTACGGCGGACTCCAAACGGATGACTCGGCGTTGAAGGCATTAAAAAATGCCGTTTACACCAATCAGGCATTTACTGCCAACGCCGAAGAAAGTAATTTTTCCGGCCAAATCACCCTTTCTTACAAAGCCAGCAAACGCATCAACACTTTTGCAACGTATTCGAACAGTTACAAACCAGTGGGCGTTAATTTGGGTGGTTTGCCAACGGCCAACGGCGAGGTTTTGGTGGATTTGGCCCGCATTAAACCCGAATTCGTGACGCACGGGGAATTTGGCATAAAAACCACGCCCACGCAAAACAGCATTTTTAACGTGGTGTACCACCATACCGACATCAAAGATTTCCAAACGCAGGTGCAAACCGCCGAAGTGGGCGTTAATCGCGGCTACCTGGCCAACGCCGAAAAAGTGCGCGTTTGGGGCGTGGAAGTGGATGGTAATGTGCGCCTGAACAAATTTCTGGCGCTGAATGCGGCCTTGGCCTACACCGACGGTAAATACGTCAAATTCACTAATGCACCCGTGCCCCTGGAAGAAACCGGAGCCGCAACGGCGTTCAAAGACATTTCGGGGGGCCGTTTGCCCGGTATTTCCAAGTGGGCTGGCTCCTTTGGCGCCGAAGTGACGCATTTTGGTAAGTTTTTAAAACACGAAGGCACGTTTTTCCTCGCGTTAGACGCTTATTACCGCTCTTCTTTTTCGTCCAGCCCCTCGCCATCGGCGTATTTGAACATCGAGGGATACACTCTGCTCAATGGTCGTTTAGGGTTCCGTACCCCCGAAGGTGTATCGGCGTTCATTTGGGCGCGCAACCTGTTGGATAAAAACTATTTTGAGCAGTTATTACCCGCCGCCGGTAACGCCGGACATTATGCTGCGGTACTGGGCGACCAACGCACGTACGGTATTACGCTGCGCTATGCTTTTTAAAACACGCTCATAGGCTGTAATCATTTTTACGCACTACTACTACGTTTCATACCCCCGGTTAGCGCGAAATCGCGGCTTCCGGGGGTTATTTTTTGGGTAAAAAAGCACCTTTTGACCCAAATCAGCGCAAATACAATTTTACTTTTTCCGTAAATATTTTCAAACTTCTGCTACCTTTACAGCCTACACCAACTCAAATAATTAAGCATGAATAAACTTCTTCTCATCATTGCCTTTTGGAGTATTTCTTATTCTATTTCCGCACAAGTAGTCATCAACGAAGTTTCGGCGGCCAATACCAGCGGCATTGTATCCGCCAACGGCGACCGCGAAGACTGGGTGGAACTGTTTAACTCCGGCTTTGGATCGGTGAATATTAGCGGCTGGTTTTTGAGCGATGATCCCGCCAATCCGAAAAAATGGACCGTTCCAAGCGGTATCGTTCTGGCACCGGGCGCGTATCGGGTAATATTTTGTTCGGGGGTCAACCAAACCCTCACGGGTGGGCAATTGCACACCAATTTCAAAATTACCCAAACCAAAGGCGAATCGGTGGTGTTGACCCGGGCCGACGAAACCCTGGCCGATTTTTTCACGTTTACCGTGCCCAACCAAAACAACCACAGTTACGGTCGGCAACCCAACGGCAGCGCGACCTGGAAAATTCACACTTCGCCCACGCCCGGCGCGGCGAACAGTGGCGCCAGTTACCAGTCGTACGCACCCAAAGTAAAAGCCGATATGGACCCGGGATTTTACACGGGCAGCGTCACCGTGGCACTCTCCACCGATCCGGGTTTTGATGTTCGGTACACCACCAATGGTTCCGAGCCTACCGGCGTCTCGGCGCTGTACAGTGGCCCCGTTTTGATTACCGCTACGCAGGTGCTAAAAGCCCGTGCTTTTTCGTCAAATACCCAAATTTTGCCGGGTTTTGTGTTGGCAAACACCTATTTTATCAACGTTAACCACAGTATTCCGGTGGTGTCGCTGGCGGGCGACAACGTGCAGGCGCTGTTCAATGGCAGCACTAGTTTGCGGCCGATTGGGTCCTTTGAATATTTTGAAGACGGCGAAGAAGAGGCCGAAGCCTACGGCGAAATGAACAAACACGGCAATGATTCGTGGGCGTACCAGCAACGCGGCATTGACTGGATTACCCGCGATCAATTGGGGTATAAAGACGAACTAAAACACCAGTTTTTCCCCGAAAGGGATCGCACTAAATTCCAACGCCTGATCCTGAAGGCTGCGGCCAATGACAACTATCCCTTTGAACCCGGGGCGCACATCCGCGACGCTTACATCCACATGTTATCTCTCAAAGGCGGCATGAATATGGATGTCCGTACCAACCGTTCCTGCATCCTGTACCTGAATGGCCAATATTGGGGCGTGTACGAAATCCGGGAAAAAGCCGACGATTCCGACTATACCAAACACTATTACGACCAGGATGAAAACGACCTGGACTACATCAAAACCTGGGGAAATACGTGGGCCGATTATGGTTCCATCAACGATTGGGTAAGCCTGCGCGGGTATATTTTGGGCAATAATATGGCCTTGCCCGTTCATTACAACTACGTCCAACAACGCCTCGATATGTTGAGCCTGGTGGATTATATCATCATCAACCAGCATACCGTGTGTAAAGACTGGCTACAATGGAACACGGCCTGGTGGCGCGGCCGCAACCCCAACGGCGGGGCGACCAAATGGCGGTACGCGCTGTGGGACATGGACGCGACTTTTGGGCATTATATCAACTACACGAATATTGTAAACCCGGGACCAACGGCCAATCCCTGCGAAGTGGAGCAAATTGCCCCCAGTAATGACCCGGAAGCACACATTGACATTTTAATTAGCCTTTTTCAAAATCCCGATTTTAAGTCTTTGTACATTAATCGGTACGCCGAACTGCTGAACGGCCCACTGTCTTGTGCCAATATGATTGCGCTGTTGAACGAAATGGTCAACGAAATTGCGCCCGAAATGCCCGCTCAATGCGCCCGTTGGGGCGGAACCGTGAACAATTGGCAACAGGAAGTGCAACAAATCCGCGATTTTATCAATACCCGTTGTCAGGTATTGGACAACGCCATTGTGAATTGTTACGAAGTCACCGGCCCCTTCCCACTCACGGTGCAGGTTTCTCCCGCCGCGTCGGCCAACCAGGTGACGGTGAACAATATTACCCCGGCCGTTTACCCGTATTCGGGCGACTTTTTTGGGGAAGTAACCATCAATTTGGTGGCCCAACCCGCCGCCGGATGGGTTTTTGACCATTGGGAAGTGAGCGGAAATACCTTTGGGCCCAATGCCACCGCCGATACCATTACGCTTGATTTTAACAATGCCGGAACAGTCACCGCGTTTTTTATCCCCATTGCGCCCTGTACCGCCCCCGATGCCCTGGCATTTAACAATGTCGTTGGTGCAGCGGCGATTGATTGGACCGGACCCCTTTCGGCCAGTAGTTACCGGATTCAATACCGCAAAACCGGCGATGTAACCTGGAAAGAAATCAACACGCCGCTGCTAAAGTGGACCATTGATACCTTACCCGGTTGCACCAACTATGAGATGCAAATTCAAACCGTTTGTCCGGCGGAAACCAGCGCTTTTGTGCCGTTTTCATTTACCACGCCGGATCGTTTGAGCAATTTTGACCTCCCCAATTTGGCCCCGTGTAACCAGTTTTCGACCACGTTAGACGCTACCGTAACGGGCGCTACAGCGTATTTGTGGGACAACAACAGCACCGCGCCCACGCGCACAGTGACCGCACCCGGCAACTATTGGGTGCGCGTTGAATCGGGCAATTGTGTGGTGACCGATACCCTCGAATTTGCCCCGGTAAATACGGTAGAAACCATTCAGCCCGTCCTGTGCGCAGGTGAGGCATTGGTGATTGAGGGCGAAACATTTGACGCAACCCGCCCGAGTGGGCAAATTATTTTGGCCAATGCCGCCACCAATGCCTGCGACAGTATTATCAACGTGAATCTGAGTTTTTTGCCCCTGATTCAAACCAACCTGAATAAACTGGATTGCGACCCGGCCATGGTCGGCATTGACACAGTGACTTTAACCAATTTCGCCGGGTGTGATTCACTCGTGATTACCACCACGAACCTCGCGCCAACGAGCCAAATTTTGCTCAATGCCACCTCTTGCAATCCCGCTTTGGTCGGCGTGGATACGTTGGTTTTAAGCAACTTTTTGGGTTGTGACTCTTTGGTCATTACCACCACGACATTTGACCCGGCGGCCATCACCACGACGACGCTTTTTGTCCAAAATTGCGACCCCGCAATGGTTGGTATTGATACGGTAACATTAACCAATTTCGCCGGGTGCGATTCGCTCGTGATTACCACCACAACCCTCGCGCCAACCAGCCAAATTTTGCTCAATGCCACCTCTTGTAATCCCGCTTTGGTCGGCGTGGACACCTTGGTTTTAAGCAACTTTTTGGGTTGTGATTCTTTGGTCATTACCACCACGACATTTGACCCGGCGGCTATTACTACCACGACGCTTTTTGTACAAAATTGCGACCCCGCAATGGTCGGCGTGGATACGGTAACATTAACCAATTTCGCCGGGTGCGATTCTCTCGTGATTACCACCACAACCCTCGCGCCAACCAGCCAAATTTTGCTCAATGCCACCTCTTGCAATCCCGCTTTGATTGGCGTGGACACTTTGG
>JAAFJN010000084.1 GCA_013298845.1 Chitinophagales bacterium
ACGAACAACCGTTGGTGCCCAACCCGGAACGGTAGTACCCAATGGAGATACCGTTACACCAGGCAAGTTCGTCGGGTGGTTCGTGGTGTTGTTCGGATTTGGATTCGGTACAAACTGACAAGTTGAGTTGTTCGGGTTGTACGTGCACCAGTTAATCACGCGCCAGGTACGCTCGATTTTGTAACAAGCGTCCGGAATTACCGTAAAGAATTCGTCCGTGTACGAAGTTGCGAGCAATTCGCAGTCTTCGCCGTAGAACTCCGGTGCACCGTAGGCTGTAGTACCGTCGCAAGTAGAAACGAGGCGGTCAGCCGGGAATTTAACCCAGTAGTTCTGGTTGTACGTAACGATGATCCGCTGTGTGCACTGTGAAGTGTTACCACCGGCATCCACCGCCGTCCAGCGACGAGTGATGGTACCTTTGTTGCACAATGAGTCAAACTGTGTGTACACCACTGTACCCGTGATCGTTGGGTTAGAGCAGTTGTCGGTCGCCGTTGCCTGACCGTAAGCCCACAAAGATGGGTCGAACGCTTCGCAAGACACCGTTACGTTCGCAGGGGCTACGCACACCGGCTTCAACTTGTCTTCTACCAACACTTGTACCATTACATCGCTGTAATGACCTTCAAACTCTTCCAAACCGGTAGTACCGGCACCTGGATCTACGTCGTACACCCGGAAAATCACCATGATGGTATCACCGATGTCTTCGCAGCAGAATTTCACCTGTGGGTGGAAACGATCCGTTATTTGACATGGGTTGTTGTCCATGCGGCGTGCTTTGAAGTACACTGGTCCGCAATTATCGTAAGAACCATCGTCAAAAGTTTCAGCGTTGATAAATGCCGCACCGTCAACTCCGATGGAGATTTGGGTCCATTCATCCGCCGCAACTTGTGGTGGTGTTTGGTCCTCTACCGTCAAGTCGAAGGAATAAGTGCTGGAATTACCGCAATCGTCCGTAATGGTGTAAATTACTTCGTGGTTACCGATGGGCAAACAAGGCGTAAAGCCAAACGTCGCCAAAGTATCTGGCGTCCACAGGTTGTTGCCCGGGAACGTTGTCAATGTACCGTTTACTGTAAAGGTACCGATCAGGTCGCCCGTGTATTGGTCGTAACCGTAAATTGTCGCCACCGCGCTCGCAATGCGAGAGCAGGCATCGCCAACAATCACATTCGGCAGATCTACGTTCGCGCAGCAGGTATTGGCATTGGTACTCGCCACTACATCGTCAATCGCTTCGATGCTTGGACCTGTTTCATCCACTACTTTCACCAACTGCACGTAGTACTGTGGGTTAGAGGTTGGTGGGAACGGTGACGTTGGTAAACACCAATCGTAAGCCGTCCACGTGCGCAGGATTTTGTACGTGCCGTCGCATACCGGAATCAATTGATCCGCATAAGTAACCTGTAATTCGCAATAGTTTGAACCGGGCCAAATCGGGTAATTTTTTGGACCCGATGGGTAGTTGAACGTGATAAACGGTGTTCCCGTGGCCGATGGGCTGGTGTTCACATTCGCAGCGCAACTGATAATCGCGTCGGCTGGGAAGTTCACGTCGTACACGCGGGCACCCACGATGTTGATCGTTTGTGTGCAAGAAGCAGTGTTACCGCTGGCATCCGTTACAATCCAAGTCCGGGTGATAAAGCCCGTGATGCTGCTCGCCGTTGGTGAAGTGGGGCATTCGAGATCCGTCCACACATCGTTGTGCGCGTAGGTCACGTTGCTGCAATTTTCTACCACCGTCGGGTAAGCATTAGTAATGCCCAATACGTTGGCCAAATAAGCCGGATCGGTGTTGGTTTCTGCGCACGAAATTGCAATCGTGTTGCAGGTCACTACCGGTGCCAATTTGTCTTCTACTTTAATCAAGCCCCAGCAGGAGTTACCACCCACTAAATGGGTCACTTTTACCGCCCAAGTTTTGCCAATATCATTTACACCCAATACCACCGGCGTTGCCCAAGGGCCGTTGCCCAAAGGAAGTGTGCGGTCAATGGATACTTCGTAATCATCAAAACAAGCGTAAGAACCTTCCAAAATCATGTCCGGTGTTACTTCCACCGAGCAATCAGCGTCGAGGGAAATTTGCACCAAATCGTTGCATGAAACCGCCGTTGGCGTGGCCACTACGGAAACAATGGTAGATATGCTTTGGATGCAACCAGGGTCATTGGCACCGTTGGCCTTTGGTACACCGCCGTTTACAGTATATACAATGGTGTATTGACCAAGGCCAGCGCCGGGGTTAAACGACGTAGCGGGTACGCCATTTACCGTAAAGCCCTGTGATACGATGTTCGCATCGCCGGGGTTACCCGCCAACGTCACCGGATCGGAGTACAAGCAGAATGGACCAGTCAAATTGGAAGTAATCGCCGGATTGGGGTAAGAACAACTGTTACCAATGTTCAATGATGTACCAAGGCCGTTGGATACCGTAACCGTGTAACCGATGGCGTCAATGTGACGGCCACTTAACGTATAAGTTGTTCCCGCAGCGGTCAGCACCGTACCCACCGCGATGGGCGTCGGAGCCGCTGGTGGTGCGGGGCTGGTGGTTGTAAACAAGCCATTAACGGCGGTAACGGTCCAGGTTTGGCCGGCCACACCCGTAACGGTGAGTGTTTCGCCGAATTGGCCGTTTTGGGTAGTAGTTGCGTTATTTAAGCAATCACAAGGTGTCGTAGCAGCGATAGCACAATTGAACACCGTAATATTCGCCGAACCATTCATCAGAGCGGTGCAAGCATTCCCAACCGCACTGGCAGTCACGGTGTAGGTACCCGGTGCCGTTTGTAACGGGAAAGAGATACCGCCACCGTTGCCCGCAATGGGTGCCCCAACGGGAGCACCCGCCAGCAATAACTGATAATTTACCCCTGACTGTGAACCACTCAAAGTAATCGGTAATCCGGCATCCGTTCCGCAACGAGAACCGCCGCCGCCAGTTGTGAACTGCGTCAAAACAGTACAATTTCCGGGGACTGTGGTAACAGGTGCAGAACTGGGAGACGTAACGCTGTTATCAATATCGCAGCGACAACGGGTCGTGATGGTTTGCGCCGGACCGTTTTGCGCGTACGTTGGTACCGTGTTCGACCAGGAAGCGCCACCATTTACCGAATATTGCAACGTTGAACCAGCAGGACACGGCGTGCCCGCCGGTGCAGCAATAGAGCCACCACTAACGGTACAAGCCGCCGCACAGGTACTATTTACAACGCTGACGTTGGGCGGAGCGGTTGCCAAAGTGGGGCAGCAGGAAGTCCCTGAATTGCTGTAATTACTTTGATACGCTTCGTATCCCTGTGGAACACCGGGAATAATGGCAAAAATAGTGTTCGTAAAATCACTATTCCCCATTCCCGGAGCCGTGGAAGCCGGATCAGTGGCATTTTCATACAAGCGCAAACCGGCAACACAAGAGCCATTAAACGCAAAATGGAATACCAAAAGTTCGGTATTAGCGGTGAGGCTGGTGGCAGCCCCCAAAGAACCTACGCCGTGGTAATCGCTACCGGGCGTTACCGTTGGGCCATACACCTGTGAGTTATCTACCCAGGCACCGCCCGCTACGCTGACGATATTCAGCGGCACATCGGCTACCGACGAAGGTACCACAATGGATAACTGCGAAGGCCCCCAACTAAAGTTTGCCTGCGTCGTGGTAGGCCGCACGTAAACCTCATAGCGGCTTAAAGCGGCATTGAAGCGCAACGTAAAATCCAATTTTGGAGATTGCGCATAAAGACTTGAGGCCAAAAGGCACCAAGCCAAAATCCATAGAGATCGAATTAGTTTCATTGTATTAAACTTTTCATGAAAAGAGATAAAAATGATTGAACTACCAGGTTATTCACTGGCCTTGATCACTTTCGCCAGAATTTTGTCCTCGCCAAGCGTTAAAGCCATTATATATATTCCTGACGGGTATTTATTTAACGTGATTATTTTTTGATTTTCTCCTTTTAAACACGCCCATTCCTGTTGTTCCAGCAAAATGCCGTTTACATCAAAAAGAGCCACGGAAACAAGATGCTCCGCTGCCGCAGAAAAAGTCAAAAAACATTGATCCCGCGCGGGATTTGGGGAAATACTTTGGATAAAAAATACATGATCAATGCCTTCTTTAATAAGGCCGGAATAGGCAAAATGCCCGTCCAAATCCACCATTTTGAGCCGATAATAATATTGAACGCCGGGTTTTACGCCTTTGTCATCGTACGTGTAATCGCTGTACGATTGGGCTAATTGTGGCAAAATGTGACCTATCGTTGTAAAATCTACGCTATTAACAGAACGCTCTAACTCAAAATGAGAGAAGTCCACTTCGTTGGTACTCTTCCAGGTCAGCGTTATAATATTTTGACTGGATTCCCCGCTAAAAGCGATGAGTTCCAGCGGTACCGAAGAACAAATTGTGCCGGTGTTGTTGTAGTTGCCAGTGTAAGCCTCATACCCATCGGGCACGCCCGATACAATAGCAAAAATAGTATTGGCAAAATCGCCGCCATTCATACCCGGCGCAGAAGAACCGGGATCAACATTATTGATAAAAAGGCGTACTCCCGGAGTGCATCCACCGCCGGGTAACGTGAAATAAAAAATCAATTTTTCCACATTTTGAATCAACGACGTTGTTGCCCCCAACGAACCAATTCCGTGAAAATCCTTTCCGGGAAGAGCCGATGGCGCGTAAATCCGGGAATTATCCTGCCACGAACC
The DNA here is from genome assembly GCA_013298845.1 of Chitinophagales bacterium. GTDB lineage: Bacteria > Bacteroidota > Bacteroidia > Chitinophagales > Saprospiraceae > M3007. The sequence continues at coordinate 4,741 of JAAFJN010000084.1, forward strand.
ACCCGCCGCCGAAACAATGGTGAGGGCTTCATCGGGTACCGAGGCCGGTAGTACAATCGAAATTTGTGACGGCCCCCAATTAAATACCGATTGAGAGGCATTGGGCAAAGCGAATACTTCGTACCGCGTAAATGTGGGATTATACCGAACCGTTAATTGCAAATCAGGTATCTGCGCGAATAGTGCAGTGGTATTGCACCAAATCAAAAACAACCCTAACCACTTGGCAATTGGCACCATTTTCATGTTTTTTAAGCATTGTAAAATGTGGCTCCGCGGAACATTCCGCAGAGCCACTAAAATGATTATTACGGTAATTGTTCTAAGAACAGATCGTAATTATACAAACCGGATGTGTTTAATGTGGTGTACAGACCAACAACATTGATAAAGATATAAGAGGCATCATTAGATGTACCCTGATACTTTACCTTACCATCCATATTAATATCGCCGGGATAATACCCGAATGCCGCATTAAAGTTGTATGTACCCAAAGTGTTACCGGGATGGTTCAATACGGGTGTTAATACAGACACATTATCGGATGAAGTGCCCTGGTATTTCACTTTTGTATTGGCATTGGCATTACCCGCCCAAAGTGCACGTTTACCCTGAACGGTAGTCATCTCGGCACCGTTGTAGTTAATAGCGCCCGGACGGTCGTACAACTGCGCGTCATTAGCCGTAGTAAAATCTACCAAGGTACCGTCGTTGACCAAAGTAGACTTGATCGAAGTCATCGCGCCCAAGTGGTTGCGGTGTTTCACCGACACAAAAAACTGTTGACCAACCAGTCCCAAAAATCCTAATCTGGAAGTACCGTCAGAAGCACTAACAACGTCTCCATCGCGTTGTAAAAGTGCCGAACGCGTGTACAATACCACCGAAGAATCTACCGCACTTCTCAATTCAACAAATACCCAATCTACGATGGCATTCGGCGTACCGGCATTAGCGGCTAAAACAGCAGCAGTTGTGGTTTCGCTACCGCCGCCGCCAACGTGGCTAAAGCGTGGATTAGCCAAAGCAGTGTAAGGTTCGGTTAAAGGAATAAGGTTATTTGTCCGCAAATCATCGCGCATTAATCCGTCGCTTGTGCCAATTAAAGCACCCTGTAACATTACTTTAAGTTGCAATTTTGCAATCGGGTCGAAAACAACCGTTACCGTAATGGTCGCCTGAGCACACTGTGCGGGCAATGGCGTACCTGTATCACATACGCTGTAAGGAATTGGGGTTGTTGTTCCGCTGAAGTTCGCTACCGGGGTAAACGTAACCTCACCCGTAGTGGGGTTGGCCACAAATGTACCCTGACCAGGCACCGTGAAACTGGTCTGGACACCAGGGATAGTCGGATCCAAGTCATGGGTAGCCGGGTTAATGGTGCCGTCAACATCCGTATCGTTACCCGTTACCGGGAACGTTACCGGTGTATCTTCAGGTGTTGTTGGGGTATCGTTGTTGGCAATCGGTGCGTCGTTCACGGGCGTTACCGTTACCGGAACATCTACCGTAGCGCACAAATTACCCTGGTCGCATACCTGAATACATACATTGGTAAGGCCGTTGAAGTTATTAGCCGGAGTAAAGGTGATACAGTTGCCGGGGCCAACTACCGCATTACCATTCATGGGCACGTTACACAAGGAAACTGTTAATATCGCGCCGGCATCGGGGTCTCCCAACGTTGCACAAATAGTAATTGGCGTATCTTCTGGTGTGGTTACCGGGGGCTGAGAAATTGTTGGTGGATCATTAGACGGCGTTACTGTTACCGTGATGGTTGCATCGTCGCATTGAGCGGGCAATGGTGTACCATTATCGCATACGTTGTACGTGATCGGGGTTGTTGTACCGTTAAAGTTCGCTACCGGTGTAAACGTCACGTCACCCGTGGTTGGGTTGGCGACAAATGTACCTTGGCCAGCAACCGTGAAACTGGTTTGAACGCCGGGTGTTGCGGGGTCCAAGTCGAGGGTTGCCGGGTTAATTGCGCCGTCAACGTCCGTATCGTTGCCCGTAGCCGAGAACGTTACCGGTGTATCTTCCGTGGTGGTTTGTGTGTCGTTGTTCGCGATTGGTGCGTCGTTTACGGCATTTACCGTTACCGTGATGGTCGCATCGTCGCATTGCGCGGGCAATGGTGTACCATTATCGCATACGTTGTACGTGATCGGAGTTGTTGTACCCGTAAAGTTCGCTACCGGAGTAAACGTCACGTCACCCGTGGTTGGGTTCGCTACAAAAGTACCTTGGCCAGGAACTGTGAAACTGGTTTGAACGCCGGGTGTTGTGGGGTCCAAATCCAACGTTGCCGGGTTAATTGCGCCGTCAACATCTGTATCGTTGCCCGTGGCCGAGAACGTTACCGGTGTATCTTCCGTGGTGGTTTGTGTGTCGTTGTTCGCGATTGGTGCGTCGTTTACGGCATTTACCGTTACCGTGATGGTCGCATCGTCGCATTGAGCGGGCAATG
>JAAFJN010000085.1 GCA_013298845.1 Chitinophagales bacterium
GTTTTATAACTATTTGTTCTCCAAATATTATTCGGTGGATTCGGTCGAATACATTACCTGGGCGGACCGCACGGGAATTTTGAATTATCAAAAGGTATATTGCCTGAAAGACGATGAAATGGTGCCGTTAAGCCAACGCGATACGACGGTAAAAGTAGTACACCGCAACCGTCAAAGAACGCAGTCGTTTTATTTTCACCCGCAGGATTCCAACATCGGGGTACTGAAACTGCGGTCGTTCAGCGGGCGGGGCGGTACTAAATTGTACCAGCAAGCGATGGCCGACCTGAACGCAAAAAAAACGCCGTATCTGGTGATTGATTTGCGCGACAACACCGGCGGTAGTTTTGCCAGTTCGGCCAATCTCATTCGGTATACTACTTCCAAAAAATTTACGATGAACCTGAGTCGGCGTTTGTTTCGCTCCTGGCGGCATCAGCCGTGGTACAATCATATAGGTAGAATCAATTCACTGGTCGCCTTTGATTTGTTGTACTGGGGCGGCAAAAAATGGATTCGGAATGGCAAGGTGTATTATCGTTTAAAATTCAAACCCTCCAAAAAGCACCATTTTAACGGGCAGGTATTTGTTTTGGTAAACGGCATGTCCTTTTCAGCGTCGAGCCAAACGGCAACGTTTATTAAAGAAAATTCCAACGCGGTAATTATTGGGCAGGAAACGGGAGGCGGAGCGCGGGCCATTAATGGGATGCAAATTCCCGTTTTTCGCCTCCCGGAATCCAGGTTATTGGTGCATATTCCACAGATGCACCTCGACTACCGCATGGGCAAAGACGAGGGGCGGGGCGTATTGCCCCATATTGAAACGGAATATACCATTGAAGATGTGTTAGAAAAACGGGACTTGGAGTGGGAATCCGTTTTTCAATGGATCGCCGAGCATCCGCTTAAAACCGATAAGTAAGTTGGGCGTTGAGGTAATACGGCGCACCCAGGGCAGTTTCGAGACCAATACCTAAGTTTTCGGTGAAATGCGCCCTGAAACCCAGCGGAATCAGTTGAAAAGTGGGCCTTACGCCGCGATAGTTGCGGTTGAGCAGCCAATTGTTGCCAATGAGGCGGTTAATGACCTCATAATCGGTAATATCGGCGTCGGTTCCAATGTTGACGTCCATAACGCGGTAGTTAACGCCCACCCGAAACCCCGAGTACCAATCGAAACGGCCATTGTTGCCGTAGTGGAAAAGGGGGCGAAAACCCAGGTTGTACCGGCGCAGTTGGAGGCGGGCGACGCCGGTGTATTCTTTGCCGTCCACATTGAGGGTCAGGTCATCGGCCCCAATTTCGCCCCGGTTAAAGTTGGCGTGTACCCCGAGGCTAAACCATTTGAGCAGCCCCATATCGTAAGATACGCCAAAGGTGGGAGAGGCTTTCATGTAAGCCCCCACGACGCTGTCGGCTTCAATAAAGTTATCGAGTAGTGCAACAATTTGCCAACCGTTTAAACCGGTAGTGACGGAGATGGCGTTTTTATAGTCGTTGTTTTGGGCCGTAAGGCGTGCATTTGAACAACAAATAAGGATGCAAAGGGACAGAAAAAAGGCGGGTTTGCGCGTCATGTTTTTGACAAAATGAAGTGAATGAAAAACGGCGGACAAAACGCAAAAGGGGATGTGAAAGTGCGCGAATGGAAAAAATTGAGTTTTCCGTAACAATTGCCAAACTCAACATTCTGGTGCTGTGTGGGGTATTTTGTCGAATTGTAAGAAGTTAAAAACCCCGAAAATTTGGCTGTACGCGAAAACCTGCATACTATTGCACTCGTAATTAGTACTTGTAGCCAATGTACTGATGCATATAGTCCCCCCGACATTTTATTTTAGGTTCCTTATTGCAGCACTTCACGCACGAAGTGTATCTTTGTGCTATTGTATTTTTTAAATGCTGCCGTTTCTCTTTCGCATGCGTCAGTTTTAACACTTAACATGCTTATAATCCACCCATGTGACTTTTTCAGTTCTGCAAACTGCTTATTCACTTATTATTAAACCGAACTTTACTTTATTATTATGTCCATTTCTACGTATCGTCCTTTGGTAGTATCCTTGTTGGTACTATTAGGTTTTGTAATCGGACACGCCCAACAACCTTATTCCACTGAACCTATTGTGTTAAAAAGTGAATTTGTCAGGCATCAGATTTCGCCCAATGCAGTATCTCAACCACTAACGCTTACGGGGTTAAAAAAGGGGGAGACGTATCGCTTGATCATTTCTGGTAAATCCGATGTAGCAAATTGTGTGCCAACCATTTCGATGGGGCAGGTAGAGTCGTCCACTTCCGGTGCTGAAGGCATCAGTTTTGAGGCTACGGCATCTACTATGTCATTTCACTTACAATTTCCCTGTACCTGGCAATCCGGCAATGTACCTTCATTCACCGTTACCATTCAGTGTACTTCGTGTTCCCTGATCAAAAACTTGTTTAGTGGCGCGGAAGCGCCCATTGCGGTGGAAGGTATGGGTGCCGATGAGGCCGTGCGGGATGTATTGATCGGGGGCGATTGCTTCGACGTGACCAATATCACATTCTGCGGTGGTGGTGATCAGATTGGCGCTTTCTCCGATGGACAAACCAATATTGGTATTAACCGTGGGGTAATTTTGGCCACGGGACCGATTAGCGTTGCCCTTGGCCCTAACAATGCCGACGGCGCGGGCGGTAGTTCGGGCGGTTGTGGTACCGATGGAGATCTGGTTCCCTTGAGCAGCGGTGCACAAAACGACAACGCACGGCTCGAATTCGATTTTACCCCCACCCAGCCACAAGTTACTTTTGAGTACGTATTTGCCTCCGAAGAGTATTGCGAATACGTGGGTTCTCAGTTCAACGACGTTTTTGGTTTCTTTATCACGGGGCCTGGTATTCCGGGTGGAACGCAAAATTTGGCGGTTATTCCCATGACGGCGACTCCCGTTGCCATCAATAACATCAACCACGTATCATTTCCCGGCTTTTTTGTAAATAACCAACCGGCATCAAGTGGTGATTTATGCGGTCAAACACCGTCCAGCAGCCCGGTTGTTCAAGAAGTTCAATACGATGGTTTTACCCGCCGTTTTGTGGCGGTGGCCAACGTTATTCCCTGCCAAACCTACCACATCAAGTTGTCCATTTCGGATATTGGCGATGGTGCATTTGACTCGGCGGTATTCCTGCGCGAAGGTTCATTTGACGCGGGTGGTAATGCATCGGTGGAGTGGTTAGTGAACGACGAACCAGCCGACGAAACCATTGAAAAATGTAATACGGTTTCGTTGTTGTTTGACCGCGTCGGGGGCAATCCTAACGTGCCATTGAACGTAAGTTATACCATTACCGGAACGGCCACCTCGGGGGTGGATTACGCACCAATTCCAGGTTCAATTGTTATTCCGGCGGGTGCCAGTCAATTTGTTTTGCCGGTAAATATTTTTGGTGATGCCATTTTGGAAGGTCAGGAAAGCATTATCATTACGTTGACCAGTTTGTGCTCTTGCGCCAAACCACAAGAAATTTTGTTGATCAACGACTTGCCTTTGCTCACTACTCAACCTGATACGGTGATTTCCTGCGGCACTGGTTTTATTGCATTGGAAGCCACCTTTGAAGGTGGCGTACCGGATCATACGTTTAGTTGGTCCAACAACGGCGGAACCGGTCAGCAGGCCATCTTTTTTGTGCAGGTTTCGGGAACCTATCGGGTAACCATAACGGATGCATGCGGCCAAACAACGGTACAAAATATTTTTGTAAAAATAACCCCGCCTCCAAAAGCGCAGTTGTTGCCTCCGGCACCACAATTGTGCGCCAACGGCGGAACGGGAGTTTTGACCATTAATTTTATAGGAACGGGTCCTTTTGAGTTTGTTTATTCGATTAACGGGGTCAATCAGCCCCCGGTGACGAACGTCGCAACCAACCCGTTTCAACTCGTTATTTCACAAACAGGAACCTATCAATTGGTCAGTGTCATAGATTCCGCCGGGTGTCAGGGGATAGGGCAAGGCTCCCAACTGGTGGTTGCCTCGCAATTGAACCTGACGGGGGTAGCCACCGGGGTGCAGTGCTTTGGGCAAACCAATGGTACCATTAATACTACCGTAACTGGCGGGCAGGGGCCGTATACGTACCAATGGGCTGGTCCCCAAACGATTCCGTCCATTGCCGATCCGATTAATTTGCAGGCCGGTATTTACACGGTTACCGTTACGGATGGTTATACTTGCACCATGACCAATACCTATAATGTGCAAGCCACGTCGATATTGTTACCGGCAGCCACGCAGGGGCAAGTACCCAACTGTTATAATCCAACGGGAGGAAGTATTAATCTGGCCGTTTCCGGCGGTACTCCCAACTATACCTACAGTTGGAATCATGGTTCTACTTTACAAAATCCGCAAAACCTCGGTCCCGGTACGTACACCGTTACCATTACCGATCAGGCGGGTTGCTCGCGCACCACTACCGCCACGGTAGTCGCCAATAATACCCCACCGGCCGCAGTCGGGGTGGCCATGAACGGCCTCGATTGTCAGGTACTAACGGCAACCCTTAACGGTCAAGGTTCCGAAGTCGGCAATAATATTACGTATTTATGGGCACCCGTTGGGCCGGGCAATATCACCGGGTCTCCCAACGCACTGACCACAACGGTGAATCAGGGTGGTACTTATCGCCTCCGGGTAACCAATACGACCAATGGCTGTACCTCCACGGTGGATGTACCCGTTGCCGCAAATAATACACCACCCATTGCCGAAGCGGGATTACCCCAAACGTTGAGTTGTGCCATTACCAATGTTACACTCGATGGAACCGGTTCTTCGAGCAGCGCCAATAATATTACTTATTTATGGTCGGCCAGCAATGGCGGTGTCATTGCCGGTGGCGGAAACACAACGCAGCCTATTGTTTCAGAACCCGGAACCTACACCATATTAGTCACGAATTTGGTCAACCAATGTACGGCAACCGATCAGGTGGTCGTTACCGAAAATATTGTTGCACCAACGGCCGCCGTCGCTCCGGCGGGTATAATTAACTGTGCGAATAACCAGGTTACCTTAAATGCCGGTGCTTCGTCGCCTACCAACGTGTTATTCAGTTGGTACACCATTAACGGTAATATTATTTCGGGCAATTCCTCGGCGAATCCCGTGGTATCAGAATCGGGTACTTACACGGTAACGGTAACCAATCCGGGCAACGGCTGTACCAATACCGCTTCGGTGGACGTGGGTGAAGACCAAAGTGTGCCGCAGGTACTGGCCTTCTCCAACGACCAGTTGAACTGTAATAACGCCACGGTAACGGTGACGGGTCAAAACCCCACCAACGATGGTTCACCCGTGTGGACGGCTTCATCCGGTGGTAATATTGTCAGTGGTGCCAACTCTCTCTCCATTGTGGTTAATCAGCCCGGTTTGTATACGCTCACGGTAACGAATCCGGTGAGCCAGTGCAGCGCCTCGGCCTCTAAATTGATTGACCAGGATATTACACCGCCTCCGGCAGTTGTTGGCCCTCCGGCTACGTTGAATTGTTACAATAATAATGTATTAACCATCGGTGATGCAACAG
>JAAFJN010000086.1 GCA_013298845.1 Chitinophagales bacterium
GAACAACAGCAGTTGGCGCTTTATTGACAAGGCGCAGGTATTCACGAACCCGGACAATCCATTCGCGGATGTGATTAAGGAAGATATTCAGATTGTAGATATTCAGCAAAGCCTGACGGCGGGTGACTTTGTGGGTGCCAAGGTGGGTGACGTTGACAACAGCGCCACGCCGAACAACCTGGTAAGCACGGATGACCGTACCAACGGCACGTTGTTGTTCGATGTACAGGACCGCAAGGTAACGGCGGGTGAAACCCTCGTGGTTACCCTGACTGCCGATCAGGTAGTAAAAGGTTACCAGTACACGTTGAACCTGAACGGATTGAAAGTAGAAACGATCGAAGGCAGCGCCATGAGTGACGAAAACTTCGCGGTGTTCGGTGACGCAGTGACTACTTCATGGGATGCACCAACGGTATTCAATGGCAAGGCATCGTACACGGTGACGTTTACGGCGACGAAGAGCGGCAAATTGAGCGAAATGTTGTCGGTGAGCAGCCGTATTACGAAGGCAGTAGCATTCCTCTCGACTTCGCTCGATGAAAGCAAGAAGTTAGATGTAGCCTTACGCTTCAACAACGGCAACAGCAGCACCATTGCTAGTCAGGCATTTGAGTTGTACCAAAATGCGCCAAACCCTTGGGTGAACAAAACGCAGATCGGATTCTATCTGCCGGAAGCCACTCAGGCGACGTTGAAAGTGTACGACGCAACGGGTCGCACGATTTACACGGCTCAAGGTGACTTTGGCAAAGGTTACAATGCGTTTGTATTGGATCGTCGGATGTTAAGCGGCGTAGAAACGGGTAGCCTGTTCTACAAAGTGGAAACGGCCACCGACAGCGGTGTGAAACAGATGATTCAGACGAAGTAAACACTGGAGGAAAAGTGACATAACAGCAAAGGCCGCTTCGGGGAAACCCGGGGCGGCCTTTCTGCCTTTTAAGGGGGCTTGAAAAACTTAACATTGAACTTAACATTAGAGCAACGTAGCAACCAATAATGCTCAATACCTTTGTTTTTTTAGATTTTAATAACTATTTCATGAAAGGTATTTTTACAAAATTTAAGCCATATTCTGTGCGGCATTTATTGCTTTGCGTCGGAATTATTTTCCTTGGAGGCGGCCAATTATGGTCCAACACTCCCGGAAGTTTAAAGGAAACTTTGATGATGGGGACTGTGGACCTCACCGTGAGTTCCAATGCGTCTTCGGAGCAAAATCCAACTTCTATTACCGTTACTGCGGTTTCTTCGGAAGCGGTAGTTGGTAATCAAACAGTTTCCGTTCTTGTATCGGGCACTGGAATTACCAGCGGAGATTACTACTTGACCAACACCGTAATTACCATTCTAAATGGCCAAACCAGCGGTAGCGTAACTTTTGTAGTAGCGGACGATGCCATTACAGAAGGACCGGAAACGGCAGTTCTCACGTTAAGTAACCCCTCTGCTGGTATTGTTTTAGGTAATTCAATTACCCAAAACATTGCTATTTCGGACAATAATTGCTCTTTTTTGAAATTTTTATCCAATGCAACCAGCGTCAATGGGGCCGAAATTCCGGCGTTTGACCCGGGGAGTAAGCGCCTCTATTCAGTTGCAGGTTCAGTAATTGAGATTTTTTCAGTGTCTAATACCGGTGCTTTGAGTTTGGTTGGTTCATTGCCGCTTGGTTTTACTCCCGGTGCCGGAATTAGCGTTTTTCCCAATAGCGTTGCGGTAAAAAATGGAATTGTTGCGGCATCTTATGCTTTGGCAAATAGTACGACCAATGCACAACAGCCGGGACGGGTTAGTTTTTACGAAGCCTCAACGGGAACATTCCTTAATTCGGTAACGGTTGGTTTTTTGCCCGATATGGTGGTGTTTTCGCCCGATGGCAAAAAGGTACTGACCGCAAATGAAGGCGAACCTAACAGTTATAATCAACCCACATCTTTTGATCCCGAGGGTTCAATAAGTGTTATTGATATTAGTGGTGGAGTTACTGCCGCAACAGTGCAAACGCTCGGTTTTACGTCTTTTAACGGCCAAATTGCTGCTTTGCGAGCGGCGGGTGTACGTATTTACGGCCCCAACGCTACCGTGGCTCAGGACTTGGAGCCTGAGTATATCACCATCACCCCGAATGGCCAAACGGCGTGGGTAACTTTGCAGGAAAACAACGCCATTGCGATCATTGATCTTTTGCAAATGAATATTACGACCGTTCGTCCTTTGGGTTTAAAAGACCATAACGCGACGGGTAATGGGATAGATGCCAGCGACCGTGATTTAACTTCTTCAACGGGTCGGATTAACATTCAGAATTGGCCGGTTTTTGGGATGTACCAACCGGATGCAATTAGTAATTACAGCGTAGGTGGACAAACGTATTTTCTAACGGCCAACGAAGGTGATGCCCGCGATTACACTGGCTTTTCGGAAGAAGTACGGGTAGGTGCCGGTGCTTATGTACTTGATCCGGTCGTTTTCCCCAATGCCGCAACGCTGAAACAAAACGCCAATTTGGGGCGTCTTCAATTAACCAGTGCTACCGGTAATTTGGATGGCGACAGCGAGTTTGAGCAAATTCATGCGCTGGGTGCCCGTTCATTTTCGGTTTGGGATGCGGCGGGTAATTTGGTTTTTGACAGCAAAGATCAGTTTGAACAAATAACCGCTTTGAGAGGGCCATCGGTTTTTAACTCGGATGGCACTACGGCAACGTTTGATACGCGTTCGGATAACAAAGGTCCTGAACCGGAGGGGCTGGTGATTGGTACAATTAATGGTGTACCCTATGCTTTTATTGGCCTGGAGCGTACCGGTGATATCATGGTGTATAATATTTCAAATCCGGCCAATCCAACGTTTATTCAATGGATCAATACGCCAACTTCTTTAGGTTTGGAAGGTTTGGAATTTGTTCCCTCTAACCTCAGTCCAACGGGCACGGCGTTGCTGCTTACTACCAGTGAGGTAAGCCGTACCTTAACGGTGTACGAAATTGGTTTTCCGGATGTTAAAATTGCCGCGATTGAAAATACCGGTGATTTCCCCAATGATGGTACAATTTGTGAAGGAACATCGGTGACATTAGTGGCATCGGGTGGTACTTCCTTTTTGTGGAGCACGGGTGCTAACACGGCTTCCATTACGGTTACAACTTCCGGCACTTACTCGGTAACTGTTTCCAACGCAAGTGGTTGCACCGGAACAAGTAGTAAAACAGTGGAAGTGATTTCTACTTCTAATCAATTGAATTGCAATGATTTTGTGCAAATTTCTTTGGATGAAGATTGTAATGTGGTAGTAGATGCCGATATGATTTTAGAAGGTACTTATGCTTGTTACGGTGGTTATCAGGTCATTATTACCGGGCCAAATGGCGTGCCCAATTACGGAAATACCCTTACTGCGGCAAATATTGGACAAACCCTTACGGTTACCGTTAAACACTTGATTAATGGTAATTCTTGCTGGGGGTTGATTAAAGTAGAAGACAAATTGCCGCCTACTTTGACTTGTAATAATTTTTCGGTTTCTTGTGCCGAGACCAATTTGGCACCGGCATATTTGAACGGAACGCTGGGTATTACAGCGGCGTGGCCATCGGCTACCGGCGATTGTACCAGTCTGAACCGCACGTTTAATGATGTTTTGACGAATTTGGATTGCCCGCCTTCACCCACTGCCCCAAGTGTTACCGGATATATTACCCGTACTTGGTTTGTTTCTGATGCCAGCGGCAACACCGCCACTTGCTCGCAACGAATTGATCTCGTGGGGGCCCGCATTTTTGATGTCGTATTTCCTCAAGATGCCATTGTCCAATGTTCTTCTAACGGAAGCACTGCACCATCGGCTACCGGCGTTCCAACTGTTGTATTTAACTACCCGGCTGGCCCTAAAAGTTACCCGATTTGGCCGCAAGCCGCTCATTGCGAACTCTCTGCAACGTATGCCGACCAGGTTCTCCCAGTATGCGACGGCACGTACAAAATCCTGCGCACGTGGACGGCTTACGATTGGTGTTTACCAACGTCACCGTTCCCACCAACCTCTAACCCACAGTACTATGTGCAGTTGGTGAAAGTAGTGGATGAAACAGGTCCAAGCATCGCAGCGATTGACGACGTAGTGGCGAGCACTAATGCCAATACCTGCTGCGCGAACGTAGATTTGCCGAACGTAATTGTTGGCGATGGCTGCTCTCGTATTGCGAGCGCAGTGGCGACAATTTACGGTTACGACCAATACACGGGCGACCTGATCGGTACATTCACTGTAAACGGTACATTGACAACATTCCCAGGTAACAACCTGTGGACTCCAGATACTTTGGCGACGTTCGGCTTTACGCCTTGCTTGCCAATCGGTAACCACGAAGTAGTTTACACCATCACGGACGATTGCGGTAACGCTTCAACGTACGAATTTGACTTGACGGTAGAAGACCAAACACCACCACAAGTTGCGGCGGATGAATGGACCCAAATCTCCATCGGAGTTGACGGAATGGCGTTTATCAACGCTGAAACCTTCGACGATGGTTCTTACGATAACTGCGGACCAGTGTATTTCAAAGTACGCCGCATGGACAACAACCCATGCCAATTGACGGACCGTTTCCACCCACAGGTGAAATTCTGCTGCGAAGACATCGGTGACACCATTATGGTGATTTTCCGGGTGTACGACGTAGATCCGGGTGCCGGAACTACCGGTTTGGAAGAGTTTGAAGGTCACTACAGCGATGTAATGGTACAAGTATTGGTAGAAGACAAGTTGAAGCCAGTATGCCAGGCTCCTGCGAACGTAACGGTGTCTTGCGAAGCGTTCGACCCATCATTGTGGGCTTACGGTCAGGCAACGGCGACCGACAACTGCTCTAACCCAACCATCACGGGTACAGTGGTGTACACACAGTTTGACTCTTTGTGTAACAAAGGTACCATCACCCGTCGCTGGACGGCGGTGGATGCCGGTGGTAACACTTCACAGTGCACACAACGTATCATCGTTACTTACAACCAGAACTACTGGGTTAAATTCCCGGCTGACCGCCTCGTTTCTACTTGCGACGGTACTACAGCCTACGGATCACCTGAGTTCTACGGCGAAGACTGCGAATTGCTCGCAACTTCGTACACAGACGAATTCTTTACGGTAATTCCGGATGCTTGTTACAAAATCGAGCGTACCTGGCGCGTGATTAACTGGTGCACGTACAACCCGAACAACTCAACTTGTCAGTTTGTACCGAATCCAAATCCGAACAACACCACGAACCACCCGACGAACTTGCCTGGTGTAACGGTATCTCCATTGGGTACTACCGTTCCGGGTTGGGCACCAACGGTTGTTCGTATCAACCCATCGGATCCACAGCCAACGAACTACTCTACGTTCTGGAACAAAGAGA
>JAAFJN010000087.1 GCA_013298845.1 Chitinophagales bacterium
TGGCGGGCGTCAACCACGCCTGGGAAACGGGCAAAACCCTGCGCCCCAACCTGGAAGACGGCATACTCACCGCTTACGAAATCAGCCAGATGGATCTTGCCAATACCGAACTGGTTGTGCTGTCCGCCTGCGAAACGGGCCTCGGCGATCTCGTGGGCAACGAAGGCGTGTATGGCCTGCAACGCGCCTTCAAAATCGCCGGTGCGCGCTACCTCATCATGTCGCTGTGGCAGGTACCCGAACTTCAGACCCAGGTGTTTATGACGACCTTTTACCAACACTGGTTAAACGATAATATGGCCATTCCGGCGGCATTTCGGGCCACACAGGGCGACATGAAGGCGCGGTACGGCGATGCGTATCGTTGGGCGGGTTTTGTGCTGGTGGAGTAGTTTGCGTTGCTGTGTGCGCAAATTTTTTTTAAAAAAAAATCATTTTCCCACTTACCTGCGCGGGTTCACCTGCAATATAGAATGGAATCACACAACCATTCAACCATGTACAAATACCTTTTTATCTGCTTTTTTACGCTGCTCTCGGTAGCGGCCTTTGCTCAAAAAACCAACAACTGGCGCGGCGGCGCTCCGGGCCATGAAACCGAATGGTCGTACTTCAAAAATTGGAGTACGGGCCGGGTCCCCAACGAATTTGACCACGTGGTTATCCCCGATGTATCCACTTCGACGGGCAAATACCCGGTCATTCGCAAGGGCGAAATCGAAGTATTGAGCCTTGTCGTGCAAACTGGCGCTTCACTGACGCTCCTTCCCCAAGCGCGTCTTTTTGCCGATGACATTGACATTTTGGGCACCTGCAAAGGTTGTCAGGAGCGGCATTTCATCGAAGGGAATGTGGATACGGCCAGTGTGCAGGCGATAAAATAAGCCCAGTGCGCGGTGAAATAAACAATAGTGAAAAACGCTTCGGTTTTTAAACATTTGTTTACGCCCACCTCCACCACAATCGCCTACCTTTGCGCCAAAATATACCAAAACAATGATGGATGTTGCCAAAACGTTATTGGAGCGAAACAGCGCCTTATTCTATTTTGGGCTGGCCAACCTGCTATTTTCGCTCTTTTTTTTACTATTAACCCAATTCACCACCACGCAGGTGTTGGGCGTAAATGCCTGGTACAAGCCGTTTAAATTTGCGGCCTCCATTGGCATTTACGCCTGGACAATGGCCTGGTTTTGCGCTTATTTGCCCGCTTCCTTTAACATTAACCTGTTTAACACGGCCATTATCGTCTTGTTGGGTTTCGAAATTGTGTACATTGTGTTGCAGGCCGGGCGGGGACAACTCTCGCATTTTAACCAAAGTTCGGCTATTTACGCGGGTTTGTACAGTTTAATGGCCCTGGCCGCCAGTTTGGTGAGCCTGTACACGGCCTACGTGGGCTGGTTGTTTTTTACCCAAGCCTTTCCCCAATTACCCGATTATTACCTGTGGGCCATTCGGTGGGGCATTGTGCTGTTTGTGGTCTTTTCCTTCGAGGGTTTTGTGATGGGCGCCCGCCTTTCGCACACCATCGGCGGACCGGATGGCGGGCCGGGGCTGCCCTTGCTGAACTGGAGTTACAAATACGGCGACCCGCGCATTGCCCATTTTATTGGTATGCACGCGTTGCAGGCGCTTCCGCTGCTGGCTTATTACGCCTTAAAAGACGTAAGAGCCGTGACCGTAGCGGCCATTTTGTACGGTATTTTGGCGGTTTTTACGCTGGTGCAGGCGTTGAACGGGCGCGCGTTGTGGAACGGAGGCGCACTTTAAAAATTCATTTTCAAAAACTTTCCAACAGCCGCTATATTCCGCAACATGACGATAAAAACACAAAAAATTTTGATCAGTTTCCTCGCCGGTTTTTTGCTCCTTTGGGGTTGTGAAGAATTTTTAAGAAGAAAAGTGGGTGGTATTGCCGGAAGTTATCCTGATGTAGAGTCCTGGGAGATTTACGCAAGAGAGTCAGAGGTGTTTGATGCGCTTTTGGCGCTGAACCAAACTAATCCGAATTTTCAACCACCGGATACTTTTTCTTTTGTGCGACAAAGCCAATATTGGTGCCACATTAACTTGTATTATCCCGATACCAAAGAAATAGTACATGCCTGGACGCGCCCCGTAACTGGCACCGGGAAAACGACTTTAGCGTTTGTAAGTTTGGAGAAATATGATCATTCCGAAAAGCGCAGACTTATCAACCGAGACTTTTGGTACCTGCCAAACAAGTATCAAATTAGAAAATTTAAAACGACCTTTGTTGACAAAATAAGAGCGCAAATTGATATAAACGCCAAGACTAAATAATGTGCAGGGAAAAGAGAATGTCGCGAAATAACTCGGTGCTACTTAATTCTAAAAAGACGCAACAACATAAATACAAACAAAACGCTTGAACAAAGAATTGAAGGCTACTTTCCGCTTTAATACGGCCTAAAAACAACATCAAGGGTTACAAATGACTGGACCACGCGCCCTTTGTGCTCGGCGGGAATCCAAGCCGGCATTTTACGAACCATAGCAACAGCCGCCTTACCGCATCCAAAACCCGGATCTCTTAAAACCATAACTCTGGAGATACTGCCATCTTTATCCACCATAAATTTGAGCGTGGTTCTTTGATTCACAGTTTCTCTTTTAGCCTCTTTCGAGTACTCCATGTTATCCTTGATGAATTGAATACGTGCGGTATCTCCCCCCGGAAACATGGCCGGTTTTTCGGGAGAATCGTACACTATTTCCTCGACTTTTCCATCCGTAGCCGGTTCTATCGCAAAAAAAGGCTCAGCGCCAATGGATTTAGGTGGAGCAGGTGGCACTTTGGGTCGTGGTTCGAGTGGATATTCTTTCCCAAAATTATCAATCAAAGTTCCCCCATTATCTTTGATAAACCCCACAAAATAGGTATCAGCACTCAGCCTATGCGCCGTTTCGCGTTTCCGGGTAACGTCTTTTTGATTAAAAAGAACAACATAATGGTATTTAAAATCCGTAATCCGGTTGCCATTGGGCAAAAAAACAGCCACTAAATCCCCCCTTTTTCCCAAAAAACTAAATTCTGAAACACTGGAATAACCGTCGAGTGGTGGAAAATGCAAGTGCCGCCCGTCTCGGTTCAAAACAGCCCATTGCCCATCGGTATACTTGGCAAAAATCAGTAAGGGCAGTGAAGTCTCTGCCTGAAAATCGGACAATTCCATAAAAGTAAGTGCTTGTCCCTCGGTATCAAAAAGCCCAAATTGAGTGTCTTTTTTTTTGGCTTTTATCCGACCAGATTGGCCCACCATTTCGAGATCGGTAAATTCCGTGGGCATCCGTTGGCGGCCCGTGATATCAAAGAGTCCCAACAAGCCATTTTTTTGGGCGACAAAAAAACTATCCGATATTGCCTTGTCAATAAAATCATATTTTGGCTCGATTAACCATTCGCCTTTTTGATTTTGAAGACCATAAAATTCGCCTTCCTGAACGCGTTTCGGCTCATTTTGCGCTTGAATAGCCGTTAAAAAAAAGGTAAAAACGATTGTTGTGAAAAAGATTATTTTGTTCTTCATAAAATGTAGTTATTGTTAAATTTTCAAGCCACAAATGTACACTTTTCTCTTCAAATGGAAGAAAAGCCCCCGTGTTCGGTGCTCAAATTTCAAAATTCGGTGTTCGGTGTTCAAAATTCGGTGTTCAAAATTCGGTGTTCGGTGTTCGGTGTTCGATGTTCGTTTTGAGATGTAGCAAGCGATACTCCGTATAAACCAGATAAGTTTTTACCTTTACCCCCACATTCTATCAGTTCGCACCACCACAGCCGATCAATCAGTGCTATGAAGCCTGTTCTACGTAAGATTTTATTACAATCCGGGAATTCGTTTAGTTATGAACACTATTCGGCGGCCCATTTTTACAATTATTGGCATTATCACCCCGAATTGGAACTTGTTTTTATCCGGGAAGGATCTGGCACCCGCCTGATTGGTGATAACGTGGAGCCGTTTAAACCGGGCGACTTGATTTTAATGGGAGCCAATTTGCCCCATTTGTGGCGCTCCGACGACGCCTGTCCCCACTCCGAATCCATCGCCATTCATATTTTGGAAGATTTTGCGGGCAAAGAATTTATGCAGTTGCCCGAAATGCGCAAAATCAAAGACTTGTTTCACCGCGCCCAACGCGGAATTATTTTTGAAGGAAAAACGCGCGAAACGGTCATCGAAATGCTGCCGGATCTATTGGAAAAAAAGGACTTGGGCCGCTTAATTGCCCTTTTGTCCATTTTTAAAATACTGGCAGAATCACACGAAACCCGGTTTTTATCCAAAATGGGCGCTAATACCGCTACCCTACCCAACGATACGGCCCGGATCAACCAAATTTACGCGTACGTTTTATCCCATTTCGACGAAAACATCACCATCGAAAGTATGGGCAAACTAGCGAACATGAGCACCACCTCGTTTTGTCGCTATTTTAAAAAATGTTCCAATAAAACTTTCGTGGATTTTTTAATGGAAATCCGCATTGGTTACGCGTGTAAACAACTGATTGAAACCGATAAAACCATTGGCCAAATTTGTCAGGAATCGGGATACAACAGCATTTCCAATTTTAATAACTTTTTTAAAAAAGCCACCAAAATGACCCCTTCCGCGTACCAAAAATACTATCGGAAATAGGTTTATTGTAACTATCCAGCCGCTTTGCACAGTGAAAACGAACGAAAATCGGACTTTCCCGCCATCTATGACCTCGGCAGAGGTCAAATATTGGTAGAATCCGCAGTTATGCCGTTTTTTTGACCTCGGAGAGGTCGTACATTGGTGGCTCTTATCGGACAAATGACACCAATGTGTGACCTCTC
>JAAFJN010000088.1 GCA_013298845.1 Chitinophagales bacterium
AAAAGTGTATAGTGAAAAGTGTATAGTGAAAAGTGTATAGTGAAAAGTGTATAGTGAAAAGTGTATAGTGAAAAGTGTATAGTGAAAAGTGAAAAACTTTTTTTAAACATTTAAAATGAGTACTCTACGCTTAGTGAATCTTAGTGTATTCTTACTTTCTTAGTGATGAAATGAACACTCTACGACGGGCAAATTTTTCACTATTCACTCTACACTATTCACTCTACACTATTCACTCTACACTATTCACTCTACACTATTCACTATTCACTATTCACTATTCACTATTCACTAACAAAAACTTTTTTCACCGTTACTTTTCCTTCGTAACGCATTTGGCAAAAATACATGCCATTGGGCTGATTGGACAAATCCAAAGACCATTGTTGGGTTCCGACGGGTAATTGTTGTTCGGATAATAACCGGCCGTCGGCGGAGAAAACCAACAACTGCGCCTCGGTGGTGAGGGGGTGATCTAATTCCATCCAGGCTTCATTGGGAGTGGGATTGGGCCATATTTCAAGGTCATTTGCGCTCGTTTCTGCCGTGTCATCACCTTCCAACAAGTTGCGCTCTTCCGTTTCGTTATCCAAAAAAATGGCATTAAAACTGTACGTTGACGTGTACTCGGAGTTCACGCCGTAACAAGCCGTGCGCAAGTAATATTCACCCTGAGTAGTACCGGCAGGCATGGTTACTTCCAACTGTGCATTCGTGGTATTGGTAGTAGTCCAAGCGCCCCAGGTAGAACCCGTTTTAAAGCGATACGTGACCTGATAACGTTGCACACAACTGGTCACCGGAGTCCACGAAAACTTAACCAAAGTGCTGGAAATAATGCTGTGGGTCAGCGAAGTCGGGCGATAACAGGGAGTGCCACAAGTGGCGTTTCCGTCGGTGTAGATGGTGATATTTTGCGAAAAACTGGTTACTGCGCCGCTGCAATTGCTGATATTCCAGGTGCGTTTGATTCGGCGGTTGGTACCGCAAAGGGTCGTGATTAGATCATTGTACGACACCACCAGGCCACAATCGGGAATACACACGCCGTTACAACCATTCGTGGGATTTTGAACATTGGTGAGCGGAACACCCGAAATTGTGGGAACTCCGGGCGCAAACGCAGCGGCATTTTGCGTCGAGGATGGCGCCGGATTACCGCTGAGATTTTCGCACCAGGGCGAACAATCCGTTGAATTGACCTGCACCGTAATATTGGCCGGAAACACCACCGATGTCAGGGGGCGGCGCGCAACGGTGATGGTGCGGTTGCAGGTGCCCGTATTTCCACCGTCGTCGGTGGCCCGGTAGGTGCGAACGATGGTTTTCAGGTTGGTACTGGTACAAGGCAACACTGTGGTGAGGTCCGTGAATGTCTTACTTAATGTTGGGTCGCAATCGGTGTAGGTGGGACCGGGAATCGTGGTGCACATTTGGTCACAATTGACCGTAATGGCGGGAGCACACGTCACCACGGGCGCGATTTTGTCTTCTATTTTGATATTTCCCCAAGCGGAATTTCCCGAAACCAAATCCAGCACCCGAAACGTATAAGTTTGGTTCACGTGGCTGTAGTTGAACACCGGATTGGTCACCCATACGCCACCCAGATATGCCTGAATCACCAAAGTGCCACCCGGACACGGCGGAGTAACCAGTACAATAGAAACGGTGGGAGCCGCCGTACAGGTCGTCGGGCTTAATGACATATTGAGTTGGGCAGTTACCGCAATCGTGCAACTTTCGGCGTGGGCTTTTGGGTTAATAACAATAAAAACGAGGGCCAACAACGTGGCTTTGAAGAATCGGTTAAAATTTAGCATTTTACGATGTTTTGAGTTAATTCAGGCACTTAATGCAAAAAACAGTTGGCGTGTGAACAAGCTCGTAAAAAATTATTTTCAACATCTTCTACGGAAAAACGAACACATGTCTTTAACCCAATACTTTCCCATTACTATTTTCGTTTTCAACTATTCATTATTCACTTTTCATTATTCACTATTCACTCCTATGCGCCTGATTACGCTTATTTGCATTTTTATTGCCACAATTCCCATTTTATTTGCCCAATCCTATTACGTTTCGCCATCGGGCAGCAACGCCAATCCCGGCACTTTAGCGGCACCGTGGGCCACCATTCAGCACGCTTTAAATACAGCGGGCAGCGGTAGTGAAATATGGGTGCGGTCCGGCACCTACAACGAAAAACTCGTTTGGGGGGCTTCGGGTAGTGCCGGAAACCCAACGGTATTGTCCAATTATAACAACGAAATAGTGACCATTTCCGGGGCGGGACTTAGTTCCCAAACGGCCATTTTGGAAATCAGTAGCAAAAGCCACGTCCAAATTAACGGCCTGATTTTGACCGACAACTACCAACAAGACGCTCAGGGGATTTGGGTCACCGGGCAAGGTACCCAAATTCAAATTTCAAATTGTACGGTGCGCAACACCGGTTTTACCAATGACCCGGCCACCGATCCGGCCAGTGTGTCTCCCACGGGACAAGCGCACGGGATTTTGATCAACGGCCGCACCAGCACGGGGTATTCGCAGGTGAATATCAGCGGGTGCACCCTGCACAACCTGATTACCGGCGGCAGCGAAGCCCTAACATTGGTGGGGAATATTGATGGTTTTTCGGTATCGGGGAATACCTTATTCGATAATACCAATATCGGCATTGACATTGCAGGGCATTATCCCTGGGCCGTGAATTCGGGGGTATCGGCGGCTTTAAATCAAGTGCGCAATGGAACCGTGAGCGGAAATACGGTGTACAACCACCGGCGTTTTAACAACGTTGACGCGCCGCCGGGTCTTTACGCCGACGGCAGTAAAAACGTGGTTTTTGAACAAAATACCAGTTACAGCAACGGGGTTGGCATTTCGGTAGGTTGCGAAAACAGCGGCAAAACCGCTTCCGATATTGTGGTGCGCAACAACCTGATTTACAACAATGATCAGGCGGGAACGGTGTTTGGGGCCAACAACGGACTAATTGAAAATTGCACGTTTCGCAACAATACTTCTTTAAAAAATGGCAGTTCCGACAATTTCTACTCCGAAGTTTCCCTGCAAAACAGCACGAATTGCCTCATTGCCAATAATATTTTATACGCCCGCAGCAACAGCCATTACGCCATCGGGATATTTGCCTATACTGCCACCAACCTGACCATTACGCACCAGGTGCATTACCGAACGGGCGGCAATGCGACCGATTTAATTGTTTCGGGCAATGGTTCGGCGTTGCCAACGGGCACGGTTTTGATCAATGCCAATCCGTTGTTGGTGAGCGATAATATTGCGGCCCCCGATTTGCACATTCAATCCGGTTCACCGGCCGTTAACGCGGGTACCAACGCGTATTTGGTGACGGGTGAAAGCGATTTTGACGGAGATACCCGACTGCAAGGCAGCACCGTGGACATTGGGGCCGATGAGCGGTCGGCTCCCTTAGCCGTAGAATACACCAGCCCATTACTGGCACGCGCCGATTACCCGGCGGGTATTCGCTTGTATTGGTCACTCCGGGCCGATAATTACGCCGATTACACCGTGGTGGAACGTTCGGCGGATGGTTTTTCGTGGGCGCGCATTGGCCAAATTCCCGTTACCACAGCGGAACAATACACCGCACTGGATGACGCGCCACTGGCGGGCATGAACTATTACCGGCTTTTGCAAAAAGATAAAAACGGCCAATCGGCGTACAGCGCCATGACCTCGTGCGCGTACGAGGGCGCGCCAGTACAGGTACAAGTATCGCCCAATCCGGGTAAAGATTGGTTGTCCGTGGGGTGGACTGGTTCGGGTTCGGGATCTGTTCGGGTGGAAGTGTATTCGGCGCAGCAGGGATTGGTAACTACGGTAACGTTTGATGCCAATGATAATGCCCAAGGAGGGTTAATTTATACGGAGCAATGGCCCTGTGGGATATATCAGGTTCGACTAATGACAGAGAAAGGTATAAGCAGTAAAATTTGGATGCGCCAATAGTGCACTGTTTTAGGAAAGCAATTTGGGGTACAATGGCCTAATTAAAGGGAAAAAGTCCCTTTGTTGGCCATTGTACCCTTTTTTGTCCCCGCCATTATTATAAGCGTACCGAGTACAAAATCTTCTATTTGTGCATTAATCCATTATGCTCAATTTACGTAGTTTTTATGCTCAACTTGTACAAATTATCCTCCCGGTTCATTACAGCAATGATAATGATGTTCGGGGTAACGCCTTTATTTGCTTGTGACGACTCCTCTGCTACCCTTAATTCCGTGACGAATAACGGAAATGGAACTTACACCCTAAATATTACGGTGTGTATGGAAATGTTAGGATTGGAGGGACCTTCTGACCACTTGCGTTTTACATTTACCGGGGCTACCGTTAACACTTACACCCCGACATCATTTTCTACTTCTACCGGAGATGTGTATAACGCTTCTACGGCCTCAGGGGGTACTGTTTTAAACTATATCACCGGTTCACCTTTTATTGCGCATGGCTCTAACACATTGTGCAATACTTTTAATATTACAACCAATGGTCTGCCGTCTCAAGTAGTGATCAATACCCACGTGGGATATCCATCATCTGCTTGCTCTCACACCTTGATTATCTGTAGCCCATACACCGTAACAGTAACGGGACCTACCTCTTTTTGCGCCGGCGGAAATACTACCC
>JAAFJN010000089.1 GCA_013298845.1 Chitinophagales bacterium
ACAATGACTTTGAATATAATAATAGATTTGAACTTGGCGAAATCAGGGGTGAAAATTCTAACGCACGATTTAGATTGGTGGACAACAATGTAGTGACAAGCGGCATAAGTTCTGGTATTTTTCACTTGCATGGATTCTCTAATAATTGGGGTACGGATGTGCCACCCAATGAGGTGGAAGATTGTCATGTCATAGGCATTATTCCTTCCCCGGTAGGAGGTTTTTTTAATGCCAATCAACATGTAGCGTTCAGGTCTGAACTTTGCCATATTAATTGGTGCAATAATTCCGTAGAAGGAATGCCTTCGGGGGTAAGGTTTGTAGGTAACAATGACAATTCCTTCCTTTCAACAACCCAATTTGGTGAAAATGTAGGAATAGGCTTGAGTATTGAATCGGGTGCAGTAATTGGGTTACAGGAGTTTAGAGCAAATTCCTGGCCGTCAAACCCCGCTTTCGACAATGCAATATGCAATGGTGATCCTGCTTTATCGCGTTTTTTAGCCGATTTTTCGATTCCCGGCCATGACCCAGTTAACCCAACCCCCAGTTCCAATTGGTTCCAAGACTTACCCGGTAACAATGGTTGCCAGCCTACTTCCGGGATTGGAGGTTTGAGAGGCAACGGAAGAAGCCTGTTAGATGGCGTAATCAATCCCTCCAATACGGCGCCGCTTACCTATTGGGAAATCAAGCGGGATCTGTTTACTACATTGCATGCGCATCCCGATTGGAGACCTGACAACAGTGCAGCAAAAATATTTTATGATCAACAGATCAGCGAATCTATTGGTCAATTTGTATTGGCCAGGCAAGCATTTCAAAAAGCCATCGGGCTTACCGAAATCCAGGAAACGCAGGCAGATGCGATGAATGCACAAATCCTGAACAAGTTGACCCAATTAAGACAACTGGATGAACAAATTTCGCTAAATCCGCAAGACGTAGCCCTTCTGACTACAAGAAATCAAGTAGCATCGGAAATAGACGTTCCTGTGAATGACTTGAAAACTATATCGCAGACATTTGACTTGGCACAACGCAACAGCCTGATTGACGTATTGGGGATGTATAATCAAATCAAAGCCGAAGAAGTGTGGGAGATTAATGAAAAAACCTTGTATTCTATTCTTATCCAACAAACACTCGGTTATTACGAAGATGCGCAGTTGGAGCAATTAAGGGCAATTGCCGAGCAGTGCCCGGCTTTAGGTGGTGCAAGTGTTGATCATGCCCGATCTTTGTTACCCACACCAGAGTTCATGGCATATTTACAGCATCGCGAAAGGGGCTGCACTGAACGTGGACAATATACTAAGCCTGTATCTAATGTTTTCACTAACCGTATTACCCTCGCGCCCAACCCCGCCCACACGGGTTTCGAGGTGCGCACACTCGACGGTACCAACCTCGTCTCGGTAACCATCCACGATATGGCAGGCCGGACCGTGCAGGAACGCACCGTGGTCGCGCCATCGCTTTATTTGGAAACAGGTACCTGGCTCAATGGTATTTATTTTGTGACCTGCCGCACGGAACAGGGCGAGGTACGGGTAGCGAAAATCGTTGTTCAACATTAACCCACCATGAGGATACTATCTGTTTTCGCACTACTTATCGGGTACTTTAATGTATCCGCGCAGCCCTATCCCAAGTCCGATCAGATATGGCTATTAGGTGCCGTAGGGACAACTCTTGAATGGTACAGAGGCTTGATCTATTTCGATTTTTCGCAGGGCGACCCCGTTGCTACGGAGATTGAGAAGCCGTCCAGTTCACTGCGGTTTACCCGCTCCACCATGTGCGACAGTACGGGCAAACTGCTTCTGTACACCAACGGCTGCAATATTCATGGCGGTGACCACGAGATTATCGAAAATGGTACAGGTCTGAATGAGGGCGGCTATGGTGGAGACAACTTCTGCCCGCTCATTGGCTACCAAACACCGCAAAGCACCCTCTTGCTACCGCTGCCGGGTAGTGTAAACAGGTATTTTCTTCTACATTTGTTCGAGGACAAGCCCTCACCGGTCGACCTTGCCGTCACGCGCCTGCTTTCGACCGAAATTGATATGTCGGCCAACGACGGGAAGGGCGCGGTCCTCGAAAAAAACACCATCGTAGCGGAAAATCGTTATGCCTTCGGCAAACTAACGGCCTGCCGCCACGCCAACGGACGCGACTGGTGGATACCGCTGGGCCGGGCGGGCACCGCCGACTTCGACGTGTTCCTGCTCGACAGTACCGGGATAACCCTGCACCATGCGCAGGAGATAGGCCAGATGACTATGTTAGTGGATCGTTTTGGTCAGGCGGCCTTCTCTCCCGACGGGTCGTTTTTCGCCCGCTTCGACGCGCAAAATGAGTTGGAAATTTTTCGCTTTGATCGTTGCCGGGGACTGCTCTTTGCGCCCCAGCGTATCGAATTGGAGGCCGATGAGTCCAATTGGTGGGGCTGCGGGGTGGCATTTTCCCCCAATAACCGTTACCTGTACGCCAGCAGTACCATCCGGCTGCACCAGTTCGACCTGGCCGCACCCGATATACCAGCCAGCAAACTGCTGGTAGGTGAATACGACGGCTTTGTTGATTTCCAGGGGACCACCTTCTACCAGCAACAATTGGCCCCCGACGGGCGCATCTACATGTGCTGCACCAGCGAAGGCCGGTACCTGCACGTCATCAATAACCCCAATGCGGCGGGCGTGGATTGCGATTTTCAGCAACATTCTATCCAATTACCCAATATCACCGGGCTGAGCCTGCCCAATTTCCCCAACATGGTGCTCGGCCCCGCTACGCAAGGCTATTGTGACAGTATCGGGCTGGTATCCAATACTATGGACTGGTCAGGAACAACGGGCGGAACGGCTATTACCCTCGCGCCCAACCCCGCCCACACGGGTTTCGAGGTGCGCACGCTCAACGGTACCAACCTAGCCTCGGTAACCATCCACGATATGGCAGGCCGGACCGTGCAGGAACGCACCGTGGTCGCGCCATCGCTTTATTTGGAAACAGGTACCTGGCTCAATGGTATTTATTTTGTGACCTGCCGCACGGAACAG
>JAAFJN010000009.1:0-116565 GCA_013298845.1 Chitinophagales bacterium
TATCCCACATTTATCCTGGGTTAGGGCAGGCACAAGGCCTGCCCCTACTACGCGTTCACGTTACCACGTTCCCCCCCCGTTCACGTTACCACGTTCCCCCCCCGTTCACGTTACCACGTTCCCCCCCGTTCACGTTATCCACGTATTTTTATATTTTGCGTATTTCCATACTCACATTCGTCCTGGGTTAGGGCAGGCACAAGGCCTGCCCCTACGTTGTTTACCGATACGGTTTTTTGGGATTTTGGATGATATACCGCTTGATGGCCTCGTATGCTTCCCGATTTCGGATGATGGTTTCGTAATAATTGCGCTGGAATAACCTTTTGCGAAAAGGAGGCCAATTGTCGTTTTTGACACCCTTGATGTATTCCACCGTTACAATGGATTGTAAGGCACCAATAATATCGCCCAGACTTTTGGGATCAACGGCCTGCCCGTCCCGAAACACATTTTTTATTTCCAAAATGCAATGAAAATGATTGGGCATAATTTGATATTCATGCAAGACGGCCATTGGAAAACGTTGAGGAAGCGCCAGCCATTCCCTATCCAACAATTTTCCGGCATCGTTTAATACCATTTTTTGGTTGTGAATATGCCCAAAGTAATCAACGCGATCCTGGCAAATAAAGGTGACAAAATAAATGCAATCGCTGGAATAGTCGTGCCCCGCCAAACGAATGGAGCGCCGATGATGTCGGCTTGGATCATAATAACTCATACGGTAGGTAATGATAAAATAAGTTTGAAATACGGTAGTGGCCGCAAAGATAGGGATGTTACTATTTTTCCACAATAGGTTGCGCAAACCCAACAAAGTGCATGTACATTGCGTCTATACCCGTACCGATACACCTTTTTTATTTCACAACAGCGTTTTTGCTGTTTTAACTAATCATTTATCATGCGTTCTTTTATTTTGACATTACTGCTTTTTTGTTTTTTTTCCATTCTAAAAGCCCAAGCCCCTTGCGAAATTTTCAACTTAACTGTAGCCACCGGCGATTGTACCGGCGATTTGACGTACACAGCGGTGGTTAACTTTGAAGTATCCAACACGACCAACGCGTCGTTTGACCTTTGGGCAAATGGCACCTACATGGGTAATTACCCGTTGTCGGCTCTGCCGTTGACCATTCAAAATTTCCCATACAATGGCGGCGTGAATGACGTGGTGAAAGTGTGCATCAACGATAACGCGAACTGTTGCCGCACGAAGGAATTCCCCGTGCCCGCTTGTATCACGAACCCGCAACCTTGCGAAATCGTTAATTTAACTGTAGCCACCGGCGATTGTACCGGCGATTCGACGTACGCAGTGGTGGTTAATTTTGAAGTATCCAACACGACCAACGCGTCGTTTGACCTTTGGGCAAATGGCACCTACGTGGGTAATTACCCGTTGTCGGCTCTGCCGTTGACCATTCAAAATTTCCCGTACAATGGCGGCGTGAATGACGTGGTGAAAGTGTGCATCAACGATAACGCGAACTGTTGCAAAGTGAAGGAATTCCCCGTGCCCGCTTGTATCACGAACTCAGAGCCTTGCGAAATTTACGATTTAACGGTAATCACGGGCGATTGCACGGGCGATTCGACGTACCAGGTAAAAATTGATTTTGAAGTATCCAACACGACCAACGCGTTGTTTGATCTTTGGGCCAATGGCACCTACGTGGGTAATTACCCGTTGTCGGCTCTGCCGTTGACCATTCAAAATTTCCCGTACAATGGCGGCGTGAATGACGTGGTGAAAGTGTGCATCAACGATAACGCGAACTGTTGCAAAGTGAAGGAATTCCCCGTGCCCGCTTGTATCACGAACTCGGAGCCTTGCGAAATCTTCAATTTAACCGTGACTACCGGCGATTGTTGGCCTGATTCTACCTATTTCGCCACCATCAATTTTGGCGTCCAAGGTTCCACCAATGGGTTGTTTGACCTTTGGGCCAATGGCATTTACGTGGGCAATTACCCGCTGTCGGCGCTGCCGCTGACCATCCAGCATTTTCCGTACAACGGCGGTGTGAATGACGTGGTGAAAGTGTGCATCAACGATAACCCGAACTGCTGCCAGGTGAAGGAGTTTCCCGTTCCATCGTGCTTTTTGGGCAATTGTGTGATTGATAATTTGCTCGTTCAAACAACCGCCTGCGTGTGTGGTAAGTTTTTTGCGGTCATTACTTTTGACCACGAAAATGGCAGCAACGATGGTTTCGACATTGGCGGGAATGGCGTTAATTACGGTAATTTCGCGTACAGTCAGCAACAACCCATCATTCTTGGCCCGTTGGAAGGAGACAATACCACGCCCTACGAATTTGTGGTGCGCGACCACAGCCTGACCGGCTGCAAAGACGCGGTTGAAGTGGGTAAAATAGATTGCCCCGAATCGCCCACCTTCGAAATTATCAACAACGAAGGCAATGTTCAATTGGCACCCAATCCGGCAACTTCGAGTTTATCGGTGACGGCCACCTTGCGCAATGGCACCCTCAATGGCAGCGGACAAGTGAGCATTATCAGCGCCGATGGTCGCGTGGTTAAAAATATTTCGGTAAATACAGCAGCGAGTTTCAGCATAAATATCGGAGATTTGCCACCCGGCACTTATGAACTGGTTTTAGATACCGATTTGGGCCGATTAACCGGAAAATTCAGTAAGATTTAACCTTATTACTATGACGAATATTCAAGGACCTGCTATCTTTTTGGCCCAATTTATGGGCGACACCGCTCCCTTTAACTCCCTCGAAAGTATTTGTAAATGGGCCGCTGATTTGGGCTACGTGGGCGTGCAAATTCCCACCTGGGACAGCCGCCTCATTGACCTCGAAAAGGCCGCCAATTCTAAAGACTATTGCGATGATTTGAAAGGACGCGTAGAAGCCTGTGGCGTTCAGATTACCGAACTGTCCACGCATTTACAAGGCCAATTGGTAGCGGTAAATCCGGCGTACGATGCCATGTTCGATGCGTTTGCGCCCGAACACCTGCGCGGAAACCCCAAAGCACGCACCGAATGGGCCATTCAAACCCTCAAATACGCGGCCAAAGCCAGCCAAAACCTGGGACTCAATGCCCACGTAACGTTTTCGGGTGCGCTGATTTGGCATACCGTGTATCCGTGGCCACAACGTCCCGCCGGATTGGTCGAAGCCGGATTTAAAGAACTGGCCCACCGCTGGCTCCCGATCCTGAATGAATTTGACGCATGTGGCGTGGACCTTTGTTACGAAATTCACCCCGGTGAAGACCTCCACGATGGGGTTACTTTTGAGCGCTTTTTGGAGGCTACCGGCAACCACAACCGTTGCCATATTTTGTACGATCCTTCGCATTTTGTGTTGCAACAACTCGATTACCTGCAATACATTGATTTTTACCACGAACGCATCAAAATGTTCCACGTAAAAGACGCCGAATTTAACCCAACGGGCAAAAGCGGTGTGTACGGCGGGTACCAGGGTTGGGCCGAGCGCCCCGGCCGTTTCCGGTCTTTGGGTGACGGACAGGTAGATTTCAAGTCTATATTCAGCAAGTTAGCGCAGTACAACTACACAGGTTGGGCCGTGTTGGAGTGGGAATGTTGCATCAAAGATTCCGCGCAAGGCGCCAAAGAAGGTGCACCATTTATTCAAAACCACATCATTAAAGTCACCGAACGCGCATTTGATGATTTTGCCGGGGCTGCCGTGGATGAAAATCTGTTAAAAAGCATCATCGGCATCTAGATTTAACATTCCATGAGGCTAAAAAATACCATCATTCTGGTATCTTTGCCGCCCTTTTTGGCGGGTTGTGGTGTTTCGGGGGGTAAAAACGCTTCGGACGCCGTGCAGTACATGCTCCGCCAAGATCAGGGAACCCGGTGGTTATTCTGCCTCGCCTTGGTGATTGTTTTTTGGCAAACTATAAAATTGATCAGAGCCGGGCTTCGTTTGCTTTGGTGGACACTAAAAAAAACGAAGCCCGTTCTTTTCCGACCCAAATTGGTCAATATGTTGTTGGCAGCCGTAGCGGCCACGTTTTTGTGGGCCGTCAGCGAGCCGGTCGCCGATGTGATTCAGGAATTGGAACAACGTTATTGGACGCCGGTTTGGATTGGAAAAACGAGCAGTTTTAACGAAGCGCATTTAACGGCCATTTACGAAGCCGAATTGGCCAAAAAAGTGGACCCTTACGAACTGGAGGTGATTAAAAAACGCACCCGGGAAATGGCCGAAAAAATTCAGTCCACACCATTGGCTATTTACGAATGCGCTTATTTGGAATGCGGCCT
This sequence comes from Chitinophagales bacterium, assembly GCA_013298845.1. Classification (GTDB taxonomy): domain Bacteria; phylum Bacteroidota; class Bacteroidia; order Chitinophagales; family Saprospiraceae; genus M3007. Next base: position 4,286 of record JAAFJN010000009.1, read on the forward strand.
GAATCCGTACACGATTCGCAAGGATTTGGTCGCCGCCGGATGGATTCAATTTACACGAACGGGTTTGCTGGGCCTTACGTACCAGGGAAAATCCGTTCAATTTGATCAGGTTTTGTACGCGTGTCGTCAGCGAAATATTGACCTGATGATGGATTTAAGTGAAATATATTTAACCGATAAGTACAAAAGAGCCCACGAAAAGCCATTGTATAACACCATTGACTTATACCTCGCTCTTTTTGCACCGGCGTTTATTGGCGCTCCTTCGGATAAAATATTATATCAAGGATACCAGAATCCAAGTTATTACCTCAATAAAGGCTTGGATGGCTGGTTTACACAAGACATGCCCGACGGGCGAAAATTGATTCTTCGTAAAAACTCCGCCTGCGACGGCGCGATTACCATTTACGAGATTTATTTAGCCCTCGAAGCAAAGAAAAACAGATTGGTAGGTTAATAAAATGAAATTGTTCCCTCTGCTATGCTGCCTAGCCTTTGTGCTCGGTGGCTTTTCCAACGTGTACGCCCAAGCAAAATCGGTGCGTGTTGAAACGTATTTAGGTAGTTTTCGTTACGAAAATGATAAACCCGTCGGTACGGTAAAGTTCATCTTCCAACGGGCCGTATTTACCCGCGAAGGCAACGGCCGAAAATCGTACAAACAACTTCTGAGTGGCCAGCGCGGTTATTCCAACAACGACAACGCCGGTGACTTATTGGCCGTTCAAGTGGTGCATAAAGGCGAAACAATGGCCATTTATCCCGAACCCAAAGGCAAAAAAAGCAACGGTCGGCCCATAGTTCAGGAGCCGGAACCCACGCCCACGGCACCCTCCGAATTGGTAAAATCAAAACGCAATGAAGCCCGCGCCGTACCAGCGCAAATTGTCAACGAACCGCCGGAAACATCCGCTCCGGTGGCCTCCACCGATCCCGTTCGTCCGCGTGCTTTGTTCCCCAATGAACCCAACCAAAGTGTTCAGCCAGGCGGGAAGGGCAGTATTTCGTTGCCCGATTCGGCGACGCTGGTGCAAAACCTGGAAGGGGCCAAACAAACCATGACCGGCTGGAAAGCCCGCCTTTGGCAAAGCGCTCAACCCATTTGGGAATTTGTGATGTGGACGTTTAACAGCATTATTGTGTTGCTGATTTGTTTCGCGGGTTTGTGCCGCTACATTGCCAAAACGGCCGCCGCTGAAAGTAAAATTTCGCCCAAAGGCCGCGTAATTACCGGTCGCTGGATTATCGGGGCGCACCAAAATGCTTCGGGTATGTTGCTGATTATCACCTGGGTCATCGCCATCTTTTTCCTGATTGACATCTTTATGTGGCTGATTTACCTGGATTTGCCCATTTGGTTGTTGTTCCTTATTTGGTTTCCGACCCTGTGGCTGGCCGAAAAAATTACGGGCTGGATTGTACCTAATTTAAGGGGTGATGATAATTACGCGTGATGGGAAACATATACTTACGTGTATTATGATTTTTACGAGCCAATTTTGTAATAATTTGAATTAGTTTGCTTAACTTTGCGTCCATTAATTTCAGTTAAGTCGTTATTGAATGGTTTATGTTTAAAAACTATTATCATGTATTGAAAATTAGCAATGATGCGAGTCAAAAAGAAATTAAAGAGGCTTTTCGAAGATTAGCGTTTCAAAATCATCCTGATGTTAATAAATCTTTTGATGCTCATGAGAAATTTATTGAGATTACTGAAGCCTATGAAGTCCTCAAAGATATTAATAAGAGAAGAGAATACGATGAAATATATGAAAAATATATTTCGTATGATGGCAGATTTAATGGCAGTTCAAGATTTGCGGAGTCTGATTATGGTAGAAAATATAGAGAGTGGCAAGATTCTGGAAAGAAAAAAAGTGAAGAGTTTGCTTCTACGCCTTTTGATGAATTTGCTAAAAATATAGTTAGGGAAGTAAAAGTTGGTGCTAATTACCTCCCTAATCTACTAGCTGTTTTAATAACAGTAAGTATTGCTGTTACTATTATTTCTAAGTCTGATTCAGTCGCAACAGCAGCACCGTCATTGATCTTTTTCTATGTCACTTATCATTTATTGAATGTTGCCATCAAAGACTACAAAAAAGAAAAATTTATTTATAAAAATTATAAAAAATGATATTTATTCAAGCGATAGTTTACTTTGCATTATCAATTTCTATTGCCCATTTTTTAGGAAAATCTAGACAAATTGGCTTTGGTTGGTCACTCTTTTTTTGTATTTTTTTGACATTAATTGGCGGGTTTATTATCACAATGCTCAGCCGAAAATATTATGACTCAAATCCGTCGCCATCTAAGATTAAGTTAGTTATTGGATGGCTGATTGGGATTGTATTTGGTCTTGCATCAATCTTATTAGTGTTTTTACTTGTTAAGGACTTTTCTTTTTTCTATAAAGCATCCTCGTTCAGAAAATTAATGGTGTTAAATCAGGTAAATATCATGATTGGATTATCTGGCTTGGGGTTTTACTTGATTGGCCTCGCAAAAGGTAAAAAATACAATAATAGCCTTCCTCTAAAAAACTAGTCCTTACTTGCAATCTTATTTTCAAGAAAAAATTTTCACCCAAGACATTTAGAGGCAATTAATTCCATGATCCATTCATAATCTAGTGTTTCGATTGCTCAAATATACCCTCTACACCCTCCTCGCCGCCATCGGGTTAATCTGCCTCTTTTTTGGCCACACCGATAAATCACTGGCCGAACTCACGCCCGCCTACGCGCCCGCGCCGTCGGCGTTTGTGGAGATCAACGGGATGCAGGTCCATTACCGCGACGAAGGCGACCCGGCGGATACGTTGCCCATTGTTTTGATTCATGGCACCGGTGCCAGTCTGCACACCTTTGAGGCGTGGGCTACCGCATTAAAACAAAAAAAGCGGGTAGTTCGGATGGATTTACCGGCGTTTGGCCTCACCGGGCCTTTCCCGAACCGCGATTATTCGATGGATCATTACGTGGAATTTGTGGAACGTTTTCTGAACGCACGGGGCATCCGGCGTTGCATTTTGGGCGGAAATTCCCTGGGCGGACAAATTGCCTGGGAGTTTACCCACAAAAAGCCGGACATGGTGGACAAACTCATCTTAATTGACGCGGCAGGTTACGCTTTAAAATCTACCAGTGTGCCCATTGGGTTTAGAATTGCCCGAACGCCTTATCTCAGTACCATTATGACCTTTATTACGCCGCGTTTTATGGTAACATCGAGCGTCGAGAACGTGTACGCTGAAAAAAGTAAAGTGTCGGAAGAACTGGTAGATCGCTACTTTAACCTGACTTTACGTGCCGGAAATCGCCAAGCCTTGGTGGACCGGATGAACACCGTGTACGATACCACGCGGGTACAACGCGTGAAAAACATTCAGCAGCCGACCTTAGTGTTGTGGGGTGGCCAGGACCAATTGATTCCCCTGCGCAGTGCGTACCGTTTTCACGATGATTTGCCCAACGATACGCTGGTCATTTTGAACTATGCCGGCCACGTGCCGATGGAGGAACATCCGAACGAGAGTTTAAATGCGGTGTTGTATTTTTTGAAATGGTAGCCGTTTGCCGAAAAAATTACTTTGATTCCTCCCTCTAAATGGCTAAAAATCAACTTTTTTAAAGTTTTTTGCGGAGATAAAACATGAAAAGCGAAAAATGCCCGGTAATTTTACTTCTTTTGCGCATTCAATTTTAAATCAAGTAATTAAGTCTTACGTATGCAAGCAAACAATACACAGATTTGGGGTCATCCCCGCGGGTTAGCACTGCTGTTTTTCACCGAAATGTGGGAGCGCTTTAGTTATTATGGCATGAGGGCCATTTTTACACTGTACATGATTCAGGCTTTGGCCATGAAAAAAAATGAGGCCTCCGAAATCTACGGGAGTTATACCGGTCTCGTTTACCTCACGCCTTTGATTGGCGGCTACGTGGCCGACCGCTATTGGGGCAACCGCCGCAGTATCACTTTTGGTGGTGCATTGATGGCCGTGGGGCAATTGTTTATGTTTTTTAGCGCCAGTTCTTACCAAAATACCGCGACGGCCATTCCATTAATGTGGGCTGGCCTTTGTACTTTAATGGTGGGTAATGGCTTTTTTAAACCCAATATTTCGTCCATGATTGGCCAAATGTACGTGGATGGCGACAAGCGCAAAGATGCGGCTTACACCATCTTTTACATGGGGATCAACCTCGGTGCGTTTATTGCGCCGCTGGTGTGTGGTGCATTGGGAGACACGGGCAATCCCGCCGATTTTAAATGGGGTTTCCTCGCGGCGGCCATTGGCATGGTGTTGGGTACCGTGTTGTTTCACACGCAAAAAGACAAATACGTTATTGATCCCAACGGCAAACCCATCGGGGCCGAACCCAACCAAAAAGTAAGTGCCGACAGCGGGGCTTCCGGCGGTGGTTTGAGCGGTTCACAATTGGGCCTTGGCGGTGGTTTGTTGGTAGCGGGTTTCCTTGCTTTTTGGAAAGGAATTGGTTTTGACGCCATTGGGGCGCTCATTTACGCTTCTACCATTGCCATGATGGTGATGATTATTACCGATAAATCGTTGAGCAAAGTAGAACGCGACCGGATTATTGTACTCTACGTTTCGGCGTTTTTTGTGGTGTTTTTCTGGGCGGCATTTGAGCAGGCGGGCGCTTCGCTCACGTTTTTTGCCGAAGAACAAACCAACCGTACCATTTTTGGAACCACTATTCCGGCTTCTTTTTTCCAATCGGTGAACGCCGTAGCGGTGGTATTGCTGGCCCCGGTGATTGCGGCAGTGTGGTCGGTATTGGGCAAACGCAAAGCAGAACCCAATTCGCTGGTCAAACAAGCCCTTGGTCTGGTTACCCTCGCCATTGGTTACGTAGTGATTGCGATTGGTGTAAAAGGTCTTGGCCTCGATGCGAAAGTGAGCATGTTTTGGTTGATTGGGTTGTACGTGATTCACACCATCGGTGAATTGTGCCTTTCGCCCATTGGCCTTTCATTGGTGTCCAAATTATCGCCCATTCGTTTTGTATCCTTGTTGTTTGGCGTTTGGTTTTTGGCCAATTCCGTAGCGAACAAAGCCGCTGGTCAGTTGAGCGGTTTGTATCCTCCGGCCGGTGCCGAGTACAAATTGGCATTGGACAACGGCATTGACGAGCGTACCTACACTGGTTTGCTCGAAGGTTCCATTTCGGCAACGCCCGAACAAGTAACTGTTGCCGCCGAAAAAAATATTCCGCTGAAATACCCCACGTTTTTGGGTAGTCCGGTAAGAGATTTATACCAATTCTTCATGATTTTTGTGGGTATGGCCGGTATAGCAGGTTTAATCCTGTTCGGTCTCTCCTTCCCACTCCGAAAAATGATGCACGGAGCGGATTAGTTTAGTGGGGAGATATGAGATATGAGTGAGGAGATATGAGATATGAGTGATGAGTTTTTTTTCTTTTAAAGTGCTTAAAATGATTGTGATACGATTGATAAATTTTAATTTATTTATCAAAAGAAGAGCGCTCTACGACGGGCAAACTCATCACTCCTCACTCCTCACTCATCACTCCTCACTCATCACTCCTCACTCTTCACTCTTCACTCTTCACTCTTCACTCTTTCACCATCCATTGCTGTCCAATGGCTTTACCCGTAACAGCATCCTGCATTTTAAATAGATAGGCTCCGGCTGGCAAATGGGATACATCCACCTTGGAACAAGGCGGTGCTATATCGGCAACCAACTGCCCTTTCCGATTGAATACCTGTAAGTGTCCCGTGGCCGCGTGGCTCAGGTCGGTTTGTACAATGCCGCTGAATGGATTGGGATAAAAAGCCAACGAAGCCGCCGCTTTCGGGAGTGGAAGTTCGGTGGCGCTCACGACATCGCCGTTTTGGGTATCAATGCGGTGAATTTGCAAAAGAGGATTCAATAACGCCGTAATACAATTGAGTACCAGGTGTCCTTCGGCAGTTATTAAAATAGAATAAGGAAATGCGATGGTATATTTTTTTTGCCAAACGGGATTTAACAAGCTATCGAATTTAAACACATAGGTCAAGCCTTCGCTGCCATTGTAATTGGCGTAATAAATAAACCCTTCGGCGTCGGTGGCGAAAGACCTGCCGCCGTTCGTTCCAAAACCACAAACGGGCAGGTTATAGCCTTTTATCAGTGCTAAATCGGGTGTGCGCACCTCAATGACCACGGTTTCTTCAGGGCACCCGGTTCCAGCGTACTCGGCTTCTTGTAACTGCGTAAAAGTGTAAGAACTGCTGTACAACCGATTGTTCAGGAGTTGGCCCACGCAACCACTGGTGCCATTCCCCAAAAAAGGATCATTGAACCAGGTTGTGCCTTCTACTACCCCGCTGGCGAGATTAAACCGGCCAATCAAACCACCTTCTCCAAAATTATCCCCTTCCGGAGCGGTTGGGCCTTTCATATACCCAAACAAATAAAAGGCATCGGGACTAATGGTCGTGTACGTATGGTACGAGAGGGAATCAATATTTTTCATAAATTTTGTAAAATACACCGTACCATCCAAACCCAATACTTCGTACTGGGTATAGGGAAGAAAAGCAGGAGTTAAAGCGTAGGGCATAACGGAAAACAAGGTATCGTTCCGAATCATTCGAGCACCGCGATCAAAGGTAATCAGCCCATCTCCGGTGTTATAAATCATCATGGAAGCATTTTCAGGAAGCACCGGCCAGGATTGCTCCATAATAACCTCCAAGTCTTTATTAAATTCCAGTAAAACGCGATCTCTTCCGTCAACGCTAAAACGTAACCCGTCAAAGAACAAACGATCATTGTACTGCACAAAATTACCGTTGTGGCTAAATCCTGTATCCAACGGCTTGGAAGATACAATTGCGCCGGTATTATCTACTTTATACAAAATAGTCTGGTTTTGAGAACCATCGTTGATATAATAGTACAAATCATTGCCCCACGCTGCCGCGTCAAAAGTGGGACGTGAAGCCGGTTGATTGGAGAGAGCGGAAAAAAATGGTAATGAGCCTTGGGCAAAACCGTTGATAAAGCAGCAAACACCCAGAAAGAGAAAATAAAAGTTGCGCATATTATTAATTTTAGAAGCAAATGATATAAAACAAAGCAACCTCCCCAAAGTTGACAAGTAGTGAACGAATATTAAAACAGTTGCAGGCTGTACTACTCATTTTAATATTAGTTTTGTCACTTCGGCGGAGGTTGCGCTATGTTATTTACCACCCCGGACATTTATGTTTGCAGGGGCAAATACAGTTAAAAAACAATTACATCTCACTAGGAGAAACCACTTTTATATCTATTTCAATGAATACTTTGGCAGTGCGGGAATAAAAGTGATAAGTTGGGTGTTCTTGTTTGAGTGCTATATCATTAGGTGCCGGGAACCCGGTTTGACCTGCCCCGTCAGACGCTCGCACAAACGTACCAATCAAGCGACGACGCTGGGAGAGGGGAGGGTTTTGGGAGCCTGTTATCGCTTGATTTACCTGGGGCACATAAAAGTTACCTACATCACGGTTACTCGTACCATAATTGATTAATTTGGTCAAACCAAAGCAATTTTCGTCGGGCAGGCTAGGCGAAAATGAGACATCGCCGTGGATTTTATACTGACCGTTCGAAAGAAAGTTAGGAGACTGATTACCAATATTCACTAAATTATCCAAAAATGTACCAACAAAATTGGGGTTAGGAGCGAATGTACTATTTTTAAAAAATGTACTCACTATAAACAACGGAGCAGGTGTATTGCCCAATGGGAACTCCGCTCTAAATAAATTAGTTTGTACGTGCGCAATTGGGGACAAAATTTGTACGCTTGGGTTCACATTAGGATTGTTGTTAACAATGGGAGACGGCGGGAGGTTTTTCAAGAAAAAACCAATTTGAGAATTCGCTGCTTTACCAATTTCTTCATTGGCCTCACCAGCACAACTTGTTACAGTGTAACCGTAAGTTGAGGGAAAGGGAAAACCTACTTGTTTCGCCCAACGAATTTCGAATGGATTGTGAGCAGCAATATCGTATGGCTTGTCTGATTCGCTCCAGCCAATGGATGTAATTAAATACACTTTATACCCTTCCGATGTTTCAACTGGTGCCCCAATATCAACGAAACGAAACCTTTTGTCCGCGCCATCTACTGCATCGAAATGCCCAGAAAGCACTTGGAGTACATTTGCGTACATTTTGGCGATTTGTTCAGCATCCCAAGTGCCCGGAGCATCCACCTTGGCGGAATCAACCGAAATTTTTTCGTTATTAAAACAAATACCCGGATAACTCAGATACTGGTTAAAAATCATTTCCACTGATTCGGCTGCTTTATCGGACTCCATCGTAATTTCTTCCACATTACCAGCCAAAACATTGTCGATCCTTGATTTTAACTTCGTGGTTTCATCTATCGTTTTTTGAAATTCTAAAGCATCTTCTTCGCTATGTTGATCCTCGCCTCCCCGATCACCCACAATGGCATTGGTATTAACTAACGAATTCTCGGCGGTGGATTCTTTTTTACACGCCATCCACCATAATGATGAAGAAAGGAACAAAACTGCGAGCGATAAATAGGTTATCTTTTTCATAAAAACTAAATTAGTAAAAAAATCTTGTAATTGACTTTTTAGATTGAACACTTCGATTTGATGCGTCTGGAAGTATTGACGCTCCTACTTCTTTTTAAAGTGGTTTCAGATCTTCCCACTTTGTAAAAAAACCGGTTACTACTTTTCAAGTACAATCGCATGATTAATTAAGGAATAAATGTTGGCCGACACACAAAAATCATGTTATTGTATTTGAATGATGCAAAAGTAGGGTGGTTACTACCGCTTGAGCGGTGTTTTTCAGATTGTTGTTTCGCTGTATTAAAAATAAATTACCGGAATTCTATAAAATTATCCGCTCAAAGTGTTTAAACTATCAACTATTTTCGCGCTTGATTGTTAAACAATCAGATATTACGCCAACTCCTTTTTTTCCTTCATTAAAAATGCCTGTTATGAGAGTTCACATGCCTGTTCAAAAAGCGTTGTTCAATGCTGTTACACAAAGGTTCTCTAACCAATCAAGTGCCATTAGGGACTATTTAAAACAGTTCCCCGGTTGCGCCGAAAGTACCGCCCGAAGCCGATTCAATAATACCATTGCCATCGAATACGAGCACGGTATGCGGATCGCCGCTCATTATGGTCTGCACGACCTGCACATTTGGCCCGAAGGTTGGCCCGAAACCCACTTTTTGATTGAAACGTCATCAATGGAACCCGACATAGATGCCTATTTGCACATGCTCAACGATGATCTGTTGCGCGTACGGCGAACCGAAGAAGCCAAAATTTACCTGACCATTCACGAAATGCCGCTGTTTTTACTCAAAAAGTACCGAATGCTGGCCGCTTTTTTGTTGTACTACACCTTTGTTATTGATTGTCGGTTACCCAAATTAAAAAACGTTGCCTTCGGAACCACTTTTTTATCCCATCCCAGTATTCAAAAATGGTTGGATAATTGCCGCGACGCCCTGCACAATTACCAACTCATTGAAGGGGTGGAGTATTGGTCGCCCTTTATGTTTAATCATATTTTAGCCAAATTACGCGCCGCCGACCGCATCGGGAGTTTTGAAAACAATTCCTATTACACCCAAATTCAAAACGACGTTCACTCTTTAATTGGCGACATGGAAAACATGACCGCCGCCGGTCAAAAACTCATTGGCCCCGAGAAACAAGGTGCCGCCGTGCGGATTTTTAACCACGACGGACTACTCAACGATACCTCGATGGTGGTACAGTCACGGGCCATTCATTTGGCCTACGTGGAGCATGGTTTGTTAAATTTGCACCGTTATTGCTCAAAATTTGCCGATCAATACCTTAACCGCATCGAAAGTCATTCGGACCTGTGCAGCGAATTGGGGCGCCGTCCTCACTCCACCACGCGTTTTTTTGACCAACTAAAACGCAATGTGGATATGCAGTGCAGCGTATAATTTTTACGCCCTCACATGGTATTTTCATTTTGCAAAAATAAAAATGTATAAAAGGGGAAAAACTTTTTTGGAAAATAGATGTTTTAACACTTAATTTTGCAACACTAAAAAATAACTTGTACAATATGGCAACTAACACATGGGCGCTTGACCCTTCTCACAGCGAACTTCAGTTCAAAGTAAAACACCTCATGATCACCAACGTTACCGGTCAGTTCAAAATGATTTCGGGCAGCATCGAAAGCGATGGCGATGGTTTTGACAATGTAGCGGTAAATTTCACCGCCGACCCCGCATCGGTGGATACCGGCAGCGAACAACGCGACGGACACCTGAAAAGCCCCGACTTTTTTGACACAGAGCAATTCCCGCACATTACTTTTGAATCTGGTAGTTTCAACGCCAACGCTGGCAAAATTGAGGGTAACCTCACTTTACACGGTGTTACCAAACCAGTTGCGTTGGATGTGGAGTTTTCAGGCACTAATAAAGACCCTTGGGGCAACGAAAAAGCCGGTTTTTCCATTTCTGGTAAAATTAACCGCACCGATTTTGGCCTCAACTGGAATGCCGCCCTCGAAGCCGGTGGTGTTTTGGTAAGTGAAGATGTGCGCATTTCTGCCGAAGTTCAGTTTGTAAAACAAGCGTAGAACCATAAAATCATACTACTTTTGCCCAATGCGATTGAACCAATGGCATTGGGCTTTTTTTTTGTTGGCGTGGGGGACGGTGGTCTGTGCCCAGGAAATACCGCGTATCCGACATTTTGCCCCCTCCGATTACAAAGCACAAAACCAAAACTGGTCCCTGGCCACCTCCGAACAAGGTTGGATATACGCTGGTAACAACAGCGGCCTCATCGAAATGGACGGCTCCAACGCGCAGTCTTATTTTCTGCCCGATAAACAAACCGTCCGTTGTGTGGCGACCGGCGAACAGCAGGTTGTCTTTTGCGGCGGCATGAACGAATTCGGGTATTGGAAACCCACCGCCAATGGCCTCCTCGAATATACTTCCCTTAGCCGCGATATTTTAAATCCGCTCCAAAACGAAGAAATTTGGCATATTCTCGTGTTGCCCGGCGAAGTACTATTCCAGTCTTTTTCCACCATATACCGCTATGATTATCAAAAAGTGACCGTTGTTCCACCGCCGGGTAATATTATGTTTGCCCACGTGGTGTACGGCAAGGTGCTGGTACCCGTCATTGGGAAAGGCATCTACGAATTTATGCCCGATCATTCGTTTCGTATTTTGGATAATACGGCCACTTTAGGCGATAAATGGGTGCAGTTTTTGATCGAAGGCAGCAATGGTGCCGTGTGGGCCGGTACCGCCAATCACGGCGTGTACACCATTCACGGCAGCGAATGCGCCCCGCTCAACCACGAACTCAACGGCATTTTTAAACAATTTCAACTCAATAAAGCCCTTGCTTTGCGCCAGGGCGGCTGGATCATCGGGACAATATTGAACGGCGTGTACGTATTGGACCAAAACCAGCAACTCCAATACCATATTTACCGCGAAAATGGCCTCCAAAACAACACGGTACTGGCCATCACCGAAGACCGGGACGGCAACGTGTGGCTGGGACTGGACCGGGGCATTGACTGTATTGCGCTGGGTAATCCGCTGCGGGTATTTGACGACCAAACCGGGCAAATTGGTACGGTATACGCCGCTACTACTTTTGAGGGGCGGTTGTACATCGGGACGAACCACGGCGTTTTTTACCGAAACATCAACGCGGGCAACGGTCTTGGGAGCGAAAAATTTAAAATCATTGAAGGTACCCAGGGACAGGTTTGGCAATTGCAGGTCTTTGGTGATGAACTGATCTGCGGGCACAACAGCGGCACTTTTTCCCTGAAAAATGGGAGAGTACGGCGCATTTCGAGCGTTACCGGCGGCTGGTGCACCATCGAAATACCAGCGCAGCCGGATATATTGTTACAAAGCACGTATTCGACCCTCGTTGTTTTTCGTAAAAATGCCGCCGGGCAATGGGCGTTTTCGCACCATCTGGAGGGCATAAATGCTTCTTTAAAAAAAATCTACTTCGACGATAAGGGCCAACTTTGGGGCGAACACGCCAATAAAGGTTTTTTCCAAATTCAACTTAACGCATCGCTCACCGAAGCAACGGCTACACCGATGACTGCCCGACGCGATCAGGGGATAATTACCCTACCGGGTATTCAAGGTGAATATTTTACCACCGACAGCAGTGGTGTACATGTTTTTACGCCGCAGGGACGGGGGCATTTGCCGTTGTTTTTGGTTCCTAAATACGAGCAAATTGCCGCTATTTCGGATAGCCAATACCTTTTTTGCCTCGAAAACGGGTATGCTTTGCTCCACCGCCGACAAATGACGGCGTTTACGGGCAACAACAGTTCGGCACCCGTTATCCGGCGCATTACAACCGGGTTGGGAGAGATACTGCCCTTGCGCGAACAGATGGTCTTGCCTTGGCGGCAAAACACCCTGAAATTCCGGTTTTCGGTGCCGTTTTTTGATCATCCACCGCAGTATTCGTGGAAATTGGAAGGTTTATCGGAGCAGTGGTCGCCGTGGCAAACCGACGCCGAAAAGGAGTTCATTCACCTGCCCGAAGGCAAATACATCTTGATGGTCCGCTCCGACGCGGGTCCCGGTGTTTGTCAGTTTCACTTTGAAATATTGGCACCTTGGTACCGTTCGGGTTGGGCCTATTTGGGCTACACCATGTTGTTGGGTGGTTTGTTTTTTTTGTTTGAACGGTATAATCGCCTGCGTTTGGTGCGGCAGCGGGAAAAGTTAGAGGCTGAAAAAGAACGCGAATTGGCCATTCAAAAAGCCCAGGCCGAAAAAGAAATTTTGATGCTGGAAGTGGAAAACAAAAACCGCGACCTGAGCAATGCGGCCTTTAACCTGATTCGCAAAAATGAAGCCTTGCAGGGTTTAAAAGAAGAACTCGCCCAGTCGGCCAAAGGGACGGGCGCGATGGATAAAATCATCCGGCACATTGACGAGCATTTGGAAGGCGACCACGATTGGGAAATTTTTGAGGCTTCGTTTAACCAGGTACACAACGACTTTTTTAAACGCCTGAAGCAAGATTACCCCGAACTCACGCCGGGCGATTTGCGGTTGGCCGCTTATCTGAAAATGAACTTGTCATCAAAAGAAATTGCGCCGCTGTTTAATATTTCGATTCGGGGAGTAGAGAACAAGCGCTATCGGCTCCGAAAAAAATTAGGGCTACCAGAAGATGCCAATTTAATCGAGTTTATGCTCAGTTTTTAGTCTTTTTTTGGTGTGGCGTAGTAATAATGAGGCGATTAATTTCACAATAATGTTCTTTCTACCGCATATTCGCCCTGATTTTATTACTAACCACACCGATCGTCTTGAGCAAAATTTGGATATTAGCATTTACCCTCTTCACCACCTGCGCCATTGCCCAGCAACCATTACCTCCCGCCAGCGTTGCGGTGACACCCTACGAAAGGCACGTGAGTATCGCCTGGGAAGCCAGTCCCTCGGCCAATGTTTCGGGGTACCAGGTCTACCGCTCCGATGACAGCGTTACGTTTACCTTGCTCAAATCTACGGGCGCCGCGAACCGATTTGTGGTGGACTGGACCGGCGACGAAGGCACCAATTTGAAGCGCTGGTACCAAATTCGCACCACGGTTAACGGCGGACTCACCAGCAATTTTACCCCGGCCCAAACGGCCCAAACGTTCACCATGAACGATGAGCAATTGCTCGATATGGTGCAGTACCACACCTTCCGGTATTTTTGGGACTTTGGTCACCCGGTGAGTGGTATGGCCCGCGAACGCACGGGCAGCGGCGAAACCGTTACCTCGGGCGGAACCGGATTTGGCGTCATGGCCATTATTGCCGCCGTGGAGCGCGGCTGGATCACCCGCCAGCAGGCCGTTGGCCGAATGCTGCAATTGGTGTCTTTTTTACAATATGCCGACCGTTTTCACGGGGTGTTTCCGCACTGGATGAACGGCACCACGGGCAATACCATCGCCTTTAGTCAATTCGACGATGGCGGCGACCTGGTGGAAACGGCTTTTTTGATGCAGGGTTTGCTTACGGCAAGGGCGTATTTTGACAACAACAACGCGCAGGAATCGGCCGTTCGCGATGTGATTACGTCACTCTGGCACGAGGTGGAATGGGATTGGTACCGCCGCAACAACAGCGGGGTTTTGTATTGGCACTGGTCGCCCAATCACGGTTGGCAAATGAATTTTCCGCTGCGTGGTTTTTACGAGGCACAAATTGTGTATATTTTAGCGGCGGCATCGCCTACGCACGGAGTACCCGGCTCGTTGTACCAAACGGGATGGACCTCCAGCAATTACGCCAACAACTCCATTCACTACGGCCATAAAATTTTCTGTGGTCCGTTTGGCGGAGGCCCCATGTTTTTTGCGCATTATTCGTACCTTGGGTTTGATCCCCGTTACGTTAAAGACGCGTTTTGCAATTATTTTATCCGCAACCGTAACCACGCCTTAATTCAGCAGGCGTACAGTGTTGCCAACCCCGAAAACCACGACGGTTACAGTGCCGATTGCTGGGGACTTACCTCCTGCGATGGACCGAGTGGTTACAGCGCCCACGATATACATCCCAACGCCGACGATGGCACGATTGCACCCACGGCGGCTTTGGCCTCCATGCCTTACACCAAAGCCGAAAGTATGGCGGCCATGCGGCATTTTTACCGCGAATTGGGCGAAAAACTGTGGGGAGAATACGGTTTTTACGATGCCTTTAACCTGAACCAGAACTGGTTCGCCAATTCCTGCCTGGCCATTGACCAAGGTCCCATTGTGGTGATGATCGAAAATGCCCGCACTGGTTTGTTTTGGGATTTATTCATGAAAAATAGCGAAATCGCCCCTGCACTCACCGCATTAGGGTTTCAGCCGGACAATGGTACGGTGGATATTGCAACGCCGTTAGAAGTACAGGGATTCGACGCGGTGGTATTTCCCAATCCGGTTGCGGCCAACCAACCGATTCAGGTGGAGTTTTCCGTTTTGGAGGCGCAAACCTTAACCGTTCAACTGTACAGCATCGGTCACCAATACATTCGTACTTTGGTTGACGATCAAAAATATACGCCCGGAATTCACCAACAGCAGTTTCCATTACCCACCGTGCCCGCTGGCACGTATTTGCTCGAAATATCGGGTGCCAAGGGCAAAAAAACGCTGCCAGTGGTGGTGAAATAGGGTTGAATTGGTTCGTAAGGTTGAATTGGTTGCTCGTCGTAGCGTACACGTTTGTTTTGTTGCTCGTCATAGATTACACGTTTATTTTGTTGTGGTATACACGTCATCTCAGGTGATCTAATCTGCCAAATCTGATAGATTTGGAGATTCGCAAACCCCAAAAGAGCATAGGCAGCAAAAAGCATGTATATTGCAGGAGAAACCCAATTTAACGAATACCCTACAACGGGTAAAAAATTCAACAAGTTCAAAAAATTAAACAAACAATAATTAATTAAATATTTCTATTTTATGAAAAAATCCTTACTTTTTGCCCTGCTGGTCCTATTGTTCTGGACAGGTGCACAAGCCCAAGTCATTTATGAAGACTTTGAGGGTGGAGCCGCCGATCTGGCATGGATTGGCCTCAATGGTACGTACAACGGTGCCGTAGCCAACCCCGACGCAACGGGAGCCAATACCAGTGCGTTCGTGGGTTCTTACACCAACGCCGCGAATTTTGACTTTTGTTTCGCGTTGTACACGTTTCCCAATACGCTGGATATCAGCGAATTTAACCAGTTTAAAATGAAAATCTGGTCGCCCACGGCTCCTTGCAAAGCCCTCCTCAAATTGGAAGGTCCCGGTGGTCCGGCGGTGGAAAAAATTATTGACATCACCGTTCCCAATCAGTGGGTAGAATACACTTTTGACCTTTCGAGTGGCGCGGGTTTGACCAACCTCAAAACCATTTTGATATCGTTCAATTCGTTTGTATTGGGCGACGACAAAACGTATTATTTCGACGATATCGTAGCCACCAAAGCCGAAGCTTGTTTCGCCGATTTTGAAGGTCCTGGCCTCAATTTCCTCGGTTTGGATGGTACTTTGACCGCTCCGGTGGCCAATCCGGCTCCGAATCAGGTGAACAGCAGTGACAATTGCGCGCAGTACGTAAAATCAAACATGCACGCTTACAGCCTGATTTTGGCCGATAACGGTACGCCATTCGATCTTTCGGTGTACAACCAGTTCAAAATCAAAATTTACGCTACTGCTCCCACGCAGGTATTGTTCAAACTGGAAGGTACCGGCGGCGGTTTTGAAAAAATCAAAAATATTGCGGTCACCAACGCGTGGCAAGAGTACACTTTTGACTTTAGCGCCCAGGCGGCCAACACGGGTTTAAGCAAAATTGTAATGTTTTTTGACCCCGGCGTTGAAACCAGCGGCGACACTTATTATTTTGATGATGTTTGCGCCGTTCCTAACCCTTGTCCCAACGTTACGCCGGATCCCAAAATCATTGACGATTTTGAATGTAACCGCAACGCAACGTACGCTTTGGGCTGGGAAAGCCTGGTCGTGACAACCAACCCGAACAAAAACGGCGACAACAACTCCTCCAAAGTAGGTACGTGGTTTGACCCGATTGGCCCGGGCAGCGAATACGCCGCTTTGGTCATTGACTACGAAAACCCCATTGACCTGAGCGTGAACAACCAGTTCTCCTGCCAGGTATGGGCACCTAAAGCCGGTACCATGTTGCTCAAAATTGAAGGTGGCACCTCTGCCAAAGAAGTAGCGGTACAAATCACCGAACCCAACCAGTGGATCACCTGCACCGCCGATTTCAGCAGCGAAATTGGTGAAGGCCACCGCAAACTTGTGCTCTTTTTCAACGCGGGCGTAATTGGCGAACCCGGAGACACCTATTACATTGATAATATTACCCTGGCACCACCTACGGCCTTGCCACCATTGGAAGACTTTGAAGGCAGTATCAGCCTGGGCTGGCAGCCATTGGACCAAAATACCGTTATCCACGGTAATTTCACCGGTCCAACGCCGAACCCAAGCCCCAATGGCGTGAATAATTCCGCCGAAGTAGGTTGTTATTCCAAAGGTGCATCTGCGTTTTCTACTTTGCAGGCGATTTCTTTGACTAACCTCGACCTGTCGGTTTACCAACAGTTTAATATTGATGTACTCAGCCCCGCCAGCGGTGGTTCAGTAACCATGCAACTCAATTCCCCTACCCAGGGTAACAAAGATGCAACGGCTACAGTAACAACGCCCGGCCAATGGGAAACCCTCAAGTTTGACTTCTCGGCGTTCTCTGGTGTTACCGATTTTGGTGAAGTTCGTTTGGTTTTCGCGCCCGGAACAGCCGCCGAAGGCCAGTCTTGGTGCCTTGATAACCTCCGCCAAACGGAAGTAACCATTGACCCTTGCGCGGGTGTTGTGGCGATTCCAAACATCGTGGATGACTACGAGTGCCAACGCAACTACACGCAGGTATTCTACGGTGCATCGGATTTGAGCGTGGTAAACAACCCATTCCTCACGCCCGATAACGGTTCGTTAAAAGTAGGTAAATACGTTGACCCGGCCGGTGCCGGTACCGAATTTGCCGGTATTGGTATCGAATTCCCCGCTCCAATTGACTTTTCTTTGTACAACCATTTGTCTATGCAGGTGTACGCTCCTGCCAACAATGTACCTTTCTTGTTTAAACTCGAAGGCGGTACCGCAGTGGAGGTATTCGATACTATTCCAACGGGTAACAAATGGCACAAGTTCGACATTGATTTCAGCAGCGCCCTCGGAAAAGGCAATAACAAACTCGTTATTTTCTTCAACGTATTGAGCGCTACCGGCGGTGGCACTTACTACGTGGACAATATCAAATGGCAACGCGCCGGTTACAATGGCTGCGTAGCCGACCACGAAACTCCCGGCAATATCACCAGTTGGACGTATTTCGCCAATGGTTCGTTGGAAACAGCGGGTTACACCTTCGAAATTATTGACAACCCCAATGCTTCCGGTATCAATACCTCCAGCAAAGTGGGTAAATTCGTAAAAGCCGGTGATGCTTTGCCATTCGCGGGTATGTACACCAACCCTAACCTGGAATCTCCGATTGATTGGAAGGGCGTAAAAACCATGCGCGCCAAAGTGCACATGGACCACATTGGTAACCTTGCCCTCAAAGTAGAAGGTTCGGCAACCGGTGCTCCGGCCCTCGAACTTAAAACGCCCAACACCAAAACCAACGAATGGGAAGAACTCAGTTTTGATTTCTCAACGGTTCCTGACAACGGTGAATACCAGCGTATGACCTTGTTTTTTGACTTGGGTATTGACGCTACCGGCGTTGACGTAACGTCTTATTTCGACGATATCGTGATTGGTGCCGGTGCTTGCGGCGAGTCCAGCGTGTTTACGCCCACCATTGCGGCGATGCGTTTGTTGCCGAACCCGGCCACCGATAAAGTGTGGATCAGACAGGTAGAAGGTGCCGCTCAAATGGACATCTTTAATGCCTATGGCCAACGCGTTGGTTCCGTTTCTGTCAACAACGACCTCACTACGGATATTGACGTTGCGCGTTTCCCCGCCGGTATGTACCATATCGCCGCGTACAACGAACAGGGCCGCCTGATTGGTAACGGTAAATTTATTAAACAATAATGCCAACGGCCGTCCGTAATGGTTACGGACGGCCGTTTTAAACATTTTTGGCGTGGATAATGACGGCGTTGCGCGTTTCGTCGCGCGTTTTCGTTGCGCGTTTTCGTTGCGCGGACGTTGCGCGTAGAGACAGACGGCCGTCTGTCTCTACCGCGTCGCGCCGTAATATAACGTCAACCGTACAACCACGGTTTGCGGCCGTCCATACCAACCGTTTTACAAAAAAATTCAACAAAAAATGCGCACCCATACCTTAATTACCCTCCTGATACTCCTTAGCCAAACGTTATTTGCCCAAAAATACCAACCCTCACTCCAAAACGAAAAAAAAGTAAATGCCCTGCTCGCCAAAATGACATTGGACGAAAAAATTGGGCAACTCACCTTGTACACCACCGATTGGGGTTCGACGGGACCAACCATCCGGGAAGGGTACAAAAACGACATCCGTTCGGGGGCTTGTGGTAACCTGTTCAACAGCCACACCACCGAATTTGTGCGCGAATTACAACGCGTTGCCGTGGAAGAAACCCGCCTCAAAATTCCGCTGTTGTTCGGGTTCGACGTTATTCACGGGTACAAAACCATTTTCCCCATTCCCCTCGGCGAAGCCTCCTGTTGGGACATGAACGCGATTGAACTATCGGCGCACATTGCCGCCAAAGAGGCCGCCGCCGCTGGTTTGAACTGGACTTTTGCGCCCATGGTGGACGTTAGCCGCGATCCGCGTTGGGGCCGCGTGATGGAAGGTGCAGGGGAAGACACTTACCTCGGTGCTCAAATTGCCGCCGCCCGCGTTCGGGGTATTCAGGGTAAAAAACTGGGGGGCACCGATGCGCTTTTGGCCTGCGTAAAACACTACGCCGCCTACGGAGCACCCGTTGCCGGTCGCGATTACAACACCGTGGACATGAGCGAACGTTTCCTGCGCGAGTACTATATGCCACCTTACCAGGCCGCCGTGGAAGCCGGAGCCGCCACCGTAATGACCTCTTTTAACGACTACGACGGCGTCCCAGCCACGGGTAATAAATATTTGATTGACAATATTTTACGCAAAGAATGGGGGTTCAAAGGATTTGTCGTGAGCGATTATACCGGTATTAACGAAATGGTGAACCACGGCGTGGTAAAAGACGAAAAAGAAGCGGGCGAACTGGCGTTCAACGCCGGGATGGACATGGATATGCAAGGCTCCATTTTTCAACGTTTTTTAAAACAATCGGTGAAAGAAGGAAAAGTCCGCGAAGCCGATATTAACCTCGCTGTTAAACGGATTTTGCACCTCAAATACGATTTGGGTTTGTTCGATGATCCGTACAAATTTTGCAACGCCGAACGCGAAAAAAGCACCCTGCTCAGCGCCGAAAACCGCGCTGCCGCCCGCGATATTTCCCGTAAATCCATTGTTTTGTTAAAAAATGACAACCAAACCCTGCCCCTTCAAAAAGGCAAAAAAGTGGCCCTCATTGGCCCATTGGCCGCTAATAAAAGCGAACTGATTGGCAACTGGAACGGCGCGGGCAACGCCAACGATTGCGTCAGCCTGCGCGAAGGTTTGGAAAAATACCTCGGTACAACCATTAACACCATCGAAGCCTGTCAGGTCAACAGCACCGACAAAAGTGGCTTCCCGGCCGCCCTCGATGCCGCTAAAAACGCCGATGTAATCATTGTAGCCGTGGGCGAAACCGCCATGATGAGTGGCGAAGCCGCCGCCCGCGCCGAAATTACCCTGCCCGGCGTTCAGGAAGACCTGGTATTGCAATTGTGCCAAACCGGCAAACCCGTGGTCGTGGTATTGATGAATGGCCGCCCATTGGCCATTCCGAATATTGCCGAAAAAGCCAGCGCCATTTTGGAAACCTGGTGGCTCGGTACCGAAGCCGGTAATGCCATTACCGATGTGTTGTACGGCGAATACAACCCCACCGGCAAATTACCCATGAGTTTCCCGCGTACGGTGGGTCAGGTACCCATTTATTACAACCACAAATCTACGGGCCGCCCGTACGATCCCAATTCCAAGTGGACCTCCAAATACATTGATCAACTCAACAGCCCCCAATGGCCCTTTGGCTTTGGGTTGAGTTATACCACTTTTGAATTTGGCGCGCCCACGGCCAAAGCCACCCTGAGCAAGGATGCATTTGTGCAGGTTTCGGTCACTGTTTCCAATACCGGAAAACGGGCCGGCACCGAAACCGTTCAACTCTATATCCGCGACCTCGTGGGATCGGTGACCCGCCCCGTGAAAGAACTCAAAAGTTTTCAGCAGGTCACCCTTCAACCCGGCGAATCGCGCGTGGTAACGTTTAACCTGAGCAAAAAAGACTTCTCCTTTTACCGCAAAAATATGCGTTTTGGCATGGAATCCGGCACTTTTGAGATCATGACCGGCGGCGATTCGGAGCGTTTGACGCGCACCACCATTACTTTGTGAAACCAATAACCATTCATAAAATTCTATTGTATGCGATTATTTATTAAAAAAGCATTGCTCATTCCCCTCGTTCTTCTACTCACCGGGATGGCAGTAATGGCGCAAACGCGCGTTACCGGTACCGTGAAAGACGGCAGCACCGGCGAAATGCTCATTGGGGCAACCATTAAAGAAAAAAATGTCAACAACGGGGCCATTACCGACGTAGAAGGCCGGTTTGTGCTCACCGTGGCCAGCACCAACGCCACGCTGGTGGTGAATTACACGGGTTACACCGAACTGGAAATTCCGCTCAATGGCCGCACGGAGGTAACGATTGACCTTAGCGACAACAACAACCTCATCAACGAGGTGGTGGTTATTGGTTACGGCACCCAACGCAAAAGTGACCTTACCGGTGCCATTGGTACGGTAAAAGCCAAGGACATTGAAAAAATCCCCACGGCATCGGTGGAGCAGGCTTTGCAGGGAAAAGTAGCCGGGGTGTACGTGTCTCCGGCCAGCGGTGAACCGGGACGGGGCGCTACCATCCGCATTCGGGGTACGGGTACCCTGAACAACGCCAGCCCGTTGTACGTCGTGGACGGTATGCTCCTCGACGATATTACGTTCCTCAATCCGCAGGATGTTGCCAGCATTGAAGTGTTAAAAGACGCTTCGGCCACGGCGATTTACGGTAATCGCGGTTCTAACGGGGTTATTTTGATCACGACCAAACAAGGTACGGGCAATACCCGCCCCGTGGTATCGCTCAGCACTTCGTACGGCAGCCAAAGCATTGCCCGCAAATTGCCCCTGGCCAACGCCGCACAATTTGCCGAAATGTACAACGAACTCAAAGGCAACAACTATTTCCCCGATCCCGCCGCCCTCGGAACGGGCACCGATTGGCAAGATGAAGTATTCCAAACCGCGCCCATGGGCAATATCCAACTCGGCGTGGCGGGTATGAAAAAGAAATTTGCCTACAACGTTTCGGGCAACTATTTCAACCAGGAAGGTATCCTGAAAGAAACGGGTTTTAAACGGATGACGGGCCGTTTTAACGGCGATTATGCCGTGCACAAACAGGTGAAAATCGGGGCGAACCTGGCCTTGTCCAACGAATTGCGCGACAACGTGGGCGGCGGCGTCATTGGTGGTATTTACCGGATTCCACCCGTTTTTGCGCCCCGCGACAGCACCGGTGATTTCACCGATCCCACCTTTTTTGGCCAATCCATTGGCAACCCGGCGGCCGATCTTTTTTACAAAAATGACAACACCACCCGCGTGCAACGCTACGTGGGCACTTTGTACGCCACCTGGAATTTGTACAAATATTTTACGTTAAAAACCAATTTTGGTTTTGACCGCCGCAACGAGCGTTTTTACAATTTTGAACCCATTTTTGAGGTGTCTTCTTCGCAGTTGAACAACCTCGAACGCACCACGCGCGACACCGTTAAAGAACGCACGTGGCTGTTGGAAAACACCCTCAATTTCGACCGCGCCTGGGATAAAGTGCGCATCGGGGCAGTGGTGGGCCAAACCGCGCAGGAGTACACGTATTTTAAACGCAATACCGTCAACGAAGTGTTGCAGCCCAACGGCGAACAACGCCGCGACCGCGCCATGATTAGTTATTTGTCGCGGGTAAATGCCGTCTTTTTTGACCGTTATCTGGTCACGGCTTCTTTGCGCGCCGACGGTAGTTCGCGTTTTAGCCGCGATAACCGCTGGGGTTATTTCCCA
This sequence comes from Chitinophagales bacterium, assembly GCA_013298845.1. Lineage (GTDB taxonomy): Bacteria > Bacteroidota > Bacteroidia > Chitinophagales > Saprospiraceae > M3007. The sequence continues at coordinate 27,190 of JAAFJN010000009.1, forward strand.
TCGGCGGCCGTGGGTTGGAACGTGGCGCAGGAGCCATTTATGGAGGGACAAAAAATCTTTGACCGCCTTAAATTGCGCGCTTCGTGGGGGGTAACAGGCAACGATAAAATTCAGGATTACCCGTCATTGGGGATTATTTCCGACGAACTGTACGCCTCATTCAACGATACCGTTCAGCCCGGTGCCACGTTGGTGAACTACGCCAACGCCGATATTCGTTGGGAAACCACCGAACAAACCGACATTGGGTTGGAATTTGCCTTGTTCAAAGGCCGCCTCAGCGCCGAAATTGACTGGTACCGCCGTTTTACGTACGATATTTTGAGTGATTTGCCCATTCCCGATTACGTTGGTTCGGGCAGCAACCCGTTTGTTAACGCCGCTCAGGTCGAAAATACGGGTTGGGATATGACCCTTCAATGGCGCGAAAGTCGCCGCAAATGGGGCTATAATTTCACGGCCATTTATTCGCCCGTCAAAAACAAAGTGCTCCAACTCAACGAAGGAAAATCCGAAATTTTTGACGGACGAACGGCGCAGGGCGACTTTGCTACCCGCACTATTGTGGGCCAACCCATCGGCGCATTTTACGGTTACCAAACGGCCGGTATTTTCCAAAATGAAGAAGAAATTGCCAGCAGCCCCGTTTTTGGCAACGAACAACCCGGCGATTTTAAATTTGCCGACCTCAACGGCGACGGCAAACTCGACGCCCAGGACCGCACTTACCTCGGCAGCCCGATTCCAACGCTGACTTACGGGTTCTCGGCCGGTTTCGACGCGTTTGGCTTTGATGTTTCCGCCGATTTCTTCGGGGTACAAGGCAATAAAGTAGTGAATGCCAAAGCCGTGGCGCGGTTCGACACGCCCAACTGGGAAACCCTGTGGTACGAAAACCGCTGGACCGGCGAAGGCACCAGTAATACCGTTCCGCGCGTGACCAACGGCGGCCACAACTATCGCATGTCCGATTTCCTCATTGAAGATGGTTCGTTTCTGCGTTTGCGCAGCATTGTTTTGGGATATACTTTGCCCAAACAGCCCGCCAAAAAAATCGGATTGTCGCATGCCCGCGTATATATTAGCGGCACCAATTTGTGGACGCGCCAGTCGTACTCCGGTTTTACGCCAGAATTCCCCAATGACAGCGTTTTCCGCGCCGGAATGGACTTTTTGAACTATCCAATGGCCAAAATGATGAACTTTGGTTTGGATGTTCGGTTTTAATGTAACAAGCAAAAGTTGAGCACACCATGAAAATACACAAATTATTACTCACCATTACGCTGCTTGCGAGCGGTTGCCAAAAGGATTTTCTTGACCGCCGCCCTCCCGGAGAACTCACTTTTGAAGAGTTTTTCCAAAATGCTGATCAGGCTGTACAAGCCACCAATGCCGTGTACGAACAGTACCGCAGTTTTGACCTGGCCGCGCTCAGTTATATTGGCTGCACCGATATCCTCAGCGACGACGCAGACAAAGGTTCTACGGCCAACGACGCTCCGCTGTTGAGTGACCTGGATAACTTCACGATGGATGCCACTAACCCGTACGTTGCGCCGTTGTACAAAGGGCATTACCGTGCCATTGCCCGCGCCAACGTGGCCATTGAAGGTATTGCCGCCGTGGAAACCATGGACGAAACGTTGCGCAGCCGTTTGATTGGCGAATGCAAGTTTTTGCGCGCTTATTCGTACTTTTTGCTGGTACAATGGTTTGGCGACCTGGTTTTGGTCACAAAAACCCTGCAAGGCGACGAATATTACGCGCAATCGCGCCAACCCAAAGAGGCTATTTACGCGCAAATTGAGCAAGATCTCAAAGACGCTGCCGCGGTACTGCCCGAAAAAGACGGTTACCCGGCCTCCGAAAAAGGACGCGCCACCAAGGCAGCCGCCAAAGGTTTGTTGGCCAAATTATACATGTTGAAAAAAGACTGGGCCAGCGCCGAAGCACAATGCATGGATATTATCAACGGCGGCAAATACAGCCTGCTGACGCGGTACGCCGATAACTTTTTGCCCGTGGGCGAAAACGGCACTGAATCTGTTTTTGAAATTCAAACCGTTGCTTTAGAGACCCAACAAGCCGCCGGACCCGGTTCTTCACCTTATAATATGGTGCAGGGCGTGCGGGGTGTGCCTAATTTGGGCTGGGGTTTTAACCGCCCCTCGGATAACCTGGTGTCTTCGTACGAAAATGGTGATCCGCGCCGCGAAGCAACGATCATTTACGTGGGTGAAATTTTGCCCGATGGTTCTACGCAGGTAAAAGACAACCCGGAAATCATCAACGAGCGCTACAACCAAAAAGCGTGGGTTCCCGCCCACTCGGGCTTGCAGGACAACGGCCCCGGTAATATCCGCGTATTGCGTTATTCCGATATTTTGTTGCTCGCAGCCGAGGCCAAAAACGAATTGGGCAAATCCGGCGAAGCGTTGCCGCTGATCAACCTGGTGCGCAAACGTGCGCGCGGTACCAATAACTTTATCCTCCCGGACGTAACGATTACCGATCAAACGCAATTGCGCGAACGCATTTACCGCGAGCGCCGGGTAGAATTGGCGATGGAACAACACCGTTGGTTTGATCTGGTCCGCTGGGGTCGCGCCGAAACGGTGATGACTGCCCTGGGCAAAAGTTTCGTGGCCAACAAACACGAAGTGCTGCCCATCCCTCAAACCGAGGTGGATCTCACCAGCGGCAAAGTGACGCAGAATAACGGGTATTGATAGAGATGAGTGATGAGTGAATAGTGAATAGTGAAGAATGAAAAGTGGATAGTATGGTCAACTATTCACTTTTCACTATCCACTTTTCACTATTCACTTTTCACTATTCACTTTTCACTTCTTACCTTTGTGTTCAAATTGGGATTTACTATGAAAAATTACCTTACGATTGCCTTAGCCGTTCTGTTCCTTGCAGCTTGTAATGGCACCTCCACTACTCATTTAAAATCAGAAACCTTTAAAGTGTGGGGAAATTGCGGCATGTGCAAAAAAACCATTGAAAAATCGTTAAAAGTATCCGGAATTGCCGACGCGGACTGGAATAAAGACACCAAAATAATGACGGTTTCTTTTGATTCTACCGCTATCTCGTTGGACCAAATTCAAAAAAATATTGCCGCCGCCGGTTACGATACCGAACAACTGCGCGGCGACGACGCTGCTTACGCCAACTTGCACAGTTGCTGCCAATACGAGCGGAAAGAGTAAAAAACTGCCTAAAAAACGCTGCCCTCCACCACCAATTTTACTATATCACCACAAACATGAATAAAATTCTTGTAGCCAACCGGGGCGAAATCGCCCTCCGTATTATGCGCACAGCGCGTACAATGGGCATTAAAACCGTGGCGGTTTATTCCGAAGCCGACCGCAATGCCCCCCACGTTCGTTTTGCCGATGAAGCCTATTTATTGGGGCCTGCACCATCGGCGCAAAGTTATTTAAAGGGGGATTTAATTATCGAAATTGCCCAAAAAATTGGGGTTGATGGCATTCACCCAGGCTACGGTTTTTTGAGTGAAAACGCCGGTTTTGCCCAAAAAGTAACCGATGCGGGCATTACTTTTATTGGCCCCCGCCCCCACAGCATCGAAATAATGGGCAGCAAACTGGCCGCCAAAGAAGCCGCTAAAAAATACAACGTTCCCATGGTCCCCGGCATTGAAGAAGCCATTACCGACGTGCAAATGGCCGTTGAAATCGGGCGCCGCGTGGGGTATCCCATTTTAATTAAAGCCTCCGCCGGTGGAGGTGGTAAGGGCATGCGGATTGTTGAACGCGAAGAAGATACCAGCGAACAAATGGAACGCGCCATTTCCGAAGCCGTTTCGGCTTTTGGCGACGGCTCCGTTTTTATCGAAAAATACGTCTCGTCGCCCCGCCACATCGAGGTGCAAATCATGGGCGACACCCACGGCAATGTGGTGTATTTGTTTGAAAGAGAATGCTCTATCCAGCGTCGCCACCAAAAAGTAGTGGAAGAAGCGCCCAGTGCCATCCTCACCCCGGAAATCAGAAAAGCAATGGGAGAAGCGGCCGTTCGGGTGGCCAAATCCTGCGATTACGTGGGCGCAGGCACCGTCGAGTTTCTGCTGGACGACCAATTGAATTTTTATTTTCTCGAAATGAATACCCGTTTGCAGGTGGAGCACCCGGTAACGGAAATGATTACCGGACTGGATTTGGTGGAATGCCAAATCAAAGTGGCCCGTGGCGAACAACTGCCCTTTACCCAGGATGACCTCAAAATTATGGGGCACGCCATGGAACTCCGGGTGTACGCTGAAGATCCCATGAATAATTTTTTGCCGTCGGTGGGTACCCTGAGCGTATATCGCCGCCCCGAAGGTGAAAATATCCGCGTGGATGACGGTTACACCGAGGGTATGGAAATCCCGATTTATTACGACCCGATGTTGGCAAAATTAGTGACCTACGGCAAAACCCGGGGCGAAGCCATTCAACGGATGCGCGAAGCCATTGCCCAATACGAAATTGAAGGCGTCGCTACGACCTTGCCCTTTGGCCGTTTTGTGATGGACCACCCCGCATTTTTATCCGGAAACTTTGACACCCACTTCGTGAAACATTATTTCAGCCCGGAGACCCTCAATCAATCAACGGAAAAGGAAGCCGAGATCGCCGCCAAAGCCGCGTTATACCTCCACCTCCAACAAAAGAAGATTCTAAAAGTCAATTCTTTTTAGTGAAAAGTGAAAAACGAATAGTGAAAAGTGTATAGTGAAAAGTGAAAAACGAATAGTGAAAAGTGTATAGTGAAAAGTGAAAAACATTTTTAAAGTAGATACAATGAACACTCTACGCTTAGTGAATCTTAGTGCATTCTTACTTTCTTAGTGATAAAAAAGAACACTCTACGACGAGCAAACTCTTCACTATTCGTTATTCACTCTTCACTATTCACTCCCCACTTTTTTTCCACTTGTGCGCAATAGCCATTGCCGTCTCCAGCATAACCGGCGACCAACTTTCCACGCGCCAATCGCTATTGGCTAGGATAGAGGTACTTAATTGCGCCCGGGCATCGGTGACCGAGGGCGCATTTTCGAGAATACGCGACAACACAAACTGCTGCTCGAACAACCGGGCATCGCTTACGGGATCGGGCGCGATGTGGAGGTTCGCCGGGGCTAAAAAGTCGAGGTAAGGTGCGTTTTTTTGGCTATTTTGAACGATGCGGTCGAGGGTATAAAAATCGCGTTGGTATTGCTCCTGCGCCGTCGCCGTGTCGAGGGCCGTTCCCATTTGTTCCAATACCACAAATTTTAAATTCGGGCAACGCGGAATCACTTTTTCCAATAACTCAAAAACCGCAGCGGGGACCGCATCATCGTGGGTATCGCGACGAACCATGCGCTCCGGTTCGCTGGTTGTAGATTGCCAAGAACCGCCCGAAACGTGCACTTCGCGCACCCGTTCGAGGGGATACAATTCGATAATATCCGTAAAATCTACCTCAAAATTGTGCATTTGGCAGTACAAATTGTGCAAATCGAGGATAATAAAACCGTTCACGGGCGCAATGAGCCGGGCGAGAAATTCGCCGTGCTGTTCCACTTCCCGCAAACTATAAGCGTAAGCCAGATTTTCGAGTCCAACGGGGCACTGGGCGGCTTCGCTGATGCGCGCGAGGCGGTCTTGCCCCAGGGCCATCGTAGCGGCGTTGTACGGCACACTCATGGGCGCACCCTGGTGGAAATTAGCGCCGGTCATAAACCCAAAGTGTTCGGTAACGTGGTCAAAACGGTAGTGGCGGGCCACCCGGCGAAGGTGATCGAGCCAAGTGGCCTGTTCGGGGCGCCATTGTCCCGAAAACAGGGAATAAAACACCCCGTGGCCAATCAATCGGCCTTCGGCGGCGAAAACGTGCAGGAGTTCCTCGAACCAATCGGGGACGTGGGAGCGATCATAAAGGGCATCAAATGACCACTCCAAGCCCTGCACCCGCTCAGATTCGAACAGGGGCAGGGCCGTTTGCAGGATAAAAGTATCTAAGTTACAAGCGATGGAGGTGTGCATATACAACGGTGCCGCTATCCCATGCCGCAGGCGGGACAATCGAAGGTTTCGTTTTCTTTTTCACCGACGCCGCATTTGCCACCCATACCGGATTCGTCCTTTTTTTGGAGCAATTCCTCTTCAATTTTGGTGCAGGATGCCTGCGTGACGCCCACCGCAACGGCGACGGCAATGGTTTTGAGCAATGCTTTTGAAATTTTCATAGTTAAAAATTGTGTTTGGTTGTGAATACTGTGGGTAATGACGTGGGAATTGGGGGGGAGGTTGGGTTTGGATAGTGATGAGAGATGAGATATAAGCGATGAGGTCTTGCAAATTGTAAAGGATCACAAATCAAATTCAAAATAATAGGCCCTCCGCTCCCGGGCTTTCCACCCTGCCGCATTACTATATGTCTCCATCGGATAAGCCGGTGTATAGTCATATTGATTACCCGTTTTGCGTTCGTAGGCTGCCAATGGGGGGATAAAGCAGCGCCTCAAAGGTCATTAACCTTTATCCCATTGATAATCGCTTTTTCAATCGGGCAGCATTGATCGTAAGGTTGTTTTATGTTAAAATCAGTTTTGGGCAACAGGGGTGGTTGTGCCATAAATTTCGGGTTTTTTCCCCGGTGTTCCTGCGCCGCGTGCACCATAAAAGGATGGCACAAATAAACCGTTCCGGCAGTTCCGGTGGCGGCTATTTCCTTGCGCGGTGGTAATTGATCCAGTTGTTGCGCTAATTGTACAAAGGATAACCCGGTTTCACCCGCTGTTTGCAACAAAGAGGCTACATCCAGGTGTGATCCCGCCCGAATAAGGGTTGGTGCATCATCCTCCGAAACGTCCGAAAACAAAAACAACATCAGCAGCGCGCGCCCTTTTGAACGTACATTAATCCTCCATTCAAAATAATTATCCGCGTTGTCGTCGGAAAAACTGGCATCAACGTGCCAACCCGTGTCACCGGCGGGTACTTTACTCGGAAATCGAATGGGAAACGTTCCCAAAGTGGTTCGCGGATACCAATTATCACCCGCCAACTGGTGAAAAGTCTGGTGTAAAACGCTGGTGTTGGCGGCGGCTTTGAAAGGCTCCAGTCCCATTTCTCCAATCCTGATTACCGGTTGCGTCCACGTCAACGGATTATCGGGGTCCGCTCCCGTGGCTTTCCACAATAGAGACCGGCATTCCGCCGCAATTTCAGCCGAAAAAGCATTTTCTATTTTCAGGTATCCTGATTCAATAAACTGTTCGATTTTTTCCGAAGGCATTTTACATAATTATTAATGGGAGGCTGTCTCACAAGCAAACACTCCAGTGTTCAAAAAATCGGCGTTCAATGTTCAAAAAATCGATGTTCGGCGTTCGGTGTTCGATGTTCGATGTTCAAAAAAAGGTATTTTATCCCCGGCCACAAGCGGGACAATTCAAGGGGGCGTAGCCATTTTCGCCGGTGCTGTGTTGGCTGTTTTCACTGTTGATAAAACTACTGCAAAGACACTTGGTTGCAAGTAAAGGGTTGGGGCTGAATTAAATCCCACAAATTACCGTAACAATCCTTAAACACCGATACCACACCGTAAGGCTCCGTGGCGGGTTCGCGGACAAATTCCACCCCTTTTGCGCGGTAATTGTGGTAATCGCGCCAAAAATCGTCGGTGTGCAGGAACAGAAAAACCCGGCCGCCGGTTTGGTTACCCACCCGCGAAGTTTGCTCGTCGTTGGCGGCTTGGGCCAACAAAATCGAGCAACCCGCACCGCCCGGCGGCCGCACCACCACCCACCGTTTGGTGGCGCTCATAACGGTGTCTTCCAGTAGTTCAAAACCGAGGGTGCGGGTGTAAAAATCAATGGCTTTGTCGTAATCATCCACGACCAGCGCAATTTGTACCAGTTGTTGTTTCATGGCGACAAAGATGCGGCGGATTTGGCAAAACTACTCTACCCGGCTCTTCAAATCTTCGGTGGCCGATTTCCGCTGCCGCGCATCTTTTACCGTGGTTTTACCAAAATTATACGTCGCATTCAGGCGCAATTGACGGCTGTCCCACCCGCCGGAAGCCACGGCGTACAGACCACCAAATTCCGCTACCCCGCGCCAACGCATGCTCTGAAACACGTCTCCAACCACCAAACGTACCGAAAAACGGTCGTTTTTGTACTGCGCACCCGCGTCCATGAACCAAAATACGCGGTTCCGGTACGTGCCGCCCCACACGCTGGGGGTGTTGTACGAACCACTTAATTCCACACTAAAGCCGCGACCCACGTTATACGAAGTTTGCGCGTAGGTGCTCACGGCGTAATTCTGGATGTCAATGGTTTTGCCCGGTGCAAAATTGGCGCGGTACGCCGTGTACGAAGCCGTTGCGGTGGCAAAACCCGACCAGCGGGCGTTGATCTGGAACGGGTAACTGCTCGTGAGGTTCCATACGCGCTGGTCATCAAAATTTTCTTTGCGCAAAAAACTGCGACGCTCTTCAATCGTATCCGACAAATTGGCGAAATAGTTGTTGACATAACTGTACGATAACGAGGTATTCAACGTCCATTTCCACGTGTGGCTCACTTCGGCGGTGTGGGTGTATTGCGGCAACAAAAACGGATTTCCTTTAAAATACGTCAATTCGTTGAGGCGGTATTCAAACGGATTTAAGTCGGCGTACACCGGGCGGTCAATGCGGCGGCTGTACGAAATACCCCAGCGGTGGTTTTCGCCCGCGCTGTACGCGGCACTGGCGCTGGGAAACAGATCGAGGTAATTGCGGCGCACATTTTTGTCGGCAATGTCGTTAGCGGTGCGCAAATTGCCCTCGCTGCGGGTGTTTTCGGCGCGTACACCCAGTTGGCCTTCCCATTTTCCGGCGCTAAAACGCGTTTGCGTGTACAGGGCGTGAATGGCTTCGTCGTACACAAACTGGTTGCTGCGGGTCGGATCCGGGACGTTATTTTCCAAAAAAGTAAAGGTATTATCGGTGCGGACGCGGGCAGTTTTGGCCCCGGCACTCCACGTTATTTTTTTGCCAAATGCCTGCTCCCAATCCATTTTCACCGAATACAAATCAATGTTAGTGGGTGTTTCGGAGTAAAAATCCACTTCCCGGATAATTTCGGTGGGGTTATTCACCGCCACGTAGCGGTTGGGCACTGTTTCGTTGGCCCAAAGATCGTAGGTACCGTAATCGGCATCCACGTTGAGCGAACGTTCGTTACCGGTCCACTGGTAATTCAGGTTGGTATTCAGGTTGTTGCGGTTGCCCCGGCGGGTGCTGCCCGACAACAGCAGTTCGATGGGTACATTCGGGGCATTTTCCAAATACACCGGTGCCGTAGTGTTGGCGGTAGAAACGGTTTGGTTGTTAAAGCCATTCACCACCACGCCTAAGGTGTGTTTTTTGGCCAAAAACCAATCAACGCCCGCTTTGTAATTGTGGTTATTGCCGTCCCAAATGCTTTCGGTTTTTTGGTCAAAAATCAAACCGTTTTGGCGGCGATAAAAGTCAAAAAAGTTCCAGGATTTGCCAAAATTGTTGCCATAAGTGCCAAAAAGATTGATTTGGCGGTTGCGGTAATTCAGCGAAACATTGTTGTTGTTGCGCAAATACCGTCCCTGCGTTAAACCCGTCGAAATAGTGCCATTTACCCCGTAGTTTTTATTTTTTTTGAGGCGAATATTGATAATACCGGCGTTTCCGGCCGCATCGTAACGGGCCGATGGATTGGCGATAATTTCAATGGCTTCGATGTCGGAGGCTTGCATAGCCTGCAATTGGGCGGCCAAATCGGTATTGCCCAGCGGCGAAGGTTTACCGTCAATGTAAATCCGAACGCCATTTTTGCCGCGCAGGGCGATATTGTCGTTTTGGTCCACAATAACGCCGGGACTTTTGCGGAGCAATTCGAGGGCCGTATTACCGGTGGCTAAAGTCGAATTTTGCACGTTAAACACCAATTTATCGGATTTTACCTCAAACATCGGTTTGCGGGCCGTGATGGTGACTTCTTTTAAATCTGAGGCCGCCGCCGTTAACTGAAGGGTATTTTTGGGCGAAAGCGCGTCGCTGGTGCCGCGCCATTCGACAAAACCCAGGGCGTTAATCACCATTAAAAAACGGGGCGTATGATCGGGCAAAATGGCTTCAATTCGACCGTCGGCATCGCTGATTTCGGTTTTGAACAAACTGGAATCGCGGGCCGATAACAGGTGAACAATGGCGCCTTCAACGGGTTGTTGGGCGGCATCGGTGAGGCGAAAAGAAACGACCTGGGCCTGGGCCGAAAAAACAACACAGCAAAGGCTGCAAAAAAGGCTGATAATGATATTGAAACGCATAAGTGTTTGATTTTAAATTTTTTCTGTAAAAAACTGCCGTTTTTGTTTCGGCTCATTTTTAATTACTCCACAAAAGTAGGCACGCCCCAAACCGCCCACAAGGGGCATTCGGCGAGGTGCATTGGTGCTCGTTCAATGGCGGCTGAACTGCATTTCACCGATAAAATACGCATTTCACCGACCGGAACGCCGCGCCTTGGGTGTAGTTATTTACCTTCGTGTCATGATTCAACCCAATGTACAACCCCATTTTTGGCAACGCCGTTGGTTGCTGCACATCCGCAACGGCGAACTGGTGGCGGTGCTGGTCGCTTATTTGGGGTACGCCATTTTGTATTGGCTCACCATTTATGCCAATACCAATTTTGCCCCGGACGCGCCGTTGTTTTTTGCCAAACAAATCAGCGTCAACTACGGCGTGCGTTTGTTGCTGACCATTCCGGTTTGGTGGCTGCTGTTTCGGCAATTGCGGCATTGGCCGTTGCAGTATCGGTTATTGCTGCACCTGCCGTTGTCGCTGTTGTACGTGGCGGCGTGGTTGTGGGGTTACCACCAAATCTGCGATGCGCTGGGCATCGGGTACATGACCGGCTCCGGGGTGGTGTGGGATCTGTACATTCCGTTTTTGTTGTACCTGCTGCAATTCGGGATTTTTCACACTTACGAATACATTAACAAGGCGCAGGAAGAAACCAAACGCGCCGCCATGTTGCAACAATTGGCGTTGGAATCGGAAATTAGCGCGTTAAAAGCCCAAATTCAGCCGCATTTTTTGTTTAATACGCTCAATTCCATCAGTGCGTCGTTGCCGCCGGAGCAGGAACGCACCCGCGAACTAATCGCGCAATTGGCCGATACCTTTCGGTTTGCCCTGCAAGCCAGCCAAAGCCACACCGTTCCGTTGGCCGACGAACTGGATTTTATCAAAAATTACCTCGCCCTTGCGCAGCAGCGTTTCGGCGAACGGCTCGTGGTTCGTTGGGATGTCCCCGATGCACTATTGGCCAAATCCATTCCACCCATGTTGTTGCAGCCTTTGGTCGAAAACGCGTTGGAACACGCCGTTGGCCCCAGCATCCATCCGGTGGAAATTGGGATAAAAATCCGGGAAAATGCGGGCCGATTGCGCATGGAAGTATCCGATACCGGGCCTTTTGTGTCCAATCAACCAAACCCGGTTTTGCCCGAAACGGGGGTGGGGTTGCGCAATACACGCCTGCGCCTGCAACGGCAATTTGGCACCACGCTCACGATTCACAATAACCAGCCTTCGGGGCTTATTTTTCGTTTAGAGGTCGTTTAACCACCATGAATATTCTCATTATTGACGACGAAGCCGATGCACGGCGGCTGCTCCGCGAGTATTTGGCGGATTTTCCCCAATTGCACATTGCGGCCGAATGCACCAATGGCCTCGAAGCCATAACGGGCATTGACCAACACGAACCGGATCTCATTTTTTTGGATATTCAAATGCCCGGTGCGAGTGGATTTCAGGTATTGCAACAAATTGTGCACGTTCCGCAGGTGATTTTTAGCACGGCGTACGACCGTTTTGCTTTAAAAGCCTTTGACCACAACGCGGTGGATTATTTGCTAAAACCTTATACCCGCGAGCGGTTTCGACAGGCTGTCAACAAGGTTTTGGTATCGGCCCCGGCCCGCAATTTGGCATCGGTGCGGAGCCTGGCCGAACAGATCAGTACCGAAACCCCGGCGGCAGCGGCGCGAATTTTGGTGGAGCAGGGCAACAAAATGGTGGCCCTCGCCCTCGATCAGTTGGTGTGGGTGGAGGCCGATGGCGATTATACGCGCTTGCACACGTCGGGCGGGCGCAGCCATTTGAGCGCGATGAGTATGCTGGAACTGGAAAAACGCCTGCCCGCCGAGCAATTTGTGCGGATTCACCGCTCGGCCATTATCGGTGTTGCGCACCTGACGGGCACCGAACGCGCCGAAACGGGGCTGCACGTGCTGCTGTCGAACGGTGTAAAACACAAAGTAAGCCGGACGTACACCGAAATTTTGAAAAAATGGATGGTGTGAAACCAAATTTTGGTTTGCTTGTTATACTTCGACTTTGTAGGTTTTGTACCAAAAATACGGTTCACCCGATTTTTCGGAGAACAAAACTTAACGATGTTTGGATTATCACAAAGTGAATTGAAGATTAAAACGATCTCGGAAGAGATCGGACATTGGTAGAAATTTTTGGCAGTTAAGGAAACACGATCTCGGAAGAGATCGAACATTGGTGGCTCCTTTACCCAGTTGACAACATAGTGCGACCCCTGCCGGGGTCGTTGGGAACAACGGCTCATTTTGCTACCAAGGTTTGACCCCTGCCGGGGTCATAGCATCCAAGTTTCGTGATTTTTTACGAAAATCTACGAAAAATAAAGAAGCATGAAGCACCTCTTAATAACACCATTATTATTCACCGTTTTTGCGCTCGCGGCCCAGAAGCCGGACCATGCACCGCGCAAAGACACCCAAACAAATTTATCAAAAAAGATGACCGTAGAAATTTGGTCGGACGTGATGTGTCCGTTTTGTTATATTGGAAAACGCAAATTTGAGCAGGCACTCGCCCAATTTGAAGGCCGCGATAGTGTAGAAGTGATTTGGCGGAGTTTTCAGTTGGATCCTTCTTTACAAACGGATACCACCAAAACCGTGGCCGAGTCATTGGCCGAAAAAAAGGGTTGGTCGAAGGAAGAAACCGACAAAATGACGCAATACGTGACCGATATGGCCCAACAAGTGGGTTTGGAATACCGTTTTGAAAAGGCCGTGGTAGCCAATTCTTACGATGCGCATCGGTTTACGCATTTTGCCAAAACGAAAGGCAAACAAATTGAAGCGGAAGAACAGTTATTTGCCGCGTATTTTACCGAAGGAAAAAATACCGCCGACCACGCAACACTGGCGCAATTGGGCGCGGCCATTGGTTTGGACGAAAAAGAAGTATTGGAAGTGCTGGCCTCCAAGGCCCATAGCAGCGATGTGGACGAAGATATTTATACAGCGCGTCAATTTGGTATCAACAGCGTACCGTTTTTTGTTTTTAACCGCAAAAAAGCCGTTTCCGGCGCTCAAGACCCACAGGTGTTTTTGAAAGCGATGAGAGAGGAGTGAAAAGTGAAGAGTGAATAGTGAAAAATGTTTACTGAAGATCAATAACTTTTGCCCCAAAAAGCCCACGTGTAACGGGCAGCGAAATAATGTCGCCGGGTTGCGAAATAGGGTAGTAGGGCTGCTTTTTGTACCGGAATTGTCGCACGGTATTGTTGTCGTTTACGGTAAGTACCCAGCCCGTGGGTTTTATTGCTTCGTCTTTCAACAGGCCATATCCCGTGGCGATATAGGCTTTTTCGGAAATAAATTTAAATTCGGAAAAGGTTTTGGTGCCCAACGTGCGGTTGAGTAAACTCCCGAACAACGGCGCAAATAACGCGCTCATCACCATAATAAAAATGAGTTCCGGGTAGTGCCGGGATACGGGCGAAAACCGGTCGCGTTTGAGGTACAACGCGCCACCGGACAGCGCTAAACCAACCATAAATGAACCCCACAACAGGGGTTTTATGCCGATGGTATTGGAAAAACAAGCGAATTCGCGGGTGTACAGCCACATCAATCCCAGAAATACCAGTACACCCGCTAATGCGTATAATCGTGTTGTCATTGTTGTCTCAAATTCACACCAACACCTCGTACATCGCCTTGCGCGCGGCTTTCACCTTGTCGCTGTGCAGGTATTCGCTGTACGTCATGGACTGGTCAATGAGGCCGTTGGGCGTAATCTCGATGATGCGGTTGGCCACCGAATCGAGGATTTGGTAATCGTGCGAAGAGAAAATGATATTGCCCGAAAAATCCTGCATCCCGGTGTTTAACGCCGTAATGGATTCGAGGTCCAGGTGGTTGGTGGGTTCGTCCAAAATCAGGAAATTGGGGTTTGATAACATGATTTTTGACATCATGCAACGCACTTTTTCACCACCCGATAACACGCCGGAGCGTTTAAATACTTCTTCACCGCCAAACAGCATCCGGCCCAAAAAGCCGCGAATGAACGATTCGTCCTTTTCTTTGGAGTATTGGCGCAACCAATCAATGAGGTTCATATCCTGGTCGCCGGAGAAATACGCGCTGTTATCGTTGGGCAAATATTGGGCAGAAATGGTTTGTCCAAACTGGAATTCGCCTTCAAAATCTTTGTCTTCACCCGATAAAATTTCGAACAAAGCCGTAACCGCGAGAGCATTTCGGCTCAACACCGCAATTTTTTCACCGCGATTAAACCGTAAAAACAAGTCTTTAAACAAGTATTCACCCGTGTTGCTGCGTTTAGACAACTTTTCGATGTTCAAAATAACGTCGCCCGGTTCGCGTTCGGGTTTGAAAGCGATGTACGGGTAGCGGCGGCTCGATACCTGAAGTTCTTCCAGATTCAGTTTTTCCAACGCTTTTTTGCGGCTGGTGGCCTGTTTTGATTTAGAAGCATTGGCCGAGAATCGGGCGATAAAGTCCATCATTTCCTGGCGTTTTTGCTCCACTTTTTTGTTTTTATCGGCCATTTGGCGCGACATCAACTGGCTGGTTTCGTACCAGAAGGTGTAGTTACCGGTGAACATCCGAATTTTTGCAAAATCCACGTCCACCACGTTGGTGCACACCATATCCAAAAAGTGGCGATCGTGCGATACCACAATCACGATGTTTTGGTAATCGGCCAAAAAATCGCACAACCAGTCGGTGGTTTCTGCGTCCAGGTCGTTGGTCGGTTCGTCCATCAACAAAATATCGGGCGAACCAAACAGTGCTTGCGCGAGCAACACCTTTACGCGGTCAGATCCGTCGAGGTCTTTAACGAGTTTGTTGTGGAGGTGTTCGCCCACGCCCATGTTGCTCAACAGTTCGGCGGCGTCACTTTCGGCCATCCAGCCATTCATTTCGGCAAATTCCCCTTCCAGTTCGGCGGCCCGCATGGAATCATCCTCGGTGGCGTCGGGGTTGTCGTAAATGGCATTTTTTTCCTTCATGATGTCATACAGGCGTTTGTGGCCCATAATCACGGTGTCCAGCACCGGAAATTCATCGAAGGCAAAGTGGTTTTGGCTCAATACCGCCATCCGTTCGCCGGGGGTAATGTCCACCGTGCCGCGCGTACTTTCAATTTCGCCGGAAAGGATTTTGAGGAAGGTTGATTTACCAGCGCCATTGGCACCAATTACGCCATAACAGTTGCCTTTGGTAAATTTGAGGTTAACATCGTCAAAAAGAACCCGTTTGCCAAAATTTAAAGCAACATCGTTTACTGTTAGCATCGTATAAAATAAAGAAATAATTTTTTAAAACGCCGGCAAAGGTACAAAAAAACGGCGGTTGAGCCAAAGTACCGCCGTTTTAAATTTCCGAGAAGTTGCCCAAAGCCCCGCGTTGGGCAACTTCTCAGAAAACTAATCCCTTTTTATTAACCGCGCCAAAACATGCGGCGGGTCAGCACACTGCCGTTGGTTTCGAGGCTGTAAAAATAACAACCCGGTGCGCGCACCTCGTTTTCGGAAAGTATAATCTGGTGTTGCCCCTTGTCCAAATCGGCGGTTTTTTCCCAAACCACGCGGCCCTGCGCATCCCACAAACGGAAAACCGTGTTGGACGATTCGGGCAGATAAAACCCGATTTGGGTGCGTTCGGTCCACGGATTGGGCGAATTTTGACCCAAAATCACCGCGTTGGCGTTGGCAAATTCGGGGTGCAACGTGTAGGCTGCGCCGTCGCGGTCAAAACCGACGTTGGCCGTAATATCGCCCGATAACCGCAGTTGCGTTGGCCCAGCACCCGGGCGCACCCGCAGCGCAAAAGGCTGCGCACCCAATTCACTCGCCACCGTAATGACCGTTTCGCCGTTGCGTTCGTGAACGGCAAAATGCGCATTGGTCAAATCGCCCTGCGGAATAATTTCGGCCAGGGTATTTTCGCCCAAATGCACCGTAAACTGGTAACCCGCCAAATGCGCGGGCGGTGTAAATTGCCACAATTGTTCCTGTTCACCGGTGTTTTTACTGTTCACGGTCACGGAAGCGCTTTTGAGGGAACGAATTTCGGAGGTTCCGCCAACTTGTTCAATGGTCGCCGTGTAGTCCACATCGCCCACTTTTACCGCCACAAAATCAAAATTGGTACTACCGGCAACGGGAATACTTTCCTGAATAACATCGGCAAATGGGTTGTTGGGGTTCGTAAATACTTGCGATTTGTCCACAAACCGCCAACTGTCGTTGTTGGGTAGTTGAATATACGTGCCCAAAAGTAGTTTACGCAGTTCCACAATGTC
Organism: Chitinophagales bacterium; assembly: GCA_013298845.1. Lineage (GTDB taxonomy): Bacteria > Bacteroidota > Bacteroidia > Chitinophagales > Saprospiraceae > M3007. The sequence goes on from JAAFJN010000009.1 coordinate 43,903, forward strand.
AAAAGTAGTCACGGTACCCGATTTATTGGCATCGGCGGCAATGAGTTTATACGGCGAATCGAGCGGTTCCAAGCCCAAAATATGGCGACTAATTAGGATAAAATCCCAGGTATTCACGCCGTTGAGGTGATCAATGTCGAGTATAGGAACAATCGTTGCCCCGTTATTAAAAACGGCGGAGTTGGACAGTGTGAATATTCCACCGGCCACGCTGACGACATTGGTATTGATCAAATTCCCGGTGTTGTCCGTCGAACCCAACATGATTTCTACGTCGGCCAAGCCTTTGTTTTCGGGGGTTTTGATCTCACCCGAAACAATCATCGGCGGGTCGGAGCAAACGCCGTTGTTATCCTGGATAGTCACGGTGGTCGTGCAGGAGTCTACCCGTCCGAATGGGTCGCGCACCCAAAGCCCTACGGTGTTCGCCCCCAGGTGCCCGCAATTGAACGAGACATTGGTTTGAGGCGCGCCGTTTTGCTGAAGCGGGAAACCACTGGTGTTGCCCATGCCATCGGGTTGCCCTTGTCGCCGCACGCCGATTTGGACCGTATTCGGATTATTGTCAATGATTTCTTCCAAAAAATCATTGGCCCAAAGCAGCACCGAACTATTGGGCATCGAGGGCAAAGAGACGGCGAGTCCGGGGTGGCACACAACTTTAGGCTCTACACCGTCTTGTAGTGTGGCGTTAAAAGTACAGGTCTGGGTGTGTCCGCAGCCGTTGGTGGCGTTCCATTGAACCTGATGGGTGCCGTAGGGCAATTCGGCGGGAATGGTCGTGGTACCGCTGATAAAACGCACCTGCAATTGCCGCGTAAATGGCCCCACCGAATCGTTGGCCAGGTAAAAACGGTACCGAAGGTTATTGGCCACCATTCGGTCGTCGAAACTGCGCACAAAGCCACCCAAAACGGTACCGCTGGCGATATTGTTAAAATGAATGCTGTCGCGCCCCGGTAACGAATCGCTGTCCACGCGGGTTTCGGGTTGGCCGTTGCCGTCCAAATCCAGATCGAGGATAAACCGGAATTGTGTGGTTCCGGTAGTGCACGAATCGTTGACCAATACCGTAAACGGCAACGCGCCTTCGAGTAAATTTTGCGACCAATAGTCACTCGTCCACAATTTAAGATCATTGTCCGTTGTGTCGTTAATAACCACGGGGCTGGTCGGGCAATTCCATTGAAGCCCCTGGGCCTGTATTTCCAGGCCAATGCCGCTTCCAAACAGGAGCGACAATAAGATTGCTTTTACTAAAAATTTTGTCATGGGAAAGTATCTTTGATTAAAATTAAGTGTTTTGACTTCGGCAAAAGTCAAAATCTGGTGGAAAACGGAGCAGTTATTCTCATAGACCCGGCTGAGTCGCACATTGGTGTCAATTTGCAAAAAGAGCCACCAATGTGCGATCTCTGCCGAGATCATTTTAACGCGAAATTGCCGTTTTTTACTAAAATTTTATTGTTTTTTGGACAAAAATCCGTCCTTCAAATTCGAGTGAATACGTGTGAAAACCGGGCAAAAATGCCGCACTTTCCACCAAATTATACGTATTTAAACCTTTGATACCGTTGGTTTGGTATTCGTGCACCAAACGGCCCGTGGCGTCAAAAAAGCGCAAAGTGGCCGCTCCGGCGCGGGGCAATTCAAACCGGATCGCGGTGGTTTCGCGCCACGGATTGGGGGTATTGGCGTGCAATACCACTGCATCGCCACCGGTGGGGGCGTGCAGCAATAATTCCGTGGGTGTACCCGTGCGGTCGTACCCGATGGTAGGGGTAATGTCATTCGATAACCGCACGCCTTCGGGACGGAAACGGGCGTCGGAGTTGTGCAAACGCAATGCAAAAGGCTGCGCACCTTCTTCACTCACCACGGTAAGCACCGTTTCGCCGTTGTGTTCGTGGATGGCAAAATGCTCCTTGGTCAAATTGCCCTGTGGAATAATGTCGGCCAGGGTATTTTGACCCAAATGCACCGTCATTTGGTAACCCGCCAAATCCGCAGCGGGTGAAAACTGCAATAATTGGCCGTTTTTATCCTCCGAAACCACTTTGGTCTCCATGAGGGCCGTTTTTACTGTGCGAATATCGCTCACGCCGCCTTGGAAGTTTGGGCTACCGGAGAGGTCCACATCGCCAATTTTTATCCCCACAAAATCGTATTCACCGGTAGAAACGGGTATGTTCTCCCGAATTATATCGGCAAAGGGATTACTTGGGTTGGTGAATACCTGGGCTTTATCCACAAAACGCCAACTGGTATTGAATGGCAATTCGGAAAAAGTACCCAAAATCAGTTTGCGCAGTTCTACAATGTCAAAAGTTGTTACAGTGCCTGATTTATTGGCATCGGCGGCAATGAGTTTATACGGCGAATTCAGCGGTTCCAAACCCAAAATATGGCGGCTAATCAAAATCAAATCCCAGGTATTGACCCCGTTGAGCGGGTCAATATCAAGTTTGGGGGTAATTTTGGCGTTGCTGCTCAACGGGAACGGCGAGGGCAGCAACCCGTAATTGCCGGAAGAATCGGTAATACCAAGTATTGATGGAAAAATGGGGGGGATACCATTACTTTGAGATTCGATGTGAATTTCTACGTCGGCAACGCCTTCTTCTTCTTCCGTTTTAATCACCCCAATGTATTGAGGTTGGCCAGGTGAACACACAAATGCATTGTCCTGAATGAGGATATAGGTGGTGCAGGAATCGGTCAGGTTGTTGCTATCCATTCCCCAAAGATCAACTTGCTGGGTACCTATATCATTACAATTGAATGTTACACCAGTTTGTGGAGTGCCGTTAGCGTTGCGCGGGAAACCGGTGGTATTGCCCATGCCATCGGGTTGTCCTTTGCGCCGAATGGCAATTTTGAGGAGGTTAGAAGGGGTGTAATTATCTTCGATGTATAGCAGGAAATCACTGGCCCATAAATTAAGACCGGGTGGTTGCAGCCCCATTAAATTGACGGACAGACCATTAAAACACACCACAGTCGGGGGTGCTCCGTCGCGCACCTGCCCCAAAAAACCACAAGTTTTGGTTTGTCCGCAGCCGTTGGTGGCGGTCCATTGTATCGCGTGGGTGCCGTAGGGCAATATCGCCGGTGAATTGTTGGTTCCCTGCATCCTGACCGATAAACGGCGCGTAAACGGCCCCACCGAATCGTTGGCCAAATAAAAACGGTATTTGTTAATGGGCGCAACGGGCCTAAAGTCAAAGTGCCGCACTTCGCCGCCAGTGACCGTTCCGCTGGCGATATTGTTAAAATGTACGCTGTCGCGGCCCGGCAACGAATCGCTGTCAATGCGGGTTTCGCGTTGGCCGTTGCCATCCAGGTCCAGGTCCAAAATAAACCGGTAATGCGGGGTGCCCGTTGTGCACGAATCGGTGAGCAGTACATCAAAGATAAATCCCTCTTCGGCCAGGTTGTTGCTATTGGTTACCGGGTCCAGCCAATACGCGGCGTTCCAAAAATGCACATCATTGGATGACAGGTCTTCTCTGATGACCGTACTGGTCGGGCATTCAAAGGACAATTGCTGGGCATTTGTCCCAAAGGAAATGCCGCATAAAAAAAGCAAAATAAAAAATGTTGGTGTTGTAGAATACTTTGTCATGAGATTATTTTGATTAAAATTTTATTGTTTTTTGTACAAAAAATTGCCCTTCAAATTCGAGCGAAAAGGTGTATAAACCGGGTGAAAACGCCGTGTTTTCAACAATTTTAAAGGTGTTTAACCCTTTTATTCCCGCCGTTTGGTATTCGTTTACCAAACGTCCCGTAGCGTCGAAAAAGCGCAAAGTGGCCGTTCCGGCGCGGGGCAATTCAAACCGAAACGCGGTGGTTTCGCGCCAGGGATTGGGCGAATTGGGGTGCAATACCACAGCCGCTCCATCGGTGGGGGCGTGCAGCAATAATTCCGTGGGTGTACCCGCGCGGTCGTACCCAACGGTGGGCGTGATCTCGCTCGATAAACGTACACTTTCGGGGGCAACGTCGGGGTTGCGCAAACGCACCGCAAAGGGCTGCGCGCCTTGTTCGCTCACCACGGTAAGCATAGTTTCGCCATCGCGTTCGTGGATGGCAAAATGGTCATTGGTCAAATTACCCTGCGGGATGATTTCGGCTAAGGTGTTTTGGCCCAAGTGCACCGTCATTTGGTAACCCGCCAAATCTGCGGCGGGTACAAATTGCAACAACGGGCCGTTTTTATCCGCCGAAACTGCGTTCATGGTCACAACCGCCGTTTGGTTCGTCCGTAATTCGGTGGTGTTTTCCGTAAAATGCGGTGCTGCGCTGTTGTCCACGTCGCCAATTTTTACCCCAATAAAATCCGGGTTCAGGATTGATGTCGAAATGCTTTCTCGAATAATATCCCCGAACGGGTTGGCCGGGTTGGTAAATACTTGCGTTTTATCCACAAAGCGCCAACTGGTGTTGTTTTGCAGTTTGGGCAAGGTGCCTAAAATCAGTTTGCGCAGTTCCACAATGTCAAAAGTGGTCACGGTTCCCGATTTATTGGCATCGGCAGCAATGATTTTGTAGGGGGAGTTTAACGGCTCCAAACCCAAAATATGGCGGCTAATGAGCGTTAAATCCCAGGTATTGACGCCGTTGAGGTGGTCAATGTCCAGTTTTGGGGTGATTATGGTATTACCGGCGATGGGTGGGGCATTTAAAAAAATATAAGTCCCGAAGGTATCACTGACCGCAACAATCTGGGGTAAAAAAATGGGAATTCCGTTGTTGGTGCTTGTAATGGTCACTTCCGCATCGGCAATACCCTCGCTATTTTCCGTTCTTAATGTTCCGGTGATGGGGTCGCTGTCTGATATTTCACAAACGCCTAAATTATTTTGAACCAATGTAAAAGTGGCGCAGGAATCCACCAAATTATTGGCATCCATTGCCCAAAGACTGACGTCATTAAGGCCAATATCCAGACAATTAAATTGAACGCCGGTTTGTGGGGTGCCGTCGGCATTGCGCGGGAATCCGTGCGTTTTTCCCATGCCGTCGGGTTTGTCTTTTCGCCGGATGGCAATTCTTATTCGATTGGAGGGCGTGTAATTATCGGATGTATTCAACAAAAAATCGCTTGCCCACAAGGATGCAATCGCTGGTATCGTGTTGAGTACATTCACCGAAAGTCCATTGATGCACGTTACCTGCGGTGGTGCCGCATCGCGCACTTGTGCCACAAAAGAACAATATTTTTCGGGGCCACAAACCGGCGTGGCCAACCATTGAATGCTGTGGGTGCCATACGGCAACTGGGCGGGAATGGAAGTGCCGTTTCCCCCCATTTTAACCATCAAACGGCGCGTATAAGGCCCAATCGAATCATTTTCAAGCCAAAAGCGGTACCGCTCGGTAGCCGGAACGGGCCTGAAATCAAAACGCCGTACTGTACCACCCGTGACTTTTCCGCTGGCAATATTGTTAAAATGAACGCTGTCGCGGCCCGGTAACGAATCGCTGTCAATGCGGGTTTCGCGCAGCCCGTCGCCATCGAGGTCCAAATCCAAAATAAACCGGTAATGGGTTGTCCCACCCAAACAGGAGTCATTCACCAAAACGGTAAAGGACTGTGCGCCGTCTGCTAAATCATGGGACGTAAGTAGGGCGTCGAACCAATAATTATTGTTCCACAACGTCGGGTCGTTGGTGGTAGTGTCTTCTGAAATAACGATTCCCGTGGGGCATTGGAACGACAATTGCGCGTGCAGCCTCAAAGAAAGACACTGGAACAAAAGCAGGATAAAAAATATCGGTATTGTAGTGTATTTTGTCATGAGATTGTTGTTTTATCGTATCATCATTTTCCGCGCAAAGGACTGGTTGTTGTAGTGCAGGGCATACCAGTATAGGCCGGGTAAAGATAATTCATTTTTCTGAATCGTATAGGAATTATATCCTTCCGGCGAAATTTGATGGTGTTCGTGTACCAACTGACCGGTTGCGTTAAATACCCGCAGGGTGGTTGGGCCGGAATGTGGCAGATAAAACCCGATTTGGGTACTTTCGGTCCACGGATTGGGCGCGTTTTGAAACAAAAAAGCGGGTTGTTGTTCGTTGGCCAACATCCGCAACGCAAGGGGAGCGGGTGCGCCGTTGTGGTCGAAACCCAGGGCCGGAGTTCGGGCGGTATTTAACCCTAAAAATTCACTCGCGTATCCCGCCCGCGGTGCGCGCACCCGCAGGGAAAACGCCGCGTGGGGCAGTTCCGAAGCCACGGCCAATGTGTTTTCCGAGGCATCGCTGAAATGGGCAAAATGCGCGTCGGTGAGGCCATTTTCGGGGATAATTTCCAGGAGTTCCAACGCACCCAAATCCAGCGCCAATTGGCAGGCGGCCAGGTCATCGGGCGTTTGAAAATGTAACGTAACCACTTCACCGACGGGTAAATATTGGTCTTTTACCGTCAAATAAACCGTTGGTTGTTGGCGCGATTCTATCGGCTCACTTGTGAAATCGGTGGTAGCCGTCAGGTCCACGTCGCCTACTTTAATGCCGATGAAATCGTGGTCGTATTTAAATACATGAGCGTATTCAACGATGATAGAATCCCGAATGGCTTCCGAAAAAGGGTTTTGTGGATTGGGAAACACCTGTTTTTTGTCCACAAAACGCCAACTGGTGTTGTTGGGTAATTTTTGGTAGGATCCCAGAATGAGTTTTCGCAATTCTACAATATCAAACGTCGTCACCGTTCCCGACCGGTTGGCATCGGCGGCGATGAGTTTGTACGGAGAGTTTAATGGTTCCAGCCCCAAAATATTGCGGCTGATGAGTACCAAATCGTACGTATTTACGCCGTTGAGTGGGTCAATATCCAATTCTGGCTTGATTCCCCACGAACCTCCTGAAAATTGGGTCAACAAAAAATAACCGGATTGAAGGGTGTACTTAATATCTAAATAACTATATGTGATATTTAAGGGACGAAAAATCACGGGTACTTCATTTAGGCCATTTCCTTCAATGCTGGTTACTTTTCCCCCTATTCTGGTTGTATTTCCATCACAATTGGTATTGGTTTGTACGAGCAGTTGGGTGGTGCATGAGGTCATATAACTACTGTCGCTGGCCCAAACCTCGACGGTGAATAAGCCAAGGTCACATTGAATATCATAACTGGTTTGGGAGTTACCGTTGTGATCTCTGGGCCACCCGGTTCCAAATCCGTAATTATCGTAGAATTCCAGTAACCGGATAGCGGTGGGCATTTGATTTAATGACAGGTAATTATCTTGTAATGCAGTGATAAAATCAATCGGATACAGCGTGTGGACCTGAGAAGCGTACAAGACATTAATCGTGGTATTGGGTACGCACACTAAAGTTGGCGAGGCACCATCTTTCACTTGCGCTTCCATCGTGCATTCCACACTATTTCCACAAGTGTTGTACGCCAGCCATTGTACCCGGTGTTTTCCGTAAGGCAATTGAATGGGCATAAGGGTATCGCCCGAACGCCATTGAATGTGTAACTGGCGAACAACGGGCGACAAGGTATCAACCCCGATTTCAAATTGATATGCCTTCGAGGGCGGGACAAACCGAAAGTCAAAACTGCGGATTACCCCGCCGTTAATGGCCGAATTCAGGTTGTTGTAGTGGACTTTACCCGCCGCTGGCAACGAATCGCTGTCCACGCGGGTCTCGACGGTGCCATCGTTGTTCAGGTCTAAGTACAAAATAAACCGATAATGGGTCGGGCCGTTGGGGCAGTCGTCCGTGAGTTCTACCGCAAACGGAGCGGCTCCGTCGGCGAGGTTATTGGACAAAATCACCGGGTCCCCCCAATAAGCAGCGTTCCAAAGATGGGCATCGTTGTTAGTGGAGTCGTTGTAGGTAACTACCGAAGTGTTACAGTTAAATTGAAGGTTTTGAGCGCCCAACCGCAGGGTAAACAGGCCAATACAAACCATCAATAAGGCGAACTTTGTAGAAGTTTTTTTCACGCTTTTGATTGTTTTTTTGTCTAAAATTCTAATACGTCAAAAAGCGGGCCGGAGTTGGTTTTAATTGAAAAAAATACCCTATTGATGGGATGGAATAATGTTGGCGATCTAAAAATGCTGCCAGCCCTGGGCTTTCAGTTCGTGGATATTACCGCCTTTGGTTTGGAGTTTGACGCCGTGTTCCGGTTCCAAAATTTCCCCGGCAATGTAGATTTCGGGCAAATACTTGAGTTTTTCGGCGTCGGAAGGGGCAATGGTGAACAAAAGTTCATAATCTTCGCCGCCGCTCAAAGCGCAGGTAATGGGATCGAGTTTGAATTGTAAAGCCATCAATTGGGCTTCGGGATGGATTGGAACGCCGTCTTCTTCGAGGAGTGCGCCCGTGTTGCTTTGTCGGCAAATATGAAATAATTCGGAGGCCAGTCCATCGGAGATATCAATCATACTCGTGGGTTTTACACCCACCCGGCGCAGTGCTTCGATCACGTCTTTGCGGGCTTCGGGTTTAAGTTGGCGACCGATGATGTATTTCTGTTCCTGCAAATCCGGTTGTACCCCCGGATGCTCGGCCCAAATGCGTTTTTCGCGTTCGAGGATCTGTAACCCAAGGTAAGCAGCGCCCAAATCACCGGTGATACAAATCAAATCGCCGGGTTTGGCTCCGTTGCGATAGACCAATTGGCTTTTTTCCGCCTGACCAATGGCCGTTACACTAATCGTCATGCCCTTGGGCGACGAGGTGGTATCGCCTCCAATCAGGTCCACCTGGTATTCGGCGCAGGCCGCGTGAATCCCGGCGTATAACTCCTCCAACGCCTCCACTGAGTACCGGTTGGAAATGGCGATGGACACCGTGATATGTTTGGGCGTAGCGTTCATGGCGTAAATATCCGATACGTTGACCACCACCGATTTGTAGCCCAAATGCTTCAGCGGGGTGTACGCCAAATCGAAGTGAATACCTTCCACCAGCAAATCGGTGCTGACAACGGTGCACAATGGCGCATAATCCAGCACGGCCGCATCGTCCCCGATGCCTTTAATGGTAGAGGGATGAATATTGTCGAAAGCGTGGGTTAAGTGATCAATCAGCGCAAATTCACCCAATGAATTAACGTCCGTGCGTTTATTTGTCGAATCCATAAATGTCTAATCAAAAAAATGAACCGCAAAGGTACTAAAATTGCTACCTTTGTGCCTCTATGACGATGAAACTACGCGCAGAAAATATTCTTAAAATATACGGCAAACGCACCGTTGTACAGGGCGTTTCCTTTGATGTTAGTCAGGGCGAAATTGTGGGGCTACTCGGTCCCAACGGCGCCGGGAAAACGACGTCTTTTTACATGACCGTGGGCTTTATCAAACCCACCGAGGGCAATGTTTACCTCGATGATGAGGATATTACCAACCTACCCATGTACAAACGCGCCCAAAAAGGCATTGGTTATTTGCCCCAGGAGGCATCGGTATTTCGCAAATTATCCGTCGAAGACAATATCAAGGCGGTGTTGGAAATGACCCATTTGTCCAAAGCCGAACAAGCCGATAAACTCGAAAACCTCATCAACGAGTTTAATTTGCACAAAGTCCGCAAAAGCAACGGCGATACGCTTTCCGGGGGGGAACGCCGCCGCACCGAGATCGCCCGCGCCCTCGCCACCGACCCCAAATTTATCCTGCTCGATGAACCATTCGCCGGAATTGACCCCATCGCCGTGGAAGATATTCAGTACATCGTTGCCAAATTAAAAGTAAAAAACATCGGGATTCTCATCACCGATCACAACGTACAGGAAACCCTCAGTATCACCGACCGCGCTTACCTCATGTTCGAGGGCCGCATCCTCAAAGCCGGTACCGCCGAAGAACTCGCCGCCGATGAAATGGTCCGCAAAGTGTACCTCGGCAAAAACTTTGAACTCAAAAGAAAAATTATTGAAATATGATTTTAGTGAAAAGTGAATAGAGAAAAGTAAAAAGTTTTTTATTTTATAAGAGCATAAAAAACAAATTTTAAAAAAAATATTGTAATTTCGTTGGCTTTGTTGACTAAAAGACACCGACTATCCCGACCTGAAACTTTTTAACAGATTTCATCAAGATTGCGGTAAACTAATTGTCATGCTGGTCTCCTCCATTAAAACTACCCCAAAAGGAATTACCAAGTAGAACATCATTTTACACATCGCTGCACTCTAAATCATCCAACCACCATTAACTCAACTTTTCACTCTTCACTCTTCATTTATCACTCTACACTTTTCACTCTTCACTCTTCATTTATCACTCTACACTTTTCACTCTTCACTCTCCATTTATCACTCTACACTTTTCACTCTTCACTCTTCATTTATCACTCTTCACTTTTCACTCTTCACTTTTCACTATTATCTGCCAAAATGCCTATCTTTGCGACAAATTGTCAGCCTGACAATTGTTTTTCTTTTCTATTTGCTTCAAAATCAATTATTTAAGATGAGGTATAGCGCATTTTTAAGTTTATTCGTATGTTTTTTGATGGTGGGTTGCAAACAAGAGCCACCCATTGACCCAACGTTGTTACATGGCCAATGGCGTGGTGTAGATTGGTTGGTGAAAGGCCAGCCATCGGGCCGCGACGCCAAGGCCGTTCGGTTTGCTTTTGAACCCAATATGGCCTACGTCGCCGAATTTAACGAACAAAAAGAAACGGGCACCTATCGCCTTGATGGTCGTAAACTGTACACCACCGGTGAAAATAAAATCGAAAAAGTAGTGAAAATTACCCGTATTTCACCCGATTCCCTCTTTTTGGACATGAACCGCGTCGGAACCGAAGAACAATTAATCCTCGTTAAAGAATAAACATTGGCTGCACAACCACTACAATCCATAAAAGCCCGATTTGGTATCATCGGGACTTCAACGCTACTGGATAACGCGCTGGAAACGGCCATCCGGGTAGCACCTACCGACCTGACCGTCCTCATTACGGGCGAAAGTGGGGTGGGTAAAGAAGCCTTTTCTAAGGTGATACACGCCTTGTCGGTGCGCAAACACAACGATTTCATCGCGGTCAACTGCGGGGCCATCCCCGAAGGTACCATCAATTCGGAGTTGTTTGGGCACGAAAAAGGGGCTTTTACCGGGGCTATCGGGGAGCGCAAGGGTTATTTTGAAACCGTAAGTGGCGGCACCATTTTCCTCGATGAAATTGGCGAAATGCCCATGGATACCCAGGCGTTTTTGTTGCGTTTGCTCGAAAACGGCGAGTTTATCCGCGTTGGTTCATCTAAAGTGGAAAAAACCGACGTGCGCGTCATTGCCGCCACCAACGTCAACCTCGAAGAACGGGTGCGCAACGGTAAATTCCGCGAAGACCTCTATTACCGCCTCAATACCGTACCCATCCGGGTGCCGGCCCTTCACCAGCGCCGCGAAGATATTCCGTTGTTGTTTCGCAAATTCGCCTATGATTTTTCGGAAAAATACCGCATTCAGGCCGTTCGGCTCGATCGCCAGGCCGAAGGTGTACTCGAAAGTTACCGCTGGCCGGGCAATATCCGCGAATTAAAAAACGTGGCGGAACAATTGTCGGTCCTCTCCGAAGAACGGGATATTAACGCCGATACCCTGATCCGACTCATGCCACAACTGATGGAACGCAATTTGCCCGTACCCGCCAACAAAAACGGCGGCGGCGGCGGGGAGTTCCAAGAGCGTGAACTGCTGTACAAGGTCTTATTTGACATGAAAAGCGACCTCAACGACCTCAAATCGCTGATTTATGAGTTGGTCAGCAGCAATAACCTCCGGATGCCCGATTTGTCGCGCTTGCGTTCCCTGCCCGCCAGCGTGGATTTTAAGGAGCAAACCTCCACCGGGTATTCGATGCCGCCCAACCAGGATATTCCTTCGTATTATGGTGCCAGCGATAACCGCGTCACGCCGATTGTGATTGATAACAACCGCCCGCCCACGGGTGAAACCACCTACCACATCAGAGATACGGATATTGTGGATACGCCCATTACCCTCGAAGATATTGAAAAAGAGGCGATTAAAAAGGCTTTGAAAAAATACAAGGGCAAACGAAAGGAAGTAGCCGAAGAATTGCAGATTTCCGAACGAACGCTTTACCGTAAAATTAATGAGTACAACTTGTCCTCCATTAGTTAACGTTTTGAAAAACCTACCCGCATTCGGGCAACAAATTTCACTTTTGCAGTCTCTTTTGAAGGGTTTTCAACAAAAAATTAAACAATAAAAATGAACCGCATTATTCTACTTGCACTGAGTTTATGCTTATCCGCCGGCGTTTTTGCCCAAAAAGGTTATAATATCCGGGTAAAATTAGATAATTACCCCGAAAAAGACCTGATTTTGGGTTTCCATTACGGCGAAAAACAGTACGTAAAAGATACCGTCCAGGCCGATAAAGACGGCTTTTTTGTGTTCAAGGCCGATACCATGTTTCCTCCCGGAGTTTATTTGTTGGTGTTGTTGCCCGACAAACGTCCGGTAGAAGTGATGCTGAACAAAGAAGATCAGGACTTTACGCTCATGACCGACGCTAAAGAACCGGTGAGTAAAATGAAGGTAAAAGACTCCGACGACAATGAACTGTTTTACAAATATTTGCAGTTTATCGGTGGTCTCCGGCCCGAAGCCGATACCCTTCGCGCCCAAATGAGCCGCGCCAAAACCAAAAAAGATTCGGCGGCCATTACCGATAAATTAACCAAAATGGACGAGCGGGTGAAAAAATACCAGCAAGACTATATTACCCAATACCCCAACCTCACCGGTGCCAAAATTGTAAAAGCGTCCATTGAGCCGGAAATTCCCGAATTTACCGGTACCGACGACAAAGACAAACAACGCAAACGGTACTATTACTACCGCAGCCATTTTTTCGATAACGTGAACCTGGCCGATCCGGTTTTTCTCCGCAGCCCCTTGTTACACACCAAATTGGATAATTTTATCGCCAAAGTGGCCCCCCAACACCCCGATTCGATCAATGTCATTATTGATGACTTGTTCAAAAAAATGGAGGGTAGCCCCGAAACGCGCCGCTATTATATCAGTCATTTTCTCAATTATTTCGCCAAAATGCAATTGGTGGGCTTCGATGCCTGTTACGTGCACATTGGCAAAAATTACTTCTGCACGGCAACCTGGCCCGCCAAAGAAGACCTCGAAAAAATTTGTGATAACGTGCGCCGTTTGGAGCCAATTTTGATTGGAAAAATCGCGCCGAATATCGTGGTGAAAGACCGCAACAATCAATCCCACGCGCTCTACGACGTAGATGCTGATTACACTGTATTGTTCTTTTGGGCACCCGATTGCGGACATTGCAAAAAAGCCGCGCCGCACCTCGTGGAATTTGCCAAAAAATGGAAAGATCGCGGCGTGAAAATCTTTAACGTGTGCACCGCCGTAACCGATAAAGGCCCTGATTGCTGGAAAGGTGTGGAAGAAAAAGGATTCGACGATGGTCTTTTTATGAACATGTACGACCCATATATTCAAAGCCGTTACAAAACTTTGTACGACGTGCAAACCACGCCGCAAATTTTTATCCTCGACCGCAAACACGAAATTCTGATGAAACGAATTGGGGCCGAACAATTGGATAAAACGATGGAATCGCTCATCGAAATTATGAAAGAAAGAAAAAAACAGGGAAAGTAAAATGCATTTGCCCGTTTGTCGGCGTGCGTTTAAGTAACAAACCCGGTTTCGCTGTTAACAGTGGAGCCGGGTTTGTTGTTATTGGTTTGAATTTTCCATTGGCTTTATCGGCTTTTTTCATTTCTTTGCATTTAAATCATTCAAACGGTATGCGCATTTTATTCACTCTACTTGCAACGATGCTGGTTTCGGCGTCGGTTTTTTCGCAAAATTTCATTTCGGCCACTTACAAAGGGGCCAAAACCAAAGCCCAACTCAACGCTCAGTTTGGCTTGCCCATTTTCCAGTACGACGTTAAATATTATAAAGTAACGTACACCTCTAACGACGCAGCGGGGGCACTGGATACCTTATCGGGACTGGTCGTAGTACCCACCGACCTCACCAAAATGTATCCATTACTGGTGTATCAGCACGGGACTTCCGACTGTAAAACCTGCGTTCCTTCGCGGTACGGCAGCCCCGGTGGTGGCGAAGGCGATGTAGGAACAGTGTTTGCCGGTATGGGCTACATTACCCTCATGCCCGATTACGTGGGTATGGGCGACGGACGTGGTTTTCACCCGTACGTGCACGCCGCGACCGAGGCTTCGGCGGCGGTGGATATGGTGCGCAGTGCCAGCGGATTTATCCAGCAAACGGCCAATGTCCCCCAAAAAAGCAGCCAAATATTTATCACCGGTTATTCGCAGGGCGGACACGCGGCAATGGCTTTGCACCGCGAAATGGAACTTAATCTGGCCAGTGAATTCACGGTCACTGCCGCCGCGCACTTGTCGGGGCCGTACAGTATTTCGGGCGTGATGCGCGATCTTATTCTCAGCGAAGAGGTGTATTATTACCCGGCCTACATTCCAAATACTTCGTTGTCGTACCAAACCATGTACGATAACCTGTACGACGATCTCACGGATATTTTTAAACCGGCTTACGCGGGTTTTATCGAGCAGTTTTACAACGGCACCATCACGCTCGGTACCCTGAACCAAAATTTGATTCAGACGCTCACTGCTCAAACCGGTTCTTCGGTAGCCCGCCGGATGTTGCAGGATAGCATTGTGGAGGCCATAACCAATAATCCGTTGCACCCCATTAATTTGGCGCTGAAAGACAACGATGTGTACGATTGGGCACCCGTTACCCCAACGCGCATTTTTTACTGCATGGGCGACGATCAGGTGCCTTTTGAGAACAGCGTGTTAGCCCGCGACACCATGATCGCCAACGGTGCCGCTGATCTCGCCGCCACCGACGTTAATTCCACCGCCGACCAAGGTGGTTGTGTGTCCCCGGCTATTATTCAAACCATTGGGTTTTTCGCAGGCAAACAAGTAGTTTCGCCCGTTTCTGGTACCAACGAGGCATTCGGCGACGTGCAAATAACATTAGCGCCCAATCCCGCCTCCGAAACGTTAACCGTAGCCAATATTCCCAACGGTGCCACGGTAGAAATGATGGATGTAAACGGCAAAAACGTGTTCCGCCAACTCAACGTTTCCGGCGGCACCCTGGACATCAACGTCGGCAATATGCTGCCAGGCGTGTATTGGGTGCAGGTCGGCAGCGGCAAAGGCCGTTTGGTGCTGATTCAGCGTTAGTCGAGACAGAAGACTTTATACAAAATACGTAAGACAAAAGATGTTATAAACGGATCTTTTTTCAAAAAACTTCAAAAATCTTAAGTCTTGTTTCGGAGTTCTTAAATCAAAAAACATATTACCCCGCGCACAAAACAACCTCAAAAACGCCGTGTGGCTTTGTCATTCAGCAGGAATCTATGGGCTTGCCATTGGGAATAAAAGGATAAAAATCAAACGTAGCCATTAAAAGGCTATTTGTGACCATAATTCACCGAGGAGTAGTGGCTTTTACGCACCATTTCAAATCAATAGATTCCGTCTGAATGACAAAGCCACACGGCCGTTTTTAAGGCTCTTGCGTAGTCCCGCATACTTTTTAGGGAGTGTCTTTTGTCGGAAATCCGAACTGCTCTGAGATGTCATCCACTCCGTACCTCCGGGATGCACCTCTCGCCGCCGTGCACTTGGAATTTGTTTTGTATGTTGCGGTTTTAGGGCGTACCTTAAAGTGTCCCGGCCCACAAAACATGCCTAATAACACTTATGTGGCTTTGTCATTCAGCAGGAATCTACGGGATCTAAATATTGGGTAAAAAGCGGGGAGTGCCGAAGTTATGGCAAAATAACCGAGATGCGCTTTGAACGCAAACGCCTTAACAGAGTGGCATTTTATGCAAAATCCGGTGCCCATAGATTCCTGCGGAATGACACTTGTTTTTGGTGTCATTGGACCGTGTGGCGCATTTTTGGGAAAAAACTTTTGTCGGAAATCCGAACCGCTCTGAGATGTCATCCACTCCGTACCTCCGGGATGCACATCTCGCCGCTGGACACGTTGCAACGAGTAAAAAACTGGAAAATCCTGATTCGGCCATCAACTCATCACTCCTCTCTCATATCTCATCACTAAAAACCTCCATCCATCCTCGCGCCGGATGCTCGAACCGAATCCATTCGGCGTGTAGGTAGAGGCGATCCGCTGGCGTACCGTACAGTTCGTCGCCGACGATGGGCGTATTTAAACCTTGCGGGTGCGCGGCGTGTACGCGCAACTGATGCGTGCGGCCGGTAATGGGAAAAAAATGCACCCAGGTGGTATTGGCTTCGCGCCGAATAACTTTCCAGCGCGTTTGCGCGGGTTTTCCGTGTTCAAAACACACCAATTGCCGCGGGCGGTCGTCCAGGTCCACGCGCAAGGGCAGGTCAATCCAGCCCTCATCCCCTTCGATGGGGCCGTTTAATTGGGCTACGTACCGTTTTTCGATGCGTTTTTCGGCAAATTGCGCCTGGATATACTGGTGTACTTCTTTGGTTTTGGCCACCAAAAGTAAGCCCGAGGTGGACATATCCAAGCGGTGTACAATGAGCGGGCCGGTGGCGTCGGGGTAGAGCGCCCGAACGCGGGAGTACACCGAATCGTCAATTTTTTTACCGGGAACCGACAAAAATTCGGCGGGTTTATGCACCACCAGCAAGTATTCGTCTTCGTAAACAATGGGCAAGGATTTGCCTGCCGCCGGATTTTCGTCCAACGGATTGGGATCAACGTCCAGCCCCGTGAGCATGTGCGATAAAATGGGGAAACATTTGCCCCGGCAGGCGGGATAAAATTGCCCGTGTTTACGAATTTCGGACGCTGGTGTTTGTCCCCACCAAAATTCGGCCATTTGGATGGGTTTTAACCGGTGTAAAAAAGCGTATTGCAGCAATTTGGGGGCCGCGCATTCGCCCGCTCCGGCGGGTGGAACCCCGTCCAAAATATCCTGAAAAATCGTTTTTAGGTTTTTACGTTCCCCTTTAGCGTTTAAAAAATGGTATTCGCGAAACAACAGTTCCTGCAATTGCCCCGATTTTTGTTTGCGGGTTTCTTTCAACGCCCGGATTTGTTCCCCAAAAGTATCGTAAATGCCCTGTACTTCGGCAATTTGTTGTTTCCAGTGGCGGTTTTGGTCTTTCCATTCAAAATGATGGCGGGCACTTTCGTGGTTGAGCGCGGTAAGTTCCTGCTCCTGAACGGTGGTATCGAGGTGTTCTTGAAGGGCCAGACGGCGTTGGTCGCGGATTTTTTTGGCGGCCTGGTGTTCTTGTTTCAGGGCGTTAAGCGCCTGTTCAGCGGTTGCTTTTACGGCATTTAGCCGGATTTCGGCGGATTTGAAATCGGGGTGTTGTTCCAATTGAGCGATTTGGCGGTTCAATTGATTGAGTTCTTCTTCCCCGATGCGGTAAAAACCATCTTCGCGCAGGGTATCAAAAACCGGCGGGACAAAACGCGGGTGGTGGTTGCTATTGGCCAATTTGCCCGAAAAAGCCGCCAAATATCCCAAGTTTCCGGCCTCGTCCTGCACAACCAGTACCCCAAACATTTTACCAAGCCCTTCTTGTTCTGCTTCGATGCCAAAAGGGTGCTCCCAATCTTTTTGGTCTGCCAAGTGTTGTTGCAGTTGTTTCGCCGCCAAAATAGTAAGCGGATGCGGTTCGTAATGAAAGGGATAATTGAAACGCTCAGGCAGTTTTATAGAGGTTTGTACAGCGGATAATGGAATAAATAACGGGTTTTGAGGCATTTTAATGAATAAATTTTTGACAGGTAGAGGAGGGTTAATTCCAGCAGATGAATATAAGTGGGGGGCGAAACCTCATCAGATGCAAAAATAAGTATTTTTTTTAAAAAGATTAGCCAACCCTTTCAATTCAAAGCAGACATTTTTTAACCGAAGAGAAATCGGTTAAGTTTTTACCTTTCGCTCAAGAAACATCCCTTGAAAAATCAGCCGCTACGTGTATATTGCGTCAGATTTTACGCGTCTTCATCAATTTCCATCAAAGCGCCGTTTAATTCACCGTACGCGTGCATGTCTTTAGCGGCTTTGGCTACCTCCAGGCCGGTTTTGTAGGTACTGATGGCCGCCGGAAAATCTTCCCGTTTTTCCAGTAATTTCCCCAAATGGTAGTACAATCCTACGTAATCCGGGTGTTTTTCTTTTAACTCCAAATAGTACCCGAGCGCTGTTTCGTTATCCTGTGCTTTTTCGTACTCTTTGGCCAGCGCGAATAAAGTGAACGCATCATTGGGCTGTTCGGCGCGCAGTTGAAGTAAGTATTCTAATCTGTTCATGGTGCAAAATTGATACATTTTGCGTAACAATCTGCATTAGATTTTGTTACCTTTGCAACCGCAAAAAAAACTTGCCCGACCAAAGCAAAAAATTTAAATACTAACATTTAGACATGAAGTTTTTAGTTTGTATCAGTCAGACGCCGGACACTACCTCAAAAATTTCGTTCTCCGGAGACGGAGCCGAATTTAATGCGGCTGGAGTTCAGTTCATTATGAACCCTTACGACGAGTGGTACGCCCTCGTTCGTGCCTGCGAAATTCGCGAAGCATTGGGTGATGGACACAAGGTTGTCGCCGTGAATGTAGGTCCCGCCGCTAACGAAACCACCATCCGCAAAGCATTGGCCATTGGTGCCGATGAAGCGGTTCGTATCGACGCCGAACCTACCAGTGCTGCATTTGTCGCCAAACAAATTGCCGACTACGCAGCGAAAGAAAATTTTGATATTGTTTTTCTGGGAAAAGAAACCATTGACTACAATGGTTCGGAGGTTGGCGCAATGGTTGCCGAACACCTCGACTTACCCTTTGTTTCTTACGCTTCCAAATTGGACCTCAACGGGAACACCGCTACCCTCGAACGCGATATCGAAGGTGGGGTGGAAGAACTGGAGGTGAACACACCCTTTGTGGTGAGTGCCGCCAAAGGGATGGCCGAACAGCGGATCCCAAACATGCGGGGTATTATGATGGCGCGTTCCAAACCGCTTACCGTAGTGCCCGCCGTAGCGTTCGATGAGCCAGCCAAATCGGTGCGCTTTACGTTGCCACCCGCCAAAGCCGGGGTGAAACTGATTGATCCGGAAAATATGGATGAATTGGTACGCCTCCTTCACGAAGAAGCAAAAATCATTTAAACCTTTTCCATTCAAAACAATATGGTACTCGTATTCGCAGAATCACCCAATGGTCAACTCAAAAAAAGTGCATTTGAGGCCGTTACGTACGGTAAAAAGACCGCTGATACATTAGGTGTCGCTTGTGTAGCCCTCGTTTTGGGCAGCAATGTAAAAGATGCCGCCGCTCTGGGTACTTACGGAGCCTCTAAAGTGTTGCACGTGAACGACGCTGCCCTCGATCAACTCGACAGCCAAACGTACAGCAACGCCATTGCCGCCGTGGCGCAACAACAAGGCGCAACGGTCGTTATTTTGAGCCATACCTCAACGGGCAAAGCCATTGCCGGTCGTCTTTCGGTAAAACTTAGCGCGGGTCTTATTTCCGGTGCTAATGCTTTGCCCGAAGTAAATGGCGCGCAATTGACCGTTAAAAAGCCCGTATTTTCCGGTAAAGCCTTCGCCGAATTGGCGTTGACCAGCCCCGTGAAAATCATTTCCCTGATGGGTAATGCCGTTAAACCGGAAGCCACCGGCAGCAGCGCCAGTGTGGAAGCCGTTTCGGTGAGTATTCCGGCCGGACGCATTAAAGTGAAATCGGTGAAACGCCAGGAGGGTATCGTTCCATTGCCCGAAGCCGAAGTCGTTGTGTCGGCTGGCCGTGGTATGAAAGGACCCGAAAACTGGGGAATGGTGGAAGAACTGGCCACTGAAATGGGGGCAACTACTGCCTGCTCACGCCCCGTTGCCGACAGCCATTGGCGTCCGCACCACGAACACGTGGGACAAACGGGTATTGCTATTCGCCCCAACTTGTACATTGCCATTGGTATTTCCGGGGCAATTCAGCACTTGGCCGGGGTAAATACCTCCAAAGTAATTGTCGTAATTAACAAAGATCCGGAAGCGCCTTTCTTTAAGGCCGCCGATTATGGCGTTGTTGGTGACCTTTTCGAAGTGGTGCCCCGCCTGACTGAAGCATACAAGAAGTTTAAAGCGACGCGGTAATTTTTGCGGGCTGTTTGGAGGTTTTTCCAAATAGCCCGCAAAAATTTAAATCCCGTTTGCCGACAAACGAAAATAAAAATTATGAAACGAATTGAATTAGGCATTGTCGCTCTGTCGCACAGCATGACACAGTCGCACAATTATGCAGTTGTATTGGGAGAGCGTCGCGGACAGCGCCGATTGCCAATTGTTATTGGTAGTTTTGAAGCGCAGGCGATTGCAGTAGCCATGGAAAAAATGGTTCCTAATCGTCCGCTCACCCACGATCTGTTTAAAAATACCTTGGATACATTTGGGGTACAACTCCGGGAAGTGGTTATTAATAACTTGCTCGACGGTATTTTTTACTCTCGCCTGATTTGCGTAAAAAACGGCGAAATGTTTGAAATTGATTCCCGTACTTCCGATGCTATCGCTATGGCTGTGCGTTTTGAGTGCCCAATTTACACCTACGATTTTATCCTCGAAGCCGCCGGTGTTGTCCTCGACGAAGGTGAAGAAGAAGGTGGCCGCCGCCCGGTACCTACCACCGCCACTCCAATGGATAGTCAACCCCTCGAACGACTCTCCTCCCAGGAATTGACCGAACGCCTCCAAAATGTCCTCGACGCCGAAGACTACGAAAGCGCCGCCAAAATTCGTGATGAATTAAAACGCCGCGAAAAAAACTAGATTGGAGTGAAAAGTGAATAGTGTAGAGTGAATAGTGATGAATTTGCCCGTTGTGCGTATTTTCCCGGTTTTTTGGTGAAATGCTGCGACGGGCAAATTCAAAATTTTTGTATTGCTTGGGAACAATTTTTTAGGTCATGCCTTGGTGGGCAATTACAAAACAATATTTCCAAATGGGCCGTTTTGACGGGCCTTTGTCAACAATCATTGACTGCCAATAAGGCGATTATACTACCTTTTAGTTTGCAAATATTGGATGTAAACGGTAAAAATATCCGAAATTTTCAATTAGCACCGGGTGTTAATTGGGAATTAAATTTACAGGATTTACCGGCCGCCACGTACATTGTAAATGCCTCCGGCGCATTCGGCCAATTATCCATAAAATGGGTCAAATATCAGTAAACTCATCACTCTTCACTCTCATCACTCATTTCTATACCACATCAAAATAGCGCCAAAGGCCGTTATTAGCGCCACCAAAACCGACGCCATTCGGATGGACGCGTGGATATAACCCACAAACGTGGTGATCTCTTTGGTTAAATGCGGGTATTTGGGCAAAATCTCCGCTTCCATTTTTTTACGACTAAATATGTGCGCCGCGCCAAATTCCACTTTATTGCGCACCAATACGCCGTAGGCGCGCAAGACTTTTGCCCTAAAATACAGGTTTACAAAAAGCATGGCCACAAACAGGCCAATCACTATTGATATAAGTAAAATGTACATAGTGTTGTTCCAAAAATGAGGCACAAAGGTAGCATTCCTTTTACAATTTGGCGTAAAATGCCTTTTTGTAACCGTCCGAAATGGGAATTAGGGTATCTTTTATTTTGATTCGGTCTTTTTCAATCGTTTCAATGGCCGATAAGGCTACAACGTACGATTTGTGGACCCGGCAAAAAAGGTGGCCCGGTAACTCCTTTTCCAAATCGGCAAAGGTGGCCAAGGTCATGATTCGTTTGTCTTTGGTGTGAATACGAAGGTAATCGCTCATGCC
This sequence comes from Chitinophagales bacterium, assembly GCA_013298845.1. Classification (GTDB taxonomy): domain Bacteria; phylum Bacteroidota; class Bacteroidia; order Chitinophagales; family Saprospiraceae; genus M3007. Next base: position 65,778 of record JAAFJN010000009.1, read on the forward strand.
TTCGATAAATAAAATCTCCGATAAGGTGATTTTTTCGAGCCGATATTCCGTTTTGACAAAAATAAAACCACGGTCGGGGAGGGGTGGTGCCGCCGATTTCTCCCTTAATTCCAGCACCCGATCAACGGCCTGTACAAAGCGCTCAAACGTGTAAGGTTTGAGCAGGTAATCGGTAATTTTCAGATCGTATCCTTGCAAGGCGTATTCGTGGTAAGCCGTAGTAAACACCACCTGGGCCGTAATGTGCGCCTGCTCCAGCAGCGTAATCCCCGATGTGGTGCCCAGGTTAATATCCAAAAAAATTAAATCCACCGGTTGCGATTTAATCCAGGCCAGCGCGTCGGTGGTATTGTCAAAAGTGCCGCCCAGGTGCAAAAAAGGGAGTTTGGCCACAAAATCCCGCGCGCGTTCCTGGGCGAGTGGTTCATCTTCCACGATGATGCAGTGTAGTGTTGCGTTGTTCATGGTTTAAGCGTTGTGTGCGTTGATCATTGGTGCAAGCGTAAGGTGACATTGAACCACTCTTCGTTTTTTTTCAGGTGTAGTTCGTGGGTGCCCGGATACAACAAGGTTAACCTTTTTTGCACCAATGCATTGCCCAAACCCCCATTTTCGGTTGGATTGGGCGTGTTGTTATGGCGGTTTTGGCAAGTAAATACCAGCGCAGGGGCATCATACTGAATTGATATTCGAATGGCCCCGCTTTCGCGCATTCCTTCGGCGTATTTAAAGGCGTTTTCAACGAAGGGGATGAGCGTCATGGGTGCAATAAAAACTCCGTCGAGGGCACCGGAAACCTCATATTGCACAAAATCAGGTCGGGCATTTCGGATTTTTTGAAGTTCAATGTATTGGTTCAAATATCGGATTTCTTTGCTCAGCGGAATTTTTTCGGTTTTGGTTTCGTACAGCATGAAGCGCATAATTTCCGATAATTGATTCAAATACGCCGATGCTTTGGCCGGATTTTTTTCGATCAAAATGTCAATATTATTCAAGGTATTAAACAAAAAATGCGGATTGAGTTGGGCTTTGATTAAGGCCATTTCCATCTCAAAATTCTTTTCAATCAATGTTTCCCGGTCTTTTAAATTGTCGTACCAGGCAATGGCACCCGATATAATCAGGGCCAATATCCCGTGCACGGCAGCCACCGCCATGAGCCACGTCGTGAACATCAAAACCTCCTTGGGATGGTCGAAAATAGTGTGGTTTAATACCTGGCTGAGCGACAAAATGACAAAGGCCACAACGGCGGATATCGCGCAAACCAATATACTACTAAGCAGGGTAGCCATTAGTCGCTTATTGGCCAAAAACTTCGGGAAAATACCCAAATAATGCCCGTAAAAGGACACAAAATTGGGTAAAATAGCCATGAGTCCAACCGGACTGCCACCGAGTACTTTCCACGCCGAGGTGCCCTGAGGGCCTTGTAGCCCGATAAAAATAAGGGCAATCAGCAGCAGATACATACTCCAATATCCCACGTGAATAATAATGACGATTGGACGCATATTTAAGAGACAGGTTTTAATTTTTGGAGCGCTGATACCGGTACGATAACCAAGCCAAACCCGTAAACACCGCAAAATAGCCCAGCGCGCAATAATAGATATTGATTCCCTGGTCCAATAAATGCTGTGTGTTGTTCATAAAAAAATAAGACAGGTAAGAATAGGGAATCAAATAACCGTATTCCCAGTTTAGCCCGATGATGGTGGCCACAAAAATAGCCAAACCTACTCCCAGCGGCACCATAAAGTTCCGAAAATGTAAACTAAGCAGGTATTGTAAACCTACAATGGGCAAACTACCGACCAAAAACCGGTGGTTGAATTCCCCAAACGTGTCCAATGGGATAGGAGCCGATGGATAATCAACGGTACCAAACACCGATGGCAGCGCCACAATCAGCCAAATCCCGCCGTTGAAAATCAGGAAAAATTGCAGCAACATGGTCAGTATAACCACGAGTTTGGCCAAAAATATGGTGCTCAGCCGTTGCGGGGTCGTATGCACTTGTTTCCAGGTATTGTTCCGGTATTCAATTTGGGTAATCAGGCTGACCGTGAGGATAATCCCCAACGGCAGCAGCAAAATGGACATGTATTGCCAGCATTGTTTAAAATAATACGTCCAAATACCGGGTTTAGCGTTGTTTTCGGCCATTGTACTAAAGTGCCGAAGCCGATCGTACAAAAAGATAAGGGGGATAAATAAACCGCCAATCACAACGAGCCACGAGGCCAGGCTGCGGCGGGTTTTAAGCCATTCACTTTGGATACTGTGGATCATAGCAGAGGATTTTGCGTCGGCGTTGTGGCCGTCATTTGCATAAAAATAGATTCGAGGTCGTCTTCTTTGCCCGTAATTTGGTACACCGGAATATCCGCCATCACGAATTGGTGATTCAAGGCGGCAATCGTCGTTTTATCCTGATGGGGCAAATTGATTTTGCCGTTTATCAACCGTGCTTCGCCGCAGGTTTGCTGCGCCAGGGCAAGGGCTTTGTCGGGTGCGCCCGTTTCTATCACCAGCGATGAATGGCTGCGGCGAACCCGCATCAGTTCGTCGAGGGGGCCTTCGAACTGCATTTTACCCCGGTGGATAATGCCCACGTCAGTTACTAATTTTTCAATTTCTGATAATAAATGGCTCGAAATCACAATAGTAATGCCCGATTCCTGGTTGATTTGGCGCAATAACTCCCGCATTTCCACAATACCGCCGGGGTCCAGCCCATTGGTGGGTTCATCCAGGATCAACAGGCGGGGGGCGTGTAGTAATGCTACCGCAATTCCCAAACGTTGTTTCATGCCCAGGGAAAATTGGCCGGTTTTTTTCTCCCCGGTATCGGCTATTCCCGTCAACCGCAGCACCGCTTCGATGCGATTTTTGGGACATTGATACACTTTTTGCCAAATCATTAGGTTTTCCCGGGCCGTCAGATGGCTGTACAGGGACGGGCTTTCGATGAGTGAACCAATGCGCCCCAGAATGGACTGGCGGTTGGGCTCAAAAGGCTGACCAAAAATGTGAATGTCGCCCGATTGCTGGCGCAATAAACCCAATAAAAGGCGCAGGGTGGTGGTTTTTCCGGCACCATTGGGGCCTAAAAAACCGTAAATACTGCCTTCCGGTACGTGTAGATGAATATCGTGCAGGACTTGTTCCTTTTTGGAAAAAAAGTAGTTCAATCCCGTTGTATGAATGCAATGCCCCATGATTAACCGTTGTTTTTTTATGTAAGGCAAAGGTCAGTCCCTTGGGCGGGCGCGCACAATTTGTTAGGTTATTAAAGCCAAATCATCGGTGTAACCTTAAAAACAAACGGTAACCAGTTTTCATCGGCACCAGAAAAAAGCCGCCATCAATAAACCCGAGTATAACAAAAACCATTGAACCGGCAACCACCGTTGCGGCGAAATACCCTTTTGGGACCACAAATAAAGCATTAATACCAGTTTTTCGAACCAAAAAGATACTACCACCGACCAGGCAATACCTTCCAATCCCCACCATTGGACAAAAGCAAGTCCGGTAATGATTTTTAACACCAATTCGCCCAGGCCCGTGTAAAAAATCACTTTGGTCTCCTGTAACCCGATCAGGACGGAGTTGGGCAATAAAACCCTGCTCATGGTGACCAATAAATAAATTTGGAACAATACCGCCGAGGGCTGAAAATCGGGGCTAAAAACCACCGGAAATAAGTACGGCGTTACCACCAACATTATAATAGTAACGGGCATTACGGCGTGTAACAGCCGCGTGGTGCGTTGTTTTAGGTCGCTCATGCCCGTTTCCGGTTGGGCCGTAAGGCCCGGTACTGCCGCCGTACCCAAGGCCGTTGTCAGCGCCGAGGCCCACGGAAACTCGCGCGAACCGTAGCGATACAAGGCAAAAACGGCCGGATTGGCAAACCAAAATCCCACCAGCCAATGATCAAAAAGTTGAATCAGGTTGCCCGTAAATGAATTGAGCGCTAATGGGGTGGAAATTTGTAAATATTGTTTTAAGGAAGTTAAATTGCCAAACGACCATTGGCCGTGTTGAACAACCAGCCCAAAAGCCCAGATAAATTTGATAAAACCCAAAACGCACAACCATTGCACACCCGTAACAATGCCGTAACCGAGCATGACCGGTAAGCATACTGCCGCAATTTGGCCCCCAAAACCCACAATTCCCCACACGACGATGGATAAGGGCCGATTTTGTAACAAGTACAAGATCTCGACGGGCAAACTGCCGATATTAAACCATAAATACAGTGAAAACCAAAAATATCCCGGGACATCGGGGAGACCCGTGAGGGCGGGAATCAGGTAGGATCCGGTACCGACAAACAGTAGAAATAACGCCAGTCCAATGCCAAAAAACAGCGTAAAAACCTGCGTAATAAATGCGGTCCTTTGGGTAGCATTGAGCGGGGTGAATATGGGCGTAATACCTTGTAAAAAACCATTTACGCCGGTAAAAACAACGAGGCTCCCCAAAAACAAAAGTGACTCCCAAATGCCAATATCGGCGGTAGAGAGGGCCGTTTTGGTGAGAAATACCCCCGTAACAATGCCCGCGCCCGCCCGCATCAACTGATACGTTTGCAAGGCGCGGGTATTGGATAAACGAGGTAGCGGCATGGAATTATTTCACATCCAACTGGGCAACGCCGATGGCTTTACCTTTGGCGTCTTCCATCACCAACACGTACATACCGGCAGTTTGGCCGGCCAAAGAAAACGTTTTGGTTTGGGTAGCATCAAAAGCCGCTACTTCCCGTGCGTCCAGGGTCGTCATACGGATGCGCGCAACGTTTTCGTTTTCGATGGTGAAGTATTCTGTGGCCGGATTTGGATACACTTTTACTTCGTCGAGTTTAAAAATTTCGTTCACCGAAGTGGTAGCGTTGAACAAGAAAAAGGACGGAACAATAATGGGGTCCGCGTCTTCAACGTTCCACATGTCGAGGCGAACAACGCCCTGACAAAGGTTTCCGTTGTTGTTTACGAGGTGAACGCTGATGGGGCCGGTTTGGTTAGGGCTGATCACAAATTCGCGGGAGTTAAACGTCTCTGGATAACAAACATTTAAATCACAAACTTTGGTCAGGCAACCACCCGTCATAGATAATACGTAACGTTGCCACTTGATGGTCATATCGGCGGCGGCAGTGCTATGAATTTCCAGTTCGGCCGGCGCATCAACAACGTCACTGGCTACTGTGATGCCAATTGAATCTGGTTCAAAATAAAATTTTGCCTGTTGGGCAAAGGTATTTAATCCAAAAAAGACGGATAAAAAAAGAGGTAAAAAAAGTTTCATGTTGCGATAAATTTTTAATGCAAAAGCGAATGTACAGCAAAGGTAAATATATTCGCGGATGTTACACGGTTCACAACAGTTGAATTTTGACTTCGAGCCGACATTCAGGCGTGTTTTGGGGACTTTGGGCGAGTACCTTACGACGCATTGAATTGGTTCATTTTGTTAAATAATCCAATAGGGTGCCATTGGGTCGAAAAAAACGCTGTTTTTGCACGCTTTGACAAGTATACCGAATAAAAATATTAATTCAATATTTGTCAAAAAATGGCCAAAATTGGGCACAAAGGTCTCGTAACACGACATTTTCGGCCTAAATAAAAACATGCTGTTAAAAAAAGATAACTATACCCTAAAAACAGTAGGGGAAAGTTACCTCAAAATTGTCTTAAAAACGTATAATTTTCTTTTTTTCCGTCCAGTATTTTTATCTTGTTTTTGTACATTCATTGTTATACTGTCATCTTTTGTGATGAAAAATCTTTTATGGTTGCCTATTTTAATATTGATTCAATATCAGGTAGAGGCACAATTTGTTAGCGACTTCAACGCTACGGATATTAATGGAAATAACCATAACCTTTTTGCTACCCTCGGAACGGGCAAAATTGTTGTTTTGGTCTTTTTTTCAACCAATAACCCATCATCAATGGCTTATCACAACAGTGATAACCTTAAAAATCTGTACAATAGCCACGGGCCTTCCGGGGATAATCAACTGGAAATTTATTATATCGAAGGCGACCCCAACACCAGTGATCAATGCCTGACGGGCAGCCCCGGATGCAATTCAACCTCATCGACGGTGCAGAATTGGACAACCGGTATTGAATTCCCCATTATCAGCAGTCCCGCTTTGGCGCAGTTATTTCAGGTAAATGGTTCATCGGGTATTTTTGTCATTTGCCCGAATAAAAGAATTCGGGAGATGCCGATGTTAAACGCCATTACTCTGTGGAAAAAAGCCCTGGAGTGTCCCGTGATTTCGGGTGAAAATAACGTTGGAATTTATTATTTTGATCCCGGTATTCCCAACGATCGAATTTGCACACCTTCTACCCTCAAACCTCGGTTTAGTGTAGTAAATATTGGAAGCAATCAGGTATCCGCACTTACGGCGGTGGTTCGGTTTAATAACCAAATTGTTTCCTCCATTCCCATCGTAGGTACTTTGATGCCACTTGATGAACGATTTGTTGAAGTCCCCGACGAAATTGTACTGATGAATGAAGGTAAAATAACCGTGTCGGTGAATAAATTACCCAATGAATTTGATACTACCGATAACCGGCGCGAACGGATGTTGTACCTGGGGCATGAATTTGTGGGAAATGAAATAAAGGTGCGCATCCGGACGGACCAGTTTGGCAATGAAACCTATTGGGAAATTAAAGATGCCCTCGACGGAACGGTTGTCGCCAGCGGCGGTAACGAATGCGTGGGACCCAACGGTGGCGGGGTGTTTCTTAATCCCGATTGCGAAGGAGGGTATACCGCCTTTGAACAAAGAACAATTACAGTCACTTTACCACACGTAGGTTGTTATAAATTTAACATTGTAGATGCTTTCGGCGATGGTATGCTCTCCTGTACGCAGGCAAACCCCTGCGGATATTACCTGTACGAATTGCCTACTTTATACCAAAATGCGCCTTACCAGGGCAGCGATTTCGGATCAGATATTCAGTATGATTTCAACGTGCTCAATATGACGATTCCCACTAGGGAGATTGCGCGTGTATTTGACACCGGTATAACGGTATTTCCCAACCCAACCGATGAACAGGCTACCATCCGGTGGGATGTGCCGGAAAGCCAAAACGCCCGGTTACTGGTGTATAATTCAACCGGTGCACTGGTCTACCAAACTTCTAATCAGTTGATTACCAGCCAGCAACATTACTGGACTTTAAATACTACTTCCTTCCCCGATGGCGTATACGTGGCGATGATTCATGGTGAACTTGGTTACTATCGGCAGTTGTTTGTTAAGCAAACCCAGAAATAGCTTATTTTTGCCCCAAAATCACATTTATGAAGAAATTATTATTACTATTTTGGGGCGTTGTTGCCTTCACGTGTTTTTCCTGCAAGGATAATTCCCTCACTTACGCCGAACAATTGGCGGTGGATAAAGGAATTATTGATGCTTATTTGGTCGAAAAAGGGATTAGCGCAGATTCGACCGACTCAGGACTCCGTTATGTTATTACCGATTTGGGCAACAACGATAACGTGAAACCGACCCTGAGTTCAACGGTAACCGTTAAATACAAAGGTTATTTCCTCGACGGTGAAGTATTTGACCAAACCAACGGCGCTGAATTGGCGCAATTTGGCGTAAGTGGCGTTGTCAGCGGGTTTAGTCAGGCATTGCGTTTGCTCAACAAAAAAGGCAAGGGTACATTTTACCTGCCATCAGGGTTAGCCTACGGTGCCAATGGTTCCGGTAGCATTCCGCCCAATACGCCCCTTATTTTTGACATTGAATTAGTTGATTTTTTCTAAAAATCGCCTCATTTCGGCAAAAGCCACCTCCACTTTTCACAACTACATGTTCCAATGAATAAGTTTCTATTGCTCTTGTTGAGCATCATTGCGATCGCGGGTTTTTCCTGCGCGGGGAACGATACGCCATCTGTACCAAACGCCGATCAGGTGAAGGTTGACCAGGCACTCATTCACACTTATCTCGTTGAAAAAGGCATCAAAGCGGACTCAACGGGATCAGGACTGCGGTATATCATCAATAATGCGGGGAACAACGATAACAACAAACCAACGCTCAAATCAACGGTAAAAGTCCGGTACAAAGGTTATTATCTCAATGGTGAGGTTTTTGACCAAACCAAAGGCGACAATATTGCCGAGTTTCCGGTCAGTAACCTGGTGAAAGGTTTTAGCGAAGCATTGTGTTTACTCAACAAAAACGGTAAAGGCACTTTTTTTATGCCGTCGGGTTTGGCGTACGGAACCAGTGGCTCACGTCGGATTCCACCTAATACGCCGCTTATTTTTGATATTGAATTGATAGATTTTAACTAAAGCATGCAAATTCAATTGCACCGCCAAGGGATTCACTACGCCGCTCATTTGTCGGCTCCCTTCAATTTGTCCATTCGTTTGCGCGACGGTTTTGACAATCCCAATTGTTTTTACGCCCCTCCGGTTGCCTTGCAGCCGGTACGTGCGGGTAACTTTGTGGGCAGCACCGCCGAAGGGGGCGTAGTGAATTTTTTTAACGTGCAATTGAACCCCCACGGAAACGGTACCCATACCGAATGCGTGGGACATATCGCCCGCGAGCGTTTTGTTTTGCCGGATTGTTTGCAACAAAGCCATTTTTTTGCCAAAGTCATCAGCGTTTATCCCCAAAAAATGGACGATGGCGACCGAATTATTTTGCCCGAACGCATCCGCGAATGTTTGCAACCCGGCGAAGCCGAAGCCCTCATTGTGCGCACCCTGCCCAACGAAACGACCAAACTAACGGCCCAATACTCCGGCACCAATCCGGTTTATTTTCACCCCGATGCCATAGCGTATCTGGTAGAATGCGGCGTACAACACCTGCTCACCGATTTGCCCTCGGTGGATCGCGAAGAAGACGGTGGCCAGTTGGCCGCCCACAAGGCATTTTGGCGGTATCCCGGCCCGGCAGTGCGCACCGAAGCCACCATTACGGAACTCATTTTTGTTCCCGATTCCGTTAAAGATGGTGATTACCTCCTCAATATCCAAACGACGGCGCTCGACCTCGACGCCAGCCCGTCGCAACCCATGATTTATCCTTTGACCAAACTTGCTTAAAATAAGATGGATATCGAGCAATTTCGCGCTTATGCGCTGTCTAAACCCGGCACTTCCGAAAATTTTCCTTTCGACGAAGTAACCCTTTGCCTGCGGGTAGCCGGTAAAATATTCGCCCTCACCGGCCTCGATAACGAAGTTTTTAAGGTAAACCTAAAATGCGACCCCGAATACGCGCTGGAATTGCGCGAGCAGTACGCCGAGGTACAGCCGGGTTATCACATGAATAAAAAACACTGGAATACGGTGGATTTTTCGGGTAGTCTCGACGACAAAACCCTGCGGCATTTGGTGGACCACTCGTACGAACAAGTGGTCAAAACGCTCAAAAAAGCCGAGCGCGCCCTGCTCAATTTATAAATTATTGTTTTGGATGCAATACCTCCCACGTATGGTCACCCAACAGGCGCACCGTGGCAATAAAATCGTAGGGGTTTTTGCGGCCCCATTCGTGCGGTGCCACCATCGAAAGCAGATTTTTTCCGTCCGATTTGCGCAAATACAAGTGGTAAATATGGTGAATAACGGGTTGGAACGGAATATCAGCGGCGTAAATCATTTCCGAAACACTCATGCGATCTTGCAGCGACTTGGCCTGTGATACCAAGGTCTCCATTTGACGGCGCAATTGCTCCATTTGGCGATCCGTTTGGTCGTACATAGCGGTCATGGCATTCCCCCGGATGCGCCCTTTGTCTTCGGGCCGAATGACGGCACCACCCGCCGTGTGCGCGTAGGGCAACAGGCCGGGGTTTTCGGCTACTTTATCTTTATCAATCGGATTTACAAATGCCTGTTCTTCTTCCCGTTTTTTTTCTGACATGATTGTGTTTTTTACGCCCGTAACGCCTTTGTGAGGCCATTATCGCGCAATTGTACCGCAAAAATACGACAACCTAACCAACAAATCCGGCGCTTAAGAGTTCATTTTAGGCGGGCGCATTCCCCAAAAAACTACCACTTACTACCTGGATAAGCCCGCTGCAAAAACTGCATATCGGCCAAAATATACCCTAAATGTTCGGTGTGTTTTCCCGTTTTACCCCCTTTTTGCATCCAGGAAACGGATGGGATTTGTAAAGTCGCTTCAGCCAAAACGGCGTGTACCCGCGTGTAATACACCGCCGACATAGCGGTCAAATCGGGCGCAATGCCCGCTTGGGCAGCGGCAGTATCCACGTCATTAGGTGTGGTAAGTTCACCCGTAAACGTCCACAATTCGTTCACGGCTGCTTGAATTTTTTCGCGACTAACTGCTGTTCCATCGCCCAAACGCAACATCCATTCGGACGAAAAACGCTGGTGGTACGTGATTTCTTTAAAGGCTTTTTCGGCAATTTCCGCCAAGTTCCGGTCGGGGCTGTTCCGCATTTCCGAAATGTAGAGGTAGTGCCAGGTATCAAAAAAGAACTGGCGGGCAATGGTGTACGCCCAATCGGTATTGGGAAATTCCACCAATTGAATATTGTGGAATTGGTGGGCATCGCGGAGGCCGGCCAAATCATCTTCACTGCGTTGCTGTGGATCATTTTCCAATGCGTACGTGTAGTACATGCGCGTTTGGCCCAACAAATCGAGGGCGATATTGGTCAGGGCAATGTCTTGCTCCAAAACCGGGCCGTGACCGCACCATTCGGACAGCCGATGGGCTAAAATAATGCAGTTATCACCTAATTGTTGGGCCAATTGCTGGGCTATACTTGGATATGTCATGCGTGGTGGTGGTATTTGGCCGCAAAGGTATAAAAATTCCGGTCGGGGCGCAACCATCACAAAGGCGCTTACCGGCTATATTTTTTCATCCAATCCCAATGCGCTGGTTAATGTGGGGAGTGTACCTTTGGCGCATCTCACAACTAATATCTAAGTTTATGCGACACCTATTACTGCTATTATTGCTTCTCCCCTTAAAAAACATTGCCCAAAACCCGGCCATTAACCCAACCTTGCTCCGCTCTTATTGGTCGGCCCGCTGGATTGCCGAACCATCCACCGCCGGAAAACAGTATGGGGTCTATCATTTTCGCAAAAATGTGGAATTGGAAAAACTGCCGACTACCTACGTGGTGCACGCCACGGGCGATAACCGCTACCGACTATACGTCAATGGGGTAATGGTGAGCGAAGGCCCGGCGCGTTCCGATACCCAACACTGGTACTACGAAACCGTTGATTTGGCGCCTTTTTTAAAGGTAGGTAAAAACACCCTTGCGGCGGTAGTGTGGAACGGCGGAGAAAATGCGCCTTTTGCCCAAATGAGTTTTCGCACCGGTTTCCTTTTGCAAGGCAATACCGAAGCCGAAAAAGCCGTCAATACCGACCAATCCTGGCGGGTTTGGCATGATAAAGCCTACGCCGCTGAACCTTTGGACATGGCCAAAATGCAAACCTACATGGTCGTGGGCGACGGCGACCACATGGACGGAAATGTTTATCCCTGGGGCTGGGATCAACCCCAATTCGACGACAGTGCCTGGCCACAGGCGCGTACCCTGTGGTTTGGGGCCAAAGCGCGTGGCCTCGGTTCCGACGGCAATTGGATGCTGATGCCTTCCCCCATCCCGTTGATGGAGCATTTTGACCAACGTTTTGCTACAATGGCCAAAATTGGGGATAATCAACAAAAAAACGATTTTTTAGCGGGAAAAGCCCCTATAACCATTCCGGCCAATACCAAAGTTTCTTATTTGATCGACCACGGGGTACTCACCAATGCTTACCCGCGATTGGTCGTGAGCAAAGGGAAAAAAGCCGTTATCCGGGCCACTTATGCCGAAGCGCTCATTGACGATAAACGCCAAAAAGGTAATCGGAACGACATCAACGGCAAACATATACTCGGTATTAGCGACGTTTTTGTGGCCGATGGCGGTGCGGAACGTTTGTTTAGTCCGCTGTGGTTCCGCACGTACCGTTACGTTCAAATTGAGGTAGAAACGGGCGACGAACCTTTAGTACTGGAAGATTATTACGGGACATTCACCGGTTACCCATTGCGGGAAACCGCCCGGTTTGCCGCTGATGACGCCAGTTTGGCCAAAATTTGGGAAACGGGCTGGCGTACTGCGCGCCTCTGCGCGGGCGAGACCTATTTTGATTGCCCTTATTACGAACAATTGCAATACACCGGCGATACCCGCGTGCAAGCCTTTATTTCCTTGTACGTCAGCGGTGATGACCGCCTGATGCGCAAGGCTTTGACCGATTATAACCACTCGCGCATTGCCGACGGACTTACCCAAAGTCGTTACCCGTGTAATGATATGCAGGTGATTCCCACTTTTTCGTTGTTTTGGGTGAGTATGATCCACGATTATTCCATGTTGCGCAACGACGATGCTTTTGTCCGTTCGTTGTTGCCCGGCGTGGAATCGGTGTTGCAATGGCACGAAGACCGGTTGGCGGCCAACGGCATGAATGGTGCTTTGGATTGGTGGAATTTTGTGGATTGGGCCTGGCCCTGGTCCAACGAAGAGCGTTACGGCGGCGTTCCCGATGGGGCATTTAACGGCGGTTCCTCCATTTTATCGTTGCAATTTGCTTACACGCTTCGGCAGGCGGCCGATTTATTGGCGCACGAACCCGCCAAGGCCAAACATTATCGCGCATTGGCGCAACGCATTACGGAATCGGTGTACCGCCAATGCTGGGATGCTTCCCGGGCTTTGCTGGCCGATACCCCCGATAAAAAACAATTCAGCCAACACGCCAATATTTGGGCCGTTTTGACCGATGCCGTGCCCGTAAAAGACCAAAATGTTCTTTTACAGAAAGTAATGACCGACCCCACGTTGCGGCAGGCGACTTTTTATTTTAAATTTTATTTGTTTCAGGCTTTGAAAAAAACGGGCCAGGGCGATGCTTTTTTACCCCAACTAAAACCCTGGCACGATATGATTGCCAAAGGCTTGACCACTTTTGCCGAAGAACCCGACCCCACCCGCTCCGATTGCCACGCGTGGAGTGCGTCGCCGGTGTATGAGTTTTTGTCAACGGTGTGCGGCATTAATCCGGGTGCCAAAGGGTTTAAAACGGTGCGGATTACGCCGTATTTAGGAACTTTAAACCAAGCCGAAGGTGTTATGCCACATCCGGAGGGGTTGATTAAGGTACAATACAAAAAATCGGCGCCCAAAAAACTGGAAGCCACCGTTGAATTACCCGGCACGTTAACCGGTATTTTGGTGTGGAACGGCAAAGAATACCCTTTAAAAAGCGGCCGACAAGTGTTGCAAGTGGGTAGATAAGACCGGAAAAAAAGAAAACGACACGCCAAAAATCCCCCGTTCTGCGCTATCTTTGCGCCCTCTTTTTGAAACTTATGTACAAACGATACCTCATTACCTCCGCGCTCCCGTACGCTAACGGGCCATTGCACATCGGTCACCTGGCCGGTGCGTACCTACCTGCCGATATCTACGTCCGTTATTTGCGGCTGATGGGGCGGGATGTGGTGTACGTCTGTGGCTCCGACGAACACGGCGCGGCCATTACCGTGAAAGCGCGCAAAGAAAACAGCACCCCCAAGGAAGTTGTGGACAAATACCACGCCATGCTCCGCGATGCCCTTTTCGGCATTGGGATCAGTTTTGATATTTACCACCGCACCACCGAACCCATTCACTACGAAACGTCGCAGGGCTTTTTCCGCAAATTGTTGGAAAATGGTCAGTTTGAGGAAAAAATGACCGACCAGTACTTCGACGAGGAAGTGGGGCAGTTTTTGGCCGACCGTTATATCATCGGGACGTGCCCTAATTGCGCTAATCCCGAAGCCTACGGCGACCAATGCGAAAGGTGCGGTACTTCCCTGAGTCCAACCGAACTTATTCAACCGCGCTCTACCCTGAGCGGCTCCACGCCCGTGCTCAAACCCACCAAACACTGGTTTTTGAAATTAGATAAACACGAAGCCTGGTTAAAGGAGTGGATAAATACCGGTAAAAACGAAGCCGGGGAGCAATTGCACGATCCCAATACCTGGAAAAACCACGTCACCGGCCAATGCAATTCCTGGCTGGATGGTGGTTTGCAACCGCGCTCCATGACCCGCGATCTCGATTGGGGCATCCCGGTGCCACCCGAAATTCCCGATTCGGAAAACAAAGTACTCTACGTTTGGCTCGATGCGCCCATTGGGTACATTTCGGCTACCAAACAATGGGCTTTGGACAACGGAAAAGATTGGGAACCGTATTGGAAAAGCCAAGACACGGCGTTGATTCATTTTATCGGGAAAGATAATATCGTATTCCACTGCGTTATTTTCCCGGCTATTTTGAAAGCGCACGGCGATTATATTTTGCCCATTAATGTTCCCGCCAACCAATTCCTGAACCTCGAAGGGCGCAAACTCTCCACGTCGAAAAACTGGGCGGTTTGGGTGCACGAATTTTTGGAAGAACTTCCGGGTCAGGGCGACGCGCTGCGTTTCAACATGATCAAAAAAATGCCGGAACAGGGCGACAGCGAATTCACCTGGAAAGGTTATCAGGAGACGACGAACAATGAGTTGGTGAATAATTTGGCCAATTTTGTGAACCGCGTACTGGTGCTGACGCACAAATACTACGGCGGGCAAGTGCCCGAATTTGACGCTAATCTGTCGTTTAACAGCGGTTGGGAATCGGGGGCAAAAGGTACGGTGGCGTCCGAATTGGCGCAATTAAACGCCAAAGTTACCGAATTAGTGGCACAAATTGAAGGTTTCAGTTTCCGCGAAGCCTTGCGGATATTGATGGAAATCAGCAGTGCGGGCAACGCCGTATTGCAGTTCAACGAACCCTGGAAAGCCATCAAAGAGGACCCTGAAACGGTAAAAGCCGTGATGAACACGGGGCTTCAGATTGTGGCGGCGTTGTCGGTACTGGCACGGCCATTTATCCCGGATGCGTCCACGCGGATGCGCACCATGCTGGGTTGGGCACCTTTGTCCGACAAGGGCGAACTGGAGGCGATGTTGCAAACTCTTGCCGCCGGTGGGGCTTTGTTACCAGCCGGGCACCCGATTGGGGTGGCGGAGCACCTGTTTACCCGCGTCCCCGACGAGGTCATTAACGCACAAATTGAAAAATTAAACCAAGCCAACGCGGCCAATACGGTTGCCGCAGCGACCGAACCCACCACTATTCAATACGAAGCATTAAAGCCCATGATTCAATACGATGATTTTGCGAAAATGGACATTCGCACCGGAAAAATCCTGACCGCCGAAAAAGTGGAAAAATCCAAAAAACTGCTGAAATTAACGGTGGATTTGGGTTTTGAACAGCGCACGATTTTATCGGGTATCGCCGAACATTTTACCCCGGAACAAGTAATAGGCCAACAGGTCATTGTACTGGCAAATTTAGCCCCACGGGTAATGATGGGCACCGAGTCGCAAGGAATGATCCTGATGGCCGAAAATGCAGAGGGAAAACTGAGTTTTGTCAGTCCTTCTGAGGGGTGGCCAACGGGAATGGGGGTAAAATAAAAATGCCCCCGTTTTTCAACAAGGGCAGGAGATTGTTTTGGTTTTGAAATTTGTTGGAAAGATTGTCCATTTGGTGTAGATAAGATGCGTTCAATGGCTAATAATTCAAGATTGCTTTCTTTAATTTCTAAATTGTCTTCATTTTGTTTTGCTTCTATGGTGAAGTTAGTTTTCCGCTCATGTGATTTTTAATTGCGTAAAAAGATAATTACAAGTGGTTTGAGCATCAATTAATAAGGGCAGGTAGTGATTTTTTGAAAAAAAAACGTTACAATACTTTTTCATCTGATTCAATGGGACATTTGGTAATTCAAATTATACAGAGTGTTTAATGTTGTAAGGAAACATTGTTTCGTTCTTTGTTGATGCAAATATAGAAGGCCTTTTTCGATCAAAAATTCCCTTTCTAATAAGTGTGCAAGATTGGGGGGTAACCGTGTAGAAATATCCAATAGTCAAACATACCATTCAATATGCAGCATTATTCCTTTGATCTGTGGCTGACTTTAATCAAGTCGAACCCGGATCATAAGCGCCAGAGAGCCAACTATTTTTACGAAAATTGGAACCCGCAGAACAAGCCGATTGAAGCGGTGGAAGAACTTGTTTTTGGGGTGGATCGCTGGGGAAATCATTACAACGAAATCACTGGGCATTGTATCAACCACGGCTTTATGTTTGGTTTGGTCTTGCAACAAATGGGCGTTCCGCACCGCGAAATCACCCCGGAAGTGTTGCAAGAAGTGAAAAATCAGGTAGCGCACGTTTTTAGCAACTACCCACCGTCGCTATTTGATGACAATTTGCCAAATAAATTTCAGGACTTGCGCGACCGCGGATGCACCCTCAACCTGTCGAGTAATACCGGTTTTGCCAATGGCCGTCAACTTCGGCCCATCCTGGATGCACTGGGTATAGGCTCGTATTTTAATTTTTGGGTATTCTCCGACGAAATTCACTATTCCAAACCCGACCAACAGTTTTTTGAGGCCGTTTGGCGCGGTATTGAAGCATTGTATCCCGTCGGGTTGGCCAAAAATCAGGTTTTGCACGTGGGTGATAATCCTTTTGCCGACGTTACGGGCGCCGAAAAATTTGGTTTCAACACCTTGCTTTTAACCGAACCTGAACGCCTCAGCGCGCAGATATAATCGGAGCGTCGCTGCTTGCGTTGAAGTATAATTTGGAAATACCGCCAAAAAGTTGCTTTCTTTGCGTCCTTTTTTCAACGATATGGATATATTACATCAAATTCTCGGGAATGATTTGCAGGCTGCCGGGATTATTATTTTTAACCTGATTATAATTGAAAGTCTTCTTTCGGTGGATAACGCTGCGGTGTTGGCTACAATGGTTATGGATTTGCCCAAAGAAGAGCGCAGCCGGGCTTTGCGGTACGGTATTATTGGTGCCTACGCTTTCCGCGGAATATGTTTGCTTTTTGCGTCTATTTTGGTGCAATACTGGTGGCTCAAGCCCCTCGGTGGTTTGTATTTGTTGTACCTCGCGTACGACTTTTTTAAGTCAAAAAACACCGTTCCCGACGAAGATGATACCTTAAATAAAGAAGAAAAGTGGTTTTATCAAAAAACAGTGGGACGCATTGGTAAATTTTGGTCCACGGTCATCGCGGTAGAAATCATGGACCTGGCCTTCTCCATTGATAACGTATTTGCGGCGGTTGCCTTTACCGATAATATCAATTTGGTGTACATCGGGGTATTTATTGGTATTTTGGCCATGCGTTTTGTGGCCCAAGTATTTGTGCAACTCATGGAGCGTTTCCCTTTCCTCGATACCATTGCTTTTTTGGTAATCGGGGTGCTTGGACTAAAACTCTGCTCTTCGCTCTACAGCCATTTTTACCCAACCGCTCCGCTGGCTAAAATTCTGGAAAGCGAACACGCCGATCTGGCACTCTCCATCTTTACCGCCTCCATCTTTTTTGTGCCCATTTTGACGTCTTATTTCTTTGGAATACCGAAGAAGAGTGAAAAGTGAAGAGTGAAAAGTGAATAGTGAAGAGTGAAAAGTGAATAGTGTAAAGTGAAAAATAAAGAGATATTCACTATTCACTATTCACTTTACACTATTCACTTTATTTCCCCATTCTTTTTCGGGTTTTTTTGTCAAAAAGTTCGTTTTTACTTTTAGAACGTTTGGATTTTAACTCACCGCGTTTGTTCACGCGGGGTTGTACCTGTTCGTTGGAGGGGCAACCGTATTTGGCTTTGCAGGAGGTGGTCACGGAAACAGTTCCGAGAGAAAAGAGCAGAAATAACAAAAAAAAGTACTTGTTCATACCGTGTAAACGTAATGTAATGTGTGTTTATTTCAGAAGCGGGTGCTAAGGTAGAACAAACTTTGGACAAAAAAGTATCGCGTGCGGCCGGTGCGCTGTTAATAGCGTTGAAAACCTCCCGATAACGGCAATTTTAGCGAAAACTACCGCTTAATCTCGTGTGCACTCTGATCCGTCTCGGCGTATTTTACCAAAGAAGAATGTTGCTTTTTTTGCAGGCCAATGGTGGTGTTAATCATGTGAACATAGTCGTTCATTTCGTCCACGCCATATTTCGTCAACGGGAAAAACTCGTTAATTAAGTACTTTTCTTCGGTGTACTGCCGACCCATGTTTGTGTCCAATGTAGTGACTTTAAACACGTATTTGATGGATACAAATTCCATTTCTATGGATTCGTCGGCGATGGTAAAGTGAATGTTATACCAGCACGTTAAACGCGATTTGTTGGTGATGGCGAACCCTAATATGTTGTAAATACCATCGTTGAACGTAAGGTAGGTGTAAGCAGTCGTGATTATTTTCCCTTCCTCCAGATTTTGGTATTTGATCGTTGCGTCTTTTTCGTTAAAGGTTAGTGCAGTCCACTGCTTAACACGTTCAAATAAATCTTGTTTTTTTATGCCCGGGAACGAAGCACTGAACGAATGACTGACTTTGTTGGTCGTCGTATCGAAGTTCAGTTTAGGGTAATCACATTTTTCCAACGCTTTTTTTCGCGTTAATGTTTGTTTGGCCGTTATTTTCTTTTGGTCAAACATCTCTTGGAGGTGGACTTTTTCTATCTCAATGGTTTGGCTAAAGCCACTAAAAGTCGTACAAATCGTAAAAATCGAAATTAAGATGTGTCTCATAGGTAACTGTATTGAATGTTAAGGAAAAAGTGGTGGTGCAATAATATAGTGAATAAACATAAAAACAATACCTTGGTTTAAAAACGAACGCCGCTGTCTTATCGTTTTTTTATAAACTATACCCATGCTTTTGTTTTCTTTAAAAAGCCCTTTGGCAAAAACATTAAATTCATGGGTACCAATGGGTTGAAACTTGCTTTTTTGGCCCGTGCAAGGGCTTATCCATACCCAAAGGGCGAAGAATTAAAATGTGTAGCGCATGGTAATCATAATTTATGGCAGTATCATTTATGTTGGAAATGTAGAAGAATTTTTTAAGAAAAAAGCCCGCAACGCGCTGATAATCAGCATGTTGCGGGCTTTTTAGTGATCTCGAGTGGAATCGAACCACTATCAGAGGCTTCGGAAACCTCTATTCTATCCGTTGAACTACGAGACCAATGGGCCGCAAAGATACTGTAACTTATCTTATACGGCCAAGATTTTTTGGGATTTTTTAGACCTGCGCTTGACCCGTCGGATCAATCTCCAACGAGCCTCTAGAAACTAACGCTCACCGTGGCCATCCAGTTCCGACCCGCCTGCGGAAAATAACCCGCCTGGTGGTAATAGTCTCCGCCTTCGCTGCGCGTATAGGTATCGTCGGGCGTGGGATCATAACCCGGCGATGCAAACCGGTACGACCATCCGTTGGAGGCGTATTGCGCGTTGAGCAGGTTATTCACGGCCAAAATCACCTGTACCTGGCCGTTGTTTTGGCCGTATCGGATGGTGTAGTTCACGCGGCTATCGAAAAATGTAAACGCCTCGAGGCTGGTAGCGGCGTTGGAGGTATTGTCCAAATACTGCCGCCCCACGTGTTTTCCGGCCAAAGACAGCGTTAATCCTTGTTGTTGCCCGGGGGCTAAAAGGCTATACACTACTTCTCCCCGCGCAATAATATCGGGCGAAAACGCCAGATTCGTGCGCCGGTATTCAAATACTTCCTGCGCGCCCGTTGACCAATTATCGCGGTATTCCACAAAATTTAGCGCCTTATTGCGGCTAAATGCTGCATTGGCCAGCAATTGCCAACGCGCGTGGGGGCGGGCCTGGGCTTCCAGTTCCAGCCCGGCGCGGTAACTTTCCGGCACGTTGGTACGCGTATAAGCCCCCACATCGTTGATGCGGCCGCTCAGCACTAATTGGTTGCGGTAATACATCCCAAAAGCATTCAGGCCCAGGGACCATTGCGCGCCTTTCGTTTTGATACCCGTTTCTACGTTGTACATCCGCTCGGCTTTGGGGCGGCTGTCGGGCGACGATTGGGTAAAATCGTCCCGGTTGGGTTCGCGGTGGCCAATTCCGGAGAATAAGTAGGTTTCCACGTGCCCGTTTAGGCGATAATTGAGACCGGCTTTGGGGTTAAAAAACAACAAATTGGCGCTTTGCTCCACGTTGCGCAATTCGTTATCGTAACCCAAAAACTGGTAACCAACGCGGCGCACCTGAAGATCAACGAGGCTCGATAAACGGTCGGAATGGCGGGTTTCGGCCTGAACATACACGTTAATATCGTTTTTAACGGCGTCGTTATCGTAGTAGCGGTGGTTTTGCGGCACCGTACTAATGGCTGCCCAAATCACTTCCCCAAAGTGTTTGCCCCGGTACTGGCTGGCTGCCCCGCCGAGGGTAAATGTGCTGCGACCGGGCGTGTATTTAAGCGCCCAGGTGGTGCCGTAGAAGTGATTATCGAGCCAGCGGCGGCGAATTAAGTCCGTGCTGGTAATGGTGGTGCCGTTGACATCCAGAGCGGGTAAACCGTAGTTTTCAAAGTTTTGCCCGGCCTTGTATTGCTCAAAATAACCAAAACCACGGGTATAATGCCCGTTGAGTTGCAGCAGTAACCGGTTCGAAATGTTCCGCTTGTAGTGCACCAAATGGTGGCGTTGGGTGTAATTATCCACTTCGTCGGGGTGGGGCTGGTCGGTGCGTTCCGTGCCGGAAACGTTGTACGTAAGGTTGGTGCCCGCGTCAAAAAACTGGGCCGGTAGCCCGTTCCACGCCTGGTAAGTGACTTCGTGCCCGCTCAACAGGTGCATTTGCAGCGATTGGCGGTCGTCCATCCAGGTGCCGGTCAGGTGCAGCGATTGGAGGTTGGCGCTGGCGCGGTCCACGTATCCGTTGGAGCGAATTTGGGAGAGGCGACCGGTAAACGACAACCGGTTATTGACCAAACCGCCGGTTCCAAAAAGAACGCTGTGGCGGCGGGTTCCGAACGAACCAAGGGTGTTGTTGATTTGGGCAAAAGGGTTGAGCGACACTTTGGAGAGGTCCACGTTGACCGTGGCACCAAACGCACCGGCGCCGTTGGTACTGGTTCCAACCCCGCGTTGCACCTGGATTTCGGCGGCCGAAGCGGCCAAATCGGGGGTGTTTACCCAAAAAACGCCCTGCGATTCGGCATCGTTGAGGGGTACACCGTTGATCGTTACGTTCACCCGCGTGGGGTCGCTACCGCGAATGCGCAGCCCCGTGTAGCCCACGCCCGCGCCCGCGTCGGAGGTTTCCACCAACGACGGAATACCCGTGAGCAAAAACGGAATATCCTGGGCTTGTTGCATCCGCGAAATCGTTTCGGCGTTGAAATTGGTGTGCGGAACCGGGCTATTTTTGCCCGTGCGCGTGGCCTGAATCACAACGGCGTTGAGCGTTGCGCTATCCGATTGGGCGTGCAGAAATAAAGGGGAAAACAGGGAGATTGCCGTTAAAAAAATAGTGTTTGTAAAAAATCGGACTCCTCCGAATGCATTTAATAATTGCTGGTACAGCATTGTTAAAAAAGAAAAACTAGTGAAACATCCACCAAAGAAGGGGCTTCTATGGTGTAGTGATGCCACTACACATCGTCATTCCCTCGCCGGAATTACCCGGCCAGGTTCGATGGGTATAATCTCAGAGGAAACGCCGCGTACCCAAGTACCGGCCTAACCCCACCCCAATGAGGGCGGCAAAGGTAGTGCAACTCGGTGAACATTTCACGCGATTTTTTTTGTTGAATTTTGACAAATAAACGAGGAGGTACGTACAACTCTTTGTCCATAAGCCGCACCAAAAATGTTTCCATATATTGTATGTATTATCTTTGTGCCAAATACCGCCTGAACGGCGCATTTTTCAAAACCAACACCATGCATTTAAAAATTATCTTTTTGACATTAATGGGGCTTTTTTGCCAATTTTCAACGCAAATTTTTGCCCAAAACACGGCCTTGTGGGACCAACCGGTAAATGCCCTGTATCCCGCCAAAGACTTTTCGCCGGAAGCCATTCTGGAACGCGGTTACCGGGACTCAAAAATACTTTTGCGCGGGGTGTTACCCGCTTTTGGGGCCGATAAAAACCAAAAAATTGCCATTTTGGTGAATAATTCCTACTTGACAATGGTTCAGGGAAATGGTATTTTTCCGCAAGTGGCGGGCGAGGACTTGTTTGTGAAAAAAGTGCAGTTTGCCGATATTGAACGCTTGGAATTGCGTTATAATCCGGTGTACATGCCCAACGAGGGGGTGCGGGAAAATTTTTTGGGAACGGTGCATTTTGTGGTGCGGGTTCCGCCCGATTTTAAAAAGGCCCAACAACCCACTTTAGATCCTGCATTAGCCGCTACTTTGTACGATATTGCTCATCCATCCCGCGAAAAACTTACGCTTATTCGTACGGATTTAGCCACCACTCGGGTTAGGACTGGCATTTATGCCGGTATTCAGACCAGTTCCAGTGGTCTGTTTTTGGGTGCTCCGTTAGAAGTTCCGATAGATGAACATTTTAGCATTCACGGTACAGCCCAGGTTAATTTGAAACGCCGTTTCCAAGAATTTTTGATAGATACAACCCTCACAGCGTACAATATTTATAATTTTTTGGCCTTAGAAATAGGTGTCGCACCTAAATATTACATCAATACCCATTATCCACGGGTGTATCTGTGGGGTGGGCCTTATGTGGAGTTGGGACGTGGCGCATGGAGAGGTCGGATTTTAAATCAATTAGTACCCGACAACGTAATTCGCGAAAAAATAGCCTACGGCGGTAATTTTGGGGCCGGAATTGCCTTTTTCCGGGGCTGGACTATTGATTTATCCGGTTCTATTGTCGCCCCGGGTCAGAACAACTTATTGCCTTTACAACGCTCGCGCGGCTTAACCATTACCATTGGTTATACGTTTGGAGAGCCGTAATGTACAGCCGAACATTGAACCATTGAACCGTCGAACACTGAACATCGAACATCGAACATCGAACATCGAAATAATATTTAGTTGAATATGGTTGATGCGCGTTGATTATTCTGAATTTGCTGGTAATGGGTTGACTTATATATGGTTTCTAGTGCTGGTGGTTCAATTCGGTAAGGATGTCTCCCAAGCAAATACTTCGGAGTTGTATGTTAAACACTTCGGTGTTCGGTGTTCGATGTTCGGTGTTCATCATTCGTCTCACTCTCGCACGACCACTTCATCCAAATTGAGCAAGGTGTTGGCCACGACTGTTAGTGCCGCCACCCGGGCGTCGTGTTGGTCGCAGGCCAGGTCATTGAGCAAATCGGAGGTTTCCTGCGGTCGGGTGGTGTAATATTGCAGCGATTTTTCGAATAAATTTTTCAGGATCAAGGCTTTTTGGGGCGAAATATCGCGCCCGGTAATGGTTTTATATCCATCCCCAATCACCTGGTCCAATTGTCCCGCCTGTGTGCTTTTGGCCATTTTCAGGGCCAAATGTTTGGCACATTCCATAAAAACGGGGTCATTCAACGTTACCAGCGCCTGCAAAGGCGTATTGGTGCGAATCCGGCGCGAGGTGCAGACCTGTCGCCCGGCCCCGTCGAAGGTCATGGTAGAAGGGTAGGGGCTGCTTCGTTTCCAAAAGGTATACAAAGCCCGGCGGTATTGTTCGTCGCCTTTGGATAAAGTCCATTGTTCGCCGTTCCAGGGGGTGAGCCACACGCCGTCGGGTTGGTAGGGCATCACGGGTTTACCGTACATTTTGGGGTTAAACAAGCCACTGACGACCAATGCCTGATCGCGAATTTGTTCCGCCGACAACCGGATGCGTGGGCCACGGGCCAGGAGGCGGTTTTGTGGGTCGCGTTCCTGCAATTCGGGCGTAGTCACCGACGATTGTTTGTAGGTGGCCGAACACACCATCCGGCGGAGCATTTTTTTGACGCTCCATTGATCATCATTTACAAATTGCCCCGATAACCAGTCCAGCAATTCGGGGTGGGACGGCAATGCTCCCTGAGAACCAAAATCTTCTACCGTTTCGACAATTCCAATGCCAAAAACCTGTTCCCACAACCGATTGACCATCACCCGGCTGGTGAGCGGGTGGTTTTTCATGGCGAGCCATTGGGCCAGTCCGAGGCGGTTTTTGGGCGCGTTTTCGGGCATGGCCGGGAAATGGCCGGGTGTATTGGGCTGTACTTCGTCGCCGGGTACCAACCAGTTGCCGCGTTCAAAAACGTGGGTTTTCCGCTGCATAAAATTGGGGTTTTCCATCATCACCGGCGTGGTTTCGCACTGGGTATTCATCAACGCCATAAAATTGGCTTTTTGAGCGGCCCAATCGGCTTTTCCCCGGCCGGGGAATTCCGACAAAAAAGCAAACCAGTCGTATTGCACCCCAAATTCATCCGGTTTGCCGCGCAGCGCCGGATTGGTATAGGTCATGTACAAGTCGTGTGTGCCCTCGGTGGGTCGAATGGGCACCGACAAAATATTTTTTCCTTCCACGTTGGCCTTAACGGGGATGGTAGCGATGACCGGTCCGTTGGTGCTGTCTAAATGAAGGAGTACGGCTCCGCCGGGTATCATGGTGTAAGTTTTATACACCAATTCGGTGCGTCCGGTGAGTTCAACGGCTTTTAGGCGGGCGCTGGAAGGGCTGCTAAAACCGAGGTATTTGGTATCGAGCATGGCCGAGTTGACCATACTATCGGCTTCGAGGGAATAATACACCGGCTGCCAGAGTTTGAGCAGGTTTTTAATCCGTTCGCGTTCGAGTGGATTGGCGTTTTGGGCCAACCAAGCGTCTAAATGGGCCATTTTCAGGCTGTCGTTGCCTTTGTAATGGCGCAACAGGGGATAATCCGGGTGGGTATCGTAATCGCGGGTATTGTTCAAAAACGCCGCAAATTGGTAGTATTCTTCCTGAAAAAACGGATCGTACGGGTGGCTGTGGCATTGTACACAAGCAAAGGAAGTCCCCAAAACGGCTTCCCAGGTAGTATTGACCCGGTCGAGCACGGCTGCCGTCCGAAATTCTTCGTTATCGGTGCCGCCTTCGTCGTTGGTGGGCGTATTGCGGTGAAAAGTAGTGGCGATGTATTGGGCATCGGTGGGGTTGGTCAACAGATCACCGGCCAGTTGTTCAGTCAGAAACTGGTCGTAAGGCTTGTCGGAGTTAAAGGCATCAATGAGCCAGTCCCGGTACCGCCACGCCGTCCGGATGGCATCGCGTTCGTAACCTTTGGAGTCGGCGTACCGGGCCAGATCGAGCCAGGTAGCGGCCCATCGTTCGCCAAAATGCGGGCTGGCCAGCAGGGTATCCACGAGGCGTTCGTAAGCATCAGGGGTATTATCGGCCAAAAAAGACTGCACCTGTGTTTCCGTGGGGGGCAGGCCGGTTAAGTCCAGACTGACGCGGCGGATTAATGTGGATTTATCGGCTTCGGGCGAGGGTTGTAATTGTTCTTTTTCCAAACGTTCCTGCACAAAAGCATCAATGGGATTATGGCCCCATTTGCCGCTGTTTCCGCTAAAAAGTGTGCCCGCGCCGGGTATTTTGACGTCGGCGAGTGGTTTATACGCCCAATGAATTTCCCAGTTAGCACCCTGATCCACCCAGCGCCGCAGGATTTGGATTTCGGCCTCGGTCAAAGGTTCTTCCTTGTAGGGCATTCGGTCGTCGGGATCGGTGCAGGTGAGGCGTCGAATCATTTCGCTGGCGTCGGCGTTACCTGGTACAATGGCGGTTTTCCCCGAGGTGGTGGGCAACAGGGCTTCTTCGCGGGTGAGCAGACTAAAGCCGCCGCTTTTTTTTACGCCGCCGTGGCAGGAAATACACTTGTTGTTGAGCAACGGTTTTACTTCGGTGGCGTAGTCCACGGTGGCGGAGTTGGCCCACCATTGCCACACGAGGTACAGTGCCGATAAGGCCGCGATGGTACCAATAATTCGAAGACGCATAGTCGTTGTGTGAAGTTAAAGGGTAAAGACGCTTTATTTACTCGTAAAAATGACCAATTCGGGGATGGTACTGGTGTTTTTTTCGTTTCCAATGGCGATCATAAATTTATCAACATTGGGCAAAAAAGGCAGTTTTTGCCACGAACCAACGGCTGAGTTAACCAAAGGTGCCACCGGAACGAACTTTCCTTGTTGCAAAACCCACAGCCAGTTGACCCGGTCGGGCGGCGGCGGCGGAACGCCTCCAATGTCAATGGCGGCTTCCTCTCGGGTTTTGTTGTAGTAAAGATACGTCACGGCTTTGGAATATTGACCACCGTCGGTGAGTGAAATGGCCTGAGTATCCGAATCTTTTAACAGGGTGATTTGATCGCGCAGGTGTTGTTGTGCCGTGTTGGCGGCCACTAATTGTTCTTTTAAGGTGTTTTGGTGGGCGGCTAAGGTTTTTATTTGCCAAAATTGGTACAGTACAAGACCTGTAATCAACAAAAGAAGCAGGGTAGTGGTATTCGAATATCTTTGCACGAGGGTAAAACAGTTTTTTTAATAAAAATGTAACTAACGGAGTTGCGACAAAAATACAGTAATTCATTAATTATAGCCTACCTTCGCACCCGCAAATTTTTGCTCTGACATAATAACACCACATTTATGGAAGCGAATAGTCGTATTTACGTTGATTCCGAAATAGGCCGCCTTAAAAAGGTAATTGTACACCGCCCTGATGAGGGTATTGCGCGCATCACCCCCAAACGCGCCGGAGAACTGCTCTTCGATGATATTGTGCACCTGCCCAATATGCAGGAAGAACACGATATTTTTATTAAAGTCCTTAAAGCATTCGTGGGTAATGAGAACGTCCTGAATATCCGGGATTTATTAGCCGAAAGTACCCGCGATGAGGAAAGCAAATACGAGGTAATTAACAAAATCACCGATTTTGAAGAATTACCTTACTCTTTTATCCCGCGTTTGGCCGGCCTTTCGCCCGAACAATTGGCCGATACCCTGATCACCGGGTATCTGGAGCCGGAAGACCGGATTTTGTTTGATCCCATTCCCAACCTGATTTTTACCCGCGACCTCGCTGTAACGGTGAAAGAACACGTGATTATCACCAAAGCCGCTAAAGAAGCGCGTTTTCGCGAAAACTTTCTCACGCGTTTGATCTTTAGCAGCCACCCGGTTTTCCGCCGCCTCAAAGCCGACGGTAAAACGGTCAACCTCAACCGCGTGGACAAGTTTCCACCCAATAAACGCGGCGAAACGGTGAGCATCGAAGGCGGTGATGTTATGATTTTGAACAAAGATTACCTGCTCGTGGGCGCTTCAGAACGCACCAACAACTACGCTTTTGACTGCTTAAAAAGGTATTTGTTCGATCGGGGTATTATCAAAAATATCGTGCAGGTGAATATTCCCGCCGAACGTTCATACATGCACATTGACACGGTATTTACCCAAATTAACCATAACCATTTTGTGGCCTATAAGCCCATTGTACTCGATGGTTTAGGTTCTTACGTGGATGTACACCGCTCCAACGGCGAAGAAGTGGAATACCCATGCCTCAAAGATTTCCTGTTGGCCGAAGTGAACCCCAAAATGGAGTTTATTTGGGCGGGTCGGGGCGAAAGTCCTTACCAGGAACGCGAACAATGGACGGATGGTTGTAACCTCGTTACCCTCAAGCCGGGCGTGGCCATTACCTATGACCGCAACCCCGTGACCGAAAAAGCATTTAAAGAGTTTGGTTACAAGGTCATCGGGGCCGAAAAACTGCTCCGGGACATTGAAAGTGGAAAAATTACCGCCGAAAAAGTGGAAAATACCATTATCACCATTCCTTCCAACGAACTCTCCCGCGCGCGCGGCGGCAGTCACTGTATGACCTGCCCTATTGAACGGGAAGAAATTTAAAAAAACAGGTCGTTTTGTACTTTGTGCAGCGGCCTAATGGCCATTGCGCGGACCTAAGGCGGGGTAAAAAGTTCATCCATCGTGAAATGGTTGGCTTTTTATCCCGCCTTTTTTTGGCGTATTGTCGCCTAAATCAATGTTAAGGCAATATAAAAGCCATATTAACGTATTGTTAGATAGCCACCGGGCAACAATATTAACAAGATTTGCTGTATTGGGCGTATTTTTGCGTCTGATTTTGAAAAACTCAATCGGAAAGCCGCGAATCCTTATTTTATTTCGTTTTGTCAGGGAGAAAATCCCTATAAATAAACCTTTAAACCAGGTTTTTCCGTCTCTGTTATGAATACATTACGCCGCCTTATACCATCACATCTACGCTTTCTTTTATCGGTACACATCATTCTGATGGCGATTTTTTCGTTGTTCAGATACATCATGTTGGTGTACAATCGCCCCACGTATTTTTTTGATATGGAGCGCTCCCTGACCATTTGGCAAGCATTTAAAATTGGTTTTGGGTTCGATATTGCCATTGCTTCTTACGCCATGTTATTGCCGTACGTGGCGTTGACTTACCTGTATTTTACCAAACAAAGTCTGGCGCGAATGGAAAAATACATCCGCATTTATTGCGGGGTTGTTATTGTGGTGTGCTTGGTGATTTGTGCCGCCGACGTGCCTTATTTCCGATATTTTAACGCCCGCCTCAACGTTTCTACCATCCATTTAAAAAACCTGGGACAGGTCGCCGAATTTATTTCCAAAGAAGTAAAATATTACCCGGTATTGGCACTGTTTGCAGTGGGACTTTGGGGCATGGGTCGCGTGATGATGCGCCTTTGGAACCAAGCCTGGAAATACGAAAATGTAAACTCCGTTCGCCAAAAATTAACCGCAACGTTTACCGCATCCTTGTTGCTCAGTTTTGGTTTGTGGGGTGGTGGCGCACCCAAAAAGCCGGATATGAAATCGGCAACCTTCAGCAACGATGGTTTTATTAACCTGCTCACCCTCAACCCGGTACACACCTGGTTTGATTCGTATTTTGAATTTGACATCAACGTTTGCTCCAACGGCGAAGCGCGCAAAACCGTACAACAAGCCCTTGGTGTAAAAGCCGGGACTTTGGCCGATACTTTAATTTCGCCCATTTTAAAAGAGCGCACCTTCAAAGGAGCGCCGCGCAAAATGAACGTGGTCCTGATTTTGATGGAAAGTATGAGCGCCGACCGCATGGGTTTGTTCGGTAGTACCGACCAATTAACGCCCGGTTTGGACCGTTTGGCGCGCAATTCGGTGTTGTTTGACCAATGTTATTCTTCCGGCATTCACACCAACTGCGGTATTTACAGCAGTGTGTACGGTATGCCGGCGGTAATGATGTACCACCCGATGTTGAATGGTGTTTCGGAAAAAACGCCGTTTTCGGGTTTGCCCGTAACCTTAAAAAGTGCCGGGTACCGCACCCGTTTTTTCTGTTCGCACCCCAAAACGTTTGATAACCTTGATATTTTTCTGGAAAAAAATGGTTTTGATAAAATTACCGATCAAAACGATTACAAACCCGAAGAAATCGCCAACGCCTGGGGTGTAGGCGACGAAACCCAAATGGCGCGCGCGCTCACGGAATTGGATAGTATGGCTGTTAGCGATAAAGAACACCCGTTTTTTGCTACGGTATTGACCATCACAACCCACCCGCCGTATACTTTGCCGGCTAATACCAAATTTGTTCCCAAACAAACGGACCCCATCAAAATTACCTACGAATACGCCGACTGGGCGATTTCTAATTTTATGGATTCCTGCGCCACCAAAGAATGGTACGACGAAACAATTTTTGTTTTGGTGGGTGACCACGGGGTGAATTTGTCCAGTTATGTTAACGACGTTCCTTTGTCGTACAACCATATTCCGTTGATTATTCACGCGCCCGGCATCTTCAAAAAACCGGAGGTACGCAGCGGTTTGGCTTCTCAAACGGATATTTACCCCACCGTTATGGGATTGCTCCAGCAGAACTACGTGCAAAATACAATGGGTTACGATCTGTTCCGCGAAAAGCGCCCGTACGCGTTTTTCTCCCAGGATTTCCGGATGTGCACCATTGACGATGAATACCTTTACGTGGCGCGGAAATCGGGTAAAGAATCCGTGTACGCGTACCGTTCACCCAATCCGGTGGATATTTTGGACCAGTATCCGTGGGTGGCCGATAGTATGAAACTATTCGCCTGTTCGCATTATAAAACAGCGCAGTGGATGATTGGTAAAAAATTGGTGGGGCCGGTCGTGGCTCAATAGGTTTTTATTATTTTTTCCCGACTAATTATTTTGCCCTGGTGATGGATCTGCAACAGGTACAAGCCATTGGCCAAATCCTGCAATCCCGTGATGGAGCGATTGCTCAATGCGCCTGAGCGTACCGTGCGGCCCGCGAGATCCGTGATTTGGTATTCGAGGGCTTGTTCCGGCGCTAAACCGGAGGTGTGCACCAAAAGCAATTCTTGGAAAGGATTGGGTGTAATGCGCACCCGCGGCGTGGCAGATTCATCAATAATGGCCGAAACCGGTTCCGAACTCAGATTAACGCAGTAGTCTTCTACCTGACCGTAAGGGAACAACTCACAGGCAAAAGGCAGGAATAACCCGCCCGGTGATTTGTATTTCATCATTACCCGCATCCGGGTGATGCCCTGACTGGTAAAATTGGGCGTGATAAAGTTACCCGTCATGGCACCGTTGTGCGCATATCCGGGATCAAAAGTCAATTCATCCGGTTCGTCAAAATCGCCATCCATGTTAAAATCAACGTAAATGCGGTACATTTCCTGAAAAGAAGTACTGGCAAATCCCGGCACAACGGTCGCCTCCAATACCTTATTCGGAAACAACTCTAATTGCGGTATTGCGTGGTTTCCCGTAAAATCCTGGTATCCCTGGTTGCCCAATGAAAGGTTTTGCCAGTTCCCGATGATCACTTCACTGATCCACTCCTGGGTCGCGTCGTCACCTCGTCCGTTGCAATAAACCTTGTCGTAACAGGCGCCGCAGCCGTTGGTTTGGAAAAGGAAAGAGTTCGAGTATCCGGCCACTACACTGCCGCAAAACGAACTGATTTGTACCTCAAAATAAGCGCATCCGGGTAAACTGTCGATCGGGTAGTTGGTTTCGGTGATGTTGTTGATATAAGTCCAATTATTGGAGTTCGTGTTGCGATAGCGCAAGGAATAGTCTTGAGCGGCCGTCACCGATTGCCAAAATACGTGTGCTACCTGAATACTATCGGTATATACGCCCAAAACAGCCGGTGCCAGGCAGCAGCCATCGGTGATAAACGAGTGCGGTGGCGACCACGCACTGCTCACTGAACTATTGTTGCAATCGGCGCGCAGGCTAAATTCGTACGCTGCGCAAGTGCCCAGATTTTGGAGGGTATAGGGAGCCGTAACATGGGGCACAACGATCCAGGAGGTGTCCCCCATTTTACGCCAACGCAGGTCAATGGTATCAAAAATGGACGATTCTATCCAGGACAATTGCGCCGATCCGGTGGAAATATTTTGGGTTGATAACCAATACGGTGCGGGGCATTCCTGGCATTGCGCAAGGTATTGGGTCAACATTTGATCAACCTGTAAGCGGCCACCGGAAGTGGTACTCGACAAAGAAGGCAGTGTTTTTGATGATGTTAACGCAAGTTGTTTGGCCCAAAGCGCCGCTGCATCGGGCGTTTGTTTGGCCAATGCCGTCAGATTATGGCAAGGAGCCGTGTACAACAAACCCAAAGCGCCACTCACCTGAGGGGCGGCAAATGAAGTCCCCGATTGGTAATTGTACGCCGGTGAACCGGGCGAGAGGGTGTAAATATCCGTCCCAAATGCCGCAATATCCACCGAAGTCAAACCAAAGGCGGCGTTATCAGACTTTACGTCGACGTTGTTCACACTTGTGGTCGAAATCAGGAATGGGCTGGGGCAGGTGGAGGGCATATCGCCTAGTTCGTCAATGTCCCAATTGCCATTAGCGGCAGCGGCAACGGTAATGATACCCACTTCACCCAACGAATCGAGTACCGCGCACCAAAGTGGCGATTGAGACGGTGTGCCAAAATTGATACCAAAAGAACAGTTGACGGACACCACAAAAGCGCCTTTTTGGCCCAGTGTTTCGTTGTAATCTTTACGGGCTTTATAAACGTAATCGTAGCCGCCCAAAATTTGAGATTCGGTGGTTAAAGAGCCACTGGTACCGGCCACAAACATCAGTTTGGTGTTCCACATCACCCCCGTTACCCCGAAATTATCATTGCCTTTGGCCGCAATAACCGCCGATACCGAGGTGCCGTGCCCCGATGAGTAACCAATAATATTATCATTCTGGGCATTTACATTCCAGCCCTGAAAATCGTCAAAAAAACCATTTCCGTCGTTATCAATACCGTCGTTCGGAATTTCGTGGTGATTTTTCCAAATATTATCACCCCAATCGGTGCAATATGGGCACAAGCCCCCGTCAATTACGGCCACCACCACGGTATCACCCGATGGAGTAACGCCACCGTTGGTCATATCCCAGGCGTTAATCATGCCCAGGTCAGCCCCAACGGTGCCGCCGTTTTGGCCGGTGTTGTTAAAATGCCATTGTTTATCGAATAAAGGATCGTTGGGGTAAGGCAGGTACAATTCCTGCGCCGGGGGAAAAGATTTAGCCGCCCGATCTTCCACAAAGTGATTGTATTGCCATTTTATAATTTGGGGTTGTTTGATTAATAATTGGAGGTCGTTGTAAAAAGCAAGGCCCTCGCTGTTGTTGTGTAAGAGCCAAATATTCGCCCCGTAACGCATGACCTGCGCCTCTACCTTCCATTTCGTGTCCGTTTCGCTGGTGAGCGGTAAAAAATCCGCCGGTTGAACCCCTTCTTGCAGCGCTACCAATACCTGACCAGGTACGTACCGATCTTGTGCAGTAGAAAGGTGGTTAATCCCGCAGATGAAACATACGAGTAAGGAAATTCTGTAAACAAAAATCTTCATAGTGTTATATCGGCGGCAAAAGTAGGGGTTGTGAATTGATTTTCGGGTAAGGTATTGTGAATTAGGCCGTCTATGTCGGTTTTTGTCGAAAATGGCGGTTGGTAATGTTATCAAACAGTTAATCAACTGTTACAATTGTTTAAACGGGCAATAGGGGAGGCAGCGAAAGCATTTAATAGCCGTTGCTTCCACAAACGAAGTATATTTAATCACAAAAATCGTTTACTCATTCATCAAACAGTTTCAGTATTATGAAAAATTTCTTGTTTAGTCTGCTTGTGCTTTCGCTCTCTTTGGTTTCCTGCAAAAAAGAAGCCACTTTCGACGATAAACTCATTGGCGAATGGACCTCGACCTCCGTAAAAGTAGGTGGTTCTGACGTTACCAACTCCAACGCCGTGGTGATGACCATTGAGTCTTCCCGCGAATTTGACGCTGATATTACCGTGGCTCCTTTGTTTGGTTCTCCCGTGACCAATTCTTACACCGGCGATTGGTCGGCCGACGAACTCAAGCAGGAACTTATTCTGAAATACAGCACTGGCGAACAGGAAAAGTACGACATTACTTCACTCACTGACAATATCATGAAAGCATCCACCGTGGTAGAAAATGTACGCCGCGAGTTTGTTTTTGAAAAAACAGCGCAGTAAAAAGAGTGATGAGAGAGGAGTGATGAGAGATGAGTCTCATTACTCATCACTCCTCTCTCATCACTATTAAACGAATCGTTGAAAAATAACCCCGTCCAGGTGTGCTTCCAAACCTTGTACGATCAGATCACAAACTTCCTGTGGTGTTCGGTTAGTGGTATCAATCACTAGGTCAAAATTATGTAGATTAGTGCAGTCGGCGTTGTATTTCGCCAAAAAACGCGCATTTTCGCTGGCTTTTCGCGCTTTAATTTTCTCCACGGCTTCCTCTACGCTGGTGTATTGCTCGCTGTTGCGTTTGGGATCGTTCAAAATGCGTTGCGCCGCAATGTGTACATCTACGCTAAGATAAACTTTAAACGAATCGGGAATAAAAAACCAGGCCATTCGGCTATCTACCACGTACCCTTCGGGGTCTTGGTTGAGGCTGACGAATACGCCGTCAATCCGTTCATCAATGCTGGGATCGGTATCGGCGCGGCGGTTCATTTCGAGGGTGTCAATCCCCATTTCAGCGGCTAAAGTGCGTTGAATCTGGCCGGTAGACAAGTATTTGAATCCGGTGTGCCGGCACAATAAATCGGATACTGCGCTCTTTCCACTTCCTAAATCGCCGGTAAGCGTAATTTTGTTCATATTTTGAAATACTTTTGCCGCACTAAACAGCAGAGATATTGAAAAACAAACATTTGGTGCTATTGTTTCTGGGAATTGTGGCGTTGGGCGGAATAAGCCGCTTTTGCCATTTCAGCCTTGGGACAAAATTAGATGCGGTTTTGTTTAAAAAACCTTTGGCCGAAATTGATAAAATTTGGATTTGCCGCAAAGATACAATAATTCTTACCCGAACCGCCGAACATTGGCTGATTTCGCAAAAAGAGGAAACCGCCACCGTCCCGGATTCGGTGGTGATGGCCCTGCTCGATTTGGTGGGCAGCATCCGCGCCGTTGAATTAGTGCACACCAACCGCCCCGATACCCTGGGTCTTGGGCCGGATGCCCAAAAATCCATCGTTTGTTCGTCGCACCAATGGGACGATCAGGTGTTTTTTGTGGGCAACACCGTGAACCGTGGCCATTCGGTGTTTACCTGGGTGGGTTTACCCCGACACGAACAATATTACCTGGCCCCTGGCGATCTGAACGCGGCCTTCAACGTGGCGCAGCGCCAATATGCGCCCAGCGTTCGGATGCACACGGATACCTCCGGGTTAAATGAAATTTGGTATGTATTGCGCGGCGATACCCTGCTGAATACCTTTCGCGATAGTACGCGCGGCACTTGGTTGCGCCCGCCTTTTGGTGCCAAAGACACCGTTTCGACGGCCCAATTGGCGCAGTGGAAACAACGTTGGCAATCGTTGTGTGACCGCGCCGTGATGGCCGATTTTTTTGACAAAAGAAGTG
The DNA here is from genome assembly GCA_013298845.1 of Chitinophagales bacterium. GTDB lineage: Bacteria > Bacteroidota > Bacteroidia > Chitinophagales > Saprospiraceae > M3007. The sequence goes on from JAAFJN010000009.1 coordinate 100,795, forward strand.
CCTCGGAAACTTTTTGTGGGGAAATGGGGTTTTATTACCAGCAATACCCACAACGGGTCGTTAATTATCGTTTATTTTACGTTCGATACCCCGTTTTGCCCGATGATCCGGAAAAAAGACGCTATTTTCGCAACTTCAAACCGCAATATCTTTTTGAATCTGACCTCCAACCTGGCTTTTATTTTTCGGTAAGCGATTCTTTGACCATTCATCAACTTAACATTTTTTAATCATTATTTATGCCCAAAAAAAAGAAAATTAGTAAAAAACTTTCTGCTTCCGTGCTCAAATCGGAGGTGCTTAAATTTCTGGTCGCCCGACCCAAAAAACAATTTACCGCCCGACAAATTTCCGGTATCCTCAACATTGACAATAACAAAGATTCCGTTGAACACGCATTGCGCCAATTGGAAGAAATGGGTGCCGTGTGCGAAGTAAAAGAAGGCCGCTTTGTGGCCCTTTACGAAGATCCAACCCTTTTTGATACCGATTCCGACGAAGCCGGAACTGTCGCTCAAACCGGCGAAACTGCCAACGATGAACCCGGCATGTCGCGGGAAGAAATGACCAAATACGCCCGTCGTCAGGCGGAAAAAACCGAACGAAAAACTTTGAAACAAGAAAAAAAGACCCCCGCAAACGGGAAAAACACCCCGCCTAAACAGTACGAAGGTGTGGTGGATATGACCCGTACCGGCGCGGCCTACATTGTAAACGATACCATTCAGTCGGATATATACGTCTCTCAGCGCAACCTGAATGGCGCATTAAACGGCGATACCGTGCTGGTGTCGGTGTTCCCGCCCCGCCCGCGTCGTCGCCGCGACGAAGAACCGCGCAAACCGGAAGGTGAAATCCTTAAAGTTGTTAAACGCGCCAGTGAGTTTTTCATTGGTACCCTGCGCAAAAGCCGCAAATACTGCATTTTTCTGCCCGATAACCCCAATATGCCGGTGGATGTGCTCGTGCCGCTCGAACACGCGGGCGAAGCGCGCGACGGCGATAAAGTAGTGGTGCGGATCATTGACTGGCAGGAAGGCCGCCGCAACGTGCCCATTGGGAAAGTTACCCAGGTGCTGGGGGCCGCCGGTGGCAATGATTTTGAGATGAAAAAAATCCTGATCAACGCCGGTTTTGAACTCTCGCACTCGGAAGAGTCTATGGCCGAAGCCGCCGCGATTCCCGATACCATTTCGCCCCAGGAAATTGCGCGCCGCCGCGATTTTCGCGATATACTCACGTTTACCATTGACCCCGAAGACGCAAAAGACTTCGACGATGCCCTGAGTTACCGCAAATTAGACAATGGCCACCTCGAAATTGGGGTGCACATTGCCGATGTAACCCATTACCTGAAACCCGATAGTTCGCTCGACCGCGAAGCGTACAAACGCAGCACTTCGGTGTATTTGGTGGATCGTTGTTTGCCCATGTTGCCCGAAAAACTCTCCAATAACCTTTGTTCATTGGTTCCGTTGCAAGATCGTTTGACCTTTTCGGCGGTGTTTACTTTTGACGAAAATGATAAAATTGTGCAACGTTGGTTTGGCAAAACGGTGATTCACTCGGCCAAACGTTTTACCTACGAAGAAGCGCAAACGATGATTGAGCAAAAGCCCGCCGAAGAGTTGAAAAAGTCCGAAATGTTTCCATATCTGGACGAGGCCATGAGCGCAATGCTCCGGTTGTCGCGCAAAATGCGCAGTGACCGCGAAAAAAATGGTGCCCTGAGTTTTGAAACCGAAGAAGTGCGTTTTAAATTAGACGAGACGGGTGTACCCATTGCGGCGTACGTTAAGGAGCGCAAAGAGGCGCACATGCTCATCGAAGATTTTATGTTGTTGGCCAATAAAGAGGTGGCCCATTACATTGACGCTTTGAGCGGTGCCAAACAGGAAGTGCCTTTTGTGTATCGCGTGCACGATTTGCCGGATATGGATCGCGTGATGGAATTTGCCCGCTTTGCCGCCGAAATGGGAAAACCCCTGAAAGTGGATACGCCCAAACAAATTGCCAAATCGTTCAATGAATTGAGCAAAGCCGCCCGTACCAACGACGCCCTCAAATTGCTCGAACCACTGGCCATTCGGACCATGGCCAAAGCCGTTTATTCGACCCTCAACATTGGGCACTATGGCTTGGGCTTTACGCATTATTCGCATTTCACATCGCCCATTCGCCGTTATTCCGACGTGTTGGCGCACCGAATTCTGGAGGCCAATCTCAACGGTCGCACCGAACGCGTGGACAAGTCGAAATTGGAGGAAAAATGCAAACACATTAGCGGACAAGAGAAAAAAGCCGCCGAGGCCGAGCGCGAAAGTGTCAAATTTAAACAAACCGAATTGCTCAGCAAACACATCGGCGCGGAATTTGAAGGCCGTATTTCGGGTATGATTGACCGGGGTTTCTTCGTTCAATTGGCCGATTCACACGCCGAAGGCATGGTAGAATTCCGTTATCTCAACGATACGTACGTGCTCGACGACAGTCGCTTGCGCGCCCGCGGCCGCCACTATGGCCACGAGTTTAAAATGGGCGATCGGATTAAAGTGCGTATTATTGCCGCCGATCCGCAACGCCGTCAGATTGACATGGAATTGGTGGATTAATCATTTATTATCGGGATCAAGAACGGTGCTGCATTCGCTTCAACTCACGCATTTTAAAAACTATACCGGACAAGGCATTGCGCTTTCGCCCGGTATTAATTGTTTTGTGGGGTTGAACGGCATGGGTAAAACCAATGTCCTCGACGCGGTGCATTACCTTTGCCTCACCAAAAGCCACAAAGGACTCCCGGATAAGTTGCTCCTCCAACACGAAGCCCCGTTTTTTCGGGTCGAAGGCGTTTTTGATACCGACGGCGAACGCCATAAAGTGGTGCTCAAAATGCCCGCCGATAAACGCAAAGAACTGGAAGTAAACGGTACGGTTATTACTCGTTTGGCCGATCACATCGGGAAGTTTCCGGCCGTTATGATCGCCCCCGACGACGTGGATCTGGTGCAGGAAGGCAGCGAAGAACGCCGGCGTTACCTCGACAGTACCTTGTCGCAGATATCGGTGGAGTATTTACAACATTTGCTGGTGTTTAATAATTTGCTCAAACAGCGCAATGCTCTGCTCAAAAATTTCGCGGCGCAGCGGTATTTTGAACCCATTTTGCTGGAGGCCATTGATCGCCAAATGCCCCGTCCGGCAGCCGCTATTCAATCGGAGCGGTTTGCGATGGTGGAAAAAATTCAGCCGTTGTTTCAGGAATTATACCAAGCCATTTCCGGCGGACGCGAGCAGGCGCACATTGAATTGGTCTCTGATTGGCCCGAAAAAATCGATTATTACGCCGTTTTGCGCGAAAATTTGGAAAAAGACCGCTATTCCGAACGCACTGCCGCCGGGCCGCACCGCGACGATATGGCTTTTTTGCTCGACGGTTATCCGCTCAAGAAATTTGCCTCGCAGGGACAGTTAAAGTCCTTTTTGTTGGCGCTGCGGTTGGCGCAATACGAATATCTGCGCCTTGAAAAAGGCCGCGCACCCATTTTACTGCTCGACGATATTTTTGATAAACTGGATAGTTTGCGCGTAAAACAACTCGTTCAGTTATTGTTGGAACGCGAAGTACCACAAATCCTCATCACCGATACCCAACGTACCCGCATGGAAGACGTTATGCGCGATTTAAGCACGGATTTTCGAGTGTTTTTGGTGGAGAATGGTGCCCTCACGTAAGGGTAGTCCTTGAGGCTACTCCATCTACCCCATCTGCCCCATCCCCGGTAGCATCCCCATAGGCTCATCCCATACACACCTATACATCATGTATCATATGCCCTCATCCATCGTAAGGGCAGCCCTTGTGGCTGCCCTATCTGCCCCCAAAGCCACCCTTGTGGCTGCCCTATCTACCCGCTCCACCCTTGTGGCTGCCCTATCTACCCGCTCCACCCTTGTGGCTGCCCTATCTACCCGCTCCACCCTTGTGGCTGCCCTATCTACCCGCTCCACCCTCGTGGCTGCATCTACCCGCTCCACCCTCGTGGCTGCATCTACCCGCTCCACCCTCGTGACTACCCCATCTACCCTAAAAGCGCGATTATCCCTCGTGGCTGCCCTTTTCCTTTTCGCGGCCACCTGCGCCATCAACGCGCAATCCACTCTGCCCGAATGGAACCAACAACGCACCCAACGCACCCGCTACTCCATGTACGTGTTAGGCGGCTGGGCAGCGGCCAATATCGCCTCCGGGGCCATCGGAATGGCGCGAACCAAAGGCGCCGATCGGGCTTTTTACCAAATGAACCTCGGGTGGGGCCTCATCAACGCCGGATTGGCCACCAGCGGCATCTGGACGGCGGCACACACCGATTACGCCGCTTTAAACTGGTGGGATAGTCAGCAGGAACTACAACGCATCCGGCAGATTTTTTTGTTCAACGCCGGTTTGGATGTGGGCTATATCGCCGCCGGTGCCTGGATGACCGAACGCGCCAAAAATACCCAAAAAAATGCCGATCGCTGGCGGGGATTTGGCCGGAGTATTATCCTGCAAGGGGCCTTTTTGTTTGTATTTGATTTGGGCGCATTTGCCTATCACGGGCCATTGAGTGCGCCGTTAAAAAATATTATGCCCGATAAAATGGGCAGTTTGTTCATTGCGCCGTCGGGGGTGTCGTGGAGATATTCGCTTTAATGCGAGATAGGGCGGCCACAAGGGCTGTCATGAGGGCGGCCACAAGGGCCGCCCCGACGGCCGCTCCGACGGCCGACGCTATTCCTCCAAAAAATCGAGGTCTTTGCCGTAGGTTTCGTCCATAAAATACGCTGAAATTTCGGCCAAAACGAAAAAAATCAAGCCCGTTACCCACGCGCCGGTCAGGTAATCGCCCGTCCAGGTGCGCATGAATTGGAACAATAGCAAAATGAGCGGCAAGGCACCGCGCACCATATTGGGAATACTAATGGCCGCCGAAGCGCGCAAATTGGTACCAAATTGCTCCACGCCCATCGTTAAATACACCACATTGAAACCCGCGCCAAATCCGAGGGCAAAGCACAAGGTGTAAAACAACGTTGGATTACCGCGTTGGACAAAAAACGCCACCACGAGCAAGGCTGTGAGGTGCAAAAACAGGAAATACGTCTTTTTGCGGCTTTTCCAGTGTTCGCTCAACGCGCCCACCGCCAAGTCACCCAGCCCAACGCCGAGGTATAAAAACATAATGGAACGGCCCGGATCAATGTTGGGAATGCCCATTTGTAGGCCAAACTGATCGGAAAAAGTCACCAAAACCCCGATAATATACCAAACCGGCAATCCAATGAGTACACATTGCAGGTATTTGATAAACCGTTTTTTGTTGTTAAAAAACATCAAAAAATTGCCCTTTTGGACGTTCGCGGTTTGGGTTTCGCGGAACAACCCGCTTTCGTACAGTTGCACCCGCATGAGCAGTAGCAAAAGCCCCATTCCGCCGCCGATGTAGTAACACGTGCGCCAATCGAACCACTGCTTGACCCCAAACGCACAAACCGCACCCAATACCCCAAAACCTGCGATAAAACCCGCCGCGAGGCTGCGTTGCTCTTTGGGTAATTGTTCACTCACGAGGGTTAATCCGGCACCCAGTTCACCCGCCAAACCAACTCCGGCAATAAACCGGAGTATCATGTATTGGGGAATGTCGGTCACCATACCATTGAGGATATTGGCCACCGAATACAGCAAAATAGAGCCAAAAAGCACGCTCAAACGCCCTTTTTTATCGCCAATAATGCCAAACACAACACCACCCACCAGCAAACCTACCATTTGAATACTAATGAGTTGTTCGCCCGTGGAGAGTATTTCGGTGGGGGAGAGGCCCAAATCCGCCAGACTGGTTTTGCGGATAATGGAAAACAGCAACAAGTCGTACACATCAACAAAAAAGCCGAGTGCACTAACGATCACTGATAACTGAAACAAAGATTTATATTTACCGGACATCATGTGGGCGCAAATGTACTTTTTTTGTCTGCTAAAATTGGTCAAAATCTCTTTTGTTTCTCCCGTAAATTTTAAAACATCAATAATTTTGCAACATTAATTCAATCTTTATCAACAAACACGATGATGAAACACACCATTTTTACACTGCTTATTGCGGTATTATTGCTCCCTTCCTGCGGGCAGGTTTATTATTACAATCCGGCGGACCAGCAGCCCGAACCCACGCGATTGGCCAATTATCATGGCGTTCCTAATTTGACCAGCCACACCGGCGAATGCGTGATTACCACCGAAATGCGCACCGTGAATTCCGATAATTTTTTGGATTTGGGCTTGTTTATTCACAACCAATCGGATTCTACCGTGCATTTTGACCCCAAAGAGGTGAAAGCCTATGGTTTTGATGCCAACGGAAAAAAAGGGGCGTTAAAAATATTCACGGCAACCGAGTACGTGGAATTTGCTATGGTTCGCGAAGCATTTGTGCAGCAGTTGAATTTTGATTCGGCTATTAATCTCGCCGGTTTGGCCAGTAACAATCAGGTTGTTCCCGTTCATCCCGCTTCGGTGGCACCCTATATTTCACCCGATGGATTGTTGCGGGCGCATACCATCGCTCCCCACCAGGGAGTAGCCGGAATGATTAAAATTGGAAAAAACAACGCCTTTAAGCACAATTATTTGATCGAAGTGCCGGTAAATGGCCGTTATGTCAAGTTTGTTTTTGGCAAAAGAGTTAAGTTGCTTAGTTGAGCATCGGCCGGTTTTGCGCACCGCAATTTGGCGATTTCGGTCGGTTTTGATACCCAAAACCGGCCGAAATCGAAGTGTAAACCCATGCCGAAGCGATAAAAGCAACTATTTTGCAACCGAATTTTAGGTTGCGGGTCTAATGAAGCATATGAGCAATGAAAGCGGGCGCTTTTCGGACAAAGTTATTGTTACCAATATCTTGAATGGCAACATTCAGGACTTTGCGGTCGTGGTAACCCAAACGGAAAAGTTGGTCGCTCAAATTGTGCGGAAAATGACAACGAATGCAGATGACCAAAAAGACCTGGTGCAAGATATTTATTTAAAGGTTTACCAAAATTTGCCTTCATTTCAGTTCAAATCCAAATTATCCACCTGGATTGCCAACATCGCTTATAATACGACTGTACGTTATCTTCAAAAAAAGAAAATTCCAATCATTGGGATGGAGGAAACGACCGAAAGTAAGTTTATAGCCACCGAAGATGCCGAGTTTGATACCATCAAAACAGAAGCAGTGGATATTCTTACCAAAGAAATAGATCAACTGCCACCGCTGTACAAAACCTTAATCACCCTGTACCATCTGGAAGAATTGCCCAACAAGGAAATTGCCGAAATCACCAATTTGCCCGAAGGAACCATCAAAAGTTACCTGTACCGAGCAAGAAAAATGCTAAAAGACAATGTCAATCATCATTATAAAAATAGGTAGGTATGACAAATAATCATTTGACGGACGAAACCTTGCAGGCATTTCTGCTAAAAGAATCGCAAGATGATGCGGTCGCTGCGCACCTTTCAGCGTGTGCCGAATGCCGGGAAAAACTTGAAAACTATCAACGTCTGGTGGCTGGAATGCAAAAAATGGCCCCGGAAAGTTTTGCCTTTGACGTTACCACCGTGGTGATGGATAAAGTTGTACGATATGAAAGGCAAAAAAAACGAATGCAAGAATTGGTTTTTTGGGGGCTTTTGAGCATTTTAATTATCGTCATTATAGCGTTTTCCATTCCTTTTTTGTCCCAAATACGGGCGGTTTTTACCGCAATACCCGTTTTTACCATGCTATTGATCATCGGAACCGGCTTGGTTGTATTGCTATTTTTGATAGTTGACCTCAATACGCAGTACAAAAGGAAAGCGGAAAAAATATTTCAAAATAAATTGCAACCGATACGCTAAATCAGGATCTAATAAAGCGTGGTTAAATATAAATTATAAAATGAAAAGACTACTCGCATTCATCATAATTTCGTTGGGAACAGTGCCCGTTTTTGCGCAAAACCGCCCAACAATGGATACGCCGCCCAACGCGGTTGATCCTTTGGCATCAGAACCGATAGCGGGAATTATGTTTCCCATTCTGTTTATGGCATTTTTGGTGTTTATGCTCACCTTATTGATCAAGTATTTTTTAGATTTTCGGTTGAAAAACAAACTCATTGACCGAGGAATGTCGGAGCAGTTAACCGCTTATTTATTAGACAAAAATGACCGGGAAAAGCAGCAGGAAGTGATCAAATTGGCCATTTTGTTTTGTGGCATTGGTTTGGGTTTGCTCTTAACGTACTTCACCGCCCCCATTCATATTCATTCCTTGGCGATTATGGCCTTTAGCCTTGGCCTAAGTTATTTGGCGTATTTCCTTTATTTAAGAAGGTCAAATACGTAGATTTTATCCGCTATTTTTTATGGTAAAATTCAAAACCTCACACTCCGTGGGGCAGGCACTTTATTGCCTTTTTTCTAATTCAATTTTTATTTATTAAGTTTTAAAACAAAAAAATAATGAACCATTTATTCACATTTTTAGCGCTTTTTGTTGCTTTATGCGCATTTGGGCAAGGTAAACAAGTCGCATCCACTCAAAACAGCACCTTGGGTGTAACTTCTGCCCAGAGTATAGAAACTGACATTGACGCTATTTTTAATCAGGCTTATCCGGCCAATGCGCCCGGGGCAACTGTTTTGATGGCCAAAGGTGACACGATTTTTTACCGAAAGGCATTTGGTATGGCGAATGTAGAATTGGGCGCGTCCATGAAGCCCGAAAGTGTGTTGCAGTTGGCGTCTATCACCAAACAATTTACCAGTGTTGCTATTCTGATGCTCCTGGAACAAGGTAAACTAAGCCTGAAAGACCCTTTGTCAAAATACATCGCAGATTTCCCGCGTGGCAATGAAATTACAATTCACCATTTGCTTAATCATACTTCCGGGATTAAAAGTTACACCAATTTGCCCGAATTTAGGACAAAAACCCGGTTGGATATGACCCCCGAAGAAATTATTGGCAGTTTTAAAAACCTGCCTTTGGACTTTAACCCTAACGAAAAGCACGAATACAGCAATTCCGGTTATTTTCTTTTGGGTTATATTATCGAGCAATTATCCGGGATGCCCTATGAGGATTTTATCCAAAAAAATATCTTTGACCAACTTGGGATGAAAAACTCTTATTACGCAAATACGTACAAAATTATTCCCAACCGGGCCAATGGTTACCAATTCTACGAAGGCAATTACGAAAATGCCGAGTTTATGAGTACCACCATTCCTTACGCGGCGGGTTCATTAATGTCCACCATTGATGATATGTTTTTGTGGAGCAAGGCCATTCACCACAATACCCTGATTTCGGAAAGCAGCAAACGAATGGCCTTTACCAATTACACCTTAATTAACGGAAAACACAATAATTACGGCTACGGTTGGTATATCAATGAAATCGCCGGAGTCGCCACGGTGGAACATACGGGGGGGATTAATGGCTTTACCACATCGGGAATTTATGTTCCGGGTAAAAATATTTACGCCATTGTTTTAACGAATCTCGACAACGGCAAAGGCCCGGAAGCCTGCAATATAAAAGCGGTGTCGGCGCTATTGGGAAAACCCCTGACCGAAAAAAAAGCCGTAAAAATGTCGGAAAAAGAGTTGAAAAAATGGGTAGGTGCTTATCAATTCGAGGAGGTGGTGCGCTTTATCTCTTTTGATAATGGTGCATTATACAGTGCGCGGGAAGGGGGGCGGCCCATAAAACTGGAACCATTGTCGGATCATGAATTTGGGTTTGAAAATAGTACCGCAACGTACGATTTTTCTTTAAAAAATGGCAAAAAGCAAGTGCTTTTTGCCGATCGGATTGTAAAAAGCGTGGGTTTGGAAACGGATAAAAAGCCATTGTCCGAAAAAGAATCCATCGCTTTGGCACCGGAAATTCTCAGCCAATACGTTGGGGTTTATGAGTTGCAACCCGCTTTTGAAATTGAAATTGCGCTACAAAACAACCAACTTTTGGCAAAGGCCACGGGACAGCCAACGGTTGATCTTTGGGCGGAAACCCAAACGCGTTTTTTTATAAAAGAAATCGGGGCGCAAATGGAGTTTCACCTAAACACCGACGGAACAGTAAAAAGTTTGACATTCTCTCAGGGAGGAAATACCTTGGAAGGGAAGAAAATACGGTAGTTCCGTTTGCATTATCGTACGTTTCAACCCCTAAAATTTGTTAAAATTACCCTTAATTCTCGTTAATACACTTGCAGTATTTAAGGATTGTTAACAACTTTGTCCCATCAAATTCAATCTTAACAATTCAAAGTATCGCTATGAAGAACTCATTTTTATTTTTGCTGGCAGCAGTCGTATTACTTACTTCGTGCAATCGGGTTTATTATTACAAACCCGCCGCCGAACAACCCGATAATACCCGTTTGACGTACAACCACGGTTTGCCCAACCTCACCGGAAACACGGGGGAATGCGAAATTACCGCCGAAATGGTTACGCGTAACGTTTCCGGTTTTTTGGATTTAGGGCTGTTTATCCGCAACGAAACCGATTCTTTGGTGACTTTTTACCCCGATCAGGTAAAAGCGTACGGGTTTGCCGCCAACGGTAACCGCAAAGAACTCAAGGTATATACCGCTAAAGAGTACATTCGTTACCGCAATACCCGCGATGCCATTATTGTGGGTTCCATTGCCGCATTGGCCATTGCCGGAACCGTTGCCGCCGCCAACAGTAGTAGCACCGTTGGGGAAGGTTTGAACAACAACAATAACGCATTTATCGCCGCTCCGTGGCCCGTGTTTTGGGGACCGATTCCGCCCTACGCATCGCATGATGGCTTAATTCGCGAACACACCATGTACAAAAACGAGGGATTAGCCGGTAACATCAAAATTCGTAAAGACGACGTTTTTAACCACAAATACTTGCTCGAAGTACCGGTGAATGGCCGTTACGTCAAGTTTATATTTGACGAAAAGTTGCGGCGGTTTTAAGTAGGAGCGTGGTGAACATCAATTCATGTGCCCGTTATTTCGTAATGCGCTGATATATTGGCGGTTACGAAGTGGCGGGCACTTTTGTTTTTACACCTGGCGCAACAACCAATCCTTCTCCAAAACAACCTCGTTTTTAGTCACTTCCGCTTTAAATTTTTGCACCGCCACGGTATCGTTGGGGCGCAGCCGCGCGAGTTTTTTCACCAACCGCAGGGTCGCTAAATAATGCTGCTGATGGTACCCGATAATTTTCTTTTTGCGCAGCAACAATACCCGAAAACTGGTCAAAAGCGCGTCCAATGCCTCGTATTCGCCGGTTTCGTAGTACATTTTTAGCAGCATTACCCGGCTGTCGAGGTTGAGCAGCAAATCCGATTCGTCCACTTGTGCCAATAACGGCATGGCTTTGGCGTAATTTTTTTGGGTAAAAAACAACCGCGCCAGGTTGTAATCGCGGTTGGCCGAACGGTATTTTTCTTCCAATAGGGATTCGTACCGGGCAATAAAATCCCGTACCCAGTCAAACGCCTCCAACCGCAGGCCCAGCGCCACGATGTTTTTGTACGCAAACCGGCTCAAAACGCCATTTTCGATCAACACTTCCGTTTCCAAACCAATTTTATACAAATCAAACGCCTCCCGGATATAGTGCACCTGCCCGGTATTGAGCCGTTTGATGCAATAATTCACCGCCAGCAACAAAAACGTGCGTCGCTCATCGGGCGGGAGTTCCGGGTGCTGTTCCAGTTCCCGCCGAAACGCCCGGAAATCGGCTTCGTTGCCCGTGGTAAGGGCTTGGTAGCAATGGTAGTACAAGGCCACCACGGGTATCTCGAGCATACCCGACGTGCGTACGTGCGCGAGCGAAGCCGTGAGCAAACCCAGGTCGTAGGTCGCCTGATAAACGGCCTTGTGCGATTCCATGAGGCAGGCCAACCGCAGTTTGCTGCTCACCAAAAACGTGTCCAACGCGCGATTCACCGAAGCCAGGTTATTGGCCCCCGTGCGGTGTTGCGATTCGGTACTGACGTATTTTTCCCATTCGAGCAAGTATTGGTACAAAAAAAAGTCCTTGTCTTGCGGCAATTGCGCCAGTTTGTTGTGGGCGCGTTGCAGGGCGTAGGCGAGGGCTTTATCGGCTTTTTTACGGCGAAAAACCGGAATTAAATGCAAATCGGCCAGTAGCGGCGCTTGTTCCCAGGCCCGTTGCGTCAGGAAATGTTCGATACCCTGAAGCAAAAAAGTCTGCACGTAACGCCATTGCGCCTCGTCGAACGGCGTGCCGGGGTACAATTCGGCGAAAATCTGCGGTGGATCGGGTTCCCGTTGTTTGAGCCGGAGCAAACAGTGCCAAAGGCCCAGTACATCGGTGCGTTGGTTGAAGTAGGGACTGTTGAGAAAATGGGTGCATTCTCGTTTTTCCACGCCGTTGAGTTGGTGAAATAGCGCCATTAGTTTTTGCATGGCGACAAAGTTCGACTTTTTTTACAAAGTTGCGCCTTGTTTTTCTTTTTACCAATAAAAATTTGCGTAGTTTGCCTTTATCTAAATTGCTGATTAAAAGAAAAATAAAAAATGCAAGGCTACATTTACTTTTTGATAAACAAGGAAAATTGTATTTTTTTTAAAACCCCCTTTGCCGCACTTTTGTATCATGAATTCATGGGTACGGGGCATTGGTCAAATTTCAACCTGGCCAGCCTACCTGCCAAAAGCCGGGGCACAACTTATTAAGCGCGTTGGGAAAGGTTGTTTTTAACCCATCACCCCAACGTAACATCAAACAAGAACACACAAATCATGAAAAAATATCTTTTTCTTTTATTCTTTTGGAGCCTGTACACCACGTTGGTAGCGCAAGGCTGGGACCGTAAATACCCCAACATTTCCAATAATGAAGTGGTGGAAATCAGTAGGGTACTCCCGCACCCCGACGGCGGTTATCTGGCGTTGGCTACCGATCGCTTTAGTAGTACGGCCGATGGTTACTTGGTAAAACTAAACGCCGCCGGAGCATGGCAATGGCAAAAGCAATTTGGGTCAAATATTAATGATTTGGCCACCGATTTGATCTACACCGCCGATGGTGGCGTGGCGGTGATTGCCAATTCTTTCGCCAATGGCGGTGCGCCGCCGTATCGGTTAACCACTTTTGCCAAATTTGACAACAACTACAACCTCACCGCCCAAACGCACCTTTGTTCGATGGGCGATATGGAAGATTGTTACAACATTATACCGGCCCAAAACGGCGGATATTGGGTGAGTTGCGTCACTTTTTGGCCCATTTTTAAGGGTTACCTCAAACGAATGGATGACCAGGGCAACGTTGTGCAATTGGTAGAAACGGGTCTGGACAGTTTGGCCCCGCAAATCATGCTCCCCGATGTGAACGGCGGGTTTAAGGTGATTGCGAGTGATCGAAATTTTACCCAGGCAACGTTCGATTGGGCTTTAATTCGCTACGATGCGGCCGGGAATTTGTTGAGTAAACAAACCTACGGCACCGTTGGTGATGGCTTCGAGGCAGGCGCTGCGGCCAATACTCCCGATGGCGGTTTGGTGTTTATCACCCGCGAAACGGACTGGTCGGCTGGTACCAGCGGCGATTATTTGTTAAAAATTGACCCGACGGGAAATATTGAATACAAAAAAATGGTCTCCTCCGGGCCTACCCGAAACTTTGTGCGGATTGTGGTGAAACCCGACGGCAGCGGGTACCGTTTGTTGGGAAAAGGGCAGGATGGAACGCCTTTTTGGCTCCAAACCGGTTACGTTGACGTGGATTTGGCCGGTAATATGGTGAATGAAGTGTATTACCACAACATTGCAAGAGGCGAAGATCTGTACGTGAACAATAACCTCGAAACGGTGATTGTGGGCGCACGTCCGGCGGAATACAACACCAGTCCGGAGGTGGCTTGGGCGGTAAAACTCAACGCCAACGGCCAATTCACCGATGCCGGGGTTGCCGGACAATTGCTGCTGGACGAAAATAACGATTGCACGGGTGATAAAGATTCGCTGGTGTCTCAATTATTGGTGTATGCAGTACAAAATAACACAGTGGCGGGTGTGGGGCAAACCGATTCCACGGGCCATTATTTTATTCCACTGATGCCCGGCAGTTACGATATTGTGGTCAAAAAGCCCAATGTGCTTTGGTCGTCGTGCATGGATACCTTGGGCGTGCAGGTAACAGCGGGTGACACCCTGCTCAACACCGATTTTGCCTTGTTTTATATTAATTTTCCGGTCAACAGTATGAGTGGTTACGTTTTTCGCGATTACGACGGCGACTGCGTAGTGGACTCGTTTGAAACGGAATTTTTCGAAGGTTGGACGGTGAGTTTTGGCATGAATGAAGGGAATAATTTTTACAGTAATACCACCATTACCGATGCCAACGGCTATTATTCGTTTGCGCTACCACCCGGTTTTACCAACGCCGCCAATCGTTTTATTTACATTCAACCCTCCGGCCAAAACGTCTTTTGCAACTACAATTGCGCCCCCGAGACGGGCCTTGGTTTTGCCACCGAACCCAATATGACCTATAACCTCGGGGTGGGGTTGTGCGATACAATAGTGCCCTGTCCTCTTCTCACGACTTCCATTGGGGCCATTAGTTTGCGGCCCTGTTTCCCGTCGGAGTATTCAGTCGTGGTGCGCAATACGGGTACCGGCACCGCCAATGACGCCAGCGTGGAGATCACCATTGACTCTAACCTGACGGTACTGAGCACCAGTATCCCCTGGACGACCCAAAACGGCAACGTATATTCGTTTGATTTGGGCAATATGCCCCCGTATTTTGCCCAGTTAATTACAATACAGGTGTTCATCGCCTGCGACGAGGAACCCGGCATCACTTATTGCTCCGAGGCCCATGCCTATCCCGATACCTTGTGTGAAGATGGTTTTTGGGACGGTCCGAACATCGAAGTGGAGGGCGTTTGCATGGGCGACAGCGTTGTTTTTACCATCACCAACACGGGCAGCGATATGCTCGAGTCGTTGGAGTACATCGTGATTGAAGACAATGTTTTGCTCATGGCACCCACCAGTTTTGAGTTGAATGAAAATGAATCCACCACCATTACGGTAGCGGCCAACGGTGCATTTTTGCGGCTCGAAACCGAACAGGCGACTGGTTTTCCGGGTTTGGGTGATCCGGTGGCTTGGGTAGAAGGTTGTAACGGCAACGGTCAGTTCAGCATGGGTTTTGTAAACGGGTTTTCGTTGGGCGACGGCGATCCCTGGTTAGATATTAACTGCACGGAGAGTGTAAATTCGTACGATCCCAACGACAAGCGCGGTTTTCCGGCGGGCGTTTCCGAAGCGCATTATATCCGGCAAAATACCGAGTTGGAGTACGTTATTCGTTTTCAAAACACCGGTACCGCGCCCGCTTTGTACGTCGAAATTCGCGATACCCTGCCTTTCCAATGGCTCGATGCCCGCACGGTGGTGCCGGGAGCGAGCAGTCACCCCTACGAATGGGATATGCAGGGCAATGGGGTAGTGGTGTTCCGGTTTCCGAACATCAATTTGCCCGATAGTGCGTCGAATCCGGCGGCTTCGCAGGGTTACGTGCAGTTCAACGTTCAACAATACCCCGATGTGCCGTTGGGCACCGAGTTGCAGAACCGGGCGGCCATTTATTTCGACAACAACGCGCCGGTCATTACCAACCAAACCTGGCATACCATTGGCGAAAACTTTTTG
>JAAFJN010000009.1:116575-169105 GCA_013298845.1 Chitinophagales bacterium
GCGCAGGTTCGGATTCAGGGGCCGGAATTGCCGGGGATTCACCAAATTACCCTCACTGATCCGTTGGGTCGCCCGGTATTGACACAATCGTTTGCGGGGAATGTGTTTGGGTTGCGCACGGGAACCTTGCCGGGGGGTGTGTATGCGTACACCATCAGTAAGCAGGGGCAGCCTCGGGCGCGCGGGGTTGTGGTGATTGCGGAGTAGATATGCAGGCTTTTATCGGGGTTGTAAAAAAGCCCCGATAAAGGTTTTGGGGAACATTTATTACTGGTTTTTAATGTATGCACTAATTCGTCCGGCCAAATAATAAGGCAAACTAAGCAGTTGAAAAACCTTGCCGGAGGGTGTCGTTAAGGAGTCCCGATGAATGGGGCCGCTGTAAAAGCGCACCGCTGTATGGTGAGGAGCCGTTTCCATAAATTGATGTAACGAACGTAAGCGGCCAGTTGCGCCAGATTTTACTTCAACTGGAATCAGATAAGTGTCCTCAACGTGAACAAAATCTACTTCGGCTTCGGCGTCTTTACGTTCACGGGTCCAGAAATGTAATTCACTCATCATGCCATAACGTTTGGCCAGAAGTTCCTGACCAACAATATGTTCTGCCAGTTTGCCCTGGAATGCATGTTCCAGCGTCGGAGACCCCAGTATTTCCTTTTGGATGCCTGCCAGGTAGTTGAGCAACCCGGTATCCAGGAGTTGGAGTCTTGGAGATTTCTTTTTATCGGCAAAAACGGGCAGCGAAGTACTGGTGCATGGGTAAATCAGGGATAATAACATGGCTTTTTCCATGATTCGCATGGCTTCACCCACTTCGCGGCTACCGTAGTTAGAATGTCCAAATTTTTCAAATTTGATTCTATTGCCCGTTTCCGGCCCCATACTTTTCATTACGTGCCGAATGACTTGCACCATTGTGTGGTTCCGGGCGTATTTTTCAACGTCGTTCATGTAGGCCAGTAGCAGCGATTCGTAAATGGGGGTCAGTGCCGTCAGATTGCGGTTTTCAGCGTAATGGCTCACCATTTCCGGCATACCACCAATCAAAGTATAGTTGTGAAATAATTCCAATAATTTTGAGTGTGCAAAATCATCCATTGGCGTTTTATGGTATTGTTCCAGTGCTGCATGTTCGCCCATTGCGCCTAAGTATTCGTCAAAAGATAAAGGGCGAAGTACCATAAATTGTACTCGGCCTACGGGCATGGTTATATTTTCTGTAAGTATAGTTTCCAGTAAGGAGCCTGCCGCAATAACGTGGTATTGTGGAACGTCTTCGTAAAAGTAGCGGAGCAGGTTGATGGCTTCCGGTACCTCTTGAATTTCGTCAATAAAAATAAGCGTATCCTCGTTTTGGGGATTTTTGTCTTTGTGAAAAAAAATGGATGATACCAAATGTGCAAAGTTTGGAAAGGATTGAAATAAAGCGGCATCTTCTTTCCGTTCCAGGTTCAAATAAATAAATTGAGCGTAGGTTTTGCCTAATTCCCGCACCACCGTTGTTTTTCCGGT
Source organism: Chitinophagales bacterium (assembly GCA_013298845.1). Classification (GTDB taxonomy): domain Bacteria; phylum Bacteroidota; class Bacteroidia; order Chitinophagales; family Saprospiraceae; genus M3007. Next base: position 118,091 of record JAAFJN010000009.1, read on the forward strand.
TTGTCTTGCACCTCGGATAATTAATGGTTTACGATGCTTGGAATTGCGCCAAGATGTTAATTCTTGCAAAATATTTCGATAAATCATGGAACAAAGTTACAGCGTTTGTAACAAAGTGGGGGGTATTTTTAGTTTTTTTTGTAACAAAGTGGGGGATAATTTTGGTTTTTTTTGTAACAAAGTGGGGGATAATGATCTTGGGTAGTTTTTAACTTTTTTTAAAACGGAAGAGTTTTTTGAAAAAAAACGCGATAAGTAGCGGAATGTATTTGCATTTGCCCACATTCCGCTACTTATCGCGTTTTTTTATGAAAAATGAACTCATCGGTCGAAAACCAGAGCAGGCCATTTTGCAACAGGCACTTACTTCAACGGAGGCGTATCTCAACAGTCGGAATATTCGGATGGATTGTTACCGTATTTTACAGTTGTACATGGCCACTGGCGGGGTGCCGCATTATTTAAAGGAAGTACAGCCCTGTCTGACGGCCACGCAAAATATTGAACGGATGTTTTTTTCGGGTAGCTCGACCCTGCGAAATGAATTTTTAAAACTATATCCTGCCCTTTTTGAACGCGCTGAACACCACATGGCTATTGTGCGCACGTTGGCAACGCACCACATGGGGCTTACCCGCAGTGCTATTTTGAAACACACGCAACTCCCCGATGGCGGAACTACCACCCGTTATCTCGAAGAATTAGAGCAGTCGGGCTTTATTACCCAATATTTTCCGTTTGGGCGTTTAAAAAAAGAAGCGGTATTTCGGCTGACTGACGAATACTCTTTATTTTATGTCAATTTTCTCGAAAATCACCGGCCGCAGGGGGCCGATGCCTGGCAACACCTGAGCCAGACCCAAGTGTATAAAACCTGGTGCGGGTATGCCTTTGAAAGCATTTGCCTTAAACATTTGGATGCCCTTAAACGGGCTATGAGTATTGCGGGGATTTATTCAGAAGCCAGCACCTTCTACCGCAAAGGAAACGCGACGGACCCCGGTATCCAGATTGATTTATTACTCGACCGAAAAGACCAGGCCATTAATTTATTTGAGATCAAATTTCACCGCGAATCCTGGTCTATGACAGATGCCGATGCCGAAGCATTGCGCGAAAAAATGCGCATCTTTAAAACCCTGACGAATACCAAAAAGCAGGTTTTTATGCACGTTATCGCTACATTTGGCTTAAAAAACAATGAATATAGCCTTGGTGTAGTGGATGGCTGGTTTGATATGGGGATGCTGTTTGATGCCTAAAGAGGTACCTGAACTTTGAGAAGGGGCTAAAAAAAAGTAAAAAATGGCGGATTATAAAAAATATAATCCGCCATTTTTGTAAAAAAAAGTGAAAAATGGCGGGTTATAAAAATTATAACCCGCCATTTTTGTGATAAAACCGATGCCCAAAAAATGCGAAACATGCTTCATTTATTTGGAAAAGTGGGCAATAATGCCCGAAAAAACATATTCCTCACCATGATTACGCCATTTGGCGTTACCCGGAATGAGTACTACCACGAGTTGGTGCAAAGCGAACTGACGCTCGACGATTTGTTTGAGGGATGAACTTTGCAACCTGTTTTTATTTTTAAATACGAAAATCTTACCTTATACCTACATAATTATTTGTAATATTGCTGGTCGAAAAACTGCGTGTAAATAAAAATTCACCCATGCTGTTTGTTGTGTGTTGAGAATCGGTCTGCAAAAATTTACATAAAATCATAATTACATTGTAATGGAAAAATCTAACATTAGTTACCTCGCGGTTTATCCACCCATTGGGATCGCCAGAATTGGTAATTCGCCGGAGTATTTTATTGCTTCCGACGTGCCGGGCGTTGCTCCCGAACCCGAAAATGGCTACAAAGACCCGGATGGACGGGTAAAAAAACAAGTGGCCCGGTTTCGGGTTTATGCCTTCGATGCCCAGGATAATCCCATTGCCGAAATCACCCATTCCGACACGTGCCAAATCACCTGGAACGTACACGTGGCCAATATCAAAGCCGGTTGGTACGAGTTCAATAATGCCCTCGATTTGCCCGGATTAGGTGTCCCCGCTGGTCCGCGCAACCCCAAAGTTAAAGGGGCGGCTCGCGCCAATCTGGTGATTAAACCCCGGCCCAAAACCATTCAGGGCGAAGGGGTTCAGGGACCGGAATACCGCTTTGATGACGGCAAATTTTACGATAAAAACGTTTGTTTGGGCGAAATCAGAACCGATGAAAAAGGCCGTTTGCTCTTTTTTGGCGGCGATGGCGACTCCGAATCCCGCACCAACGAAGCGGCAACAACCTTTGCCAACAACGTCGGCTGGCACGATGATACCTGCGATGGCATTGTGCGGGCTACGATCCGGCTGGACGACCAGGAATACGAAGCCCTACCGGCAACGGTAGCCGTAACGCCCCCCAATTTTGGCCCCGGTTTGTTTGGCGTAGTGACCATGAACGATGTGGTGCAAAATACCTTTATCAAAGAAATGGGCTACCCCGATCCCGCCGCCAACGGGGTGGTGTTCCAACGCGATATTTTTCCCATTTTGGAGCGAATGGTGCAAACCCAGTGGGTAAACCACGGCTTTTTTGTGCTTTTTGGGCATAATTCTCCCGCCGATTTTACCGCGCCAGACATGCTTAAACAACTTGCCGATCCGTCTCCGGCATCGGAGCAACTCCGGCAACGAGTTTTCAGTTGGTTCCGCAACCCGAGCAGTAGTGAGGCTGCTCCCATTCAAATTCCACCTTTTTACGGCGATGCTTTTGGCGAATACGTGGACATTGCCGCCGTGAATTTGCCCATTACCGTGGTGCAATACGAACGTTTGGAAAAATGGGCCAACGGCGAGTTTTCCAACGAGGAATACCACAAACCCACCGATTTTGACGCCCTAAGTCTGGCCGAACAAATTGACGCGCTCAACCAGGCTCCGCTGGAAGAATGCCTCGGCGGGCCATTTCACCCCGGCATTGAACTGACGTGGCCGCTGCGCGTAAAAAGTATGTGGGCCAAACCCTATCGCTTAAACCTGGTAGCACCCGACGAAGATACGCACCTGAATTATGGCCCTTTACTCGCGCCCGCCATTGCGCTCAGCGCCAAAGGGCCGCTGAGCCAAACGGGTCCCGGCGCCTTAACTTGTTGGTTGGGTGTTCCGTGGCAAACGGACGAAGCCAGTTGCCTGTCGGGTTACGATACTTCTACTTATTTGCCTTTGCCGTCGTTTTGGGCCGCGCGGGTACCCAATCAGGTGTTGTCGCAGCAAAGTTTTGGCCGGATGAACGCCCAGGATGTTCCGTTGGCGCAAAGGTTAAAACACTTTGATTATCGTCAGGATTGGCTCCGGGATTTTGGCAGCGACTACCTTAAAAAGATCAATAGAATGATCCACGAATGGCACGAATTGGGCATTATTACCCAAACCAACGAAGCAGTAAACCCCGACGAAATGGGCTTTTTGCCCAAAACGGCGTGGGTCGAATCGGGAAGGCATTTCTCCGGTGGTGACCCCACTTTAGACCAAGTAGTTATTGCCGAAAATATAGAAAAAGAACCCGTTGTTGCGGCCAAAGGTGCTCTTGCTCCCCAAGCGGCTCAACCACAAAGAACCCGCGAAAGACGTACATTTGGCCGGGATGAACGCTAAAAGCACCTTTTTTCCGGTGATTATTGCAGGAGGTGGCCCCGCCGGGATGGCCACCTCCTTAACCTTGTCGGCGCGGGGCGTACCACACGCCCTCATCGAAGCCAGTGACAGCGCCAAACCCAAACCGGGGGAGGCCATTCCGCCCAATGCCAAACCGCTGTTTCGGCAATTGGGCATTGATCATTTATTGGAATCGGAACAACACACGCCCTATTACGGCAACCTTAGCGCCTGGGGTCAGCCGGATTTTGCCACCAGAGAATTTTTGGAAGACCGGTTTGGGGCCGGGGTTTTGCTCGACCGGGCCTTGTTTGAACAAGACTTGCGCACCGCGCTGCACCCTCATTTTTGCCAAACGTTTTTTGGTTACAAATTACCCAAAGTCACCGCTACGCCCGATGGCGTTGAAGTACAGGCCGAGCGGGGTACGCACCGGCTGCACCTCCAATGCCGGTACGTCGTGGATGCAACGGGCCGAAAAAGTTCCATTTGTCGGCATTTGGGCGTGCAAAAACAAACCTTAGACCAACAATTTGCGCTTTGTTGTTGGGTACGCCACGAGCGGAGCATTCCACGCAATATCTACATTGAGTCGGTGCCCGGGGGTTGGTGGTACGCGGCCCCGGTAGCCCCGGACTGCCTGGGTCTGATGTTTTTTACGCTCAAGTCCCTGCTGCCGTCGCCGCAATTATCCGAGCCATTTATCCAACAACAACTGCGCGAAACGGTGCAACTCCGGCTTTTGTTGGGCGAGGAGTACACTATTTTACCCAATGTAAAAACGGTACCGGCCGGGAGTAGTCATTTGCCCCGGGCCTTTGGTGCGCAGTGGCTGGCGGTGGGCGATGCGGCCTACACATTCGATCCCATTTCGTCGTACGGCATTACCTCGGCCCTGGCGTCCGGATATTACGGCGGGCACGCTCTGGCCGATGCTTTAGCCGGGAAAACGGATGGTTTTATGGCGTATCACTACATTGTCAGCAATGCCTACGCGGCGTATTATCAAAAATTGGTGCATCATTATCAGCAGGAAACCCGTTGGCCGGAGGCGGCTTATTGGGCCGGGCGGTTTGAGGCCGAAGTTGTTACTTAATGGTTTCCATTTACCTTTGCCAAATAATCGCATATTTTTGATTAATTTTAACCGTTTTGACGTTATTCAACTACTTTTTACAAAAAATGCCCTCGGTTTCTAAAATATTGTTTTTTGTGGCGGCGGTGTGCATCATCGCCGGATTGGTACTTTGGTTCGGGAAAGGAAAAATCAATTTTGATTGGTTTGGTAACCTTCCCGGTGATTTTAAGGTGCAAAAAGAAAATTTTAGTTTTTATGCACCCATTGCCTCCATGTTATTGGTGAGTGTGGTGCTGAACTTGCTTATGCGGCTTTTTAGGTATATTTTTTAACAAATTACCCAAAAATAAATTGGGGTGGTGAAAAGCCCTCGCGGAACATATTCACAACCCCAATGTGCTTTAACCGTTAAATAGGTTATTCAATAATCAATTTTTTGATCCCCACGGCGTTACCCGCTTCTACCCGCACCGTGTACATACCGGCGGCAAATTGGGCCGTGGAAATGGAAATTTGCGGCTGCACAGATTGACCTTGCGCAACAACGCGGCCCAATGCATCCAATATCACCCAGCGTTTCTCCTGGTTCGACTGGCCCGGCAATACAATTTGAGTAAAGGATTCGGCCGGATTGGGAATAAGTTGAAACTCCAACGCAGCAGCGGCCATTTGGGTATTGGTAGGCGGTGTAAACGCCATCAGTTCGCTGCGGTACATGTGCAAACCGCCGCGCTGATTACCCACCACAATTTCCAAAATACCATCTTCGTTCAAGTCGGCAAAAGACGGCGAACTGCGGTTACCCGCCTGAATATTGCCAAAATTCAAATCCACTTCGGGGAATGCCGTGTTGGTTGGGCCGGTGAGTTGGTAGGCTTCCAACTGGCCATCCTGGGCACCGGTAATGAGCAGGGTGCTGCCGTTGAGGTTAACAATCTGGGGCGCGCTGTACCCAATGCCGTTGGGGATAATTTGGGTATTAATGGCCCCGAGGTTGGGAATATTGGGCGCGGTATTTTCATCCGCCTGAAACATAGGTTCGGTTGCGCTGCCAATGTTTTTGTAAAAGTTAATGTTTCCGTTGCGTTCGCCCACCAAAATATCGTTTAAGCCATCCTGGTCGAGGTCAAAAATCGCGGGCATGGAAACCTGACCAACGTCCATGGTTGCCCACATGATGTTGAAACTTTTTTCCATGTCGAATGGATTTCCGGGACCGGCCTGGTTTTCAAAATAATAAAAAGCACCAATATTGCTGCCAATCAACAAATCGAGGTCGCCATCCGAATCCATATCACCAAAGGCGGGCGCGAAGTCGTAATCGTTAGGGGCTTCGTCGCCCATTAACAGCCAGTCTTCGTCGGTTAACGTAAATTCAGGGGCAGTTGGGGTTCCGGTGTTCAGGTAAAGATAAAGGCTGGCGTTGGAAAAACTAGCGGCATTACCGTTTTCGGCCGGTTTATAATAGCCGTAATTGCCCACAACTATGTCCATCAATCCATCGGCGTTTACATCCACAAATGCCGGATGAGAACTGGTGCCGAGATCTATCATATTGGATGTGAATAGTTTGCGGGTTTGTAATTTAAAGTTGGCGGGGCCGCCGGGATTGGTGTTTTTATACCACCACACGTTGTTTCTGTCTTCGTGTAAAGTGGGCGAATTAGGCGATACCAGCAGATCTTTTACGCCGTCATTATTGATATCCAGGTGAAAGGCGGCCGGGAAACTGACCAAATCCACGACCACATCTTCTTTCGGGAAGGTGGTGTCCTGTTCGGTCATCCAGGCATTTTGAGGGGTGCCACCGTTGAGTAATAAATTGAGGCAATTGAACGAAATATTTCCCAATAACAGGTCTTTGTCACCATCGTTATTGTGGTCGAAGGAAAGCACGGTCGCCCCGGGGTGAACACCATTGCGGTCCTCGACGGTACCACCACCGGTAAATGGCAAAGCACATACATTAGGGTCGCCACTGAGCAGGGCTTTGCATTTGATAATGCCGTTTTCAAAAAATTTACCCCAGCAGTTATCTTCGTAAATAAATTGTAAGGAATCACGGCCAAATCCGCGTTCGACCGACATGTTTTTCAAATAGGTCAGATACACCGAATTGCCCGACGAAAACGCGAGAATATCCAGGTCTCCATCGCCGTCAATATCATCTACCCCGGGGTAATCGCTGGGGGCGATGGGGAAATTATTGTACAGTCCCGGAATTTGGTCGGGGTAATAAATAAACCGCGGATCGCAGGTGTTACAACCCGGATAATGGAATAAAAAGGGTTTGAAACGCAGCACATTATTGTCAAAATAACCTTTAAATACCCGCATTTCGAGGTCGCCGGGGGTATTGGGCGCGGTAAAAATATCCATGGCACCATCGTTGTCGTAGTCGCGCAGGATAACGTAATCTACCAAATCCGGGAAAACGCGTTTATACTCCGGTGCGTAATAATAGGCATCGGTACCGCCCGTGAGATTATTGAGAAACGTCAAAATCGTGCTGCTGGAACGGTCAAAAATAACCAGGTCCATAGCCCCGTCGTTGTTGAGGTCGGCGGCGTTAAATTGAGGTGCATTCAGGCCCCCGGCAAAAGGATAGGGCAACGTATAGCCATTTTGGATAACCGGAAAAGTGATTTCTTTAAAAGCAGGATCTTGCGCCTGCGTGGAAAAAGAAAATACCATCGCCAGCAAAAAAGCAGAGAGGATATTTTTGATGTTCATGCCGTATATTTTTTGAAAAATTGAAATGAAATGGGTGTATGCTATTGGGCACAAAGTTAAAACACCCACCGGGATAGCAACGTCATTTTGGTGTAATTGCTCAAAATTATCGAAAAGTTAGCCAGTTGTTTAGATTGGATAAAATTAGTCGTTGGTACTCAACTTTAAAAACCAAATCACTGTTTCAGTCGCAGATCCGATGAAATCGGAGTTTGGCCCCCGGAATGCCTCGTTATATTGTATTTAAAAAGCACAAAGACATTTATACATCGTTACAATGAACAAAAGAATTGAACACTTAAAGCAGGCGATTGAGCCGCTTCGTCAGGAAATTATCAATCACAAGGTCTATTCGGTCATTGAAGATCAGGAAGACCTCCGTATTTTTATGGAACACCACGTTTTTGCGGTGTGGGATTTTATGTCGTTGTTAAAAACGTTGCAAAATAACCTCACTTGTACTTCGGTGCCGTGGTTCCCCAAAGGTTCGGCCGATACTCGTTTTTTGATCAACGAAATTGTGGTGGGCGAAGAATCGGATATTGACCAAAACGGCGAGCGCAAAAGCCACTTCGAACTCTACCTCGAAGCGATGGAACAATGCGGGGCCAACACCGAGGTGATTAAGTCGTTCACCTCCATATTGAAACAAAGCGGGAGTTTTGACGAGGCTTATCAAGCGGCTGCCGTACCGGATGCGGCCCGCCATTTCGTGGATTTTACGTTTGACATCATTCGGACCAACAAACCGTATTTGCAATCGGCTATTTTTACGTTTGGCCGCGAAGACCTCATTCCGGGAATGTTTATGTCCATCATCAACGATATGCACAACGATGCTCCCGAGGAAATTTCCATTTTTAAATATTACCTCGAACGCCACATTGAGGTAGATGGCGACCACCACAGCAATTTGGCCCTCGAAATGACGGCTCAACTCTGCGGCGACAACGATTTGTACTGGCAAGAAGCCGAACAAGCCACCCTGAAATCACTTCAGCAGCGGATTCAACTGTGGAACGGTGTGTATCAGTCGTTGTTGGAAAAGAAAATTTTGGTACAGGTGGGGTAGTCGCTTTAACCATAATCTGCCGGGTCCAGCCCCAGCGCTTCCATGATATTTAGTTGTAGTTGCATCAATCCATCCGCTCGTTTCTGGTATAAGGTGTTGAAAAAGTTTTTCAATTGCTGATCCCGGGATGCGTGGATGGATTTGCAACATTTTTTACCGCATCACCAATAATTTTCCCTGCTGCGCCTCCGCACATTCGGGCGTATGCGCGTGCAAGGAATGTCCATTCAGCACTTTTTCGTAGAGCGCGACGTAATCAGCGGCCATGCGTTCGGCGGAAAAGTGCGAACGGACATAATCGTGGCAACGTTGGCGCTGGTAACTTCCCGCGTCTTTAATGCCTTCGATAATTTCCGATTTTTTGACCGAAAGACAACCAAATTCGGAAAAAAGCGCGTCCACCGTGCCTTTGCCCACGGGGCGTTCCTGCCGGTCAATGCCGCCCAAAATTTCGGGTAAAGCCCCGTACGGGGTACCAAAAACCGGGCATCCAAACCACAAACTTTCGATGAGGGCCAACCCAAACGGCTCGTGCCACAGGGTAGGGTAGAGGAGACCCTTTGAACCGTTGAGCAATACGTTTTTGCCTTCGCCGCCCACCATGCCGTGAAACCGCACGTGCGGACTAAGGGTAATGCGCAGGCCGCTTCTGAAATTGACGCGGGTCCCCCCGATGACGTGCAGGCGTTCGCCCGCCGCTCCGGCGATGTCAATGGCTCCTTTTACATTTTTTACTTTCCAGTCGGCTTTCCCTAAAAAGTGCAGGTACATGCGTTTGTTGTCCAGCGGAGGTTCGCCGTAATCGTCAAAATCGAGGCCATTGTACACAAAAACACTACCGCCGTGGCGACGAGCGTGGTCTTTGGATAAAAATACGGTGTTGGAGTGAAACGTTTGGGGAACCTCGGCGTTGCTGTGGAACGTAAAAATGCAAGGCTTGCTCAGCGATTCGGAGCAAGGAATATGAAAGTGGACCAAGTCGCAACCGGCCGGAATTTGGGCCTCGTACGGAATGGTTTCATCAATTTCTTTTACATTTGCGAAATCGCAGGTGGAGTTTTTTTTGACCAAAAACGTAACTTCGTGTCCCATTTTGACCAATGCTTTGCCCAACCACCACGTAATTCGCTCAGGGCCGCCGTAGGCTTTCACCGGAAGGCGGGTATCGTTAACTAACAGGATATGCATACAAACTCATTCTAGGGCGGCAAAGGAACGATTTTCTGGTTTCTGTACAACAAATAATCATTAATTTTTTGGAGCAAAATACTTTACAGTCCCGTTACCAGCAAACGCTGGATTTTCTTTTCGCCCAATTACCCATGTACCATCGGGTGGGTGCAGCGGCTTTTAAAAAAGACCTCACCAACACTTTGGCGCTGTGTGCGCATCTGGGCAATCCACAGCATCAATTTCCCACAATTCACGTTGCCGGAACCAATGGCAAAGGTTCGGTGAGTCATTTTTTGGCGGCAGTTTGCCAGTCACTGGGGTTAAAAACGGGGTTGTACATCAGTCCGCATTACCGCGATTTTAGAGAGCGCATCAAAATTAATGGCTCGTATATACCCAAACAGCGCGTTATCAGTTTTGTTGACAAAAATAAATCGGCCATTGAGGAAATCCAACCGTCGTTTTTTGAAATGTGCGTGGCGATGGCCTTCGATCATTTTGCCCGCGAAAAAGTGGATATCGCCATCATTGAAGTAGGTTTGGGCGGACGACTCGACAGTACCAACGTGATTACCCCGCTGCTCGGCGTCATTACCAATATTTCCTTCGATCACATGGATATGTTGGGCCACACGCTGCCCCTCATTGCGGGCGAAAAAGCGGGAATCATTAAACCAGGTATTCCGGTGGTGATTGGCGAAACCCACCCCGAAACCGCCCCGGTTTTTAACCAAAAAGCCGCTGAACAACAAGCGCCCATCACTTTTGCGGATCAGGAATTAACTACTTCTATCGTGGCCGAAGCGACCACGCTGGACACCTGGGACCGAACGGTGTATCAGATCCGTCGCGGCAATACAGCGGAATATGCCCCTTTTGAGGCGCAGGTGGCGGGACCGTTCCAAGCCAAAAATGTGAACACCGCCGCGCAGGCGGTGGCCGTTTTGGACCAAATTCCGGGGTTTCAGGCCATTTTGCAACGCAAAAAAGTAACTAAAACCGCCGCGGAGGTCTTTCCCGGGGCTTTGGCGCATTTGCGGGAACTCACCCGGTTTCAGGGCCGCTGGCAGGTGATTGGCACCGCGCCGACCATCCTGTGCGACAGCGCCCACAACGATGCCGGGTTATCCTCGGTGTTTGAAAAAATAATGGACGCGCCCCAATGGCAGCAGTTGCACATTGTAACGGGTTTTGTCAATGATAAAGATTTGACCAAGGCACTGCGGCATTTTCCCACCGGAGCGCAGTATTATTTTGCCAAAGCCAATATCCCCCGTGGTTTGGATGCGGAAATTTTGCGCGAAAAAGCCGCTGAATTTGGCCTGCTCGGCACGGCCTACGCCAGTGTGCCAAAGGCCCTAAAAGCCGCCAAAAAGGCCGCCCACCCCGATGATTTGATCCTGGTGGTGGGCAGCATTTTTGTGGTGGCGGAAGTGATTTGAAGCGGAATTGGTGGATTTTGTGGGACGAGCGAGTATGCTTTTTTGATATAAGAACTCCGATATAAGATTTTTGATTTTTGAAGTTTTTTTACGCAATATGGACATCTCCAACCAACCGCGAAGGCGGTTGACTCAAGTGTACGCGTACGGAGCGACGCTGAAGGCGTCTAATGTGGTACATTTGGGCAAAAGTTACCACATTCAACGCCTTCAGCGTCATTGGTTTGAAAAATTCGATATCCTTCTGGTTTACCTCAACAAGGTGACATCACCAAAATACCGCTCCAACGTACCATCAATCAATTCAACTTCCATTTGCCAGATATACACGCTGGAATTGGCCTTTTTGCCCCTAACCTGGCCATCCCATTGCAGGGACTGATCGCCGGGCATCACATTATCGGCGCTGTACACAATATCGCCCCAACGGTCAAATACCTGAAACTGTTTCACCCGTTGCACCGAGGCCCCAAAACCGGGTGTTAGTCGGCTATTGAGATCGTCGCTGAGGTTGAGCGAAAACACATTGGGCACAAAAACCTGTTTGATGCGGTTCATCATAATGGTCATTTCATCGGTGGCCGAGCAGCCGCGCACGTCGGTGAGGGTAAGCCGGTACAAGACGGGCGCGTGTGGTTGCGTAAAGGTGTTTAAACTGGCGCTGTCGCGCAAAAAAGCCGTGGTATTCCAGGTCCAACGGGCAATTTGAACGGCCGTTGTTTGAATATTTAACAGAATGGAATCGCCAAACGTAATGGTCGTATCCCGGGGCAGGCTCAACAAAAGTGGCCCCGGTTGGCCCACGGCAATGTCGGTAGTATCGCTGCAACCGTAGGTGTCCATCGCGTAAACGGTGTAGTTATTGGCCGTTAAACTGCCAAATTTATCCACGTCAATAAAGGCCGCCCCGTCGAGGCTGAACAACAAGGTAGGATCGGCGGTGGCGATGTTAATTTGACCGTTGTTTTCACCAAAACACCGCACCGAATCGGCGGTAATTGCGGAAACAATGGGCGGAAATGCCAAAATATTTTCGGTATCCGTAACGGTACAATTGTTATTATCTGTCACCGTAAGCGCGTACGCGCCGGGTGGTAAATCGGCAACGGTAGCCTGCGCGGGTAGTACGGGCGACCAACTGAATTGAAACGGCGGTTCGCCCCCGGTCACAATGGCCTCCAGGCTGCCCGTTGGTTCGTTGAGGCACGAAGAATCGGCTTCGATGGCGACACTGATGAGCGGTTGCACAATCAGTTCAACGGTATGGGTCGAGTCGCAGCCGTTAATAGCCGTAAATGTTTTGGCGTAAATACCCGCTACCGTTTGGTTTTGGCCAAAAATGGAATAACTCGTGCCGGGGCAAATGGTCACCGATTCGGCGGTGGCAAACGTGTCTTTTGCGATCACATTGACGTAAATGGTCGAGTCGCAACCGTGAATGGTCGTCAGGTTAAACAACTGCACCGTGCCCGGCAAAATGGTGGTGTTCAGCATCGTTACCACGTCGCCTTTACAAACCAACGTGTCAATTTGCACAAAAAATGTGTCATTAACGGTGAGAAACAAGGTATCGGTACTCATGCAACCGTTGTTGAAACCCGCTTCGAGGATAATATTCCCCGAATTGGCGCGAAACGCATTCACCGTTGGGCAAGTGGTACAGTCGTACGTGGCGCCCCCTTTCCAGTTGTAAAAATCAAAACCACTTTCGCCCACGTTGATGCTGGCTCCTTCGCACATTTCGAGGTCAATGCCCAGTTGCACGACGGTGTTGCTGTCAATACCCACCACAATGGTATCCCGCTGGGTATTGCCACAAATATCGGTTGTGGCTACCCAAAATGTACCGGCATCGGGAACGGTAAAACCGGGGGTAATGGCTCCATTTTGCCAACTAAAACTCACAATGTCATTCCCGGAGGCCGACAAACTGAGGGTGCCATTGTCGCAAATGAGGGTGTCATTTCCGAGTTGGAGGGTGGCTGGGTTATAGGCATAAAAGAATTTGGCGAAATTGTTGTTAAAGCCGCATTCGCCGAGGCTGGTGACCGGGAATTGGGTCAGGCTGTACGGCGTTGGTTCCGAATGGTCGTCGTTGAGGGCCAAATAAATGGTATCGTTCACCACAAGTGTCCGGGGAACGGTAAACGTAATATCCTGGCAACCGCCCAACCCGATACTTTGCCCCAGGGGTGTTGCTGCAATCCAAACGGCCGGGGACGTGAGGGGGTTACCCTGGTATAACGAAATGGGCATTTGAGGTGGTAAAACGTTATCGCCGGTGTTACAAATTTCAACGGTAATTTCCATCGAATCCTGTTTGCACAACACGTTTTTAAACGAAATCCCGCCGTCGGGGGAGGGGAACGTTGGGTTAAAAAACTGGTTGAGAAACGTATTCATTTTCAGGCTGTCGCCAATAATATGGTGGTTTTGCTGGTATTGTGGCACCGATAAATCATCGTTGATATTGGTGCTGATATAGGCGTGTTGGTTCCACACTTTGCGCGACGAAATACCGGGCGTACCCACGGCTTCGTAACACACCACGTGGCCGGAGCCGTTGCCATCGCCGCATTCGATCACAATTTCGGTTTGTCCGTCGGCATCTACGTCTAAGATCAGCGGATTTTCGATGTGGGTAGCGGAGGTACAATTGTCCTGAAATTTTATTTGTCCGGTGGCACCTTCCAAAATGACGAGGTTATCCTGACCACGGTAAATAATATCCGAAGAGCCGTCGCCGCAAAAATCAAATACGCTTGAACTGGTAATGGAAGAAGCGTCGTTGTTGCTGTTGATCCACAGCGGCGTAAAATTATTGCGCAACGTGTAAAGGCGCGGGTGCCCGCAAAAGTTGAGTTCCAGGTTGCCATCGCCGTTCAAATCGGCCACGTTGACCCGGCTGGCACCTTCCACGTAATTGTTGAGAAGGCGGTATTCGCCCATGACCGTCGAGGTTTCAATTTCCCAACAATAAACGTAGTTCCAGTTGTTTTTTTGGCCTTGTACAATGGCATCGAGGTCGCCGTCGCGGTCAAAATCCACCACGCTGGTGAATCCATCGGAATAGGCCGCCGGAGCACTCACGACTACGTTGACGTTGCCCGTAACGAGGTTGACCGACAATACCTGGTTGCCCGCCACAATTTCGAGGCCGTCGCAATCGGGGCAAAAGTTATCGGGCAGGGCATCAATGGCGACGGGCATATTGAACGAAAAGCCGTTGGCGCGCCGTCTGGGGTGTTCCCCTGCCGAAAGCCCTACGCCACCGGAGGCCAGCAATGCGCCCGTTTGTCCGCTGTACACTTGGTTGCCCACGTTAATTTCGGCCCAACCATCGTGGTCAAAATCGGCGATATTGGGCACCGAAAACCGGTAACGGGTATCGTACCCCACCTGAACGCTGGAGGTGAATTTGAGGGTGCCATCGTGTTCGTAACAGCGCAGGTAGCGGTCATTTCCAATAATCACGAGTTCTCCAAAACCGTCTTTGTCCAAATCGGCAATGGCGGGTGCGGTTCCGCCGGGCAAATCCGTGGGCGAGACGATGGTCGTTTTGGTAGCCCCGGTTGCCCCGTCAATGATGTAAATATTTTGGAGTTCGCATTGGTAAGTAACCACCTCCGGGATGCCGTCATTATCCATATCACCGGCGACCAACGGGGAATACGTATTGGTCAGGGCCGGGCTGGTCCATTGGATACCGAGCGAAATTTGTCCGCAAGGCGGCACAAAATAGCAGTCAGCATTGCAGGTGGTATAATAAAAATCATCGCATTGTCCGGTGCAGGTGCAATCGGTATCGTAGCAGTCAATGAGGCCGTCGCCGTCGTCATCAATGCCGTTGGTGCAGTTTTCGGTGGTTTGGGCCGAAGCGAAAAATGGGAAAAGAATAAGGGTGAGTAAAAGGTTTTTCGACAAAGAAATGGTTGATTTTGTAATTTGGTGGTACATTTTAATCATAAAGTGGCAAATGGTTATGTTTTATCCGGCACCCAAACGAAGCACGCAATTGTTTCGTGTTTTGCCGTGGGTGATTAACAAACGGTTTAAGGAATGCGCCCTTTGGAGGGGTGTTCCTGGTTTAAATAATGCCAACTTTTATGAGATTAAAATGGGGTAAAAACGGGTTAAAGTATGGGTTTAAGCAACGGCGAAGCCCGTAAAGGGGCGCATTTCGACCGGGTGTAACCCAATGACCATGTCGGACGCTTTTATTTTTTCGGATTTTTAGGCACCGGATCATGCCCAAAACCACCCCAGGGATGACAACTAAAAATACGTTTCACCGCCAGGTATGTTCCTTTAAAAAATCCCCATTCGTTTAATGCCTCAATGGCATAGTGCGAACAGGTGGGCTGATACCGACATTTATTTTGGCCCAATAATGGAGAAAGGGTCAATTGGTAGATTCGGATGGGTATTATCAAAATGTATTTCAACATACGTGATGCAAAATTACTGATTTTTTGGCAAATTATCCGGGCCGACATTTTTCTTTACCGTAAAATTGCGCCTCTTTATTTCCTTATTCCTAAATTCAACAAATTATGCTGCTACGTTTTGCTTTGTCGCTGTCTTTTCTTTTTTGCGTTCTGGCCGCCCAGGCGCAACCCGACCGTTGGCAACAAAAAGCCAAATACACCATGGACATTGACATGGATGTAAAAGCGCACCAATACAAAGGTGCCATGAAACTCGAATACACCAACAATAGCCCGGATGTGTTAAACAAGGTGTTTTTTCACCTTTATTTTAACGCTTTTCAGCCGGGCAGTATGATGGATACCCGCTCGCGCAATATCGAAGATGCCGATGGCCGCGTGGCGGATCGTATCTCCAAACTTAAACCCGACGAACAGGGCTACATTAACGTAAAAACCCTCAATATCAACGGCCAAAAATGCCGCTTCGAAACCAACGAAACCATTTTGGAGGTCACTTTGCCGCAACCCATTGCGCCGGGGGCTACGGCGCGTTTCGATATGACCTGGGATGCTCAGGTGCCGTTGCAGGTGCGCCGCTCGGGCCGCGATAACCGCGAAGGTATCGAATATTCCATGACGCAGTGGTACCCCAAATTGTGCGAATACGATTACCAGGGCTGGCACGCAAATCCGTACGTTGCCCGCGAGTTTTACGGCGTTTGGGGCGATTTTGACGTGACCATTCACATTGATAAAAAATACGTGGTGGCCGCCGGTGCTTATTTGCAAAACCCGCAGGAAATCGGTTACGGATACGAAACACCCGGTTCTACCGTGCAACAACCCGCCGGTGATCGGTTGCATTACCACTTTTTAGCGCCCAATGTGCACGATTTTGCCTGGGCCGCCGATCCCGACTACAAACAAACCTCCATCAAAGCCGAAGATGGCACGACCATGCGGTTCTTTTGGCAATCGGGTAAAGGTTACGACGAACAATGGGAAAAATTACCGGCCATCATGTCGCGGGCCCGTACGCACATGAACCAAAAATGCGGGAAATACCCTTACAACGAATACGCATTTATCCAAGGCGGCGATGGCGGCATGGAATACCCCATGGCGACCTTAATTACCGGTAATCGCTCGCTCAATTCGCTCGTGGGCGTTGCCGTTCACGAACAATTGCACTCCTGGTACCAAATGATTTTGGGTACCAACGAAGCCCTCTACGCCTGGATGGACGAAGGGTTTACGTCCTGGGCCGAAACCTACGTGGAAAACGAACTCGCGCGCGAAGGGCTAATGGGTACCCGCAAAGCCGAGGAACAGTATTGGTTGGGTAATATGAAGGCATACGTGGCACTGGCTACCAGTGGCAAAGAAGAACCGCTCACGGTACACGCCGATCACTTTAAAACCAATTACGGTTATTCGCTGGCGGCTTACGTAAAAGGATGCGTTTTCCTCACCCAAATGGAGTATATCATTGGGAAAAAGGACTTTGATCGGGCGATGCTGACCTATTACGACACCTGGAAATTTAAACACCCCAATTCCAACGACCTGATCCGTATTTTTGAAAAAGAAAGCGGTCTCGAACTGGATTGGTTTAAAGAAGATTGGGTAAATACCACCAATACGATTGACTATTCCATTAAAACCGTGGAAAAAGAGAGCCGAAAATCCACGAAAGTAACCGTGGCCAAAGAGGGTGTGTTTGCCATGCCCTTGGATATTGTGGTGACTTACGAAGGCGGCGATAAAGAGGTGTTTTATTTCCCGCTGGAATCTATGCGCGGCGAAAAACCGTTGGAAAATAACATGGAACGGACTGTCATGCCCGACCACCGCTGGGTGGATATGGAATTTTCGTTTGAAATCCCGGAAAAATTGAAAAAAATCGAAAAAATCGAAATTGATCCCACCCAACGAATGGCGGATATTGATTACGATAATAACGTTTGGGTACCGTAACGCGTTGGGGATTTGGGCAGGCACAAGGCCTGCCCCTACGGTACGTGACGGACGTCACGTTATTTTACCAAAACGTACCGTTGATATATCATCGCGGGTTCGTCGGGGTGGTTACCGGTGATATTTTCGGTGGTGGTGAACAACCGCCAACCCTGCGAAAATAACGCGTTGATTTCGCGGACAACCTTGCTTTCGTGGCTGGTGACGGGCCGCATATCTAACCATTTGGCTCCGTTGAGGTCTTTTTCCACTTGTGAACCATCGGGGGCGGTAATCACCATCACCGATTTCAACAGCGATGCTTCTAATACCTGGTACACGACTACGGTCATGAGGGAGTCAAATTTGGGAGCGGCCATTTGCTGGGCCTGGGTGGTGGTGGTGGTCAAAAACAGGGCGATGGTGACGAAACATGCCTGAATAAAGAAACGGGGTGCGGTCGGGAAAATAGTTGGATTTGTCATAGTTTAAGTTGTTTTGTTGTTAGCATTGAATGGGGCAAAACTATTCCCTAAAATCATTAAAATGCGGGTTTTTAACAAAAAAATAAGGTTTTTAACGTCCTTGAAAAATAGGCGTTGCGTTTTTGGGTTGGCCTTAACAAGTTGGCAGTAGTGGGTAAATCGAATTAATAATTGTGTTAAAAATGGTATTTGTTGGTCCGGTAGAGCCGCGATGCCTCGCGGCTGTGGTATCGCGTTTTTACGGCGCGGCGGCGCGTTTTTATAGCGGCGTTTTTGGATAAAATACCGGGAATTTAATGCCCGGTATTTTATCCAAATTCGCGTAGACGCGAGGCATCGCGTCTCTACGGGCGGTTATTTTATTTCAAACATCGCGTCGTCAACGCCGGCATTCACCTTTATTTCCGATACTTTAATTTTCATCGGCATCGGGAAAACGCCGGTTGTGGTGCTGGCGTGCGGGAATTTGATGCCTCCAACGGCTTTATAATCGTCAAAATCGTTGATAACCGTCGTAGGATTACCATCGGCTCCTTTGTCTTGCGTGATTTCGCGCAATTTGAGACTGGTCGCCACTTCGTAATACTCCGTTTTTTTGGTGCCATTCGGGTGTGTCACCTCCACGAGATAGGCGCTTTTTCCGTTAATTTCTTCAATTCCTTTTAACTGCAACTGGTAACTGTCGTTGAGGTATTCCAACTCTTTGAAAGGATTGGATTGCTCTTTCAGGTCATCCAGTTCGGTACCGGTAATGTCTCTTTGGGCACCGCCTTGGCCGGTTTGAATGGCTTTATCGCCGTTGAGAATGGTTTTGCCCATACTTTGACCCGACATCAGCATTTCCATCACGAGTTTATTGCCTTTTTTCTGCGCCTGTTGGAGCGTAATGGCCATCCCGCGTGATTGCATGGTCACCGTTGATTGTACGTCTTTAACGGCGGCTAATT
Source organism: Chitinophagales bacterium (assembly GCA_013298845.1). Lineage (GTDB taxonomy): Bacteria > Bacteroidota > Bacteroidia > Chitinophagales > Saprospiraceae > M3007. The sequence continues at coordinate 137,061 of JAAFJN010000009.1, forward strand.
TATCCGCGCCACCAATGGCAGTCAGGTAATCACCGATGACCTTTTTACCGTCCATGCCGGGCGGTAGGTTGGTATTGATGTTTTTGGCGGGTTCGCCGTTGGTTTCATAATAATTAATTTTACCCGTGGTCGAAAACTGCTTGAGGCGGTCGGCGACCTCGTCGCGGTTACCCACGACCAAAATATGGGCGCGTTTGATTTTGATGAACTTTTGCGAAGTCGCCATCAATTGTTCCGGTGTTACGGCGTTGAGTTTGGTCAGGTAGTTTTGGTAATAGTCGGCCGGGAGGTTAAAACGAGCGGTAGTGAGCGCAAAATCCGCCACGGTACCCGGTTCTTCGAGGCTGCGGGAGAATTGCCCGGTGAGTACGTTTTTCACGATGGTCAATTCGGAACCCGGTACTTTTTTGGTGCGCAGCAGGTCCATTTCTTTCAAAAATTCAATCACCGAACTATCCGTAACGGCGTTGCGAACGCTGGCCGAAGCCGTAAATGAACCAATAATTTCGTCGGCGCGTAGGTTGGTGCGGGCACCGTAGGTCCAGCCGTGTAATTCGCGGAGGTTGGCATTCACGCGGCTGTTGAAGTACCCGCCGAGGAGGGTGTTCATGACGCGGCCGTAAATGGCCTCATCGGTGCCGGGCATCAGTTCCACGGGGTAGGTGATGTTAATGACCGATTGTACCGCGCCGGGTTTGTGGACAAAATCCACAACGGTGCTGTCGGGAGCATTGGGTACCACGTACATGGATTTGGGGACTTCCCCCTTTTGCCATTTGCCAAAGTACTTTTTGGCGAATTGCTCGGCTTTCGATTTGCTAATGTCGCCGGTGATAACGAGGTACGAAATATTGGGTTTGAAATACGTTTCGTAGTGTTTTTTGATTTGCTCCAGTTTGATATTTTTGAGCGTTTCCTCGGTGGTAAATTCGCCGTAGGGGTGCAATTTGCCAAAACGCAAACGCGCGCCCACGTTGTTGGCAATGGCATTGGCGTCGGTTTTTTGCGAAGCCAAACCACTTTCAACGCGTTTTTTGGCTTTATCAAACTCTTCCTGCGGGAAACTGGGGTTTAATAACACATCGCTCACCAAATCCAGCACTTTTTCGGTGTGTTTGCTCAGGCAGGACGCATTAATGCCGTTGGGGTTGGCCGACAAAGAAGCCCCGATAAAATCTACTTCGTTGTCAATTTGCGCTTTGGTGCGCGTGGCCGTTCCTTTGGTCAGTAAATCGCCCATCAGGTTGGTATAACCGGCGGCGTCGCGTTGCAACACGGGTTGGTAATCAACAAACAAACGGAACGACACTTGGGGCAATTTGTGGTTTTCAACCAAAATTACCTTTAGTCCATTGTCGAGTTCAAACGTTTCGGCTTTACCAATTTGAATGGTGGGTGCATCGCCGGGTTTGGGGGCGTTTTTGCGCACATCACCCGTCGGAATGGTGATTTTAGGGGCCGTACCCGAAGGCGCACCCGCTTTTGATTTTTCCCCGGTTTTGGGGCTACAGGCAGCAACAACCATCAAAAAGGCCATTGCAGCGTATATAATTTTATTTTTTAGCATTTTTTAATATTTTAGACATCAGACTGGGGGCCTCAGACAAAAGACTTTAGACAGAAGACCTTCGACTTTAGACAAAGACTTAGGCGTGAGACCATGTGCGATGTTTTTTTTAATAAATAGATGTGTTTTGCGTTTTTTTGGCTAAATTGATCAAATTAAAGGTTAGAAAGGCAAAAAATTAACAAGCCTAAAAACGTGTAAGTAACAACGAGCAAACAAAAAACGTGTACGTTACGTCGGGCAAAACCAATTCAACCAATTCAACCCTTCCAACCAATTCAACCCTCCTCAACCAATTATGGTTTGGCGGTTAAGGGCAACCAATACAGCACGACGCGGCTATTTTTTTGGAAATATTTGTTGGCGGCATTTTTTAGGTCTTCGCGGGTCACCTTGCGGTAACGCTCCAATTCGGTGTTGATCAAATTAGCGTCGCCGAAGTACATTTCATAATTGGCCAAACTTTCGGCAATACCCTGAACGGAGTTATTGGCGGTAACAAAGTCCGTTTCGGCCTGGTTGAGCAGTTTTTGATACTCTGTTTCCGAAATAAGGTTGGTTTGCACGTCGGTGATGAGTTCGTCCATACTTTTTTCAATGTCTTTCAAATCCACCCCGATGGCCGCGCGGGCAAACATGATACAAGCACCTTTGTCTTCGAGGGTAAGCGGGAATGATCCTACACCAACGGCTTTTTGCTGTTCGTCCACAATGGCCTTTTGCATACGGCTACTTTTGCCCCGGCTCAACAATTCGCTGAGCATAATCACGGCGTAATAATCGGTGGTGCCCTGCGGCGGAATTTGGTACGAATACACCAATTGCGGCAGGCGGACCTGGTCATAAATGGTATCGCGCACTTCTTTGGTAATGTCCGGTTCGGTTACTTTGGGGCGGTAAACTTCCCCTTTTCCGCGCGGAATATCTTTAAAATAGGTATCAATGAGCAGTTTGGTTTGCTCGATATTAATGTCGCCCGCGATGGACAAAATTGCGTTGTCGGGGCGGTAAAAATCTTTGTAAAACTGCTTGTAATCGGCTTCTACGGCGGCATCGAGGTGATCCATAGAGCCAATAACGCTGTGGTTGTACGGGTGAACACGGAACGTACGCTTCATGGTTTCTTCCACGAGGCGACCGTAAGGCACGTTATCCACGCGTTGGCGGCGTTCTTCTTTTACCACCTGGCGTTGGGTTTCGATCCCTACATTTTCCACTTTCGCCTGCAACATCCGTTCGCTTTCGAGCCAAAGTCCGAGGGCCAATTGGTTGCTGGGCAATACTTCAAAATAATACGTGCGGTCGTACCAGGTATTGGCATTCATCATGCCACCGGCTTTGTTCACGTAGTCGTCAAATTCGCCCCGCGCGATGTTTTCGGAACCTTCAAACAATAAGTGTTCGAAAAAGTGCGCAAATCCCGTGCGGTCGGGTTTTTCATTTTTAGAACCCACATGGTACATCACCGACACGGTAACGATGGGCGTAGAGTGGTCTTCATGCAGCAATACTTTGAGGCCATTGGCCATATCGTATTCTACGAACGGAATGTTTTGCGCGCCTGCGTGTTGCGTTCCGGCGAACAGGAGCGCTACAAACGGAAGTGCTTTGAAAAAATGAGTCATAGTTGAATTAAAATAGTTTAATCTGATTCGGGAATCAGTACCTTGTTACCTTGTTTTTTGGTGCAAAAATCCCATTCAAAAACGGGGTGCAGCCGCAAGGAAACGGCCACAAAAGTCGCAGTTTCTGCGTATCGGAACGCATTTTTTTCAAAAAAATATTTATGGTCTTTTTAAAAAAAACGCCGGATATTTGCCAACCTGTTTTGAGGGTATATTTCCAAAATCGAGCAAGTTTAAATGCCATATGTATCTCCAATAAAACTGTTGTCGGGTTATCAACTTCCGGTGGAACCCAAATTAGACAAAGACACCCTGCGCATTGCGCGGCAGGCGTTATTGGCCGAAATTGATCTTTCCAGCAACCAATCCGTCGAATTAGGGGGCAAATTGATGACCCGCAACGATGTACTGCAACTGTTTGACGCCATTCAGGGCAATGATCAATTGCGGTACCACGAGGCCATTCACGCCGACGCGGCTTTACTCGATTTTTTTACCGAAGGCAAAATTCCGGTGATGCCCGTGAGCAAAAATCCCGTTTACCAAGAGCCGGGTTTTGTGGAATTTATTGCGCCGTTTTATCCCGAAATGTTTTTTAAAGCCTTTCAGGAGGTGGCCAACCGGCCGTCTTTTGAAAGGATTAACGGCTTGTTTGCGTTGCCCGCAGCCTGGAACGGCGGCACCGCCCGGCGCGAAACTGAAAAACTGGTAAAAGGGTTTCTGGTCCGGTTACTCCATCGTTTACAACAAATTGTGGAACCTCAAAAGGGCAAAACGGGTATCAGTATCCGAAAAAATACCATAGATGTATTTTATAACCACAGTCTGATTGATCTGCTGAATAAACTGTCCGATTCGTACACCGAAATCCGCACCAATTACGGCGTTGTGTTGTTGGAATTAGCGTATATTTTGTGGAATAACAAACAACGAGCAGAGTCGAATATCGTGGCGCGTCGCGCCGAAATGCTCAAGGGGAGTTATGAATTGGAGTCCCAGGTGAAACATTACTGGAGCCAATGTTCGCCGTCGCAGGCGTACGCCGAAACCACCAGCGATGGTACTGGTGTGTCGCCGTGGAGTATTATTATCGGGATATTTTTTGTTATCCGGCTGATTATTGCCGTTGCGCAGTGCGACAGCCGGTCGTCGCGCAGCCGAAACGAACTCCCAACGATTAATTACGATCGTTACCGCGATGCGGCCGTAGAACCGATGGCTGAGGTGGCTACCCCACCGTCGGGGAGTCGGTCTTCGACCAAAAAAGGAAAAGAAAAAAAGGCAGAATTACCGCCTGAACCCAAGGTTATTGAGTTTTTTGACCCAAAAACCGAGCCGGCGGATCAGGTGCTCTACCGGCTCGATTCTTTGGCCAAAAAAAGTTCTACTATTTCTTACCGCAGTTCGTACGATCAATTGTACCGTGCGATAAAAAGCGATACCATTAAAAAATAATGTCGTAACTCACTTCGCCCGTAATGGGGAGGTACAACGCGGCGCGGCCGTCTTTTTGGGTAATCATGGCTTTGGCTTCCTTGGGCACGCGGATAAAATAACTGAAATCATCCACGGCGTACAGGCCTTTTTCCACTTCTACAATGGAACTGCCAATGGCCATGCGGCAGTACAAAGGCACCGAGGGTGTTCCTTCGGTGAGTTCGATGGTGCGTGCAAAATATTGGTTGTTCACCAAACGAATGCGGTCTTTTACCATGGCACCGTACATTTTATACCGAAAATCGGGCAGATTTTTTTCTTCTAAATCATAACCATACGTGCGGAATCCGGCGGCGGCGGGAACAACGCCACTGGTATCGGTCATGGCGTCGAGGGTGACCAGTGCGGCGCGGTCGCCGAGGGGTAACACCATGCCGCGCGGTTGCGAGGAGCCATCGCCCCGGTTATCCCACATGGGCGAGGTGTTGAGGAAATTACCGCGCCAAACCTGCGCGATTCCGCCGTTGTCGAGGTCGTATGTGTAGTGCATACCTTCGGGGTGGCCCACGCTAACGGGGTGCACAATCCGTTTCAACAAGGTGCCGTCTTCATAATAGTCCATAAACGAACGGAAAACGGTGTTTTCTTTGGCGTCGAGGAAAATAGGGTCGGCGGGCGTGAGGGCCAGTGTCGAACTAAAGGCGTGCAAATCGGCGACGCTGGCATCGGGGGCTTTTACCGAAAACTTCACAATCGGCGGCATCCAGCCGTCCATTTTAAAGTAGATGAGTTCTACGGGTACGGAACCTTTGGGCAGGTCCACCGAAACGGTGCGCACCACCGTCGAATAACCCCATTTTTGGGGGAGCACGGTGCTGCCGTTCACGCTGAGGATGGAGTTGCCACCGGCCTGCATCATAATTTCGTGTTTGCCCGCCGTGGGTACATCGAGGTTAAAGCGGTAAGTAATGGCAAAATCGTTGTCTTTGCGGGCCGATTCCCAAGTAAGTGCCGATGCCGTACCTTTAAATTCGGGAGTTTTGCCCGTAAAATCTACCAAATTGCGGAAAGAACCGTACACGACTTCGTATTGTAAACCACTCATTTTTACCGGATTATTCCCTACGGCTTTAATGTTGAGGTTGCGGAAAGCGATTTCGCCGTGGTCGCCTTGGATCAAAATGGGGCCGGTAGGTGCTTCTTTTTCCGAAATGGCACCACCCGTTGGGCCGGTGAGTTCTACGTTATCTTGTACGACGTATCCGTTGAGTTTCACCATAACGATGCGGGCGTTGGCAGTTTTTTTGCCGGACGCATCGAAGCGGGGTGCGCGGAACACAATATCCATGTGTTGCCACAGGCCCGGTGCGAGACAAGCGTTGATTTGGGGGGCGTGTCCTTCGAACAGTTCTTCTTTGGGTTCAAAGCGGCGACGGGGAAAAATACCACCGCAGTCATTGTAAGCGGGATTGGTACGGCCCCAACTATCGAGTAATTGTACCTCATACCGACCCTGGAGGTAAAAACCAGAGTTAGAATATTTGGACATCATAAAATCGAAAGAAATTTCGGCGTCGCCGTATTCCGATTTAGAGAGCAGGTTCGCGCGGTTTTTGGCATCGGGCAAATTGACCAGAATGCCCTCGCCTTTGGTGGCGGTCATGGTGTGGTCTTTGAGGATGTCGGCTTTTACGCCACTGGCAATTTGCCAGTTTTTGCCCTGGGGTGTTTGCCAAAAAGAAAGGTCTTTAAAAGAAACGGCTTCCTGGGCGTTGGATTTGAGTGCAACGCAGCAAACAAATAAGAGGGTAAAGGATTTGCGGATAAAAGGTGTATTGAACATAGATAAATGCATTTGCCGCAAATGTCAATAATTCGGACGGGTTAATAAAATTTTTTTTGTGGTGGCTATGCTTTGTTGTTCATCGGTGAGATGCCACACGTAAAAGTAAAAAGGGCCAACTACGTTTAGTCAGCCCTTTCATGGGACACACTGTCATGGGTAGGGTAGGGACTGATTTTTCGTTCCTGTAATAGTCCTTTTTCGTAAAATTTTTTGTAAAAACCAGCCCTAAAAAGCCGTTTCGTTTTTACGTGTATCTTTATATCGGCCTAAAAGCCGCTTACGCTGCGGGTACAAACAAACTCATTTGACCGTTGTGGGCGATGGCATCCAGCATACGGGCGTATTTGAGTTTTACTTTGCTGGTGGTGCGCAAGGCAATGAGTTTGGCCAATTCGAGGGTGATATAATAATCTTCCACGGGTTCGCCTGGTCTTGGTCGGCGGGCGTAATCGCGCAGGGCCTGGGGCTTGCGGATACCTCCGTCGGAAAATTCGTAGAGGTCGCGGAGCCAACGGCGGACATTGGCGCCGTACTGGGCGTTCGGAAGTTTTAGTGCATGGTGCAAATTGGTGGCAGAAACCACCTTTGTGCCTTTTTTACTTTCTAAGACAACGAGTTCCATACTGCTTGCATTGTTTATTGTAATTCTGAGTCGCCAAAAGGTAGCCGACAAGGTCTTTTCTGCACGGGTGGTCTTCGCCTCAACGTTTCCAGCATAGTGCATCTTTTTGTCGGCTACCCATCTTGGCTTGGTTCTAAAACAATGCAAATATAACACAGAAAGTTTTTAAAAAACAAATTTTTTCACACAAATTTTGAAAAATATTTTTTGTTTGATTTTAAGTGGTTGATTGTCAATATTTTTTTGCTACATTTTATTTACAATGCCACCCCTCTCCGTAGCGTCACCGTAGCGTTTCCGTAGCGACGGGTTTCAAACCCGTCGCTACGGAAACGCTACGGAAAGGGCCACAGAATTATTTTTTGGTCATTCCGTCGCCCAAAAAAACACTACATTTGACCGGCATAATTGTACTCAACATGACGAAACAACCGGACACAACGACCCCTAACCTGACCAATATCCCCCTGATTTTAATGGGCATTGCTTTCTTTTTTGTGCTCACGGGCCGCCTGCAACTGCTCGATATTCCGCTCGAACGCGACGAAGGCGGCTATGCCTACATTGGTCAGCATTTGTTTGGATCGCAACGCTTGTACACCGATTTGCTCGATATCAAGTTGCCGGGCCTTTATTTCCTGTACTGGATGTTTGATTTATTACCCGGCAGTCCTTCGACCCGCATTCACCTTGGGTTGTTGTTGTTGCACAGCGTGGCGTTGTACTTTTTTTACCGCCTGATCCGCGACCTGTTTTCCGTCGAAGTAGCGCGGGTGGCGACGGCTTTGTTTGCCATTAGTGCGGCCTTGCCGGGGGTGTACGGATTTGCCACCCACGCCACGCAATTGTTGCAGGCACCATTAATGTTATCGCTGTGGCTGCTGTGGCGACACGTGCACGCCGAAAAGACCCATTGGCTATCGTTGGCGCTCGTTGGGTTGTTACTGGGCGTGGCTTTTACCATCAAACAACCCGCCATTGTATTTATCGTATTTTCGATTGCGGTGCTGTTGTTGGAATCGCGCTATTCATTTTTGGGGCGTATCGGGCGGTCATTTGTGCTGGGGGCGGCTTCGTTGGTGCCGTTTTTGTCCATTGCCGGGTATTATTGGACGGCGGGTCGGTGGGATAGTTTTTGGCGCTGGACCTTTGAAGTGCCTACCGCACAGACGGTGGGGGGCGACAGTTGGACGTATTTGAAAACCCTGGTGCCGCCGATGGTGGGCAATCATTACCTGTTTTGGGTGGGTGGCGTAGCGACGCTGGCCATCTTGCCGGTGTTGAAAACCAAGGTTACGGCGCACCGTTGGGTAGCGGGTTTGTTGTTGTGCGCATTGTTGTCGGCCGCGATTGGATTGGGATACATGCCGCATTATTTTATCCCGGCTATTCCGTGGGCAGCAGCGGGTATTGCGGCGGTTCTGTACGCGTGGAGTGCCCAAAACGATACCCGTCGGATGGCCACTTACGGCGTATTTATCGCCTTGCCGTTATTGTTGAATTTTGGGTATTTTACCCGGCCCAATCACCTTAAAATTATGGAAAATGGCTACCATTGGAATGGTTTTGCCGAAATAAAAGCCATTGGAGAACAATTGAAAAAACGCCTTCGACCGGGCGAAACCATCGGGGTATTGGGGTCGGAGCCGCAAATAAACTATTACACCCAAACGGAACACTGCTCGCCGCATTTGTTCATGTACCCGGTAATTCGCGAAAATGCCTATCAAGCCGAGTACCAACGGCAGTTTTTGGCCGATTTTGACCGCTGTAAACCGGCGTATTTAATTGTAACGGCCAGCGAAGCCTCCTGGATGCCGGGTTTTGCCAATTCCGATTTTTTCAAAAATGCCCTCATGGCAACGCGGGTAACGCCCAATTACACCCTCATCGGTCGGGCCAATATCGGCCAAATTCCCATGAGCATCGTCTGGGACGAAGCCCTGAAAACGCATCGCCCGCCGCAGTGTCCGCCCATTTTTGTTTTTAAACGGAAAATTTGATTATAGAAGAGTTGAGAGTGAATAGTGAAGAGTGAAGAATGAATAGTGAAAAACAAATATTCACTATTCATTCTTCACTTTTCACTATTCACTATTCACTCATCTCTCCAACACGCTGTCCGATTCCAAAAAAATACTACCTTTGCCCCCGATTTTTAAAAAAATAACAAAAAATGATACGTTTTCACAAAGAAGGTACCACTTTACTCTGGGGATTAACGGCAGCCATTGCCTTGATTACCGGCCTGATCTGGGTGTATTTCCCCGCCGCAATTTGGTTTTGGGCCGTGGTGGCCATTGTTGTCTTTATCCTTATTGCGCAGTTTTTCCGCAATCCGGTGCGCACCATTGAGGTACCCGATTCCAATATCGTGTACGCTCCCGCCGACGGGCGCGTGTGTGTGATTGAAGAAACCGAAGAAACCGAATATTTTAAAGGCAAACGTTTGCAGGTGTCCATTTTTATGTCGCCCGTAAATGTGCACGTCAACCGCAACCCGGTGAGTGGTTTGGTCAAATATTTCAAATACCACCCCGGTAAATACCTCGTGGCCTGGCACCCCAAAAGCAGCACCGAAAACGAACGCACCACCGTGGTGTACAGCAACGGTACCACCGAAATTTTGATGCGCCAGATCGCTGGTGCTTTGGCCAAACGCATCAAATGGTACATTAAAGAAGGTGACCGCGTAGAACAAGGCGCCGATATGGGCTTTATCAAGTTTGGCTCCCGCGTGGATTTGTATTTTCCGGTGGGAACAAAAATAGAAGTATCCATGGACGAGCACGTAAAAGGGAACAAAACCATTGTGGCGCGTTTGTGATTTTTTCCAAAAAATGGAATCGAAAAATTATTTTGAACTATTTTTAGCCAAAAATGCGGTATTTTTGATTAGTTTTTCTAATTTTGCGCCTCCATTTTAGACTTTTTAATCAATTATTGATATGACAGGTTCAGCAATTACCATCAAACGGGGCAAACTCAAAGTCCCCAACGATCCTATTATCCCATTTATTGAAGGTGACGGTACAGGTCCCGATATTTGGGCAGCCTCCGTTCGTGTTTTGGATGCGGCGGTAGAAAAAGCCTATAAAGGCAAAAAGAAAATTGTTTGGAAAGAAGTATTGGCCGGTGAAAAGGCATTTAATACAACCGGTAACTGGCTTCCAGATGAAACCCTAACGGTTATTGATCAATACAAAGTGGCCATTAAAGGTCCTTTGACTACGCCCGTTGGTGGTGGTATTCGCTCCTTGAACGTGGCTTTGCGCCAGCAGTTGGACCTGTACGCCTGCGTACGTCCGGTGAGATGGTTCAAAGGTGTGCCTTCTCCGGTGAAAGAACCGGGCTTGGTAGATATGGTAATTTTCCGCGAAAATACCGAAGACATTTACGCGGGTATCGAATACCTCAGCGGTACACCCGAGGCGGCCAAAATGCTCAAATTCCTCCAGGAAGAAATGGGTGTGAAAAAAATCCGCTTCCCCAAAACGTCTTCTTTTGGTATCAAACCCGTTTCTAAAGAAGGTACAGAGCGTTTAATGCGTTCGGCTTTGGAATATGCGTTTAAATACAACCGCAAATCGTTGACCATCGTACACAAGGGCAACATCATGAAATTCACTGAAGGTAAGTTCAAAGACTGGGGTTACGAATTTGCCGAAAAAGAATTTGGTGATAAAGTATTTACCTGGGCCGAATACGACCGGATCAAAGCCGATAAAGGCGAAGATGCAGCCAATAAAGCCCAATCGGCGGCCTTGGCGGCGGGTAAACTCCTCATTAAAGACTCCATTGCGGATGCGTTTTTGCAACAAATCCTGCTTCGCCCGGCGGAGTACGATGTTATTGCTACCCTTAACCTCAACGGCGATTACGTTTCTGATGCCCTCGCGGCGCAGGTAGGTGGTATCGGTATCGCTCCCGGTGCAAATATCAACTACGTTACGGGTCACGCTATTTTTGAAGCCACCCACGGTACAGCCCCCAAATACGCGGGTAAAGACGTGGTGAACCCTTCTTCAGTGATTCTTTCCGGCGTGATGATGCTGGAATACATGGGTTGGGATAAAGCCGCTAAATTGATCGTTAAAGGTATTGAGCGTTCTATCAAGAAAAAACGCGTTACCTACGACTTCGAACGTTTGATGAAAGGTGCTACCAAACTCAAATGCTCCGAATTTGGCGACGAGGTCATTGCGAATATGTAATTTGACCAACGCATTAATAAATATAAAAAAGCCGTAGAACATTCGTGTTCTACGGCTTTTTTTGTGCCATTATGGATAAAATTTCGAACGCCGAACGCCGAACACCGAGATAGTATTTAATCGAATAAGTGTGAATACATAATAGCGGCGTAATATTTCGGTGCTACGCACCTGGTCAAGTTTTTACCTCACAAGATTAAAATACTCCGTAGTGCAAAATACTTCGGCATTCGGTGTTCGGTGTTCGACATTCGGTGTTCAAATTTTCCCGTCATCGGATGAGTGTTACCTCTCCCGAAATCGGGGTTTGTAACGCACCATCCAAACGACGCCAGACAATTCGATAAACGTAAGTATCCATTGGAGCGGGTTTTCCATCCACGGTTCCATCCCATTCTTTAATGGCCTCGGTTGAATTGAAGACCTTTTGTCCCCAACGGCTGTACACTTCCAATTTTTCAATGATCCCGTTGCCTTCCACAAAAATCAACTTAAAGGTGTTGTTAATCGTGTCGTTGCCGGGCGTAAATGCATTGGGCACGTCCACAATCGGTTGATCCACGGCAAATCCGATGGAGGCAAACCGAACGCAACCATTGGGCGAAGTAGCAGTAACTTCGAAACGAATGGTGTCTTCGCTGGTGGAAATAGTGGGGTTAATTATTTGGGTATTGCCCACGTTGGTTACCCCGTTTTCGAGCCATTCAAAAGTATATTGTTGCAGGTTGGCACCCGGCGTAATGCTGGCCGTGAGTTCAATTTGGTCCCCTACATCAACGGGATTGGCGTTGGAAGGTGCCGCAATAATGCTTAGGGTAAAGCCCGGCGTAACCGTCACTTGTACCGAATCGTTCAACACGCAATTGTTACCGTACACCAACGCCACGGAGTACGTTGTGGTGGCGAGTGGGGCTACGGTGATACTGGCCGTTGTTTGGCCCGATGACCACAACAGGGTGCCCGGCGAAGCGGTTGCATTGAGGGTAACATCATCACCGGAACAAATGGTAATATCGGCGGGAGCGCTCAACGATCCCGTGGCTACCCCAATGGCAACGGTACGGGTGGTGGTGCAATTGCCCAAAGTAGCCACTACGGTGTACGTTGTGTTTGCAGTAGGCGCTACCGTCGGGTTACCCGCACTGGTGGCCAGAGTCGGGTCAGCGGGAGTGGCCGTCCACACGTACGTTGCGCCCGTAGGTACCGATTCTTCGTTTAATGTGATGCTGTTTCCGGGGCAAATTTGAACGGGATCGGGTAAATCCAATGGCACACTTTCTCCACTAATACCTACCTCCACGGACTCCGTGAGGGTACAACCATCGCCAAAAGTGTACACAACGGTGTACGTAGTGGGTTGGCCAATGTTTTCGGTAAATGTCTGCACCGTTTGGCCGTTGTTCCATTCAAAACTACCGGCCAGGGTACCCATTGCGGTGAGTTGAACGGGTTCGTTGCGGCACACCGAGGTATCGTTGGAAACCGTCAGCGAGGCATCTGCCACAAAAATGGTCACCGAACCGGAGGCCGGGCAGCCATTCGTAGCGCTCACCGTGTAGGTGGTCGTGGCCAGAGTCGGCGTTACGTTGGGTTGTGCCTCGGTGCTGCCGCCAAATGCGGGATCCGAAGAGGTCCAAGTGTAGGTGGTATTGGGCGTGACCACGCCGTTGAGCACCACCGATTCCCCTTCGCACAATTGCACATCGCCGGGGAATTGCAGGGCCGGGGCCGTTTCTATATTGATGGTTGCCGACGCGGACACGGGGCACGATTCATATTCACCGCTTAAGGTGAACACCGTAGTCGTGGTTGCCGTAGCCACCGGAGTGGTGCAGTTGGTGCACGACAAACCAAGCACTGGTGACCAACTCAGGTCGGTGACGCCACCCGGTACGCTGGCCGTTAAGGGGACGGGTACCCCAGGACAAACCGAGGAAACGGGCGGGTTGATGGTAATTTGAGGCGGCACAATCACCGTAATGGCCGCAAAAGCCGTGTCAGCGCAGGCTCCATTGCGGGTAATACGGCGATAAATGAGTGATTCGCTCGCCGAAATAACCATATTGAACAAACTATCGGGCGTTATTTGCCCAACCGGTGGTGTCCATTCAAAATCCATGTATTGGTACTCGCCGGGTTCGTAAATGGGCGACCGGAGCAGCACCTGTGAACCTTGGCATACCGTTGTGTCGGATGGGTAAATATCAAGATCGTCGGGTATGCTGTCCACGGCGACTTTTACCAACAGTTCGCGGTTACAGCCGTTCAGCGACGAAGTAATGCTGTATTCCGTAAATTCGCCGGGGCTTGCAATGGCGCTAAGGCCGTTGGGCGCTACCGTTATGGTATTGAGCGGCGACCATGCCAAGGGAGTGCCCGACGGAGAAATATTGACCTGTATATCCACCGAACTGCCCTGACAAATCGCAAACGAATCGGGGACGTTGAGTTGGAGCAACAATGGCACTACCTGTACATTAACCTGCCGGTTGATCGTACATGTGCCCAGTGTAGCGGTAATCGTGTACTCTGTGGATACATTGGGTGTTTCCACCGGATTCAGTGCTGTGGGTTGAGACATCGTCCCTACGTTCGAACTCCAACCGAATGTGACGCCATTTTGGGGCAAACTAAGCCCTAATTGTATCGGTTGGCCCACACAAATGGAGGTATCGCTGGCGAGTGACAATATTGGAATATTACTCACCGAAACGACTACACTATCGAGCGCCGTTACCGGACAGGAGCCATTGGTTGCACTTAAATAATAAGTAATATCGGAAGTGGGGTTTACCGTTGGGTTCGCCGTTGAGGAGGTGAATCCCGCCGGGGCCGAACTCCACGAATAGGCCGTTCCGGGTTGGGCTACTCCACCCAGTTGCACCGATTCTCCCGCACAAATACTCACGTCCGGCGAAATAATGTATTGGGGTTGTGGCGCTGGCAATACCGTCACCACCAAGGTGTCTTTGAACAAACAAAACGTGCTGAACAAAGAAGCGATGTAGGTATACGTACCCGGGGTAAGTGGCCCAACCGTTGGGGTAGGGCAGTTGTTGCAACTTAGGGCCGGTCCCGACCACGTGTAAGTGGCGTTAGACGGGCCGTTTTCGTTGAGTTGGAAGGCCGCGCCGGAACAAACTGTTACATCGGCACCCAATGCCAAATCAAATATATCAACGTTTACCTGCAAGGTTTGAGAAGAGCAAGTATTTACAATGCTCACCTCGTAAGTAGTGGGTACAAATGGCGTTGCAGTAGGGGAAGGGCATTGGCTGCAACTTAGACTGGCCGTAGGCGACCAGAAATACGCAGCACCACCACTGGCGCTCAAATTAGCGGACTGACCAAGGCAAATGGTGGTATCCATGCTGATGGACACAAGACCTTCTTCCGGGGTTAAAACACCGGCCGTTGTACCGCCAAAATTAATGGAAATACCGCCACTTTCGATGGCTTCGCCAAAGTCGTCGAGCATCACCACGTAATATTTATCTTGTAGTACATCGAGGCGGCGCACAAAATTATCGCCAGCGGCACCGGGGGTGCTGGGGTCTCCGCAATCGAATTCGTCGGTAACGGTAATACCCGTACCGGGGTGAATATCCTCCAGACCGGTTGGTACGGCGAGAGCCGCCCAGGTAGAACGCACGGGCTGATTCGTGGAGGTAAACTCGCAAATATCTTCAAAATTGTCAATTGGTCCCCATACGTTAATATCGATATCCGAAGCCTCCGCCGGGTTGGCCGCTTCGCAGGTAAAACCAAATTTACCGTCGGCACCCGCTTTAAAATAAAAAAACGAATAATTGAATTGTGGTGCAACAAAACAACCCTGGTTCACGCCATTTTGGATAAAGTTTACGTCCCCTTCGCCCGGATTCAGGGCAATAATTTGTGGAATTAAGGTGCTGCAACCCCCAATACTCAAGGCTTGGTCACACGTCGAAGCCGGAGGTAATACAATGGGGCAGGTAACGGTATCCACCGAAATGTTAAACGGAGAACAGTTGTCTAATGTGCCAAAAACGATGTAATATGTGCCGGGGGCTTCCAAAAATGCCGACTCAATGACGGGATCAATACCACCAAAAAAGTTAGCGTCCTGGATACTGATACACTGTGCGCCAGCCGTTGTGGGGCAATCGGAATACACCCCTAAACCCGCTTCGCCGTTGGTGCCGGTCGCCGATACCGTTATACATTCGTTGCCGTTGGAGGTATACGTAAATATGTAATCATTTCCCAGTACAAAGTCGCTGCCGCAAGGGTCGCTGGTGATCGAGTTGCCCGAAAAACAGTTGTCCAAACTATTAGTGTATGGCAAAGCCGCAATCGGCGTCGGGTCATCGCAAGTGGAGATGGGAGGCGTGGTGCATGGGCTGGTACTACAAGTCCAGGTGAGGTTAAAACCGGGCGCGATGCCGGAACCATCGGAGTCAAAAACAATGGTGGCGCAATCGCCCGGTACTTGTACGGTAAAGTTGGTATTAGTTCCACTTACCGCAATGATCTGAGGGTCGCTTGTTGCATCACCCTGGATGAAACGAATAAAGTCAAAGTTGTCTTCCGTTTCGTAATTTACATTAAGTATGATACATTGGTGAAATTCCTGCGGACAAATGACAAACGAGAGGTTTTCGTCATTGTTATAGTCGTTATTAGGGCCGCCACTGTCGTACAAGGTGCCCGAACAACCAATGGACCCGGGAGCCTGCCCCATGTTAAAACTGGCTATATATTCACTCACGCACAGTTGAAAGGTACCGGCATTGGCGGCGGCTGTGGAAGAGTAGTCGTTCACCCGAATAAAATAACTAAGGCCAGGTGTCAGGCCAATGGCATCTACGGTAACGGAATTTACCCCGTTTGCCGCCGAAGCGCAGGCCAACATATCAATGTCGTTGGGGCAATCGCCGCGATAAATGGCCGCCTGCGGGTTTTGTAAAGTGCCGTTTCCGGCGTCGTTTCCGGTGACCGTAATGGCAAAATCCGTGATGCTGCCATCGGGTGGAACCGTGAACTGAAACCAAACGTCGCGTTGCACGCCTCCCCCGTTAAAACAATCGGGGATATTGTTGGGCAAAATAGTACTCGCCGTTGCGTCAATGTTTGTGAACTGCGCCGGATCGGAGCAATAAGGCGCAATACCAAGATCAATTATATTAGTGCAATCGTCGTTGGAAGGTTGCGCAAACGCCGTTATGACCAGGCATAATTGAAGGATAATGATAAGTTTTTCTCTCATGTGTGAAAATTTTCGGGCGCAAATTAATTGTAGTTTCGCATTTGCTGTATTTTTATGGGCATTCTTATCGTGTTAAATGTCAAAATTTACCGAAAATGGCATTAATTTGGGCAACAACTTTCGCTTATGCCGTTTTTTGACCAAAACATGAATAACCATCACCGGTGAAATGGGTACCTTCGCCTTTTTAACTTGTACTACTTAATTTATGAACAAACTACTTTACGTTTTTTTATTAGTTGCAACAACGGTGTCTGCACAAGCCCCCGTTCCGTTTTGGACAGAAACGTTTGCGAATGGTCTTCCAACAACCTGGACTACTCAGGACGCATCCGGCCAAGATGTTATTTGGACCTGGTGCAGTAACCCCGAAGCGGGTAACAGCGAAGCCGGTTGCTCGCCCGTTTGGAACGATGCACTCAATGCTCAAACGCCATTTAACGCCACAACCGCAGCCAATGGTTTTGTTACCGTTGACTCTGATGAAGCCACTCAGTTGCCCAACGACCACGTGAGCCGGTTGACCACCGCGCCCATTAACTGCGCCGGAAAATCTACTGTTTTTGTGCGTTTTCAGTCGCTTTTGGGTACCTATACTTACAATGCAGACGATAAAGCGATTTTGAAAGTAAGTACCGACCAAACGAATTGGACGTCTTTTCAGGTATTTTTTGGCCTAACGACCACCGAGCGTTGGTCGGCCAACCCAGAGGTTTCGATCATTGATGTTTCTTCGGTAGCCGGAAACCAGGCGACCGTGTACTTGCAATGGGAGTGGACCGGTAACTGGGACTATATGTGGAACTTGGACGATGTAGAGGTATTTGACCAAAATCCAACGCCGCGCCACGACCTTGGTATCAGCGAGTTCTTTTATCCCGCTTCCAGTTTTGCTCAGCCTGCCTCCGAATTGCGCACCGATACTTTTGGTTTTTATGGCCGCGTGACCAACTTCGGTTTGGCCGATCAGACCAACGTTGAACTGAAAGCGTGGATTACCGACGATGCTGGGACTATTTTGTTTGCCGATAGCGCCAAAATTGGCGTTTTACCCGTTGGTTACGTGGATTCCCTGATCATTCTGGATAAATTATTTGCGCCGGAAGTAGAAGAGGGTACCTACAATATACACTATCAGGTAAGCGCCGATTCTACGGATTTACGCCCCGGCGATAACGTACAGGTCCGCCAATTTGTGGCTACTTCGGCGCTGTTTGCCAAAGAAGATTTACCCGAGCAGTTTTTCCGCCCAAGTGGTGCCGATGCATTGTCTAATTATTACGTTTGTAACTATTACGCAACCAGTAACACCAGCCCCGAGCAATACCGCGCTTTATCGGCCGATTTTGCTTACACCATTGATGAAGCCGAATTGGATATTACCAATATTCAGGCCGCCATTTATCTTTTGAAAGTAAAAGACAATATCGCCGACGATTTGAGCAACTTGGATAATTCCAGTTTCTTCGCATCTTTTGATTGGGTTGGTTTGGGCGAATACGGCTCTGACGCCTCCACCGAAGATGATGGTAGCATTCGCAACGTAGGTTTGCTTGATTTTAATACCGGTGAAGAAGGTATTGCCCTCGAAGAAGGCGCCCGTTACATGTTGGCAGTGGGTTATGCAAACGATAATGTTTTTGTATTCCACGGCTTTAACGACGACAATAGTTACCTGTTTAGTTCAACGTTGATTTACGACGGATCTGATTTTGTAACTTTTGGTCCGGATGCCAACGCCGTTTTGCGCCTCAACCTTGGTTTGGTGAGCACTACGGACAATAACCCATTGCCCGAACAGGCCATGCAGTTGTTCCCTAATCCGGTAACCGACAATATCAACCTTGATGTGAAATTGGAAAAATCCGGTCCGTTGGCCATTACCATCGCCGATATGAGTGGTAAAGTAATTGTAATGGAGAACTACGATAACGTTCAACAACAATTGTTTAACTACAAATTGCCCAAACTCGCGGCCGGTACTTACCTCGCCCGCATCGCTACAAATGAAGGTACCCTTACCAAACCATTTACCGTAGTTGGTAAGTAGTTGTTTAAGACCTTAGACATAAGACCTTAGACACAAGACCTTAGGGAGTTTTACTTTCCGGGGACTTGGGTCTAAGGTCTTTTTTGTTTTGAGCGCAGCGAAAAATCCAAGGTCCAAAGTCTTATGTCTTTTGTCTAAAGTCTAATGTCTAAAAAAACATACCTTTGCGCATCATATTCAGGAAGTAACAAAATATCACATTAATGTCTGAAAAAATAATTTTCTCCATGTCGGGGGTGAGTAAAACCTTTCCGCCGCAGAAACAGGTTTTAAAAAATATTTGGTTGTCGTTTTTTTACGGTGCCAAAATTGGGGTACTGGGTTTAAATGGCTCCGGTAAGTCCACTTTGTTAAAAATTATTGCCGGTCTTGATCCCAATTACGACGGGAAAATTGAGTTTGAGAAATCGTTTAAAATTGGTTATCTCGCTCAGGAACCCGCGTTGGACGATACCAAAACCGTGCGCCAGATTGTGGAAGAAGGCGTGCAGCACATCGTTGATTTATTGCAGGAAAACGAAGATATCGGCAATAAACTCGGTGAAGTGACCGATGACGACGAAATGATGCGCCTCATCGAGCGCCAGGGCGAAGTACTGGAGCAAATTGAACACTACAACGGTTGGGAACTCGATCACCGCATCGGTCTTTTCACCGATGCCCTGCGTTGCCCCGACGATGAACGCCCCATCAAAGTGTGTTCCGGTGGTGAGCGCCGCCGCGTGGCCCTGGCCCGTTTGTTGCTCAGCCAACCCGATATTCTGTTGCTCGATGAGCCTACCAACCACCTCGATGCCGAATCGGTGGCGTGGCTGGAGCAATATCTCCAAAACTTCCCCGGTACCGTTATCGCCGTAACGCACGACCGTTATTTCCTTGATAACGTGGCGGGCTGGATTCTTGAACTCGACCGCGGTGAAGGTATTCCGTGGCAGGGCAATTACTCGTCTTGGCTCGATCAAAAAGCCAAACGATTAGCCCAGGAAGAAAGCGCCGAAAACAAACGCCGCAAAACCCTCGAACGCGAGTTGGAATGGGTGCGCATGTCGCCCAAAGCCCGCCAAAGTAAGGGTAAAGCCCGTTTGAATGCGTACGACAAACTGATCAACGAAGAATCCAAAGAAAAAGAAGCAAAACTCGAACTTTGGATTCCTTCCGGCCCGCGTTTGGGCGACAATGTGATTTCGGTGAAAGGTTTGAAAAAATCGTACGACGGCCGCATCCTCTACGAAAACCTCAACCTCGACATTCCGAAAAACGCCATTGTGGGCATTATCGGGCCTAACGGGGTGGGTAAATCAACCCTGTTCCGCATTCTCACCGGCCAGGAAACCCCCGATGAAGGCACGGTAACCATCGGCGATACCGTAAAAATGAGTTACGTCGACCAAAGCCACGCCGCTTTGTTGCCCGATAAAACCATTTACGAAATCATTTCCGACGGCAATGACCTCATTCAGGTGGGCAATACCAACGTAAATGCTCGCGCTTATATCTCCCGTTTTAACTTTGCCGGTGCCGATCAGCAGAAAAAATTAGCCGTTTGTTCGGGCGGTGAGCGCAACCGTGTACACCTCGCCATGACCTTAAAAGACGGTGGTAACGTGTTGCTGCTCGACGAACCGACCAACGACATTGACATCAATACGTTGCGGGCATTGGAAGATGGCCTCGACGATTTTGCGGGTTGTATTTTGGTGATCAGCCACGATCGCTGGTTTATTGACCGTTTGGCCACGCACATTCTTTCCTTCGAGGACGACGCCGAAGTGGTCTTTTTTGAAGGCAACTTTACCGAATACGAAGAAGCGAAAAAAGCGCGTTTGGGCGATATTACCCCGCACAAACCTCGCGTGAAACATATTTTGTAGTGAAAAGTGTAGAGTGAAAAGTGAATAATGTAGAGTGAAAAGTGTAGCGTGAAGAGTGAAAAATTGCTCGTCGTAGGTGGCTTTGGACACGCTACGACGAGCAAATTTCCGGAATAAATCTGCCAAATCTGATAGGTTTTGCAGATTGTGCACACTTAAGTTTAATGAAAAAAAGCACTGCGAAGTATTTTTAAATGAGTGCCCGCCGTAGCGTATTTTACCACTAATAAACTAAGAATACACTAAAAAACACTAAGCGTAGAGTGTTCATTTTAAGTATTTTAAAAAATACTTTTCACTATACACTTTTCACTCTTCACTATACACTTTTCACTACTCTACGCTTAGTGTTTCTTACATTTTCTGACACCTTAGTGGTGAAAAAGAACACCCTACGACGAGCAAAAAAGTCTAAGGTCTTCTGTCTGAGGTCTAATATCTTCTGTCTTGCCTCTAAAGTCTTCTTACTAAGGTCCAAAAAAATTATTTTCAAACCGTTTAAACTTTCTTAACAAACTCCCGTCCAACCCAACTACCCACCGCAAAACGCCAATTTTTATTTAATTTTCACTAAAAACTTACCATGTCTTCTCTTACTCCATTACAAGGTACACTTGGGACCCGGCGCGCCGCCCATTTATTGCGTCGTTTGAGTTTCCGTTACACCAAAGAACGGGTTGATTTATTGGCCGGTATGACCGCTGCCAATGCCGTATCAACGCTGCTCACCACCGCACCATTGCAGTACGATGAACCCATTTACGACGACGCAGCCACGCCCGCCGTTGAAAATTTGAAATGGATGATTCCCGGTACTGTGCTGCCCGCCGAAGACTTTGTGTTGCGGCGTTGGGTAGTGGCCTGGTGGTTGGGAGAAGCACTGGCCGATCCCGGTGCCCGCCACAAAATGATGATGTTTTTGCACCAATACAACGTGGTAACGGCGTCGTCATTCGGGAATACGCAGTTTTTTGACTACCTCAGTTTGTTGCGTTGGGGGGCTTTTGGAAACTGGAAAAAATTTGCCAAAAAATTGATTTTTGACAACTGTATGCTTCGTTACCTCAATAATACGAGCAATACAGCGGCTAACCCTCAGGAAAATTTTGCCCGCGAATTTTTGGAATTGTTCACCATCGGTAAAGGCCCGCAGGTGGGACCCGGCGACTACACCAACTACACAGAAGACGATATTGTACAAGCGGCAAAAGTCCTCACCGGATGCCGTACCCAAGGCGACCGTTTATTGGCCGATCCCGAAACGGGTATTCCTAAGGGCCGGATTCAGGCCAATGTGCACAACTGGACCGAGAAGAAATTTAGTGAGCGTTTGCAGAATTTAACTATTCCTGCCGTTACAGTCGCTGCCCAAAAAACGGCCGCCAAAGTGGAAGAAGAACTCAACCTGTTTGTAGACCGCATTTTTGACCAACCCGAAACTGCGCGTAATTTCTGCCGTCGGTTGTATCGTTTTTACGTTAATGAAAAAATTACCCAGGAAATTGAAGATGACATTATTGTGCCGCTGGCCACAGCATTCAAAAACGGCGGTTACGAAATAAAACCCGTCTTGCAGCAACTTTGTCAAAGCCAGCATTTCTTCGGCGAAGACAACACCGCCAGTGTGGAGAATATTATCGGGGGCATTCTTAAGTCGCCTCTGGATATGTCGTACCAGGCCATTTCTATGTTTGGTATGCCTATTGGCAACGCCGCAACCGCGCCGCTGACGCGTTTTCGCTTTTTCTCTCAAGGCGTATGGGACCGGATGCTGACTTTGGCTGGTATGCCTTTGTTTCAACCCGCCGACGTGGCTGGTTATCCGGCGTATTACCAAACGCCCGAATTTTCGCACCAATGGTTCAATAGCAGCACCATTATCGCCCGGTATAAATTGGGTGTGATGCTTTTGAGTGGCAAATTGACCATCGGCGGAAACCCCAACGGCACGTTGGCCTCCAAAATTGACATTGCGGCCTGGGTAAAAAACTCCGGTTTTTTCACCGATCCTTCCGATCCTTATATTTTGGTGCAACAACTCCTTGAGTATATGTTGCCCAAAGAAGTTGATAACGACCGTTTCAATTATTTTTATCAATCCATATTTCTGAATAATCTGCCCCCGGCAGACTGGACCTACGAATGGGATAATTATTTGTCCAACAACAACGACACGGAGGTGAAAATTGCCCTCGAACGTTTGGTGGTATCCATTATGTATTCGCAGGAATACCAGACGAATTAACCCTTTTTTGTTCAGTTTTATTCATTTTTTCAATTGAAATACTATGAAACGTCGTAATTTCTTAAAAATATTGCCACCTGCTACCATTACTCCTTTTGTGGTAAATGGTCACTCCATGCGCACTTTTGCCAATAGTAATATGGCTCGCCTGATTGCCAGTTGTGAAGAAGTGCAAGATCGTACCCTCGTACTCGTTCAGTTAAAGGGAGGTAACGATGGTTTAAATATGGTGATTCCCATTGCCCAATACGATGACTACATCGCCTTGCGCCCAACCGTGGGTGTCCCCGAAACCGGTACCGATGCTTATATCCCATTGGATAGCACTTTAAAAGACGATAAAAAAGTGGGTTTACACCCCAATTTGACCGACCTGAAAGCATTGTATGAAAAAGGTTGGGTAAATATTGTGCAGGGTGTGGGTTACGAACAGCCCAACCAATCGCACTTTAAAAGTACCGATTTGTGGTTATCGGGCGGCGATGGCACTCCCGAAAACTTTAGTATCCCGTCGGGCTGGATGGGCCGTTCTCTCCAGGCTATGTTCCCCGATGTGTTGGGTGCACCCATTGAAACCATGAAAGATCCGTTGGGTATTCAGGTGGGCGACCCCAGTCCTTCGTTGGGTTTTCACACGGAAACGGAGCACCAAAACGTCATTAACCTCAGTGGTCAGGACGTGAGTGGCTTTTACTCATTAATCCAAACCATCGGAGGTTTGCCGCCCGCGAACCTCCCTGATTTTGAACACGGAGAAGAAATCGAGTACATCGTGTCGGTGGAAAGAAGCGTCAATTTGTACGCGCAGCGCATCAGTGAGGTGTTTAACGCGGGCAGCAACGCTTTAACTTATCCCAATACGGCTTTTGCCAACCAGTTAAAAACCGTGGCAAGGTTGATTCGCGGGGGCAGCAAAACCAAAATTTTCCTTTGCCAATTGGGTGGTTTTGATACCCACGACGGGCAAGTAGGAACCACGGCCTTCGACGGCGATCACGCCGATTTGATGTTGACTTTTGCGCAGGGTATGAAAGCATTTTTCGACGATTTGGAAGTGATGGGTTTGGCCAAATCGGTGCTGTCCTGCACCTTTTCGGAGTTCGGACGTTGCGCCAGAGAAAACGGTTCTACGGGTACCGACCACGGCACATTGGCCCCCATGATTATTATGGGACAGGGGGTCAACGGAGGTGTTTCGGGTACCAACGTTAACCTGTCGAATTTGACCAACGATAACCAGTTACAGGGGATGCAGCACGATTATCGGCAGGTGTTTACCACTATTTTGCAAGATTGGTTGGGTGCCAACGATTACGTATTAGAAGAGACTTTGTTCGATAATTACATGAAAATGCCCTTGATTAATGGCAATTTTGCCGTCGATCCGTCCTGTTATTACGGTGGAACAACCATCGTGAGCGACACCGGTTTTATGCGGTCGGCATTGACGGTATTCCCCAATCCGGCGCGATTTAACACCGAAATAACCTTTGCCTCCGAGGTATCATTCCCGGCGCGCCTCACCATGCACAGTATGGGAGGCCAGGTCGTGTACAGCGGAAACGTGCAGGTGGTCAACGGCGATAATTTATTTTACCTCGACGTAACGGACAAGCCCGCCGGAGCCTATTTTATTCGAATGGAGAACCGCGAAACCGGCCGCGCCGAAGTAGCCCGTTTGATGGTGGTGAAATAGTTTTTTTTAGTGAAGAGTGTAGAGTTAATAGTGAAAAATTGCCCGTCGTAACGTGTTCATTTTTTAGTGGAAAATGCGTAGCGATGCAAATTTTCACTTTTCGCTCTACACTTTTCACTTTTCACTCTACACTCTTCACTACCTTTGCGGCTGATTAAAGCAATAGCGAACGATATGTCAAAGAAAAATTCAACGGGCGGCGGTTTTGTTTTTTCCACCAATCCCGACTTCAAATGGGAAGCAGCATCGGAAGAGCCGGAGGCATTGGCCCCGGAGCAGCAGCAATTGCGTATTTGGTTGCAGCGTATAAAAGGTAATAAAGAAGCCACGTTGATTAAAGGCTACATTGGTCCCGATGGAAATTTAGAGGATTTGGCCAAAATTTTAAAAAACAAATGTGCCACTGGCGGTAATGCCAAAGAAGGCGAAATTATTTTGCAGGGCGATCACCGCGATAAGGTATTAAAATATTTGTTGGATAATGGTTATTCCAAAACCAAAAAGGCGGGCGGTTAATGAACCGAATGTTAATTCTTTTTTATAAGGCGCTCTTTTTCAATGCCTTAGGCACTACTTGCGAATATTTTACAACATTGATAGGTTAGATTTGGATGAAAATACTACCTTTGAGGCGGTTTTTAATCTGCATAATCTAACATGAAAAGAAGTTTACTCGTCGGAAGCGGTTCTCGCTTCGGCTCTTTCCCATTGTTGCTTATTCTATTCATTGGAGCCTTTTCCAAACAAGTGTCTGCCCAGGTGACTGGCGCAGCCTCTCAATCGCTTTGGCAAGACATCAAAGAAATAGATATCACTGCTGAACAGAACAGCCGTAAAATTGTACCCTCCAAGTACAGAACTACGCGTCTCGATCTGTCGGGCATAACAACGCTGCTCTCGGCCGCTCCGGTCGAAACTGCTGTAAACACAGCCAATAGCGGTAGTGAAATTCATTTACCCATGCCGGACGGTACTTTTAGCCGTTTCCGCGTTTGGTATTCTTCTGTAATGGCACCCTCTTTGGCGGCTGCTTATCCGGAAATCAAAACATTTACCGGGGTGAACATTGATCATCCGTCGGAATTGATTAAACTGGATGTGACTCCCCACGGTTTCCACGCGATGACTTATGGCGGTGGAAAAAGCGTATTTATTGATCCTTACGCGCAAGGGAACACGCAAGATTACATTTCCTATTTCAAAAAAGATTTTGTAAAAGCAGAAAATGATCGCGTCGTTTGCCAGTTAGACGGCGAAACTTTTGGCGAAAAAGACGGTCACGATCACCAAGCCGAATTTGTGGGCGATTGTGGTATCCGCCACGAATATCGTTTGGCCGTTGCAGG
Source organism: Chitinophagales bacterium (assembly GCA_013298845.1). Taxonomy (GTDB): domain Bacteria; phylum Bacteroidota; class Bacteroidia; order Chitinophagales; family Saprospiraceae; genus M3007. The sequence continues at coordinate 162,828 of JAAFJN010000009.1, forward strand.
TACTGGTGAGTACACCACTTTCCACGGCGGTACCGTAGCCCTGGCTTTGGCTGCTATGAATACCACAATGAATCGCGTGAATGGCGTATTTGAAAAAGATGTTGCATCGCGCATGATTCTTATTGCCAACAACAACCTGATTATTTATACTAATGCCGCAACTGACCCGTACACCAACGGTGATCCAGGTCTGATGATTAACGAAAACCAAGCCAATTGTGATGCGGTTATTGGAAATGCAAATTACGATGTTGGTCACGTTTTTGGTACTAACTCCGGTGGTCTTGCCGGTTTGGGGGTTGTTTGCTCCAACTCTAACAAAGGTCGGGGTGTTACCGGTAGCGGTGCCCCCATCGGTGACCCTTTTGATATTGATTATGTAGCGCACGAATTAGGACACCAATTCAATGGCAACCACACGCAGTATAATGACGGCTGTAACCGGAATAATTCCACGGCCGTTGAGCCGGGTTCTGGTTCGACCATCATGGGTTATGCGGGCATTTGTGCTCCTGATGTACAGTTGAACAGTGATGATTATTTCAGTACTGCCAGTTTGTTCGAGATGCGCACTTTTGTCGCCACCGGATTGGGCAGTACTTGTGACAATGCCGTTTCGGTGACCAACGTAGCCCCAACGGTAACGGCCTTGCCTAACTATTCCATTCCATTGTCAACGCCATTTGTATTAACGGCGTCGGCGACGGACCCTAATGGCACCTTGACATATTGTTGGGAACAAACCAATGCCTGGTCTTCTCCTACACAAACAATGCCACCGGCATCTACGAATACAACCGGACCAATGTTCCGTTCATTTGATCCGGTGAGTTCACCAACCCGTTATTTTCCCGAACTGTCAAGTGTATTTGCCGGTACGAATCCCACTTGGGAAGAGTTGCCTTCGGTAGCGCGGACGATGAGTTTCCGGGTAACGGTACGTGATAACTTTGCTACCGCCGGTTGCACGAGCGAAGCAGCAACTACGCTCACGACGGTGGCGGGTACAGGTCCATTTTTGGTAACTTCGCCTAACACAGCGGTGAGTTATTTGGGTAACTCCAGCCAAACAATTACGTGGGACGTGGCGGGTACTACGGCGGCACCTATTTCTTGTGCCAACGTAGATATCCTTCTCACCACCGACGGCGGGGCTACATTTACAACCTTGGCGGCTAATACCCCCAACGATGGTACGCAGGCGGTGACCATGCCCAATATCACTACTACAACGGCGCGTGTATGGATCCGCTGTTCTAATAATGTGTTCTACGATGTTTCTAATGTAAATTTCTCGTTGACACAAACCGTTGCTTCCTGCTCGGAATTGTACATCTCTGAATACGTGGAGGGTAGTGGCAATAATAAAGCCATCGAAATTTACAACCCAACCAATACCGCAGTAACCCTTAACAATACGTATCAACTGCGTATATATTTTAATGGCGCTGTGACGCCAACTGCTACCATTGCGCTGACCGGTTCTGTTCCGCCAAATGGCACGTTTACAGTGGTCAATAGTAGTGCTGGTGCCACTTTGTTGGGTCTGGCTAACCAAACGTCCGGTTCTTTGACCTTTAACGGCGATGATGCGGTGGAATTGTTCAAAAACAGCACATCCAATACGGTAGATGTACTTGGTCAAATTGGTTTTGATCCGGGTACTGAATGGGGCACTGGAACTACTTCCACTGCCGACAATACTATTCGTCGCAAGTCCTCCGTAACGAGCGGTGATGCAATTGGTTCTAACGCTTTTGATCCAAGTATCGAATGGGACGGCTTTGCAACGGACGAATTCGCGGGTATTGGTGCACATACCTCTAATTGCAATTGCTCTATCAGCGGCATCACGTTTGCCAATGCAAGTGCTTGTAACGATAATGGTACCACAAATCCAGCCGACGATTATTTTACGGCTGATATCACGGTGAACTACACCAATCCACCGGCAACCGGTAATCTGGTGCTGAGTGGTGATGTATTAGCGGGCGGCGGTGCTCTTAGTGTTGCTAGCCCCTTTACTACTTCTACGACATTTACGGGTGTCCGCCTCAAGGCTGATGGGACTGCCAGTGTTGTTACGGCGACCTTTAGCGCCCAAACATCTTGCACATTTACCGTGAGCAATGGTCCTTCTGTCGTTTCCTGCTCTTTGACTTGCCCATCTATTACGGCAGTGATTAGTGGTAACGAAGGATTTTGTTTGGAAGGTAATCTCGCCGATGTACCGGTTTCAGTTGCTATCACTGGCGGAACGGGTCCTTATACGGTTGTATTTACCGATGCTACAAACAACTATACTCGTACCAATTATGTAAGCGGCACGGCGATTAATTTGGGTGTGTATAGCACTACAACCTATACGTTGGTTTCGGTAACCGATGCCAATGGCTGTACGGCAACATTGTCTGGTTCGGCTAATGTTATCGTTTCTCCTGGTGTTGAATTTGATGGAATCATAACGCAACAGCCGACTTGCGCGTCCCCCACCATCGGTGCCATTGATATTACACCGGTTTCGGGTACGGCTCCATTTACCTACTTGTGGTCAAATAATGCGATGACGCAGGATATTTCCGGTCTTGCTGGCGGTACCTACACCGTTACCATTACGGATGCAGGGGGCTGTGAAGACATTGATATGTATATGGTGCAGGCCCCAACGGGTTGCGCTTCCCCTTGTGCCAGTTTTACAGTTAATGTAGCCGCCACTAACGTATTCTGCCTTTTCTTAGGCGAGGTACAGGCAACGGCAGCGAGTGGTACTTCACCGTATTCGTACAACCTTACCGGCCCGAACGGATACAATCAGACCAATTCAAACGGTTTATTCCAAAACTTACCGGCGGGTACTTACGCACTGTCAGTAACAGACTCCGGTATTCCAACGCCTTGTACGTTTACCAATAACAATATTGTCATTCAAAATATTCCGGATGTAACGCCGCCAACTATTACTTGCCCAACGCCAACGACGGTTTCTTGTGCATCGTCGGTTCCGGCATCTACACCATTTACCGGTACGGTTTCCGATAACTGTTCGTCGCCTGCACCAACGGTAGCCTTTAGTGGGGAAGCCATTACCAACCAAACCTGCGCTAACCGTTACACTTTAACGCGTATTTACACGGCAACGGATGGGGTAGGCTTAACAGCTTCTTGCACGCAGGTAATTACCATTAGCGATTTGATATCACCCTCTTTGATTTGTGCGGCATCCTCAACGGTCAGTTGCTTTAGTGCTGTGCCTGCGGCGGATATTGCAACGGTAACGGGTGTGAGCGATAACTGTGGCGGTGCAGTGACGGTTACTTTTGTGAACGACGCGAATGTCAACGTAACTTGTGCTAATCGCCTTACGGTAGTGCGCACATATCGCGCAACGGATGTGTGCGGCAACTCGGCGACTTGTTCGCAGTCTATTGTGGTCAATGACCAAACCGGTCCAACGTTTAACGAAACATTACCAACGAATTTGACGATTAGTTGTTCCGATGATTTGCCTTTACCGGCTAATTTGACGGGTACCGATAACTGCGGCGGCGGTAGTGTGCCCAGTGTTATCTGGATCAACGAAATTCACTACGACGATGAACTCGCTGATGAAAATGAATTTATCGAAGTTGCCGGTACGGCGGGTATCAACCTGACGAACTACCAACTCGTATTATATAATGGTAACGGTGGTGTGGTGTACGATACGGATGCGCTCGTGGGTACTATTGACAACGAAGGAGCCGGTTACGGAGCCGTAAGTTTGTCTTATCCCGTGAATGGTATTCAAAACGGTTCCCCCGACGGTGTGGCTTTGGTTCGTATTTCCGATGGTATGGTGATCCAGTTCCTCAGTTACGAAGGTACTTTCCAGGCCACTAACGGTCCGGCTATGGGTTCATTCTCCACGGACATTGGTGTATTTGAAGACGGTATTGCGCCGGCGGGTGGTTCAGTTCACCTGACGGGTAACGGAACGGTTTACGCCAACTTTACCTGGTCATTAACCAACAACGATTCTCCCGGAACCTTGAATGCTGGTCAGACGATTACGTCTTTGCCACCTTCAATTCCGGCAACATATAACCAAATTACACAGCAAGGCAACTGCCCGGGGTCATCGGTGATTACCCGAACCTGGACCGTTACCGATATTTGCGGCAACTCAACGGTGCACACGCAGACCATTAACCGCAACGATACGGGTGGTCCGGTATTGACACCAACGCCCGCCAATATCACGTTATCTTGTAATGACCCAATTCCAGCAGTTCCAACAGTAATTGCTACTGATGACTGTGATCCGGCGGGTATTATTAGCGGTCCGGTATGGATTAACGAAATTCACTACGATAACGTAGGCGTTGACGTTAACGAATTTATTGAAATCGCCGGTACAGCGGGGGTTAACCTGGACGGTTGGACCTTGTATTTGTACAATGGTAACGGTGGTGCTTCGTACAACCCAACCATTAACCTCAGCGGTGTAATTCCGAACCAAAGCAATGGTTTTGGTACGATTGCGGTGCCTTATCCATCCAATAGCATCCAAAACGGCGCTCCCGATGGTATTGCTTTGGTAAATGGCGGAACAGTGGTGCAATTCCTCAGTTACGAAGGTTCTTTCACCGCAGTGGGTGGCCCGGCGAACGGTTTGATTTCAACGGATATTGGTGTTGCGGAAACGGGTAATGAACCAGTTGGACAATCACTTCGCCTTTCTGGTAACGGGGCAACTTATGCAGCCTTTACCTGGAATGGTCCATCGGCGGCTAATCCTGCTACACCGGGTGCCATTAACCAAGGCCAAACCTTCCCAACGTCAACTAATCCGGTTGGTTTGCCCGTGATCTTTAACCAGGTGCAAAGTGCTGTTTCACCGACTTGCCCGTTTGCTTATACCATTACGCGTACCTGGAGTGCCACCGATGCTTGTGGCAATACCACAACGCATACGCAAACCATTACAATTACAGATAACACGCCACCAACGGTGACGTGCAACAATATTACCGTTAACTTAAACCTGCAAGGCACGGTTACGGTAACCCCTGCTCAGGTGTATTCTGGTGCAACCGATAATTGTTCGGCACCCACTGCCCTGACCTTATTGACGGGTGGTAACAACGTAACGTACACTTGTGCCGACGAAGGCCAGGTGCGTAATTTTGTAATATCCGTTCAGGATCAATGCGGCAATGTGGGTACTTGTACCGCACAAGTGACCATTAACCCATTCCCACGCTGCGTACCTAAAATTTTGATTTCTGACCCATGCGTTTGTAAAAACAACGCAACAACTACGGAAAACGGTCAGTTTGGCGAACAAATTAAAATTGAATCCCTCTCCGGCTTTACCTGGACGGTAACTGCGGTAACGGGCTTGTTTACTACTGCCAGCCCGGCTCCACCCGCCGCACCAATTCCGGTAACTGTGGGTTCAACGTTTGTTGAAATGCCAGCGGGTAGCGGTGATTATTTCCTGAATGGTATTCACGTAGATGCTATTGGCTACTCTATTACAGTGAGCAATGGATTGGGCGCTACGTTGTCAATTGGTAACTCTTGTCAATATCCTAATGCTGCAATTACCAGCAACCTGGACGGCCCATTCTGCTTGTATTCTGATCCGGTGACCTTAACGGGTACTCCCGGCGATGCCAATATTATCTCACAGGGCTTTACGGTTAATGGTGTTCCGGCAACTGTATTTAACCCCGGTGCAGGTGTAGGTCAGTATACTATTGTTTATACCGTAAATGGTGGCACACCCAAAGCCAATGGTCCTAACGACCCTGGCTGTATCCAAACGGTGACAAAGATTGTGGCTGTTGTAGCAACACCTGCCGCAATTGCGTGCAACGATTTGGTTCAAATTTCTTTGGATGCCGATTGCTCAGTGGAAGTAACACCAGATATGATTTTGGAAGGTTCTTACGCTTGTTTTGATGATTATGATGTATCCATTGACCGTACTGCTCCATTGGGTAACGGGCCTTGGGCAACACCGGTTATTCTTGGTGTAAATGATATTGGCAAAACGTGGGCGGTAAAAGTGACGCATTTAGTGAGTGGAAACGCTTGCTGGGGCCTCATTAAAGTGGAAGATAAACTGGCACCAGTGGTGACTTGCCAGAACTTTAATGTTTCTTGCGCAGAAACCAATTTGGATCCGGCTTTCTTATCTGGTACATTGGGTATCGGCGACGCGTTCCCATCAGTGGTTGAAAACTGTGGCACTTTCACTTTGTCGCACAGCGATGAATGGACGGATCTGGATT